>BQJJ01000004.1 GCA_021604645.1 Methyloligella sp.
GTCCCAAGGGTTTGGCTGTTCGCCAATTAAAGCGGTACGTGAGCTGGGTTTAGAACGTCGTGAGACAGTTCGGTCCCTATCTGCCGTGGGTGTAGGAGATTTGAGAGGAGCTGCCCCTAGTACGAGAGGACCGGGGTGGACGTACCTCTGGTGGACCTGTTGTTACGCCAGTAGCATAGCAGGGTAGCTACGTACGGAAGGGATAACCGCTGAAGGCATCTAAGCGGGAAGCCCCCCTCGAAACAAGATCTCCCTTGAGAGTCGTGGAAGACCACCACGTTGATAGGCTGGATGTGGAAGCGCAGTAATGCATGAAGCTGACCAGTACTAATAGCTCGATAGGCTTGATTGCTCTCATTTAGCAATGCTTATAAGCATCTAATAAAACCGGTGAAATGGTTTGTTAGCAAGCACCAACAATACCCAAGTGCATTTTAGTTGTATGCCAATAACTAAAACTGATTAAATCAGGCACTAACAAAATTACTAAAATACCAAAGTTATCAATTATTGATTGATCAAATAATATAGTTCAGGCAGCCTGTGTGGTTTATTTGCCTGGTGATTATGGCGGAGCGCCTACACTCGATCCCATCTCGAACTCGACCGTGAAATGCTCCAGCGCCGATGGTACTTCGTCTTAAGACGCGGGAGAGTAGGTCGTTGCCAGGCATATAAACTACACAGGATGTTTTTAAGTTGTGCTTTAGTTGCTCACAAAGCAATCGCACATTATCTATCAAGTCCTCTCTGATCGATTTTCAAATAAAATTATTAAAAACGCCCTCAGCTTTGCTGGGGGCGTTTTTTTGTGTGGTTTTTTATACTTACTTCAATTCAATGTCTACTTTAGTCTAGTTCTTTATTTCTTTAATGTATAGATTTTGTTAATTATTAAGAAAAAGGTTCTTTTTGTTGTTTAGTTAGTAGTTATTCTAAAATTGGGGCGTGTAAATGAGAATTATACTAATAATACAATCGTTTTTATTTCTAACTGGATGTGTTGCAAAAAATAGTAATTTACCGACAAATGTGGTTCAGAGACTTGGTGTTCAAAGCATTCATGTACAAAGCCAAATTCAGAATTCTGCTCTCATTGGCTATAAGGTAAATAGTCAAACTGTTACGCAGCAATTGAAGACTGCTGTTCGAGAGCAAACTCGGGATATTAACGGACCTAGAAAAGTTAAGGTTCATATTGTCGTCACTAAATATTTTCTTCCAAATTTGGGTGGGGATTTAGTTGGTTTTCACCCTATGCTGAATACGACAGTGACTATCTTAGATATTGCTAGCAACCAAAAGATTGTAGATTCTAAAAAGGTTCTTGTTAATCAAGCTGATTTTGATGGTGGAAATTGGATGGTGGTCCATTCATTTGGGAAAGAATCTGACAAAAAATATGCCGATATGATTGGTCTTTATTCGAGAAAATTTCGTAAATGGTTGTTAAGCCAACATAAAGAAGAATGATCGTATCAAACTTAAAGAGGCCAATGGTTTAGTTCATTGGCTTTTTTTATTTTGCATTCTTTCCGTGTTTTTTCATTTTCTCAAACCATTTTGCTTGTTTAATTTTGTCGGTATTTTCTACAGAGCCTATTATTGTGCATTTGATATTTTTAATACCAACCAGGTTGAGTATGTTTCTTTTTAAATTTCTTAGACTGTGAGAAAAGAAAAAAAAACGATAAACAAGAGCAGGCATACCCATTGTTATGATGATGTGTGCGGATTTATTTTCTAAAAGGCCTTGTGGGTATCCTTTTTTATAAGTGATGGCCACACCAGGTCTTAGTAATTGCTCTAGAAAACCTTTTAAGAGCGCTGGCATGGTCCCTAACCAGAGTGGATAGATGATGACGATATGATCACTTTCTATTAGTGCTTCTTGAATTTCTTTTAGGTTTTCTGGTGTTCCTTCTTTTCCTTTTTCCCAATCCTCTTTTGACCTTAATAGGGGAAACTCAATTGAGGCTATATTGTAGAGTTTTATTGAATGGTCTGCTATCTCGGCTCCGCTAATATAGGATGAGATTAATTCATGACATAAATGGTTTTCTTGAGTATCTGGATGTCCCTGAATAATTAGGATGTTTGACATTACAATTTCCACATCGTTTTTACATTCGCAATTATTGAGGTTAGATCGCTTTTTCTTCTTGCATATTGATTTTTATCAAGCTGTTGAATTCAAGTTGATTTGTTTTTTCGGTCTATGAAACTGCTTTGTAAACGTGTTGTTTAATTGATGAAAGACAACAAAATTTATTCATCCAAGGCAAAGACATAAACCTTGTCGCCTGTTGGGAAGCCCCAAATTTTACTCCCGCCAGCAGCCACAGAGATGTATTGTTTGCCATCTATTGCAAACGTAATGGGCGGCGCGTTTACACCTGGGCCGCAATTAAATGTCCATAATCGCTTTCCGTTCTCTGCATCAAAAGCACTGAAGTTGCCATTTCCCTCGCCTGTAAAAACAAGACCAGATTTGGTTGCAAGCACGCCGCCGACCAATGGCTGCTCTGTTTTGACCTGCCAGGCAAGTTGACCTTTGTTTTTCAAATCAACTGCTGACAGGGTGCCAAAACGAGGTTCTTCTGTTGGTGCGAAAACATAATAGGGAACCGCGGGTTTGTCTTTAGTGGCCGGGATATTTTTACGTTCATAAAAGAAGGGCATGTGCATGGACGCTACAAAGGCCAAGCCTCTTTGTTCATCTACAGATACTGGAGACCAGCTGGTGCCGCCACCAGGGCCTGGTGTAATACGGATACCTTTTTCAGTTGGGCGCTTAAAGAGGTTTTCTTGAGGGATCAATGGAGGTGATTTGAATAATAACTTTCCGTCTTTTCTGTCATGCACAAAATACCAGCCTAATTTACTGGCCTGACCAACGGCTGGAATTGTCTTACCGTCAATTTTGACATCAAAGAGGCTTGGTGGACTTGCTACATCATACCCCCATATGTCATGAGGCACTTGCTGATAGTGCCAAACGACCTTGCCAGTATCGGCTTTTACCGCGACGAGTGACATGGTGTATAGATTGTCTCCTGGTCTGGTTTCACCAGCTGCTTGTGGAGATGGATTTCCAATGCCGAAAAATAACAAGCCTCGTTCCATATCAACAGCAGGGGCATGCCAGATTGAGCCGCCGCCATATTTCCAGGCATTTTTATATTTGTTAGCTGCTATTTTTTCGGCAGCTATATCTCTTGGTAGCTTATGGCCATAAGCAGTTTTTTGAGTAAAGCTGCCCTCCCAATTTGGTTTGGTGCTATTGAATTGCCAGAGGCGTTTGCCAGTTTTTGCGTCAAAGGCTGCCATAAAACCGGATCGGCCATATTTGCCGGCAAACCCATAAACGGTGCCAATGGGTGCGCCTTCACGTTCGCTCTCCAAATGAAGCCCAAAACCGACGCCTGTTATGCCAACAAATACTTTACCATCATAAACAAGAGGAGCCATATTGGCGCCCACTCCGGTTGATCCTGTTACTTTGGTTTTTGGCCGTAGTTTATCGTTTTTCAACTGAGCTTTGTTTTCGGTTAATTCATCGCCTCGGACTGCCAAAGGAACATCCCAAACAACTTCACCTGTTTTCTGATCAAGCGCGATGAGGCGGGCATCTAAGGCTGCAATAAATATCAGACCATAGCCAATGGCAACACCTCGGTTTGCCGGGCCGCAACATAGGCGCTTTTCTTTACGGACGTGTTTATAGCGCCAAATTTCTTTACCTGTACCAGCCTCAAGGGCGACAACATGGGCAAAGGGAGTTGAAATATACATTACACCGTCAGCAATGATAGGGCTTGTTTGAAAGGTTGCCTTTATGCCGGTTTCATAAATCCATTTTGGTTTTAGGTTTTTAATGTTGGATTTGTTAATTGCAGTGAGAGGGGAAAAACGCTGATTGGTATAGTCTCGCCCATAGGTGAGCCAATTGTTTTGATCTGCCTTTGCTGCTTGTAAGCGGTTATCATCAATATTGCTAGCGTTTAAATTGCCAGCGGTTAATGGTGCCGCCAGTGTTGTCAAAAGTATAATTTGCAGCAGAATTTTTCTAGATTTGAGAGAGTATTTTCTAATAAAGGTTTTTGCTGGCATGCTCACTCTCCTTTACCCTTTTAGGGTATTATTTATGTGGCACCTTTTGAGCGCAAATATATAATATCGATTATATAAATATAAATCAAAAGCACTTTAGTTTATGGGCCCAGACCTTAAAATTTATGGATGGTATTTTTAATCAAGTTAAAATGAATTGGTTTCTTCGGGCTGTTTTTGTATTTCTTGTATGTATAAATTTTTTATTTTCTTTCTTTAAGGATATGATCCCTGACTTTTTCTAAGACTAAATCGATAGGTTTACTTGTTATTGCTGAACTGTTCGCGATGAGTTTGTGGTTCTTATCAAGTGCTGTTTTGCCGGATATGATGAAGGAGGTTGAGCTTAGTTCTTTCATTCAGGCTTTATTATCTAGTTCAGTAAATATTGGTTTTGTGATTGGTGCTCTTTTGATCGCCGTTTTTGGGGTCGCGGATCGTTTTGATGCCCGAAAGGTTTTTGCACTTTCTGCCATTCTGGCAGCCTTCTTCAATTATTCATTATTATTTCTGGAACTTGGTAGCGCTGTATCGATTTTTGCTCGAGGGTTAACAGGTGTTTGTCTTGCGGGTGTTTATCCGGTGGGGATGAAAATTGCCGTTGGCTGGGGGCAAAAGGATCGAGGGTTTTTAGTTGGATTGATGGTGGGGGCTTTAACTGTTGGGTCTGCGTTCCCTCATTTTGCAGCCTATGTTGGTGGTATGGATTGGAGGTTTGCAGTTGAGCTTGTTTCTTTCCTTTCGCTTATTGCTGGTGTGCTTGTTTTATTTTGTCAGCTAGGCCCACATGATAGCAGAGCCACAAAATTTCAATTCTCGGATATCTTTTTATGTTGGTCGAATAAATATATTCGTTATCCAATTCTAGGTTATTTGGGCCATATGTGGGAGCTCTATGCGATGTGGGCGTGGCTTTCAACTTTCGCTGCACTTTCGTTTCAAGTTTCTTTGGCGGAGACTGATGCCATTCGCCTTTCTAGCTTGGTTAGCTTTTTAGCTATTGCTCTTGGTGGGTTAGCTTGTGTTTTTGCAGGGGTGTTTGCCGATAAAATAGGTAAATCACAAGTAACGATTTATGCCATGGGGGTGAGTAGTGTTTCTGCACTTGCTACGGCTTTGAGCTTTGGTGGGCCTGTTTGGATTACTGTTTTCTTTATTTTGATATGGGGCATATCCATCATTCCAGATTCAGCGCAATTCTCTGCGTTGGTGGCGGATCACACACCAGCAGACAAATCTGGGAGCATTTTAACTTTGCAAACAGCTCTTGGGTTTGGTTTGACAATCATTACAGTGCAGGGAACTCCGTATTTAGTGGGGGCAATTGGGTGGCCTGCCACATTAGGCTTGATGGCGTTAGGTCCTTTGTTTGGTATTTACTTTATGCGCCAATATCTCAAGCTGAAACTATCAAATATTAAATAAAAACAATTATCTGCATCTTGCAATTAATGTTTTAGTTTATATATATGGTATGGGCTTTGAGCATTATCTTTTTCACATTTAATTGGATGAATGCTCTAGCATTTTGTTTTCGAGCACAATTTTTCCGATCCTTGTTTCACTCTGGTCGGATTGTGCTCTGGATAAGGAGATCTTTTTATGACAAATATTAAAACAACACGTCGCGATTTTATAAAAAACTCGGTTATTACTGGTGCAGTGACGGGAAGTATGATTGTGGCTTCGGGTAATGCTCTAGCAAAGATGTCCACTGATACAGATATAAGCGTCGCTAAAAACAGAGAAGTTCCCGTTTTAAATCAAGCGAATATGTTTGATTTGGCAGAAGCTTATGGATGGCTTGGACATGATCTTTAGAAAAGAAGAGCCCTTAAGTCTGTGTGCTGAATAGCTCAAGGCTTTGTTTCTTTATTTGCCACCTTTTTGAAAGATAAAGGGTGGCTTTTTTGTGATTACTTTCAAATAATGTTACAGGTTTAAAATAAATATTGCTCAATATTCACATTTAAATTCAACAGCTTACTGAACAACGCTTACCTTATTTTTTCCTAAATTTAGTCATTTTTGGCGCTCTATATCGTTCCTGAATTTCACGACACGGTGTCGTGGATCTTAATCGGGAGATTAAAAATTATGACTAAATTTTTTACAATCGCAGCTTTAGGACTTTTGACATTAAACCTTTATGCACCAGCTTCTTTTGCCGGTGGAGATCGCTCTCAGTTGGATAAGGGCATTGTTTTTGAAAAACAGGAATGTCCAGAAGGTGAGACATGGAGCGAAGAAAAGAAGGCTTGTGAAAAGAAAACTGAAGTTAAGTAATTAAACTTTTCTTAAACACTTTATTTAAATAGCGACCTTTTATTGGGTCGCTATTTTTTTATTAAATAAAAATTACGAAATTTAGAGTATTCTTCGCTTCACGGATTGATTGATAAGTAAAAAAATAAAAACTGATTTTGGTCCGTACCTTTTAGTCTTTTGGAGAGGGCTTTTATGTTATGGCTAAAATTCTTTGTGTTGAAGATGAAGACTATTTACGTGCAGATATTGTTGAAGAGCTTGAAGAAGCTGGTCACATTGTTGTTCAGGCTGTGAATGGTCAAGATGGTTTAGAAAAAATTATTACAGAGCAACCAGACTTGGTTATCAGTGATATTACAATGCCTGTTATGGATGGGTATGAGCTTATAAAACAGTTACGTTCTAAACATCCTGAATGTGATGAAATTCCTTTTATTTTTCTCTCAGCTTTAGCGGATAGAGACAATGTTCTTGAAGGTATGAAGCTTGGGTCTGATGATTACATGACCAAGCCGATTGATTATGGGATGCTTCTTATTAAAGTTGATACGCGCTTGCGACAAGCGAAGCGTATGATTGTTAAAAAGCAAAAAGAGCAAATTAAACTATATGAATCTTTAAAGCAGCAAGCAATAAAAGAACAAATTTCTCTCTCATCTAAATTTAGTACTGAACACCCAAGAGAGATTGTGATTGTTGGCGAGAGTGATCAAAATTTATGGAAATTCCAACAATTTCTTGAGCAAGTTGGTCATTATGTAACTGTGATTACAAGTGGTACGGCGTATTTACAAAAACAAGGTTCTCTTAATGCTGACATAACTTGTTTTTGGACAAAGACAGATGACCTTGAAGTTAAAGACATACTTGAGAAGTATGACCCGAATACCGGCCCTTGCATTCTTGTTGTCCCTCAACTCGCTAATATTGCCATGAATGCGGACCTTACAGAGGAATTACTCTCTAAGCTACGAGGTGTGATTTGTTTACCTTGCCCGGAAGAGAAAATTTTTGAAGAAATTCAAGATTGCCTTGAGGTACGTAGAGTTGCTTAAGGTCATTTTTCTTAAATAGATTTAAGTATTTTAAAAAGCCCTGTTCGTTAGACGGGGCTTTTTCTTATTCTAAGAAGTGCAAAGTTTAGGATTAGGGTGATGATGGCAGCCCAACCGAAGGTGGTTTGAACGATTACAACATTCGATAGAAATGTATTTCCTAAGTTTACTGGTAACCACTTTATTTGTGCGCATGAACTTGAGAATTCATAGCAAGATGGTGTGGGTATATTTAATGAAAAATCTTTTTCCAGTGGCCTCCAATTTGATTGTTGTTCAAAATTGAGCATTGGCACCATATTATCAACTGAATAAAGAGTTGGTGAGAATGAGGGCAGTTCTGGAATATCGCATTTGGTCCATGAACCGCCTAATTCAGGGTTACATTTATTGTATAATTCACCTAATGCAATCGCAGGTGATTTTGGTATCAGTAAAGCTTGTGGTACAGCTTTTTGATAAAAATTTGCGCAAATTAAAAACATAAAAAGACTTGATACAAGGATGCGTGATGTGCTGTACCCAAAGACCATCCAGCCGCCATACACCAGCCACCAGAGTGCATAAATTGGCCATAGAGCAAAGTACACTAGTTTTTGCATATATGGTGAGCGGTCACGTTTTAAATGGTTTGATTGTTTGGCCATTTGATTGAGGCTTTGCCAATAATTTTTATTGGCTTGGGAAATAGCAATGGTTTTTGCTTCGGCTTGATAGCCAGTTTCGGTTAGGGCTTTGATGGCTTGACTATAAGCTTTATAGGAAAAGTCCCCTTGTCGGTTTAACCATAATAGACGGTTGCTTGCAGTTGTGTTTGATTGTTCTGCAAACTGTTCATAGGTGAAGTTTTTTTGAATGAGTTCGTTTGGCCAGGAGCGATAATCATCAATTAAAGTATGTGCGCTGGTATTTGTGATCGTCAGCTGGCCATCAAACTTACTTTCCGGATCGTTTTTATTATCGAGGCTAAGCTGGCCAGTTATTTGACAATCTGAAATGTCGAAATTTCGATAAAAATGTCCGCCATTACAAATAAAATTTCCCCCAATTTTGATATGTTTGGCTGAGACAGTACCACGTGCTGAAAAACCATAAGCCAGTTGAACATTATAGCCAATTGTTGAATTTTCAATATTTAGAGCAGAGCTTACCCTGTCATTTGAAATGTTTTCTAACACACTAAATGAATAATCTATTGTGCTTTTGATTGTTACATCTTTGATGCTGTTTTTCCCTTTCATGCTGCACTCAGCAAAAAGGACTGACCCTTCAATTTGGCATTGATTGATGTTTACGGCTTTTCCCGTGCCATTTGTGATTTTATTATTTATTGAAATATAGCTACCGTTTACATCACCTTTGATGAAAGAGTTTTGTAATGTGAGGCGGCCAATCATGGTGGCATGTTGAAGGTTGATTGTATTATTGATGTGACTGTTTTGGACGAGGATTGCATCTGACTGGCCGGCTGGTGCGAAGTTATGAAAAGAACCTTGCTCAGCTTCTATGTTGCCGCCTATGGTTGTTCCGCGGAACCAAATGCCGCCAATGGCCGAGAATTTTCCTCCCAAATCAACATTGCCTTTGATGGTTGTATTATCACATAGAAGAGCACAA
Organism: Methyloligella sp.; assembly: GCA_021604645.1. GTDB lineage: Bacteria > Pseudomonadota > Alphaproteobacteria > Rhizobiales > HXMU1428-3 > HXMU1428-3. The sequence continues at coordinate 9,054 of BQJJ01000004.1, forward strand.
CCCATTTGATCCTGTTGTTGATTGATCATGTAGGCACCCTGGCAATATAGATTTAAATCACATTGGGTGCCGTGTAGGTTTACGATCCCATCAGATTTAAAGCCGTCACTTAAAATTATACTGTTATTTATGTGGGATAATTGTAAGGAAAGAGCATTATTTTCAATGCCAATACCGCTAGAAAGGAATGAACCGCCGGATGCGTTAAATGTGCCGTAGAGTTTTGAATTAACGAAATCAACGGTGCCTTTGGCTTCAAACCCATTTTTTAAATGTGTTTCTCCATGTATGACCGCTCCATTACAACTCAATCCGGGGCAGAGGCTGCCGCTTAGATCTAGATGAGAAAGTTGGGCATGATTTAAGTTGAGTGGTTTTTCGAATTGGCAATAATTCAGTGTGAGGGGGCGACAATTGCGGCTGTTTGATAGGTCTAGTTGTCCCGTTATTGTTGCGCCAGAAATCTGAATGCCTTTGATTGGCGTTTCTTCTTCTTCAGAGTTGGGTGTAAGTTGTTTGATTAGTGTCAGGTCGCTTAGGAATTCAGCACGAATGTGCGTGTGTGCTTGATTTAGTTCAGGGCGCATTTGTTTTGCAAACGTCACTGAGGTGGCAAGCCTTATTGTTTTTTCAATTAACTGCAATTCGCGGGGAGTAAAAGGGCCCTTCTTGTTGGTCCATTCATATAAAGCCTTGATATCTTGGTTTTCATTTCTCTTATCAAAGATTGGGATTAGGACCTGTTCGTAAAATTTTGGCCGGATTGCGGCGTATTCATAATGGTGACTATTCGTGAGGTCGGGTCCTAACCAAATGGGTGTGCCTGTGATTAAAGCTTCTAATGCTAAATGTTCAGCAGTTGTTTTCGGTGTTAGTTTTAAGTGCTTTAGTAGTGCTGGTGTTAGGGGGCTTTTCAGGCGCATGTGGTTTGAATTTGGAGTTTCTCTGTCATTCATTGTCCCAGCCCTCCTTTAAAAACTCATGATTAAATAATTGAAGATTGAATGGCTTTTTAGTGGACCTTCAGGTTTCCCACCAGAAATCGATCCTAAGCATCTGTCGCAAGTAACCGTGCTTTCCTAAACTCCGTATCTACTTTTTTAATCTATGAGGATGGTTAAGAGTATAATATGACAAGTCGATGGAAATTTTCGATTTTTTTTATTATAGGTCTGTTTTTAGTTATTAAAGGTGAGCTTTGTTTAGTAGTTCATAAATCCTATGCTTTAGACTTTTGTCTTTGCGTATAATATCCTCCCCTTGTTAGGGGAAGTCAGCGTTTGGAACTTAGTTTTACTTAGTTTTTTAATTTCCACGTTCAATACAAAACTCGATGACATCCTGGAGAGCTTCACTCCAATCATTATTGGGGAAGTGGCTAAGAGATGTTTTCGCTTTTTCTCCAAAGCTGCGTGCGCGGTTCATGGTTTCTTCAATGGTTTTGTATTTGTTTGTTAATTGAATGGCGGTTTCAAGATCTTGATCTTCAATGTTGCCCTCACCAAGGGTGCGCTTCCAAAAGTCTTGTTCCTCTTTGGTGCCCTGTTGATAGGCTAAGATGACAGGAAGGGTGATTTTTCCTTCTCTGAAATCATCGCCGACATCTTTGCCAAGCTTGCTTGCTTCACCATGATAATCTAAGGCGTCATCAACAAGTTGGAAGACAATGCCCAGATTTTCTCCGAAATCTTTTAATGCTTGTCTTTCTTCTTCTGGTCTATTCCCAACAACAGCACCAAGCTCAGCAGCTGCTACGAATAAAGCTGCTGTTTTAGAGTTGATCACTGACATATATTCAGCTTCAGAAATTGTTGGATTGTTGGTCACTGCCAATTGCATGACCTCGCCTTCAGCAATAATGGCTGAGGCGTTTGATAGAATTTTTAAGGCTTCGAGAGAGCCAACGCTCACCATGATTTTGAAGCTTTGACCAAGTAAGTAATCGCCAACCAGAACACTGGCCTGATTGCCCCAAAGTATGCGGGCGGCTTTTTTACCACGGCGCATGTCACTTTCATCTACGACGTCGTCATGTAAGAGAGTTGCTGTATGCAGGAATTCAATTGATGTTGCTAAAGGGATGTGATCCAGGCCTTCATAGCCAACGAGACGTGCTGTGGCACAGGTGAGCATAGGGCGAATACGTTTGCCACCTGAATCGATCAGGTGCTTTGCTAATTTAGGAATCATATCCACTGAAGAGTGGGCTTCAGCTAATATTAACTCGTTAATTCGGCCCATATCTTCGGCTGTTTTGTTTAACAGGGTGTCTAATGAAGGGGTCGGTTTATACTGATTATTGACAGTATCTAGGGCGGTCAAATTTAGCTCCCAACTCTGGTTCGCATAATTGCTTTCGAAATTTATTATTAAAGTCGTACTTTAGAGTGTTTAGCGTTCCTTGTTTTTGGTTTCAGTTGCCTAACAGCAACCGCACAATCCCAAAACCGGTTTCTACTTTTGTGTGAAACGCTATAGCCTTTGAAATTTATAATATGAGGAATTTAAAAGGCAAATATAATGTGATTTTTTCGATCAAATTCTTTGTTTAATATCCATTCGAGACAATTTTTTACAAAAATTAGTTCATTATAGGCTAAAGGGTCGAAATTAGGTTATAGTTTTAGTGCATTTGCGGCGCTTAGACGCACTTTAGTAGGATATAGCTTTATACTTAAACTAACTGTTTTTGGAAATGTCTGATAGCGTATTTTATACTCAGCCGTAACTCATTAACTTATCTAGAAGGCATAATTTCACCATGAAAGAGCTTATTTCATCAAATGACGTTGTTTTTCTGAGCTTTACGCAAGATCTTTTATATCAAGAGGGGATTGAGTTTACGCTTTTAGATCAAAATATGAGCCTGATGGAAGGGTCTGTTGGTATTTTACCGCGTCGGATAATGGTGAATGATGATTGTTTTATTCAAGCAAAGGCCTTGCTTGAAGACTGTCTGGCTGAAATTGATAAATCCCAGGATGACGATATGAATGGCAGTTTCAAAGAATGATTGGTGTTGATAAAGCTTGTAACGAACTGAGAGAAAGTTCCGTTTCGAGTGAGGGTGATGATGTCACTGATGATGAATTTTTAGGCGGAGCTTTGAAGATTTATCAATCTAAATCTGGGTTTCGTTCTGGCATTGATGCGGTTTTATTGGCAGCGTCCGTTCCAACTTTTAGGCCAAACCATGAGACAATGAGAGTGCTTGAGGCTGGCAGTGGCGCTGGGGTTGTAAGTTTGGCTGTTGCTAAGCGCAATGACACTGCTGTTGTTGAGGGCATTGAAATTGAACAAGAAAATGTGGATTTAGCACGCAAGAATATTTCACGAAATGATTTGCAAGACCGTGTTCAAATTCATTTAGGGGACTTATGCGACCCGATTACAAAATTGGAAATTCTTGGTTTAAAGAGGAATTCATATGATTTTGTAATCGCTAACCCGCCCTTTTACAATGAAGGGGAAACACGGGTCTCGAGCAATCCTTTAAGGCTTCGTGCGCGGAGGGCTTTGGTGGACGATTTGGAAAACTGGGTTCGTTTTATGACCGCTATGGCTGCTCCAAAGGGAGTGTTTTCCATGATCCATAGAGCTGAACGTTTGGATGACCTGTTTAAACTATTAAATGGTCGTTTTGGGGGCTTGCGGGTCTTGCCGATTTACTCAAAAGAAAGTTGTGCGGCGAATAGAGTTCTTATTCAAGGGGTTAAGGGCTCGAGAGCACCGTTGAAACTTTTGCCAGGATTAGTTTTGCATGATGAAACTGGCGGTTATGTTCCTGAGGTGAAAGCTTTATGTGAAGGCTTGAGCGCTGTAGAGGGGCCATTGGCTGGCTTATTTTAGTCGAATTAATACTCAAGCTTGCAATTTTTGAAATTTAACTTAAATCAGTTGTAACAAGAGCTTCTTTTGTAGAGGTCATATTTATTTTGATCTGGCACAAGCCTTAGGCTTTGCTAAGATTATTTGAAATTAAGGGGCGTCAATGTCTGAGAAAAAAATGAAAAAAAAGAAATCCTGGTTTAAGCGTTTGTTTTCTAAAACGCCGACTGTTCCAGTATTGCGGTTTACCGGCCCAATTGGCATGGCAACTCCTTTGAACCCTGGGATTAGCTTAGCTAATACAGCAGATATGATTGAACGCGCTTTTGAAGATAAGAAAGCAAAAGCTGTTGCTGTGGTGATTAACTCGCCAGGTGGTAGCCCGGTTCAATCAATGTTGATCTATAAACGTCTTCGCGCGTTAGCTGAAGAGAATGAAAAGAAGATATATGTTTTCACAGAAGATGTGGCGGCTTCTGGTGGGTATTTTATTGCTTGTGCTGGTGATGAAATTTACGCGGACCCAAGCTCGATTATCGGATCGATTGGTGTGATTGCGGCTGGCTTTGGTTTTGATAAGGCGATTGAGAAACTTGGCGTTGAGCGACGGGTTTATACGGCAGGTGAAAAGAAGCTTACTTTGGATTCATTTCAACCGGAAAACCCTGATGATATTGCCCGCTTGAAAGAGCTGCAAAAAGACATACACAAGACTTTCAAAGAAGTGGTTACAACAAGCCGCGGTGAGAAATTAACTGAAGATGATTTATTCACTGGTGAGTTTTGGACGGGTACTAAAGCGGTTGAGCTTGGGTTGATTGATGGCTTGAGTGATGTGCGCACCAAAATGCGCGAGCTGTTTGGCTCTGAGGTTGAGCTTGAGCTTATAAAAGCGAAAAAAGGTTTGTTTGGACGTTCATCCCCTCAAGGTGTGATGGCGCAATTAACTGGTGCAACACCGGCTCAACTGACAAACCAGTTGATTTCATCCATTGAAGAGCGGGCGCTTTGGTCTCGTTTTGGGCTGTAGTTTTTTAAAGCCATTTTTTACAAATATATAAATTAAGAGCATGGCTTTCCTTGAGGAAGCCATGCTTTTTTTATGCCTTTATTTTGTTTGTTGTTTTTTCTTTTTTGCAAGCTCTTGAACAATTTTAGGGTAAGTAATTTTTGCTTGCTTTGTTATCGGAGCTGTTGAGTTGCATTTACTTTTATAAACTTTTTGAAAAACGGCGTAATAAGAACCCATTGTTTTTACAAATTGAGCGTTCTTTGTTTTGTTTTTCTTGTCGTTTTTTAAGATGTACCCAATGCCATATGAATAGGCCATGGCTTGGTCGATTTGCGTGCAGGACGCTGACTTCCAATTTGTAGCAGTTCTTTTTATGAGGGCGATTTGCTGTGCTACGGTTGCTGATGAAGAGTTTTTGATTTTTATTAGCTCTGTGCCATTTGCAATTGAATATCCACTTAAGAAAAATGGCAGACTTAATAGAAAGATATATAGACGCATTGATGAATTTCTTTTCATTTTTATAAAACTAACCAAAGGCAAGGCTTGCCTTTGGTTAGTTTTAACCTAAAGATAATTTTCAAATGGACTATATATGTATTCTTAAAAAAATCTGTTCACTTTGATTTGAAGTGATTGAAATGGTTGATTAATTTCAATCTTTTTATTGGAGCAAGTGAGGCGAAATTATCGGTATTCTATAGCAAAGGTACTTATCCGATAGGTACCTTTACTATTAATCCTTGTGTGTATTATTTAAGAACTTTTGCAACTTCTTTGCCTGTTGGGGCTACTGGGCGGAGTTGGAAGGCAACGCCTTCTTCATAGGTGTTTGAGACAACTGCGAAGAAACCTCTGAGGTGGAAGACAGCGCGTTTTTTAATGCGGATGTCAAATGTGCAGGCTACGTCGTTGAATGTGTGCTGAGCTCTTGTGCCTGGGTAGAAGGTTGCTGTGACGCGTTTGCCTTCATAAGAAGTGGCTAGGAAATATTCCATGCCTTCAACCATTGGTAACGGGCCGAAGCGCCCTTTTTGGCAATCTACGGCTGTGCGGCGGTCAGCCTCTTCTGTTGATTGCAGCACAGCATCTTCGTCTGTGCCATCAAGAAGCACTTTTAAATCAAGATAAACAAAGCGGGTTTTGGCTAGTTCTTGTAGGTAGTTTTTAGTCTTTAAACCTTCAACATTAACTGCACCGCTTGATTTGTTCAGGACGATGTCAAACTTGCTGAAATTTCTATCAGCAAAGGCTGGGCTTTGAGACAGAACGAATAGAAGTCCTGCTGTTAGAGATGTTGCTAGGTTTTTTAATAGCTTATTTGATTTAAAAGACTTCAATACTAGACGTTTCATTTTTTGTCACCTCGTTGGCTTATATCTCTTGTAACTCTTAATTTTATTCGCTTATTTCTCGTCATCTATTTTTCTTCATCGCTCCACATTGATGAGGTTTTATCCCACGCCCGTGAAAACCAGCTTTTGGAATAATATTCTTCAAGTTTTGCTTTTTCTGCGGCTAGATCTTTTTCATATTGTTTTAACCGTGCCTCTTTGTGATTGAGATCCAGGTTAGCTTCAGTTAGGCGGTTTTCTTCTTTTTCAATTGCATCTTGATCTTCAAGTAGATGTTTTTCTCTTGTTTGAAGCGCTGATCTGGAGATTTCAATGTCTTGTTCTTTGTCTTCTAGCAGACTTTGTTTTTTGCTGAGACTTTCTGACAGTTTGGCTAATTTTTGTTGGCTCTCTGAGACAGCTGCGAGTTTGGTTTCTAAGGTTTTTTGTTTGGCTTCGAGCTCTTCTAATCGTGTTTTTAAGAGCCCCCCATCTGTACCGGTTGAGCCTGTTGCGATGGCATCATCCAGCTTGGTTTGTAATTTGCTATTCAGTTCTGCAAGACGGAATTTTTCATCTTCGTTGGATTTGTTCTGGGTTTGGATGTCTTTGTAGCGGTTTTCTAAATCTTGATGTGCGTTTTTAAGGCTTGCGAGTTCGGCTGCAATATCTGGGGCATCTGATTTTAATATTTCGAGCTCTAAAGTTAGATTTCTAACTTTATCTGCCAGGAGTTTATTATCAGAGAGATTGGCAAGATAGATTTTGTTTTGATCTTCATATTTGCCGTTTAGAAGAGCAAGCTCACTTTTTAGTTTGTTCAAGCAACTTTGTGGGATGGTTTCCCCATCACATGTTGCAACTTTTGGATCCTCTGTAGATCCATCGGTTTTGGGTTTGCCTGGTATTACACGCAGTGTTGCGTGGAATTTTCGGCCGTATCCGCCGATGAGCTTGTATTTATCCATCCCGTTAATGATGCGACGGGCACCGCCCCAGTTGGTTGTGCGAGCGTTAAAATATTGAGATAAACGTTTGCCAGTAAAGAGGCCTTTGATCATGCCCTCTGACATGATAGCGACGGATGTGTCGGGATGAAGGGCCAGGTCTGGGTTGACGTAGACCTTGTCTTTCATGCCAAGCTCTTTGCCCATACGTTTGTAATTGAAAGCCCAGGTGAGCTGGACGTGACCGCGGCCAAAATAGGATTTACCCGTTTTCTTATCAATCGCGGCGTAATTTCTCTTAATGCGGCCACGACGGTAAAGTCTTGTTACGCAATTGATTGACGCTTGATCTGTTTTACCAAAACATTCTCTAACCGCTTTGATGCTGCGGCCAGTTTCGTGATAGGTGGTTGCGAGAACATAAGCGAGCCAGCGCAGGTCGGTTAGTTGTGGTTTACTATCCCAATAATTAAAGAGGCGCTCATAGCGATCAATCAGGTATTTCTCTTTTTCTTTAATGGGATAGAAGCGTTTGCGAAATTGTTTGAAAAAATAAGCTCGGTCAATGATGACTGATTTTTGGACAGGTTTATTGGTTTGAGCGTGTGCTGTTGAGGGGGCGAGCCCTAGTTCAAATGAACTTAAAAGGGTAAACGCGAGATAAAAAAGAGAAAAGAGAGCGGTCCGTTTAAGCAACTGGATTGATTTTTTCTGGTATGTTTCTATGCCGTTTAACGGGGAGGCCTTCCATTTTGAAGGCAAGGCTGTGAAGCATTGGACGTGATAATTTTTGAAAGACCCAGATAACATAACTCACATTCCCGACTATACTAAACAATTTTTCATTACGAAAGCTGGCGCGTCTGTTTTTTAATGCATTGTTTTTGCTTGCTTTATTCCCGTCTTGTTGAGAGGGCCATTGAAAAAAAATCACGCTAACTTTTCATTTTAATCATAGTTAATGCAGAATAGGGAGGTTGAAGGCCAAGGCCAATAGCAAATGAGCAACAGTTTGGTTGTTTTATTTGATTGTGGATTGAGGTTTAAGGCTAAAATCTTAGTAGCTTATCCAACTTTGTTCGGTTAAAACCTTTTGGTGAATGAATGATTTTTTATCTGGGACGATAGGTTTTAATGGCTTTGAATATGAATGATCGCGTTTTGCAACCGACCAAATCTTTTCAGGATTTGATTTTAACATTACAACTGTACTGGGCTGAGCAAGGGTGTGTAGTTTTACAACCCTATGATGTTGAGGTTGGCGCAGGTACGTTTCATCCCGCGACTGTTTTGCGCGCCCTTGGCCCTAAGCCCTGGAATGCAGCTTATGTTCAGCCTTCACGGCGGCCGACAGATGGTCGTTATGGTGAAAACCCAAACCGCTTGCAACATTATTATCAATTTCAAGCTGTGTTAAAGCCATCACCGCCAAACATTCAAGATCTTTATTTAAAAAGCTTAGAGGCTATTGGCATTGATATGTCCTCTCATGACATTCGCTTTGTCGAAGATGATTGGGAGAGCCCGACACTTGGGGCGTGGGGACTTGGCTGGGAAGTTTGGTGTGATGGTATGGAAGTTTCCCAATTTACTTATTTTCAGCAAGTTGGCGGTTTTGATTGCTCACCGGTTATGGGTGAACTTACTTATGGTTTAGAGCGTTTGGCAATGTATTGTCAGGGCGTTGATAATGTTTATGATCTGAATTTTAATGGCGGTGAAGGCGATAATCGTGTGAGCTATGGCGATGTGTTTTTGCAAGCTGAGCAAGAATATTCCCGTCATAACTTTGAATATGCCAACACTGATAAATTATTCCAGCATTTTAAAGATGCGGCAGCGGAGTGTAATGCCCTACTTGAGCAGGGTAAGGGAACTGGGTCTCATGGGGGGCATGGGTGTGTCTTGCCAGCTTATGATCAATGTATTAAAGCCAGCCATTTATTCAATTTGCTTGATGCCCGCGGTGTGATTTCTGTGACTGAGCGGCAATCTTATATTTTACAAGTAAGAGATTTGGCGAAAGCTTGCTGCACGGCTTGGTTGGAGACAGAAGCTGGTGGAGCTCAACCCGTTGAGGCTGAGTAGGCAGAATAAACTTTATTCTCCAGCTTATATTTGATTAGGCTTAGTGCATTTAAAGAACATTAAACAAAGAAAAAGAGATCTAATATGAGTGATGATTTAGAACATGTTGGTGTACTAGATGAAATTCCGGAACCTGGTGTGTTTTCTGGAATTTGCACTTTGCTAGGTGGTTTGCTTGGACTTTTCATTGTTGGCAGCCTTTATTTATATGGTCCAGCTGATGGGCCTGTTGCGAGCGCCCATCTTGGGTTGGTTATTCCTCTAGGGCTTTTATTTGCATTTCTTCTGGCGGCCTTTACATTTTTGCTTGGTTGGATTGTTGAGACCGTTTGGCCTCTTTTGGGGATGCTTTTATTGGTGACTTTGTTTTTGGTTGCGCCGCTCTCTTTTTATTTTGGATTTGATAATTTAATGGCCGTTTTAAAATCTCTATTTTAATTGATGTAAATTTTAAAACCTCCTTCTTATTTTGAACTGACTTATTTATTCTGGATGGCTTATGTCTGAACTATTGCTTGAACTATTTTCTGAAGAAATTCCCTCCCGCATGCAAAAAAAGGCAGGCGAGGATTTAGCTCGATTGGTGACGCAGGGGTTAAAAGAAGCGGGTTTGGATTTTAGTGATGTTGCTCATTATGAAACACCGCGCCGTCTCTGCTTGATTGTTGATGGCATTCCGGAGAAATCTTCCGATGTTCGTGAAGAGCGTAAGGGACCACGGGTTGATGCGCCTGAAAAAGCTTTGGAAGGTTTTTTGCGCAGCACGGGCTTAACTCTTGAAGAATGCGAAATCCATGATGATAAGAAGGGTCAGTTTTATGTGGCTGTGATTGATCGTGAGGGGCGCTCTGCTGAACACATCATTTCTGAAGTTGTTATGAATGTTGTACGCAATTTTCCTTGGCCGAAATCTATGCGTTGGGGAACAAGCCGGTTGCGCTGGGTGCGGCCGCTGCATTCGATCCTTTGTGTTTTGGGTGGCAAGCCATTGAAATTTATTGTTGATGGCGTGGCGGCTGATAATGTGACATCAGGCCATCGTTTTCTAGGGGCGGAACAATTTTCTGTAAATGATTTTGCTGACTACCGACAAAAACTTGAAGAGCATAAGGTGGTTTTGGATGGGGCAAAGCGCGCTGAGCTTATTTTGAAAGATGCGAAAGCCTTGGCGAAGACTGAAAAGCTGACTTTGGTTGAGGATGCTGGATTACTTGCTGAAGCGGCTGGACTTGTTGAGTGGCCGGTAGTGATGATGGGAGCTTTTGATAAAGAGTTTCTCGATGTGCCAAGTGAAGTTCTTATCAGCACTTTGAAAAGTCATCAAAAATGTTTTTCAGTTCGCAAGGGGAAGAGCTTGGCGAACAAATTCACTCTGGTTTCGAACCTAGAGACTAAAGATGATGGTAAGCAGATTATTGCAGGGAATGAACGGGTTATTCGAGCCCGTCTTTCTGATGCGAAATTCTTCTGGGATAATGATTTGGCGCGGCCGCTTGATGAATTGTTGCCGAAACTTGACGAGATTGTTTTTCACGCAAAGCTTGGCACTGTTGGTGAGCGAGTGAAACGGCTTGAGAGTTTAAGTGGTCTGATTGCAAAACAAATCGGGGCTGATGAGATGCTCTCTAAAGAGGCGGCTAAGTATGTGAAAGCTGACTTGGTTTCGGAGACCGTTTATGAAGCTCCGGATATGCAGGGGATTGCTGGGCGGTACTTGGCTTTGGCTGAGGGCAAAGATGCGTCCATCGCAACTGCTATTGAAGAGCATTACAAACCGCAAGGACCAACAGATGCAGTACCAACAGAGCCTGTGTCTATGGCTGTAGCATTGGCAGAGAAAATCGATATTCTCACCGGCTTTTGGGCGATTGATGAAAAGCCAACTGGATCAAAAGATCCGTTTGCATTGCGACGGGCTGCGCTTGGTGTCATTCGTATTGTTCTGGAGAACAACCTAAGGCTACCATTAAAGGATGTGTTTCAGTCAGCTCGGTCTGAGTTTTCTAATGACCCGAAATTGCTTGACGATCTTCTTTCTTTCTTTGCGGATCGTTTGAAAGTTTATTTGCGTGACCAAGGTGCTCGGCATGATCTGATTGATGCTGTTTTCTCATTAGGTGGGCAGGACGACTTGGTGATGATTGTAAAACGGGTTGAGGCTTTGTCGGTGTTTTTGGCGACAGATGATGGTGTTAACTTGTTGGCCGGGATTAAACGGGCTGAAAATATTTTGCGTATTGAAGAGAAAAAAGACAAAACAAAATATGCTAGTGATGTGAATGAGGCGCTTTTGAAAATGGCGCAAGAAAAAGCTTTGCAAAAGGCTGTTGGTACTGTCTCTAGCCAAGTGACTTCATTAATTGATGCTGAAGACTTTGAAGGAGCCATGGGTGAGCTTGCCCAGTTGCGCCGCCCTGTTGATGCTTTTTTTGATGGTGTGATTGTGAATGATGAGGACGCTGATATTCGTTTGAACCGCCTTGCCTTGCTTGCGTCAATTCGTGACACGGCACTTGGGATTGCTCGATTTGGAAAAATTGAAGGGTAAGGGAAGAAATTTTTTTCTGGCGCTTCAGGTGCCCACACTGCATCCGCGCTTTCTCTCACGGCTATTCTGCCGCTGTAGCGGCAGGCCCTCCGCTGGGCGGCACCTTTTAGTGTTGCTTCAGATTGCCTACAAGCAACCGCACTGAGCACCGGTATTCACGAAGTGCTTCGCCATGTCCTAATGCTCTAAGTAGAGCATTACTCCTTCTTCGTATGTTGGGGTTGGTTTTTGCGATCTGCTTTCGTACTCGTTTTGCTCTGTTCGGGCTAATTTTGTGCGTCGGGCAGATTTTCTGGACTTTCAGATGCCAACACTGCATCCGCTTAACTGCCATGTCTTGACACTGAAGTGACGTTACTTCTGCTTTATATTAAATTATAGCCCTTAGCTTTTCGCGCCGTAGCGGTGGAGGTCTGAGCCGTTTTCGCTGAGCCAGGCTTTTGGGGTTTTGTATGTTGGCAAGGTTTGCTCAACGAGGGCCCAGAAATTTGGTCCATGGTTCATTTCAGCAAGGTGAGCGACTTCATGGGCGGCAACATAATCTAGTACATCTGATGGGGCTAAGATTAAACGCCATGAATAAGATAAAATACCGCGTGAAGAGCAGGAGCCCCAGCGGCTTCGTTGATCCTTGATCATGATTTTGTTGTATGAAAGACCTAGATTTTCACTATGCCATTTAGAGCGTTCTTGCAGGTCTTTTCTTGCTTGATCGATCAGCCATCTTGTTAAGCGGCGCGGGGCGAAATGTTCTGTGCCATTTATATGGATTTCTGGAAGTGAGTTTGTTTGAGTTTCAGGAGTTTGGGTTTCACAAACTTCAGGTAAGGCATCTACCTTTTTGTCTTGGTCCGTATTGTTGTTTTCTATCCATATGACGCCTTTACCGCGGGACTGGCCTGCAAAAATCAGCTTATGGTCAACACCTCTTAATGGCATGATGCTTTCATGTTTGAAGGGAGCGGCTTCGGGTAGCTTTTCAAATTGTTCGAATAACCAATTGCGATGGTTTTCCAGAAAAGAAATGGTTTCTTTATCTGAACAATAAGGTGGCACAGTCACAATTGCGGAGCGGTCAGTTGAGCTGACGCGAAGAGTTAAGCGGCGCGCTTTTGGGTGACGGCGGAATTTAATTGGAATGTCGCAATTTTCTAAAGCAATTTCTTCTCCATGCTGGAGCATACTCTTTTTACTGATATTTAGGCGTGCTGCCCACCGCATGGAATTACCTCTTCTTAAATTGAAATTGATTGTTATTATTATTTTTAAGACTGGATATAAGATCTTGGTTGTAATGTTGCGACGTTAATTTTTTACAGCCGAATCATTAAACTCAAGCATGATATTTGTTGGTTAATTTTTAAAGTACTAATTTAATTTTTTTAAACCCAACTCACAGAAAAACGCAATTATTAGGCCTTGTTAGTTTCTTAAATTGTTTTTTGAAATAGCTTAATTGACATGTTTATCGATCGCGACAGCCATATCTTTTGCTGTGTTATTAAACCTGAAATAACGAATGAATTTTCCGTCAGGTCCCACCAAAAATGTTTGGGGTGAGTGGTCCATTAAATAATCGGTGCCTTTGACATTTTTTGATGGCTTACCATTTTCATCAACTTTCACGCCGTAAACTTTGTAGGCTTTTTTCACTTTTGTGATCTCTTCAAGTGAACCTGTTAGGCCAGTTATACGGGGATGGAAATTTGAAACGTAACTGGCCAGTTGTTTTGGCGTGTCGCGTTCTGGGTCAATGGTGATAAAAATTGGTTCGACTTTTTCACTTTTTGGTTTGGCTAAATCGATGGCGTTGGCCATTTTTTGTAAATCTGTCGGGCAAATGTCTGGGCAGAAACTATAGCCGAAATAGATCAGCATATATTTGCCTTTAAAATCTTTGTCAGTTTTTGGGGTGCCTTTGTGATCAACTAAATTAAAAGGGCCGCCAATTAGAGCTTTGGTGCTGCCTTCAATTTGGGTTTTAGGTTGTTGATGTTCTAATGCATAAAGCCAAATGGCAACGAGAGCTCCGAAACAGAAGCAGCAAAGAATGATGAACAGTTGATTGAGGCGCATTGTTTTTTCACCTGTGTCCTTTGTATTTCTCTGAATGTTTTTCTGATGTGTCTCTTCGTTGAGTGTCACCAAGAACCGAATTGCTTAATAGTATTTAACTCTCGGACATTAAGCGGGCAAGGGTTAAAAGGTCAAGCATTTCCGATGATAATTTTGATCAAATTGGTGTGACGATATTTAGCACTGAATTGTAGTGAGATTTCGATTTTTAAAAGGCATGATTGAGATGGGTTATCTTTATTTTATGATTAAGGTTGTCAGTTGTGCCAAATTCCTTAATGTCTCTTTATATGGAACAGAGAGATTATATAAACCGATCACACTTGCGCCTTAGAACAATTGTGCGTTTGCGCTGGATTGCCATTGTTGGACAATTTGCTGCTGTTTTACTCGTGTTTTACTGGCTGAAGTTTGAGTTTCCGCTTTCCCTGACTATTTTTGTTATTTGTCTTTCTGTTTGCATCAATGTTGTGCTGAGTGCAATGGTGAATGACATTAAGGTGATTGGTAATCAGTTTGGTACTTGGATGCTTGGGTTTGATATTGTACAACTCTCGGTGCTTTTATATTTAACTGGAGGAATACTTAATCCGTTTGCATCTTTGCTTGTAGCGCCTATTGCTATTTCAGCGGCTTCTTTGCGCACCCAATCGACCGTTATTCTCTCTATTGTGGCTCTTATTTCTGCCAGCATTATTAGCTTTGTTTACTTGCCACTTCCCTGGGAAACTGTCGGCGGATTGGAATTTCCTATGGCGTACAGGATGGGGAACTGGATTTCTCTTCTTTGTGCAATGGCGTTTATTGGCTTCTTTGCCTGGAGAATTGCGAATGAAAGCCGGATTATGTCGGCGGCGCTTGCAGCGACTGAAGCGACTTTGGCGCGTGAGCAAAAATTATCAGCCATTGATGGCTTGGCCGCCGCTGCCGCGCATGGTTTAGGGACGCCGCTTTCAACTATTTGTCTTGTGGCAAAAGAATTAGAGCGGGAGATGACAGATGAGAGCCATATTAAAGATGATGTGAAACTAATCCGCAGGCAAGCTGTTCGCTGCCGTGAAATTCTTCAATCTTTAACAGATGAGGGAATGGATGCGGATATGTTGGTGGCCAGTTCTTCTATTGGTGATGTGATTGAGGAAGTGGCACAACCTTTAAAGGCTTTGAATGCGAATGTAATTATAAAAAAATCTCCCAAAGAGGGGACGGTTGCTCCCTTTGATAAAGAGCCTTTATTGTATCGTAACCCGGGGATGATTTATGCGCTGGGGAATATTGTTGAGAACGCTGTTGAGTTTTCAAAAAACAGAGTTGTGGTGACTATTGAGTGGTCTGAGACAAAGGTTAAATTGAGTATCGTTGATGATGGTCCTGGGTTTTCACCTGAGATGATGAAAATTTTAGGTGAACCTTTTGTATCTTCACGTTCGATTGCCCGCCGGGAAGTTGAAGATCATCAAAGTGGTATGGGGCTGGGCTTTTTTATTTCAAAGACACTTCTTGAGCGGTCTGGGGCGGTTATGCGTTTTGGTAATTTGAAGCATGATTTGGTTAAAGGGGTCATTGTTGGCGCATATGTTAAGCTCGATTGGCCGCGTAGTGCTCTTGATACGAGTATTGATAAAGTTTGATATTTGTCTTCATTTAGTTGAAATATCCAATTTAGATGAAATGCTCGGGTTTTGTTGTTTTTCAGCATTGCTTTGTTTCACTTTAACGCAGTCCCTGCGACAAATTAGGTCTGTTTTTCTATTTTACTTCACTTTTTAGCCTTTAGCGACTAAAGTCTAACTTAGAGTTATTCTATTTTCGAGTATTGGCTTTTTTGCGTGCTCGATTAGATGTTTTCAATTCTTTTAACTTAATAGATTGGGGAGATCTTTTATGGTTATGGAAGCGATAGATTGGTCCGTTTATGAAGACCGATCAATGTTGGTTGTTGAAGACGACCAATCATTTTTAAATCGACTATCGCGTGCGTTAGAATCTCGCGGGTTTGAAGTGCAAACTGCAGATAATGTTGAAGACGGGATTGCTATCATTCGTCGTTCTGCGCCGGCATTTGCTGTTGTTGATATGCGTTTGAATGGTGGCAATGGATTGCAAGTGCTTGAGGTTTTGTCTGAAGCGCGACCGAGTGCTCGTTCTGTGGTTCTTACCGGTTATGGAAATTTAGCAACGGCAGTGACAGCTGTGAAACTAGGTGCCATTGATTATCTGGCGAAACCAGCTGATGCTGATGATGTTGTTGCTGCGCTTATGGCGACCGGTGATAAGGCTGCGCCGCCAGAGAACCCTATGTCAGCTGACCGTGTGCGCTGGGAGCATATCCAACGGGTTTATGAATTATGTAACCGGAATGTTTCTGAAACAGCACGACGCTTAAATATGCATCGCCGTACTTTGCAACGGATTTTAGCAAAACGTGCACCACGCTAGGTTGTGATTTTTATTCACAAGAAGTTTATGAACAGCAAGCTTTTCTAAGTTTGCTGTTTTTTTTTGGCTTAATGTATGATTTTTGGGGGTAACTGGTGCAAAACAGGCCATAGTTAAAGCCATACTTTACTGGGGGACTAGCAATCTTTAATTATCTTGTCATTGTCTATTGGTGTATAAAAACTATTTTTTAGGCCAAGCTTTACGATGTGAGAAGCATTGGTTTGTTTTTTTAATTTCGAGAATAAAGATGCGTTGAAAAATGCTTTTGGCTTTAAGTCAATGCTGATTGTTTTTAACGCCTCCGGAGGGGTCATATGTTTGGATTTAGCAAAAGCCGTGAAACACTTGGAAAAAAGGTTCGTGGGAAAAAATCTGGGCAGTCAAGTGACACTATTGAGGTCGCCGGACTTAGGAATGCTTCAAATCCAGGGATGTTGGGCTTTTTAACCACCAAAGAGCTTGAGCCTTATTCAGGATTAATCGGGCAGGACCGCGGGCTTGAAGCTGTTGCGCTTGGTGTTGATATTCGCTCCGATAATTTTAATATTTTTGCGGCTGGTGGCCTTGGGGTTGGCAAATTAACGGCCATTACAAAACTTCTTAAAGAGACATTGCCTTCTTGGGAGGCGCCTTCAGATTGGGTTTATGTCAATAACTTTGAAAACAGCTATCAACCTCTTGCTATAGAATTATCAGCCGGACAGGGCATAGAGTTTCGTAACTTGATGATCCAATCGATTGATGAATTGCGGGTTGGTTTGTCAGCGATGTTTCATTCCGATGAATATATAACCCGGCGACGCGCTATTGATTTGGCTTTTGAGAGCAATCAGGAAGATGCCATTGATAATTTGATTGAGCATGCGCGCTCTAAAAATGTTGGGATTTTAAGAACTCCTTCTGGTTTTACCATGGTGCCTTTGGAAGATGGCGAAGCGCTTGAGCCGGAAGAGTTTCAAGCTAAACCTGTTGGTGAGCGCCGTGTTGTTGAGGCTAAAATTGAAGCGCTTGAGCGCCAATTGGCTGAATTGTTTCAGAGTTTTCCTTTGCAGCAAAAAGAACGTGCTGAAAAGCTTATGAAATTGAATGCTGATATGGCGAAGAATGTTGTATCGGCGGCTCTACTTGGTGTTCGAAATGCGTTTAAAAAACACAAAAAAATTAAAGATTATTTAGACGCTGTTGAGATCGATCTTGTTCGCCATGTTGGATTGTTTGTTGATGAAGAGAGTGATGATGTTCTGGTAAAGGGGCACATTGAGACGGAAGATGATCTTAAATATTCGCGCTATATGGTCAATGTGTTGGTTAGCCATAAACGCAGCGAGCTGAATGGCGGCCCACTTGTCAAAGAAGGGAACCCGACTTTAAGTAACTTGGTTGGCCGGGTTGAAGCTGTGACTGGCGCTGCCAATAGTCATGGCACAGATTTTAATATGATAAAGCCTGGCGCTTTGCATAAAGCGAATGGCGGGGTGCTCCTACTTGATGCGGCTAAATTATTACAAAATAATTTTGCATGGGAAGGCTTTAAGCAAGCTTTGATCGATCGGGAAATTCGTGTGCAATCACCTATTGATGATGGTTCCGTTTTGAAACCTGTTTCTTTAATGCCTGAAGCTATTCCATTGAATGTGAAAGTTATTTTATTTGGAGAACGTGAAATTTATTATCGCCTGAAAGAGGCTGACCCTGAATTTGCGAATATCTTTAAAATACAGGCTGAATTTGAAGATCGGATAGATCGGACGGATGAAACTGAGATGCAATATGCCCAGATTATTACTGGGATCTTAAAGAAGAAAAGTTTGAAACCACTTGATGCTGTTGCTGTTGGCCGTTTGATTGAAGAGAGCTCCAGGCAAGCAGGTGATGGTGAAAAACTTTATATAAATTTTGTCCAATTGCAGGATATCTTAATTGAGGCCGATTATCTTTCTTCTAAAGATGAGCGTAAAACGACAGCCCATTCAGACGTTAAGATGGCGCTTCGAACACGTGAGAGACGAGCTTCTTTGGTTAAAGAGCGTTATCGTGAAGGCATTATGCGCGATTTGCAGATGATCGAAACTGATGGAGCCGTAATTGGTCAGATTAATGGTTTGAGTGTTTTACAGCACGGTGATTATGCGTTTGGCAGGCCGAATAAAATTACAGCGCGGGTTCGTATGGGGGCCGGCCGGGTTGTTGATATTGAACGCGAAGTTGAACTTGGGGGACCTTTGCATTCTAAGGGTGTTATGATCCTTTGGGGATACTTGGCTGGGACTTATGCGCAAAATGTACCACTTTCATTGAGTGCTAGTTTGGTTTTTGAACAATCCTACGGTGGCATTGATGGGGATAGTGCATCGGCCGCTGAATTGTTTGCGCTTTTATCTGCTTTGTCTCAAGTTCCTATTCGTCAGGGAATAGCTGTTACCGGTTCTGTGAATCAGCAAGGTGGAGTTCAGGCTATTGGCGGTGTGAATGAAAAAATTGAAGGTTATTTTGACCTTTGTTCGGAGCGAGGTTTAACCGGGGGACAAGGGGTTATCATTCCTAATGCGAACCGGGTTCATTTGATGCTACGCGAGGATGTTGTTGCTGCGTGTGGGCGCGGTGATTTTTATGTTTGGTCAATCGATCATATTGATGAAGGATTAGAGATTTTAACTGGTGTGAAAGCGGGAGCACGGTCTCGAAAAGGTGTTTTTGAAAGCGGTTCTTTGAACCGAGGTGTTGAAGCTCGTCTTACGGATTTTGCTCATATGCGCCGTTCATTTGGTGATAGCCCTGCGGGGTAATGTGTTAACCTTCTGTTAATCTATTCTTTTGTTGTTTCTCAGCTTTTCTCTGTAAGTTTATGTAAAGACAATATAAAACCGCTCTTTGTGCAGATTTTTTCATTTCTCGGGGTTGTTGATTATATGTTTCAATTATAAACTGATTTTGAGAAATAATCTTTTTGTTGATTATTTATCTTCTTAGTTTTGTCACGAATCATTTAGGGTTCCTAACAGTTTAGTTGTGCTTCAGATGCCTCCTTTTTGACGGGCCTTTTAGGTTTCCCACCAGAAACCGGCCTTAAGCATCTGCACTATTTAGTTGTGCTTCAGATGCCCACAAGCATCCGCACAATGAGGAGACGAATGAATGGCCGAACAGATTATATTAAAGCTTGGTGGGCGTTGCCCAAACAAAGCTGCCCTTTCTGTCGGGTTTCAAATGGCAAAAGGCGCAAGCTTGCCTATTCGTGCTCTTTACCTTGAAAATGAACAGCTATTAAAGGCTTCTCGTTTTTCCTT
Source organism: Methyloligella sp. (assembly GCA_021604645.1). Classification (GTDB taxonomy): domain Bacteria; phylum Pseudomonadota; class Alphaproteobacteria; order Rhizobiales; family HXMU1428-3; genus HXMU1428-3. Next base: position 28,616 of record BQJJ01000004.1, read on the forward strand.
TTCTAAAGAAGTTGGTTTGTGCGGTTCTCGGCGTGGCTTTGAACTTCATGAATTAAAAAAGGAAAATAAAATCGCAATGCGCGCTCTTGAGCGCGAAGTGCGCAGACGGTCTACAGCTGCTCGTATTGAAGCTGATTTCTTGACAATCACTGAAAATGTTTCGGCTCAATTTCACTCTTATTGCGACCGCGACAATATCATTGTTATGGGTGAGCATTTGTCTGCACGGCAATTGACCCGTGATTATATGCACTTAAAAGAGAGTAATTGCAGTGGCGGTGTTTTAATGGCTGGCCCGCGAGCGAGTGCTGGTTCTGGTCCTCTTGTTCTTCTTGTGCATTCATATGATGCCTGGAAAGACGGGCTTGATATGCTGAGGGATTATTTGCAGACATTTGAGCAAACTGTTGTTCTTTTATGTATTGGCGATGTTCTTGAACGTGAAGAAGAGCTTCGCAATGACCTTGAAGCTGATTTCTATGGTGACTTGGTGGTTTATGGCATGAAGCGGATGGATCAATCTCGGCTTTTATGGGAAATAGGTCATTTGAAAACGGGCTTGCTTTATTTATTACCTGGCTGTCCACTAGCTGCTGAAAAAGATGGGTTTGAGGTTCTCTTGAATTTGTTTCGCTGTCCTCTGCTTGTGGCTCTCTAAGCTCTTGTTTCGTTTTAAGCATTGATTTAACTCGGCTTAATTGTTGCTTTTGTAGCTTTCTTTCCTTTTTATTCTTTGCTGTCTTCTGGTCAATATGCTCCTAAGCTGGTAGTAGAAATCTAATTAAAATTAAGATTTTGATAGGTATTTCCTTTTTAGGAGTGATGATGACAGATGATTCTGAGTGCTCAAAGTGGCGTGCAGTGTGTTTGACGCTTTTTCCTGAACTTTTTCCTGGCCCTCTGGGTGCGAGTGTTACTGGCACTGCGCTTGATAAAGGCCTTTGGGACTTGGATGTAATAAATTTCAGGGATTTTGCGACAGATAAGCATCGCTCGGTTGATGATACGCCTGCGGGCGGTGGTCCTGGAATGGTTCTCAGGCCTGATGTTGCCGCCAAAGCTATTGATGCAGCAGTGGAGCTATGCCCAACGGCACAGCGTGTTTACCTCTCTCCTCGCGGGCGCCCTTTTGATCAAGACTTAGCACGTGACTTTGCCTCCTGTGATGGCTTGATATTGGTTTGCGGCCGTTTTGAGGGACTTGATGAACGCGTCATAACATCCCGTGAGTTAGAGGAAGTCTCCATTGGGGATTTTGTTATGACTGGGGGGGAAATGGCAGCTTTCTGTTTGTTAGATGCAGTGGTTCGTCTAAAAGACGGGGTTTTGGGGGCGCAATCAAGTTTGGATAATGAGAGTTTTGAAGGGGGGTTACTTGAGCATCCGCATTATACAAGGCCCCGTGAATTTGAGGGAGAGGCCATTCCTGAAGTTTTGCTGAGCGGGGATCATGGTAAAATAGAAAAGTGGCGTCATGAGCAATCAATTAAACTTACGAAAGAACGCAGACCTGATTTGTTGCAGAATGAATGAGTTTCATCAACTAGATTGATTTAATATAGTGCTAACATTGGATTGTTTTTTTCCAGATAGCGAAGGTGCATGACAGGAGAAGCAGCATTTCTAAACTGAGGGTCATTAAGAAGCTTGTTTCAGTTTTGAAAAATAAAGCGCCGGCGTTTAAAGATATGACCAGTGCGGTTGCGATAGCTAGGGCAGAAATAATAATGGCTAATGGTAATAAGCTTTGGCAAAGAGAATTCGAAGTTAAATAGGTAGGCGGGCTTGCTTTTTGGGTTGAGATTGTTGAATAAGCTTCAATTTGTTGCTCTTGATTTTCTGCCATCATTTTCAAACTCTTCTGTTTTTTCTTGCTCTACTGACCGTACATTTGATGATTTAAAGCTTTTATCACAGAAGAATTGAACTAGATTTAATTTGATGATGTGAAACTGATTAAAATTTTAAATATTTTTTTCCTCTGTTTCGTCCCCCTAATTGGTCTAATTTTTTGGTAAAATGTCTATATTTTGGCTTATTGAACCCTTGATAGCTAACGGCAGGGTTGATTTTGTCTCGGAAAGATGTCAGGAAATTGCTTTTATTATGCATGAGTTGACTTTGGGGAGCCGGCATTTAGCTTTACCACCACAATTTGGGGAGGTAGGTTTGTCACTGCATATTGCTTCACTCATCTCAATATAGATTTTTAATGACACCTTTTCTAACAGGTACAGGACTTGTTTTTTAAGGTGTGATTGAATGATATTTCGATAGCGAATTAGAGGAATAGTTAATGACTGAAAAAGATCTTTACGAAATCGGTGAGATTCCGCCGCTTGGACATGTGCCAGAGAAAATGTATGCCTGGGCAATTCGCAAAGAGCGTGAAGGCAACCCTGATAAGGCTATGCAAGTTGAAGCTGTGCCGACTTGGGATCTGGGGCCAAAAGATGTTCTAATCTTTAATATGGCTGCTGGTGTTAACTATAATGGCGTTTGGGCATCACTTGGTGTGCCAGTTTCTATGTTTGACGTTCATAAAAATGATTTCCATGTGGCTGGTTCTGATGCTTCTGGTGTTGTTTGGGCCGTTGGTAAAGACGTGAAAAACTGGAAAGTTGGCGATGAAGTTGTTGTTCACTGTAACATGACTGACGGTGACGACGAAGAGTGCAATGGTGGTGACCCTATGTACTCAAATACGCAAAAGATTTGGGGTTATGAAACTCCGGACGGGTCATTTGCTCAATTCTCACGTGTGCAAGCGCAACAACTTATGCCGCGCCCTCAACACCTAACATGGGAAGAGAGTGCTTGTTATACTCTGACATTAGCAACAGCTTATCGCATGTTGTTTGGTCACATGCCTCACGAAGTGAAGCCTGGTCAGAACGTGCTTGTATGGGGTGCGTCTGGTGGTCTTGGTGTGTTTGCTGTTCAGCTAATTAAAGCAGCTGGTGCAAACGCTATTGGCGTGATTTCGGATGAATCTAAGCGTGATTACGTTATGAGCCTTGGTGCTAAAGGCGTGATCAATCGTAAAGACTTTAATTGCTGGGGCCAACTGCCTACTGTTAATAGTGACGAATATAGCAAATGGTTTGGTGAAGTTCGCAAATTCGGTAAAGCGATTTGGGATGTGACTGGTAAGGGTGTGAATGTTGACATGGTGTTTGAACACCCTGGTGAGGCAACATTTCCAGCGTCGACATTCGTTGTGAAACGTGGCGGTATGGTTGTGTTCTGTGCGGGTACATCTGGTTTTAACCTGACTATGGATGCGCGTTATGTTTGGATGCACCAAAAACGTATTCAAGGCTCACACTTTGCTCATTTGAAGCAAGCTGCTAGCGCGAACCGTTTGGTTATTGAGGGACATGTGAACCCTTGTATGTCTGAAGTGTTTGAATGGGATCGTATTCCAGAAGCACACATGCAGATGTTAGAAAACAAGCATGCGCCAGGTAACATGTCTTGCCTTGTTGGTGCGAAACGCGCTGGCATGAAAACTTTAGAAGAAGCACGTAACGCTTAAGCTTATTGTTTAGAAAATGTTATATGAAAAGAGGTGCAAGAATTTGTGCCTCTTTTTTTTGCTTCAGTTGCCCACTGCGCAACCGCTTTTTTTCTCTCACGGCTATTGTTTTTAGTGGCGCTTCAGGTTGCCCACAAAGCAACCGAACGAAGCACCGGATAGAATCTTTTGACTCTAGATGCCCAAACAGCATCCGCCTAACTGTCATGTTTTGACGCTGAAAACGAGCCGCTCTTACTTTGTATGGCTGGAGGGGGTTTTCTTGGCGTTTGTTTCTTTAAATTTCAGTTTTTATTTGTTTGAAAAAGCTATCTCTATTCTTTTCTACTAAAATAGAGAAAGAATCTTTCTTTTTGCCATGATATCATCATTAAAATGGCATTATTTATTAGAAGCCGTACTTATTTTGTCAATAATTTGAGTTTATGGTGCGGCATCGATGATGAATTAATTGATGGTACTTCACCATTATTTATATTTTTGAGTAAAGGGACACCAGCTCATGAGCTCTTCAGATGATCAGATCATTCAATCTGTCGATGGTATTATCTCTGCCGTTGAAAAATTGGTTGGAGACATTCGAGTTGCCCCTGATATTAAAACTGAAGCGAAAGACTTTGCTTTGACTAAGGTTGGCGCTGTTGCCAAAGACCTTGATCTTATTAATCGCGCTTTGTTTTTAAATGAATTCCCCGCCTCGACAGAAGATATGGAGATACAAGATGAAGCTGCGCGTGCCAGTATCATTTCTGATAGCGATCACACTATAAATGACATGTTATCATCTTGGGCACAGCCAGTGCCTCAAACTGCAGAAGGTACTGGTGTTGAAAAGTCTTCTAGGAAGCCACGTATCGTTGTGAGCCCGGTTACGCGATCTGTTTCTGATAAAGAAGAGGCGGAAAGTGCTGCGAGAGATGAGAGTGAAGAAAAGCAGGATTTCGAAGAAAAACAAGACTTCTCTGTGGCCTCTTCTTTTCAAGAGAGTTTGCTTTCCTCTCTTTCTCATTCAGAGACCTCTTTAATTGGGGAAAAACAACTTTCTGAGAACGAACCTATTGAGGAAGTTGAACAAGAGACCTGCGACTTTGAAGAACGACAAGATGACGGTCAGGAATTTCTCGAAACAGAAACTCACACTGATGACGTTTTGGAAGCTGATGAAGCAGTGCTAGGTGCTGTACAAGAAACTGAAGCACAAGAGATTGAAGCCCATCAATCTGAAGTAGAAAAGGCTGGCACTGTTTTACAGGCTGGTTTTATTCCACAAGGCAAAAAGCCTAGTGATGACTTGACCCTTATTCGAGGGATTGATGCTGAGGTATCTGATTTATTGGCTCAACATGGCATTCAATCATTTCTTGATATTGTCACGTTCCGTGAAGCTGACATGTTGCGCTTGTCAGAGGAATTGTCTGATCCTTGCCGCGTCTCGAGAGAGAACTGGATTGAGCAAGCAACTTTATTAAGCCAGAATGTTTCAACTTATTATGCTCAAAAAAGCAAAGATGAAATCTTTTTTGATCGACTTTCGCTGAATAAATATTATACAATTCACCCCGAAGTCATTGAAGAGCTTGTATCAGCAGACCTTTATGAGGATGTTTCTGAGGTTGATTTGAGTGAACCAACTCTTGAGCCAATTAGTGAACCAATTGTTGAGGCATTGAATGAAGGGCCTACTCAGTCTGAGACTGATTCTGATGAGGTTCAGGAGTTTACGGATGCTTTGCTTGCTAAAAAGCAAGCTCTAGAGGCTGAGCTTGCGTCTCTTACTGCTCAGATGGTTCAAAAAACTGAGGAAGATAACAACCTCGTAACTGATGCGCCATTTTTAGAGCAGGAAGATGAGAGTGAAGTTGAAGCTGTCGTTCCGCCTTTTGTAGAGGTTTTAACACATGAAGACGGGCAGAATGAACTCGCAGATGTCTCTGCCCGGGATGAGGAAGAGGAAGGTTCTTACTCTTCTTCTGATGAAGATTTTGGGGATGGGCCGATTTGGCATGAAGAAGTCTCAACAGGCAAGGATTATGTTCCTCCTATTGTTGGAGATGATTTTGATACAGAAACTGTTGCCGAAAACTATGTGGCACCAGAAACTTCATTTGCTCAGTCGACTCATCGACAAGATGATACACCGGAAGGTGCGTTTTATGCTTCTCAGGAACAATCATTTCCAGACGATCCTGTTGAGCACAATGCATCCTTTTTAAACGCGCAAGAAGAGAGTGCTTATTCAGAAGCTGGAGAGCCTTCTCAATTTATACCTGGAGCCGAGTATGAAGAGGCCTCATCTGCTGATGATGAGAGTTATACATATAATGTCGATCAGCTTTCCGACCATGTTCCGATGTCCCATTTGGATGAAATGAGTGATTTTCATGTGCAAGGTGATGGCGGTGGTGAGGTGAAGCAAGGAGGCTATCTTCCTGTTCCTCCTTCTGGTCCTTTGACACCGGATTTAGCAGCCGGCCAGGCGTTTCCCCCTAATAATACTCAGGTTGGAGGCTTGACGAGTGATGAATTTGAGGATCACCCTGGTTCGTTTAATCAAGCAGAGTATATTGATGACATCTCTGTACCACGAGATGCTATGGCGCCTGAAGAGACTTCGGTTAGGGCAGATACCAGACAAGATGCAGAGCCTCTCCGTTTTATGGAAAGATCGTTAGCTTCTTCTTCTTTGGATCCTGCTGGTTTTGAACAAGACCAACCATCTGGTCATGATGTTTTTGTAAGGGGCTTGCAGGCAAACGAAACGGTCTCTGATATAGTTCCTGAAATAAAAGAGAAAATAGGTGATGGTCGGACGCTTGGACAATATCTGGCTTCTAAATCGCAAGGTGAAGTAGCTGAGAAACCAAATGATGAACCGGCTTATGTTTCACCACCTTTGCCTCCACAAACAGAAACGGATGATGAGTTGTATCGGCAAGATATGTCAATTAGTTTGCCGCCTTCACCTCCTGTTGCACCGCAAATTCATATGTCTGATATGAGACATTCAGCTGTACCTTCTTCGAATATCCCCCACCCTCCAGCTCCACCGGTTGCGAATGGTCTAAGAATGCCGCCGGCTGTCTCTAGAGATATGCATGCTGGTCTTCCCCATGAAAATGGACGACCTGAAATGGGACATAGTGAAGTGGGGCATAATGAAATTAGACAGAGTGAAATGAGGCCAAATGAAACTTTAACTGAACCTCAGCAAGGTAGACCTATTGTGCCGCCCTTTGTAGATGGACCTGAGCCTCGTGCTATGCCTCCGCTTCCACCAAAGGCACTCCCGCCGCAAGAGGGACTGCCGCCACAATCACCCCCTACTCGGGTTGAAGGACCAACTCCGCCGCCTTTTACTGATATGCCGTCACCAATGAGTGAGGGGCAAGCTTATGCGGATACTCAACGTATCATAGCAGCGAAAAGGAAGGCTGAAGTTGAAAGGGCAATGAATAGGTCTGATATTCCTAATGGGCAGGCATATATGGACACGCAGCAATTGATAGATAATGGCGCTGTTTATCAGCCTCAACAGAATTCGGAACGTTTCTCTGGTCCTGAAGGTGTGCCTCCTCTGCCACCAGAGGCTGCAAAGGCGGCATCTGCTTATCCGAGAGGGATGAATAACCCTGAACTGCATTATCGTGGGCAAAGTTTAGAGCACAATCTTGAGCAAAACCTGCAGCAATACCCTCAGGACAATTTACCCCCTAGCAATGGTGAGAGAAATGGTAACGAAAAAAACGATGCCCCAAGCGGTTTTAAGGCAAAAGCGAAACAATTAGCAGAAAGTTTGCAAAGATCTTTTGTTGATAAAGACTGAGTTCTTTGTTTCTGAAAATTAAGAACTCTGTTGAAAAATATGGGCTTTGTAGCCATAAATTGAGTTATTTAAATTATTTTAGCCCCAAATTGATCTGATATTGGCCTTTTTGCGTATTATTTTTTGTAATGGCTTGTTGCAAGTTGCCTCTCCCTCACTGTATAAAAGGTGCGTATTAATACTTATGGGTGGTTTTCCTTGCTGCATAGCTGGCTTTTAAGGGCTTTCCCTTTTTAATTTCAAACTCATTTTGGAGAGATTTATGAACCTTGCGGTTGATAGTGCGCCGATGGCTGAAAATGGCTTAATTCCTAATTTAATGGACCACCTTGAAGCAGGTGTGACTTTAGCTGAAGAGCTGACAACAAAAGCAAAAGCGAATGTGCTTGCAGCTGTTGTGGGTGACAATGGCAAGATTGATGCAGCAAAGTTTGATCAGGCCCAGCATGAAGGGCACGGTCTTTCCTGGTTTGCGACTTATTCAGAAAGCTTGAAGCAACTGCAAGATTATGCAGTTCGCATGAAGGAAGAAGATCGCCTTGGTGAATTAGAAACTCTTATTGTTCAAATTGGCTTTGGTGAATATCTCACGCAAATGCTTGGCGGCATTCCTATGAGCCAAACTGAGATTGTTCGCCCGCTTGACCTTGGTCTCTCATCTGAAGATTTAGCTGGGTTTGATAATCCATCTGTTCAACTGCTTATGCGCCAGGGTAATAACCCTACGGCTCGCAAATCAGTGATTGAGCTGATGATGAAGACTGAAGGCAGTGCGACCTTTGGTGATACTGGCCTTGATGAGACATATGAAGCGATGCGTGATGAAATGCGCCGCTTTGCTGAAGCTGAAGTTGTGCCGCATGCTCATGAATGGCATTTGGCAAATGAATATGTGCCAATGGAAATCTTGGACAAGATGGCCGAACTTGGTGTGTTTGGTCTGACCATTCCTGAAGAATTTGGCGGCCTTGGACTTGGCAAAGAATCTATGGTTGTTGTGTCTGAAGAATTGTCACGTGGTTACATCGGCGTTGGCTCACTTGGCACTCGCTCTGAAATTGCTGCCGAACTTATTCTTTGTGGTGGTACGCAAGAACAAAAAGAACATTGGCTTCCGAAAATCTCGGCTGGTGAGATTTTGCCAACGGCTGTTTTCACCGAGCCAAACACAGGTTCTGACCTTGCGTCACTAAAAACACGCGGTACGCTAGAGGGTGAAAATTACGTGGTCACTGGCCAGAAGACATGGATCACTCACCCGGTTCGCGCTGATCTTATGACGCTTCTTGTGCGCACTAAGCCTGATGAAAAAGGTTATCGCGGGCTTTCAATGCTTTTAGCTGAAAAACAACGCGGTTCTGACGAAGACCCGTTCCCGACGCCTGGTATGGATGGCGGCGAGATTGAAGTGCTTGGTTATCGTGGTATGAAAGAATATGAAATTTCTTTCGACGGGTTTGAAGTGCCGAAAGAAAACCTGCTTGGCTCTGAAGAAGGCCAGGGCTTTAAACAATTGATGGAAACATTTGAAGCGGCGCGTATTCAAACAGCTGCTCGTGCCATTGGTGTGGCGCAATGTGCGCTTGAGCTTGGTCTTCGCTATGCAGATGATCGCATTCAGTTTGGTCAATCAATTGTTAACTTCCCGCGGGTTTACAACAAGCTTGTGATGATGGCTGTTGAAATTATGATTGCACGCCAGCTTACTTACTTCTCTGCTCGCCAGAAAGATGAAGAGAAACGCTGTGACGTTGAAGCGGGTATGGCGAAACTCCTCGGTGCACGTGTTGCCTGGAGCTCAGCTGACAACGCGCTACAAATTCATGGCGGTAACGGTTTTGCTCTTGAATATCCAGTATCTCGCGTTCTTTGTGATGCACGCATTCTGAATATCTTTGAAGGGGCAGCTGAAATTCAAGCGCAAGTGATTGCGAGACGAATTTTGACTTCGTAAAACTCACGGGGCTATTCCATCTCCAAAGGCGATGGGCCCCTCCGCTGGGCGGCGCAACGCGCCGGGCTTCACTGGCGTTTCGCCATGTTCGCTCGCAAGTGCTCGCTTCCTTCTTCGTGTCGATAGGTTTGAGTTGGGGTAGGTTGAGGGAGTTAGTTCTTCGTATATTTCGTTTTGAGAAAGGCCAGCTTTTAGCTGGCCTTTTTTATTGGACTGGGGTTGGTCTGTAAATTGCTTCTCTTTTTAAAATGATTTTTACAAGAGTGATGATTATTTTGATCATGCTTTTTGAGGTTGCTTTAAAGGGGCCATTTTATGACTGATATAAAACTTCCTGGAAATGCTAAGCCAATCAACTTTTTAGATAGCATTTCGACACTTGCGACTAAGAAGTTTCATGAAGGAGATGGGGATCAGGATCAGTCCCTTTCTTTTGAGGAATACCGAAAATTGCATGAAGAGGGCGCTTTTAGTTCGGCAAGATTTGCCCATGTTCGCAAGACTGAGGATATTTTTGCCGATCTTGATCGTGATAATGACGGCTCCCTCAGCGAGGAAGAATTTGTCTCTTCTCACGGTGAAGGGGTTATTGCCGCATCATCCAAGACTTTTATTCTTCAAGATTTTAGCCGGCATGAAGGTTTCGATTTATCTAATAATTTTCTCGAAACTTTGTTAGCGCAAAGACAGGCTTATGGGTCTAAGAGATAGACCCTTTTGTTCTCTTTCTATTTCATCTTGAAGTTATTTCTTATTCCTAAAAGAGCTAAAAAGATGAAAATGGCTGAAAAGAGAGTTTGGAAGAACTCTGCGGTTAGAATGGTTTTGGGTATTTTAGGAGTTTGGTTTTCATTTGCTCCATAAAGTGCGCTGTATTTTTCTTTTATGATGCTTCTTTTGGTTGGGTCTGTGCCGAGGTAGAGAAAGCTTTTGTTTGCCGCGATGTAACCAGCTGAGAAAGCTTGGTCATAAGTTAGTGGTGTTTTTGATTTTGTGAGGTGTAGGCCTGTCATTAGGCATATTAGAATTAAGAGTGCACCAATTGGACGGACGATGGAACGTCCGTAATCTGAGACCCAGCTATAGGCGATATTTCCCCACCAGAAGGCAGAGACGAGAGGGCGGAAGTTCCAGCCGCCATCTTCGGTTCTAAGGGACCGGTCAGAGCGGAGTTCGCCGGCCCAGAAGCGTTGTTCACTTTCATGGTCATGGGCTTGCATGGCGAGACGTTTTAGGGCTTGGTATGAGGCTTTAATTTCGGGATTAATAAAGGTTGTTATTGAGTTTAGGAAACTACCTGGAGCAACGTCTAGCCCAATTTTAATGTTATCAAGACGGGGGGCTTCTTTGAAACTTGCTTGTATGAAGTTGGGTGCTTGATTTTTGAAAAAAGTATTTTCAAGATTGAAAGTGCCCTTAGAGCTTATGGCATTGAATTCTGCTACTTTATTGAATTTTGCCTTAGCAAAACTTAAATAACCAGAAAAATGCGACCCTGAAAATGTGATTGAATCTAGAAAAACAGTATTATCAAATATTGTACTAAAATTATATTTTGAAAAACCAAAAAATGATATTTTTTTAAATGTTGAATTATCGCAATGAAAAAAGCTATGGCATTCTACATGTTCAAAAGAAGCCGACTTATAACATTTTATTTTTTTGAAGTATGCAGGTTCATAAAATATTGAATGATCAAAATTTACCCATGACATAAATTTACAGTTTTCAAAATTTACAAAGTTATAAAATGTTGTTTTGTTAAAATCTGCAGAATTTATGAATTTAGCCATGCTAAAATCAACATCTGCAGGAAAGATGAAATTTGAAAAGTCGACCTTTTTATAAAAAACATTAGTGCTCTCTTCATTGGAAAAATCAGCACTGGCATTTAGAAGCCATTGTTTAGTCGGTTCGTTACAGGGACACATAGAATCTATAAAACTCTTGTAAACCTTCCACTCTCCAGCTTCCTCTAGTCTCTTCTTCTCCTCAAGCATTTCATTGGCCCATTTGTTCCAGGCTTCGACGCCTTGTTCGTAGAGGGCGAGGGTTTCTTCTCTGTTCATGGGGGATCCTTGGGGTGGGTTGCTTTGGGTTTTTATCTTAGAGAGAGTTTGCTTGATGACAAAGGGGTTGGCCCTTCTTATAGCAGAGGATTTTAACAGTTAAGTGCTGGAAGGGACCTTATCAACCTTAAGATGAATGTTTTTGTTATGGAAAACCGGAGTTTAGGAGTGTGTGCGGTTTGAAAAATAGTTTTTGTTAAGGGTTTTTCGGGTACGATTTTTGTGATTGATTCGGTTTTAATAGGTGATTTGCGCCTTTCTAAAGCTGGACCAAAAGAAATTATCCTCATGGATTTAACGTTTTGAGATGCGGGGGCTTTTCATGAACGCGTTTAACAAAGAACAGACCATTGCTGAGATTAAGCTCGCCTTTAAGCGGCTGAAGATGTCTCACATCGTCTCGCTCATGGATAAATATGGCTTGCCGTCTGTTTTAAAGGTTGGCTCGTTTCATGATATTTATCTCCCTAAACGCTTAGAAGCGGCCTCCATGCATCAACTTGCAGCGCTCAATGCAGCACTTCAGTCGCAATATCTGGTTGGTGGTACTTTGGATGAGAAGTATGGTCTGCCGAGCGAAGAAGAAATATTCAAACTCTTCATTAGCCATTCCGTTGAGCAAGAAGAAGAAGCTTTGGCTTTAAAAGAGCAGTTTTCTTATGGCGGCATTGATTGTTTTGTGGCCGGTGAAGACATTGCAGCCAACACGGAATGGTTGGTTGAGATTGTTACCGAGCTTGAAGCGATGGATGGTTTACTCAGCCTTATCACTGATCGCTCCATTGAAAGCGTGACGTGTAACCAGGAAGTTGGTTTTGCGCTGGGTGCTGGCAAGCCAGTTGTGAGCGTGATGAATGAACAAGCGCCGCTTGGGCTTATTGGGGCCATGCAGGCCGTTGAGCGCAAAGAGGGCATGTCTGACAAGGATGTTGCTCTTGAAGTGATTGACGCTTTGATGAAGCTGCCACAATGGGGCCCACGTTTGACGAATTTGTTTGTGCGCCGTTTGGTGAGCTATGAAAGCCCGTCTGATAGTTTCAAGGTTATTGGGTTTTGCCGCAAGGCGCTTGCTTTTTCTAACCATCTCACTGCCGGGCAGATTTTTGAACTGCGCAAAGCAGCCCGCGAAAATGACCAGATTGCCCGCTTTGCCTCTGGCCGTGGTCCTGAACTGATTGAAAGCCTTTGTGTTGATTTTGAAACCAAGCTAGCGGTTGGGTAATTTTTTCTCTTTTTCTCTCACGGCTATTCTATGAGCTGAAGCTCATTGGCCTACGAGGTGCGGCACTAGGTGCCGGGCTACGCTGTCGCTGCACCATGTCCTGATGCCGAAGAGGCATCACTTCTTCTTCGTATAGATTAGTTTTTTTCTAGGGGTGATGAGACTAATGTGTTTGTTTTGGATTGCGTAGGGCAAAGCGCTGACAGTGCTGCGCACCTACGTTTTTCGTTCTCTGCTAATTGAACTTTTTGTAGGAGCGAGATTGTTGAAAATTAAAAAGGCTCAGCCTTTTTGTGAGACTGAGCCTTTTGTATGTAATTCTATAAAACTTCGAGATTTATTCGCTGCCGCGCTTTTCTTTGGCGTCGCTACCGCGGCTCTCAGTTTTTTTCATCTTCTTTTTGTCAGCGTTTGAACCGCGTTTTTCATCTTTGCCTGACCCTCTTTTTTCATCAGAGGCTGAGCCACGTTTTTCATCTGCACTGGAGCCGCGCTTGTCATCAGCGTTTGAGCCCCTGTGTTCTTTTGCATGGTCTTTATCTTTAATTGCGACTTTTAGCTTTTCTGTTGAGCCGTCTTTAAACTTCAATTGAAGATCATAGGTTGCACCTGGCTTTAGTTTTTCTTTCATACTCATGAGCATGACGTGATTGCCAGCTGGTTTAAAGTGCAAGGTTTCACCTGGCTTTACGATGATGCCGTCTTTCATCTTGCGCATTTTCATTACGCCATCTTCTTTTAGATGGGTGTGAAGTTCTACTCTATCTGAGAGAGGTGAGCTGGCACCAATGAGGTGACGGGCGGTTTTGCCGTTGTTTTTCAAAATGAAATAAGCGGCGCCATTTGGGCCGTAATTCGGTTTGCCCCAAATATGGCTGATTGAAAGGTTTGATGCGGTGTCTTTCATTTTTTTCTCACCAGCGAAAACAGGTGACGTAATAAAGACTAAAACAGCAAAAAGAGAAGAGAATAAAACTTTCATTTTTGATCTTTCGTAAAAATTTTTATCATTGATAAAAGGCAAAATGCCCACACTGATAAATTGGTTATCTTTTCAATGTGGGCACTTTGTGATGATGCAAATAAATTTTTAGTTACTGCAAAACTTTAAAAAGCTTTTTGCCAACCGACTGTTAATGTGTAGTCAGTTTCCAGTTGCACACCGTTTAAGTCTTGATAAATCGGTGCGCCGAATTCAAGTGCAAAACGATGTCCTTCAAAACGACCTGATTGGACCATCATATTTACACCAAGAGCCAGGTCGAGGCGGTCGCCGCCGAAATTATCTGGGTTTGCCGTTTGAACAGGGGCCACGATGTTAGGGTCGATGCCGTCAATTTCTGCTTGAGTAATACCTGTTAGGCGCAGTGATGTTGAAATCCATGGTGCCCATTGATACGCGATCCAGCCGGTTAGCTCGTGTTTGTCACCAAAGCTGTAACCTTCGTCATTATCACCTAAGTGGAAGCGGGCTTTGTATTGTGCGCCATAAGAAAAATCACCCATGCGGCTTTGAACAGTCAAGCCTGGTAAAAGGTCCCATGTGCCTGTACCAAGTTGCATTGGGTAGGGCAAGCGAAGGGTAGGGTTACCGCCCATTGGTGTTAGGACATCATCGCGTCTTGTTATGCTTGCAGTTGGGATGCTGAGGCCGCCGTTAAAATGGATTTTGGTCGTGCCATCGTTATAAAGGCCGTAAAGACCGCCTATATTTAAGTCACCAATACCACGGGCTCGTGTTTTGAATTTTCCTAATACATTTGTACCGGCACCGCCTTGGTACGTAATGTGTTCCATCTCTTTATCAATGACAGATATCATGGCCATTAATGTCAGATTATCTGTTGGGGCGAACATGGCGCCGATCATGTGCATGTCCATGGTCATTTCTGTTGGGACAACGCGTACTGTTTGTGGTTGACCAGGAGTGCCAAAAAAGCGGTTTGGAATGGCTGTAGCGATTGTGTCTGTTGAGATGTTATCTGTGCCTTGCTGGTTCCCTTTCATGCCCATTGTCATGAAACGGTAAGACATCATGAACTCACCTTTTTTATGAAGGTGATCGCCCATCACACCGATTGGGGCGTGACCATCAGCGCGGTGCGTTTTGTGACCGTTGCTATCGTGGCTTTCATCGGCTTTTAGAGGGGCTGAGAAACTTAATGTTGCTGCAAGTGCTAGAGCAAGTGCGCTGGTTGTATTTGTAAATTGAAAAGACATAAAAAACTCCGTTGTAAAACTACAAAAGAGAACACGAAACACCTCATCGTATGCGCGCATACTATAAAGGCGTTCGGTTCTAATAATTTAGAAAAATTGGGATTTTATGCGTGAGCTGGAGGGGCACGCGTTGGCGGCCCTTGAGCAAGGAGTTTTGATTTAAGAACTTCTGTGACTGTGGGCCGGTATATTTGATTTAGGCCAGCATAGATTGCTTCTTCAGACTGAGGGGCAAGAGCTGCCATAGAACAGCTGTTTGCGCAATGGAAACAGGTTTTGCTGAAAGCATCGTGTTGCTCTTGCTCAACTGGTTCACCATTTTCATCTAAAGAGATGGTTTTTAAGCCGAAGGCCGTACAGATGGTTATTGCGTTAGCGTTTGCAATATAACTGCTCGTCGCACAAAGAATGCTCGTGATTGCTAATTGCATAATTAGAACCATCAAAAGCGAATAACGCGTGCCAAGTTTTACTGATTTGGCAGTTTGCGTTTTTGTAGTGTTTATTTTTCTCTGTCTGAGCATAAGGCTAAAATACCCAATTCCTGGTCTTCGACAAGTGTGAAATCGTCGCGATTATCAAGTTTTTACAAACTATTGTGAATTCCACACAGTTTTGTAGTTTTACTCTTTGATTGGTATCAGTGCTCTTTAAATAAGGTCTTGATTTATATCAATGTTGAGGGTGGGCTTGACAGTTATTAGACGTCTTGTCAAAACAAGCCTTTATTTTTGAGATCAGGGCTTGTCTTTGATCTGAACGTGTTGTGCTAATCTTTTTATTTAGAACTTAGCTTCAGCGTTATTTTCACACCCATGTTATTGAAGGTTTTGGCTGCTATGGCAGAAACACACGAAATATCTGATTATAAAGTTGCTGCTCTTTATCACTTTGTCACATTGGAAGATTTTGAAGCTTTGCGAGGCCCAATCACTGAATTTTGTGATGCGCGGGGAATCAAGGGAACCTTATTGCTTGCCAATGAGGGGATTAATGGCACTGTTGCTGGTTCTGTTGAGGCGATTGATGAGTTGATTGCTTATTTTAAGGCAGGGAATATTTTTAAAAACCGTTTCGCAGGGCTTGATGTTAAATATTCATACAGCACTAAGCCGCCTTTTTTACGTATGAAAGTGAAGTTGAAACAGGAAATTGTGACACTGCGTGCGCCTGAGGCTAATCCGAATGAGCAGGTTGGAACTTATCTGAACCCAGAAGAATGGAATGAGATTATTTCTGATCCAGAAATGGTCGTGATTGATACACGAAATGATTATGAGGTTGATATTGGTACTTTTAAAGGTGCAGTAGACCCGAAGACAAAGAGTTTCACTGAATTTAAAGATTGGGTTTCCGACAATCTTGACCCTGAAAAGGATAAAAAAGTTGCGATGTTTTGCACAGGGGGGATCCGGTGTGAGAAAGCATCCAGCTATATGATGGCACACGGGTTTGAGGAAGTGTATCATTTAAAGGGTGGGATCCTGCGCTATTTAGAAGAGCAACCTGAAGAGGAAAGCCTTTGGGAAGGGGGCTGTTTTGTTTTTGACGAGCGTGTTGCTGTTGGTCATGATTTGGTGCCGCAAGACTTTTTACTTTGTCATGCATGCCGTCAACCTTTGAGTGTTGAGGACCGTGCAGACCCTTTATATGAGCTTGGTGTGCAGTGCGCTTATTGTGCCACGACCAAGACTGATGCGGAACGTGAGAGAGCGCGTGAGAGGCAGAAGCAAATGGTATTGGCTGCTTCATCGGGCCTTGCGCATTTGGGCGATGAAGCAACGATTGCTGCGGAACGTCAACGGCAGCTTAAAAAAGAAAATAAAGAAAAACAGAGACGGAAAAAGAATATTGGATAAATTCGAGGTGAACATATACAAAAGGTCTTGAGCTTTGAATAAGCTGGGCAATTTGATATCATTTTTAATAGTTCCGTTAGGTTTTTAGGAGACTCCATGTCATCAACGAAGCTGCTTATCCCATCCTATATACAAATGCTGCGTAGTTTATCAGGTTGGCTGGATAAAGCTCAGAAGCAAATTCCAGTAGCAGAAGCTGAGGCATTACTTTTGGCGCGCCTTGCCTCTGATATGTATCCGCTTTCTACTCAAGTTCGCTTTGCTTGCTTGCAGGCGCAGGAAGCAATTTTCCGGCTAAAAGGGGAACCTATACCAGAAACGTTAGAGCAAGTGGCAAATGAGGGTCAGAATGCGGCTGAGAAACCTGGTTCGATTTTAGATGCTCAAACTCGGATTGATGAAGCTCTCTTGGTGTTGGACAAACTTGGACCTGACGCACTTGATGCTGGTGCAGAACGTTCAATCACGCTTGAGCTTCCAAACGGTATGATTTTTGATCTGACAGGCGAACAATATGCACGAGACTGGGCTTTGCCTCAATTTTATTTTCATCTGATCACAGCTTATGGGATTCTTCGAAATCAAGGGATTGACCTTGGTAAAGCCGATTACGTACCACACATGTTTACATACCTTCGGCCTGGATCAATGCCACAAAGCCAATAGTGCAACATATATTTGCCACAGGTTTGAATTGAGCTTTGTTGTTTTGGCCGTAAACTTTAAAACAAAGTAAGCGGGAGATGAGTTTTATCTCCCGCTCTTAGTTAAGTTTTTTACCTTAGTAACTTAAACTTAGTGACAAGGTTTTGCGATCGCAGCGCAGCGCCATGTGTTGTTTGGTTGTTTTTTACACTTAAACTTTCTAGCTTTTGCACTATTCCAGAAGCTATATTTCACACCATATTGAATGGCTGCTTGTTTTTCCCAGCGGCCTTTGGCTGAACTTTGCGCTTTTTGCTTGTTATAATAATACATGCCGTGTTTTTTCAATTTTGGCTTACAAACAGTTTTGGTTTGGCAAGGTGTGCCGATGGCGAAACAGCGCCATGTGTTATTCGCTTGCTTTTGACAGACGTTGCTGCGTTTTTTAGCATTATTCCAGAAGCTTAAGCCGATGCCGTGTTGAATGGCTGTTTTCTTTTCCCAGCGACCGACAGCTGAGGTTTTCGCTTTTGATTTTTTATAATAGTACATGCCATAAGAACCGAGTGCTTTTTTACATTGGGTTGCAGCATTTGCACTATTCACGGAGGTGAAACTCACTGTGGTTACAGCTAAAAGGCCCATTAAAATCGATAGGGGAACAGTTTTTGAGATGATTGAGTTCAATGACATGATGTTATAGTCTCCTAAAATACAATGTTTACTTAAATTTGGGTTTACTTAATTTCGTTCATTCATTTTGTTTCGTACTAGATCTGTCGTTTGGCTTGAGAAAAAGGTTCAAATTTAAGAAAATTATTTTTAATTTTGTTTTGCTTTAGGCTTGCCCTTAGCTAGAAACTAGAAGAATTCAGGCGGTTTATGAGATATCAATCTATAGAATTTTTAACGACCAAAGAGCTGGCTGATTTGTTACGTATTAAAGAACGCCGGGTTTATGATTTGGCTTCTTCTGGAGAAGTTCCATGCAGCCGGGCGACGGGGAAGCTGCTGTTTCCACGTAAAGCCATTGATCAGTGGTTGGTTGAGAATGGTTCTGGCTTTTCTGCTCTTCGCCGAAAGGAGCGGGCAAACATTGTTGTTGGTAGCCATGACCCTTTATTAGAGTGGGCTTTGCGCGAGTCTCGTTCTGATCTTGCTTCTTTATTTGATAGCAGCGTTGATGGGTTAGAGCGCTTTAAGGATGGAAGTGCTTTGAGCGCTGGGATGCATCTTTATTCATCGCAAGGTAACGTCTGGAATGAGCATATTGTTGCTGAAGAGATTGAGTTTCGGCGTGCTGTGCTTGTTGAGTGGGCGTGGCGGGAGCGTGGTTTTATTGTTGCGAAATCTAATCCGCAAAATATCGCAAGCTTTGAAGATTTAAATAAAAAAACTGTAGCTGGCCGACAGGCGGGTGCCGGGTCTTCTCTTCTTTTGCAGTCTTTGGCTGATCGAGATGATTTTTCTCTCAAGGCTTGTAAGTTTACTTCGGAGCAGCGTTCTGAATTAGATTGTGCTTTGCAGGTTGCTGAAGGCAAGGCGGATGTGGCTTTTGGTTTAAAGAGTTTTGCTGATCAGCTGAATTTGGATTTTGTACCTGTGATTAAGGAACGGTATGATTTATTGGTGTGCCGTAAGGGGTGGTTTGATCCTTCCTTCCAAACATTGATAGATTTTACCCGCAATGACAACTTTAAAGAAAAGGCTGCTGAGCTTGGTGGCTATGATATTTCTGAGATTTGGTCAGTTCGCTATAATGGTGAGTAGTTTTAAGATTGTTTAAAAAACAAGCCCGCTTTTTTTAAGCGGGCTTGTTTTTAGTTAACTTGCTTTTTTCATATCTGCTGGTTTGGCGTTTGGGAAAAAGAGTTGTTTTCCGTTCACTTTAAAAGTTTTAATTGCTGCTTGTCCTTTGGCGCCGGTTAGCCAATCGATGAAAGTTTGACCGAGTTTGGCTTTTACATTTTTATGTTTCGCTGGATTTACGAGTATCACGCCATATTGGTTGAATAATCTTTTATCGCCCTCAATAAGAATTTCCAGATTGGCTTTGTTTTTAAAAGCGATCCAGGTTGCTCTGTCTGACATAACATATGCGCCCATGCCTGCGGCAATGTTGAGTGTGGCTCCCATGCCGGAGCCTGACTCTCTGTACCATGTTTGATCTTTGTTTAAGGCAATGCCTGCGTTCTTCCATAGGTTTAATTCTTTTTTATGAGTGCCGCTGTCATCTCCTCTAGAGATGAAAGAAGCTTTTTTGTTAGAGATTTTCGCTAACCCTAAGGTGACATCTTTCAGGCCTTTAACTTTTGCAGGGTCGTTTTTAGGGCCGAGGATTACGAAATCGTTGAACATGACGTCAAAGCGTTCAACTCCGTATCCTTTTTTTACAAAGGTTTCTTCAGCTGATTTTGCGTGTACGAGTAGGACATCGCCATCGCCATTTTGAGCATTTTTTAAGGCCTGGCCGGTGCCTACCGCGACAACATGAATTCTGATGCCTGTATCTTTTTTGAAGATGGGGATGAGGTGATTTAGAAGACCAGAATTTTCTGTTGAGGTGGTTGATTGTAAAATAATCGACTTTTCTTCAGCTGCGGCGTAAAGGGGGGCTGTAAATATGCCAAGACTGAGCACAGCTACGATTTTTAAAAATTTTGTCATGATTTTCTTGTTCACCCTACTAAGATCGATATTTTAGTGCAAAAATATGCATTAATTACATTTTTATGTTATTTTGCACAAAAATGACATGCTTGCAAGAGGCAAAAGGTTCTAGGTGTACTATTAGATAAAAGTAGAAGAGGCGCAGGGTTAGTTTAGACATGGGGGAGTTATGAGCTAGAGATGTTTCTGCCGTTTGTAGGGCTAGCTATTATCTCTAAGCTAAATAATTGGCAATTTTTGATGTGCGGTCTTTTTAGAGTTCTATAGAAGGTGGTTTATTTAATGGACGTTTCTTTTTCGTCTTAGGTCTCTGATGATCGCCTTTAAAACGGAAATTTTTGATACGTAATCCATTTTTTGACCAGTTAATAAGCAAGCGCTTGTCTTCGGTTTGTAATTGAAAAGAGCTTTTGTCTTTAGGGAATTTATCTGTATATTTTTTTGCTAGCTTGGCTGGAAGGTTAAGGCGGATTTCATCCGTGTCGAAATTTAATTCTGCGTATTCGCTTGGATAAACTATAACAGCGCAAACATGACTTGCTCCATAAGCAGTGCAGGCGATGCGAAAGGTTTTATCCTTGGGAGCAAAAATTTTCGTTTGATAGAAAAATCCGTTTTTTATGGGAACGTTTAAACTTTCAAATAGATCAAAAGCAGCTCTTGAGCGATTGCTGTCTATTAAAATTAAACCGTATTCACTGTTAAAGGTGACGACGCTGGTTGTTTTAGCGCTAGCTGGTTGTGTGTGAAATGTGAAAAGTAAGAGAGGGCTTAGTAAAATTACAAGCCATAAGTTTCGCAATGAAGATAACATGCGTGTTTGCTTTTTTAGGCACTTTTGATGTCTTATCATATTCACACTCCCTGACGGTTGTATTTGCCTGGTTGTACGTTTTGATAAATACAAGTGTGCCTGAAAATTGGCTTATCGTCAATTTTGCGTAGGTTTACGCTGATTTTTCCCTAGATGATAAGAGGTATGTGCAAACGGCAAGGGCTAAAATAGCACCAATTAATTGAGCGATTATAAAACCGAAAACATGGTCTGGATTGATGCCGGCGAACGTATTTGAAAACCCTCTTGCGATGGTTACTGCGGGGTTTGCAAAAGATGTTGAAGCGGTGAACCAATAGGCTGCCGTGATATAGAGACCAACTGCCATAGGCACCGCATGGGCAGCGCTTTTTAGTGTGGCTAGAATGGTGAAAACCAGGCCGAAGGTCGCGACGATTTCTGCGATCCATTGGGCATTACCGGTTCGGGCTTTTTCCGAGAATTGGAAAACATCAATGTCGAACATGAGGTGTGCGATCCAAACGCCGAGGATGCCGCCTATGATTTGAACGATGACATAGATAGCACTATTGCTTGCTGAAATTTCTTTTTTAAGCGCGAACACGAGGGTGACGGCCGGGTTAAAGTGAGCTCCCGAAATGGGGCCAAGCATTGTGATTAAAACAACTAAAATGGCACCGGTTGGGATTGTGTTCCCTAAGAGGGCAATGGCGATATTCCCCCCAGCTAAATTCTCAGCCATAATGCCTGAGCCAACAACAGTTGCTAGCAGGAAGGCTGTTCCTATTAATTCTGCTGTGTATTTTTGTAGATTTGAATACATAATTGATAGAGCCTTACTCTTTAGCTTACGGACATTTCAGTTGCTCTAGGAGAGGGCTGCAAATTTCAGGGTTACCGCCGCAGCAATCTTCCATCAGAAAGCCGATGAGCTCACGGATGCCAGAAAAGTTTGCATAATACCGAATGGAGCGTCCCTCACGTTTATTGGTCACTAAATTTGTTCGAGCTAGGTTGTTTAGGTTGGCCGACATGGTATTTTGTTTGATACCAAGTTGTTCCCCAATTTCCCCAGCAGACATGCCTTGTTCGCCAGCTTTAATTAAAAGCTTTAAAACATCTAGTCTGGTTTCCTGGGCTAAAGCTGCGAATGATGATAGTGCATCTAATTTATCCATATATCATGAATTATTGATATATTGGATTTGAGTCAAGTTTTTTCAGAAGGGAACTCTTAATTTTTTTGGATGTGTTTAATTTTCATAGAGTCGACATGTTTGAGACATAACGGTAATAAGGGCTGTGCTCACATTCAAAGTAACAGGTGGGCAGCTTGTTTTTTACAGTTGTTTCAAATCTTTGTTTATTGCTGAAAGGCTTTTGTCATGCGCAAACTTCATGTTCATATTTTTTATGTTTTTTCGATTTTGTTGGCTGGTTTGATCAGCGTTGAGAACGCCGTTGCAGCAACTTATGAGCCGGGGCATCAAGCTCTTCAATTATGGAATGAAACGGCGATGAATAATGCACCGCAATGGATGAATATCTGGCTGTCTGTTATGGTTGGCAGTTTTGCACTCGGAATTTTGTTTGTTTGGCACCACGTTGCAGCAAGATGGCTTGTTGGTGGATTTATTCTGATGGTGCTTTTTGTATTTTTTGTAGCGCCAATTTTGGAGTTAACGCCTTTCTCTGGATTATTTGCGTTATTACACATCATATTTTGGACACCTGGCCTTATCATTCTTTTAAAAGAACGGCCCTTTTTAAAGGGATTTAGTTTTTATGGGGTATGGGGCGGTTTAATTATATTGGTGATTTTAATCTCTTTTGTATTTGATTTTCCTAATGCTGCGATTTACCTGGATCATGTTTTGGGTATGGGCTTAATTGCTTAGTGCGCTGCCATTTTTCTCTAACATGGACTGAATGAATTTTTGTACAACGCTGTTGACTTCTTTTGGGTATTCCCAAAGAGGAAAGCCACCGGCTTGTTCTATTGATTTTTGTTGTGCGTTTGGAAGCAGATCGTATAACTCTTTCGAAATTCCAATGAATTCAGGAACATCATGCTCACCATTTATGATTAATATCGGGTATGTTAATTTAGCTATTTGGGGCTCTATTGATGCAATGCCTACAGTGCTTTTTTGCTCTGGAAGCCAAGGCTGGCCTTTAAATTCCTCGATGAGTTTCAGTTGGTCTGCTGCCCTACATTCAATTGGGTTCTCTTGCATGATTGAGAACCATGGTCCATCTTGCCACCATATTTCTTTTGCGGCTGTCAGCCCTTTTGTTGCTATGGCTTTAGAAATTTTATCAAGAAGCTTAGAGACGAGTGGGAAGTTGCGACCAGGGAAAACAGGACCTTCGAGTATCAGTGATGAAAGTAGTTTTGGTTTTTGACAAGCAAGAAGGAGCCCAGCTCCAGCGCCTATATGGGTGCCCCAGAATATAGAATTGACGATGTTATGGTGTGCGATGACTTGATGAATTGCATGTGCATATTCGCTCAGGCCATAGGGCCCTTTTATCTTTGAAGAACCTCCATGGCCTGGCAAGTCAATGAGGAGAAGGTTGAGATTGTCATTAAATTCAGTGATTTGTTCGTTGAATAGATTTTTATTCTGGGTGAGACCGTGAACCATGATCAACCATTGTGATGTGGAGCGCTTCGCTTTGATGATTTCATGGTGGGGTAGATTATCCGGAGGATGTGACATGGTTTTTACTCAATCTTATAAAATTTCTTTGCTACGTTTTTAGTAGCATTTTACATGGCTGCGAAAAATATGCTACTAAAAACGTAGCGAGGTATTGATATGTCGAATTTTCCGATGCCGGGCACGCCTGTGCGTGGGTCTAAAACTGGTGTGCCGATTATGGCGCTTTTGGATTTGTTCGGGAGGCCGTGGTCTCTTGGGGTGTTGTGGCAACTGTGCGAGCAGGGAGTTGCTACGTTTCGTGAATTGCAAGCGCGGTGTGAGGGCATTTCTCCAACGGTACTTAATTCCCGATTAAAGGAATTAAAACAAGCTGGTTTGATCGAAACGACTGAAAATGGCTATTGCGCCACAAAGAGCGGGCGTGAGGTGTTTGATATGATTAAGCCGCTTAAGGCCTGGTCAGTTAAGTGGGCGAAGAGTTTGTAAGTTGAGGTGACTTTCTTCGCTTTTTCCTCAGAGTTTGAACTTTTCGACTTAAGCCAAATCCTGGCCGACTTTGAATTCTTTGCCGAGTGCTGTCATGACACATTTGACGATGTGAGGGGCGTTGAGTTCGGCGAGGTCATATTGCACTTTTGGTGCGTTATGATCGATGAAGATATCCGGCAAAGTGAGTTGGCGAAATTTTAGGCCGTTGTCGAGTAAGCCGTTGTTACTGAGATAGTGAGCCACGTGTGAGCCAAAGCCGCCGACGGCGCCTTCTTCGATGGTGATTAGAATTTCATGATTTTTAGTCAGATCTGCGATCATGGCTTCGTCCAATGGTTTGGCAAAGCGGGCATCTGCGATTGTTGTGCTCAGACCAAATGAGCTGAGAATTTCAGCAGCTTTGCGGCTTTCTTCTAAGCGTGTGCCGAAGCTGAGCAGAGCAACAGAGCTGCCTTCTTCGATGATGCGGCCTTTGCCGATTTCCAAGATTTTTCCTGTGTCTGGCATTTCAACGCCGACGCCTTCACCGCGTGGATATCTAAAGCTTGAGGGGCCATCATTAATGGATGCAGCTGTTGCGACCATGTGTATGAGCTCAGCTTCATCAGCGGCTGCCATAACTGTGAAGCCAGGCAGGTTCGCAAGGTAGGCAACGTCAAAGCTGCCTGCGTGAGTTGGGCCATCTGCCCCAACAAGTCCAGCGCGGTCGATCGCAAAGCGCACGGGTAATTTTTGAATGGCAACGTCATGAACAATTTGATCATAAGCGCGCTGTAGAAATGTTGAATAAATGGCTGCGAAAGGTTTGTAGCCTTGTGTTGCTAAGCCTGCTGCGAATGTGACCGCATGTTGCTCAGCGATGCCGACATCAAAGGTGCGTTTTGGAAAGGTTTTGGCAAATGTATCAAGCCCGGTGCCTGATGGCATGGCTGCTGTGACAGCAACGATCTTGTCGTCTTTTTCAGCTTCTTTAGTAAGCCCGTGGGCGAATGTGCCTGTATAGCTTGGGGCGTTCGCTTTGGCTTTTTCTTTTTCGCCGGTGATGATGTTAAACCGCCCAACACCGTGGTATTTATCGGCTGAGTTTTCAGCCGGGTGGTAGCCTTTGCCTTTTTGCGTGACAACATGAAGAAGGATTGGGCCTTTTTCTGTCTCTTTAACATTTTGCATTATCGGCAAAAGGTGATCAAGATTGTGTCCGTCAATCGGGCCAACATAATAAAAACCGAGTTCTTCAAACAAGCTACCGCCTGCCCAGAAGCCTCTGGCATATTCTTCCGTTTTGCGGGCTTTATCTTGCATGAATTTTGGTAAGTGAGCTGTTAACTGTTTGGCCGTTTCACGTAATGAGAGATAAGTTTTGCCTGAAACCAGCCGGGCTAAATAAGCGCTCATTGCGCCAACAGGCGGCGCGATAGACATGTCATTATCGTTTAAAATGACGATGAGACGTGAGTGCATTGCGCCGGCGTTATTCATGGCTTCGTAGGCCATGCCTGCGCTCATTGCGCCATCACCAATCACGGCGATGACATTATGATCTTTTTCATCCAGATCGCGCGCTACGGCCATACCAAGGCCAGCTGAGATTGACGTTGATGAGTGGGCGGCGCCAAAGGGGTCGTATTCGCTTTCATCACGTTTGGTGAAACCGGAGAGCCCGTTTGGTTGGCGCAGGGTTCTAATTCTGTCTCTTCTGCCGGTTAGGATTTTATGCGGATAGGCTTGGTGGCCAACATCCCAGATGATTTTGTCTGTTGGGGTATTAAAGGTTTTGTGAAGGGCAACCGTCAACTCGACAACGCCAAGACCCGCGCCCAAGTGCCCGCCGGTGATTGAAACGGCTTCAATCATTTCTTCGCGAACTTCTTCAGCTAAAATTTTGAGGTCACTCTCATTGAGTGATTTCATATCATGCGGGGTTTTGATTTGATCGAGCAATGAGGGTTTCACACTATAATCCAGCAGTTAATTAATCCAACAGTTTAATTTCTTTAACCTAGATAAGGCTTTAGGGGATTACCCTAATATCGTCACTCTATCTCGAGTGGTGAAGTTTGGCTAGGGTTTCCCTCTGGTGAGAGGGTTAGTTTTTCAACTTTGGCTTCTGCTTTGGCTAAAAGTTTATCGCTATGGGCCCTTAAAGCTTCGCCGCGCTCGTAAATTTGGATGGATTCAGCAAGTGGTACATCGCCATGTTCCAGGCGGCCAACAATTTGTTCAAGCTCAGCTAGAGCTGTTTCGAAGCTCATTTCAGCGATATCTGCGTTATTTTCTGTTTTCGACATAGTTTATTCTTTTTTCTTTACGCTTCAGTTGCCCACAAGCAACCGCGTTATTGTTTGCGCTTTAGATTTTTTTCTTTGCTTCAGATGCCCACAAAGCATCCGCAATAAAGCAACCACGTTTTTGGTTTACGCTTTAGATTGCCCATAGGCAACTGCGTTATGTGTTGTTTTTACATATGGCTTTATTTTGCGGCATTCATGAGATGTTGCATATGAACACCAACTGATTTCGCCAAGCCTTCAAGGTGATACCCGCCTTCTAGGATGGAAACAACCCGTCCTTCGCATTGTTTATCAGCTATATCCATCAATTCAGCGGATATCCAGCTAAAATCTTTTTCATTCAAGTGAATGTTAGCCAAGGGATCGCTTGTGTGTGCATCAAAGCCGGCTGAGATTAACAAAATATCTGGTGAAAAATTCTTTATACTTGGAAGAATGCGCTCTTTCATGGCTTCAGCGAATTTTTCTCCGCCATCTCCAGAAGAAAGAGGGGCGTTAAAAATATTCCCAACACCGGTTTCATTTTTGGCGCCAGTGCCAGGGAAAAGCGGCATTTCATGAGTTGAGCCATAGAATAAATCTTTGTCCGACCAGAAAATGTCTTGTGTGCCATTGCCGTGATGGACGTCAAAATCAATGGCAGCTACACGCTCTGCACCATGAACTTTGCGCGCTTGTTCAGCTGCAATGGCGATATTATTAAAGATACAAAAACCGCAGGCTCTTGTTGTCTCAGCGTGGTGGCCTGGTGGCCTGGTGGCGACAAATGCATTTTTATGCTTGCCGGTCATGACTTGATCAACGGCGTAAGTTGCTGCACCGATTGAGTTTAATAGAGCGTCCCATGTATATTTATTCATTGATGTATCTGGATCAATATAGGCATGGCCTTCTGTTGGGCGACTGTTTTCAATGAGGTCAATATAGTTTTGGGGATGCACGCGCGCGATTTGTTCGATACTACCGCTCTCGGCTTGTTCTCTTGTCAGGTCATTAAAAAGTTCATGACTTAAGAGTTTTTCGATGGCGCGCAAGCGATCTGGTCTCTCTGGGTGACCTAGGCCATTTTCATGCTTGAGGCATGAGGGATGTGTTAAATATAGCGTTGACATAGTTCATCTTGCCTTGAAAGCCTTACGGAGGCTAGTGTTTTTTAGTGTTGTAATCGATGAATTTATGTTCAGTTGATGGGTTTTTAGACAAAAAATCAATTATTTTTTGTCTATTTATTCTTCTTCTTTCTGTGCTTTTAAACTTTCGGGCGGCGTGTCATCAGTGGGGACGAAGAAATCTGGGATTAAATCTTTTGTTGGGTCCACTCTATATTGATCAAAATTATCGCAACCATGCTGGGCTAATAAAGTATCATCTATGAAAAATTGACCGGTTATCTTTGCGGAGGGCTGGGATAAGATGATGTGTGCTGCATCAGCCATGATTTCTGGTTTGCGGCACTGCTTCATGGCATCCATTCCAAAATTGTTGGCAATAGCGGCTGTAGCGATGGTGGTGCGTGGCCAAAGGGCGTTCACTGCGATGTTTTGTTTTTTAACTTCGCCGGCCAGGCCTAAAACAACCAAACTCATTCCATATTTAGCCATGCTATACCCCACATGAGGGGCGAACCATTTTTCACTCATATCTAGGGGCGGTGAGAGCATAAGGATGTGTGGATTTTCCGCTTTTTGTAAAAAGGGAAGTGCGTGTTTTGAGACCATAAAGGTGCCGCGGGCATTGACTTGGTGCATCAAGTCAAAGCGTTTCATATCTAAACTTTCTGTAGGCTGTAAGAAAATGGCACTGGCGTTATTAATAACAATGTCAATTCCACCGAAGTGATCAGCGCTTTTGGCTAAGGCATCTTTGACCATCTCTTCGTGCCGGATGTCCATTTCAACAGCGAGTGCTTTGCCACCTGCATTTTCAATTTCTGCAGCTGCTGAGTGAATAGTGCCGGGTAATTGGGGGTGTGGCTTGGTTGTTTTGGCAGCAATGGTGACATTTGCCCCGTCTTCAGCTGCCCGTTTTGCTATGGCAAGACCGATACCCCTTGAGCCACCTGTGATGAAGAGTGACTTACCTTTTAGTGATGACATTTTTGATGCTCCTTTTTTTGGGCTCCTTCAGTTGCCCACTAGCAACCGTCGAATTTTTCTCTCACGGCCATTTTAAGCGCTTATGGCGCTTAGGCCTCCGAGGGGCGGCACTAGGTGCCGGATGCCTCGCGGCGTCATGTCCCTCAGTCCTAAATGGACTGAACTCCTTCTTTGTAAAGGTAGTTTTTTATTTTAGTTTTATCGAGATACTTGCTGTGCTTTAGATGCTCTCCAAATATATTTAATATCAAAGATCTTATTTTGTTTTGTTCAAAAAGCTAGAAAAAGCGGCTTTGGCTTCTTTGCTTTGTAATTGTTTTGTAAAAATCTCAACCTCTTTTTCCATCACAGTCAAGATATATTCTTGCTCTGTTTTCAGAAGTTGTTTAGTGGCCAGGAGTGAGCTTTCTGGTTTCTTTGATAGTTTTTTTGCAATGTTCAGACTGTGAGAGATTAGCTCATCGGATGGAATAATTTTATTTACAAATCCAGCGCGGCAGGCGTCTTTAGCGGAATATTTTTCTCCCAGAGCCAGCATTTCATAGGCTCTTGCGTGCCCCATGGTTTTTGGCATCAGATAAGACGATGCCGCTTCTGGTGTTAACCCAAGATCTGCGAACGGTGTAGCGAAGATGGCTTCTGGGGTGGCGTAGACCAAATCTGCGTGGAAAGCCATTGTGGTGCCTATGCCTATGGCGGGGCCATCAATGGCTAGAATTAGTGGCATGTCTAGTGTGCCGAGTGTTGTTAGAAAATCGATTATACCAGGGCTGAAGTTGCCTTTTTCTGCATAGGTGTAAAAATCGGAGATATCGTTGCCAGCAGTAAAGCACCCAGGTACGCCACTGATAAGGTTGACTTTTATTCCATCTGCTTTGTGGCTCTTTTTAAGAGCTGTTGCGACGGATTGATACATCTCATCTGTGAACGCATTCATTTTATCTGCTCGGCAGATTTGAATGTGCTGAATGGTTTCATTTACTGAGATTGAAATATTGTCTGACATTCTTAAACTCCCGGGCTATTCCACTGCAAAGCAGTGGGCCCTCCGTTGGGCGGTGCTAAGCACCAGGCTTCACTGGCGTTACGCCATGTCCCATTGCCCAAAAAGGGCAATGCTACTTCTTCGTGATTTTAGACTATCGGCTCTTTTCAGTTTTTTCTATTGCTATTTGAGATGACCTCTCTTTAGTACTCCTTCGGTTACCCACCGGCAACCGCACTTTTTGTTTGCGCTTCAGATTGCCAACCTGCAACCGTCGCTGTATTTTTGCTTTTGACGTATAGACTATTCGTTTTTTTATTTATCGAAGATTTTGTTGGTTTGGGTTTCTAGGCTTGCGGCTCCTTTGATGATTTGTTGTTTCAGTCCGCTTGTTTGCGTTAGGAACTGGTGTGCAAAAATGGAGGCGAGGGCTTTTTGTTTTTCGGCTTGGGGCTCGTTTGCTTTTTCAGCATTGAGTGCGCCTTTGATTAAGTAACTACCGCCTAAGCAAAGACCTAAAAGACGTAATAGAGGTGTTGCAGCATAATAGAGCGTAGAAGGGTTATTATTTCCTTCAGCTTTAAACTCTGTTTCTAAGAATTGAACGGTCTCAGTTAAATCATTTAACGCGGCACTTAAATATAAACCAAGCTGGTTTTGAAGTTCAGTTGTATCATTTGAGGTCTGTTGTATTTCGCTCATTTCTTTCATGAAGCTTTTTAAGGTTTTGCCACCATCTAAGGAAATTTTACGGAACAAGAGATCCAGTGCTTGAATACCGTTTGTTCCTTCGTAAATTGGTAAGATGCGAGCATCGCGCATATGTTGGGCGGCACCTGTTTCTTCGACATATCCCATGCCACCGTGAACCTGAACTCCAATTGAAGTTGCTTCCATGGCACAATCCGTTGAGAACGCTTTGGCGATGGGGGTGAGGAATGCAGCTTTTTCAGCGGCTGCTTTCTTCTCTTCTTCATTTACTGCGCGAATGGAAATGTCGATATATTTTGCAGTCATGAGGCAGATGGCTCTGGATGCCATGGTCATTGCTTTCATGAGGCTGATGTTACGACGGACATCTGGATGTTTGATAATTGGATCTGATGTGCCTCTAGGGCTGCCGAGGGCTGCTCCTTGTGTTCGATCATCGGCGTAATTTATGGCCGCTTGAGCACTTCGCTCCATAATGGCTACGCCTTGGGTCCCGACTGAAAGCCTTGCTAGGTTCATCATTGTAAACATGGCATGAAGACCTCGGTTTTCTTCGCCAACAAGATAACCGGTTGCGCCTTCATTATCTCCAAAGCTCATGGTGCAGGTTGGGGAAGCGTGGATACCTAATTTATGTTCGATGCCTGAACAGATGAGATCATTTCTTTTTCCTGGGTTTCCATTTTCATCAAGAATGAATTTAGGAACGAGGAAGAGTGAAATGCCTTTGGTGCCTTCAGGGGCATCTGGCAGGCGAGCGAGTACAAGATGGATGATGTTTTCGGTGAGGTTATGCTCTCCGTAAGTGATGAAGATTTTGGTGCCTTTAATGGCGTAAGTACCATCGCCATTTGGTGTTGCTTTTGTTCGAACGGCGGACAGGTCAGAACCGGCTTGGGCTTCGGTTAAGTTCATGGTGCCGGTCCATTCACCGCTGACCATTTTTTCTAAAAAGGCATGTTTCAATTCATCATTTGCGTGATCTGCTATGGCATCGACAGCGCCTTGCGTTAGGAGAGGGCAGAGGCCAAAGGCTAAGTTTGAGCTGTTCCAAAACTCGCTAACGGCTTGAGAGAGAAGGTGTGGGAGGTTTTGACCGCCAAATTCTTCTGGTGCTGAAAGGGCTGCCCAACCTGCATCTTTCCATTGAGTGTAGGCTTCTTGCCAGCCATTTGGTGTAGTGAGGTTTCCATTTTCTAGGGTGCAGCCTTGTTGGTCTCCAACTTGGTTAAGAGGGGCGAGCTGATCAGCTGCGAATTTGCCTGCTTCATCTAAAATAGCGCTCACAAGCTCAGAATCGAGCGCCTCAGCCAGGCCGTCACTGATGAATTGATCAATATCCGTAATGTGTGTGAGAATGTGCTGAACATCTTCTAGAGGTGCTTGGTAGCTCATTTATTGAGATCCCCTGTTAAGTATCATTGTCAATTAAGTATCAATGTTAAATTTATCAAAAATTATATCTAATCTGATTGATGAATTTTTAAATTGAGTCTAGTTCTTTCTTCATAAACAATGCAAGTGTTGCCTGATTGTGTTTTGATTGTTTCCAATTGTAATATTGGACCTGTTTATTTGGAGACCGTTTGTTTGACTTTTTCTCAAATTCAAAGAGATAAAATAGCAAAAGCTGCTGAAATTTTAGTTTCTGGCGGTCTTGTTGCGTTGCCAACAGAGACGGTTTATGGGCTTGGCGCTGATGCGCGGCAAGATGATGCCGTTCGGAGAATTTTTGAGGTAAAGGGGCGCCCTAATTTTAATCCCTTGATTGTGCATGTGCCAGGACTTGAGGTGGCGCAAGAGATTGGTGAGTTTGATGAGCTCTCTACTCAGTTGGCTGAAAAATTTTGGCCAGGGCCTTTGACGATTGTTGTGCCATTAAAAAAGAGTGCAGGAATTTCAAAAAGTGTGACGGCAGGGCTTTCTACGATTGCTTTAAGAGCGCCGGATCATGAGCTCTCACAAGAGCTATTAACCAGCAGCGGTGTTGCGTTGGCGGCCCCAAGTGCGAATAGTTCCGGGCGCTTGAGCCCAACATCTGCTGTACATGTGCAACAAGATTTAGGCTCAAAAGTAGATTTTATTCTCGATGGTGGAGAGACTAAGCGCGGTCTTGAATCTACCATTGTGAAAGCCGAGCTTGATTATGAGACAGGGTTACCGATTTTGGTCTTGTTGCGCTCTGGGCCTGTGACAGTTGATGAGCTTGAGGCCGTACTTGGGGTGCGTGTTGTATGCCCTGAGGTGGCAATTGATGAGACGCAAATAAAAGAAAAAAACGGTGATTGTTCTTCCTTTCCTATCGCGCCGGGGGCTTTGCTTCGGCACTATGCGCCAAAGACGTCAGTTCGCTTAGAGGTGACTGAAGTTTTAGCGGGTGAAGGTTTGCTTGGGTTTGGAGCGGAAGATAAGAGGTTGGTAAGTGAGTTGCCCTTTTATAATCTTAGTGAAACTGGGGATTTAGAAGAAGCGGCGGCGCGGCTTTTTGCAGGCTTGCATTGGCTGGATAACCAAGATGTTAGTGGTATTGCGGTTCGTCCCATACCGTTTGAAGGTGTTGGGCTTGCGATTAATGACCGGCTTCGGCGGGCGGCGAATTCTTCTTAAAGCTTTGCTTTTTTAGTTTGATGAAAGAGATTTGATGACTGTACCTCAAAATAAAAACCAAGCTTCAAATAAGACACAGGCTCTTGATAGTGAGTTGCTTGCTCAATTTACGTTTCTGGTTGGGGACCGCTATGCCCTTTTTCAAGAGGATGAAAAAGCTAAGTTTTTGGTTGAGTGGCGGGACAAATATGAGGGCAAGTCTCCGCTTATCTTATTGCCCGGGTCTGTTGAGGAAGTGTCTGCTATTGTTAAATTAGCGGCTAAAACGAAAACAGTCCTTGTGCCGCAGGGAGGGAACACAGGGCTTGTTGGTGGTCAATTGCCGGATCAACAAAACTGTCAAATTGTTGTTTCTTTAAACCGGATGAATAAAATTCGCTCTGTTAGTCCGACGAGTAACTCAATGATGCTTGATGCGGGGGTGACTTTGCTAGAGGCGCAAGAAACGGCTGATAGTCATGATCGGTTGTTTCCGTTGAGTTTGGCTTCTGAGGGGAGTTGTCAAATTGGGGGAAATGTTTCTAGCAATGCTGGGGGCATTCAGGTTTTAAAATATGGCATGATGCGTGATTTGGTGCTTGGGCTTGAAGTTGTTTTACCATCTGGTGAAATTTGGCAGGGGCTGACTGATTTGCGCAAAGACAATACGGGCTATGATTTGAAGCACCTGTTTATGGGGGCTGAGGGCACACTTGGTATTATAACCGGTGCTACCTTGAAACTGTTTCCAAACCCTGTTGAGCGCCAAGTTGGTTTTGTTGGGTGCGCAAGCCTTGAGAAGCTTGCAGAATTTTTCAGCTATGTGAGTGGTGAGACGGGAAGTTTTCTTGTTGCATTTGAAATGATTTGCCGGACGGGTATTGAATTTGTTCTCAAGCATGGTTCTCAAAAAGCAGAACCACTAGAAAAGGACTTTCCCTGGTATGGGTTGATTGAGCTTGAGAGCACCAAAGACGGTTTGCTTGAGGGGGTGATGGAAGATGTTTTGGGAGGTGCGCTAGAGCGAGGTTTGATCGAGGATGGTGTGATTTCTTCTTCTGAAGCGCAGCGGAAAAAGCTGTGGGCGTTACGAGAAGAAATGTCTGCGATGCAAAAACCTGAGGGTGGCTCGATTAAGCATGATGTATCAGTTCCGGTGGCAGCTATTCCGGAATTTATTCACAAAGGAAATGAATTGGTTGAGCGCATGATCCCAGGGGCGCGGCCTGTTCCCTTTGGGCATTTTGGGGATGGGAACATTCATTACAATATTAGTCAGCCGGTTGGTATGGACAAACAAAGCTTTCTTGATGAGTGGGAACCTCTAAGCAATGCCGTTTATGACTTGGTGCTTGGATTTGGTGGCTCCATCAGCGCGGAGCATGGGATTGGTGTGATGAAACGTGATTTATTAGCTCAGAAGAAAAGCTCTGTTGAGATGGATTTGATGCGGTCAATTAAACAGAGCTTAGACCCCGATAATATTATGAACCCGGGTAAGGTGATAAGTCTCTAATTTCTCTCACGGGCTATTCTGCTGCTTCGCTGCAGGCCCTCCGAGGGGCGGCGCTTGCACCGGGCAGCTGCGCTGCCATGTCCCACTGCTTGTGAGAAGCAGTGCTCCTTCTTCGGATCTTGAGATTGTGTTTCTCTCTTTCTCACTCTTTCTATCTCAGGCTATTGCTTTTTAGTGGTGCTTTAGGTTGTTCACATGCAACCGCGCCGAGGCTGATGTTGTTTGTTTTCAGCTTATTTGCTGTCTTTTACGGCTCGCGCATGGTGCGGCGGATTTGGTCTGTTAGGGGCTGGAGGAGATATTCAAAGACCAATCTTGATTTTGTTTGAATGAAGACTTCTGCATTCATGCCCGGGACTAATTCTATGTTCTTAATTCTTGCCATCTGATCTTTTGGCAGCTCAACATGAACCTTGTAATAAGGAGGTGTGTTGGGTTGATCTTGCGTGGTTTCTGCAGAAACGAGGGTCACTATGCCAGTGACTTCAGGAGTTGTGCGTTGGTCAAAGGCGCTTAGGTGGACATTTGCTTTTTGGCCTTTAAAGACCTGATCAATATCTTGCGGGTTGACCCTTGCCGCGAATATTAACTCTGAATTTTGCGGGACGATCATTAATACAGGGTCGCCTGGGGCGACGACACCGCCGATTGTGTGTACCGCTAATTGATGAATGATGCCTGATTTTGGCGCGATGATGGTCATTCGCTTTAGTTTATCGGCAAGGGCTGTTCTTTGTTCGGTTAGTTGATTGGCCTGTGTTGTTGTTTCTCTTAGCTCAGTTAGGATTGATGAGAGATGATCTTTTTCAACTTGCAGGATTTGAATTTCTGTTTCGCTGATTTGCACTTTGGTGCGGGCGGTTGAGGCGACAAGTTCACCGGCTTCACCTTGCAACCTGGCTTCTTCTCTTTGCAGTGCCAGTATTCTATTTTGTGGGACAAGGCCTTTGTCTTGCAGGGATTGTAGGTCGGTTAATTCTTTGCGAATGAACGTTAGTTGGCTTTTTTTCGACGCAACTTGCGCTGTGATACCTTTGATGGCTTCGTTTAGTTGCTCGGTTCTTTGTTTTAGCTGAGATGTTTGCCCTGAAATAGAAGCTTGGCGCGCTTTGAGTAGATTGGTTTGCCCCTTTAAAATTTTTGCTATTTCAGCTGAGTTCTCAGCTTTTTTTACAAGCATTTCGGGAAAAGTAATTGTTTGTTTTTTATCTCTCTCTGCGCTGAGGCGTGCTTTTCTAGCGAGTTGTTCGTTTAGATTAGCGTCGAGTGAGGCAAGGTTGGCGAGGTCTTTTGTTGTGTCTAGGCGCAGTACAGTTTGGCCTGCTTCGACTTTGTCACCATCTTTCACCAAAATTTCAGAAACAATGCCGCCTTCAAGGTGTTGCACTCTCTTCAAGTTTGATTTTACGGTGATTTGTGCTGAGGCGATAACTGCCCCTTGAAGAGAAGCAAATGCTGCCCAGCCGCCAATGCCACCAAGTAGTAATAAAAGAAAGAAAAGCCCTAAGCGCTGGTACTTTTTGATTTCTTGATCTGGCGTGTTTTGAGGTAGGTCTTTGATGCTCATGATTGCACCTCAGTTTGTTTGTCTTGTTGTGTTGCTTTGTCTTGTGGGTTTGCAAGAATTTTTGAGAGCACTTCATCTCTTGGACCGAATGCCAATTGTTTTCCTTCTCTTAAAAACAAGACTTTGTCACAGGCTTGCAATGCGCTTGGTCTGTGAGCAACGACGACAATGGTTTGGCCGTTTTGTTTGGCTGTGGCGATGGCCTTTGTTAAAGCTGCTTCACCTTCAGCGTCAAGGTTTGAGTTGGGTTCATCAAGGATGATGTAACATGGGTCATTAAAAAGGGCTCTTGCCAGACCGATGCGTTGTTTCTGGCCGCCGGATAATTTGTGGCCACCTTCACCAAGGACCGTGTCATAGCCATCTGGTAGAGAAAGGACGAGCTCGTGAACATTTGCTAATACAGCGGCTTTGACGATTTTTTCCGGGTCTGGTTCTGGTGTGAAGCGGGCGATGTTTTCTTTTAACGTGCCTGAGAGCAGTTCAACTGATTGGGGGAGGTATCCCATTGCTGGGCCGAGTTGATCCGGGTTCCATTGATCGAGTGTGGCGCCATCGAGGCGAACTGCGCCGCTTAATGGGCCCCATGTGCCAATAAGCGCACGTGCTAAACATGACTTACCTGCGCCAGTTGGGCCAAGAACGCCTAAGGCTTCGCCTGGTGTTAATGTGAAATCTACTGATCTTAGAACCGGGGTTTTGATGCCAGGTGGTGCGATGAATAGTTTTTCAACTGTGATTTTACCTGTTGGCTCTGGTAGTGCCATTTGTGGCTCTGTTAAATCTTCGTCGCCAAGGAACATTTTTAATCGATGATAGGCTTTACGGGCGTTGGCGAAATTGCGCCATTGAGCGATGGATTGATCAATGGGGGCTAGCGCTCTTGTTAGAATGATAGAGGCGGCGATCATTGAACCTGGAGAGATGAGACCTTCAATCACCAAAACTGCACCGACTGCAAGTGTGCAACTTTGCAAAAGCATGCGAACTGATTTTGAAAGGGATGTGAAGGTGCTTGAAATGTTTGAAAGGGCAAGATGTGCTTTGCTGGCATCTGCCTGTAATTTTTCCCAGCGACTTAGAATGTTTTTTTCCATACCCATGGCTTGCAGAATTTCAGCATTTTGCTTGGTTTCTTCAGCAATCATTGAGGTGTGCATGGATTTTGTCATCGCCTCTTCTGTACGAGGTTTAGTTAGCACTTCGTTGATGATGGAGAGGATGATTAAGAATAAAGTGGCAAGGACTGAAAAGACACCTAAAACCCAATGCAGCATGAAGTTGACGGCTAAGTAGATGGGTGTCCAGGGTAGGTCAAATAATGTGCTCGGGCCTTGGCTGCCAACGAAGTTTTTTAAGGTTTCTAAATCTCTAATGGGTTGGGTGCCGACATTTGGTGTTTGTATGACGGAATGTTTGATGGTGGCGCTGAGGCTTGTGTTTCTTAAATCTGTATTTATTTTATCTGCGATGCGGGCGAGGATGCGGGTGCGCACCATTTCTAAAAGGCCAAGAAAGAGGAAGAGGGCGGCTATGAGAATGACTAGGGCCGTTAGGGTCGGTAAGCTTTTAGAAGCCAAGACACGATCATAGACCTGGAGCATGAACAGTGGACCGGTTAACATTAAGAGATTGATGAAAAGACTGAAAAAACCAACACTTATGAATGCACCGCGGCATTTTTCTAAAGCGACGGTAACTTTCGGTTTTGAGGTTAGATTGGTTTTTGTCTTACTCATCACTCTGTCATTTTTTCTTAGTTGTTTTGCTTAGTTTTAATCTTAATACAGCCTGTAACCTAGTCGTTATAGGGGCTTTATTGAAGTTAAAAATGATTATTTCAAGTATATTATCAGTTAATGGTTTCTATTTCGTGTTTACCCTTTTTTTGGGGGTGGGATTAGCTGTCTGCTGAAGTGATTGAGCGTTTTATATTCTGGCCCGTTATCGACATCACTTAAGGGTTCTGTTGTTGCCCACTTCGCAGATGGAAGGTTTTTCAACGTGTCATCGTACGTGTGCTCTGTAGACCACCTTACATTTTTAAAGAGATGATTGAGCTTTGGGCTGCGTTTTTGGCCGATGATCCAATAACCGCCATCTCCTGAGGGGCCGATGAGGGCATCTTTGTTTTGAAGTTGTTTAAATGCTTTGGCGATATGATTGGCATTGATTTCCGGGATATCTGTGCCGATGATTAGAACCGGGCCAGTACCTATTAATAATCCATTTGTCTTATTCTCTGGTTTTCCAATGTTCTTAAATTGTGTGTGCATTCGAGCGCCTAAATCCCCATGTCTTTGACTTGACCTCTTCAGGCCTTTAGAGGTTTCTTTTGGCCAGAAGGGGAGATTGATTGCGGTGTCCGGGGCGATGGCGATGTGGGTTTGCCAACGAGGATCTTTCGATAGGCGGGCGATAATGTGGTTGGTTGTGCGCCGATAAAAGGCTGTTGCTGCTACACCACCAATGTCTTTAGAAAGCCTTGTTTTGACATTTCCTTGGCGGGGTTCTTTGATCATGATGACGAGATGCTGTGTTGTCTTTTGATTTGAAGACGGTTTTGACATGTTTGGCATGGCTGATCTTTTCAAGTGAGAGATTTGATATGATTAAGACGTGCTGGATTTTGTATAAATTTGGTAGATTTTTTCTGGTGGTAGGCCGCGATAATAGGCGGCGAGGCAGTAGAGATTTCTTGTGCTGCGTTTCAAGTAGCCTTCTTTTTTGTATTTTTCGGCGCTTGTAAAGGCTCTTGATTGTAAAATTTTTACAGGGGCGGGAAGGCGGCGGATGATGTCTGTATCTTCCATAATTGGAAAGTTCGGATAGCCGCCACATGCTTCATAGGTTTGCTTGGAGATTAGCAGGCCTTGATCTCCATAGGGAAGAGAGAAAAGTGAGCAGCGTAAAGCGACGAGTTTAGTCAATATTTGGGGAGCAAGGCCTTTATCTTTTAGTGAGAACTTGAAGGCAGCTGCATTTGGAGCGGTATTAGGTGTAGGTTCTTCAGGTGTTTTTTGATCTTCTGCTTTGATGAACTTGGTTACTTCAATGTGCCAATCTTCTTCAAGCTCGGTATCTGAATGAAGAAAGAGCATCCATTGGTTTTTGGCAGCGTTTGCGCCAGCGTTTAATTGGGGGCCGCGCCCTTTTGTTTCCGGAGTGAGTATCTTTGCGCCTGCCTCATCTGCCATCTCCACTGTGTCATCAGTTGAGCCTCCATCCACTATGATGACCTCGTTTATAGCACCTTCGAGTAGGGCTGGCATGAGCGAGGCAAAAGTGGCGGGTAATTCTTTCGCTGAATTTAGGGTCGGTATAATGATTGATAGCATGGAGGGTACATTATCTATTGTTGTTTTGTTGAGCAAGTAAACTTAGGGGCTAGGGTCTAGACCCTATGTTTAGTTATTCATCATTAAGAATGTGTTGGTAACCGTTTGTCGTGTTATATTTATACGCGAATGTTCTTGATATGTTCTCATTGAGATTGTACGCTTGTTTTGTTACAGAATGATTATTAACAGAGACGTTTTTTATGAAAAAGACAAGCTTGATTGATCCAAACCGTT
The DNA here is from genome assembly GCA_021604645.1 of Methyloligella sp. Taxonomy (GTDB): domain Bacteria; phylum Pseudomonadota; class Alphaproteobacteria; order Rhizobiales; family HXMU1428-3; genus HXMU1428-3. The sequence goes on from BQJJ01000004.1 coordinate 67,894, forward strand.
TTCGGGGGCGTGGGACTTCTAGCAATGATGTTGGACGGTTTGAGGTATTTGATAGGGACCTTTATGACGATGGCTGGGATGGGCTAGATAACCTTCCTCCCTTTAAAACAGAAGTTCGTCATGAAGAGAGCACGTCTATTATCACTCAAAATAAATCACCTGATATTCCTTTTGACCGTTCGCTTAATCCGTATCGGGGTTGTGAGCATGGCTGTCCTTATTGTTATGCGCGGCCAAGTCATTCTTATTGGGGGATGTCTCCGGGGCTTGATTTTGAAACGAAATTGACAGCGCGGGTTAATGCGGCTGAATTGCTGGAGGAGGAGCTCTCAAAGCCTTCTTATCTTTCTAAGTCGATTTCTCCGATTGCGCTGGGTGGTAACACAGATCCATACCAGCCGATTGAGCGGGAGTATAAACTCACGCGGCAAATTTTAGAGGTTTTACTTGAGGCGAAGCATCCTTTGACTATTGTGACTAAGTCAGTTTTGGTGCTTCGGGACTTGGATTTATTAGCTGAATTGGCTAGGCAAAATTTAGTGCTTGTAGCTTTATCGATCACATCTTTGGATAAAGTTTTAACGAGGCAAATGGAGCCCCGTGCCAGTGCGCCCCATTTGCGTTTAAAGGCCTTGGATGAATTGCACAAGGCAGGCGTGCCGACAATGACGATGATGGCGCCGATGATCCCGTCTTTAAATGATCATGAGATGGAGGGGATTATGGAAGCTGTTCTTACGCGTGGATGCACTGAGGCGAATTATGTTTTGCTTCGACTGCCACATGAAATTAAAGAGTTGTTTCGTGAGTGGCTTTTGCGTGAAGTGCCTGACCGAGCGGCTAGAGTGATCTCATTGGTGCAATCAATGCGGGGCGGGCAAGATTATAAGGCTGAGTTTGGAACGCGCATGCGGGGTGAGGGGCCTTATGCTGATTTGTTATCGCATCGTTATAAGTTAGCACTAAAGCGGCTTGGGTTTAATAAAGAACCTATCTCTCTTCGAACGGATTTATTTGTTCCGCCAGTGCCAAAGGGTGGACAGATGAGATTGTTTTAAATTCTTTGCGTTTTGTGATATTGGCAGTGATTGATATGACAGGCGGGTAAAATGGCAAAAAAAGAACAAAAAATACTTTCTTCATCTGAAGTAAAAGGTGGGCCGGATTTTCAGTTTGAAACGGAAGCCATGGAAAAATTTGGTGGTTGTGTTGCTGGCACTGACGAGGCGGGGCGCGGTCCGTGGGCTGGGCCAGTTGTGGCGGGGGCTGTGATCCTCAATCCTGATGATATTCCGGCTGGATTGAATGACTCTAAGAAATTAACTGAAGCTAAACGAGAAACTTTGTTTGAGCTGATGACAGAGATGGCGGCAGAAGAGCGGCTTTATATTGGGGTTGGGATTGCTGATGTAGTGAAGATTGACAGTGATAATATTTTAAAAGCATCGCTTTGGGCCATGGGGCAATCGGTTGCGGACCTTTCTGTTAGGCCGCGTTCTGTTTTGGTGGATGGGAATAAGTTACCTGAGTTGCCTATGCCAGCGCTGGCTTTGGTGAAAGGTGATGCCCGATCATTGTCGATTGCGGCGGCGTCTATCATCGCTAAAGTGACGAGAGACCGGATGATGGTGGCGCTTTCGCAAGAGTTTCCTGCTTATAAATGGGCGTCAAATAAAGGCTATGGAACAAAGGATCACCAGCAAGCTTTGGCTGAGCATGGGGTGACGATGCATCACAGGCAGTCTTTTAAGCCGATTAAAGCTTTGCTTTAATATTCTCTCACGGCTATTCCAAGCGCTTTTAGTTGCACTTCAGATGCCCACCAGCATCCGTGCTTTAGCGCTTGGGCCCTGCGAGATGTGGCGCTTTTTATGCGATCAGCTTATCCGTACTCGCTCCGTTCGGGCTGATCTTGTGCGCCAGGCTTCGTCATGTCACTCAGACCGAAGTGGGCTGAGCTCCTTCTTCATATGATGAGTTATTCTCTATTTTCTCTCACGGCTATACTTTATTTCCCGTAGTTGGTTTTGAGATGGAGAGTGAGATATGTGATTTAGGTGATGGTTTAGGGTTTATTAGCTTTATTGGTATAAATTTAACGGATCTATTTAACACTCCTTAACATTTGGAGGGGATATGAGTGCTTCAATTGCAGCGTCAGCTGTGGCAGCGCAACAGTCGCAAACCCAATTAGCGGTGGCGGCTAAGATCGCGAAATTTAATGCGTCAGCTGAGAGGTCAGTTGTTGACCTTGTGAATGCTGCTCAAGAAAATTTACAGGCAGTAACTAGTTCAGCCGGACCTGGTAAAGGTGCCGTTTTAGATATTTCTGTCTGAGCTAATAAAAAACGGGTCTGAAATGGCGCGTTTTCATGTGTCTTTTCAGGCCCGTCTTATATTTTAATTAACGGCTAATCAGGCTTTTTACTAAGCCAAGAACAACCATGGCAACACCGCCACCAACACCGCCACTTGCGATTTGCGTTAGAATTCCCTGAATGTCCATTGTGCCAGCTGCACCTAGTAATTCAGGTAGAAGTTGACTTGCTGCGCCGCCTCCTAAAATTCCTGCGATTGAATTACCTAATGTGCCAAGGCTAACATTTTTTAAAACGCCACCAGCTACGTTGCCGCCAACGGCGCCACCGATTAGATTGATTATAAGTGGTAAATAAGCTTCCATTATTCCCTCCCTTTGGAAATGCTATGTGCGATCAATGATATAGGTATTTTTAATTTCTTGCACTAAAATTAGGCAGTTGTGATCCTATATGAGTTATATTTCATTAATCTGTATTTGTAATCTTTTGTTTTTGAATGTTTTTATTTGTTCCATGTTCTTTGGTATGGGATTAAATTTTCTTGGTGTTGTTTTTCATTACTGATATTTTTCAATGAGTGATATAGAGGTTTTTAGAGCTGATATTGATTTGAGTGATGGGGGGTAAAATGCCGAATAGTTCGAATTTGGAAGCTGTGCTTGAAAGATTAGATCATGGGCGTGATGAGGCTTTAAAAAGATTGTTTTCCTTTATCGCTATTGAAAGCATTTCGACAGATCCGGCCTTTAAAGATAATTGTTTGTGTGCTGCTGAGCTTGCTTCTTCATATTTGAAAGATGCCGGTTTTTCGAGTGAGGTTGCACCAACGACTGGTCATCCAATGGTTTTGGGGAAATACACCTCAAAACAAAATCCTAACGCGCCGCATATTCTTTTTTATGGTCATTATGATGTGCAACCGGTTGACCCCATTGAAGAATGGACACGGCCTCCTTTTCAAGCTGAGATTGTTGAGGACCCACTAAACGGCCCTGTTATTCATGGGCGTGGCTCGTCTGATGATAAGGGGCAGTTGTTGACCTTTCTTGAGGCCGCTCGGGCTTGGTTTGAGGTGACGGGTGATATTCCAATTAATATAACTGTGCTTTTAGAGGGGGAAGAAGAGTGTGGAAGCCCGTCTTTGGATGGGTTTTTGGCTGAACGAGGGCAAGATGTGAAAGCTGATTTTGCTCTTATTTGCGATACGCTTCAGTGGGATAAAGATACACCTGCAATTACTTCGATGCTGCGTGGTTTGGCTGGATTTGAAATAAGCGTTGAAGGACCAAACCGGGATTTGCATTCTGGGATGTATGGGGGGCCAGCACATAATCCGCTTCGTGCACTGTCGCAAGCAATCTCAGCTCTTTATGATGATGAGAACCGAGTGATGGTACCTGGTTTTTATGATGGGGTATCAGAACCAGATACTGAGATGTCTGCTCAATGGAAATCTCAGGGATTTGACGAAACTAAATTCTTAAATGATATCGGTTTGAAAAAAGCGCATGGTGAGACGGGGTATCAATTGCTTGAACAATTATGGTGCCGCCCAACTGTTGAGATCAATGGTTTATGGGGGGGATATATTGGGCCTGGGCAGAAAACAGTTATTCCGTCTAAAGCTCATGCGAAGTTAACTTGCCGTCTTGTTGCGGGGCAAAATCCAGTGACAATAATTCAATCATTGCAAGATTTTTTAAAAGCTCAGTTTGATGAAGATGTGAAGGTGACATTCAGCGAAGCTGATGGAGCGCCGGCCGTTGCTTTTGACCTTAGCAAACCACAAATGTCTGTTGCTCGGTCAGCTCTTGAAGATGAGTTTGAAAAGCAGCCGGTTATGCTTGGCTGTGGCGGATCTATTCCGATTGTGGAAGCGTTTATGCAAAGATTAGAGATGGATTGTTTATTAGTGGGCTATGGCCTGAATGATGACTGTATCCATGCACCAGATGAGAAATACAATCTTTCCAGCTTTCAAAAGGGGACAAGAAGTTTTGCCCGTATGATTGATGGCTTCTCTTCTATGTGACGTTTATTAAAGTAAAAACATTTGATTACAGCCCTACTTTAGAGTGATTTCTTCACGTAAATAGCCTGTTTTTAATAAAATATCATAATTTTTCAGAAAAATTCGGTGCTTTGCTTGTAGACGTAGTTGTTGATTTGTGTAGGATGCGCCAAATTCATGATCTAAGTGTCATGGCTTATGTATAAAGAAAAGGACTTCAGATATGACCGCTGTTCAAAATCTTTTAGCGGGGAAGCGCGGCTTGGTTATGGGCGTTGCTAATAATCGCTCAATTGCTTGGGGCATCTCTAAAGCTGCACGGGAACAAGGTGCAGAACTTGCTTTTACATATCAGGGTGATGCGTTGAAGAAACGCGTTGAGCCACTGGCTGAGAGTCTTGGGTCTAACCTTGTTTTGCCATGTGATGTAACAGATGAAGCGTCGATTGATGCGACTTTTGATGCATTGAAAGAGGCATGGGGTACGATTGATTTTGTTGTTCATGCTGTTGCCTTTTCAGATAAAAATGAACTTGATGGCCGTTATGTTGATACGAGCCCTGAGAATTTCCAAAACTCATTGAACATTTCTTGTTATTCTTTCACAGCTGTTGCGCAGCGGGCTGAAAAAATGATGAATGAAGGTGGTTCGTTACTGACACTAACTTATTACGGCGCTGAAAAAGTGATGCCTCACTATAATGTCATGGGTGTTGCTAAGGCGGCCTTAGAGGCCAGTGTTCGTTATTTGGCTGCTGATTTAGGTAAAGATGGTATTCGGGTTAACGGTGTTTCTGCTGGGCCAATTAAAACGTTGGCAGCTGCTGGAATTAGTGATTTCCGCTATATTTTGAAGTGGAATGAATATAATTCACCGCTTCGCCGGACTGTGACTATTGAAGATGTTGGAAATGCTAGCGTTTACCTTTTGTCTGATTTTAGCAGAGGTGTAACCGGTGAGATACATCATGTTGACAGTGGATATCATATAGTGGGCATGAAAAATGAAGATGCACCTGATATTTCAGTGAGCTAATAGGGGAGCCTTGTTAAAGAGATAACTTTTTAACAGGCTCGGCTTTTTAAAGTTTAAAAACATGTTATTAAGCCCTTTTCCGGATATATTGAGTGCTTTCAATATTATAAGATTGTTTTGTCGATGATTCTTATTTCATAGAATTCTTAGTTTTTAGAATTCTTAAGTACATTGATTTTTGCTGAGTTTTGTCTTTGTTGCTTTTGTTTGAAAGACGAACTTATTAGAAAGACAAAATTTTGTGGGATTGGGCGTTATCATGTCTGTTTTGAAACTTGTTTCTATTAAAAACTTTTTAGCTTTTGTGGTGATTTCTTCACTGAGTGTTTTTGTAGCTGGCTGTGCTGGTGGCAATCAAGGGCCTCTTAATGTGGATAGTCTTGGTGCAACGGGGGGCATTTCTTCTAAAGTCCTGCGCCGCGGTCAATCAGTTGAAATTGGCAAGTTTCTGCACTGGAATGGGAATTGCTGGGCGCAAACTATTCCTGGTGTTAAGATTGTGAAACGTCCGAAATATGGCTCTGTTTCTGTGAGTAAGCGGAATATGATGATCCCTTCAACTGAATGTAAGGGAATTCCGATTAAGGGCACGAAAATGGTTTACCGTGCTCGGCGCAGAGGAAATGATCAATTTTCTTATCGTGTGACATCTGGTCCACGAGCTGGTGTCCATACTGTTAATATAACAGTTAAATAAACGTCTTTATGTCATCTCTCATTGATGAAAAACCTGGTTTTATATCTCACTCCATGCCTAAGCTTTATTTGTTCAGGCATGGAGAAACTGATTGGAATGTTCAGAAACGGTTGCAAGGCCGCACTGATACTTCGTTAAATGATGTTGGGCGGGGCCAAGCTAGCAGGCATGGTCTTGAATTGAAGGCTGAGCTAACTCGAATTTTAAAAAACTCTCCTTTAAAAAACTCAGATTTAAATGATTGGTATTTTGTTTCGAGCCCTTTGAAGCGCTGTAAAGAGACAATGGAGATACTTCTTCATGCTCTTGGGTTTCCTTATCACTCCTATGACACTGATCAACGATTGCTTGAAATTAGTTTTGGTGAGTGGGAAGGAAAGAGTTGGACTGAACTGCGCGCAGAAACACCGGATTTGGTTCAAGCGCGGTTTGATAATCCTTGGGATGTTTGTGGTCCTCAAGGAGAGACTTATACAGAATTAAAGTCTCGTGTCTTTAATTGGTATGAGAGTTTACCTTCCAAAACCATTGCTGTTACTCATTCGGGTCCATCGCGCATTATTCGTGATTGTGTTAGTCCAGTTAAAAGAGATGAAATCTTAACTCTGACAAGCCCGCAAGATAAATTTTTGACTATTACTGATAATCGTTACGACTGGATTTGAGTTTTTTTGTTTCTTCTATAAACCAATATTCTAGACTTGCTATGAATTGAAAATTGACCTTGTTTCATTTCGTTTCTATAACTAGGCTCTGAACTCAATTGGGCCCTTAGGTATTTTAGGGTTCCCTAAATGTTACGTTTTTAATCTGGCTGTTCAGCCTTTTTTCGACTTGGATCTTTTTATGTCTCATAACAGTTTTGGTCATCTTTTTCGAATTACGACATGGGGAGAATCCCATGGGCCGGCAATCGGTTGTGTGGTTGATGGGTGTCCGTCTAATATTCCAATTACGGCTGAAGAGTTACAGGTTTTTCTGGATAAAAGGAAGCCTGGACAATCTCGTTTTACAACTCAGCGCCGCGAGCCTGATGAAGTGAAGATCCTTTCTGGTGTGTTTGAAAATGAACAAGGTGATCTGGTGACGACAGGCACGCCAATTTCTTTAATAATTGAGAATACGGATCAGCGCTCGAAAGACTATGGGGACATTAAAGATAAATACCGCCCGGGCCATGCTGATTATACTTATATCGAGAAATATGGCATTCGTGATTATCGGGGCGGTGGGCGCTCTAGTGCACGTGAAACAGCGATGCGTGTGGCAGCTGGTGGTCTTGCTCGCAAGGTTGTACCTGGCATGATTGTGCGCGGCGCTATGGTGCAAATGGGGCCGCATAAAATTAACCGTGATAATTGGGACTGGGCCGAGGTGAATAACAATCCGTTCTTTGCACCTGATAAAGAAATCGTGGATGTTTGGGCGGACTATTTAGATGGTTTGCGCAAAAGCGGATCATCGATTGGTGCGGTGGTTGAGGTTGTGGCGGATCATGTGCCCGTGGGATTAGGAGCGCCGATTTACGCAAAGCTTGATCAGGATATTGCGAGTGCGATGATGAGCATCAATGCTGTGAAGGGCGTTGAGATTGGCGCTGGGTTTGGCTCAGCTGAGCTAACCGGCGAGGAGAATGCTGATGAGCTTCGCATGGGGAATAGTGGTGTTGAATTTTCTTCAAATCATGCTGGCGGTGTTTTAGGTGGGATTTCTAGCGGGCAGCCTGTTGTTGCCCGTTTTGCAGTGAAGCCGACCTCTTCTATTTTAACACCGAGGAAATCGATCGATCGCTCAGGCCAAAATGTAGAAGTTTCAACTAAGGGGCGCCATGACCCTTGTGTTGGCATTCGCGCCGTGCCCGTAGGCGAAGCTATGATGGCGTTGGTTTTGGCAGATCATTATCTGATGCATCGCGGTCAACAGGGGTAGTTATTTTATTTAAGCTAATTCCTGTGAAATGATTAATTGAGATAAGTAGGATTTTTTATTTTTCAGGAATTGTTGTAAGTTAACAGGGTAACTTTTACTTACAGCTACATCTACTGAAGGCTGTTTTTTGAGCTCTTTTCGCCATTTTCGAGTTCTAGGTTTATCCTCCCAAAGCGCAATTTCTTTGACGTCATCTAAATTGTTAAAATATCTAAAGACAGGTGCGAAACATGCGTCAACGAGAGAAAAATTTTCTCCATTAAAATATGGCGTATTGCTAAGATTCTTTTCCAGATGATTAAAATTTGTGTTTAGCTTTTTTAATTTTTCTTCGAACTCTGTTTTATTTGGAGCGCTGTATAGTGCAGCAATATTATTTAAGAGAACCGAACTGAATTCTATCCATGATCTATTGTTTGCACGTTCAAGGGGAGCCGTTGGATGAAGAGGATTGGGCTGCGTTTCTTCTAGATATTCTAAAATCACAACAGATTCGAAAATGCTAACTTCATTAATTTTTAAAATTGGCGTTTTACCTAGTGGTGACATTTGTAAAAACCAGTTTGGTTTTTTTGTTAGGTCTATATCAATTCTTTCAAATATTATATTTTTTTCAGTTAGAGCGATTATCGCTCGCTGTACATAAGGACATAAATGGTGACTGATAAGTGTGAGAGCATGAGACATTTTTTTTCCCTAAGGTGAAAGTTTGATTTTTCAGGAATATACATGCAGATGCATTTAAATGTCAATTGCATGCATTTGCATGTATGTGTAGAGTTGTCGAATGACAGATTTAAATGATGAAATTTATGAAGCCGCATGGGTTAGTTTAGCTCGAGGACACCAGGGTGTTTTAGGAAGGATTGAAACAGCATTACAATCAGCTGATTTACCACCTTTAAGCTGGTACGATGTTCTTTTAGAATTAAGTCGATCTCGGGAGACGGGGGTGCGTGCTTTTGAACTGGAGAGCAGGTTGCTTTTACCTCAATATGGATTATCTCGTTTATTAGATCGGATCGAAAAGGCTGGTTATATCGAGAGGCGCGTTTGTGAAGATGATCGTCGTGGGAAACTTTTGTTTATAACCCAGTCTGGTGAGGACATTCGACAAAGAATGTGGCCAATTTACCAAAAAGCCATTTTGGATATTCTTGGAAAAAAACTATCTAAAAAAGAGGCTGAGCAATTTGTTCTAACTCTTTCTAAGCTTAGAGTTTAGAGATGATTTCTTTTATGGAATGATTTTCTTTTCAAATTGGTTGATTAGCTGGTTGTGCTTGTTGGCCGAATTGGTGTATTGATGAAAATATAAATACTTAAAAACCAAGAGGTTATTCAATGCCGCTTTATGATAAAATTCTTATTCTTACTGGTGCTGGGCTTTCAGCTGAGTCTGGGCTGGGGACTTTTAGGGAAGAGAATGGTATTTGGAGCAAGTATAATTTTGAAGAAGTTGCAACGCCAGAGGGCTATGCAGCTGATCCAAAGCGCTGTTTAGATTTTTATAATATGCGCCGTGATTTGCATCATAAGGCGACACCGAATACAGCCCATAAAGCGCTTGCTCGGTTAGAAGCTGAGTATCCTGGAGAAGTTGTGATTGTGACGCAGAATATTGACAGTTTGCATGAGGCGGCTGGATCACACCGGATTATTCATATGCACGGGCAGATTGACCGTGTGAAATGTAATGATTGTGGCACGACCTATGACTACCCTTATGGAACCATTGAAGTGAACTCTATTTGTCCATCATGTAATGTGCAGGGGCAACAACGACCTGATGTTGTTTGGTTTGGTGAGATGCCATATGATTTGGATGAAATTCAAAAAGAGATTGATAGTTGCTTTCTCTTCATTTCAATTGGAACGTCAGGTTCCGTATATCCGGCGGCTGGGTTTGTGAACATGGCGAGAAAAGCCGGTGCTCATACTGTTGAATTGAACTTAGAGCCATCAGACGGGGCTGTGCAGTTTCATGAAGCGCATCAAGGAAAAGCAACTGAGATTGTACCGCGCTATGTTGATAAGCTGATGCATGAAGCAGCGATCGCACAGAAGAAAGTTGTGCGGTAGGTTTTATCTTTTTTCTCTTACGGCTATTGCTTTTTAGTGGCGCTTTAGGTTGCCCACAAAGCATCCGTATTTTTAATTGTGCTTCAGATGCCCACAAAGCATCCGCACTTAATAAAGATGCTCTTCTTCCCATTTTTGGATTTTGTCCTGGATGAGGGCTTTGAATTTTTCCGGGTTTTTCTCGAGTAATTTTTTCTTCTCAGCTGGGATATCAAGTCGCTCGCTTAGGTGACTGTTTGCCCATAAGACAATTTCCATCATGAGATGAATTAAGTCTTTGCCAACCGGTGTTAGATAGTAAAGTTTTCTGCGTTTGCTATCTGGGTGGGGGATGGAGGCTATGACGCCTTCGCATTCGAGTTTCTTTAAGCGGTCAGACAAAATGCTACTTGAAATTTGCTCTTCTGTTTTCAGCATATCTTTATATTCATGCACATCTAAAAACATCAAATTACGAATGACCAATAGGGTCCAGTGATCGCCGAGAATATCTAGTGAGCAGGCTATGGGGCAGCCGGTTCTGTTTTTATGTTCAATTTTAGAAACCATGAAACACTTGCATAATAGAATTATTATTGATATCACTTTTATTATAGAATTAATTCCCAACTCTGCAAGCTTTGCAATTTTTAAGTTGGTAAATAGGTAAAAAGACAATGAAGAAACTTGGACTGTTTGTTGCCGCATATTTTGTGATCACTATGGCCTGGGCTTATCCTTGGCATATGGTGTTTTTTCATGATCTTTATGTGCAATGGGGCGCGTTTCAGCGCGCTGAACCGATTATGCCGCTTGGGGTTGCTGCAATTTTGGTGCAAGGCATTGTTATTGGCTTTCTTTATTCAAAGCACGATATTGAGAGACGCAAAACATTTTTTGATGGTGTGAAGTTTACGCTTATTATTGGTTTGATGACTTATACGGCGATGGGATTTGCAACGGCTGCGAAATTTAAAATAGAGCCTGTATCGGATTTTCTGATTTATCATACAATTTTTCAGGTTGTGCAATTTATTCTGGCGGGTGCGGCCTTGGGATTGATTTATCGGGAGCGAATTTAAATGAGAAAGTTAACCATTATAACTTTTTTATCACTTGATGGTGTCATGCAAGGACCAAGTAGTCCTGAAGAAGATCCATCTGATAACTTTACGCAAGGTGGGTGGGCGTCTGATTATTGGGATGAAACGATGCCACATGTTTTGAAGGAAGCAATGAGCGTTCCTTATGACATTCTATTTGGCCGTAAGACTTATGATGTTTTTGCGTCTCACTGGCCTGAAGTTGAGAGCCCTGATCCTGTTGCAAAGCTTTTGAATGAAGCTCGAAAATATGTTTTTACTTCTTCCGAGAGTGGGCTTGAATGGGATAACTCGGTTTCTTTATCTGGAGATATACGGACAGAAATTTTAAATTTAAAAAGTCAGAGTGGTCCATTGATACAAGTGCATGGTAGTGGTGAACTTGTGCAATCTCTTTTAAAGCATAAATTGGTAGACGAATTGCGTTTATGGACTTTTCCGGTTCATGTTGGGCAAGGTAAAAAATTATTCGGTTCTGATTTACCTCGCGCCAATTATAAACTCAAAAAAACGGAAGCATATTCAAATGGTGTGATTATGAGTATTTATGAACCACTCTAGTCGTTTGATTTTTGATTGTTTATTGAGCAAAACCTTCTACGCCGATGCGCCAGAATTCGATGCCGACGCCGGTGACGAGGATGGCGGCTGAGATGGCGATCATGATCCACCAGAATTTTTGGGCGGCTTTTCGGGCTGTTTGAACAGCAGCTGGAGATAATGGTTGTTTGTCCCATGAAGGAGGGCCTTTGATGGCGGCGAGATATTGACCGCCTGCGTGAACGGTTCCTCTTTCACTTAACGGCAGACCTGAGCGCATGGCGATCTCATGGCTGATTTCAGAAAATGGAAAGGCCGGGTCTGTGGCTTTTTCTTTTGTGTAGCCAAGGATGTGACGCTCTCCATCTTGGGTAACGATGCTACAAGAGCGCATGAGTATAGGAATGATGGCTTCTCTATAAATTTCGCTACGGCTTTCAACTGATTTTACGTCCTCGTAGGTGAGGCTGATTGTTTTGTATGGCAGAAGGGGCAAGGGACCGCGCCAGTTGGGGACAAGGAGGACTGCGTCTTGTTCGTTTAGTTGGATGCGGGTTCGCAGACTTGATAAAATGTGAGCGCCGAGAAACACCATCCAAATCGCAAATAAAATGGCAAAAAGAAATAAAATGGCGGCGTCATAATAGAAGCCTTTGCTCAACCTCAAGAAAATCATGAAAGGCAGAGAGATAAAAAAGGGAATAAGAAGCGTAAAAACAGTTATGAGGATAACTTTCCGGCCTCTACTTGCTTCGAATATTCGCATTGTTTTGTCTACGTCTGTCATTTTTAGTGCTCCTTTAGGTTGCTCTCTTTTAGTGTGCCTTCAGTTTCCCACTAGAAACCGGCACAATGTGCTTCGGATGCCCACATAGCATCCGCAAATAGCAACCGTCACATTCGTGCTCAGTCAGGTTTGCTTTTTAAATGCGGCTTCAGGTTTCCCACCAGAAACCGGCCCAAAGCATCTGCAAATAGTTAGGGCCGCGTTATCCGCGCTCATTATTTTTTTGTGAACCTTTTTTGAGCGGAACGTGATAATTTGTTACTCTTATTAGACACTAAAATCCGTTATGATGAAAAGTGCAAGAGATAAGAATAGGCAGAAATAAAATGTTTTATGCAAAAAGCAAAATTGTGGCGGTTTCTAAAGAAGATGCATTAGCTGGGCGGGCAGAGCCACTTGCTGTTGAGCGAACTCATTTTGTAAATGGCCATGATATGAAGGGGCCTTATCCTGAGACATCAGAGGTTATTTACTTTGGCTTGGGTTGTTTTTGGGGTGCTGAACGCCGCTTTTGGCAGCTTGATGGTGTTTGGGTAACAGCTGTTGGGTATGGGGCCGGGTATACGCCGAACCCGACTTACGAAGAAGTTTGCACAGGCAAAACAGGACATAATGAGCTTGTTATGGTGGTTTTTGAACCTGAAAAGCTGTCGCTAGATGATTTGCTCTCTGTCTTTTGGGAAGCTCATGACCCCACTCAAGGCAACAGGCAGGGGAATGATGTTGGTACGCAATATCGCTCTGGAATTTATACAACGTCTGATGAGCAACAAGCGGCTGTTTTGGAAAGTAAGCTTAAATATCAAGCAGCTTTGAATTCAAAAGGGTTTGGAGCGATTACGACTGAAGTTAAGCCCAACGATGTTTTTTATTTTGCTGAGACCTATCATCAGCAATATTTAGCTAAAAACCCTGGTGGGTATTGCGGTTTGAAGGGGACTGATGTGACGTATCGTTGAGTTATCAACATTATTCAGTCCATGTACCTTCTCATCTTTTGAAATTCCCTTCTCTTTGACCTTAGAATCTGCTTTTTTAAGTTTGGCGACATTTATCAGTCCTTGGTGATTAGGGTCTACCCCAATTCATCTCTTCAACTTTGGGAGCAGTGGAAATGGCTAACTTTGCAACTCATTTGGGTGTAGGTACAATTGCGAGTGGCATGGCGGCAACTTTGGCTGTGGCCACAGAGATGATTAATCAGACTGATATTATTACTTTGGCACTTGCTGGCGCTTTGGGAAGTGTTTTGCCGGATATTGATTTGAAAGATTCTCGCTCATCTCGGATTATCTTTTTTGCGCTTGGCTTGTTTCTCTCTATCGTTGTTTTGTTTTGTGTTGTTTCTAAATATTCAATCGTAGAATTATGGATTATCTGGATCGGTACTTTTTTAGCTGTTCGTTATTGCTTGCATAGTTTGTTCCATAACTTTGCTGTGCATCGAGGGGTGTTTCATTCTTTATTGGCCGGTGTGTTTTTTCTTTTTGCGACAGCAGCTATTTTTCATCATGGATTACAATCAGATCCGCGGATCTGTTGGCTTTCCGGCATATTTATGTTGTTTGGTTATATCGTGCACTTATTGCTTGATGAGATTTATAGTGTTGATTTTAGTGGAAACCGGGTGAAGCGATCTTTTGGAACAGCGTTGAAGCTTGTTGAGTATCGCAGCCCTGGGGCTTCTTTTTTAATGGGGCTTGCGGTGGTTGGCGTTTTCTTTTTAACGCCGCCTTTTGCTTCATTTTTTGAAGTGGTGGGAACAACAGATATCTGGACCCACTTATGGGAGCGTATGCTGCCAACAAACGGATGGTTTGGTTTTGATATTGGCAATATACAAACGGCTATAACACCGGTTGAATAGTGTTTTATTCAAACTTGGATTTTTATGAGCAATCGTCGCAAGGTATTGAAGATGTGTATCTGGGTTTTGAGAAGAAGCGCCGATCGAAGGATTTTTTACCTTTTATAAAAAATTCATAAATAGAAGAATGTTTGTAGTAGAGTTCTGTCATTATGATGGTTTCATAATTTCTAGCTAAACCATTTGGTAGATTGTTGACGACAGAATTTTTAGCGTGTTTGTTTGTTCCTTTTTTACTCTCACTCCACTTAACACGACTTACAGGCGTTCCTGAGTTATTGGGTTGTGTCTCAATAGCGGTCACAACTATATTGAACTCAAGGCTTTCTTTAGTTGTTAACGCTTTAGATCCGATCGAAAAAATGTCTGTCAGATCTTGTTTTGTTGCACTTGTGCCTTGCGCGACAAGGTCTGAAATGGTTTCGGTAACTGTTTCTACTTTGTTTTTTGCGATGTATAGTCGTGAAATTTCCACTGTACCAAAGTAAGTTGCAATCATCAAAGGTAGAATGAAGGAAAATTCAATAGCGGCGGTTCCTTCAGAGTTCTTCTTAAAGGTGCTGAGCTTTGTGAAGAATTTATTTACAGCCACTTGAAATAGATTTATCGGATGCTTTTTAATCATGAGATGAAGTTTCCTATTTCCTTAACTGGGTTCTTTGCGAAATGCTGCAAATCCTTGGACTAACCTGTTGTTGTTAGGTAAGTTTCCAAGGCCTAAATTAGGAATTTTTGCAAATAGTTCCCATTCAATGAATGTTCTTACTGTTGCTATTGTGCCTGCATCTACGGATTCAAACAGAAAATTATCATCCAGACTGCCATCGCCTTTGATATTGAAGGATGTATCAATGCTGGCAAAATTATCGTAAGTTTTAACTTCAACTTTTATTTTTGATAAGCAATTTGGAATGAATACTACATTGGAGCAAATATCTTCTTTAAATTTTGCTAGGGTAGCGATACCACCTTGATTGGTTCTTAGCTTTCTCGCGGTATCTGCTGTTGCATGAGCTAAGTTAATCTCAGCCAAAAAGACCAATGAGATTTCAAGAATGCTAAAAATAAGCAGAAAGAACGGAAGGCCGATAAATGCAAATTCGACTGCTACAACACCTTCAACGTCTTTTTTGAATTTCTGAACTAATCTTAATGATTTGATGTAAGTTCTATTGAAATTTTTCTTTGCGAAGTCGATCATTGAGATGCCTTGGGTACTAAGATTACTAAGTAACTCAAATGTTTTATCAAAAAAATCTGAAAAATTCGTTTATGTTTTTGCTCAAAAAGACATAAAACAATCTCCTCGTCTCAAAAACGTTTAGAAAAAATAAACCATAGATGGTTGGAAAATATTTATTTTTTTCTGTCATCATCTGTCCAGTTTTAAGAAATTTGTTTGGTTCAAATATTGAGCTGGTTGAATTTATTTTGGGTGATGGTTAATGCAGAAAATTATTAAAGACATTAAAAGGCTGGTTGGTCATTTTCATAAGAGTGAAGATGGTGCAGTTGCTATGATTTATGGTCCTATGGCAATTGTCTTATTATTGGCTGCAGGCATTTCTATTGATTACGCGCGTGGTTATTTGGTTAAAAAAGAGATTGCTCGTGCTCTTGATGCGGCAGTGTTAGCCGCTGGTTCATTGCCAGTAACGGATAAAAAAGCCATGAAGAAGTTGGCTAGACAGTATTTTAGAGCCAACATTTCAGTTTCAACGAGAAAAGATTATAAACCTACTATTAAGGTTGTTGTTAAGAATGATGAGGTGACAGCGACTTCATCTGCTGATGTTCCTACTATACTTATGAAGTTGGCTGGCCATGATACAATGGTGGTGAATGAGAAATCTGTAGTTGGCAGGACTTTAGTGAATATTGAAGTTGCACTTGTTCTCGATAATACCGGATCAATGCGTGGATCGAAGATGAGTTCTTTGAAAACAGCTGCTAAAACTTTGGTTGATACTCTCTATAAAACTAAGGGAAGTTCTGAGTACGTTGAGATCGCACTTGTGCCTTTTACGGGAGCGGTGAATGTTGGTAGTGCTAATAAAAATGCGACTTGGATTGATGTTGACGGAGATTCTGTTGCAGCCCAAGAGGATTACAATGAAAATCAAAAGTATTCTTGGAATTCAACTATAGATGGTTTGTCCGCATTTGAAGTGTTGGATGAATATAATAAATCTTGGTCGGGTTGTGTGAGGGCTCGTGTCGGAAATGGGAGCAATGGAGATGGTTCAACTGTTGATTTAGATTTATGGGATGTGCCTCCTAGTAGTGATGCAAATACGAAATGGGCACCTTTTTTAAAGCCTTTGTACCTTGCTAGTGGAGAAGGTGGTGTCAATTCTATTCTGAATTATAATTATGGAGATACATGTCCAATACAGCCCATATTGCCATTAACAAACAATGTGAATACTATTAAAGGTGATATTGATGGTATGGTTGCTGATGGGTGGACCTCTATTCCTGTAGGCTTGGTTTGGGGATGGCGCGTTTTGTCTAGTGCTGAGCCATATTCTGAAGGTGATGCCGAAAGTAATGCGCAGAATAAAAAAGTGATTGTTGTTTTGACTGATGGTAAGAATAACCACTCTCACTATGATTATAGTGTTTATTCAGCATATGGGATGCCGTCTAAAGGGCATTTAGGGTATGGTTGGTTAGGTAATGAATTGGATAATAAGTTAAAGGCGATTTGCACGAATGTTAAGTCGCAAGATATTTTGATTTATTCAATTACTTTCCAATTAAATGATAGTAATACTCAGAAACTTATGCGGGACTGTGCCACAAGAGAGGATATGTATTTTAACTCTCCTGATGGGTCTTCTTTGCAAGATGCATTTAATCAAATTGCTACTGGGTTGCAGCGGCTAAGATTGAAACAATAAGATTGTTAGTTGGTTTTTTTTCTTACTGATTTTTTTATAAGACTGTTAAAAAAGATGGGCGACTTTCTAGTAGAAGTCGCCCATCTTTTTTTTGAATTAAAAAACGATTTTTTATTTAGATTGCTTTAAAGCTCTGTCGATTGTTTGTAGTTTTGCCTGAAAATTGTTTGTTAATGATTTTATATGTTCTGGATCATCGCCAAGTGTTGGTGTTGGCTGGCAATTTGGAGTGCATGTATAACTCAGGCGAGCACCACCTCGTTGGATCCGAACAACGTTACGGCTATCATCATCTACATAAACCCATTTATCAAAAATTCTCTCACCATCTTTATTGAGTAGAATAATATTGGTTCGTCCATATGATTTACCAGTGATAATGAATGTAGAATTGTTTTGAATAGTGATGTCCGCAATAGCAGGATTACCTATTAATGCGTCAGAAATCTGATCTTCTAATTTCACTAAAGTGATTTGATTAAGCGTGATCTTCATTAAAGCATTCGATGTGGAATGCGTGATGATGTTTTGATCATTTTTCTCTTCGGCTTTGACTTCATTAATTGAGAGTGAGCCTGTTGTCTGGAGAAACAGAGTTAAAATCAGGCAATGAAAAATTTGTCTTTTCATTGAATTTTTTTGAACTGATAAAGTACTAACCATCACACTATAACCTTTTTACTAATCGGAATTGCTCCTTATTAAACTCGCAAAAGGTGAATGATTTCCTTATTTTTGTATGAAAAAGGTATTTTTATTATTTTTCATTTTGATTGTTTGGATTTGTGGGAAAGTTATGATTTTTAAAAGTTAAGTTGTTTACTTTTGAAGGTTTAGTTTATTTCGGTCGTTTTTTAGAAAGTTTCAATAATAATCCATCTTAAAAACTCGTTTTCTCAAGTATATTTGTTTTAATTTCTATTATTTTTCATGTTAATTATTGTTAAATTTATGTAATTGCATTTCTTTTCTTCGATTTCCCGTTTTGGCACGTGTTAAAACTTTATATTTATCAATAATTTTTTGTAAATATTTGATTTTATTGACTTTTTCCTTGTTTTTTTCTTTGAATTTACTGTTTCTTCATAGATTATGGCTATATTCAAAGCTGTTCAGAGGCACTGATCCTTATTAGATGGGTTAGCGCTGTTTATATATAAAAATACTCAGGGAGTTACGTAATGAAAAATCTAATGGTTCGTTTTATGAATGATGAGTCTGGTGCAACAGCTATTGAATATGGCTTGATCGCTGCTGGTATCTCAGTTGTAATCATTGGCACAGTGAACAGCATCGGTGGTAAAATTGGTACTGCGTTCACTACTATTAATACTGAAATTGGTAAAAAATAGTATTAGCCAATAATTTTCTGGAAATACTATTTTCTTAAATTAGGCACTTATCGTTGTAATCACCGATGAGTGCCTTTTTTATTCACTGACTTTAATTGAAATTAATTTTTTTTTATTATCCTTATGAATTAAAGAAAATGAATAGGTATTAGAATGTTTTACGAGTTATGTGTATTGTTAATTTTTCCGTTTGCATTAATCTATGCTGGGATCTCTGATGCGATGTCTTTCACAATATCTAACAAAGTTTCTTTAGCTCTTTTTGTTGGGTTTATTTTACTCGTTCCTTTTTCTGGGCTTTCTTTAGAAGCAATTGGTAGCCACATTTTGGTTGGTTTTTTAATGCTAGTCATTGGTTTTATATTTTTTGCTCGTGGTTATTTTGGAGGTGGGGATGCAAAAATAATTGCTGCTTCGTCTTTATGGCTTGGCCCTGAATATACGGTGATGTTTCTCATATTTGCGGCTTTTTACGGTGGGTTACTTTCTGTTATTGTTTTAAAAATATACACAACACCACTGCCCCCTTTTCTTGCGAAGCAAAAATGGTTGGTGAATTATCAAACGGGAACAGCCGCTGTTCCTTACGGAATCGCGATTGGTTTATCGGGGTTGAGTATTTATCCTTATTCTCATTGGCTTGGATTGATTTAAGTTTCAATCTCATTGGTTATTATTAGGCGCTTCAATTTGGAGCGCTTTTTTGTTTGTAAAATTTATATATTTTTTAGGTGGTTACGAATTTGTGATGATTTCTTGAGTCTAAAATTATCAAAAAATGACACTTATTAACCTCCTATTGACGATTCCCCCCTTAAGTTTAGTGATGTTTTTGTATTTAGGGCTTAAGGACCTTTGTTAGTTATGAATAAATCTCGCGTACTTGTTTTGGGAATTGCATTTGTCTCCGCTATTGGTGCAGCGTTGCTTGCAAAGAATATTGTGGCTCAACCTGAAACTGAGAAAGTGGTTCAAACAGAATTTATGAATACGACCCATGTTTTGGTTGCTGCACAACCGATCAAGCTTGGGGATATGGTATCTTCAGGGCATTTTAGATGGCAGAAGTGGCCCAAAGACGCATTGAATTCTAATCTTATTGATCAGGCTTCGCATATGAATGCGAAGGCGGATTATGACAAAGCAATTGCACGCTCTGCATTTGTTCCTGGTGAAGCAATTAATCCTAGAAAATTTATTAAAAAGGGTACTGGCGGTATTATGGCTGCGCTTCTAACCTCAGGAATGCGCGCTGTTTCCACGAAGATTAAAGAAGAGACGGCAGCTGGTGGTTTTATTTTGCCGGATGACCATGTGGATGTAATTTTATCAAGACAAATTCAGGGTGAAGGTCGTGGTAGTAAATTTGTATCCAACACGATTCTCACTAATGTTCGCGTGCTTGCAATCGGTCAAATGATTGACCCACCTAAGGGAAAACAGACAGCAACCGGCCGAACTGCCACATTAGAATTAAGCCCCGGCCAAGCTGAAATCTTGATGCTTGCAAATCAAATGGGAGATGTGTCTTTGGCACTACGTAGTCTGTCGAAAAGAACTCAAGGTGACGGTGATAGCGTGACTAATTTACGTGGTGGAAAACGGGATACAGTTCGAATGTTTAAGTTTGGTCAAAAGGTTAGAGCTTTTGGCATGTGAATTTCGAGGTGCCTAGTTTGGGGGATATGAACTGGTGCCTAGTTTATTAGTTTTAGTTTAAAGGTGGTGTTAAGTGATGGGATTATTAATATTAAAACGGGCAAAATTAAGCAAATGTGTATTTGCTTTCTTTGCGTTTGCCGCAGGGCTAATTGCTCATTCAGCTATGGGGATGGCTGAAAGTGGTTATCAAAGCTTTCACAATGAACATCGCTCTTTACTTAAGGTTGAACGTGTGGCCAGAGGTGGTGAGACCCGTCATGTTAAAATTGGTTTGAATAAATCTCTTGTGGTTGAGTTGCCGAGAGACGTTCGTGATGTTCTTGTTTCTAATCCAGAATTTATTGATGCTGTTCTGCATAGTTCTCGCAGGGCTTATTTAATTGGTAAAAAAGTTGGCGAGGGAAACGCTTTTTTCTTTGATAAAGATGGGAATAGAATTTTGACCGTTGAGATCTCTATCTCACGGGATATGTCTGCTCTTTCAGGCATGTATAAGAGAATTTTGCGGGATAGTAAGATCAAAGTTGATATGGTTAATGAGCATATTGTTCTAACTGGTTCAGTTCGTACTCCGGTAGATGCTACGAAGGCCGCTGATATCGCTGCACGCTTTGTGAAATCCAAAGAAGAGGTCATTAACTTACTTACTACAAGTGGTAATGAGCAGGTTAACCTTCAAGTTAAAGTGGTTGAAATTAAACGCACTGTTGCAAAACGACTTGGGGTGAATGTTGAGGCTTTTACTTCTGGGAATGGAATTAGTTTTGCTAACCTAACTGACCTTGCTGTGCCGAATAGTTCAACCCTTTTAGAATCTGGTGCACGGGTGCTGGGCTTGGCAACTTTTCCAGCTTCTGAAGTCGGTCTAAAATCTCAACTTCAGTTTAGCAAGAATGGTAATGGTGTCGGGGCTGCTATCCGGGCTTTAGAAGAAAATGGAGTTCTTCGAACTTTAGCTGAACCAAATCTAACATCTGTTTCAGGAGAGACGGCTAATTTTTTAGCTGGTGGTGAATTTCCAATTCCGGTTTCCAATGATGATGACGGAATTAAAATTGACTTTAAACCTTTTGGTATTGCTTTGGCTTTCACGCCAATTGTTATGGATGAAAAACTCATTAATTTGAAGATTGCTACAGAAGTTAGTGACATTTCAGAGAAGGGTGCAATTACTCTGAATTCCATAACAATTCCTGCGATTGAAGTGCGCCGTGCTTCGACGACTGTTGAGCTTGGTTCTGGTGGTTCGATTGTGATTGCTGGTCTGATTTCTGATGCGACAAAGCATAATATTCAGGATGTACCTGGGTTAAAAAGATTGCCTGTTTTGGGGTCATTGTTTCGGAGCCGTGAGTTTATTAGAGACGAGAGTGAGTTAGTTATTATTGTAACTCCTTATATTGTTCACAGTACTTCATTGAATAAATTAACAAGGCCTGACCAAGGACTTGGAACCCCTTCTGACCGTAAGGCTTTCTTTAAAGGTCATTTGAATAAATATGATCGCCACAAGCGTATTCCAGTTCGTCAACGCAAACCAAAAGTTGTTGAGACGCAGTGGAGCTTGAAGGATGTGTTTAAAACCGAACAAAGACGAGAAAAACCTCGCCGCTCATGGGGACGTAAGTCTCGCCATGATGAGGGTGGCCTTGGGTTTATTGTTGAGTAATTAAAGTTTGAAGAGGTTAGTACAATGATTTTTAAAATTATGGATAAACAATTGCTTCAAACAAGTGCAGCTGTTTTGCTCATAGGTGCAGTGGCTTTATTCAGCTCCGCCTGTAAGCATTTTGATCAACGTGTGAGAAAAGATCATTATGCGGGGTCTTTTTTTGGAGATCCGACGGTTGATCATCCAATTAGAGTTGCCAAAGATAAGTTGGCGATTTCAGTGTCAGTTCGACGTCATGATGAAAAACTTTCTCCCGCAAAATTAAACGAAGTGAGAACGTTTCTTCACTACTATCGTGAGGGGGGTGTTGGAGATATTAAAGTTACATTACCTTCGAATTCACGCCATCAATATGCGGTGAGGAAGGTGTTGAAGGATATTCAACGTCAGATGGAGAAACTATCTATTGGGCCTGAAGTTGTGGCCGTGACCCGGTATTCAGGCCGTGGTGACCGGTATCCGGTCATTCATTTATCTTACAAACGTTATGTTGCTCATGGTCCGGAATGTGGTCAATGGAATAAGAATTTAAATGAGACTGAAAACAACCGTAACTCACCGGATTGGGGATGTGCACGGCAACGAAATTTAGCAGCTATGGTAGCAAACCCTCGTGACCTTCAAGGACCTCGTGGTTGGAGCCCGAGAGATTCTCGTCGCAGGGATACGATTTGGGATAAATTTGTTAAGGGTGAAGTTACAGCTGCAGAGCGCTCAAGAGATGAACGAGTTGATACTCGTAGTGATAAGTAATTAATTCTACAAGTGACTTTAGGGAAATTGGAAATGAGTGATACGGCCTATTCTCAGGATGGAAATCTTCAGGAAACTTCTGATGCAAATGGCGCTTCTGATATGGTTGATGCCAACCGCAAAGCACGTCCTGTGCCCAGAATTTCAATTCAGGCTTTTTGCGAAGACCAAAAGTTTGTTGATGCAATGCAAAGTGCAAGTAATGACAGACGGATGGATAAGGCGCATTTGTCTATGCAGATGGGCGGTGTAAGTGCGGCATTAGAAACTTACCGTGATGGGCCCACTCCAAATTTAATAATTTTGGAGAGTAAAGCTAACCGTGAAAAACTATTGATGCAACTTGATCAATTAGCTGAAGTTTGTGATGCGGGAACTAAGGTAATTATTGTTGGTCATGTTAATGATGTGATTTTATATCGCGCATTGGTTGAACGCGGAGTGAGCGAATATTTGGTTGCTCCGGCTGAGCCCCTGCAAATAATTAGTTCAATTTCTAATTTATACTCTGACCCAGATGCCGAACCTCTTGGGCAAATTTTAGCCTTTGTTGGTGCAAAGGGTGGGGTTGGTTCCAGCGTATTAAGTCATAATGTTGCATGGGCTTTGTCTGAGATTACTAACACGGACGTTGTGATTTCGGATTTTGATTTACCGTTTGGTACCGCTGGTTTGGATTTTAATCAGGATCCATCTCAAGGTATTGCAGAGGCCTTATTTCAATCTGATCGACTTGATGATGTTATGCTTGATCGATTGTTATCTAAGTGTTCTGACAGATTAAGCTTATTTGCGTCTGCTGGTAATTTGGATCAGGAATATGATGTAGAGCGTGAGCCTTGTGATCTTGTACTTGATGTTCTTCGGAAGAATATTCCTAATTCAGTTTTAGATCTGCCGCATGCTTGGACGTCTTGGTCAAAATACGTTTTGATGCAATCAGATGAAATTATCATAACGGCTACACCAGATTTAGCTAATTTGAGAAACACAAAGAACATTCTTGATTATTTAAAAGCTAATCGTAAATCGGATGTATCTCCGCGTTTGATTTTAAACTTGGTCGGTATGCCGAAAAAACCTGAAATTTCAGTCGCTGATTTTTCTCAAATTGTAGAACTGAAACCTTCGGTGGTTATTGATTATGATGCTGAGGTTTTCGGAACAGCAGCGAATAATGGGCAGATGATTGGTGAGTTTTCTCAAAAATCTAAAGTTGCAAATCAGATTTTGGATTTTGCGTATTTATTGGCAAATGTAAAACCTCCGCAGCAGGAAGAAAAATCGATTTTAAAACCAATTTTAAGCCGAATTGGTATGAAGTAGGAAAGAGTTTGTTATGTTTGGTAAACGCGGTTCTAGTGGAAATGGACAATTTGGGCAAGGTGGCCAGACTGAGCAGGGGCAAGTGCACAAGCAGCCTCAGCCTGATGTTGCACCAAAAAAAGTTGAAGTTGCTCCTTCCGTAGAATTGAAGCCAAAACAACAAGTTAAGGTTGTTCCGGAGCCAGCCCAACCGGTGGTTGAAGCTGAACCAAAGCGTTCTGAGAATTATTACGATGTAAAGACAACGGTTTTTAATGCTCTTATAGATACGATTGACCTTACACAACTAGCTAACCTTAACAATGATGCAGCCCGAGAAGAAATTCGCGATATTGTTGGTGAAATCCTTGCTATCCAAAATGTCATTATGCCAATTTCTGAGCAAGAAGAGCTCATTGAAGATATTTGTAATGATGTACTTGGTTATGGTCCGTTAGAGCCTTTGTTGGCACGTGATGACATTGCGGATATTATGATCAATGGTGCGCATGATACCTTTATTGAGGTGGATGGTAAGGTACAACATTCGTCTGTTCGTTTTACTGATAATATGCAGCTTCTCAATATTTGTCAGCGGATTGTTAGTCAGGTGGGGCGCCGGGTTGATGAAACCAGCCCAATTTGTGATGCGCGTTTGCCAGATGGATCTCGTGTGAACGTTATTGTTCCTCCACTTGCTCTTGAAGGTCCGACTATGACCATTCGGAAATTTAAGAAGGATCGTCTTACACTTCAGCAATTGATGGAATTTAAAGCGATTTCTCCTGAAGGCAAACAGGTTCTCGAAATTATCGGTAAATCTCGGTGTAATATCGTTATTTCTGGCGGTACAGGCTCGGGTAAAACAACTCTTTTGAATTGTATGACGGCTTATGCTGATAAAGATGAGCGTGTGATTACTTGTGAAGACAGTGCTGAACTTCAATTGCAGCAACCACATGTAGTGCGTTTAGAGACCCGCCCTCCAAACCTTGAAGGTGAGGGAGAGATTACAATGCGTGATTTGGTGAAGAACTGTTTGCGTATGCGCCCGGATCGGATCATCGTTGGTGAGGTTCGTGGCCCTGAAGCATTTGATTTATTACAAGCAATGAATACAGGCCACGATGGTTCTATGGGAACCTTACACTCGAATAGTCCGCGCGAAGCGATTAGTCGTCTTGAAAGCATGATCTTGATGGGAGGTTTTGCACTTCCTGCGAAAACCATTCGTGAAATGATTGTTGGCTCAGTAGATGTTATTATTCAGGCTTCGCGTCTGCGAGATGGATCACGGAAGATTACTAAGATAACTGAAGTTATTGGTATGGAAGGTGAAGTGCCAACTTTACAGGATATTTTTGTTCATGACATCGTAGGTGAGGACGAAAATGGTAAACTTGTCGGCCGTCATCGCTCTACTGGTATTACACGGCCTAAGTTTTATGAGCGTGCTCAATATTTTGGCGAACATCACCGTCTTACTGAAGTGCTTTCAAATGCTGAAGTTACTGATGAACATGGTAATCCATTAGGAGAAGCCCATGTTTGATAATGATATGATCATGTTTGCAGCTATGGGCATGGGGGCATTATCTTTTGCTGTCATTATTTTTATACTTCTGGACCCAATTTTATCTGGTTCAAGTAAGGCTGAAAAACGCAAAAAGGCGTTAGCTGGTGGTGCAGCCCAGAAACGAGAAACCCGTGAAGGGAATACTGAAGCGCGGCGGCGCCAACAAGTCTCTGAAACAATGAAAGAGATTGAAGAAAAAAGTAGAAAACGTGAAAAGGTGACAATGAGATTGCGTTTGCAGCGCGCAGGATTAGAGACTATGTCGCCTAAATCCTTTTATCTATTTTCTGCAATTGGTGGTGTTGTTTTAGCTTTGGTTTTGCTTGTTGTTGGTATTCCTATTTACATTGTCCCAGTTGGGTTCTTTGTTGGTGGGGTTGGCGTGCCACGTTATGTGCTTAACTATTTAACTAAAAAGCGCCAAAAATTATTTATGTCTGAATTTGTAAATGCGATTGATATTATTGTTCGCGGTGTTAAAGCAGGTTTGCCTTTTAATGACTGTATGCAGATTATTACGACAGAAGTTGGAGAGCCTGTTCGCAGTGAATTTTTAAATGTTGTCGAACAGCAAAGAATTGGTGTGCCTGTTGAACAGGCTATGCAAAAGCTTTTTGAACGTGTTCCTCTACAGGAAGTGAATTTCTTTTGTATTGTGGTGACGATCCAACTTTCTGTTGGTGGTAATATTTCTGAAGCCTTGATGAACCTTGCTAATGTTTTACGTGACCGTCACAAGCTAAGAGCTAAAGTGCAGGCTGTTAGTATGGAAGCGAAAGCGTCAGCTGGTATTATTGGTTCTTTGCCTTTGCTGGTTATGGGCGGTGTTTCTTTTGCTAATCCAGATTATATGTCTTTGCTGTTTACCCATCCGACTGGTCACATGATACTTATTGGTAGTGCTCTTGTGATGTTGACGGGTGTTTTTGTTATGCGCTGGATGATTAATTTTAAAATTTAGAGTTTGCGGTTGGGTTTGAGTTTTAGTGTTAAATTAGGTGTTTTGTAATGTATGAATTAATTCAACAGGCTATGGATCCGCAATTTATTGTGATTGTTCTGACTGCGGTTGCAGCTTTTGCAACTGTCTTAACATTGACGATGCCTCTTTTTGCCAATGACAAATTAAACTCTCGGATGAAATACGTTTCTGATGAACGTGAAAAGCTGAAGATCCAGCGTCTACAGGAAATGGCCGCTGAAAATGTAAATAAGGGTAATATCCGTCATCAAAGTAAGTCTGGTACTGAGCGCATTGTTAAGATGTTTAACTTGCGCAAAGCTTTGGAAACGGAAGATCTGGCTTTAAAAATGAAGATGGCTGGTTTGCGTGGACCAGCTCCGCTTATGACATTTTTGGCTGCACGGTGTTTGCTTCCTGTGGTTGGTTTGGTTGTGGCCGGCTTTTACATTAATTTTGTAAATGATTTTGGCCTTCAGGGGATGTTGAAATATTGTGTTATTATGGGTGGTGGGTATTTAGGATTTTATTTGCCTAATATTTTTATTTCGAACCTTATACAAAAACGCCAAGATTCCATTCGGCAAGCTTTTCCAGATGCGCTTGATTTGCTTTTGATTTGTGTTCAGGCTGGTATGTCTATTGAAGCTGCTTTTCGAAAAGTTGCGATTGAGATTGGTAATCAATCAGCTGAACTGGCTGAAGAGTTGACGCTTACGACTGCTGAAATGTCCTATTTGCAAAATCGTAGACAAGCTTTTGAAAACTTGGGATTAAGAACCGGTTTGCCTGGTGTTAGGGCTGTGGTTACAAGTTTAATACAGGCTGAAAAATATGGTACGCCTTTAGGAACCGCTCTTAGAGCTATGGCTGAAGAGTTTAGAGATGAGCGGATGAATGAAGCTGAGAAAAAAGCTGCTGCTTTACCACCTAAATTGACAGTGCCGATGATTGTGTTTTTCTTACCGGTGCTCTTTGCTGTTATTCTTGGACCAGCGATTATTAAGGTAACAGAAACATCGTTTTAAAAAAAATTATCATTCAAACAAAACAAAAAAGCCGTCATTTTTAAGTGACGGCTTTTTTGTTTGTAAATTAATTAAAAGCCTCTTTTTAAGACCAGGGCAATTATAATTATTTATTTGCTGCAAGTCTGGCTTTTGTAGCGGCAACTGTTTGAGCTTTTGCTTTTGCGCTTTGGCGAGACAGCGGCTGAAAGGCGATTTCAGAGTGATATTCGCAATAGGGCGTTCCGTCAGATTTCTTTTTACCGCAGAAGTGAAAGTCACTATCTTGTGGGTCACCAATTGGCCAACGGCATTGACTTTCTTTTAAATCAACAAGGTCAACACGCTCTTCTACCGGAATTTCCAATTCAACAAATTGAGAACGGAATGGCTCTTCTTTTGGGGTATCTGAAGGTGTTGAAATACTACGTAGAGCTGTGTTGCTGTTTGAAAACAAGCCTAATCTAGGTGAATTGTTTTGACGTGTTGCTTTGTGCTTTCTGGCCCTGGCTGGTTTTGCTCTTGAGGTAGTAGCTCTACCTGATAAGCCTAATCTGTGAACTTTGCCAATGACTGCGTTGCGCGTTACTCCGCCCAAACGACCTGCAATCTGGCTTGCGCTTAAACCCTCTGCCCATAATTTCGTTAAAACTTCAACCCGCTCGTCGGTCCAGGACATGAGTGCCTCCTCAAAATTTAAGCCAAATAATTTCAAACTTTTTAAACGTGCGATTGTCTAAATAGTTCCTTTTTCAGCATGAGCACCGCCTCAACACTGAATTAAAATATCAAATAAGAGAGGCTCGAATTTAAGAAATCAGAAGCCTAGGATTATTTGAGTACACGACTAAAAACTGGAAAATTACAGAACCTTTAGGTGAGCTGTTCGGACAAAACACAAAATGACCTGATCAACTTTCACCTATGACAAAGATAGCAAAATACTGAAAATACGAATGACTATTCAAGAAACGCGTCAATTAAGGATGATGTAAAGCTACACTGATCGAGTTGCTATCTGCAAGGGGAGGAGGAAATGATTTTATGCTTTTCAACAGTCCAAATTGTTAGTGTTACGTTTTGGGCACGAGTAAATAAAAAAAAAGGCTAAAAATAGATATATCCTTATTTTTATTAAAGAACTTTTCGGTCCGTGTTTTTATTTTCCCCCTGTTCTTCACTCACTTTACACAAGTTGTTCTTTATTGGGGGGCTTGCCATTTAGTTCGACACTAACAATTTCTCCCTCAATGGTTGTGAGTTGCTTTTGCACACCCTTTCTTTTAAGGTCTGATCGAGGTTTCAATTTGGTATCTGGCTTTGTAAAAACAGGTTTTCATGAATATAACCTCTTTCAAACCTGTTCTATGCTGCAAATGTTTGACAGAAAGGTCAGCTAAACGTTAGTATAGCTTAAGTTTTAGGCTGCCTTTTGGCAGCTTTATTTATTTGTAGGCTTTCTTTTATAGGCTTTCTTTAAATAGGTTTTCCGGGAAAATGACGAATAAAATTTTACCGACTTATGCGCGGACCAATATTACTTTTGATCATGGGGATGGATGCGAATTGGTTGCAACCAACGGTGATCGATATTTGGATTTTGGCGCTGGTATTGCTGTTAATTCTCTTGGGCATGGCCATCCTTTGCTAGTTGAGGCCATTCAAAAACAAGCTTCGAAATTAATGCATGTGTCCAATCTTTATAAAATTGAAGGACAAGAACGTTTGGCTGACCGGCTTTGCGAAAATACTTTTGCTGATAAAGTCTTTTTTGCTAATTCCGGAGCAGAGGCCAATGAATGCGCTGTGAAAATGGCTCGGAAGTATCAGTCTTCTATGGGCAATTCTGAACGTTATCGTATTATTACTTTCGCCGGCGGATTTCATGGACGAACTCTAGCTATGATCGCAGCTGGTGGACAGGCCAAACATCTTGAAGGTTTTGGACCCAAGGTTGATGGATTTGATCAAGTGCCTTTAGGTGATAGTGAGGCATTAAAAGAGCTTATCTCAGAAGAGACAGCTGCGCTTATGATTGAGCCTATTCAAGGTGAAGGTGGGATTAATAGTGCTGATGTTGAGTTCTTGAGAGAGTTACGTTCTCTTTGTGATAGCCAAGGCCTTGTTCTGATATTTGATGAAGTGCAAACTGGGGTTGGTAGAACGGGAGCTCTTTATTCTTATGAGCAATTTGGTGTTGAGCCAGATATTTTAACAACAGCTAAAGGGCTTGGCGGTGGTTTCCCTGTGGGAGCTTGCCTGGCAAAAGATGAAGTTGCGCGCCCAATGATTGCAGGGTCACATGGATCGACTTTTGGAGGTAATCCTCTTGCAATGGCGGCGGCTAATGCTGTCTTGGATGTTGTGCTTGAACCAGGTTTTCTCGAAGGTGTTAGAGAAAAGGGCTTGGTATTGAAGCAGAAACTTGCTTCGGTGACGGATCAGTTCCCTGAGGTTTTTGATATGGTGCGTGGTGAAGGTCTTTTGCTTGGTTTGCACGCAAAAATTCCACCGCAAGATGTTGTTGCGGCTTGTTTTGATGAAAAACTTCTTTGTGTTCCAGCGGGGGATAATGTTGTTCGTATTTTGCCGCCATTGATCGCAACAGCAAAAGAGTTCGATCAGGCGATTTCTGCTCTTGAACGAGCTGCAACCAGGCTTTCCAAAGAAATTGGAAACACAACTTCTTAGAAATGAGTGATTTTATAAGTTTAGTTTAAAAAACGGCTGAGCCGTTTTTTTAAATTTAGTATTTTTTAAGTGATGGAAACGAAATTAAGCCAAAGGAAAGCGCCTATGGCATACCGGCATTTTATTGATCTTGATAGTTTAAGTAGTGAGACAATTTCTCATATATTGTCATCAGCTTTAGCTATGAAAACAGAGTTTAAAGAATTAAGGCACAAAGCTCCTAAATTGTGTGAGGGGCAAGTCTTGGCTTCTATTTTTGAAAAGCCTTCAACACGCACGCGACTTTCTTTTGATGTGGCGATGCGCGATCTTGGTGGTTCTTGCATCACTTTAAGCTCAAATGATTTGCAATTGGGGCGCGGCGAATCCATCGCGGATACGGCTCGGGTCATGTCTCGTTATGTTGATGCTATTATGCTTAGAACTGACGCTCATCAAAAATTACTGGATTTAGCTGAATTTGCTGATGTACCTGTGATTAATGGTTTAACTGACCACTCTCACCCTTGCCAAATCATGGCTGATATTCTGACCTTTGTTGAAAAACGTGGATCGATT
This sequence comes from Methyloligella sp., assembly GCA_021604645.1. Lineage (GTDB taxonomy): Bacteria > Pseudomonadota > Alphaproteobacteria > Rhizobiales > HXMU1428-3 > HXMU1428-3. Next base: position 98,686 of record BQJJ01000004.1, read on the forward strand.
GAAGGGGCTAAGGTGGCTTGGATTGGCGATTGCAATAATGTGGCGCTCTCTGCTGTTCATGCTGCAACGAAGCTTGGTTTTTCTCTTTATATTGCGGCTCCTAAGGAATATGGGCCAACAAAAGCGATGGAAGAGGCAGTGAAGGCTGACCAAAAGGCAAAGAAAAATTCTATTCATTTTGTAGAAAAGTTAGATGATGCGTTTGTTGATGCTGATCTGATTATGACGGATACCTGGGTTTCTATGGGTGATGAAGATGAAGAAGTGCGAAAAAAAGTTTTTGCACCTTATCAGGTCAACTCTGAGATGATGAAGCTTGCTTCTAAAGACGCACTGTTTATGCACTGTTTGCCGGCTTATCGTGGGCGTGAAGTTACAGCTGAAGTGCTTGATGGACCGCAATCAGTTGTGTTTGATGAAGCTGAAAATCGGTTGCATGCTCAAAAGGCGATTGTTGCTTGGAGTTTGGGCGCTATATAGGGGGAAGATAGGTAACTCTCAGGTTTAATTTTTAATAAACCTGTTGCCAGATTTACTCTTTATATTTTAGGTCAGAGTTTTTTAGATCAAATTTAAAATTAGGAAAATTTCATGAGCGATGAAGAACATGGTTCTGATGATGATATTGGAACTTCGCATTCAGCAGTTTCTGATGATGGATACATCTTTTTAGATAGTGACATCAAAGATGATGTTGTATTGCCGTTTCAAGCTGATGAAGCTGGGGCGCGGGGTCGTTTGGTTCGTCTTGGGAGCACAGTCGATAAGATTTTGTCTGATCATGATTATCCTGATGGTGTTGCGACCTATTTGGGCGAAGCGATTGCGCTTACTTGCCTTATCGGGGCTTCGCTTAAATTTGATGGCAAGCTGATTTTACAGTCCAAAACGGATGGTCCGATAAGTATGCTTGTGGTTGATTATACGACGCCGGGTAAATTACGTGGTTATGCGAGCTATAACAAGGCCGCAGTTGCTGAACTTGAAGCGGATGGTGTTGAGCATGAAATCGGTAGCTGGTTAGGGCGTGGGTATTTGGCCCTTACTGTTGACCAAGGTGCTGATATGGAGCGCTATCAGGGGATTGTTGCTGTGGAGAGAGATTTCCTTGGCACAGTTGCTGAAGATTATTTTATGCAATCTGAGCAGATCCCTAGTTTGGTGCGTTTAAATGTTGCGAAACATTATAATGCTGATGCTGGAGATGATGGCAAGCATTGGCACTGGCGGGCAGGTGGGTTGCTTGTGCAATATCTGACCCGTGAAGGTGGTCATGATTATGATAGTGATGAACCTTTTGAAAATTTTGAAGAAGACTGGAACCGGGCAAGGATGCTAGGGGAAACTGTTGAAGCACATGAGTTGCTTGATCCAGAATTAGCGCCTGAACGACTATTGTTGCGGCTTTATCATGAAGAAGGTGTTCGGATTTTTGATAAAGTGCCTGTTAAAGCTGAATGTTCTTGTTCTCGGGAAAAGGTGCAGAACATGCTTTCGCATTTTTCTTCTGATGAGCGTGGCAAGATGATTGAAATGACTGGGAAAATTTCTGTGACTTGTGAATTTTGCACGTCGACTTATGAATTTTCAGAGACAGATTTCGAGGCTAAGAGTTAAGTTTTGCAAGCATTTTAAAAAAATCGCAAAAATCCTTTGAGTTTCAGCAAAGGAGGGCTGGACAGGGGGATAAATTGCCTCTATAAAGCCGTTCATCCTGTTGTTCTTTAACGGTTCTAACAGTTGATGTTTGAGTGTATGAAGTTAAAGTGGTTTGACTTAAATTGCACTCATATGAATTGCAGGGACTTTCTATTTTCCTTGCTTGGTATGCCCGGATAGCTCAGTTGGTAGAGCAGCGGACTGAAAATCCGCGTGTCGGTGGTTCGAATCCGCCTCCGGGCACCACTTTTTCTCTTTTTATTCTCAGTGAAAACCTTTGGTGATGTGAAATACTCTCTAACCTTCTCATTCTTTTTTGATTTGTGATTTTAGGAATGTCTCTTTACACATTGTATTATGATGCAAGAAGCCAACTCCAATCTTATTTTCACTCGCTTAACAGATGTTTCTTCTGATGAACTTCTTTCTCACATGTCTGATCGCCGTGTTGCGGAGCATATGCCTTTGTTAACTTTCAAGTGGAATAGGCAGGCTGTAGCTGATTTTCTTACGGCAAAAGAGGCGTGTTGGGAGCGGGATGGTTTGGGGCACTGGGCGTTTCTTCTTGATGATTGTTATGTTGGCTGGGGAGGCTTTCAAAAAGAGGGGGATGAGTGGGACTTTGGATTGGTCTTGAGGCCTGACAAGTTTGGACTTGGACCTCGTATTGCCCGGAAGGCTCTTTCATTTGCGAGAGCCGATGAGCGCATTCCTTTTGTGACGTTTCTTCTTCCTCCCTCTCGACAGCATCTTCGTGGATTAGAGCGGCTTGGTGCTCGGTTTTTGAAAACTGTTGACTATGAGGGATATGAGTTTTTGAAATATCGTCTGGAGACGGTTTGAACTTTTTTATTTCTCTGCTTTTTTTATAAACTCCACCATCTTTTCAAGAATGTTATTTTGTTGTTTCAGCGGTAGGCCGATGTTTAGCATGATATCTATGTGTGAGATGCCAGGGAGTAGGTTGGCTTCTACTTTTATTTTGTTGTCTTTCAAAGCTTTGGTGAGTGTTTCCATATTCCATTTTTTGACGACTGTATCTTCTTCCCCATGAAAGAGTAGTGAGGCTGGACTTTTTGAATTGACGAAGGCAACTGGCCGGGCGAGATCTTCATTCTCTATGGTTGAGAATATGTCTTTTGTTGTTGGCCATGTGACGGGGTTGAAGGCGTAGGGGCCGGCAAAACCGATAAAACCAGCGGGTTTGAATTTGGGGTTTGCGGCACTATTGAATTTGTTGAGATAGGATTGATCGTAAGCCATGAGGGCTGCGATGTGAGCGCCTGCGGAATGGCCGATGAGGATGATGGGGCGCTCATCTTTTTTGGCTAAGTTTTGCCAGACCCAATTATAGGCCAGGGCTGCGTCATTTATGAATTTTGGAAATTTCACTTCAGGGAACAGGCGATAATCCGGGATGATGACATCAAAACCCTTTGAAGCCAATTCTGCGCCAATAAAATGATAGATCGATTTCTCACCGCTGTTCCAGCCGCCGCCATAATAGAAAATAAGAATTGGTTTTTGTGTGCTGCCAGTTTTGGGCCTATAATGGTCGAGGCTTTGGCGGTTTAAGGGGCCGTAGGAAATATTGTTTTTAACGCTTATGTTTTTCTTTGCAATCAGCTGACTGGCCAGGCTCATAGCTTTTGTTTTTGCTGTTGGGCTGATCATCACAATTGCTATAAAAGTGATTAAAATGGCTAAAAATAGAAAGAAAAAGAACTTCACTGACATGGATTTCCCTTAAGACCTGCTGGGTTGATGGATTGCGCTTTTAATATATACGATCCTTTTGGGAAAATAGTTTCAAATGAAATTGATCTAATTGTTTTTTTATAAACGGTAAAAAAGGCAGTCATATTAACATGCTGCCTTTCTTATTTTTGTTTTATCTTTTTAAAATGGGATGGATATTATTTTTGAAATCCAAATTTACCGTTTTGGTTTTGCTGTTTGTCTTTAGATGTGATCTCTTCAATTGTGTCCCAATGTTCGACAATTTTTCCGTTCTCTATGCGAAATAAATCATAAAAAGAAACATGTTTGCCAAGGAATTTTCCTTCAGCTACGGAGAGTACAAAATTTCCTTCTCCTAAGATGATGTGGCTTTTCTGGTATGTCATTGGGGTGCCGGCTTTTGCCATTTTAGCGAGTGCTTTTCCAAGGGCGTCTAGTCCATCTGAGACATTAGGATTATGTTGGTGATATTTTTTTTTTGATATGTAAGTGGTAATTTTATCGACTTTTCCGTTAAGAAGGATGTCGTCTATAAAATTTTTAACAAGGGCTTTGTTTTCTAGGGTTTTGTCTAAATCAGTTGGTATTGTTGGCCCGTCTATTTGAGTGCGGCCGGAGGCTGTTTTGTTTTCAGTTTGCTGTAAATTATCCCAATGCTCGACAATGAGGCCATCTTCGAAACGAAAAATATCAAACCCTATTTTGGGCCCAAAAAAATTATATTCTGTGTGTGTGAAAACATAATTTCCATCTCTGAAAGTTCTTACTGTATTTACTTTGGCGCTGCCTTTTGGCAATTGGCTAAGGACTTCACCGAACCCTGCCAGACCATCTTTAACATTTAAATTATGCTGTATGTATTTTTGTGGATTAATATATGAAACCGGTTTTTGATTTCCAGTCTCGATACTTTTTAATAGTTGTTTGACTTTTTCTTTCATTGTGTCTTCCCCCTGTATTTTAGTTAGTGCTTCTGTTGCCAGGGAAGGTGTGACAGCGAATGGGATTAGTGCTGCAAGAGAGACGAGGATAAATTGTTTCATTAGTTTCTTCCTTAAAAGTTTGATTGACTTATTTGCCTTTAAGGAACTATTTGTTATATTAGTATTAAAAGTAAAGTAGGTACCTTTAGGTAACCAATGAAAAGTATAGCAAAGCTATTGATATGATTAAGAAAAAAGATTTACCAGCTTGCCCTGTTGAAACGGCTTTATTACTTATTGGTACACGTTGGGGGCCTTTAATTGTGCGTGATTTGCTCTCTGGTACAAAACGTTTTGGTGAATTAAAAAAATCTTTAGGTGGAGTTTCTCAAAAAGTGTTAACGCAGAATTTGAGAAGCCTTGAAGAATACGGGTTAGTGAAACGGAAAGTTTACGCTGAGGTTCCGCCGCGAGTGGAATATTCCCTAACTGAAATGGGTAAATCGATTAAACCTATTCATGATGCTTTGTGGCAGTGGGGAGAGCATTTTAAAGACGATTTAAAGGGGTGATGGTTTGCCGTTAGAAATCGTCTTTTAGTTTTTCACTAATGAAGTCTATAAACACGCGGACTTTGGGAGCTAGGTGGCGGTTGTTTGCAAAGATGGCTGTGATTGGTGTGTTTGGTGGATTGAGAGGATAATCAGTTAGTAGGGGGATGAGTTGCTTCTTTTTCAACTCGTCTTTGATGATCCAGGTTGGCATCATTGCGATACCGATATGCTCAAGCAGGAGAGTGCGCAGAAAGACTAAACTGCTGACATTAACTCTTCCTTTGATTGGAACGTTTATTTCAGATGCTTCTTTTGTAAAGTTCCATTCTTTTTTGCCTGGTGCTGTTCTGAATGACAGGCAATTGTGGTTGGCGAGATCTTCAGGGTGTTTAGGAGTGCCGTTTGTTTTTAGATAGGTGGGGCTTGCGCAAAGTACTGACTGGCTCATAGTTATTTTGCGGGCAATGAGACTTGAATCTTGAAGGTGTCCCATTCGAATGGCCAGGTCGATACCTTTTTCTAAAATATCTATTCTTGCCGCACTCATTGAAATGCGGATGTTGACCTTAGGGTGTTTTTCTAAAAACTCAGGTAGAATTGGGACTAGGTAAGTCTGTGCTAAATCTGGCTCTGCAGTTATGTAGAGAGAACCAGAAGGCGCTTGGGTTAGGTTGCTGACGGCTAGCTTGGCCTCTCTTACATCCGTTACGATTTGTCTTGCGTGTTGGAAATAGATTTCCCCTGCCTCGGTTAAGCTTTGCTTTCTTGTGGTTCTATGAAAGAGGCGGGCGTTTAATTCTTCTTCTAATTGGGAAATTTGTTTTGAAACGGAAGAGGGCGTTTGCCCTAATTGACGAGCTGCTGCTGAAAAGCTGCCTTCTTCTACGACACGTACAAATAGGTGGATGTTGCTTGCATTGCTCATATGTGAAAATTATTCACAAATCTTATGACAAATCAACTGTTTTGTTCTCTAAAGTATTTAAATATGGTTTCCCCTAGTCGATATCACGGCACCTACACAGCCGGATATATCAATTTAGGAGAAAATAATGACTTTGAAACTTACTAAAATTGGTTTTGCGCTAGTAAGCGCAGTGCTTGGTCTTTTGCTTGTTAATGTCAGTGTTGTTAAGGCTGATAAAATGGCAAAAAAGGACCAAATGGCGAAGATGGAAAAAATGGACAAAATGGCTCATAATCATAACCATCGTTCATTTGATGATTTGAAATTTGAACAGGGTCCTAAGGGAATTTCTTTTGCGCTTCTCTGGGGTGATTGGAACAATGGTGGTGATTATGGCATGATTGTTAAAATTAAAGCGGGGCATGTAGCACCAGATCATCGCCATACTCATGATTACCATGGTGTGACCATTCAGGGCAAATGGGCTCATAGAGGCAAAGATGGTAAGGAAGTTGTTTTAAGTCAGGGTTCATACTCAAAGCAAACCGGTACAGAGAACCATGGTGATCGTTGTGTTGGCCCTGAAGATTGCCTTATTCTTATTCACCAGCATGGCAAGAGAGACTTTATTTTGGCCAAAGAAAAATAAGTTGTCTCTCATAAAAACAAGTTGAGTTTCAGTGACAGATTGCTCCGTATAGATTTGTTTGCTGATAAACTGGAACGCCGCTTCAAAGTTTGAAGTGGCGTTTTTTTATTGTTGATTGCTTTTCTGAGCAAATGTCTCTTGCAGGATTTTATTGAACTCTGCTGGTTGTTCCCAAAAAGGAAAATGTCCTGAATTCTCTATTGTTTCAATATTGGGGTAAGCTTTGGTGAGGTCATCTATTTGCTCTAGAGTTATGAAGTCGTGATCGCAGGTCACTAATTTGACCTTTGAAAGCTTTGGCAGGGATTGGCTAAGATCAAACTTTTTGAGTTTTTGGGCTAAGGTCAAATAAGTTTTTGTGTCGAGAGCAACTTCTTCTTGGGGAATTGTTTCATGATCCATGACATAGTAGGGAAGCAAAGATTTCATGATCGTGCTTCCTTCTTTTCTTGTTAGTGTCCAGAATAAAAGTTTTAGTTTGTCTAGTTTAGCAATGCGTTTCATCAAATTTTGAGAACATGCGGCGAATTTTTTTGATGTAACGGGTGTTGGGTTAAGCAGCAGGCAATTTGAAAATTCGCATGATGGTTCATTTGAAAGAGATGGGTCTGCTTGTGATGCCAGAAATAGAAGACAACCCCAGGAATGGGCGATGATGTTTAGTGGTTTGTCTTTTGCCAGATGGTGTGAGAGCCATTTGAAGTGCTTACAGATGAATTCGGGTGTGAAATTTTCTGCATGGTCTTTGGTTGTTGTGAGTGTTGGTTGGTCGTAGAAAATTAAAGAGTGGTCTGAACTTAAAGATTTTAATGGTTCAACTAGGTAGTCGTGCGTATATCCTGGACCACCGTGCAGTACGAGTATTGAAGGGTTTTCTAATGAACCATGGCCTATTTTTTTTATGGTTGTTAGGCCGAAAGGTGTTTTTATAGTTTCGGTTTGCATAAGATTTTCTTTGGTTGTGCGAAGGTTATATTTTTTCACGATCGAATGGTGTCATGGCGAAATAATTTTTATTTTGGTTGATTTGTGCTTCAGGTGGTAAGAGTTCAGCAAGTTTTGTTGGGTGGATAAATTCGTCAGCAAACCAGGGATAGATTTTTGGATTAAAGATGGATTTAATCCACTCAATGGTTTTTGCTTTTCGCGGTGTTTTTTTAACACCAGAGTGATAGGTCAACCAAATATCTAGAGTGTTTTGTATTCCCATATCAACGGGAACGACAGGAGCATTTAAAGCTAGAGCATAGGTGGGAAGAGCGCCGATGCCAGCACCTCTTTCAATAGCATAAAAAAGAGCGGGGCTATTATTTGTTTTGATGCCGATATGTTCTTTGAAGCTATCCAAGCCCAATAATTGCGCATAGATCTCTTCTTCTTTGATACCTTCAGTTTCCATAATAACAAATTTATGGGTGCCTAATTCGTCAAATGTTGGTTTGCCATGTGTTTTGATGTAATCAGCTGAGGCAAAGGGATAGGCGTGAAGGCTTGCTAATCTTGTCACGATCAGATCAGGATTTGTTGGCTTTTTATATTGTATAGCAAAATCTGATTCTAATCTTAAAACATCATGGCTTTCCATTGCGCATTTTACATTCATGATTAGGTTGGGGTAGCGTTTTTGAAAATCGACCAGCCTTGGTATGAGCCAATAGATACCAAGCCCTTCAGATATTGAGATACAAACTTCTCCTTCTAGATCTTCATCTTTTTGGGGGCGGTTGTGGATTAAGTCTACAAGAGACTTTTCCATTAGTTCGGCGCTTTCTTTTATGGCGAGGGCCTCATTTGTGATGATGATCCCTTCAGGCAAGCGGTCGAAAAGTCTTAAGTTTAATGTTTCTTCTAAATGGTTGATACGCCTGACAACAGTTGAGCTGCTGGTGTTTAACGTGGCGGCAGCTTTTCTGAAGCTTGTTTCTTTTGAGCAAGCAAGGAAAATTCTTATATCGTCCCATGAAACATTATTCAGATTGGGTATGTTTTTACTGTGTTCGAAAATTGCAGCACCCCTGTGCAGAATTGTCTGCATCCATCCAATTAATTCCTTGATATGTATATTTACTTCTTATTCATCAGCATGCAAGCACTAAGAGATTGGAACTGCTATGAAATCTAATGGCTCTTTATGTGAATATCAGCTTTCTAAGCATGAGTTTGATTTGCTTGCTTCAAGTAAAAACCGATTTATAAGTGTTAAAATAGCTAAAAATACGGATGCCCCGCGACTTTATCGCTTTATCGAAGATTATTTATGTTTTTCTGGAAGTAAGCTTCAACTTATTGAAGATTTGATTTTAAGAAACCAAGGAAGTGTTTTTTTATTTGAAAGACATGGTGAACTTGTTGGTTTTTATGCTTTGCAAATGTTGAATAGTCTTGGTCTGGAAGCGCTGCTACAGGGGAACTTTGATGGGGCTTATCCTCTTGAGTGCTATTTAGTCAGTGATGATCAACCAATTTCTGGTCTTTATGTGTGGGCTTATATTGCGCCAGGGCTTGCTGCGAATGGTGTTCGTTATGTGAGCTATGTTCTGCAGCAAGAGAGATTTCAAGGTGTTAATTTTTATGCGCGTCCTGTGACTGAGGAGGGGGTTAGGGTGACCCTAAATTTAGGATTTGAGCCGTTAGAAGTATCCGACGATGGGCTTTATTGTTATACTCGTTTAGTCAATCGAGGATTTCGTTTTTTGGAAGCTGCGTAATTTTTATTCTCTATCCAAATAGAATTTGATGAGTGAGGCGACCTTCAGTTAGGGCTGCGGGGATGGCTGCGCTCCAGAGGCCGATGTAATTTCCCATCATGAAGTCGGCGTGGATGCGAATAGCTTTTGGGTGTTTCATATATCTGATGGCATATAGTGCGATGCATATGCCGATGATGACCCAAATAGAAATGCCATGTATCCAGCTGAATTTATCTCCAATCCAAAAAGAAGAAATGGCTGTATAGAGCATTAACCCGACCCAAATTTTCCCTATTGCTTTGTGAAGGTTCGTTCCTTTTTTTAGTATTAGAACGACAGAGCCAATGATTAGGGATAATGAAGCGGTTGTTAAGTGAGAGATGATCACTGAATTGATGATGGTCTCAGGTGGAGCTCCAAACATTGATTAATTACTTTCCTTGATTTTGCTTGAAGAGTTTTGATGAAATAAAAACGCCGCCTCAAAATTTGAGGCGGCGTTTTTTGTTTTAGTATGTGTTGTGGTGCTTTTTGTATTTCTTGTATTTGTAGATTTTTTTGTGTGGTTTCCAGCTTACACATTTGTTGTGGCACTTGTTGCCAATGTGAACGCGCTTCTTTTTCTTGCACTGAAATGGGTAGTCATATTTGTCATAGCATGTGCCCCAAATTACTTTTACTTTGTAAATTGGTTTACAAACTTTTTTCCATTTGTAGCATGCGGCTGAAGCTCCGCTGGTTGCTCCGAATGATAAGAGGCCGAAAATAGCCAATATGCTAAATAGTTTTTTCATTTTCTCTCTCCGTATTGTTTAAGTTAGATTTCTAGTTTTATTTTGCAGAACCTTAATTTTTTGAAACATGGAATTTAATAGAAGTTGCGTCATGCACTTCGCGTTCAGGTTCTGCGTGTTTGTCAATTTCGATACGCAGGCCACGGGTTGCGTATTCTTGGGTGAACTCTTTTTTGATGTGTTCGATTTTCTTTTCATCAACTTTGTGAGTTCCGAGACCGCCAGCACGACATTGAACAAAGAGTTCTTCTGAACCGGCAGGCTCTGCAAAGCGTAATTTTACTTTGCTTGAGACAGGTAAGTGACGAACTTCACCTGCTTTCAAGATCGGATTGCCAAGGACAGCTTCTCCGCTCATGGTTGGTGGTAATGTGACGATTGAGCCATCAGCTTGTTTATAAATGATGTTCAATTCACATGTCTTGCTAGTTGAAACTGAGAATTTCAACAGCTCGCCAAAGTAGAATTGGTTTTTCTCAACTTTCACGACAAGGTTTAGACGTTTGGTCTTTTTCTCGTGACGGTCTTTTGCTGTGAGTGTGACCGGTGTGAACTTAACCTTTTTAACTTTTTCGATGTGTTTGTCTTTGCTGTCTTTATGAGCAACTTCAGTTACTGGATGGAAAGCCGATTCAAGGCCTAGCAAACCAATCGCTAATTGTGGGAAGAGTTGCTCATATTGTAAGCGTTGTAGTTTCTGACCATTATTAAGCAAATCTCTAACGCGCAGGCCTTGGCGCAGGGCGTCATTATATTTACTTGGGATTGATTCAATACGTTTGTTAAATTGATCAATGGTTTGACCAAATTCCGCTGCAACGCGTTGATGGTTCAATACATCTTGATATTGATCAGCCAAGTAGCCGATGATTTCTCGCGGAGCATAAGCGCCCTCAACCAGGACTGAGACGTTTTCAAAGCGGCCATCTTCAAGTCTGCGACCGATGCCTAATTGCAAGAGTGCATCCGTGAACGTTTTTTGGTCCTTCTTGTAATATTTACGAAGAGTTTCCTTGCCTGGATATAGCTCTTTAAGAAACTTCATTTGATTGACAGTGAAGCTTGAAGAGTTTTCTGCAAAAGCTCTCAGTTCATCTCTTTTAAAGACGATACCGTCAGCGTGACATGACATGCATGAAGCAGCGTTTACAACTTCAACACCAAGCCCTGGAGGACGTGTGTGATCACGTACTACATCAGTTGGGCCAGACGGGATGAATTTATCTTTTCCGTCTGCCAAATAGTAAGCCTGTAGGCCATTTGGGAGTGAGAAGAAGACTTCGCCACCATCATGAACAAATGGTTCAGCATGGTCAGGTAAATTGCGCACGCCAACGGGGCCGAATGGATGTTGTAATAAAGAGCGTTCGCCATCACTACCGCCAAAGTCATATGACTTCCAATAGTAACCACCGGTTGGCAGGTCATGACGTTCAATCAGACGGTTGTGATCCGAGACGTTTGAGTGGCCTTGTGTGAAGGCAGCCCTGATGACATCCCCTTTATCGATGTTGCGATTGGCATCAATGCCGATTTGTGTTTCAAGCTCTGTTAGTGTGTTTGGTAAGTGTAGAAGCTTGTTGTAAAGGGGTGCGCGACTTGCCGTGAATGCGAACCAGTCACCTTTTACAATTGGTGCTTTTGTGTGAGTGATGTGCTGAATTTGACTGAGCGCATCACCTTTAATGCCAATAACCGAGTAAGGGTATAGGTTTTCAACTTCTGCCCATTTATGTTCATCCCAGTTTAGGTCGGCAATGTTGATGCGAATGACTGTGCCATTTGTTCCTTCAACAATGGTTGGTTTATGCAGTTTTGGTGAGTAAGACACAGAGTTAATGAGCTTTGCCACTGCTAACCTGTAATAGTTTTGGCTCGCATTGACTTGTTCATTGGTCGCTTTTGCTGGTGCTGCATTATAAAGGTGTGTGAGGCTGATATAGCGTGTTGTTTTGCGATCAAACTCAGACACGTTTACCAGATCACTGAGGATAGCTTTTTGCATAGCTTCCTCTTCCAGGAATGGACGTTCATCTAGTTCAACTGCTTCTTTCTTAGCGTCACCTTCTTCTTCTTCACCGTCAGAGCCAACTTTAATAAGTTTGGCTTTTTTCTCTTGAGGTTTTAGGTCTTTAATCCATTGAGCCAGGCTTGCCACTTCTTCTTTTGTTGGACGCTCGCCATGTTTTGGCATTGTGCCATCAACAATTGAGAGGAAGACATCTGATTTTTCCGGTTTGCCAGGTGTGACCAAAGTTGGGTCACTTGCCAGCGTGTTTAGGTTGCTCCAGATGAAGTCTTTCTTAGCTGCTTCTTTACCACCTGAACCGTGACACGAGCTGCAATATTTTGAGAAGAATTCTTCATTCGTGTTGGTGAGAACATTATCTGTCGAAGCAACAACAGGCTCTTCTGTATAAGCTACGGGCTGAATGTTTAATTCAGTTTTTTCCGGCTTTGTGTTGGCCAGATAGCTATAAATAGCTGTGATGTCTTCTTTGCTGAGCTTGCCCATGTTTTTGACGACTTTGAGCATGCCTTTATCTGTCATTGGCTTGCCGCGCAAAGTTTTGCCTTGGGTCATGGACGTTAGGAATGTGTCCAGGCCTTTGCGCTTCAATTTTGAGGCTGCGATACCAGGCACAGAAACGCCATTGAGCACAGAGCCCTCAAATGCACGTGATTGATCAAGAGTTTGGAAAAGGGACGACCTTGGTGTGTGGCATTCAGCACAGTGGGCCACGTGCTCAACCAAATATTTGCCGCGATTATATTGGGCGTCTTTCCCAGCTTGTGGGATAAATTGAGAGGGAAGTGCAGCTGCTATTTTCCAGAGGCCAATGCTGTTTCGCAGACTATATGGAAAGGCCAGGTTGTGAGAAATTGATGCGGTAGCAACAGCTGGTAGAGTTTTAATGTAAGAGAAAATATCAAAAATATCTTTGCGGCTCATGCCTGCATAAGAACTATAAGGGAAAGAGGGGTAGTAGTGGTCACCCTTAGGTGAGACACCTTCTTTTAAAGCTGCGTAAAAGTCTGCTTTTGTCCATTTGCCGATGCCGTGAGTTAAATCAGGTGAGATGTTTGGTGTCACGAATGTGCCGAATTCTGTTTTGATTTGGTAACCGCCGGATAATTTTTTAGGGTCACCATCTTTACCGTGGCATGAGCCACACCCGGCTACAGTGAACATGTATTCACCATTTTTCAGGTCTGATTTTTCTTGTGCCTGTATTGGTTGTGAGATGCTAAATGAAGCAAGACTTAGCGTTAGTAGAGTAAGCATCGTGCTTTTTGAGCGCTTTTTCTCTTTTCGTACTTCTTTATATATAGGCGGTGATTTCAACGATAGGTTCGTTTTGATTGCAACCTTTAACAAAGACTGTTTCATTTTAAGTCCCTCACTCTTTTTTATTTCTTTGGCCAAGAAAACATTATCAGCAGCATATTTGCGGGTAATTTTGTTAATTAAGCTTTTAAAATTTATAGCAAAGCATCAAAATACCCATTGAATTTATGGTATTATAGTAACCTTTGGATCTTATGGTTAGCAAGTTACAAAGAATTAATTTTTCTCAATGTTGTTAATGAGCTAGTTGTTTAGGCAGTTTTTTGAACTTCGATTAATTTATGACAAATTTTTAATCTTTAACTTTTTGCGCCGTTTATAAAACGGTTGTATAATCAATCAAATTTCAAGCAGGCTTAGTGGTTTGCTGTTTTGAGACTATTTCTATCAATCTTGTTTAACGACTTTATGATTTTAGAATGTTTCGTATTTTTTTCAGTTTTGGGAGAGCTTCTATGAGACGTAAATTTTCGAAATTTTTAGTAGTGGCTGCTTTAGCGACAACATCAACGATGTTTAGCAATCAGATGTTTATAAATCAGGCCTTTGCTGGAGATGCTTTAAAAACAGAAGATATGGTTCGGGCATTAAAAGCGGCACCGGTGAAACGTTTGACTCGCAGTTTGGGAGCGACAGCCGTTGATAAAGAGCGGATTAAAAGCCGTGGTTTGGTGATTGAGGTTGCGAAAAAACAAGTTGAAGAGCAAACTCATGAAGACCGTAAAGAAATAACAAAGATCATTAAAAAATATAAATTGCCGACAATCGATCTGACAATTTATTTCAAGTATAACTCAGCTGACATTTCACCATCTTCGATCCCGACTATGATTAAACTTGGCCGCGCTTTAAGTGACAAAGAACTTAAAGAGGGAACGTTTCTTGTGGCTGGACATACTGATGCCAAGGGTAGTGATCATTATAATCTAACTCTTAGCCAGCGCCGTGCCAAAGCGGTTAAGCATTTCTTGATGGAGAATTTCTCTATTGGACATGGTAAGCTTGTAGCTGTTGGTTATGGTGAAGAAGAATTAAAGGATTTCCATGATCCTCATTCTGGTGAAAACCGCCGCGTTCAAGTGACGAACTTAACGCACTAATTCTCTCACGGGCGATGGCAGCGAAGCTGCCGCCCTACGAGGTGCAGCACTAAGTGCTGACGGCCTGCGGCCTACGTTTTTCGTTCCCTGCTGATTATGAGATATAAAAGTGCTTGAAGCTAGCTATAATCAGCGGTGCGTTACTCCTTCTTCGTACAAGGTAGGTTTGGTTTTTTCACTAAGATTTTTAATTTTGTAAATTGGAGCCCTCTTTCAAAATTTGAGAGAGGGTTTTTATTTTGGTGTGTTTTGCATTAGGCTTGATCACATGTTTGTCACGTATTGGTTAGGTGACCGTTATCACGTTTATGTGTACCTCTAAATAATAAGAACATTTAAAATTTGTTTCGTAGATACCATTTGGGAGTGTTTATCTGATGTCGATGAATATATTTTTTCAATACGCTATGATTGGTCTTGTTTCTCTTTCTGCGCTTTTTATCTTTTTAATCGGTTTGCTTTTTATCTATGCAGTTTTTCTTTTCATCATTGATAAGGGGCAGACAAAAGATAGCATCAGACATAACTACCCTGTCATTGGTCGTTTTCGAACAATTTTTACGGAGCTTGGTGAGTTTTTTAGGCAATATTTCTTTGCCATGGACCGTGAAGAAATGCCGTTTAATCGAGCTGAGCGGGATTGGGTTTATAAATCATCTAGAGGGGTTGATAATACTGTTGCGTTTGGATCTACGAAGAATTTAGGCGTCACTGGCACTGTGATCTTTAATAATAGTCCTTTCCCTTTGCTGGATGAAGATGCGGTCGAGCCGCCTGAAATTGTTTTTGGTCCGCATTGTGCTAATCCTTATTCGTCAAAATCTATCATTAATATTTCAGGTATGAGTTTTGGTGCGTTATCTGGCCCGGCAGTTAAAGCACTTTCTAAAGGTGCTGAAATGGCTGGTTGCTGGATGAATACTGGTGAAGGTGGGTTGTCTCCTTATCATTTGCACGGCAAAGCGGATATTGTTTTTCAAATTGGTACGGCGAAATATGGTGTGCGGGATAAAGAAGGCAAACTTGATCATGCGAAAATGAAAGAGCTTGGCACATTTCCTTTTATTAAAATGTTTGAAATTAAGCTGAGCCAGGGTGCGAAACCTGGTAAAGGCGGGATTTTGCCTGGAGAAAAGGTAACCCCAGAAATTGCTAAAATCAGAGGCATTGCCGTTGGTGAACCCTCGATTTCATTTAATCGCCATCCTGAGATCAATAGCATACCCGACTTAATGAATTTCATTGAACAAATTAGAGAACTGACTCAGAAACCTGTTGGCGTGAAAATGGTTGTTGGTTCTGAGGATTGGTTTGATGATTTGGCGGCTGAAATACATAAACGTGGTATTGCATCAGCTCCTGATTTCATCACTGTTGACTCAGGTGATGGTGGCACAGGTGCCGCACCAATGCCCTTGATTGATAATGTTGGCTTGCCCATTCGTCAGGCGTTGCCTTTGGTTGTGAATAAGTTGAATGAGGTGGGGTTGCGGGATCGTATTAAAGTGATTGCGTCTGGTAAGTTGATTACTCCAGCTGATGTTGCCTGGGCTTATTGCGCTGGGGCCGATACGGTTGTTTCGGCGCGCGGGTTTATGTTTGCTTTGGGTTGTATTCAGGCGCTTAAATGCAATAAAAATACGTGCCCTACTGGTATCACCACTCACAATGCTAGCTTGCAAAGTGGGTTAGATCCTGCTGAAAAGTCCGTTCGTGTGAAGAATTTCGTGAATAAAATTCATTATGGAGCTGGTTTGATTGCTCATTCATGTGGTGCGTCGCATGTGCGGGAATTACGCCGGTGTCATTGCCGGATTGTGCAAAATACCGGGGAAGCCAAGCAATTTAATGAGCTTTTTCCGGACGTAAGAACTCAACCAGGGGCTCAAATAACTTAAGCCAGAGGGCCTAAGTGTCTGGAGCTGCATTGCACATTGGCTTCACTTTCGATAAGAGTAAATCTTAAATTTATGATATATTTTGAGGGAGTTTTCGTTGGGACAGATTTATACACTTGAACCCAAAACCGGTACACCAACTTCATTGGTGATGTTTTTGCATGGCTATGGTGCAAATGGTCAGGATTTGATTAGCATTGGTAATGAATGGCAGGATCAATTACCGAATACCGTTTTTGTTAGTGCTGATGCGCCTGAACCTTGTGCGATGAACCCGTTTGGTGGGTTTCAATGGTTTGACCTTACTATGAGAGATCCCACAGAATATTGGCGCGGTGTGAACAAGGCGGCGCCTGCTTTGAATGAATTTATTGATGAGCAGCTCAAAGCTTACAGCCTTACTGATGATGCTTTGGGATTGGTTGGTTTTTCTCAAGGGACAATGATGGCGTTGCATGTTGGTTTGCGCCGTAAGTCTGCACCAGCAGCTATCGTTGGTTATTCAGGAAAATTAGCTGGCCCAGAACACTTGGCTAAAGAAATGACAGTGAAGCCACCTGTATTGTTGGTTCATGGTGATGTGGATGAGGTTATTCCTGTAGCTGCCCTTAGTGAGGCGGAAACGGCTTTGCTTGATGCCGGGGTTAAGGTTCGTTCTCATATATCTCGCGGTGTTGGTCATGGGATTGACCTTAGTGGGCTAAAACTTGGCGGTGAACATTTAACAGCTCATTTAAAATGAACGTATTTGTGGCTGTTAAATCACGGAACTTTGAAAACTCTAGGAGCGTGTTGATTTTGATGACTATGAAGACACGCTCTAAGTTTTTATTTTAGCGAGTTGTTTTTCGCATAACCGGTATCCACTTATGCGAGGCACGCTGAAATCTCATCTTTACTTTGTTGTGGGGATGAGACATGCTTTCCTTATGAACAACCTGACTTGTCATTTTTCTGTGATAGGAGACTGATAAATCGGGGTAGTAGTTTGAATTTGTGTGTTTATTTTTAGCTCGTATTCATTCGTTGCGTCAGTTTTTTTGATGTTGAATTTTGTGTTGTGTTAAAATTATACTATAACAAATTTAATGAGGCCGCTTTGCTTATTTGGATGAGATAGTCTCATCTTTTTAGTAAAGACTCTCTGTTTAAGTAGAGATACTTTGTTTGCGAATACATCTTGCATAACGTGCGGCCTTGCAATCGTGAGGAACGAAGCCTGTGATGAGACAAACGCGTTCACCGGATGCTTGCCCGGCACTGGTTCTTAATGCGGATTTCAGACCGCTTAGTTATTATCCTTTGTCATTATGGAGTTGGCAAGAGGCAGTGAAATCTGTTTTTCTTGACCGGGTCAATATTATACAGACCTATGACAAGCAAGTGCATAGCCCTTCTCTTAATATGAACTTACCAAGTGTGGTTGCGCTGAAGAATTATGTGAGCCCCGCTCGATATCCAGCGTTCACACGTTTTAATTTGTTTTTGCGCGATAAGTTTTCTTGTCAATATTGCGGGAGTGCGGATGACCTTACTTTCGATCATGTTATTCCGCGCTCGAAAGGTGGCTTGACGCGCTGGGACAATGTTGTTGCCGCTTGTGCGCCTTGTAATTTGCGCAAGAGCAATATGATGCCTGAAGTTGCTGGTATGATCCCAATGCAAAAACCATTTCGGCCAACAGTTTTTCATCTTCATAAAAATGGTCGTTTATTCCCGCCGAATTACTTGCATGAAAGCTGGCTTGATTATCTCTATTGGGATACTGAGCTTGAGGAATAGTTTTTGCGCTTCAGTTGCCCACTACGCAACCGCGCTGTTATATCTCACGGGCTATTCCGCGACTGCATGGCAGCGCGGGCCCTCCGATGGGGCGCGCAATATCTTTTGAAGCCCTATCGGCTTCAAAATGAGCGGGCTTTGCTTTCGCTTCGCCATGTCCTGGCGCTGAAGTGGCGCCACTCCTTCTTTTTTTGTCTCATGGCTATTCTTTTTTAGTGGCGCTTCAGGTTACCCACCAGCAACCGCGCTACTAAAGCTCATAGATCTACGAGGGGCGGTGCTAGGCACCGGACACCTCTGGCGTCATGTACGTGCTCTGAAGGAGAGCACTCCCTTCTTCGTGAATTTAGTTCTTTTGCTTTTTCTTTTGCTTTTTCTTATGGTTTCTGACACCGAATTGTCGTCATTATTTCTTTGTTTAGAGAGATAGAATTAGGTAAATCTGCATGTTGAAATTTTAGCAAGGTGATTGAGGTCACCTTGCTTTGTTTTCTTAAGCTGTGGCTTCTTCTAGTTCTTCTTCGATTTTAAGAACATCTTCCAAGGCTTTGCGAATTTGGTATTGGCGCTCTTTGTTGGTGATTTTGCCGCCGAGGAGATCTGTGACATAGAAAACGTCGATCGCTTTTTCACCATAGGTAGCAATATGAGCGCTTGAGATATCTAGGTTCAAGTCACTGAGGGTTTTGGTCAGATGGAATAAGAGACCTGGCCGGTCAAGCCCGCGCACTTCGATCACAGTTAGATCGTTAGACAAGCTGTTATCAATGGTCACATCTGGTGCAACTTTAAAGGCAGATATGCGGCCTCTCATTGTGGCTGGTTTTTGCATCATGTTATTGAGATGTTTTTCACCGCGAATGAGTTGGTTTAGTGTGTCGGCTATAGTTTGTGCGCGGCGTTGCTCGTCTTCGGCGTGATCGAATTCACGGCTGATGCAGACTGAATCGATTGCCATGCCGTCTTGTGTAGTTGTTACTTGGGCGTCAATAATATTGGCACCTGAGGCTGCACAACTGCCGGCTAACATTGAGAGTAATTTAGGATGAGCCGTTGTGAAGATGGTGATTGAAGTGTGAGCTGTAAAGGCATCACTGGAGACTTCAAAGGCCAGTTCTTTTTTTTCTTCTTCAGCTGATTTCATTAATTTGGCATGTTCATACTGGGTGTTCAGATCTGTTTTTAGCCAATAGGAATCAAATTGCCGTGTAGTGTAATTTTTTAACTGTGCAGGGCTCCATTTTATGGTTGGGTCGGCTTCAGCTTTTTCGCGGAACTCATTAATTGCCAGGTTCACTTGTGAGCGGTGTGTATCTTCGCTATGTCCGTTTGATAGGTAGAGGTTTGTTTCCTGGTAAAGGGTTCTTAGTAACTGACCTTTCCAGCCATTCCATGTACCTGGTCCAACAGCGCGGATATCACAAGCGGTTAAGATGACAAGGAGTTTTAGTCGCTCCCGGCTCTGCACGATATCTGCAAAATCTTTAATGGTTTGCGGATCGTTTAGGTCTCGGCTTTGAGCAAACGAACTCATGGTTAAATGTTCTTCGATTAGCCATGCAACGATATCTGTTTCTGCGTCAGTGAGGCCAAGGCGTGGGCATAGTCTTCTAGCAACACGAGCGCCGGCAATTGAATGGTCTTCTTTGCGCCCTTTTGCGATATCATGAATGAAAACCGCTACATAAAGAGCGCGCCGGTGAGAAATTTTTTGCATTAAATCATGAGAGAGTGGAAGTTCTTCTTCCCCTTCGCCGCGATCTATCCAGGCTAGTTCCGCTAGTGAGCGAATGAGGTGTTCATCGACTGTGAAGTGATGATACATGTTAAATTGCATCATAGATGTGATCTTGCCGAAATCGCGAATAAAACGACCTAAAACACCGGATTCATTCATGCCGCTTAAAACTTTTTCCGGGTTGTCTTTGGAGCATAAAATATCGAGAAAGATTTTATTAGCAGTTTTGTTTTTTCTTAAATCCGCATCGATTAAGCGTAGCGAATGGCGGATTTGGCGCATGGCTGTTGGATGCAAGAGTGTGTTGTATTTACTTGCTATGTAGAAGATACGGATGAGGTTTACTGGATCGCGTTTGAAAGTGTCTTTGTGGACTGTATTGAGGCGGCCATTCTCAATTCTGAAATCAGAAGATTTTCTAAGCTCTCGTCTGTTTTTCCAGCCTAAACCTTCAATGAGTTGATTGAGTTTTGGTGCTGCTTTTAATTGTTTCATTTCAAGGTCAGCGCAAAGCACGCGTGTGAGGTTGCCGACTTCTTTGGCTGTTAGAAAAAAGTGCTTCATGAAGCGCTCAACCGCTTGCATGCCTTTTCTATCTGAGTAGCCAAGGCGTTCAGCCATAGATTTTTGAACTTCAAATGAAATGCGTTCTTCCGGGCGTTTGGTTAGGAAATGTAAGTGGCATCTCACTGTCCATAAGTAATCGTCAGCATGTTTGAAGCTATGATATTCTTCAGCGGTGAAAACACCAGACGTTGAAATGTTACTGCCGGTTGTTTCAAAGTTTAGATATTTTGCAATCCAATGAAGGGTGTGGAGATCTCTTTGACCGCCTTTGCCATCTTTAACGTTTGGTTCGACCATATAGCGTGAGGCACCTGACCTTTGGTGGCGTTCATCACGCTCTGTTAATTTTGCTTCGATGAATTCGCGGGCGGTGCCTTTGATGATTTTTTCTTTGAAACTATCCAGAAATTCTTCATAGAGAGTTTCTTCTCCCCAGAGATATCTGCTGTCGAGCATTGCTGTTCGGATGGTCATGTCTGATTTGGCAAAGCGAACCGTTTGCTCAATCGAGCGGGTGGCGTGACCGACCTTGAATCCCATATCCCATAAGAGATAGAGCATATATTCCACAACGCTTTCTCCCCATGCGGTTTGTTTGTAGGGAAGGAGAAATAGTAAATCGATATCAGACCCAGGGGCGAGAGCGCCGCGACCATAACCGCCCGTTGCCACCACGGCGATGCGCTCGGCAGAAGATGGATTATGGGCTCTATGAATATGTTTTGTGGTGAAATCGTAGATAACTCGAATTAATTCGTCTTGAAAATGTGAAAGTCCTTCAGCACAAAGCCTGCCATCGCCATCTTCGAGCAAGTTGATTTCAGCCTGGGAATGAGCGTGTTTTTTTACCTCACAGAGTTTGGCTAATACTTCCTGGCGTAATTTACTTTCTTGTTTTTGATATTTGCGCCATAGCTCGGTAATTTCATCTCTTAGCTGATTGGGAGTGAAAAAAGGGGGCTTGCTTGTGAATAATTTATCCATATGACTTTCTAGGTACGGCTCTTGTGAATGAATGTCTTCTTAAATTGAATAGGTTAATAATTGTTAGAATTAGTCTAGCATAAACCTGTTTCTTTTCGCTAGAGAACTCTTAATGTCTTAAGCCTTTGGATAATTTTTTCTTTAAAGGTTTCTCTTTTATGGCTTTTGTTGAGAGATTGCTTTTAATTTATACAGCAAGTCCAGGGCGTTTTTAGGCGTTAATTCATCTGGATTTAGGTTTGATAGCTCGTCTTGTAATTTATCGCCAATAGGGTTTGGTTTGGCTGTTTCTTCTGTCTCTTCTTCATTTTCAGGGAGTTCCATTGAGAAAAGGGGCAGATCTTCCAATTGGTTTATGCCACCAGATTTCTGATTTTTATTCTCTAGAACATTGAGGACTTCATTCGCTCGTTTAATGACTGCTTTGGGAAGGCCTGCGAGCTTTGCTACCTGGATACCATAAGAACGGTCAGCAGCTCCCATAATGACACGGTGGAGGAAGACGATTTCATCATTCCATTCTTTCACCTCGATGGTGGCGTTTGTCACGCCGGCTAACTTTTCAGACAGGGTTGTTAGCTCATGATAATGGGTTGCAAAGAGGGCGCGGGTTTTGCTGATGTTATGTAGATATTCAACAGCGGCCCAGGCAATTGAGAGGCCGTCAAAGGTGGCAGTTCCGCGGCCAATTTCATCGAGGATGACCAGGGATTTCTCAGTTGCTTGATTGAGAATGGCGGCGGTTTCGACCATTTCTACCATGAAGGTTGAGCGTCCACGAGCAAGGTCATCTGAAGCGCCTACTCTTGAAAAGAGCCTGTCGATCAAACCGATATGAGCGCTGGCTGCGGGAACGAAACTTCCCATCTGAGCCATGATGGCGATGAGGGCATTCTGCCTGAGGTAGGTTGATTTACCAGCCATGTTGGGGCCGGTGAGGAGCCAAATGTTGGCAGCGCCTTCTTTGTTGTTGTTTTTGGTTAGACCGCAATTATTTTCAATAAAGGGGCCGGATTTAGATTTGCGTAGTGCTTGCTCGACAACCGGGTGGCGGCCATTTTTAATCGTGAAGGTGCGGCTTTGATCGATGATGGGCCGGGTGTAGTTTTCTTCTTCGCTTAACAAAGAAAGGCTTAAAATCACATCGAGGTCTGCCAGACTTTCAGCGCACTGGCTGATTTTGTCACCTGCTTTTTCGGCATCTGAGCTGAGTTCAGAAAAGAGGCTGAGCTCGATGGCAAGGGCTCTTTCCGCGGCTTGAGTGATTTTTGATTCTGTCTCGATTAGTTCTTCGGTATTGAAGCGAACATTGTTCGCAAGGGTTTGGCGGTGACGAAAGGTTTCACTTAATGGGCCGGTGAGAAGTTGATTGGAATTTAGCTGGGTGACTTCAACGAAAAATCCAAATTGGTTGTTGTGTCTGACTTTAAGAGATTTGATGCCGGTTGTTTCTCTATAAGTGGCTTGGAGGTTTGCGATGATGGTGCGGCTTTGATCGCGTAATGTGCGTTGTTCGTCTAGGCCTTCATGATTGCCTTCTTTTATGAAACCGCCGTCCCTGGCTTGTAAGGGCAAGTCTTCTGCTAGGTATCTGTCTAATTTATCTTTGAGAGAGCCTGAGGCAAAGAGCAGTGATTTACTGATTTGTTTTATGGTCTCTGGTAGGTGCTCTTGTTTGAAATGTTCGAGTTCCTTTAAAACTTCATCGGCAACAAGCAGGCCTGAGCGAATTGCTCCTAAGTCTTTTGGCCCGCCTCGTTTTAAAGAAAGGCGGGAGAGGGCGCGGGCCATGTCTGGTGTGCGGCGCAGGGTCTTGCGGATGGTATCTCTTGCTGCACTGTTATTATTAAAAAATTCAAGGCTGTTCAGACGGTTATTAATTGCAGAGACATCATTTAGCGGTGCGCTTATTTGAGCGGCTAATTGGCGAGATCCGGCTCCTGTTACTGTTCTGTCAAGTGCATCAAAGAGGCTGCCTTTCTTGGTCATTCGTGTTGATTTTATAAGCTCGAGATTGCCTCTTGTCGCTGCGTCGATGACCATGGTCGCGTTTTCAATTGAACGACTTGGTGGTCTAACAAGTGGACATTTGCCGATTTGAGTCAGCTCAACATATTTCAGCAACGCGCCTATGGCGGCTAGTTCGCCGCGCCCATAAGTACCGTATCCTTCAAGTTCAGTGACTTTGAGAGCTGCTTTTAAAGCGGCCTCACCACCAAGGCTGTTAAAGTAAGCGCTTGGAACAGGGGTTTGTACAGCTGGTTGATGGTCTAATATATGGCGAATGTGGGCTTCATTTTTTAAATTATCTGCAATGAGGAGCTCGCTTGGTGCGAGCTTTGTTAGTTCGCCGCTTAGATCTGAACTTGTGACTTCGCTTACCAAAAATTGTCCTGTTGAAATATCAAGACTGGCAAGAGAAAAAAGGTTTTCTTTTCTTGTTTCGTGTGCGGGGTTTTTAAAGAGGGATGTAAGGAAATTGTTTGAGCCAGGTTCCAATAGGGTGTCTTCAGTGAGTGTGCCTGGTGTCACTAGGCGGGTGACATCTCTTTGAACAACAGCTTTGGATCCTCTTTTTTTTGCCTCTGCCGGATCTTCCGTTTGTTCAACCACAGCGACTTTAAATCCAGCACGAATGGCTTTTTGTAAATATTCGTCAGCTACTTTTAAAGGGACGCCAGCCATTGGGATGTCTTTGCCCTGATAGGTGCCGCGTTTGGTGAGGGTTAGTCCAAGTTTTTCAGACGCTTCGATGGCATCATCGAAGAATAGTTCATAGAAATCACCGAGTTGATAAAAGAGAATATAACCTGGGTTAACGGCTTTTAATTCTAGGTATTGAGCGATGACGGGTGAGGGCTTTTCAGCTGCTTTAGCTTTTTTGTTCTCTTTTTGCTTCATTTTATCATTAATTTCAGGAGAACTTTTGCTTTCGATGCCTTTAGTTTCATTGCCTTGGTTTTCTATGTTTTGTGTACTCACCGGGGGTTATCTCGCTTTAGGGTCTTTTTCTTAACTATCTTTGAATGGGAACTGACATTATAGAGGGTTCTTCAAAATTACCATAGATAATGGAAATGGTTTGGGGATTTACTTTGAGACTGTTGTTTTTTGATGGTCCCTTATTCTTCTAATGTAGGGCTATCTTCTTTAAAATTGTTGCTTATATTTTTGCGACAATTCTAAAAAAGACCTGTTGTCGTTCAAAATTCTTCGTACTATGGTCTACTTATAACTACGTAGTATCCTTCCATATCAATTTAAGTCACATCAATTTAGGTTCTTTAAAAAATAATGCCGCAAAAAAACTCTAAAAATAACTTTACGGACCAAGAAGCTTTACAATTCCACGCTGGTAACAAACCAGGCAAGCTTGAAATTACACCAACCAAACCAATGGCAACTCAGCGTGATTTGAGTTTGGCTTATTCACCAGGTGTGGCCGTGCCTGTTTTGGCGATCTCAGAAGATGAGCGGACTGCGTATGATTATACCAACAAAGGAAATATGGTTGGGGTTATCTCTAATGGTACGGCGATTTTGGGACTGGGTAATTTAGGGGCACTTGCCTCTAAGCCGGTGATGGAGGGGAAATCTGTTCTCTTTAAGCGGTTCGCAGATGTTGACTCAATTGATTTGGAAGTCTCAACAGAAGATGTTGATGAGTTTATCAATTGTGTGCGCTATTTGGGGCCAGCGTTTGGTGGTATTAACCTGGAAGATATTAAAGCGCCGGATTGTTTTATCATTGAGCAAAAATTACGCGAATTGATGAACATTCCTGTTTTTCATGATGATCAGCATGGTACGGCGATTATCGCGACCGCTGGGTTGATTAACGCACTGCATTTAAACGGCAAAGATATAAAAGACATTAAGCTTGTTTGTTCTGGCGCTGGGGCTGCTGCGATTTCATGCGTTGAATTGGCTAAGTCTAAGGGTGTGCCGCACGAGAATGTTCTGATGATTGATCGCAAGGGTGTGATCTATAAGGGGCGTGAAGGTGGATTGGATCAGTGGAAGTCAGCACATGCTGTTGAAACTGATAAGCGCACATTGGAAGAAGCGCTTGAAGGGGCTGATGTATTTTATGGACTTTCGGCTGCTGGAGTAGTGAGCCAGGATATGGTTAAGGGTATGGCTGAGAACCCGATTATTTTTGCTATGGCGAACCCGGATCCAGAGATTACGCCTGAAGATGTGCTTGCTGTTCGCCCTGATGCAATTATGGCGACAGGGCGTTCTGACTATCCGAACCAGGTGAATAATGTACTTGGTTTTCCTTATATTTTCCGTGGTGCGCTTGATGTGCATGCAAGCGAGATTAATGAGGCAATGAAAATCGCGGCGGCTGAAGCACTTGCGACCCTGGCAAGAGAAGATGTGCCTGATGATGTGGCAGCAGCTTATGGTGGGCAACGTCCGAAATATGGACCTGAGTATATTATCCCTGCGCCATTTGATCCTCGTTTGATCAGCCATGTGCCGCCAGCAGTTGCACGTGCTGCAATGGATACAGGGGTAGCGCGGCGCCCGATTATTGATATGGAAGATTACACCGCGAAACTTTCAGCTCGGCTTGATCCGGTTGCTGGTTGGTTGCATGGCATTTTCCAAAAAGTGAAGAAAAACCCACGCCGGGTTGTTTTTGCTGAGGGTGAAGAAGAGCAAGTTATTCGCGCAGCGAATACTTTTTATAATATGGGTCTTGGGCATCCTGTGCTTGTTGGCCGTGAAGAAGGAATTTTAGAAGGTTTTAAGAGCGCTGGGATTGAATATCGCGACGTGTTTGAAATTCAAAATTCACGAGAATCTGAGCATAATGAGCTTTATGCAGATTATCTCTATCAACGTTTGCAGCGGAAAGGTTATGTGCGCCGTGATTGTTTGAGAATGGTAAATAATGATCGGATTATCTTTGCGTCTTGTATGGTAGCGCACGGTCATGCGGATGCGCTTGTTGCGGGTGTGACGCGAAACTGGTCTATCGCTTTTGAAGATATTCAAAAAGTATTAGACGCAAAAGAAGGCTCTTGTCCGATTGGTGTTTCGCTTGTTCTTAACAGAGGCCGGGCTGTGTTGGTGGCGGATACTTCTGTGCATGATATGCCAACGGCTGAAGAATTAGCTGATATTGCTGAAGAGGCTGCGAAAGTTTCTTGTCGCCTTGGCGCTGACCCGCGAGTGGCGATGCTTGCTTATTCAACATTTGGTCACCCTGAAGGGGAACGTTCGAACCGTTTGAGGGAAGCTGTGAAATTACTTGATCAGCGCGGTGTTGATTTTGAGTATGATGGTGAGATGTCTGCTGAGGTTGCGCTGAATGCGGAAGCTATGGAGCAATATCCGTTTTGCCGTTTAACTGACACGGCGAATGTGTTGATTATGCCAGCGTTCCACTCTGCAAGTATTGCGACACAAATGTTGCAAGAATTATCGGAGGGCACTGTTATTGGGCCGCTATTGGTTGGATTAGAGAAATCTGTTCAGCTTGTGCCGCTTGGTGCGAAAGATAGAGACATTGTGAACATGGCAGCGCTGGCTGCTTATGATGTGAACGGGTAGGGAAAGAGGTTCTCTCGGGGTCTTTTCTCTCTCACGGCTATTCCAAGCGCATAATCGCGCTTGGGTCTCCGAGGGGCGGTGCTTTTCTTGCGATCAGCTTATCCGTACTCGCTACGCTCCGTTCGGGCTGATATTGTGCACCGGGCTTCGCGAAGCGCTACGCCATGTCCTGACGCCGAAGTGGCGTCACTCCTTCTTCATATTGTAAGTTTTGTGATTTAGTTTGCGCACAAACAACCTTAATTTTACTTAAAACCGGGTTTTACTTTTGGATGTCTGTTCTTGAGCTTTGGTTTATCTCCATAGGTACCTGCATATTCCACTAATCCGTGTGTCGTGTTTCAGCGACCGGCAGATTTTGACTTTCTGGGAAGGATTATTACGAATGGAATTCGCGCTTACTTTAAAACCAAATGATTGGCCGATTTTTGCGATATAAGCATCTTCACAATATGATGTTGAGATCCACTTGTTGCCAACAAGTTGGAAATTGCGATCACATTTGATTTTTTGATTTGAAGCTGCTGCTGTTTTTTGAATAGGCACGAGCGAAAAAACACAACAAATTGCAATGCATAATATAGCGATAAGTTTTGTTAGATAAGGCATGATGTTTCCTTTTCATTCATTAAGTTATCAATCATTGATTAGCTATTTTTTTGCTGGGTTAATAACTAGGTACGAGATCAGAGTTTTGAGATCTGAAGCCCTGAGCTTAGTCTGCGCTAAAAATGTGTTTTTGCAATTCAGGAATGTGTGAAAAATTGTCAGTTAAAATGAGGGAATGAAATAAGTTTGTAAGATTAAATTTGTGTGTGTGCCTAAACTTGCAAAAGCCATTGTCTCTTTCAAAGTTACACTAACTTAATTTCACCAATAGACTCATGAAACGCTCTGTTTTGTCTTATGAGATTTTTATTCGTGGGGGATAGATTGCCCGCTCAGTTAATGCCTCTTCAGGTTGTCCATAAACAACCGGGCTAAAACAATTCGCCTTGGGAAGGGTTGGTTTTCTTTTTTTCCTTGGGGTTTGGCGTTAGGTTTGCGATGAAAAAATGTCCGTCTGGTGCTGGTTTTAAGAGTTTTAGAGCTTCTTTGCTGTTTACATTCTTTACGTCTAACCAATCATCAAAGTCTTCTGGCATGATGATGGCGGGCATGCGGTTATGGAGTTGGCTGATTTGGTTATTGGCCGCCATTGTGATGATCGCAGCGCTTTCGAATTCGCTTCCTTCTGCTCCTAACCAATGATCCCATAGACCTGCAAATGCCATTAATGGAGGGGTGTGTGGTGCTTCTTGTGATGATGATTTGCTTTGCGACAGGGTGATGTGATGAGGGGTGCGGTTGCCTTTAGGACCAGACCATTCATAGAATCCATCAGCCGGGACAAGGCATCTTTTGTGAGCCATTGAAGTTCTGAATGAGGGTTTTTCCATTAATGTTTCCGCTCGGGCATTGATGATAAGGCTGAAATCATCCGGATTTTTAACCCAATGAGGGATCAGACCCCAGCGAACGAGGGCGAGTTCGCGTTTATTTGCATTGACCTCTCTGATGATCATAATCGGATCTGTTGGTCTGATATTGTCTAACGGAGGAAATTCCGCCGGATTTAGGTATTTAAAGTGATTTTTTACTGTTTCTGGATGAGATTTTATGGAAAATTTTGAGCACATTGCCTAGGTTTCATCTAATAAAATTGGTCCGCTAACGTATCTTTCTTTGCTATTTTAAGAAAATTTGGGCTTTTTTCGATGAAAAAGTGCTTTTCCTCACGATTTAAATAAAATTTTATTCAGTCTGTAACTAATTAGAAACCACTCTGCTTCACACTCAGTGTTGAGTATCGGCCATGTTTGTCTGAGATGAGAAGACGCAGAGCCGTTTGTAGATTGAGTTATGTAACGTGTGAGTATAGTAAAATGACTGATAGTGGTTTAGTAAAAGCCGTTCAGCGCAATTATCAGAGTTCTATGACAGAGCATTATCGCTCTCATCTTGATGGAACCAATATTAACAAGACATCCATGTTAACTACTGATTACCTCAACCACTTTAGTGGTGTGTTGATGCTAATCGAAATGTTGCCTGCTGATCCGGAAGGGTTTGCGGAAGATGTTTTGGAATGGTCCCCGATGACATATGAAGAGCATTTTGAAGTTACTGGGTTTCGTGACAAAGAGCTAGCGATCAAAGCTTATGAACATGCACCAACTGACGTTCGTTCAGCTTTCGATGAAGTTGTTAATCAATTGAATGACACATTGGTTGATGTTCTAAATCGGGTTCAGACAAGTGTTGAGACAAAGCAAACTGAGGAACTTTCACAGTTTTGTTCAGAGATTACACCTGGTGTTCGTGACCTTATAGGCAAGGCTGCTGATATTGTTAATGATGGGACGACCAATGTTGTTGAACTTGCATTAGAGGCCGAAGAAGAATTGGTTGATGATGTTCAAGATGAAATTGACGCTTTGTTTGATTAAGAAGATTTTTAATAGTTCTTCAGATGACCACACAGCATCCGCAGGGTTTTCTCTCACGGCTATTCCAAGCGCTAGACGCGCTTGGGCCTATGAGGTGCGTCGTTTTTCTTGCGATCAGCTTATCCGTACTCGCTTCGCTCCGTTCGGACTGATCTGGTGCGCCGGGCTACGTTGGCACTTCGTCACGTTCCATTGCCTTAAAAGCGCAATACTCCTTCTTCGTGATACTCGTTCTGTTCTTCTCTCTGCTATTGCTTTTTAGCGGTGCTTTCAGATTTCCACTAAACATCAGCATATTTAATAATCTCAGTTTGATTTAAGTTTCATATCGATATCCAACGCCGTGGACGGTTCTGATGATTTTGGGGTTTGATTGGTCGAGTTCTATTTTTTGTCTGAGTTGGGAAATGAATTGATCTAGCGCTCTGCTGTTTGCCATGTAGCGCCGTCCCCAGCATTCTTCGAATAGTTCAAGGCGAGAGAGGACTTTGCCTTTGTTTTCATAGAGCATTTCTAATACTTTTAGTTCTCGCATTGTTAACTGAATGATTTTTTCACCGTAGGTCGCTCTTAGAGATTTGGGGTCTATGATGAGATGATCCATTTCAAATGGGGTTTTTTGTTTTTTGTTTTGAGATGGAGAGTTTGATGTGCGCCTGGTTATGGCTTTTACTCGGGCGATGAGTTCGCGTGGTCCAAAGGGTTTTGCTATATAGTCATCGGCTCCGAGTTCTAAGCCCACCACTCTATCAACCTCATCGCCTTTTGCTGTTAGAAGGATGATCGGAATATGATCGTCGATTGCTCTAACTTTACGGCATAATTCGAAGCCGTCCATTTTTGGCATCATAACGTCAAAAATGCAAAAATCGGGGCGTTTCTCTTTGAATTGGTTCAGAGCTTCTTCACCGTCTTGCGTGAGGTTGCAAATATAACCTTCTTGACTGAATAGATCATTCAGACCTTCTCTTAAATGGACATCATCTTCAGCTATCAGTATGTTCATTTTGTTTTCTCACTTGTTCTCATTTAATGGGTTTATTCTTAGAGTGACCATAAATCTTGCGCCTGGGTTGGCATGTTCTGCTTTTACAAAGCCATCATTTTCTTTGGCCAATTGTTCGCAAACAGTGAGCCCTAAACCAAAGCCATCTCTTTTGGCTTCTCCTGTTTGACTTTGTGAAAAAGGTTTGAAAATTGACCTTGATGTTCCTTTGCTAAATGAGGGGCCCCAATCTCTAACTGTTAAGGTCAGCGTTTGATTTTCGATTTTTGATGAAATGCGAATGTTATTTCCGGCGGCATATTTCCTTGCATTATCAAGGAGGTTTACGAGTATTTGCTCTAAGGCACTTCTATCAATTTTCACTTCCATAGGCGTTTGTAAGTTCAAGGATATATTATTGATCTGATCTTTCAGTAAAGGCGTAAGGCGGGTTAGAGTTTCTTCAATGATATGGTCTGGAATGGCTTTAACTTTTTTGCGGATCGTTGGGTGATTGCCTTTGGCGATTGTCAGAGCATTGTTGACCATTTCTGAAAGACGGGTTGTTTCTGAAGCTATGATTTCAGTATATTTTGAGATTTCTTTCGTATTTTCTTCGTTGAGTTCTTGTTGTTTTTCTTTAGCTTTAGAAATTTTATTTCGAATTAAATCGGCATAAAGTTGGAGATTTGTTAGAGGTGTTCTTAATTCGTGAGAAATGCTGGCAGCAAAATTAGCTCTATCGTTTGCTTCAGCTAAAATTTTCTTTTGATCTCTGAAAAGCGTGAAGGCGAGAAAGACAAGTAAGGAGCCTATTGGCAAGGTCAGGGCTGCTAGTGTGAGCGGGAATTTATTTGTTGTTGAATTCGCGTTTTGCAGTCTCTCTAATCGCCAGAAATATAGAGGGTAGCTTAATTGTCTTTGAGATGAAATTTCGTCCGAGTAGTTATCCTTATTTTGCCAAAGAATATTATAATGAATATCCAATAGCCGGATATGATTTGGGGTTTGGTCATTTATTATAGATGTTAAGAATACACCTAGTTCATCGATTAGGGCGGCTCTATCGATAACTGCGCAATAAGTGAAGTTTTTCCGTCCTAACCAACAATAGAGTAAATTGTGTCCCTTTGGAGTTAGGTAATTGGACCAGACGCCGTTTTTACGATCGAGTAAGGGCAAACGGCTTAGATTTTCTTTCGCTGTCGAGAGTGAGGATGCAATTTTTCTCAGTTTTCCCATTTCTGAATAGAGCTGGCCGGTTGTTTCTTTGGGTGGGTAGATTTGATCTCCGAACCGATCAAAAGAGACAATAAGAATAAAGCGTTTGCTTAGTTTTTGGGGGCAAGATTCTTGAAAGGTGCACCTGAGGGCCCAGGCCCCTTGTTCATGAACTGTCTCAATGTTTTTTTTGAAGGACTTTTGATAATCCTTTAGGTAGGCCGTTATTTGTCTATCTATCCTTGTGAGCTCTAAAGTGGCTTCTTTACCTTCCTGAAGTTGGTAGGTTCTTAAATCTGTATTTAGGGCGTGCAGACCTATGAGACCCAGTGCGAAAATGGGAAGTCCGACAAGTGCAGTTAATAAATACCCTAGTTTATGGCGTTGGTTCATTCTTTAGATTTACGCCTGCTTTCATCGCTCTGCAAGAACCTGACAGATTATTTACAAAAGAAGGTTTACGGATTGCTTTATTGGCCTTCTGTTGGCTACAAAGCAACCGGCCTTTGGGCTTTAATTGCCTAAAAAGCAATTAACTCTATCTTTTGGATGGGAGAAGTTTTTTGGAGAATTTGTGCTGCAGACCGACATCGGGAGAATAGGCCTGCAGCGTCAGATTGGGTGACGACGCGAGTTGAGGGAACGTGCAATCGTCACATGAGAGACTATAACAGTTCTAAATTAGAACAGAGATCACAAAAACTGAGTTTTTAATAACATGTATGTGAGGTTTTTCTGGCCTTGTTTTGCTTTGCTTGGCTTTAGTCTAAGTTTCTGTATTTTCTATAAAAATTGGCATCAAGAGCTTTGTTTTCACTCAGCTACTGGTTTCGGTGTCTTTAAAATAGCTGTGAACAGATAGGGGCAGCCCTTGCAGTTATTGTTTGATGGCGCAAAGCTGTTTAATGAGAAAATATTGATTCGTTTTTTAGGCAGCTTAAATTAAATGGCTAAACAAGACATGCAAGATGATTATGAGGCCGATGCTCCTAAGGATGTGAGCCGCATTCAGGATGTATTGGTTACATTGATTATCGCCCTTATTGGGACAGCGGTTTCGCTCGGTCTATATTTGCAATCTGGTTTTGGCATGATCCCGTCTCTTTGTGTTGGGGGTGGTTTGTTCATTTGGTTGCTATCTGCGCATTTCTTAATTACGCGAATGAGGTTGAAGCGGCTTATTCAAGGGCGGCTTACTCAATTAACAACAGATGTAAAAAAGCTAAAAAACGAATTGCAGGTCACAGAATTGTTGGCTGAAGGCCATAATGAGTTGCTTTCCGGGCAAGATGCGATTGAAAAAGCTATTCGTACAATTGTAAACCGTATTGATGATTATGATGGTCGTCTGAAAGTTTTGCAAAAGGTTGGTAAGCTAAGCTTAGAGAAGCCTAAGCGCGAAGAGCTTGTTGAGCAAAATAGTAAATTAGCAGTTCTTGGTCAGGAATTTGACAAGCTAAGTCAACAATTTCAGAATTTCGAACATCGATATGATAATGCCTCCAGGCAGCAATATAATTTAATGAAAGCTGAGCTTGATATTCTTGAATATGTTGTTCAGGAGTTAAGCGTTTCTGGTGGTGGGGATCGGTCTGTTTTTGCACAAAAGGCTATGGCAGCGATTACCGGATTACGCCAAGTGCCTGACCTTAGAGATCTTGCGCATCAAGATGCTTCTCAATCTGGTTTATTATCCTCTTCGCTAGGTGGGGCTTCGTTAGGGCAGCCTTCCTTGCAATCTTCTGTACAACCGCAGGCTTTGATGGCTTCTCGTCCTCATCCTTCGAACAGTGTTTTGCCGCTTTCTGCTTTGTCTCAGTCTGCAGTGCCGCCATCTTCAAGTGCTGATTTGGACTTAGCTGAACAAAAAACAATTAATAAGCCGCAAACTAAATCTTATTTGCCACCCTCATCATTGGACGCGTTGGCGGCTGCGGCTGAATTAGAAAAAAGTAGCAAGAGCTATGGAACTGTTTCTTCTTCAATTGGAGAGGACGCTCAGTCTCTAGCAATTTCTCAAAGCGCGTTAGCTTCTCAAAACCAGTTATCTACTCAGCATGTTTCCCATCAAGGTGATGCACACAAAAGTGATGCTCAGGGCGATAAAGGTGACTATTCATTATTGGCGACAATTAATGATGCTATTGAAGCCAACCGGATTGAGTTGTTTTTACAACCAATTGTTGGGTTGCCTGACAGAGAATTGGTGTTTTATGAGGCTTATTCTCGGCTTAGAAATGATATTGGCCAATTGATTTTGCCACGTGACTTTATTCCTGTAGCAGAGACTGCGGAACTTGCCCCGATTATTGATAATCAGATTATTTTGCGCTCCATTCAAGTGATCCAGCGGTTGGTTGAAAAGGGGAAGGGCCGAACTGTTTTCTGTAACCTCTCGATGACGTCACTTCGTGATGCTGACTTCTTTTCTGAGTTTATGGACTTTATTGAAGCGAATAAATGGCTGAAAGATTATTTGATTTTTGAATTTTCTCAAAAATCATTAGAGAAAGCTGGAAGTCAAGAATTTGAGCGGATGACAGCTATTTCTAATCTTGGCTTTCGTTTCTCACTAGATCAGATTACACGACTTGATATTGATTTTAAGGCATTGGCTGATCGGCGCTTTGCTTTTGTTAAAATTAATGCGTCTCTCTTGCTTGGCAATATGGAAGGAGCGAAAGCTCAAATTCACTCAGCTGACCTAGATCATTTCCTCAATCGTTTAAATATCACAATGATTATTGATAAGGTTGAGCGGGAATCTATTGTGCGTCAATTGCGCGATTATAATGTGAATTATGCGCAAGGTGATTTGTTCTGTGAACCTAAGCCTGTTCGTCCTGAAGTTTATGGCGGGGCGGCTGGTGCTGTTGCTGCGGCTTAAAGCCGCTTATTTTTTCCCTTCAAAATTATGGCTTGTGTTTTTAGCTGAGATTTGTTTTTGATGTGCGCGACTTACTATTGCAATTAGCGCAGTTTGGAGCACTCTCTCTATGATCCCCCTCTTAAATTCTGTTTCATCACTTTCACAAACTTACGATGTTTGGTTCTGTGACATATGGGGCGTGATGCATAATGGTGAAACGGCATTTCAAAGCTCTATTGATGCGTGTCATGAGTTTCGTGAAAAGGGCGGCGCTGATGGTATAGGCGGGCGTGTGATTTTGCTTACTAATGCGCCGCGGCCAGATTTTTCTGTGGCTGAGCAGCTTGAAGGATTTGGGGTGCCTGCCAGTTGTTATGATGGCATTGTTTCATCTGGTGATGTCTCTCAGCACCTTATTCGCTCATTTGAGGGGAAGCAGTTTTATCATCTGGGCCCGAGTAGGGATTTGCCTGTTATTGAAACAGCTGGCTTAAATCCCGTTCCCCTAGAGCAGGCGGATGTGATTTTATTGACCGGATTGTTTGATGATGAAACTGAGGGGCCTGAGGATTATCGTGAGATGCTGACAGGGGCCCAGAAGCGCAAACTCCCGATGATTTGTGCCAACCCTGATTTGCAGGTTGAGAGAGGCGCACGGCTGGTTTATTGCGCTGGTATTTTGGGTCAGCTTTATGAAGAGCTGGGCGGCGAGGTGCTTTATGCAGGCAAGCCGTATCTTCCTGTTTATGAGTTGGCGCAAAAGAGATTAAAAGAACTTTTCCCTGAAAACAATTACGATCCATCACGTATTTTATGTATTGGGGACGGCATGAAGACGGATATGCCAGGGGCGCTCAATGCAGGGTTTGATGCGCTGTTTGTGGCAAGCGGCCTGCATGTGGGAGCTGAGTTTGATCAAGCTTTTCTTGATGGACTGTTTGTGGACTTTGATGCGAAGCCAATTGGGGCGCTTAGGCAATTTGGGTGAAAGGTAAATGACCTTGGAACTATATATAAATAGGTAAATAAGATGATGGATGTAAAAGAGTTATGGGAAACTGAGGACTTTGAGGAAATGGGCTGGCATGATGCCAGGATATATTCAATTGTAGTTCCTGGTGAGGATTATAAGTTAAAGCTTGATATTGATTATATTTTTAAATGGGAACTAAAAGGAGAATTCTTTAACTTTTGGGTTTCGCCATGTTCTCTTAGTTTTCTGGATGTTTCTGATTTAAAAATCAATATAGACTTCAAAAATAACTTGATGCTTTTTATTAGTGATATAAATCGATTTAATGAACGACTGTCACCTAATGGTAAGTTTACCGTATGGGACTATGAAATAGAGTGTGACAATGGGATGATTAGTTTCTCAGCTACAGGCTATGAGCAACAGGTTAGAAAACCTCCTGTTTTTAGTGAGGGGCAGTGGTTAACCATACCAGATAGAGATTTTTCTTAGTTATAATTAAATGAAGAGAAAATATATCAGAAGAATTTTAGAGTGATTGTTATTGCTAATAAAAAACCTGGACCATTTTTAGATGGTGCCAGGTTTTTTGTTTTTAAATCGATAATATTAATTAGTGGTTGACCACTTAAAAAAGATTGTCGATGTCGTTTTGGCTTACGGCTTCGGCGTCGTCTTGAGGGCCGTGAAGGATGAGGTCATCTTTTCTTTGTAAGCGCTCCAGGAAAGCAGTTTCATCAAAATCTCTGCGCTCTTTCTCGTTTTCTATACCGAGGAAGTTTGCGATTTTATGAATGCGATAATCTACGAAGTCCAATGTTTCAACAACGCGGTTGATCCGTTGGCCTGTGATATCCTGGAATGAGCACGCTTCGAAAATTTCCATGATATTGCTTTCTACCGTAGTGTGGTAGGTTGCCGGATCTTGAGGATCTGCTGTCATGATTGTTTCAGCTGCTTCCATGATGCGGTTTGTTGCATCTTCGGTTGCTTTTACAACGAGCTTTAATTCATTTTCTGCGCTTGATAGTGGGTCTACATCTTCTTTTGTATTTAGAAGTTGCATGTCGTCGCGTGTTTCGCTGATTTTTTCCATGATTTGATGGAAATCATTACCGACGATCGTATCTAAACGATTTAGAAATTCTTTTAAGGTTTCTACTGAACTCTGTGCAAGATGTAGGACTTCTCCAAGAGAGGCCTCATCTTTTTCAACATTCGAGAGCTCATCACCTAATGTCTCGCACCTAAGTTTAGGTACGGCTTGGCTGGCTTTGGCCATGTTATTTTACTCCTGCTACTAAATACAAATGCAGATAAATTAAGGAAATGAGGCCTTTCAATTGCCGGCCTTCATTTCCTTGAATTTATTATTCGCCGAAAACCGCGTTAATTTTGGCGCTGAGTGTTGCTGCATTAAAGGGCTTCACAATATAATTGTTCACGCCTGCTTTTTTCGCAGCAATTACGTTCTCAGTTTTAGATTCAGCTGTCACCATGATGAAAGGTGTTTTCATCAGGTTTTCATCTGAACGAACTTCTTTTAGAAGTTCATAGCCAGTCATTGGCTCCATATTCCAGTCTGAGATGACCAAGCCATACTGTCTTTGTTGCATTTTCGCTAATGCTTCAGTTCCGTCAGCAGCATCATCGATGTCGCTAAAGCCAAGTTGTTTTAGCAGATTCCGAATGATGCGGATCATAGTTTTATAATCATCAACCACCAGAACTGGCATTGAAAGATCAATAGCCATTACGCTCTCCATTTCCCCTATTAGAGCAGGTTTCCCTGCCAGTTACGCAACACGCCCTATTGGGCCACTTTACAAAAATTAAGTGAGCAAAGACCTGCCAATGCCCAACATTCAGATTTATACAATAACGAGAGGTACTAAAAATTAGGTTAATGGCATGGGGAATACTGTAAAAAAATTTTAAGAGACTCGCTTTTTTCCAATTTATTTCGGTTCAAATTATCAATTTGCTGATGTTTTTTACTTTTGGGCGCTTTATTTGATCGCAAAAATCATCATTTGGGACATATTTCTCTTTTTTTAATCAGGATTTATGCGGAATAACCTTGATGAGTGGCGGCGGCTTGGGTAGTGTCGCGCCAACTATAAAGAGGAATGAAATTATGACGAATCCTGCCACTGGTGGTTATTATATTGAAGATCTTGAGATTGGAATGGAAGAATCTTTCGTTAAAGAGGTAACGGAAGAGCTAATTATTGCTTTTGCTGAAATTTCAGGCGATACCAATCCAGTGCATCTTGATGAGGAATATGCCAAAACCACACGCTTTAAAGGGCGGATTGCGCATGGACTTTTAACGGCTGGTTTCATTTCAACTGTTTTGGGTACTAAGTTACCTGGTCCAGGTAGTATTTATTTGCACCAAGACCTTATTTTTCGCGCTCCTGTTCGCATTGGTGATGTTGTTACGTCATCTGTAAAAGTTGAAAAAATTAATTTTCATCGCCGTGTTGTGACTTTAAGTTGCTCCTGCAGTGTTAATAACCGGGTGGTGATTGGTGGTGAAGCGGTGATGATGGTGCCGCCGCGCGAAGTTTAAATTTTTAGCTCACTCTACAATATAAAACTCTCATAGATGCTAGCTTTGTCTTTGCTGCATTGCTTGTTGCTTGAAGGTTGTCTTCGGTAAGTGTTGCGCTTTGTTGCTGACTTGTTTATTGCAAAGGCTAGCAATCATTTTGCATTTCTCTTGAGTTTTTTAATTCATGACGGTGAGTTTTGATAATGTTAGACCTTTCTTCTTATAAGACGTTTCCAGACACTATGAATGGGGCTGTTCTTGCGATTGGAAACTTTGATGGTGTTCATTTGGGGCATAAAGCTGTGCTCACCTACGCACTTGATATAGCTAGGAAACGCAAATCTTCAGCTGGTGTGATGTTTTTTTCACCTCACCCTCGACAATTTTTTTCACCTGATACACCTTTGTTTATGCTCACAAACCCCCGGCAAAAACGGGCCGAGTTTGAAAAAATCGGTTTGGATTTTGCCCTTGAGTTGTCATTTGACGCTGAGCTTGCGCAAAAAAGTGCAGAAGAGTTTGTCACACAGGTTTTGGTTGAGGGAGTGAAGGTTTCTCATGTTGTGGTTGGTTATGACTTCTTCTTTGGCCGTGGTCGAGGCGGTAATCCACAAATTTTACGCGAGCTAGGTGAGAACTTAGGCTTTGGCGTGACTATTGTTGATGCTGAAGGGCTTTTACCTTCTGATTGTGATAAAGAGCCAAATAGTGAATTAGCTGCTTCTGGGCAGTTGATTTATTCTTCTTCTCTTGTTCGTGATGCTCTGGAAGAAGGGCAAGTTAAGCGGGCAGCCAGCATATTAGGTCGTAATTGGCAGGTTGAGGGCGTTGTGACCTCTGGCGCTGGGCGCGGTGAAGGACTTGGGTTTCCAACGGCTAATTTGTCTCTTTCTAAAGGGTGTCATTTGCATCATGGGATTTATGCAGCTTTGGTCCATCATAAAGAGAATGTTTATAAAGGGGCAGCTTATTTTGGGAAACGGCCTAGTTTTGATAATGATGAACCGGTTCTAGAGGTCTTTCTCTTTGATTATGATGGCAATTTATATGGCGACACCATTGCTGTTGAATTCGTTGATTTTGTGCGTGAAGATGTGAAATTTAGCGATATGGATGAGCTAAAGGTACAAATGGACGAGGATTGTCGGATTATTGAGCAGGTTTTGACTGAGAGATAGGTTTTTCTCTCACGGGCTATTCTGCCGCAGAAGGCGGCAGGCCCTCCGAGGGGCGGCGTATTTCTGTCGATCAGCTTATCCGTACTCGCTGTCGCTCCGTTCTGACTGATCTAGTGCACCGGGCAGCTTTTGCTGCCATGTACGTGCTCTAAAGAAGAGCACTCCCTTCTTCGTAATGTTTGTATATAGGTGACGCGTTTTTAATGACTTCAATACTATGTGAAACACTTTAAACGTTGAAGTAGTGTTACTCCTTCTTCGTTAAGGTGG
Organism: Methyloligella sp.; assembly: GCA_021604645.1. Lineage (GTDB taxonomy): Bacteria > Pseudomonadota > Alphaproteobacteria > Rhizobiales > HXMU1428-3 > HXMU1428-3. Next base: position 138,127 of record BQJJ01000004.1, read on the forward strand.
TTCTTAGTTTTGTTACAGTTTTTTCTATTGGCTTTTGTAAATTGGGTTTAGACTCTATATTGCGGTTAATTTCCTTGACAGTTTTTAGAACGGATGAAAAAACGTTAGATCTGGCTTTTGTCTGATTTGGTGTGTTTTTACTTCAGATTTATGCCTGATGCAGCTTTTCTCAATTTTGAAGGTTTATTTTGATGTCTGATGATAAGACGGTTGATCGCTCACAAGCTGATGAGCGTGATTGGCGCGAGACTTTATTTCTTCCCAAAACTTCTTTTCCTATGAAAGCTGGTTTGCCAAAGCGTGAACCGGAATTTTTAGAGCGCTGGGAAGCACAAGATATTTATTCAAAATTGAGAGAAAAAGGAAAAGGGCGCCCGCAGTTTATTTTGCATGATGGTCCCCCTTATGCGAACGGCAATATTCATATTGGTCACGCGCTGAACAAGACACTGAAAGACTTAGTGGCTCGCTCGCAAAACATGCTTGGGTTTGATAGCCCATATGTACATGGTTGGGATTGTCATGGACTTCCGATTGAGTGGAAGGTTGAAGAGAAATACAGGAAAAAACAAAAAAACAAAGATGATGTTCCTGTGAATGAATTTCGCGCTGAGTGCCGTGCTTTTGCAGATGAGTGGGTTGGTGTTCAAAAATCTGAAATGCAACGGCTTGGTGTGCAGGGTGAATGGGACAATAGCTATAAGACCATGACCTTTGAGGCTGAAAAAACAATTGCTTCTGAGCTTTTGAAATTTGCTTTGAACGGCACGCTTTACCAAGATTTCAAACCCGTGATGTGGTCTGTTGTTGAAAAAACCGCTTTGGCTGAAGCTGAAGTTGAATATGAAGACCATGAAAGCCCGACGATTTTTGTGAAATTCCCGGTTATTGCTGGTGATGAGGCTTTGGTTGGGGCGAATGTTGTTATTTGGACAACGACACCGTGGACGATCCCTGGTAACCGTGCGGTGGCTTTTGGTAAGCATTTGTCTTACGGCCTTTATGAGGTGACTGAAGCTGCCGAGGATAATTGGGCCAAGGTTGGTGACAAGTTCTTATTTGCAGATGCGTTGGCTGAGCAAGTACTTGCGTCAGCTAATGTTGAAGGCTTTGAACGCCGCCAAGATGTCGATCCAAGTTTGATCGAAGAATGTGCGCACCCGTTTAGAGGGCGGGGTTATGATTTCCAAGTGAGGCTTTATGCTGGTGATTTTGTGACGGAAGATGCAGGCACGGGCTTTGTGCATATCGCTCCTGGGCATGGCGCTGATGACTATGGCCTTTATCTCTCGAACCAGCGGGCCTTTAGAGAAGCTGGCATTGATGGTGTTCCGCAAACGGTTCGCCCTGATGGTTTGTATCATGAAGATGTGCCTTTGTTTGGTGGCGACGAGCCTGCGCTTGTTATTAATCAGAAGGGTAAATTTGGTAATGCCAACAAACGTGTGATTGAAGAGCTTGTAAATGCAAATGCTTTAATCGGCCGAGGTAAGGTGAAGCACAGTTACCCTCATAGTTGGCGCTCAAAAGCGCCAGTGATTTTCCGGGCGACACCGCAATGGTTCATTGCGATTGATAAACCAATTGAAATCGAAGGGGCTGGTGAGGCGCGTTCTATTCGTGACCGAGCACTTCAAGCTATTGAAGAAACACAATTCGTGCCTGATACAGGGCGCAATCGTTTGAAGGCCATGGTTGAGAACCGGCCCGATTGGGTGATTTCTCGCCAGCGTGCCTGGGGTGTGCCTATTTGTATTTTTACAAATAAAGAAACTGGGGCTGTTATCCCAAGCGCTGATTTTGAGAATTCAGACGCTTTAATCAAACGGATTGAAGATAGCTTTGAAGCAAATGGTGCAGATGCCTGGTTTGAGGCTGGCTCTAAAGAAGCTTATCTAGATGGCTTGGTTGAGAATGTTGATGACTGGGATCAGGTGATGGATATTCTTGATGTTTGGTTTGATAGCGGGTCGACCCATGCGTTTGTGCTAGAAGGTCGTGATGGCTTGCGCGCTCCAGCTGATCTTTATTTAGAAGGGTCTGACCAACACCGTGGTTGGTTCCAATCCTCTCTCTTGGAGAGCTGCGGGACGCGTGGACGTGCACCTTACAAGGCGGTTTTAACACACGGCTTTACGCTTGATGCGAATGGCAAGAAGCAATCGAAGTCTCTTGGTAATGCGGTTGCACCGCAAAAAATCATTCAGCAATATGGTGCTGACATTTTGCGTCTTTGGGTGGCGTCAACCGATTATTGGGAAGACCAACGCATTGGCGATGAGATGATTAAGACCAGTGTTGAATCTTATCGCAAGCTTCGAAATACATTACGTTTTCTACTTGGCAATCTGCATCACTATAATGACGACTTGAAAGTCGATGTTGCTGACATGCCTGAGTTAGAGCGGGTGATGTTGCATCGGATAACTGAGATGGATGCTTTGGTTCGCAATGCATATGAAACTTACGAATTTAAAAAAGCGTTTCATGCGATTTTTCAATTTTGTACAGTTGAGCTTTCTGCGTTCTATTTTGATATCCGCAAAGATACACTTTATTGTGAAGCTCATTCTTCAAAAGCGCGCCGTGCATCGCTGACTGTTCTTAATGAGCTCTTTAATTGTTTAACCGCATGGCTTGCGCCAATTCTTGTTTTTACGATGGAAGAAGTTTGGCAGTCTCGCACAGAGGATGATGCGAATTCTGTTCACCTTAGAGATTTTCCTGAAGTTGCTTCTAACTGGGCTGATGCTGAGTTGGCTGAGAAATGGGAAAAGGTGCGCACTGTACGCCGGGTCGTTACTGGTGCGCTTGAAGTTGAGCGGCGCGAGAAACGCATTGGCTCTAGTTTAGAGTCTGCACCGGAGATTTTCATTGCTGATGCTGATCTTTATGAGATTGTAAAAGACCAGGATTGGGCTGAGATCGCTATTACCTCAGGTGCGGTTTTAACTCAAGGAGACGTTCCAGGTGATGCCTTCACATTGGATGATATTGCAGGCGTTGGTGTTGTTCCGAAAATGGCTGTTGGTGAGAAGTGTGCTCGTTCTTGGCGTGTGACGGAAGATGTTGGGCAAGATCCTGAATTTCCAGCTCTAAGTGCCCGCGATGCAAAAGCTGTTCGTGAATTTGACGCACTTTAAGTTTAATTTAGGGCATGTTTGTTCTCATTTAGAGCATTTCTCTTTTATTTTATAATATTGGAATGCTCTAAATTCTTTGTTTTTACGCACTTCTTATCGGAAAACCGCGTAACACTTTTCCGGAAGTGCTCTAGTTAGGAATTTGATTGATGACACTTTCTGTTTGGGGCCGTTATTCAATTTTTGGTGTGTTGGTTGCTTTGATTACGTTTGTGCTCGACCAGCTTTCAAAATATTGGATTGTTCAGATTTTCTGGCCTCAAACGGGGTGTGACCCTTTGAATTTTGCTAAAGCTTATTTGTGCTCTTATGAGGTTACGTCTTTTATGGATTTAACCATGGCGTGGAATAAAGGGGTATCTTATGGGCTATTGGCGCAAGATAGTGATTTAGGGCGTTGGCTTCTCATTGGTTTTTCACTTGTTGCCATGATTGGATTTTTTCTTTGGTTAGCGAGGGCTTTGTGCCCGATTTTAGCTTTGGGAATTGGACTTATTATAGGCGGGGCTGCTGGCAATGCTGTGGATCGTGTGATATATGAGGCTGTGGCTGATTTCGTATTGCTGCATGCTTTTGGCTATAATTGGTATATTTTTAATATAGCCGATGTTGCGATTGTTTTTGGGGCCGCATTGTTGTTTTATCATTTGATATTTATTGACCCAAAAACAGCAAAGAATGTTAATGCTGGAAGTGGTTAATAGCTTCTTTGCGATTGTTTAAAGCGATTACCATCGTAAAAAGGCCTTAAATGACTTTTATGAGTTGAAACAAGAAGATATCAGAGACAAGTTTTGAGGTTGTTTTGTATTTTGTTTGATTTTATCATATGATTTTGCAAGATGAATTGATTTCTATATCAATATTAGGGTGTTAAAGGGCTGATTTATGCTGAATTTGGGAAAAATTTGTCATATTTGTAATGGATCTTTCTGTTTGAAGGCTCTTTCAAAATTATTTTTTAAATCAACCCTTCTAATAGGCCTCCTATTTTCACTCGTAATCTCTTTAGGGGCTTGTAGCTCAGATGATGTTGTTCTTGAAGGGGCGCTTTTTGAAGCTGCTGGTATTGCAGGCAGTTTAACTAAAAAGCAAAAAACTCCAAAAGTTAAGGAACGTTCTGGTCTGGTTTTGCCACCTGCGGCTCATTTGCCTGAACCTGGGAAACGTGTTGCTGTTCAGCAAGAAGATCAAAATTGGCCTGACGATCCTGATTTGAAACGAAAACAACTTGCTTCTCAGTCAGAAAAGGAAAGACAAAAGTATTGTACTGATATTGGTCGTAATACTGCTGACCCTGAGTATGATGAGGAAAAAGCTGATAAATGTGGCTCATTTATCTCCAAAGCTTTGAATGGATTTGATCGACCTGCTGAAGGTGCGCAATAATAGCAGGTCTCTGCTTCAATTGTGCGTTCTTCTCGCTCTAGATGGTAATTTTATATTCTGCTATCTCTTAAATTTTTTTCTCACAAGAGTGTGAATGTTAAAATCCGCTCTTTTCTTTCTCAAATAAAAACCTATATTTATTGAACTTGTAATTTTGGAATGACAATATGAAGCATGTTTCGAAAGGGTTGTGCCGAACTCTAAAAATTGTATCGGCACTGATGTTTATTATGGGCGCACTTTTAACCACTACAAAAGCCATTAACGCTAAAGATGATGCTAAGAGCTCTAGCGGGCCGGAAGTTACCTATTTTAAAATGGAAAACGGACTTGATGTGGTGGTAATTCCAGATCATAGAGCTCCGGTTGTAACTCATATGGTGTGGTACCGTGTGGGGGCTGCTGATGAAGCGCCAGGGGTTTCTGGGATTGCGCATTTTCTTGAACATTTGATGTTTAAGGGAACGGAAAAAATTGCTCCGGGTGAATTTTCTAAAATTATTGCTCGTAATGGCGGGGAAGATAATGCTTTCACCAGCCAGGATGTGACTGCTTATTTCCAACGTGTGGCAAAAGAACATTTGCCAATGGTTATGGAGATGGAAGCGGATCGGATGAATAATCTGAAATTGCTGGAGAAAGATGTTTTAACAGAAAGAGACGTGATTTTAGAAGAACGTCGTTCGCGTGTTGAGAATAATCCAAACTCTCTCTTGGGTGAACAGATTAGTGCGTCCCTTTATTTATCTCACCCCTATGGCATTCCAGTCATTGGTTGGATGCATGAAATGGCTAAACTAAGTCGTAAAGATGCCCTTGAGCATTATAAGAATTATTATGCACCGAATAACGCTATTCTTATTGTTGCAGGTGATGTGACTTCTGACGAAGTAAAGCGTTTGGCTGACAAGTTTTATGCCCCTGTCAAGCGCGGACCTGATTTGCCAGCTCGTGAGCGGCCAATGGAGCCACCGCATGTTTCTCCGCGCCGTGTCGTACTTGAAGATGAGCGGGCAGGTAAACTTGCCTGGCAGCGACATTATTTAGTGCCGAGCTTTAAAACCGCACCGAAGGGTGATTCTGAAGCTCTTGAGATGCTTATGAAAGTTGCAACAGGTGGTACGACTAGCCGTTTATATAAAAAATTAGTTGTTGCAGACAAGCTTGCTTCAAGTGCTGGTGGTGGATACTCAGCCAGTGGTTTGGATTATGGTGGACTTTATATTTATGCCATTCCTTCTAAAGGGGTGACAGTTGAACAAATTGAAAGTGCTATTGACGATGTTTTTGAAAAAATTGCCAAAGAAGGGATCAGTGAACTTGAGCTTAATCGTGCTCGCAATGCATATATAGCTGATTATGTTTATGGCAATGATAGCCAATCTGGTTTGGCGCGTCGTTATGGGTTTGCGCTTGCAACAGGTTGGTCAATTCAAGACATTGAATCTTATCCGGAGCGATTGAAAAAAGTGACAGTTGAAGATCTTCAACGTGTTGCTGCTAAATATTTGGATATTAATTCATCTGTTACTGGAATTTTAATTCCTAAGGCTAAGAAAATGGCTGAAAAGAAATAAAGCGATCAATTAATAAACTTAAGAAATAATTTTGGCTTTAAAACTAAATGGCTTCTTATGACAAATAATAATAGTTTGAAGAATAGGGATATTGGCATGGTTCTAAAACCTTTTCAGTTTACCAAACCTGTGGTGCTTTTCCTGCTTACAGTTTTGGCTTTGCCATTTTTGAATAATGAGGCGTTTGCTATGAAGGTTGAACGGGTTGTCAGTCCACTTGGTATCGAAGCCTGGTTGGTTCAAGAGAAAAATGTTCCATTAATTGCAATGCAATTTGCGTTTAATGGTGGTGCTGCTCAAGATGAGACAGGCAAAGAAGGAACGGCCTATCTACTTTCTGGGATGCTTGATGAAGGTGCTGGTGATTTAACTTCAACGCAATTTCAGGAAAAGATTGAAGAAATTGCAATTCGCCTTGGTTTTGAAGCGTCGCGAGATAATTTCTCTGGCAAATTTCAGACACTTAGTGAACGTAAAGATGAAGCGTTTGATCTTTTAAAATTGGCGATTACGCAACCGAGGTTTGATCAAGATGCGATTGATCGAGTTCGCTTGCAAATTATTTCTGGTTTGAAGTTTGAAGAGAATAACCCGAACAATGTTGCCACGCGGACATGGTTTAAAAATTCATTCGGTGACCACCCTTATGCTCGGCCTACTAAGGGCACAGAGGCAAGTTTGAGAGCTTTAACACAGGATGATTTAAAAGCCGTTCATAAAAAGATTTTTTCACGTGAAAATTTAAAAATATCAGTTGTTGGAGATATCTCTCCTGAAGAGCTTGGGGTTTTAATTGACAAGGTATTTGGCGATCTACCTGAGAAATCTGGAGTGACTGACGTTCCTGAAGCTGAGCCAGTATTTGGTCCTAAGGTTGATAATGTGATTATGGGAGTTCCACAATCAGTTGTTCAATTTGGTCATCAAGGTTTAAAACGTGATGATAAAGATTTTATACCAGCTTATATATTAAATTATATTATGGGAGGTGGTGGTTTTGCCTCTCGTCTGATGGAAGAGGTTCGTGAAAAACGGGGATTGGCTTATTCAGTTTATAGCTATTTATATCCTTTAAAACATAGTGCTTTGGTTTTAGGTGGTGTTGCAACTAAGAATTCATCTGTTCCAGAAGCCATGGATTTAATCAAGAAAGAGTTTATTCGTATGGCTAATGATGGGCCTAGCGAAGAAGAACTGAAGAATGCTAAGAACTATTTAACCGGCTCATATGCTCTTCGATTTGATACATCTTCAAAAATTGCTAGTCAATTGTTGTGGATTCAGGTTGAAGGACTTGGTATGGATTATATTGATAAACGAAATGAAATGATTAATGCTGTGAACATGTCTCAAATTCGTGATGTAGCTAAGCGATTGTTTCAAGGAGATAAATTACGGTTTGTAGTTGTTGGTCAGCCTATTCCGGAGGCGCCTGAAACTCAATAGCTCTTAAACCGTATATTATTAGATGTTGGGGGATGTAGGTTTTGACGATTACCTATGATATTAGCGGTTGTCTAGCAAATGTAGTTGGCGATAATGGTCTAACTCCAACGGAATATGACAAATGGTTTGAGAGAGCCAGAAATGGAGCTAAACAGCTTAAAATTGCTTATGAAGCAGAGCTGTTGCCTTTACTCAGGATTGCTGAACGCCGTGATGACATTGAGATATTAACAGAAAAATTTTATTCTCTTATTGAAGGGAATGATAGTGTTGGCGAAGCTGACACTGTTGTTTTCCTAGGAACTGGTGGCTCTAGTCTTGGTGGCCAAACCATTGCTCAGATGGGTGGATGGTTCATTCCTGGCGATGATGTAAACCAGCCTCGCAAACTTCCTCGTACTCGTATTTTTGATAATCTTGATCCGCGCTCTCTTGAGCGGGGCATTGGTTTGCTTGATTTGAAAAAAGCACGTTTTGTTATCATTTCTAAATCAGGTAATACGGCAGAAACGCTTCTACAGACAATTACTGTTATCAATGCATTTAAAGAAGCTGGGCTTGAATCTTATATTGGCAAGTCTATTTTGGGGCTTTCTGAGCCACCAGTCCCGGGAGGTAAAAATGGCCTTCGGGATTTGCTTGGGATTTATGATTGTGAGTTTTTGGACCATGAGACGGATATTGGTGGTCGTTTTTCCTGTTTGACGAATGTTGGACTTATCTTTGCTGTGGCACGTGGTATGGACCCTTTTCAATTGAGAGAAGGTGCTTCTAAAATTATTAACCACCTTGTTTATGGTGAGACTTACGAAGAGTTTATGCCTGTGCTTGGCTCTGCAGTTTGTGTGGGGCTTTATCAAGAACGTAATATCAATAACTTTGTTATGATGCCTTATATTAACCAGCTTGCCCGTTTTGCGAATTGGTATGTGCAATTATGGGCGGAGAGTTTGGGCAAAGATGGTGTGGGGATGACACCTATTGCTGCACTTGGCCCCGTGGATCAGCATAGTCAGTTGCAGCTTTATATGGATGGGCCGATTGATAAGCTTGTGACGATTGTTGCAACAGAGACAACAGGCAAGGGGCCGTTTATTGACAAGGACTTAGCTGGTGTTGCTGGTATGGATTTTTTCTCTGATCGTCATGTTGGAGATTTGGTCAGTGCGCAAGCTCGAGCAACTCGTTCGGCTCTTGAGGAAGCAAATCGACCGACACGTTTCATTCGCGTTTCAGAGGTGAATGAATTTACGCTTGGACAATTGTTGATGAGCTTTATGGTTGAGACCATTTTGGCGGCCGGATTGCTGAATATTAATGCGTTTGATCAACCAGCTGTTGAAGTAGGTAAACGTATGGCGCGTGATTTTTTACGGAATTAGGCTCTTAAAAATAATTGTTCTTAAGTTTTTCAACTTTTTCGGTCTTTCTTCACTGATACTGTCTTTGCAGCTATAGTTTAGGGTGAGGAGAAGGAACGTTTTTATTTGCCCAATCTGTTGCGCTTTTTCCTTGTCTTTTCAAGAAATTATTTGGACAAAAATTTATGACCATTCGCCAATTATCTCCGCATTTAATCAACCAGATTGCTGCTGGTGAGGTGATTGAACGGCCGGCTTCGGTTGTTAAAGAGCTGGTTGAGAATTCGATTGATGCGGGGGCTTCTTCTATTGAGGTTGTCTCTGCTGATGGTGGCTTATCGCTGCTTCGTGTGATTGATAATGGCCGCGGTATGAATCAAGGTGATCTTTCTCTTTGCGTTGAGCGGCATGCTACTTCTAAGCTTCAAGATGAGGGACTTTTTTCTATTCATACTCTTGGGTTTCGGGGGGAGGCGCTGCCATCTATTGGCTCTATAGCGAAGCTTACAATACAAACGCGAGAAAAGGACGGAGATGGTTTTGAACTTTCTGTTGAAGGGGGAGAGAAAAGTGAACTTCGCCCTTCCGCGTTAAATTTCGGAACCATCATTGAAGTTCGTGATTTATTTTATGCGACACCGGCCCGGTTGAAATTTCAAAAATCTGTTCGGGCTGAGACAAGTGCGATTGCTGATGTGGTTAAGCGTCTGTCTTTGGCTCACCCAGATATTGGGTTTCGTCTCACCTGCGATGGTAAGCAGAGATTAAATTTGGCCCAAGTGGCTATTGGTGATGAAGCTGGTGAATTGCAGCGCATTGGCAAGATCTTTGGCCAGGAGTTTGTTAAAGACGCTTTGTTTATTGATGCAACTCGCGAGGATGTTCATTTGCGCGGCTTTATTGGCTTGCCGACTTTGCACCGAGCGAATAATTTGATGCAGTATTTTTTCGTGAACGGGCGTCCCATTCGAGATAAGCAAATTTTAGGTGCGATCCGTGCGGCTTACTCTGACTTTCTCCCCTCGAACCGTCACCCGTATTTGAGCTTGTTTTTAACTTTGCCGCCAGACAAGGTTGATGTGAATGTGCACCCTGCTAAAGCTGAAGTGCGGTTTCAAGATGGTGCTTTTATTCGCGGGCTTCTCATTGGTGCCATTCGCCAAGCGGTTGATGAGGCAGGGCACCGTGCGAGTTCAAAAGGGGGGGCAGATACGTTAAGCGCCTTTAGGACTGAGGATGTTCGCTCTTCTTTTTCATCTTTCGAAAATAAACCGTCAGTGCTGGGAGATGGCTTATCTACTCAGAATACATATTCTTCTCAAGGAAACGCCCATTTTGGTGAAGAGGGTTATTCACCGCATTCACACACGAACTTTTCTGATGAGCGATCAGGTTCTTTTGGGACTGAGGACCATAACCAGTTTCAAGGTGGTTTAGATGGTGTGAATGTGCCTAGTGGTGAGATGTTATCTTCCGATGATGAGTTGGATCCTAAAATTATCTCTAAACCTCTTGGTGCAGCGCGGGCGCAATTTTTTGAAAATTTTATTGTGGCACAGACTGCAGACGGGATGATTTTGGTTGATGCGCATGCAGCGCATGAGCGAATTGTTTATGAAAAACTTAAAAAACGAGTTGTTGAAGGCCAGGTGCCGTCGCAGGGATTGTTGATCCCTGAAGTGATTGAACTGGATGATCATTTGCGTGATGGGTTGCTTGCTCATAGTGAGGCTTTGCAGCAATTTGGTCTGTATTTAGAAGGGTTTGGACCGCAGGCTGTAGCGGTGCAGGAAGTGCCTGCCTTGTTGATTAAAGGGAATATCCAGGCTCTGGTTCGAGATTTGGCTGATGAAATTGCTGAACTGGATGCAACGACTGAACTTAAATCTCGGCTTGATTATGTTTGTGCCACTATGGCGTGTCATGGCAGCGTTAGAACTGGGCGGCGTTTGTTGCCTGAAGAGATGAATGGACTTTTGCGCGAGATGGAAACGACACCACGTTCCGGTCAATGTAATCATGGACGGCCAACTTATGTTGAGTTGAAATTGAAGGACATTGAACGTCTTTTTGGGCGCTAAGAAAGGATCTTGTTTGATGATGAAATTTCTTAAGTTTGCTTTGTTTGCAGGGATTGTTGTTATTGGCTATTCCATGTGGAAATTTCAAATGACGACAACACGAGAGATTATTTCTTATGGGCTTGTAAAGGCGACTAGTCTTCATAATAAAGGTGAGCTTGTTGGGCGCACTAGAGAAATTCAAAGAGGTGATTTGCGGTTTTGGGAAGTTGAGTTGCCGGATAAGTCTTGGGTGGATTGTAAAAAAGATTGCGCCGATGCTTTGCGCAAAGGTGCGCTTGATGAGGAGGAAGAAGAGGAAGTTATTCCTTATTAATTTCTCTGTTTTCTCTCTCATGGGCTATTCTTTTTTAGTGGCGCTTCAGGTTGCCCAGTATCAACCGCGCTGCACCGGACTGCATCGGATTGTGCTGGTGTTTCGTTATGTCCTGACGCCGAAGTGGCGTCATTCCTTCTTCGTTTATCTAGTTTTTCTAAAGTGGTATTTAACTGCAGAGTTGGCTGCCTTTGTAATGAGGTTCTAGCACCTGATTTTTTTTGATTTATATTGACGAACTTTTCAGCTAATTTCTATTTGACTTGCCACTTGGCGTAGTAGAGGGTTGTTTCACCGTAGTTTTTTTTGTCTAAGAGCTCGACGCCTTCTGGCCAGGTGATGGTCGCTGTCTTGCTTTCTTCTAAAATGATGAGGGCAGCATCTGCTAGCCAATTACCTTCTATAGCCGAGCTTAGTGCTTTCTCACCGAGCTCTTTATTATAGGGAGGGTCTAGAAAAACGAGGTTAAACGGTTGGAACCGTTTCATCGGTCCTAGGTTTGTGGCGTCTCGTTTGAATAGTTTGGTAATTCCAGTGAACTCTAAATGTTCAATATTACTGCGAATGAGGCCGCGCGGTTCGATTGCGTCTTCTACAAATACTGCGAATTTTGCTCCTCTTGAGAGGGCTTCTAAGCCAAGGGCGCCAGTACCAGCGAAGAGATCTAAGGCAGTTGCGTTTTCAATATCGAAGTCTTCAAAATGCTTTGAAACACCATGGCAGATTTTATTAAACATGGCTTCACGAACCCGATCAGAGGTTGGTCTTGTCTCTGTTGATTTGGGTGTGAAAAGCTTTTGGCCTTTATGGCTGCCACCAACAATTCGCATTAATTTATTCCTGAAATTATAAGTTTATGGCCTAGGTTTTTTTGAAATCCGGCGTTGGGTTTTACGAGGTGATGGTTTACCGGAGCGATTGCCCGGATCATTTTTTTTACCACCTTTGTTTTCGTTTCTGTTTTCTTTTTTGTTTGTAGGGCTAGCTTTATTAAATTTAGATTTGCTGCCCGGTTTTTTGCCGGACTTTGAACCTGATTTCTTTTGCGCATCTTTTTTTGATTGCGCTTGATTGGTCGATGGCTTGATGTTGAATTTCTCAGAGAGCTCAGGCCCGAGTTGGTCAGCTAAGATATGTGGTTTGATATCTTCAACTTCACCAGCCTTTAAATCGCCAAGCATAAAGGGGCCAAATGAGAGACGGATGAGGCGGTTTACATTGAGACCAAGATGTTCGCAGATGCGTTTGATTTCCCGGTTTTTACCTTCTCGAAGCCCCATGGTGAACCAGCAATTTGAGCCTTGTTCTTTTATCAATTGAGCTTGAATGGGGCCGTATTTAATGCCTTCAATTGTGATGCCTTCTTTTAGAGCATTCAGTTTATCTTGTGTGATGCTTCCTTTGGCGCGGACTTTATAGCGGCGGAGCCATCCAGTTTTGGGCAGCTCAAGATGGCGGGCTAGTTCTCCATCATTCGTGAGGAGGAGCAAGCCTTCTGTATTGATATCCAAACGGCCAATGGTGATGGTTCTTGGTAAATGATCCGGGAGTTTAGAAAAGATCGTTTCACGATCTTTTTCATCCTTGGCAGTTGTCACCAATCCTTTTGGTTTATGATAGCGCCAAATTTTAACGGGTTCTTGATCTGGTAAAGGTTGGCCATCAACTAATATCTTATCACTGCTTGTGACATTTAAAGCTGGACTTGTAATTTTCTTACCATTGACCTTGATACGTCCAGCTGCAATATAAGTTTCAGCTTCACGGCGTGAGCAAACACCGGCGCGTGCGATTGCTTTTGCAATGCGCATTTGAGCATGTGGTGCTTCGCTCGATGGGTCTTGTGTATCATCGTGCGGTTTTGTGTCAGGTTTTTTATTCATGTGTTCTGTTGTGTCGTATTCTTTTTAAAAGTGCAATCAAAAGGTGAAAAATTATGTCGCAATCCTTTATGGAGAGGGCACTAGAATTGGCAAAAGAGGCCGCTATTGCTGGTGAAGTGCCTGTTGGTGCTGTGATTGTCTCTTCTGAAGGGGAAATTCTGGCCGAGACGCGTAACCGGATTGTAGAACTTAAAGATGCGACGGCACATGCCGAGGTTCTTGCTATTCGCGGTGCGGGAGCTCGTCTTTCATCAGAGCGCCTGATTGATTGCGATTTATATGTAACGCTTGAGCCTTGCACGATGTGTGCCGGGGCGATTTCTTTTGCTCGTTTGCGGCGAGTTTATTATGGCTGTTCTGACCCTAAGGGGGGCGGTGTGGAGCAGGGGGCTTGTTTTTTTGATCAACCAACGTGTCATCATAAGCCTGAAATTTATGGTGGCATTTGTGAAACTGAAGCAGCGCAGATATTGCGTGATTTTTTTAAAGAAAAAAGAGAATAAAGAAATCTAGGCCACTTGTTGGTTTAGGACTTGCTCAAGATTACGGCGCAGGTCATCAGCTGCTTCTTCAGAGTGGGTGAAGATATCTTCAATTTTGAAATAATCGAGGACGTTATATCTGCCAACTCTTGGTTGAGCGAGTATAAGCGGTTGATTGTTTTTTAACTCATTATTTTGAAGCATGTTATTTGTTAATGAGCGCAGCAAGATTTGACTGCAGCCAATGAGGGCGTCGATGCTGTTTGGCACTTTTCCGGCCAATCTGGCTTGTTCACCCGTGACATCAACGGCGATTGTTACATCAACTTTGCCATTTAAAATATTAAACGGAACTGGGTTTACAAAGCCGCCATCAATGAGCACGCGTTCATCTAATTCAACTGGTTTTAAAAGAGCGGGCAGGGCAGAACTTGCGGCAATGGCCGGGATCAGTTTGCCCTTTGAGACTGTGTATTGTTCTTGTGTGTAGAAATCTGTTGTGATGGCGTGAAACGGAATTTTCAGGTCTTCAAAAGTTTCTGGCAAATCTTCAGGCATCAACATTTGGAAAAATGCTTCCGCGTTTAAAATTGAAGGTGTGCGCAGATTAATGAGTGAGACCCATTTGTTTGGTCGGTTGCCATAGAGCCGTTTTATAAGTTCGGTTCTTTTGGAGAATAGATCTTTGGCATAATCTTCAATTTCTAAACCGCTCATTCCAGAGGCATAGAGGCAGCCAACAAGAGCACCCATAGAGGTGCCTGAAATTGCTCTTGGTTTTATGCCAAATTCATCTATGACCTGCAAAATTTTGATATGAGCTAAACCGCGTGCGCCACCACCGCCGAGGGCTAAACCGAAATGTGGGACTGAACGGGTCATTGAGTGCCTTTTGCTTTTGTTGGTTTGTAAACTTAGGAGATATTTAGGAAATGGGCTTATTTTTTCAAGTGTGCTTTCTCTATATGGTTAAAGACTGTTTTTCTAAGTTGCAGAGTTATTTAACCTTTAAGAGCCCGCCAGCCGATATCTCTGCGGCAAAAGCCGTCTTCCCATTCAATTACATCAATTGCTTTATAGGCATTGTTTTGGGCTTCAGCTATGGTTGCACCAACGCCGGTTACATTGAGAACGCGGCCACCAATGGCTTTGATCTTACCATCTTCTTTTTTTGTGCCTGCATGGAAAACCTGGCAGTTGTCTAACTCATCAGCTTTCTCAAGGCCTTTGATCTCTGAGCCTTTTTCATAAGAGTCTGGGTAGCCTTTTGTGGCCATGACGACTGTTAGCGCGGGGTTTTCACTCCATTCAAGGTCAACAGTTTCTAACGTGCCATTTGCAACAGCCAAGAGAGCTGGAATGATATCTGATTTCATGCGCATCATTAGGACCTGACATTCAGGATCTCCGAAACGGGCATTATATTCAATGAGCTGAGGTGTTTTTACCCCGTCTTTTTCTGTCAGCATGAGGCCTGCGTATAAAACACCTTTATAAGGGGTGCCTTTGTCGTTCATGGCTCTTACTGTTGGCTCAATGATGTCGCGCATTGTTTGAGCGATGAGCTCATCTGTCATGATTGGGGCGGGAGAATATGCACCCATGCCGCCTGTGTTGGGGCCTTTGTCGCCATCAAAGACGCGTTTATGATCTTGTGCTGTGACGAGTGGCAAGCAGGTCTTGCCGTCTGTCAGGACGAAAAAGCTGGCCTCTTCACCATAGAGTGTTTCTTCTATCACGACTTCTGCGCCTGCGTCTCCGAAAGAGCCGCCGAAAATTTCGTCAATGGCAGAAAGAGCGTCCTTTTCAGTTTCGGCCATAATAACGCCTTTGCCAGCGGCCAGGCCATCAGCTTTGATGACGATAGGAGCACCTTCTTTGCTAACATAGTCTTTGGCAGAATTTGCGTCTGTGAAGCGGGCATATTTGGCTGTTGGGATATTGTAGTCTTTGCAAATATCTTTGGTGAAGCCTTTAGAGCCTTCTAGGATGGCGGCTTCTTTTGTGGGACCAAAGCAGGGAATGTTGGCAACGCTTAAATCATTGGCAAGGCCTGCAACTAATGGGGCTTCAGGGCCGATGACGACCAGCTCAACATTATTGTCTTTTGCAAACTGAATAACGGCTCTATGATCGGTTACATCCAGATTGATGATCGTACCGCAGCTTTCCATGCCGCCATTGCCGGGTGAGATAAAAAGTGTATCAAGAAGAGGGCTTTGCGCTATTTTCCAAGCCAATGCATGTTCGCGGCCGCCTGAGCCAATAAGTAGAATATTCACGTTTTTTGCCTCTTTGAATGCTTTTGGGTCAGGTTGTAACCCTCAAGACCCTTTTGTATTTACATCTCTTAAATTAAGTGATTAGGCCTATCATTCGGAGGGGTTCTGTCAAGTCTTGGATAAATTGAATTGGTGGAATTTTAGCGATTTTTCTTAAAAATCTCATTTTTCTTGCTTAGAGCATTCCACTTTTAGATGAATTCAAGGAAATGCTCTAGCTTCTTGTGTTAACGTTGCTTTTTTCCTAAAACCGGTAACCACTTTAAGGCGGAACGCTCTAAATGCTTCATACAGTTGTTTGAACTTGAGTTTTAGGGCTTTTAGAGAGGCGCTCTATGCACTATTTTCAGGTTTGGCATTTCTTTTCATTTGTATGAGCACATTTTTGGAATTTTAGTTTCATGGAATTTGATTTTGACGGACAAAAAGCGCGGGCAACTAGCAATGCGCCTGAATTTACTGTTTCCGAACTTTCTGGCAAAGTGAAAAACTTTATTGAAAGTGAATTTTCCTATGTGCGTGTGCGTGGTGAACTGGGGCGTGTTAGCACGCCAGCATCCGGGCATGTTTATCTTGATTTGAAAGATGATAAGTCTGTTATTTCTGGTGTGATCTGGCGGGGGAAAGCTGCTGCCCTTGCTATTCGCCCTGAACAGGGGCTTGAAGTGATCGCTGTTGGAAAGCTGACGACTTTTCCTGGCCAATCTAAATATCAAATTGTTATTGATAGCATCGAGCCAGCTGGGCAAGGGGCGCTTATGGCGCTTTTGGAAGAGCGCAAGAAAAAATTAGCTGCTGAAGGCTTATTCGACGAATCCATCAAGAAAAAACTTCCCTTTATGCCAAAGACGATTGGCATTGTGACGTCGCCAACGGGCGCGGTTATTCGCGATATGATGCATGGCTTTCGTGAACGCTTTCCAGTTCATGTGATTGTTTGGCCTGTTCGTGTGCAAGGAGAGAGCGCTTCTAAAGAAGTGGCGAGAGCTATTGTTGGTTTTAATAAGATTGATGGACGAAGCGGCATACCAAGGCCGGATGTGTTGATTGTGGCTCGAGGTGGTGGCTCTTTGGAAGATCTCTGGGGGTTTAACGAGGAGATTGTTGCACGTGCAGCTGCTTCAAGTGATATCCCTCTAATTTCTGCTGTTGGTCATGAAACGGACTGGACTTTAATTGATTATGTCTCTGATGCCCGCGCGCCGACACCGACGAAAGCAGCTGAATGGGCTGTGCCTAAATATTCTGAGCTTGTTGAGCGGCTAGGTGATTTGAAATTACGCCAATTAAAGACGATGTCGCGCCAGTTACAGACCAAGCGATCTGATTTGAAAAGTGCGTCTCGTGGGTTACCGCGTTTGGTTGACCTTGTTGGCATTCCTCGGCAACGGCTTGATGGGGCCGCTGGGCGTTTGGGGCAGGCTTTGCTCGGATTTACGCGAACGAAGCGGGGCCAGTTTCAAAGATTTGACGGGCGTTTGCAGCCGCATATTTTGATGAACCGTATTATAGGTGGGCGCGAGCGGATTGGTTTGTTTAGGCAAGCGCTTGGCCGAACCATGGTTCAGCGATTGAAATTTTCTCGTGAAACTCATAACCGTTTGCGTGGCGGGCTACGGCCGCAAATGATGATGAAAGCCATTAGCCAAGGGGGCCATGACCTTCATAATTTACAAGACCGACGTGACAGAGCTATTCGGTCTAACCTGAAGCAAAAAAGACAGAGACTGCAAACCCTCAGCCAACTGATGAATTCTTTAGGTTATCAGAATGTGTTGGCACGCGGGTTTGCTTTGGTCCGTGATGAAGCAGGCGAGATGGTGCGAGGTGTTACTCACTTAAATTCTGGAGATAGGATCAATGTTGAATTTGTTGATGGCAAGGTGTTAGCTGAAATTCAGGACGCTGATGGCAACGATCAAAACAAAAAAGCAATAAAGAAATCAACCTCAGTTTCACAAAAGCCTAAAAAAGCTAAAAAGATTAAAAAAAATGATGATGGGACAGACGGCGGTGCGCAGGGGTCGCTTTTTTGATGCTCCTTCAGTTGCCCACTTGCAACCGTCGCTTTTTTAGTGGCGCTTTAGGTTGCCCACTAGCAACCGCGCTATTAGTGGCGCTTTAATATTGCCCACAAAGCATTCGCAAGAAGCAACCGGCGCTGTTTAGTGCGGCTTTGGTTTAACCTGATTTTATTGAATGGTTGCAAGACTATGTTAGAAAAGATAAAACTTGTTAGATACAAAATTAATAGGGTTACCCCTGATGAATAGGTTTGAAAAATTGCTCGGAAATAAAAATCAGGCTGATATTGAATATTTAGATGGTGATTATAATCTTCTGGTACCTGGGGATTATGTTATCTGTGGTATGAGCCGAGCTGAGATTCCTCTAGAGAATTTAAAATATTGGAATGTTGAGCGCCAGGAACCTTATGCAACTGCTCAGCTTGCGATTGAAGCCGAGAAAAAATATCGCGATAAAAAATAAGCTATCTTTAGTGGCGCTTTAGATTGCCCACCTGCAACCGCGCTATTAGTGCCCCTTCAGGTTGGCATTTTTGTGCTTTAGATGCTCACTCTTTTTTGTGCTCTTTTAATTGCTCACTAGCAACCGTCGTGGCATCCGCCCTCATATAAAACCGGTACTCACTTTAAGGTGGAATGCATTAGTCGTGATCAGTTTTCGTTTTTTCCTTTAGAGCTTCTAGTGATATTGGTTTTGGGTAGTGCTCTTTGATCAGCTCTATTAATTTTTCTTCATCATTTTTCTCAAAAGTAAATTCGATTGGAAAAGGGCGGCTCATTCGTTTGAGGGCCCTTAGTTGATGATTGCTGTTTTCATCAATTCTGACATGATCTTTTTCTGTTGTGACCAATTGTAAATCATCAGCCAGAGCTATTTTGGTGAGATGCTCCGCGTCTTTGCTTGTAAAATTATGATGATCAGGAAAAGGATTGCGGCGGATGACTTTACCGCCGGCATTTTCCAGAGATTGAAATAGTTTTTCTGGGCGACCAATCCCTGCATAAGCTAAAATTGGCTTTTCTTTCAACCAGCTTGTATCTTCTGAGGCGGTGAGCTGCCCCCGCAGAATTGGTTTTTTGAAATTATACTCTTTACGGAGCAAGTCTTTGATGTTTGATTTTTCTGCTGTATTTGAACCTGTGATGATGATGGCTGATGCGTTTGGCAGTTGGAACTCGAGAGGGGCGCGTAAGGGACCAGCTGGGAATATGCGGCCGTTTCCTAAAGCAGTTGCGCTATCAATTGCGATGAAGGACAGATTTTTTTGAACAGTAGGGTTTTGAAATCCATCATCCATTATGATCATGTTTGATGATCTTTGCTCGATTAACCACACACCTTCTATACGGTTTTTAGAGATGATTGCAGGCGCATGCTGACTTAATAGTAATGGTTCATCACCCACATCTTTTGCGTTGTGTTCATTTAAGTCTACTAAAAGAGGGCCTGCATATTTTCCTTTATAGCCTCTGCTTAAAAAGCTTGGATCCCAGCCTAGGTCTTGTAAAAGATGAGCAAATTTAATGGCAAGCGGTGTTTTGCCGGTACCGCCTAAAGTGAAATTGCCAATACAGATAACAGGTAATTTGCTTTGGTAAGGTTTGGTATAACGAAAGCGCCATTTAACCGCCTGGCCATAAATTTGACCAAGAGGGTTTAGGTATTTTGGTAAGATATGGCCGGTGTCATCTTGCCACCAACTGGGGGGGTGCAAACTCATTTGCTTTGAACTCTTTCAGTTGCGCTTCAGGTTGAAATTGTTAACGCTCCTTCGGTTGCCCACTAGCAACCGTCGCTATTAGTGCGCCTTCAAGTTGCCATTTTAATCCTCCAGATGCCCACTCTTTTTAGGCCCCTTCAGGTTGCCTACAAGCAACCGTCGCGGCAACCGTGCTTTTTGTTTGCGCTTCAGTTGCCCACAAGCAACCGCGCTATTAGTTCGAAGGCTCCAAATAAGTCTCTAAGGTTTTTAGAGTGATTTCTTCAGCACCTGAGAGATAGTCTATCGCATTTTGGCCGCCAGCTTTTAGGCTTTTATGTTGTTCCGGATTTTTTAAAAGATCAACAATTTTTGTGGCTAGTGTTTTGGCGTCTTCAACCTGAATAGCACCACCTCGTTGAAATAACTCAAAATAAGCAATCGCAAAGTTTTCAACATGAGGACCGGTAATGATATTTGTGCCCAGTTTTAACCCTTCAATTGGGTTTTGGCCACCATGACGGATGAAGGAGCCACCGATAAAAGCCGTTTTTGTTAGGCTATAAAACAATCCCATTTCACCGATTGTGTCTGCAATATAAATATTTGTGCCTCGGCTTGGTATCGTATTTTCACTGCGGAGCTCAATTGTAAGCGGTTTTCCTTGATTGTCCCTCTGGTGCTGGGTTAGTGAGGTTCTAATTTCTTCAGCTCTGTTTGGATGGCGTGGGACAATGATTGTTAAAAAATCAGGGTAATCCATTGCAATGATATTATGAGCGTCAGCTATGAGTTCGTCTTCACCTGGATGGGTGCTTGCTGCAACAAATAAGGGACGATCACCGATTGCTGATTTTAAAGTTTGTAGTTCCGTTTCATCATAAGTTAGTGCTGGCGCGTCGATTTTTATATTTCCGCTATGGATGACATCTTCAGCGCCTAACGTTATAAAACGGCGTTCGTCAATTGGGCCTTGAGCGAGGACTTTGTCAAACCGACCGAAGAGCGGGCGAGCCATGGCGGGTTTTTTAAACCAGCGTTTAAAGGACTTCTTTGACATGCGGCCATTTATTAAAAGAAGAGGTATGTTTCTGGCGTGTGTTTCTATGATTAAATTTGGCCAGATTTCAGATTCAACGAAGGCTGCTAATCCTGGGCGCCAATGTGCCAAGAACCTTTTGACAAAGAGTTTGTTGTCTAGGGGGATAAATTGATGAAAGGCGCGTGTCGGTAATTTATTGGCTGCCAATTTGGCTGAGGTTGTCGTGCCGGTTGTGAGGAGAATAGAAAGCTCAGGGTGATGGCTGAGTAATTTTTTTATTATCGGCAAGCAAGCATTGGTTTCTCCAACACTTGCGGCATGGAACCACCAGAGAGGGCCTTTGGGGCGTTTTAATTCGCTGATGCCATAGCGTTCTTGCTCGCGCTCTTGGATTTCTTTGCCTTTATTGACACGATACTTGAAGATGAGCGGTGCTATTGGTTTGGCTATACTGGTTGCTAGTTTATATGATTTTAGAGCGAGGCCTGGTTTGAGGGTTCGCTCCCAGAGTGGAAGAATTTTCTTCGGGCTTCTTTCAGCCAGTTCGTGAGCGCGCCTGGTAACTTTTCCCATGGCAGCTTCTAACTCTAAGCGTAGTTTTTCTAATTCCTCTGGTGTGCTGTGACGTGGTACGTGAATGGGATCGCCGACCACAAACCCTGTTTTTGAGCTGGGCAAATTAATGGTGAGCCGGCTCCAGCTTTTAAATGTGATGGCTCTTTTTGTGGCAATGGCAGCAGGAATGATCGGTTTGCCTGAAAGCCGCGCCATTGTGATAATGCCTTCTCCGACCTTTTGAGCTGGCCCTGGTGGGACGTCTGCGGTTGAGACAATACAAAAGCCTTCTTTCAGGGCTTTGATGGCTTGTTTTAAAACTTTTGCGCCACCGCGATCTCTTTTCGAGCGTCTGCCTGCTGCACCAGAGCCACGAATGGGCGTGACGCCAAATCTTGAGACGAGTTTAGCGGCGAGTTCGGCATCTCCGTGAGCACCGACTACAATTTTTGCTTTGATTTTTTCTGGTCTGATTGTGGGGATGAGTAAAAACTGTCCATGCCATACGGCGAGGATGAACGGGTCTTCTTTTAAGAAGAGTTCATCCGGGTTTTCTGGCTCACAAATGGTTATTCCTTTGCTTCGTACATATTTTATGTATTTTGCAAGGCCATCAGCCAGTCTCTCCCCCCAGAGAGGGTTTTTTAAAAGTTTTTTGAGCATGTTGTTTTTTGCTTTTACTCAGCTGGTATTTGCTCTTTAGCAGATTGAGACTCTTCCGTGTTAGAAGAACCATCTGTATTATTCGTTGTCGTTCTAAATTGGGTTGAATGTAATTCTGAGAACAAACCGCCTTTTTTCAAAAGTTCTTCATAGGTCCCCATTTCAACCATTTTGCCGTGAGCCAGAACACAGATCAGATCAGCTTGCTTCACTGTTGTAAGACGGTGAGCGATCATCAGCACTGTTCTTCCCTTCATTAACCCATCGAGAGCCTTTTGGAAGGTAGCTTCTGATTTGCTATCGAGAGCGCTTGTTGGTTCGTCGAGAAGCAGAATAGGGGCGTCTTTTAAAATGGCTCTTGCTATGGCGATCCTTTGTTTCTCACCGCCAGAAAGATTGTTGCCTGCTTCACCAATGGTGCTGTCATAGCCTTTGGGGAAGTTTTTAATAAAGTCGTCAGCCGCTGCCGCTTTGGCTGCTGCTTCTATTTCTTCCTGCGTTGCGTTTGCCATACCATAGGCGATGTTATTTGCGATGGTGTCGTCAAATAAGAGAGGTTCTTGTGTGACGAGAGCTGTTGCCTCTCGCAAGGTTTTTAGAGTTAGGTTTGAGATGTCCTGGTCATCAATTTTGACGGTGCCTTTTGTTGGGTCATAAAAACGTAAGACCAGATTTAGTATGGTGCTTTTGCCACCGCCAGAGGGACCAACTAGGGCGACAGTTTTACCCGGCGGTACTGTGAGGCTGAAATCTTCAAACAAGGGCGCGTCATCTTCATAAGAAAACGAGACATTTTCAAAGGTGATTTCGCCTGATGTTAATTTAAGATCTTTCGCATCTGGTTTTTCTTTTAGTGCTACATCACGATCTATTATGCCATAGACGCGGCTGGCGGCTGCAACCCCTTCTTGAATGGCAGTTTGTAGAGTGGCTAAAGATTTTAAGGGTTGATAAATCAACATAGCTGAGGCCATGAAGGCTGTGAAGTCGCCATAAGAGACATCACCATTAATGCCGTTTGTGCCGGCATAGTAGATGACCAAAGCAAAGCCTAAGCCGGTGAGGAGTTCAACCGCAGGGCTTGAGATGGCGCGGGCACGCATGCCGCGCATGGTATATTCCATGGCGCGGTTTATGACAGATTGGGCACGATCTAATTCTTTATGCTCTTGTCCATAGGCACGCACGATGCGAAGACTACGCAAGGTTTGTGAGATTAGTGTTGAAAGTTCGCTTGTTTCCACCAGTCCTTTTTTGGTGGAGCTGTGCATTTTTTTACGTTGCCGTGAGAGAAGATAAACTCCAAGGGGCAGGGCTATCATAATCATGATGGCCATTTTCCAGTCTATCCAAATCATGACAGCTGTTAGGGCAACAACTTTGAGAGAATTTTCGACTAAGGCGACTAATGTTCTGCTAGCCGTGTTGCGAATTAGAGTTGCATCATTCAGGAAACCGGCAAGAAATTTGCCTGAATGAATACCTTCAATCCAGCTGAGATCAGCTTTGGTAAGACCATCAAACATTTTGATACGCATGTCAGCAACGAATTTTTCTCCCAAATATCCGACTGTGACACTCGAGATAAATGCAGCAAATGATTTTAGTGTTGTGACGATGATGACAGCGGCACAGATGTAATAAATCATCGAGGTATCTTTATTGACAAAGATATCATCTGTTGCGCGCTGAATGAGCAGGGGAACGGCACCGGTTGTTCCGGCGGAAATGATCATGGCAAAGCTTGAGATAAGGACTAGCTTTATTCTCGGGTGGAGGTGCTCTTCCCATATTCTTTTAGCGACGGCCTTAGTGGTGTAATCTTCACTGAGGATGTCGCTGTCGCGATCAGCTACTTTATTATCTGAAAAGAGTTTTTCTTGCACGAGATCTTATGTCCGCTTCCTAAATACACTGTAAGCCAAGGTTATAGGACGTATAGCGAAATTAAACCAGTCTTCTATCAAAGAATGGTAAGTTTTATCGACTAATACCTAACACAAAAAATTGACGACACCCTCAGTCTTTTAAAGTTGATTAGCCTCTAATTAACTTCTGGCTCAAGCAGGCGGTGCATGTGGACAATGAAATAACGCATATTTGCGTTATCTACAGTGCTTTGTGCTTTGGTTTTCCAAACGCTATAGGCACTGGCATAGTTGGGGTATATGCCGACAATATCGAGATCTTCAAGATCTTTAAATGTAATGTTTTCTAAGCTTGTTAGCTCGCCACCAAAAACAAGATGTAATAATTGATCATTATTTTCATTTGACTTGTCGTTCATAGTTCTTCCTTTAGTTTTGCTTAATAGCTTGTTCTGTTTTATTTATAATTGGTTTGTATAATGATTTTGTTGCTGCCACTACACTTGGATGGCGAATTTCTTGATTGTTGTATGTGATTGTATTTCCCAGGTGGGTGCTCATTTGACCGCCAGCTTCTTCTAAAATCAGGTGAGCGGCTGCGATATCCCAGTCATTTTTAGGTGTTAGAGAGATTGTGGCATCTGCCACTCCTTCTGCAATGCGGGCTATTCTATAGGCCATTGAGCTATTCCAGGTGCGGGTGGATGGTTTTTGCGTTTCTTCGGTGAAAACGCGATTAAAGTGTCCTTTTGAAGAAATGATATGCGCTTTTGATAAATCTGTGGTTGTACTTGTGCTTATTTTTTTATCGTTTAAGAAGGCACCTTTTCCGGCTTCTGCGCTGAATAACTCTGATTTAACCGGGTTATAAACAACACTTAGAACAGGGCGGTTCTCTTCGATTAAAGCTGCGACGATTGTCCAATCTGGCTTGTTTTCTAAAAAGCCTCTGGTGCCATCGATTGGGTCTATAATCCAGATATGAGGGGCATTTAAGCGACTATCATCAACGGGACTTTCTTCAGATAACCATTTGATTGAGGGGTCTAGTCGGCTTAATTCTTGTTCTAGAAGGTCATTTACAGCGTGATCAGCTGCCGAGACCTGGCTGCCGTCTTTTTTAATTTCAATATCAACATCTTTGCCAAAAAATTCCAGGGCGAGGTCACCAGCTTTAGATACCGATTGTTTTAAGGTGTCTAACATGCCTTCTTTATGAAGCATTCTGTGGGATCCTTTTGATCGTGGAAAATTTGGTTTTCTACTTCTATTGGCTTTAGACTAAATGATTAGAATTAGCCATAATGTCATAGCTTTTTATTCCATTTCTGCGCGATTGCAAACGGATAATTTACCATTTCTCTTAAGAGTAAAAACATGTGTTTCTGGCATACTCTTTTGTAATGACCCATAAAGATGGTCAACTCAGGGAGTTAACAGTGAGGCGTAAATCGCAAGGAGATGGCTGGGGCTTTGTCCCAGTTCTCCGATCGAAGCCCCTTTTCCCCAAAAGTTTGGTTTCACGCTTAACTTTAGAGCCTACGGCTTTAAAGGATGTGCTGACTTTTGCCGGAATTGATGTTGTGATCAGTCGGAAAGCTTTGGCTTTCCGACAACACAGCTTTGGGATTTTTAGAAAAGTAGACCGTATTCCACTGCATCAATATATTGGTGTTGCGGTGCACTATACGCCTGCGCCCACTTGTTGGAAATTTTCTGATCTATTACGGGTAGATGGCTACCGCCCTTTTATTCCTCATGTGATGAAATCGTTTTTTTCAAAAAAAATTATTCCTTCTTTGCCTGCTTGTTCTTTTCAAAAAAAGCTAGAGACATTTTTTGCCGTTGATATTCCTTTTGCTGAGCAAGAAGAAGGTGTTGTTTCTCTTTATTTGCTGCATGAAGACCGCTCAAAGGATGTTTTGCTTTATTATGCAGATCATGAAGATGAAATTCAGGCTTTGTGGAAGTTTTGGTCATCTCGTTTGCGTTTGCCACAGTTACTCGTTGCACCGGATGGGTTTATTGATGAGCCGTTTCAACCAGCTGGTTCCATTGAGATAAGGTCTCCACAACCTCGTAAGCCTTTTTACAATCTCAATCGCAGAGGTCCGCATTTCTTGCGTGTGCGAGATGTGGGCGCTGGGTTAGAGGTACATCGTCGCTCCAAACGTGTTAAAGGCCGTGAGATTTCCGCTCGTTCGTAAAAAAGCGTATGGACTTGGTGCTTTTTTACCCTCTTAAAGCGAGAGCCATCAGGTGATCTGCTGTAAAGCCGATAAAAACAATAAGGCCAAAAACACCGTTTGATTTAAAGCGGTGGAGGCAATTGTCTGCGTCATCTAGTTTTAAGGTTCCGATTTGCCAAGAGGCATGCAAGGCGGCCATGCCTATGGCTGTGAAATAGATGAGTTGTGCACCAATGAGCATACCAACGGCATATAGAAGGATGATTGTGAGGCCATAAAAGCCGATAAGCCAGGTTTGTGTATTGTCTCCAAATTTCAGGGCGGTTGATTTCATACCAATGACTGCGTCATCTTCTTTGTCTTGGTGAGCATAGATTGTGTCGAACCCCATAGTCCAGGTGAAGGCTGCGATCGTCATGAGAATTGCAGGGAGATCTATTGAGCCTTTAATTGCTGTCCAGCCCATCAAACAGCCCCAACTAAAGCAGAGCGATAACATGGCTTGGGGCCAATAGGTGATGCGTTTCATGAAGGGGTAGATCAGGATGGGTAGAAGTATGAAAACCCCAAGACCAATAGTTAGATAATTGAATTGTAGCAAAATCAATAGGGCGAGAGTGAGCAGGATTGCCAGCACTTTTACGGCGGTTTTTACACTGATGGCGCCGCTTGCTATGGGTCTTGATTTGGTTCGTGCGACTTGAGCGTCTATTTTTCTATCTGCAATATCATTGAAAACGCAGCCGGCGCTTCTTGTTAAAAAGGCGCCTAAAAGAAAAAGAGCAAAAAGAAGTATCGGTTGGTTGGCTAAAAAATTATTAAAAATTGCCGGGGTTTGGTCTGCTGGAAGCCTCGGGTAAAGGGAAAGCTCACTCCTGTAGGCGGCAATGAGGCCCCAGAATGCTGGCCAGGCTAATAACCATGTGCCGATGGGACGGTCTAGACGTAGTAGGCGGATGAAGGGTTCTCTATTTTCTGGCAAAAAGTGATGAGCCAGGGTGTTTTTTTCACCGTCATAATTTTTTTCA
Source organism: Methyloligella sp. (assembly GCA_021604645.1). Classification (GTDB taxonomy): domain Bacteria; phylum Pseudomonadota; class Alphaproteobacteria; order Rhizobiales; family HXMU1428-3; genus HXMU1428-3. Next base: position 165,159 of record BQJJ01000004.1, read on the forward strand.
TTGAACTCTTGTTCGGTGTTAAGTGAGTTGTCGTCTATTTTTGTGGAAGAGTTTTGTGGATTTTCATCAGGATGTTTTGTGTTTGCCATTTATCAAGCTCTTCGTTACTTAGACTTATAGGGTTTTAGGATATTTTGTTCAGATATATCATAAGTTTCAGCATTTTGTAGTTAGCAATTTTTAGATTTTGAGGTTTACTATGGCGAAGGGGCCTTCTACGCGGTTATTTGTTGAGCATTCATTGAGTGAGACGTGTGAGATTTCGCTAGAAAAAGACCAATCTAACTATTTACTTTCTGTTCTGAGATTATCAACGGGTGACAAAATCATCGTGTTTAATGGGACCGATGGTGAATGGCTGGCCAAAATTGAAAAGAAGAGTAAAAAATTAGCCGGTTTGCACCTTTTAGAGAGGCTTCGCCCGCAAATTCCCCCTCAAAACCTTCATTATATTTTTGCGCCTTTAAAACGGGCGCGTTTAGACTATATGGTACAAAAGGCAGTTGAACTTGGTGTTTCCAGGTTAACTCCTGTAATGACTGAGTTTACGAATGTTGATCGGGTGAATTTAGACCGTATGAGGGCCAATGCTATTGAGGCAGCTGAGCAATGCGGCATTCTTTCAATACCGCAAATTGATAGTCCTGTTAAACTGCCTCATTTGATTAGTGGATGGTTAGAGGCTGAAGGAGCTGACAAAAGTCTGGTTTTTTGTGATGAGAGCCTTATGCAAGGGGGGCCTATCACCCAATTGAAGGAAATTGAGCAATTACCACTCGCCGTTTTAATAGGACCTGAAGGCGGGTTTTCTGCGAGTGAACGTGACTTGCTGGTAGGTCAAAGATTTGTTAAAGCAATTTCTTTAGGTCCTCGGATCATGCGAGCAGATACTGCGGCAGTTGCGGCTTTATCTTTGGTGAATAGTGTGCTTGGTGATTGGCGTAATTGATTTTTTTTGTATTTGCCTTACTTGTGTTTGTGTAATGGTGATTGCATCTTTTTGTATGTTGTTTTGATTTTTGCATCTTAATTTTTTTCGGAACTTTATTCCCAATCTTGTAGGAGATTTATATGTCAAATAGCGTGGACCACTCTACGCCGCTAGAGACGCGAGATCAGTTAATTGCTGATTTGGCAGCCGGGATGAAGCCGAAGGACCAATGGCGCATTGGGACCGAACATGAAAAATTTCCCTTTTATCGGGAAGATGTTTCTCCTGTTCCTTATGAGGGGGAAAACGGGATTGCTGTGCTGCTCGATGAAATGCTGGAGGCAGATAGCAAGTACACGGGTATTTTTGAAGGTGATGTGATCATTGGATTAAAAGAGCCGAGCACTTGTGGGAAATTTTCTTCAAACATTTCTCTCGAGCCTGGTGGGCAGTTTGAACTTTCAGGCGCTCCTTTGAAAACCATTCATCAGACGCGAAATGAAATTGGTCGCCATTTTGAAGATGTCAGTGCAATTTCTGATGAAATGGGCATTGGATTTTTGGGGCTAGGTTATTCTCCTAAATTTTCAGTTGATGATATTCCCCATATGCCGAAAGGACGCTATGGGATTATGCGGGACTATATGCCGAAAGTCGGCACATATGGGCTTAATATGATGCATAACTCTTGTACGGTTCAGGTGAATTTGGACTTTGGCTCAGAAACCGACATGGTCAAGAAATTTCGAGTTAGTTTGGCTCTGCAACCATTGGCTACTGCGCTTTTTGGTAACTCAGTTCTTAAAGATGGGGCCGTTAGCGGTTTTCATTCGTTTCGTTCTGAAGTTTGGCGGGATGTTGATAATGACCGCACAGGCATGCTCCCCTTTGTCTTCGAAGACGGGATGGATTTTGGGCGCTATGTTGACTACGCCCTTGAAGTGCCTATGTATTTTGTTTACCGCGATGGTGACTATATTGATGTTTTAGGCCAGCCATTTTCGAAATTTATGGATGGCAAACTTGACGGGTTTGAAGGTCAACTTCCAACGATGGCCGATTGGGAACTGCACTTAACGACGATTTTTCCTGAAGTTCGTTTGAAGCAATTTCTTGAAATGCGCGGTGCTGACTGTGGGCCGGCTCCGTTCTTGCCAGCGCTTTCAGCTTTTTGGACAGGGCTTTTATATGATGAAGCCTCATTAGACGCTGCCTATGACCTGATTAAGGGATGGAGTACGAATGAGCGTCAGATCCTTCGTGATGACGTGCCGCGTCTTGGTTTGAAGGCAGGCATTCAGTCTCATAAATTAAATGATATTGCTAAAGAAGTTTTGGCGATGTCTGATGCCGGGTTAAAGGGGCGCGACTTTAAGAACCCAGAGGGCGAAGATGAGCGGATCTTCTTAGAGCCATTACACGAAATTGTTGAGGATGGGTGGAGCTTGTCAGAACGCTTGGTTGATCTCTTTAATAATGAGTGGAACCAGGATGTGAACAAGGTCTATGAAGAGTTGCAATATTAAAGAGGTATCTCTTTAATATTGCTCTGTTTTCTCTCACGGCTATTCCAAGCACTTAATCGCGCTTGGGCCTCCGAGAGGCGGCGCTTTATTGCGATCAGCTTATCCGTACTCGCTTCGCTCCGTTCGGGCTGATCTTGTGCACCGGGCTTCGCTCTCGCTTCGCCATGTCCTGACACTGAAGTAGCGCCATTCCTTCTTCGTATAGTTGGTTTGTTCTAGGGCGTGCTACATAGTATTAAATTCATTGAAAATCTTATGAAGTATCTTACCGAAGAAGAAAGTGCTCCACTGAGGAGCACGGACATGACGCCATAGGCGTCCGGTGCTTTGCACCGCACCTCGTAGGCCTATGAGCTTCAGCTCATAGAATAGCCGTGAGAGAAAACAGAGCATGCCTTTGAATCCAATAAAAGTGACATGCTCTAGTCTTTTTCTTGCAACTTCTTCACTAACCGATGGCAAATATAAAGACTTAAAAAGGCTGTTAAAGCGCCGCCGATGATTTGTCCGGATAATAATCCATAGACGCCAAAATAATATGTGCCGACTATGACAAATGGCACGGTGCCAAGGGTTGCTCTTGTCCAATTGAGCCAGGTTGAATAATGGGCTTTTCCTAAATTATTAAAGGCGGCATTTGCTGTGAACATATAGCCGATCATGCCAAAGCCTGGGATGAGCCAATAACAATAGAACATAACATACTCAGCTGCCTCTCCTTCGAGTTCCATGATGTTGCAAATGGTTGGTGCTGCCAGGGCTAAAAGTGCCCAGGCAAAGAGGACATAGATGGTGCTAAATTTCACGGCGTCATATAATGTTTGTTGCACTCTGTCATAACGTTTTCCTCCTAAATTTTGGCCGATGATTGGGCCAACGGCTCCTGAAAGAGAGAATATACCGGCAAAGGTAAGTGGGAGAATACGGGCAATGATGGCCCAAGACGCAACTGCTGCGTTTCCAAAGGGGGCCAGGGCATATGTGACATAGCCGTTGCCAATTGGGCTTGCGATATTGGTAAGAATTGCAGGTAGAGCAATATAGCTAAAGGGGATTAGGTCTTGTTTTAATTTTAGAAAGTTGGTTTTTGTTTTGATCCTATGAATTATCAGTAACCCGTAAAGGCTCATGCATAACATACCAATTCGTGCAGTTGCTGATGCTATTGCAGCGCCATCCATGCCAAGATTGAATGTGAATATTAGTAATGGATCCAGGCCGGCGTTAATGAATGCGCCGCCAACGTAAATGTAGAGAGCTTGCATTGGATCACCGAGTGCTCTTAAACATGCACCTGCAGCCATTGAAATGGCAAGGATTGGCATGGTCGGAACTAAAATTTGTAAGTAGGACTTTGAAAGCTCTAATACGTGTTCTTTGGCTCCTAAGACTGAAAGAATGTAGGGCAGGCTAATGAAGAGACAAAAGCCGATGATACATGAAGCCAGACCTGTATAGATTAAGCTATTTATGACGAGGCGGTTGGCTTTTTCAAAATTTTCTTCTCCAACTGCTTTTGCGACTGTGGCTGAAGAGGCAATCGCAAAACCAATACCTACTGATGTTGTTGCGAATAGCAATGTGCCTGTAAAGCCGAGTGCTGCTTGGATGGCTGTGTCTTCTAGTTGGCTGAGAAAAAAGAAATCGACAAAATCAACTGAGAAAATAGCAATTAATCCGATGGCTGAAGTTAGCGTCATCGTGATGATATGGGACATGGTTGAGCCAGTTAAAAATTTGGCTTTTCTTTCACCCTTTTCATTTGAGCCTTTAGCAGATTGGTCAAGAGAGCTTGTGCTGCCAGCTTTCTCTTTTTGAGTTGAGGCTGGGGGGGGCGGACTTGTCATTCTTTTTTGGTTTGCTTTCTTTTGCCTTGAAGGCGTTTTTAATTGCCTTATTGGCATGAGGCGCTGTTTTTTTGGATTGGTGTGACTTTATTTCGTTGGTTTGAAATACTCAATTCATTATTTAGTGAAAGAGGCTTTCTTTCTCTCTCACGTGCTATTCCGCTGTTAACACAGCGGGCTCTCCGTTAGGCAGCGCTTTTTTGCGATCAGCTTATCCGTACTCGCTGCGCTCCGTTCGGGCTGATCTTGTACACCGGGCTGTGCTGTTACTTCGCCATGTCCTGACGCCATTTTCTTACTTCAGTTGCTTACTTCGCAACCGTGTGGCGTCACTCCTTCTTCGCATAGACAGGGATATGCCCTAGGCTCATAAGTTAATGGTTGCTAAGTTGTGGAATGAAAGAGTTATGGATAGTATTTTCCGTTAAGAGCTATAGTTTTGACATGAATTTGTGCCAGTTGTTGGCACTGGTTTGGGGTTTTTTGGTTTGGTTCATTTTTTGCTCCTTTGGCATTTTATGAGCTTTTATGAGCTATCTGTTTTTAATATACTGATTTTTGTCAGGTCGTAATTGGAGGGTTTTTTGTGATTAAAAGTATTTTTATTCGTCAATTATCGAGTTTTTCGGTAAAAGTTTTTGCTCTTTCTGCTTTGATGGTTTCATTGTTGTTTGCTGGGTCGGCTTCTGCCGAAATGTCCATTGAAAATAATAAAATTTTATTAGGGCAAGATTATTCAGTTTTTCCAAATGACACGGGTAGTCCAGCCTTGTGCCGCAAAAAATGCGCTGGGGATCGACGTTGTCAAGCCTGGACATATGTAAGACCTTATCGGGCAGATGGGGTTGGTGAGTGCCGTTTGAAGAGAGATGTTGCAACTGGTTTTAAAAATGGTTGCTGTATCTCCGGTGTGAAGAAAAAAGATTACCGTGCCTTTGATGATGATCTTGGGCCAAAACGTGGTCGTTTACATAAGACTGCCGTTGATCGCTGTGATAAATGGGCTGATCGGGCTATTCAGTTACAAGAGCAAAATGTGAAAAATCGCTGTGGGTACCGCGGACGTGGCTGGCATGCAAATGGCAAGCGACATTTCCGCCGTTGTATGCGTATGTCTCCTAAAGCTAGAAAAGCAGAGCGTGTTGGTCAGAAAAATGCCATTACATCTTGTGTTGAAGAGTTGAACTATGGCAAGCGCTCACAATGTGAGCATTATGCCAAAGTTGCTGTGTTGCAAAATTCAACCTGGGCGAAAACTGGTTGTGGACCAACCGAAAAAGGGCGCTGGGGAAATAACTATAAAAAACATTATTCTTGGTGTTTGAGTGCTGAAAAGCAGGCTCCTGTAAGAGCTCAAAAAGTTCGCTCAAATCAATTACAGCAATGTTTTGCTTATGAAGGCCAGAAATCAGGGCCTTGTCATGAATATGCTGAAGGTGCGATTGCTCATTTTCGTAAAAACATCGCCAAAGGCTGTGATCTACACGGGCCACGTTGGCATAATAATTACCGCCGGCATGTCGGATGGTGCCGTCAGGTTTCACCAAGACAACGTTTTAAAGAGGCTAAAAAGCGTAAGCTAACTTTAAAAACGTGTCGTTTGTTCGGTAAAATTGGTATTCAGTGGCGCTAGAATAAAGGGCTACTTAGTTTAGTTGAAATTAGGGCTGGCTTCTTTTGAAATTAGCCCTCTTTCTTTTTTAGACAAAATTAAACCGCTGACTTTATTAGAGGAATTCCCCATAGGGGAAAAACTTTTAAAATAAAGTCAGCGGTTTTTTTGTTCTTGTGGTCTGTTTAATTATGGACTTGAAGAAAGGTCGATTATTTTAAAGTTCTATAGCCAGCGCCAAAACCATTGAGAGATACAGGGAAACCAATGCCGAGTTCTGGTGTTTGGAAAATGATAAAAACAGCGTTTTTGCCGGTTCTGAATTTTTCTACGATTTTATTGGTGACCACCACTTCAGCAATGCAGCCAATTTTACCGCATTTCATAAATTGAGCATGCCCCATATCCGTGTTGTCAATTTTTAGCCCTAGCCCGGTTGGAAGCAGAACTCCTAAAGGGGCAACAACTCTTAGTACTTCTTTTTTGCCATCTCTGGAGCGAAGGAAAATAACCCGTAGGCTATAATTAGGTCTTGTTTCATCTGTTACGTCTTGTACGAGAGCGCATTTTTCACTCTTAGCTCCTGGAGGCGTTCCGCAGCTTAGGTGCCAATGTCCGTGAGTTTTTCTTACTTTGAAAGATTCAGCTTTTGCAGAATTTGTAAGGCCAAGAGATAAACTTAAAATAAGAGATAAGCTTGCGAAAAAAGATGTCGTTACAAATTTCATTTGTTTTGCCTTCGTTAGAGACTGCATTAGGGGCTTAATAACTTGTCTATTAAGAGTTGTTTTTTTTTGTTTTTGACTATTAGCGCACATTTTGTGAAGCAAAGCTCATTCCTTCAAAACTCATTTCTACGTAACTTATGGCAGAATAGAAAAATTGAATTTTATTTTATCTGATTCGATTTTTTGCAGTTTATATAATTTTACAACATTTTGCACATTTTAGTTTTTGTTACATGGTGTTTACTGTGCATGGTCAGTATGTAGGATTTGCTTCAATAATTAGGCTAAATTGGGACGTTCTAGAATTTTTCTGCAGATCGCTTTGGACATATTCATTAGATGTAATGTATATTCAAATGTGAAGATATGTCGCAGAAATAGGGCGAATAGACAGTTGCAAGGTTGCGCTTGCTTATGTTTCCCTGTAAGGCATAAGTTTGGATATGAATTAATCAATTGATTGTTTAAAATGGTAGTTATCTAACCATTTTCGTATCTTATTTTTGGAAATTTTTTTAAAATCTTAAAGATTATAGGTCTTTGACGTTTAACCTATCATCTTAAAGGTGAGAGGTAGTTTGTCATCAAAGGTGTGGATCACTCTATTATGGAGTTAAATCTTATAGAGTGTTTATTGGAAAAAGTTACGGCAAAATTGTGACATTACTAACAAATGGCATTTAGTAAATTCGATTTTGAAATTTATTAAATTCTATTTTTGATATAAGTTTGAAGCGTAGATTTAGACTATAATCTTAGTATTGTTCAAAACTTTTTACCATTTACCACATTGCGTCATAGCTTGATGTGGATTACAACGGGCATTAATTTGGCCATTTTACATATTGAAGGCATGTTATATTGGAGATCCAGGTCAATCGACGATATTAGGGATCTGTTGACGATATAGATGGTAATTCATTTTTGACTTTGTGTTGGGTTGGTTTCAAGCTGCTCGAATTTTAATAAGAGCGGTGATAATAATTTAGGGAGCTTTTTTATGAACTTACGGTTCAAAAATAAGTTGGGACTTAAAGGCTTGGGTTCTAGCGCTTTAGTTTCAGCACTTTCAGCATTTTTCGGGGCAGTATTTTTCGGATCAACAGGAGCATTAGCTGCAGAAGGACAACCCGTTGATTGGCAGTTAGGTTTTCAAGATTCTGTAACGCCGATTATGGATCAGATTGCAGAATTTCATAATCTATTATTGATTATCATCACTGTTATAACACTATTTGTTATGGCGCTTCTTGTTTATGTGATTGCGCGTTTCAATGAAAAAGCTAACCCTGTTCCTTCTAAAACAACCCATAGTACATCACTTGAATTTGCTTGGACCGTTGTTCCAATTTTGATTTTGCTTGTGATTTCAATTCCATCATGGCGGTTGTTATCTGCTCAATACACTTTCCCTGAAGCTGATGTGACGATTAAAGCAATCGGAAACCAGTGGAACTGGGATTATGAATATTCTGACCATGAAGATATTTCTTTCACAGCATCGATGAAAGAGGACAAAGAACTTGAAGCTGGTGAGCCTCGTTTATTATCAACTGACAACGTTGTTGTTGTACCAGTGAATAAAGTGGTTCACGTTTTGATTACGGCTGACCCTGCGGGTGTTATTCATAACTGGGCTGTTCCTAGCTTTGGTGTGAAGGCGGATGCGGTGCCTGGCCGGGTTACACGGACTTGGTTTAAAGCTCGTAAAACTGGCATGTATTATGGGCAATGCTCAGAATTGTGCGGAAAAGATCATGCTTTTATGCCTATTCAAGTGAAAGTTGTTACAGCTAAAGAATATGAAAAATGGCTGCAATGGGCAAAAGAAGAATATGCATCGAATGACAGCATTGATGATGGTGTTAAAGTTGCGAAAAATAACGCTAATGGCGGCCTTGTAGCCAAATTGGCGAAATAATAACTGAAATTTTAATTGACTTTAGCTTCAAGATTTAGGGAGAGCATTGATGGCACATGTTGAAGCCGATCATCATGATGATCATAAGCCTGGGTTCATCTCGCGTTGGTTTTTCTCAACCAACCATAAAGATATTGGTACCTTATATTTGTTATTTGCCATTATGGCAGGGATTGTAGGCGGCGCATTGTCCGTTGGTATGCGGATGGAACTGCAAGAACCTGGTATGCAGGTTTTTAACAATCCGCATATGTTTAACGTATTTACAACCGCTCACGGTTTGATCATGGTTTTCTTCATGGTTATGCCGGCGATGATTGGTGGTTTTGGTAACTGGTTTGTGCCGTTGATGATTGGTGCGCCTGATATGGCGTTTCCTCGCATGAACAACATTTCGTTCTGGCTATTACCAGCTGCATTTATTCTTCTAATTCTCTCACTTTTCCAAGGACCTGAAGGGGCTCAAGGTATTGGTGCGGGTTGGACCATTTATGCGCCGCTTTCGACAACAGGTCACCCAAGTCCGGCTATGGATTTTGGTATTTTGTCTCTTCACCTTGCTGGTGCAGGCTCTATTCTTGGTGCGATTAATTTCATTACAACAATCTTTAACATGCGTGCTCCGGGCATGACACTTCATAAGATGCCATTGTTTGTATGGTCAGTTCTTGTGACTGCGTTCTTGCTTCTTCTATCACTACCAGTACTTGCTGGTGCGATTACCATGTTGTTGACAGACCGTAATTTTGGCACATCTTTCTTCAGTCCTGAAGGTGGCGGTGATCCATTGCTTTACCAACATCTGTTCTGGTTCTTTGGTCATCCTGAAGTGTATATCCTTATCCTTCCTGGTTTTGGTATCGTTTCGCAAATCGTTTCAACATTCTCTAAAAAGCCTGTGTTTGGTTATTTAGGAATGGCTTATGCGATGGTTGCTATTGGCCTTGTTGGTTTCGTTGTTTGGGCGCACCATATGTATGCGTCTGGCATGAGCGTTGATAGTCAAGCTTACTTTATGCTTGCAACGATGGTGATTGCGGTGCCAACAGGTGTGAAGATTTTCTCATGGATTGCGACGATGTGGGGTGGTTCTTTAACATTCAGCGCACCTATGGTTTGGTCAATTGGATTTATCTTCCTCTTTACTGTTGGTGGTGTGACAGGTGTTGTGCTTGCGAATGCTGGTGTCGACCGTGCGTTGCATGATACATATTATGTGGTTGCTCACTTCCACTATGTGCTTTCACTTGGTGCGGTTTTCTCAATCTTTGCGGGTTGGTATTACTGGTTCCCTAAAATGTTTGGCATAACTTACTCTGATGGCTTAGCTAAGCTGCATTTCTGGATTATGTTTATTGGTGCGAATATTATTTTCTTCCCACAACATTTCCTAGGACTTGCGGGTATGCCGCGCCGTTATGTGGATTATCCTGATGCGTATGCAGGTTGGAACTATGTGTCATCAATTGGCTCATATATTACGGCAGCGTCTGTAGTATTATTCCTCTTCATTATGCTTCACGCGGTTATTCGCCGCGAAAAAGCTGCGGCTAATCCTTATGGTGAAGGTGCGACAACATTGGAGTGGACATTGTCTTCACCTCCTCCGTTCCACCAATTCTCAGAATTGCCACGGATTAAATAACTTAAAATCTATCCTCCAGGCGCTCAGTTTCTTGATGCGCCTGGAGATCATTTTACTTTGAATTTTTAATTGGAAATTTCAGTTTATGAGTGAGTTGAGCATAGCTTATCAACAAGAGGAAGATGCACAGACCTTTGGTGGTGATGTGCAGGATTATGTGCAGTTATTAAAACCGCGGGTGATGTCTCTGGTTGTCTTTACAAGTTTTGTTGGCTTGATGGTTGCTCCTGGGGATATTCATCCCTTCTTAGGTCTTGTTGCCATTCTTTCTATTGCTATTGGTGCTGGTGCCTCTGGTGCTTTGAATATGTGGTATGATGCTGACATAGATGGCAAGATGCAACGTACGGCCGCCAGACCAATACCGCGCGGTCTTGTTTCTAAAAATGAAGCTTTGGCGCTTGGCGTTGTTCTTAGTGTTTTTTCTATTATTGTTCTTGGTTTAGCGACGAACTGGCTTGCGTCTGCACTTCTAGCAGGGACAATTGGTTTTTATATTTTCATTTATACGATGTGGCTTAAGCGGTCTACTCCGCAAAATATTGTTATTGGCGGTGCGGCCGGGTCTTTTCCACCAATGATTGGTTGGGTGGCTGTTACTGGTTCTATTTCGCTTGAGTCTGTTGTTCTGTTTTTGATTATCTTTATGTGGACGCCCCCTCATTTTTGGGCTTTGGCACTTTATCGTTGCCGGGATTATGAGCGTGTTGGTGTTCCGATGCTTCCTGTGGTTAAAGGACCAGATGCAACGCGATCACAGATTTTAATATATAGCTTCATTCTTTTTGCTGTGAGCTTAACGCCTGCGTTCATCGGTCTTGGTGGCTTGATCTATCTTACTTTTAGTGTAATGGCAGGGATTGTATTCCTTTATCTTGCTCTTCAGGTTTATCGTGTGCGGGTTGGTAATATCGCTGATGCGATTGCTAAGAAATTATTTCTATATTCTATTTTTTATCTATTTTTTCTGTTTTCAGTTTTGTTGATTGAGCATGTTGTACCTGGTGCTTTTTATTCAACTGGGTTTCAAGTTGGGATTTAAGTTATGACTGAAGAAGAACAGAAAAAACGCAAGCGTCGTTCACTGGTGATTGGATTGGTTTTGGCCGCTTTTGTGGTGTTGTTTTATGCCATTACGATTATTCGTTTGGGCGAAAATGTTGTTAACAGACCTTTGTAACTTTATTTAGAGTAAGAGGTTTTCTGTAAGGACTTTAATTGATGGGTTTTGGCAAAGATACTAAGAGCAAGGTTTTCTCTTCACTTGAAGGTGGGACTGATAAAGGTGTTGCAAATGCGCCCTTGAGCTCTTCAGCACAGCCAAACCATACCAGTGTTGTCACTGCTCTTGTGGGCATGATTGGTTTGATGACCGCCTTGGTGGTTTATTCACCTGAGCTTTATAATTTATTTTGTAAGGTTACGGGATATGGAGGGACAACTCAGAGGGCTGTTGCTAACAGCGGTGTTATTCTTGATCAGAAGATCACTGTGAAGTTTGATGCCACTGTTGCTAAAGGTTTTAATTGGAAGTTTAAGCCCGTTCAGCGCTCTATGGATGTGCATATTGGTGAAACTGTAGTTGTGAACTACATAGCTAAAAACTTAGGTAAAACGCCGCTTGTTGGTAGCGCGATTTATAATGTAACGCCTGAGATTGCTGGTAGTTTTTTTAATAAGATTGAATGTTTTTGTTTTACTGAACAAAAATTAGAAGCTGGTGAAGAAATTGAAATGCCAGTTAGTTTTTATGTTGATCCGGAAATTGTCACTGACAAGAGTGGAAAAACAGTGAATGAGATTACTTTGTCATATGTGTTTTTTGAAAAAAAGAAAGCCCAGCTGAAGACGGCAAGTACTGTTCAAGCCGGGAAATAATTTTGAACATTTTGGCAAATTTATTGTTGAGTTAAATATGAATGTACTGAGGGGTTTAGGGGGCTTTTTTATGGTGCCCACACCTGAAGTTATAAAATCTAACGTGCATTTGGGGCACATGTTAAGGGAGAGATAAATGGCAGATTCTCACGGAAAGCACCATGATTACCATTTGGTGGATCCAAGTCCGTGGCCGTTATTAGGCGCAGTTGCGGCTTTTGTATTGGCTTATGGAGCTATTCAATTTATGCACGATAACGGCTCAACCGTTTTAGCGGTTGGATTTGGCCTTGTTATACTGACCATGTTTTTATGGTGGCGTGATGTGGTTAAAGAAGCTGAAAAAAATGGTGACCACACTCCTGTTGTTCAAATTCACAACCGTTATGGCATGATTTTGTTCATTGCTTCTGAAGTGATGTTCTTTGTTGCATGGTTCTGGGCTTTCTTTGATATTTCACTGTTCCCTGGTTTAGGGGATGAAGTGGTTAAAACGGCTGGCGGCGCAGAGGCTGCTTTAGGGCAGGTTACTCGGAATGAAGTAACACAAGGTGTGTTCCCACCAGCTGGTACAGAGACGTTTAACCCTTGGAAACTTCCATTGGTGAACACTTTGATCCTTCTACTTTCAGGTACAACTGTGACCTGGGCTCACCATGCTATGCTTAAAGATGACCGTAAGGGTTTGATTTGGGGACTTCTTCTAACCGTTATTCTTGGTGTTATTTTCACCATTTGTCAGGTTTATGAATATATGCATGCTGGCTTTGCTTTCAGCAATGAAAATGGCGGCAATATTTATGGTTCAGTATTTTACATGGCAACGGGCTTTCACGGGTTCCATGTGGTTGTGGGTACAATCACTTTGGCTGTGATGATGTTTAGAGCAATGGCTGGACACTTTACTGCAAAACAGCATTTTGGTTTTGAAGCAGCTGCTTGGTACTGGCACTTTGTTGACGTTGTTTGGTTGTTCTTGTTTGCATGCATTTATGTATGGGCACAAGGCACACCAGGTGCTCATTAACTAGCAAACTAGTTTGATGTGTTAATTGATTTAAGATGGCCCGCTTACTTTTTGTTAGGCGGGCCATTTTTAGTTGCGCTTCAGGTTGCTCTTTTTAGTGTGCCTTCAGGTTGCCCACTAGCAACCGACACAAAGCAACCGCGCTTTCTCTTTGGCGCTTCAGGTTGCCTATTAGCAACCGCGCTATTATTTGCGCATCTATTTTTTATGGAAAGACCTGGAGTATTTTACTTATGTCTGAAAAAGAAGTTTCTCCGATTTTAGCTGGTGTTCTTGGGCGCTGTCCGCGTTGTGGGGAGGGACGATTGTTTGATGGTTTTATCTCTCTTGATCAATCCTGTTCTTCATGTGACCTTGATTATGACTTTGCTGATAGCGGTGATGGGCCTGCGGTTTTTATTATGTTGATCGTTGGGTTTCTTGTTGTTGGTTTGGCAATATATACGGAAATTAATTATCGCCCAGATTACTGGGTTCATGCTGTTCTTTGGTTGCCGAGTATTCTTATTCTTTCAGCTGGGTTTTTGAGACCGCTAAAGGGTATTTTGATTTGTCTGCAGTATAGCAATGATGCTCGAGAGGGACGCAAAACTGATGATTGATAAATTTAGGCGCGCTGGTCTTATTCTTCCTTTATTATTTACCATTGTTGGTTTGGTTATTTTAATCGGCCTTGGTAATTGGCAAATGGAAAGAAAAGCTTGGAAAGCTAATTTAATAGATCTAGTGAATAAACGGATTGTAAGCCCTGCTTCTTCATTAGAAGAGGTTGTTGCGCTTTCAAAGGATTTAGATGCTATCCGCTTTCAGCCTGTGACTGTGCGGGGTGTTTTTGATCATACTCAAGAGCGTCATTATTTTTTGCCTTTTAAGGGAAAAGTTGGCTGGCATGTTATTACGCCTCTTAAAACTGAAGCTGGTGATGTTGTTTTAATTGATCGAGGGTTTGTACCAGAGGGATTAAAGGATGCATCACTGCGCTCTAAAGGTCTTGTGGAAGGGCCCCAGGTGATTGAAGGGTTGGTTCGTTTAAGCGAGGAGGGCAATTATTTCTCGCCTAAAAATGATGTGCGCGGCAATAAGTGGTATGTGCGGGATGTTCGGGAGCTTTATGCTAGTTTGGATGGGGATGTGAAGCGACCTTTCCCCTTTATGATTGATCAAAAACGGATTGAGACATCTGGTGAATGGCCACGACCAGGAGTTACAAAGGTTAAATTTTCGGATAAGCATTTAGGCTATGCACTTACTTGGTATGGGTTAGCTTTGACCTTAATAGGGGTTTTCATAGCTTTTGCTTTTAGTCGCTTTAGTAGCAGTCTTCGTAAATGATTAAGTGCTGGGCAAATGATTGAATGCTGGCAAAAAGCGAAAAAAACAAATATATAGTCTGGTAATAAATTTAAGGGCCTTTTTCCTTTAAAGGCTTAACCCGTTTTAGGAGAGATCAGTTGAAATATGTGAGCACGCGCGGACAAGCGCCAGTTCTTGAATTTGAAGATGTGATGCTTGCAGGGCTCGCTCGTGATGGAGGGCTTTATGTACCTGAGAGCTGGCCGACGTTTAGTGCTGAACAGATTTCTGCCCTTCGTGGCTGCTCTTATCAGGAAATCGCGTTTCAGGTGATGTTTCCTTTTGTCAGCTCTTCGATTGAAGAGGGCGAATTTAAAGAGCTGATTGAACAGGCATATTCTAGCTTTGCCCACCGTGCGGTGGCGCCGCTTGTCCAGATGGATGATAATTTATGGTTGCTTGAGTTATTTCACGGCCCAACATTGGCGTTTAAAGATTTTGCCATGCAGATTTTAGGGCTGTTGATGGATCGGGCCCTCATTAAACGCGGTGAACGGGCGACTATTCTTGGTGCGACTTCTGGTGATACGGGCGGTGCTGCGATTGAAGCCTTCAGGGGCCGTGAACAGATTGATATTTTCATTCTGCACCCTCATGGCCGGGTTTCTGATGTTCAACGCCGGCAAATGACAACAGCCCAAGAAGAGAATGTATTTAACATTGCGCTTGAGGGCACGTTTGATGATTGCCAGGCGATGGTGAAGGGCTTGTTTAATGATCATGAATTTCGTGATGGCATGAAAGTTACAGGCGTGAATTCCATCAACTGGGCGCGCATTATGGCGCAGATCGTTTATTATTTCACGGCTGCTGTTGCCTTGGGGAGCCCGAATAGACCTCTTTCATTTGCCGTGCCCACGGGTAATTTTGGTGATGTGTTTGCAGGCTTTGTTGCTCATAAGATGGGATTGCCGATTAAGACTTTGGCGGTGGCAACGAATGTGAATGACATTTTGGTGCGCACATTGGAAACAGGTACTTATAAACCTGATGGTGTAACCGCAACTTATAGCCCGAGTATGGATATTCAGGTTTCATCTAATTTCGAACGGTTGATGTTTGAGATGGCGGGGCGTGATGCGAACCGGATTGCGAGCCTCATGAATGACCTATCAGAAAAGGGTGAATTTCAGCTCTCTGAAAATGAGCTTGCGCCTATGAGAGATTTGTTTGTTGGGTTGCGGATTAATGAAGATGAAACTGTCTCTCGTATCAAGGCTGAATATGAAGATAATCATTATATTATTGATCCGCATAGTGCGATTGCCCTTGAAGCTGGGGTGCGTTGCTTGAAGGGTAATGAAGATACACCGATGATTGCTTTGGCAACAGCTCACCCGGCGAAGTTTCCTGATGTTGTTACAAAAGCAACAGGTGCTGATGTGCTGCAACCAGCTCGGTTGGTTGCTCAGCTGAAGAGCGAAGAACGAGTTACACGTTTGCCAAATGATTTGGCTGAAGTTTCTCAATTTATTGGTGATAAAACCAGAGCAGGCAAGGTTGCTTAATGGAAGGCTCCTTAATGGAAGCTCGAGTTTCTACATTAGCTAATGGCCTTCGGGTTGTTAGTTATGAGATGCCGCATCTTGAGACTGTATCTCTTGGGGCTTGGATTGGTGTTGGCAGCCGAAATGAGCGCCCCGAACAACATGGAATTGCACATTTTTTAGAGCATATGGCCTTTAAAGGGACGACCACTCTGAGTGCAATTGAAATTGTTGAGAAAATAGAAAATGTTGGCGGTGATTTAAACGCTTCTACGGGGCTTGATCAAACCTCTTATTATGCAGTTGTTATGCGCTCTGATGTTGGTGTTGCTGTTTCGCTTCTTGGGGATATTTTGCAAAATCCACGTTTTGAGGAAGATGAGCTCCTTCGTGAACGTGATGTCATACTTCAGGAAATTCTGGCTAATGAAGATCAGCCTGATGATGTTGTGTTTGATCTGGCACAATCATTAGCTTTTGGGAAACAATCTGTGGGTCGCCCTGTTATGGGGACAGTTGAAACGGTCTCTAGTTTTACGGTTTCTGATCTAACTGATTTTATGAAGACGCATTACCGGGCTGAGAATATGGTTTTGTCGGCAGCTGGTGCTATTGACCATGATGAGTTTGTAAGTTTTGCCGAGACTTATTTCTCTGGTTTGCCATCTGGTGAGAAGCTTTCTTTAGAGGCTGTTGCTTATGAAGGTGGTATTGCGGCTGGTGCTCAAGATTTTGAGCAAGGGCATGTGGTTATTGGATTTGAAGGGGTTGCGTTTAAATCGTCTGATATTTTTACAATGCAGCTGTTAAATTCAGCTCTTGGTGGAGGGATGTCATCCCGGTTGTTTCAAGAGGTGCGTGAGAGACGGGGTCTTGCTTATCATGTTTACAGTTTTCATTCATCGTATGAAGATTCTGGTTTGTTTGGGCTTTATGTGGCGTGTGATAAAAAGAAACAACTTGAAGTCACTGAAGTGATGTTAAATGAGATTGCAACTCTTTGTGAGAGTGGTTTAAACTTAGCTGAACTAAACAGGGCTAAAGCCCAGTTAAAGTGCGGTCTTGCTATGAGTTTGGAGAGCTCGGCTGTTCGGGCGGAGCAATTGGCCAGGCAGCTTTTGTTCTTTGATCGCATTATACCAATTTCTGAACTATTAGAGGAAATAGAGGCTGTATCATTAGAGGCTTGCCAGGATTTAGCTCAGCGGATTGTAAAACAAAGTGAGCCAACTATTGCTCTTGTGGGTTGCGAACAGAATATTGACGAATTTAAAGGGTTTAACAGTTACTTTAAGGGCGTTTCAGATAAATTTTAAAATGCCTCTAGGTTAGGTTTTTTTTAATGTGCCTTCAGTTGCCACGAAGTAACCGGCACTAAGAGACCGGTATGAAATATCAGTGTTGTTTTAAAAGAAAATTCACATTAGACAGCCTGCGCTAGGTCGTTTCTTATAGGTATTAGATATGGGTAGTTTTGAGAGGTAGAGCAATAGATGGTGTTTCTTCGTTCAGCTGCATCATTTGATATGGGGCCTATTATTACGACGGAACGGCTGATTTTGCGGTTGCCGCAACAGGCTGATTTTTCTGATTGGTCTCACTTGCGCGGGGTTAGTAAGGACGGCTTAATCCCGTTTGAGCCAAAATGGGCTGAAAATGAGTTGTCTAGAGATAGTTTTCGGCTTCGTTTGCGGTTTTATCAGCGTGAATTTCGTGATAGTACTGGGTATCCTTTCTTTATTTTTACAAAAGAAGGCAATAATCTTTTAGGTGGGATCACTCTTTCTAATGTGAGACGGGGGGTGACCCAATCTGGGTCTATAGGATATTGGATAGGACAGCCATTTCAAAAAAATGGGTATATGACCGAGGCTGTAAAGGCGCTTGGTGTTTATGCGTTTAAGGAATTAGGATTGCATCGGATTGATGCCGCTAGTTTGCCGGAAAATTTAGCGTCTATTCGGGTTCTTGAGAAATGTGGATTTCAAAAAGAAGGGTTAGCCAGGGAATATTTATGTATAAATGGTCAGTGGCAGGATCATCTCTTGTTTGGCTGGCTAATAAATGATTTAGGTAAAACATAAATAATTACGTAATTGCGCCTTTTTTATTTGATTTTAGTTTGCATTTTGGGATTCATCTATTTGCCCTATTCCTATGGCATGTATTTTGATGTCTGATTGGATGAATTGAGGATTGGTTTGACGCATATTTGCGCAAAAATAATTAATAGGTTGCTGACTATGTACCTTTTTATGGCGCATACTGCTGTTGCAGGTGCTCTATCAGTGCTGTTTTTCGCTCTGAAGTTGGTTATGAAAGTTTTCTCACGCGGATCATTTTATTGCGTGCTTTCTCAAACAGCGAAGTTTGTAGCTAAAGTTAGTTTTCTACTTTTCTCCCTTATTTTCACATTTTCAACTGCCCAGGCGTTAGAGCCTATTGAATTGACGACTGAAATTGAGCGTATTGAGATTACGAAATTCAGTGAGCATTATAAAGGGGCTGGGGATACGCTGCAGGTTGAAACTGCGCGTGATGCCGATGGTATTTCAAACCGCATGGCGGTGAAAGCGCAAACACCAAACACAGACCCAAAGTGGATTGTTTTTGCTCTTAAAAATAATACGGATAAACAGATTGTTCGTGTGGTCACAACGGACCGTTATAACATTGTCGGATCACGTATTTTACGCCCAGACCTTGATGCGAAACGATTAATTCATTTAACCCCTTCTGTTGGGTTTCTGCCGTTACGGATACCGAATGATGCTGTTGATATTTTCAGCATCACTATTGAACCTGGATCAACGGTGACATTTGTTGCTGAGCTATCGAACTCACGTTTCCCACGTGTGTTTTTATGGCATCCGCTTGCTTTGAGTAAAAAGCTGCGGGATATGGCGCTGTTTAACGGCATCATGCTTGGCATTGTTGGTATTTTAGCGATCTTCCTTACGGCCGTTTTTGTTGCAAACCATAAGGCTATTTTTCCAGCCACTGCGTTTATTGCCTGGTGTGTTGGAGCTTATTTGTGTGTGGACTTTGGTTTCTGGCACAAATTGTTCCGACTTGATCCGGAAATGAATTCCCTTTATCGAGCAGGATCTGAGGCGGCCATCGCTTCAAGTCTTGTTGTCTTCCTCTATACATTCTTGCGACTAAGATTTTGGCATGGCTGGATCAAGCTATTGTTTGGGGTTTGGATTTTAGGTCAATTTGGTCTTATTGCCTTGGCTGTCCTTGATCCTGTTTTGGTTTCTGGTCTTGCTCGCCTTTCTCTTTTGGCTATTGGCGGACTTGGGTCTCTGCTTATCGGTTATCTGGCCATTCGCGGACAAGATAGAGCTTTGGCATTGGTGCCGACATGGCTGTTATTTGTTGTTTGGTTATTTGGTGCAGGTGTTGCGACGCTTGGTCAGCTTTCAGGTGATATTGTGGCGCCAGCGCTCACATCTGGCTTGGTGCTTATTTTGGTTCTTTTAGGCTTTACTGTGACGCAATTTGCGTTCCGTTCATTTGAGCCGCTGGCCGGTGCGCCGCCTAGTCAGTTACAATTGCGCTCACTTGCTTTAGAAGGAGCGGGAGCGGCTGTTTGGCAATGGAATTCTCGGCGCGATGAAATTTCAGTTAGCCCTGAAGTAGAAGATGTTTTGGGATTGCATGAAGGTGAGTTGACGTGCCGAGTTGAGCAATGGATGCAGTATTTGCATCCTTCTGATCGAGAACGGTTCCGTTTGTTAATGCGAACTTTGCAAGAGAAGAATGGCGGCGAGCTGCAACTTGAGTTTCGTATGCGCGGTCATGAAGGGCACTTCTTATGGTATGAACTGAGGGCTCATTCTGTGACGATGCCTCATCAGAGATCTTTACGTTGTGTTGGTTTGATGCGTGATATTACAGATGGTAAGCGCTCGCAAGAACGGTTACTTGGGGATGCTGTGCATGACAGCTTGACCGGTTTGCCGAACAGGGAGCTGTTTCTTGACCGTCTGCAAATTGCTATTACACGCGTGAAAGATGAAGGCGGTGTTCGTCCGCCGACCATTTTGTTTGTTGATATTGATCGCTTTAAACATGTGAATCAATCTTTTGGAATGGTGATTGGTGATACAATGTTGCTGACCATTGCACGGCGTTTGCAGCGCCACCTTGGTCCGCAAGATAGCTTGGCTCGGATCAATGGTGATCAGTTTGCTGTATTGCTGGTGACTGAGAACAACCCGCAGGAGATTGCCTTGCTTGCAGAGCGCATCAGGCGGTCTTTGCGTAGCCCAATGAAAATTGGCGGCAAGGAAATTATTCTAACGGGTTCTATTGGTATTGCTGTTTATGACGGTACACAGCTTAGCCATCAGGACTTGGTGAATGAAGCTGAATTAGCGATGTACCGGGCGAAGCGTTCTGGTACTGACCGGATTGAGATTTTCAAACCAACAATGCGCGGTGAACGGGATAATCGTTTGGCATTGGAAAGTGATTTGCGCAGAGCGATTGAGCGCCGGCAGATTAAAGTTCTCTATCAGCCTATTACAAAGCTAAAGGGTGAAGACCTTACTGGTTTTGAAGCTCTCATTCGCTGGGACCACCCGAAACATGGGCGTTTATCTCCTGATGAATTTATTCCCATTGCAGAAGAATCTGATTTGATTTCGGAACTAGGGTCCTATGTTTTAAACCAAGCTGTTAAGGATGCCGTTCAGTGGAACCGGATTTTACCTCGTGCTGATGAACCGCTTATTGTGAGCATTAATATTTCCAGCCGCGAATTGTTCCGTCAGGAACTTTACCAAGAAGTGAGAATGATCCTTACTCGGGAATCACTGCCTGAAAATAGTTTGCGCCTTGAAGTGACAGAATCTTTGGTGATGGAAAATCCAGAAGGTGCTGTTGAGATCTTAGGTTGGCTTAGAAATGCGGGTGCATCTTTGGCACTCGATGATTTTGGTACTGGCTATTCGAGCCTTAGTTATTTGCACCGTTTTCCGTTTGATACTTTGAAAGTGGATCGCTCCATTGTTCACAATGTTTCTTCAGGTAAAACTGGCCCTGCAATTTTACGCTCTGTGGTTGCGCTTGCGAGTGAGCTGAATATGGGAGTTGTTGCAGAAGGTGTTGAAAGCGAAGAGGATGTTACTTTCCTTCGCTCTATTGGCTGTGGGTATGCACAAGGGTTTTATTTTGGCGAACCTATGAACCAAAAAGATGTGATTTATCTTCTTGAAGCGTTGGCAAAAGATGTGAAGATTAAAGGTCGCTCTGGTTTGTTTGGAGCCATTCGTTCTAAAACAGGCGCTGATGCCAAACAAATAGTCAAAGAAGATCAAATTCAGACTACTGATGTGTCTAGAGAAGAAAACTCTGTAAATGGACATGTTCCTCAAGGTGAAGCTGCAGAAGTGCCGGTTTTGAACAGTGATGGTACTGTTATGGATTATTCTCAAACGGATCAGCAGATTGCAAATGAGGCTGGTTCTGGATATTTAGAACAAAATACGGGCGTACAAACTCCAATCGTTGTTGAACAAGCAGGTGAGGTTGCTGCGAATGGTGGCATGACCGGGGTTCAGCCTCTTCACCATCAAGGTCTAAGCCATAATCAAGATGCAAACCAGGTCGTACAGGATCAGCAAATGTTGCAACAGCAAAATGGTCATTTGCCTGGTGAAGTTTCAGAAACGGTGGGGCAAAAGGTTGATCCATCAGTTGCAGCGGCACTAGCTAATTTGCAAAATAGTGAAATGAAAAAACAGCAACCAGTTGGTATGAATAGTGCTGACCATCTACAGGCTGGTCAAAATATGGATCCTGGTCACACTGCTTCTGAGGATGCTTATTTGCAGAAGCATGCCGCTCTTAGTGAGCAAGTAAGCCAAAAAGTAGATCAAGGATTGAACCAAGGGTTAGGGCAGGTATCTGGACAAGAACCAAAGCGGACAGGTCTTAATGATGCTTTAAAACTAGCTGAACAAGCGGCTGTTGCCGGGTCGACAGGTGCAGTTCGGAAAAAAGTAACTAAGAACAAGAAATCTCAAAAGATTAAAGGGCAAGTTTCTGCTCCGTCTCCACAAGGTTCGGGTGATTTGAATCCTAAGGTCATGGATGTTTATGCTCAATTGGCCAGTGGTGGTACATATTCAGATGTCGGAGAGCAGCCATCTGCTGGGACGGTTGAGAATAAAGAAAGAAAATTCAACTTTAATAACGCCCCTTTAAATGGAGCTCCTCAAGCAGGTGATGCAGGTGTTAATGGCCAGCACCCTCAAGGTTCTCAAGTTCAGGCTTCTCATCAAAAGGGCACTGGTGGTCCTAAGGGGGCAAAGCCTCCTAAAAAAGGGAATAAAAAAGGCAAAAGATAAGCTCTTTTTCTCTCTCACGGCTATTCCACCACTGAAGCGGTGGGCCTCCGAGGGGGCGGCGCACACGCCGGACGCCTCTGGCGTCATGTACGCACTCTGAAGTAGAGAGCTTCCTTCTTCGTGATGTTCGTTAGTAGATAACGCATTTAATTGGCGCTTCAGCTGCTGACTAATTACCGCAATCGCAAATTTAGATTTTATGCATGCCCGGTTTGGTTGACTAGGTGGGTTGGGTTGATGCCGAGTGAATTGAAGGCTGTGTCATATTTTGAAGCGGCGTCAGTTTCAAAAATTAAATCTGGGTTTGCTTTGCAGTGTAGCCAACCATTATCACTTAATTCTTCTTCTAACTGCCCTGGTGCCCAACCGGCATATCCAAGAGCAAGTAAAACTTGGTCTGGGCCTGTACCTTCTGCAATTGCTTTTAAAATATCTATGGTAGCAGTAAGCGAAATATTGTCATTTACCGGGAATGTATGGCTTTTCGAATGATAATCTGATGAATGTAGGACAAAGCCTCTTTCTGTCTCCACTGGCCCGCCTAAGTGAATGAATGGCACGTCTTTTGTGTTTTCTGATAGAGACAGAGGGCTATTGTCTATTGTTGGGAAGATTTGTTCCAAAATATCCGTAAAATTCATAGATTTTGCGTGACGATTGATGATCAACCCCATTGCGCCCTCTTCTGAGTGGGCGCAGATATATATGACACTTTTTGAAAAACGATCGTCTTGCATACTCGGCATAGCTAAAAGAAGTTGTCCGCTTAGACCTGATGCATTGTTATTTTTTAATAAGTTTTGCATTTGCTTTATCCATGACAGCTAGATCATTTCTTTTTGTTGAATTCAATGAAATGTTCTAGATGTTTTTCTAGCGTTTCTTTTTTATGGCTTCAGTTGCCCACTAGCAACCTCGCATTCCCAACACCGATTCCACTTTTCGGAGTAATGCTCTAATCTTTTGTTTAGTGTAGCTAAAAAATATTGGTTTTGGGAAGAGTGAGCTTTGAATTGGTTAATTGGATGTTTTTTGTTGTTGCCTAATTGTGTCACCTAATTGTGATATATGTTTTAAAGATCAGTTGTTTTGAGAATGGTAGTATTGAAAATATCGGTTTTGGTATCTATTTACCTGGATTGATCGGTTTAATATAATTTTCGAAATTGGTTTAAAGGATTTGCTGTGACTTTTACATTCCGAAATAAAATTCAGGGACCTGTTTTAATTAGCTTTTTCGCTACTTTCTTATCTATTTTAAGTGGTTCCGCGTTAGCTTTTGACCCTTCAACTGAGGGAAGATGGCAGGGAAATGGAAAGTCTCAACTTCGTTTAATTGGTGCCAAAACAGAGTGGCTTGGGCAGAATCAATTATTTGCAGGTATAGAAATTCGCCTCGCTCCAAAGTGGAAAACTTATTGGCGAACCCCTGGAGATACGGGGATTCCCCCTTATTTTGATTGGAGTGGCTCTGAAAATTTGAAAAAAGCTGAAGTTATGTATCCTGTTCCGGGGAGATTTCAAGATCCGACCGGTATGACTATTGGTTATAAATCTCAGGTGACATTACCGGTTTTATTAACGCCTGAAGACCCTCTTAAACCTATAAAACTGAAATTGTCTGCTCAATATGCCATTTGTTATGATTTATGTGTTCCCGTTAGTGCTTCCCAAAGTTTGACGATTGATGGAGATAGTGCACAGCGCTTTGCTCCTGTTTTATCTATGGCACTAGCTCTGACGCCTAAACCTGTGAAAGAAGCAAAGGATGGTTTGGGTGTTAGGACTGTTAAAATTGAGAAAGAAAAAGATACATCTTCTTTAACTCTCAATGTATTGGTGCCGGCTTCTTCTAAAGAGGTGGATTTATTTGTTGAGGGGCCTGATGGTATGTATGTGCCAACTCCAAAGCTTGTTAAAAAAGCACAGACAAGTGATACAGCATCGCTTTATAAAATTAGTCTCTCTGATGTAGATGAAGCGCAAAAATTTAAAGGTCTGGTTTTGACATGTACGCTTCGGGCTGACGATTTGGCTGTGGTGCAACCTTGCCCAGTACAATAGTTATATTCTCATAAAATGATTGTAAAAAATTATTATTCTTTTAGGCTAAGTCTCAGAAACTTGATAATTTAAAGGGGGGCTTAGTTATGGCCATTTCTGTTGGAGAAAGACTACCTGACGTTCAATTAATGATTATGACTGCAGATGGTCCAAGCGCTCAGTCTGTCGCTGATTTTTGCAAGGGAAAGAAAACGGCTTTGTTTGCTGTGCCTGGTGCTTTTACACCGACTTGTCATATGAACCACGCACCAGGATATTTGGCATCTCATGATGAGCTTAAAGCTAAGGGCGTTGATCAAATCGCTTGTGTTTCAGTGAATGATGTATTTGTCATGGATGCTTGGAGTAAATCGCTTGGGGCCGATGGCAAAATCGTTATGTTGGCTGATGGTAGCGGCGAATTTACGGAAGCATTAGGGCTTGAACTTGATGCAACCGGGCATGGACTTGGTGTGCGCTCGCATCGTTATGGAATGTTGGTTGATGATGGTGTTGTTTCTGTTTTAAATATTGAAGGAAACCCAACTGAGGCTGACGCAAGCTCAGCTGAAACTTTGCTTAAGAGTCTCTAGTTTTGTCTCACGGGCGATGGGCACGAAGTGCCCGCCCTGCGACGGCGCGGGGCTAAGCCCCGACGGCTTCTTTTAGTTGCGTTTTAGGTTGCCCACCAGCAACCGCACTGAGGCCTACGTTTTTTGTCTTCTGCAGATTGCAGATTGTCGGATAAGGGCTTTGATACTAAATGAAAGAAAATCAATGCGCCCTTGCCTTTGAGGCAGGGGCGCATTTTTGTTTATTAAAGAGCTGCTTTGACTTCTTCGATAATCTTATCTTGCACGTCTGGTTTTAGGTAAGGGTGCATTGGTAGGCTGATGACTTCGTGTGAGAGGCTATCAGTTACAGGGAGTTTGCCGCCGCCAACAGGGTATTTTGCATAAACTGTTTGGGTATGCATTGGTTTGACATAATAGATCGCTGTTGGAATATTATTCTCACCCAAGTGCTTTGCAATGGCATCTCTTTTTGGCGTTTTGATTGTGTATTGGGCCCAGGTTGAGATGATGTTATCAGGCACAAAAGGAACCTCGACTGCATCTTTCAAGCCTTCGCTGTATCTGTCTGCGATTTCATTTCTTGCTTTAATTTCATCTGGGAAAATTTCGAGTTTTAACAGAAGAACAGCGGCTTGAATTGAATCTAGGCGGCCATTAATGCCGATGCGCACATTGTCATATTTATCAACGCCTTGCCCGTGATTTCTCAACGAAACGAGTGTGTTGTAAATTTCATCATCATTGGTGAGAACTGCACCGCCATCTCCATAACAACCAAGAGGTTTGGCTGGGAAGAAGCTTGTTGTAAGCACGTCAACATATTCTCCGGCTTGGGTGTTATTGATGGTTGAGCCAAAACCTTGAGCAGCATCCGCGATTACTTTTAAGCCAGCTTCTTTTGCGATTTGGCTGATTTCTGGATAGTTTGCAATTTGACCGAACAGGCAAACAGGCATCACAGCTTTTGGTGTGAATTCACCTTTTTCTTTCACTTCTTTGATGGCTTGTTTTAAATGCTCTGGGTCCATGTTCATGGTGTCTGGTAGTACATCAACAAAAACGGGTGTTGCGCCTGAAAGGGCGACCATTTCACCAGTTGCTGCAAAGGTGAAGCTTGGAACGAACACAGCATCACCTTGGCCAATGTCTAGGGCTAACAGAGCCAAAAGAATGGCGTCTGATCCGTTAGAGCAAGAGAGTGTGTGTTTTGTTCCAGCAAATGAACTTAATTTTTCTTCTAGTTCAGTGATTTCAGGGCCCATGATGTAGCGACCATGGCCAAGGATGTCATTAATTTTGCTATTAATTCTATCAGCGCCGATACGAGCTTGTTGCGCTTTTAAATCGATGAACTGGATCGGTTCCATTTTCTTATTCTTTCTCTTTTTAGTGGCGCTTCAGATGCCCACAAAGCATCCGCGCTATTAAGTGGCGCTTCAATGCCCACTAGCATCTGCGTTATTAAGTGGCGCTTAAGTTGCCTTTTTTAGTGGGCCTTCAGGTTTCCCACCAGAAACCGGCCCGCGAGTAACCATCGAATTTTGTGCTCTTGGTTTGAGTTTGTGGGGCAAGTAGTTAGCTTGCTTGACTGAGGCTTGTTTCCGTTTTTATAGCTGGATCTGCTTCTTCTAGCAGTTTGATCACGCGGCAGGCTTCTTCACCGTTGCTTGGTGGTTGTGCGCCTGTTGCAATGCAGGTTAGAAATGTTGCGCATTCGTTTAATAGAGGTTCTTTAAAGGGCACTTTGACGGCTTCACCTTCCATATCACGGTCTAATACAGCTGGTTTGTTATATTCCATGGCGCAGTTATGACGGTGAATACGTAGTTTTTCATCCCATTCCAATGTGTCATCAAATACAGCCATAGCTTTTGATCCCACAACAATGAGGCGGTGCTCTTTTTGTGGCGTAAGCCAGGAGAGGCTCAACTCTGCATTGATGTTATTTTTAAATTCAAGATTTATGGTTGCAAAATCACTTACGGTTGGGAGCAAGTAGCTGCTTGCGCTTGTTCTAATTGAGGTTGGTTCATCATTGATTAGAGAGAGAACCATTGATGCATCATGTGGGCCTAAATCCCATATGACATTTTCTTCCTGGCGGAACTTGCCAATGTTGAAACGGCGTGAATGAACATGGCGTAATTCACCTAGTTCTCCGTTATGGACAAGTTCTTTCATTTTTTCAAAGCAAGGGTGGTATTGCAATAAATGACCGATCATTAAAATGAGGCCTTTATCTTTGGCAGCTTTGGTTAGGCTAAGGGCGTCAGGCGTATTCAGTGCAATGGGCTTTTCGATAAAAAGATGTTTGCCTTGTTCTATCGCTTTGAGCCCAAGCTCTTTGTGTGTGTTGGCCGGTGTGACCAAAACGACGGCATCAATTTGAGGATCATGAATGATCTCTTCAAAAGATCTATTGCTGACACCGTAGTCGTCATACATTTTTTGTGCGACGTCTGGATTTGTTTCACAAATGGCTTTTAATGAGCCAAGTTCGTGAAACTTGCGGACGTGGTTTTTGCCCCAATCGCCCGCGCCGATTACGGCTGTTGATACCGCATGGCTGGTCATGTTTCATTTCCTTATATTTTATGGCCGCTACTAGGTTTGGCCATAAGGGAGTTGTCATGCATTTCACAGGGATAAATAGCATTAAAATGCTCTCTCGCAAGGAAAATGAGTGAGTTATGACAGTGAAATTATATTTCTGAATGTTGCATCAAATGTAATTTATGGAAGCGATAATGTTGCTTTGATGAGCAACATTCTTCTCTTTTACAGATAGTTTTGTAGGAATGGGAGGTTGTAGCCGGCTTTTTCTACTGAGTTGATGACCTCTTGAGTTTCTGTTTGGCCAATTTTTGAGAAGGCCCAGAGGGTGATTGACCTTGTGCCTGAACGGCAATAGGCAAATGCTGGGCCATCAATGTTAGCGATGAGCTCTTTTGTTTGCTCAACAGCTTCCATCGGCAAGCTTCCTGATTGGATGGGAAGAAAATAATAATCCAAGCCAGCCTCTTCAACTAGGACGCGTATTTCTTCTGAGGTTGGTTGTCCTTCGACCTCGTGATCAGGTCTGTTATTGATGATTGCCACATATCCGAGGGCTTTGATCTCTTTGATATGTTCAGGACTGATTTGTGGGGCGACTGCAAAATCGCTTGTGACAACTCTATAATCCATCGTTTCAGTTTCCTGTTTTGTCTCTAACGAACATCAAATAGCTAGACTATACTCTCTAGTGAATTGAATCGACTAATTGCTCTAAATTTTTAGGCACTTTTAAGACCTAAGTTCGCTTTTTTATCGTTTGGTAATGGTCTAAAACGTCTTTCAGAGTGTTTATTGTTGATTGAAGTGATAGTCAATTCAGAAAATTACCCCAATTAGAGGTTTGAGCCTCATAAAACCTCTAAAAAAACGAAGTAATTGCGATATTTATTATATGTGTGATTGCTTAAGTTCGAAAGATATTTATAAGATAAAAGATGGGTTATTTCATTTAATTTAGGAGGAGAACTATTCTATGTCGGATGATCAAGACATTGTAATTGCTAGTGCTGTTCGAACAGCTGTTGGCTCATTTAATGGTAGTTTAGCCAGTGTTTCTGCGCATGAGCTTGGACAAACAGTAATTTCAGAAGCGATCTCTCGAGCTGATGTTGCTCCTGGGGATGTGAGTGAAGTTATTTTGGGTCAAGTATTGACTGCTGGACAGGGACAAAACCCTGCTCGCCAAGCGTCTGTTGCTGCTGGATTGCCTCATGAAACTCCTGCTGTGACCATTAATCAGGTTTGTGGTTCAGGTCTTAGAACTGTAGCACTTGGCATGCAATCCATCAAAAATGGTGACGCGAAAATCGTTGTTGCGGGTGGCCAAGAATCTATGAGCCAGTCTGCGCATGTGGCGCATTTGAGAAATGGCACCAAAATGGGCAACATGGAAATGATTGATTCCATGATCAAGGATGGCTTATGGGATGCTTTTAATGGCTATCACATGGGTACTACTGCTGAGAATGTAGCTAAAGAATTTCAAATTGACCGTCAAACTCAAGATGAATTTGCTCTAGCCTCTCAAAATAAAGCTGAAGCCGCACGTTCTGCTGGTAAATTTAAAGATGAAATCGTACCAGTGACGGTTAAAACACGCAAAGCTGAAGTTGTTTTTGACCAGGATGAATATATCCGTGAAGGTGCGGTTATTGAAAATATGTCTAAGCTTCGCCCTGCTTTTGATCGTGAAGGTACTGTGACGGCTGGTAATGCATCTGGTATCAATGATGGTGCAGCGGCTCTTGTGCTTATGACAGCAGCTGAAGCTAAGTCACGCGGCATTGAGCCTTTGGCTCGTATTGTTTCGTTTGGACAAGCTGGTGTTGACCCAGCTGTAATGGGAACAGGCCCAATTCCGGCATCTAAAGTGGCTTTGGAGAAAGCTGGCTGGACTATTGATGACCTTGATGTGATTGAAGCTAACGAAGCTTTTGCAGCGCAAGCGATTGCTGTGAATAAAGGTCTTGGCTGGGATACGTCTAAAGTGAATGTAAATGGTGGTGCTATTGCTATTGGTCACCCGATTGGTGCTTCTGGTGCACGTGTTCTTGTGAGCTTGTTGCATGAAATGAAGCGTCGTGGCAGTGCCAAAGGTTTGGCAACACTTTGTATCGGTGGTGGTATGGGTGTAGCTCTTTGTGTTGAGCGTGCTTAATTTACAAAAACTGAAATAAAAATATTAAAAAATTTAGGAGAAAACATATGGCACGTGTAGCTGTTGTAACTGGTGGAACCCGGGGTATTGGTCGGGCTATTTCTGAAACATTGAAAGCTAAAGGCTATCAAGTTGCGGCCAACTATGGTGGTAATGATGATGCGGCTAATCAATTTCAAACTGAAACTGGTATTCCTGTATTCAAATTTGATGTGGGCTCATTTGAGGGCTGTACTGAAGGTTTGGCTGCTATTGAAGAAAAGCTAGGGCCTGTTGATGTGATTGTGAACAATGCTGGTATTACAAGAGACTCTATGCTTCACAAGATGTCTCAAGAGCAATGGGAAGATGTGATCCGTGTTGATTTAACATCTTTGTTTAACATGACACGCCCTGTGATTAATGGCATGCGTGAACGTGGCTTTGGTCGTATTGTTTCAATCTCTTCAATCAATGGTCAAAAAGGTCAGATGGGTCAATCAAACTATTCAGCTGCTAAAGCTGGCTTGATTGGTTTTTCTAAAGCTTTGGCTCAAGAAAATGCTCGTAAAGGCATCACGGTTAATGTTGTGGCACCTGGTTATGTTGATACTGAAATGGTAGCGGCTGTTCCTGAAAAAGTGTTGGAGAGCATCATTGCGCAAATCCCTGTTGGTCGTCTTGGTAAGGCTGAAGAGATTGCTGATTGCGTGGCATTCTTAGCTGATGATAACACTGGCTTTATTACTGGTGCGACGATTACAGCGAATGGTGGACAATACTTCACTTCATAAACTGAATTTATTTTTGATAAGTTGAATTTTTTTGATTTATCATTCTGAAATAAAAAAACATAGGTGATTAATTTCACCTATGTTTTTTTATGTTTGGAATTTGAGAATTTATGATTGAGTTTGAGGTTTAACCAACCAAGCCTAGCCATCAGAACCGAGGCGGAACATTCTTGGCAGTTCTTTTTCCATATGCTCATGGCTTTCATGATGTTCTTGAGAGACATGATTTGGATTTAATGGATCAATATAAGGATGGCGCAATTGCTGGGCTGGTTCCATGTGGGCTTCATGCTCGCTATTTGGGAGCAACCAGGTCTCTTGGCTTTGGTGACTGATTTGCTCTGGCTCAGCGTAATTTTGATGATGAGCCAGGCTTTTTGTATTTCCAGTGAACCAAGCAGACACAAGCTCAAACTCTTCTTGGGTCAAATGTAGACCGTTTGCACGGCATCTTGCGATAATCGCATTTAAAAAGCGTTCAGCAAAAAGAGGAGGGCTAATTCCTTTTTCGAACCATGGGTCTGCTTCAGAGATAATGTCGAGAACAAATTGAGCATCTTCTGGTGTTAGATCTACAGCTTCAACTTTTGCCCTGCTTGAGATGTTATAGGCTGTTTGTCTGCCCTTAAGACCAACTTCGCTTAGCTCATCTGTGATGACTTCAAACATAATCTGATATTCACTTGGCGCTAAGGCTGGCACGTGTGTGTATTCATGAACACGGCTTATTGTGTCTCTGATTGACTGATTATTTTCTAATATCTTATTGGCTTCTTGCTGACGTGCTGGAATAGAATATGTGTTTTGGTCTATTTCGCCATGATCTGGTTCAGCGTAGTAATCTCTTGCAGGTGGCGTGTGGTAGTTATGTTCTGTAAGTTGTGAGACTGTTTCAGTTTCTGAAGCGGGAGCTTCTGTTGTCGTTCTCGGTGCTTTATGACGGCTTTCATCAACCACATAATAGGGTTGGTTGGTTGTGACGCGCATGGTCTCTGGCAAGTTGTTTTGTAAAAAGTTTAAAAAACTACCGTAGCCTGCCCAATTTGAGCCAACTGTTTTTTCATGGCCAATAGTTCGCTGTGCTTTATCAGCTAAAAATGAGAGTGCTACTGGAGCACTTGAATTAGAGACAGCTCTTTCGATTTCATTTGTGAT
This sequence comes from Methyloligella sp., assembly GCA_021604645.1. Taxonomy (GTDB): domain Bacteria; phylum Pseudomonadota; class Alphaproteobacteria; order Rhizobiales; family HXMU1428-3; genus HXMU1428-3. The sequence goes on from BQJJ01000004.1 coordinate 196,733, forward strand.
TTGAGTGCGAATGTCTGAAAGGGCTGGGGCGTTTGAACTTGTGTTATTGGCACCAGAAATTTCCAGGCCTGTTTTATCAGGTTCTGGTAATAAATTTTTGTTTTTGCGTTCGAGTTTTTTATTACTGCTGGCTTCTTGCTTTGCAAATTTTTGCATGCGGTTGAGCAGGTCTTGTTCGCGAACTTGAGCATCGCACAAGGCTACATATGGCACAGCAGTGTTTTCATTGACGTAAATAGTTGTATTGCGTGCATGGGTGCGAAGTCTTTGCAAAATAGGGGCAAAGTCAGCATCACCAGATAGAATCATAAATTCGTCGAAATGGGTTTTGTGATCCAGGAAATCTTGAATATCCATGACCATGCGGATATCGGACGAATTTTTTAATTGTGATGTTAATGGAGGGCAATCAACGATGTCAAAGCCAGCGCGAAGAAAATGATGACGCACAAATGGAAATGAGCCAATGTCTGTGCTTTGGTCACTGCTGTTTCGGCGCGGCACTGGGTTGCCATAACAACGGCACATCACCAAACGGCGCTCAATTTTAGCACCACTGTTACTTGTCTCGGTGATCAACTCACCAGTTTCCAATTGGCGTAACCAATGAATGACGCTTTTTGGGAATTGTTTAGCCGCAAGCTCATCCTGCCGTCTGAGAGACAGGTAGATATTGTCGTAATCAACAAAGACCGCGCAGAGACGTGTCTCAGCTGGCAACTTTTTCATTTTCAATTCCCCCACTGAAATTGTGCATGTCAAAAGGCCACCCTTTTGACACGTCTTCGCCATATTAGGAGATGCGCCATTGTGAACTCAATAGAAGTTGGGGGATTGGATGGGGAGATGCACAGTTTTCGGACTAATTCGTATGTTGTTTCTCGAAATTGCGACACATATGTTACTAAATTGATGAGAGTGCTTAGAAAATCATAGCTAAAAGACGTGATTTTGGCCTCAAAAAACGAATCACTTTGGCATGATTTTTTGCAAGAATGCCTGTTGACAATTGAGTGTGTTTGACGGGTTAGCTTGATTCGTTTTTGTTTGTTGTTTGCGGCGCCAAGCGGTTTAGTTCATTCGTGATATGTTCGGCAAGTTTGCTGTTATTTTTTAAATCTTCTTTCTCACCTTCTGAGCTTATTTCATTGTTGTTCCAGTGATTTTTCATGATCAGCTCATTTAAGTTTAGCCGTTTGCGCCAGCCCTTTCGTGAAAGGTCTGGTTCTTGATGAAATGTGCTGACATGGCCTACGGTTAAATAAGCTATGAGATGGATCTCTTCTGGGATACCAAGGAGTTCTTTCACTTCTTTTTCATGGAAAATACTAACCCAACCAACGCCAATATTCTCAGCCCGTGCGGCGAGCCAAAAGTTTTGAACAGCGCATACAGTTGAATATAAATCCATGTCGCTCATGTGGGTTCGTCCTAGAACAACGGGACCAGCTCTGTTCCTGTCACAGGTGATACAAACATGGAGCGGTGAGGTTAAGAGGCCTTCTAATTTTAAAGATTGATAAAGGCTTTGTTTTTCCTCTTCAAACATTGAGGCGGCTTCTTCATTCGCCTTTACAAAGAGAGCATGGATGTTTTCCTGGACTTTTTCATCATCGATGAGAAGGAAGTTCCAGGGTTGCATGAAACCAACAGACGGTGCGTGGTGAGCTGCGATGAGGAGCCTAGCCAAGATAGAATCATCAATAGGATCACTTTTAAATTCACCTCTGACATCTCTACGGTTGAAGATTATATCGTAGAGTGTGTCTCTTGCAGTTTGGGTGAAAAGTTTGTTGTCTTGGCTCATGTTGTTCTTTTTTGTTTGTGCTTCAGTTGCCCACCAGCAACCGCACTTGTTTTCTCTCACGGCTATTTCAAAACGCTGTCGTGTTTGAGCCTCCGAGGGGCGGCATTTCTTACGATCAGCTTGTCCGTGCTTGCTAAGCTCCGCTCGGGCTGATCTTGTGCGCCGGGCTGCGCTGGCACTTCGCCATGTCCCTCAGCCCTAAAAACGGCTGAGCTCCTTCTTTGTATAGCTCGTATTTTGTTTTCTTTTACTACAATTGCTTGTTAGTTGCCTAATAACAACCGGATTAAGGCGTCACACCTTCTTCGTGCCATAGTCTACTCTTGCTTCAGTTACTTACTTAGCAGCGAAATGTTTTAGCCTATGAGTATCTGTTGTTATTTTTCATCATTATTACTCGTTGTTTTTTCTGTTGCGTATTTCTGTGAACACTTCTTCATCTGTTGCATTTGCGAGGTTTAGGTTTTCTCGTAGTTCTGGGCTTGAGGCCCTTAAGAATGGATTGGTGAGCAATTCTTTCTCAATGGTTGTTGGTATGGTTGGTTGGTTTTTTGACCTTGCGGCTCTGATTTCTAAAATTCTTGTTTGTAGGTCAATATTGTTTGGCTCATATTTACATGCAAACTCAGCGTTTGAAAGCGTATATTCATGTCCGCAATAGACTTTAGTCTTTTTAGGTAGGGGCATTAATTTTGAAAGTGAGTGCCACATTTGAGCTGGGGTGCCTTCAAATAGGCGGCCGCAACCAAGTGCAAATAAAGTGTCACCTGTGAAGATGATGTTATCTTCTTTAAAATGATAACAAACGTGGCCTAATGTGTGGCCAGGGGTTTCTAGAATATCAATCTCTCTACCCGACCAGGTGAGGGGGGTGCCTTCTTTAACAAGCTCATCGAGCCCCGGGATTTGAAGTTTTTCAGCTTCTGGCCCGTAGGTTTTAGCGCCTGTGATTTCTTTTATCTGGTCTATGCCTGCGATATGATCTTTGTGGTGATGAGTGATTAAAAGCGTATCTAGGGACCAATTGCGCTCAGAAAGGGCAGATAGTATTGGTCGGGCTTCTGGGGCGTCAATGCAGATTGTTTTATTTGTTTTGTCATCATGAAGAAGGACAGCGTAGTTATCTGTATAGCAGGGGACTAGGATGGTCTCTAAGCTCATAGCGGGGTCTTTCAAATTTTTTTATTGGCGCATCGGTTTGTTCGTGCATTTCTTTGGCACTTTTTATTTTGGGTAGTTTAGATCTTATCGTTATATTTGTCATGTTTGGTGTTATTACAATAAGGCTCATTTCAGTTTTCTGGGGTAAATGATCATTTACTATCCACAAAATTTATTGTGTTTCGAGATGCGCTAAGTGTTATTGTTTTTCAAGTGTTTATAAAGCGTCCTTAAACTTGTAGTTATATATGGTTATGGCCCAATGCATCTAGATGTTGTTGAAATTCGTGATTTTTATGCCAGCGCCCTTGGTTTGCGGGTACGCCAGCAAATAACGCAAAAAATAAAAGATCATTGGCCAAGTGGGTCTCAGCTCAATTTAGCTGGTGTTGGGTACCCGTCTCCCTATTTGAGACCTTATTTAACAAGTTCATATCAAGTGGGCGCTTTTAGTCCTGCTGGACAGGGGGGGCTCATTTGGCCAGCTGAGGGACCTCTTCGTTCGGTGATGATTGACGAAGATATGTTTCCGGTTGCTGATGAGTGTTATGACCGGGTGATAGAAATTCACGGGCTTGAATTTTTTTCAGATGTGGAAATGCATTTAAAAGAAGTGTGGCGCATTATGAAACCGGAAGGACGGCTTCTTCTCATTGTGCCTAATCGCTCTGGATTATGGGCGCGGGTTGATACCACTCCATTTGGCCATGGGCAACCGTTTAGCCGGGGGCAATTGCGGGATCTTCTTATTCGTTCTTGGTTTCGCCCCCTTACTATTGAACCGCTTGTTCACTTTGCTCCCTTTGATACGAAATTGAAATTGGCAACGAGCCCGGCGATTGAACGTATTGGCGCTAAAGTTTGGCCGCGATTTTCTGGGATGTTTATGGTTGATGCCATTAAGGAGGTGGCCCAACCAATTCGTCCGAAGGGCATTAAGGTCAGCCGAATGAAAACAGCGCCTATGCAAGTGCGACCTCTTCCGGCTTAAGACTTGAATTTTGAATGAAAGCGAATTTATGAAAATCAGTTTAGAGGTTGGTAAAGCCAGAGAGTTAGATGATAGCTTGGTATCTTCTGGTCAAGGACTTTCTTCCAATCAAGGATTGTGGGTTTTTGGTTATGGCTCTCTTATGTGGCGGCCTGAATTTTCTTATGAGTACCGGGTAAAGGGGCGATGCGCTGGGTTGCAGCGTTCGTTTTGTGTGCGCTCTGTTCATCATCGGGGGTCTTATGCTCAACCCGGTTTGGTTCTTGGACTTGATCGGGGAGGGGCTTGTGACGGGGTGTTGTTTTATGTGCCTCGACCGCAAGCTTTACAAACACTGACTTATTTGCGCAAGCGAGAGCAAGTGACACGGGTTTACAAAGAGCTTTATATGCCTGTTGAGTTGCTAGATGGTAGTGGCCGAGTTTGTAGAGCTTTATGTTATGTGGCTGACCGAGGACATAAGCAATATATTGGTTCGCTATCGGTTCAGAGAAAAGCTGATATTATTAAGCGGTGTGTTGGTCGATCTGGTAAGAATATTGATTATTTTCTCTCAACTTTGCGCCATATGGATGAGCTTGGGTTTTATGATGCAGAGCTTAAGCGGATCTTGGCGCTGACGGGTTGTGCTTATAGATTGTAGGGGATAGAACCAGCATTACGAAGAAGGAGTGACGCTTCTTCGGTGTCATGACTGGCGAACCGCAAACGAAGTTCGGTGCCTAGCGCGGTTGCTAGTGGGAACTGAAGCGCCTCTAAAAAACAATAGCCGTGAGAGAGAAAGACCAAGCACTCTAATGCTTTGGGCTTTGGCCGTTGATTGATTGGCAGCCTAATAAATCCAAGCGGACCATATTACGTTCGTGGTCATTTTTCGTCATCACATTTACATGGATTTCGTTAGCGCCAAATTTGGCAGCGCTTTGACGAAGGAACGCTAGGTTTAATGAATTTGCATTTGCAGTTGTTTGGCCAATTGAAAGGGCTGTGCACTCATCATTTTCATCACGTCTCACCAAAACATAATTTGCTTTTGGTAATTCTGGGCAGGTAAAAAGAGAATAAACACTGTGGATGTATCTCTTTCCTGAAGCACCTTGCCAAAAATGGAAAGCATTTTCTAACTCGGCGTCATTTGAAATATGAAGTGGTTCGTTTAAGTTAATTTGCTCAACGATTTGTTGAGAAGAAGATTTACGCATGTTACCCGACTTACACTGTACATTTACTAACATAATTCTGCCTCCCAAATTTCTTTAGCTAATCTAGCTCTCTATTTAAACGAATATAGAGGCAAGACTTGCCGAAAAAAGGGCTGACTTATGGCCTTCTTGGGGCCATTGATAACATTATTGTTAAGACTTAAGGGTTAAGAGGAGGTAAGCGGAATGATTTTTTAGGAAAAAAATATCGTTTTATTTTTAAATCTTTGAATTTAAATGACTTTCTTTTTCATCTTCACCTTCTTTTTGGAGCTCGTTGCATTTTTCTTCAATGGTGTTGATGAGGGTTTCTTTGAAGATTTTTCTCTCTAAACCAGGTGGAATGGGGGGGAGAAATTCAATAATTATGGTGCCTTTGTAGAGTTTTTTCTCATTTCTTGGCCAAAATACGCCTGAATTAAGAGCAACTGGGACACAAGGGATATTCAAACTTTCATAAAGTTTAATGACGCCTGGTTTGTAATTTGGCTCTGCTCCAGGGACTTGTCGTGTGCCTTCAGGGAAGATGATGATTTCTCGATTATCTTGTTTGCGGGTTTCAGCTTCACGGAGCATTTCTTTTAGAGCAATTGCTGCACGTTCCCGGCGAATGGGGATCATTTTAAATTTGCGAGAAAACCAGCCATAAAAGGGTATGGCCATGAGCTCTTCTTTCATGATGAGAGCCGGGTCTTTTAATATTGTTGGAAGGGCAAATGTTTCCCATGGGGCTTGGTGCTTGGCGGCAATGAGGACAGGATTGTCAGGTAAGTTTTTAAGGCCGCGAACTTCTATTTTTGTTCCAACTGTTAATTCCAACCACCATAAGACAAACTTCCCATGCAAGGCGAGTCCGGCCATGGCCCAGGATCTTTTGCCAAATAAAAGAGGAGAACCAATGACAAGAATAAGTGCTGAGCCGATATAAAAGCCGATTTTAAAGATTAGCGAACGCACTAGAGCATCCTTTTTTCGATAGATTCATTTGAATGTTCTAGCTTCTTGCTTTAGCGTTCCTTTATGTGCTTCAGTTGCCCACTAGCAACCGCACTAACCTAAAACCGGTGCCCACTTTAAGGTGAAACGCAAAAATAAAATTCCTGTTAGGTCTTTGAATCGTTGGAAATTTCAACTTCAAAAAATTAGTGATGTTGAGAATTAAGAATGCGGTAGACCCCGTAACGGGTAGTTAGCATACAAAGAGCTGCGATCACTACAACGACTATTCCTAGCAAAATAAACCCTGGTAAATCAAGGGCAGCTGTGCCGAGAAGGCGGCGCACTTCTGCGCTTGTCATGTTGCTTCCGCCTAATACACGCATGAAGAATGGCATAAAGATGAAGACGATGAGTGAGCCTGTGGCACCAACCAGTCCTGAGCGAATGCCTAATGAGAGAAAGTGGCGCTCAAATTCACGGGCGATAAAACGGTCTGTTGCACCGACAAAATGAAGAACTTCTACGATCTCTCTGTTGGATGACATGGCAGAACGGGTGGCGGAGACAATGACCGCGGTTGTGGCCAAGCCAACTAATATGAGTACAGCAAGGCCTGCTAAAGCCATTGAGCGGGTGACTGTTTGGATTTGTGATTGCCAGCGACGGTGATCATCCAATGTGGCGTTTTTGAAATTCTTCTTTATGTCACTGCGGAGTTTATCAAGATTTGGTTTGCTCTCTCTATCTAGTTCAACAGCTATCAAGCGGGGAATGGGCAAGTCTTTTAAATTAGCACCATCGCCGAGCCAGGGTTCCAGGAGGTCTGCGCTTTCATCTAGTGGCAGAGGGCGTACGCCGGTGATACCTGGTTGATTTGTTAGGAAAAAAGAGATTTTTGAAAGCTTGTCTTCAATGTTTTCAGTGCGATTTATGCTGATTTGCACTGTGACTTCACTGGCGATGTTATCTGTCCATGCTGCGGCAGATTGATTAATTAAATATACGCCGCCAGCGGTGAGTGATGCCAGGAAACACATGATGGAGATCACCACAACAAGTGAGCTGCCTGTTACGGATTTGGCCTGGACGATGGGTGTGTGCTGATTGCCCCAGCCACGTTCTTTGGGGCGAGAAGGAGAGTAAAGCTCCTTGCTCGCTGGTGTAACTGGTGGTGCTGAATTATTGGGTTGGAACGTCATGTTTATCCTACCTGATGAATTCTACCGTCGTGAAGCTCAAGACGTGGTGCTTGAAATTGTTGCATTAGCTGATGATCGTGCGTCGCGATAATAACAGATGTTCCTAAACGATTTAATTCAATGAACAAACGAAGAAGACGGCGCGCCATTTGAGGATCAACGTTACCGGTTGGTTCGTCTGCAAGCAGAAGTTCTGGTTTGCCAATTACGGCGCGGGCAATGGCTGCTCTTTGTTTTTCACCGCCAGATAAAACAGGTGACAGGGCATACATACGTTCACCCAAGCCTACCCACTGGAGAAGATCTGTGACGTCTTCTTGATAGTCATTTGGTTTTTTGCCGGTGACCCGAAGAGGAAGCGCGACATTTTCCCAAGTGCTGAGATGATCAAGTAAGCGGAAATCTTGAAAAACAATGCCAATTCTTCGACGTAAATCTGCCCGTCGTGATGGGGTGATTCGGGTTACATTTTGGCCAAATAGGTGAATGAGGCCGCGTGTTGGCTGGATAGACATAAATAAAAGCCGTAAAAGCGATGTTTTACCGGAACCAGACGGGCCGGTTAGAAAGTGTAATGACCCGGGACGAAGATGAAAATTAACATCTCGTAGGATTTCAGGCCCTCTTCCATAACGAAGAGCGACGTTTTCTAATCGAATCAATGGTCTAATACCCTCTATTTGATGTGTTTTGGCTTGTTTTTTGAACTTTTCAACTGGCTAGGCTGTGTTTTATGAAAGTGCCGAAATTTATGTTTATCTTAGCCGCCATTATTGACAGCAAAAAGTGTTTTGTAAATTTTATTTATCCTCTGAATGAGGCCAAAGCGGGGATAAGTCTGGAAAAGAAGGGCTTCTTTAATTATTTCTCGGTTATTTCTAGATATCTTTATGTTTTGAACCGCAATTGGTGCCCTTTATTATGATTTTGGTTTGTCCAGAATGTTCGACCCATTATGAAATCCCTTCAGCTTTGCCTGAAGAGGGGACCAAGGTGCGTTGTACCAGCTGTACCCATGTCTGGATGGCGACCTCGGATGATGTTTTTGAAAATGCCGCTTTGGCAGAAGAAAGCACAAAAGCTAAAGAGGCAATCCCTGAAGTTGCTGATGTTGGTATTCCAGCGATTTCTCCTACTGATGAAGACCCTTTGGAAGAGCTTGATTTTGAAGAAATAGAAGAAGAGTTAGAAGATGGTGGGGACGAACTAGATCAAGCCGAATTGGATAGTTTGTTTGAAGAGATGGGTGTAGAACCTGAACCAGAGCCCGAGCCAGAACCAGAACCTGAAGAAGAAAACTCACAAGGTGACATTGATAGTCTGTTTGATGAAATGGGCGATGAACCTGAGGAAGAAAATTCTCAGGGTGATATTGATAGCTTATTTGATGAAATGGGTGATGAACCTGAGGAAGAAAATTCTCAAGACGATATTGATGGTTTGTTTGATGAGCCTGCCGCCGAACCAGAAGAAGAAAACAATCAAGACGATATAGATGGATTATTTGATGAACCTTCCTCGGAAGAAGGAGAGGATAATTCTCAAGATGATATTGATGGGCTTTTTGATGAAGACCCTCCAGCTGAAGAAAGCCCTGTAGAAGAGCCCGTTGAAGAACCAATTGCTGCTGCTACAGAAGATTTACAAGACCCATTTGAGAATGAAATTGAAGAGGATGACGACCAACCTGCGCCTGAGGCTGAGCCTGTTGCGGCCAAATTACCAATTTGGAAAAGAATGAGCCGAGAAGAAATGATCGGCTGGGGAAGTTATGGTCTTTCACTTGTCTTGGTTTTTGCCATTGTGATTTTTGCTCGGGTTTCGATTGTTAAAGCTATTCCAAGTATGGCAGGTGTTTATTCTGTTTTGGGCATGGATGTAAATGTGAGAGGATTAACATTTACGAATGTGCAGCAGAAATGGGTGATTGAAGATAACCGACTTTTATTAAAAGTTCAGGGTGAGGTTACGAACCAAACGAATAGATATAAGACTTTACCTCCTATGGTTTTTGGAGCTGTTGGAACGGATAAAAAAGAAATTTTTCGTTGGGTTATGCGGGTGAGAAAAAAACCTTTATTGCCTGGAGAAAAAGCGCCTTTTATGGCGATGGTTCCTCTACCACCAAAACAAGCTAAGCATCTATTTATTAGTTTTCAGTGATGCCTCTCACGGCTATTCGATGAGCTGAAGCTCATCGGCCTACGAGGTGCGGCGGCTAGGCGCCGGGCAGCGGAAGCTGCCATGTCCTGGCGTCGAAGTGACGCCACTCCTTCTTTGAAATTCTAGAAATTGAGCTTTAATCGGATTTTTTTCGTTATCTTTTGTAACCATTGTGAAATTTAAGTTTTGTTAACTCTGCATTGAGGGTTGTGGGTTTAGTATTAGAGTTTCAGACAGAATTTTTTCTAATCTTAGGTGATGAGATGGCTCGGATATTAATAGCTGAAGATGATTTCGCGGTTAGAGATTTTACGTATCGCGCTCTATCTATGGATCATCATGATGTGGTTGTGGCACACGAAGGGCAAGAAGCTCTTAGGTGCTTGACTGTGCCAGATGATAATTATGACCTTATGATTAGTGATATACGCATGCCGGTTATTGATGGTGTGACCTTAGCGAAATTGATTTTTAAGCAACAACCGCATTTGCCAATTTTACTGATGACTGGCTATTCAACTGCAGAAGATTCTGATTACGCACCTTCTGTTGTAGGGGTTTTGCAAAAACCTTTTACCTTAGAAATGATCCGGCAAGCGGTTCATTCAGCTTTGGGGCAAGGACGGGAAAAGTCTTTAGACAAGCAGTTAAAGCTTGGTTTGATGTAGTTTGTTCTTTTTTGCTTCAGATGCTCACTTTTATGCCGGGCTGCATTTGCTAAAAGTAATAGCGCTAGATTGAAAACCCGGTCTCTACTTTTAAGTGATAAGCTCTAGAACCTTTTTATCAATCTCTCAATATAATCTATCTCTGGAGCAGGGCGATTGGGGTCACTTAATTTTTCCTGTAGATTTCTTAAGATTTCTCGGGCTCGTTGGGTATCAATTTTATCTGGCACCTTTGTGCTTTCACTTGTATCCATTCCCTTAGAACTTTGAGGACGACCAAGCGGATCTTTACCGCCAGCTTTTTGGCTGCCACCTTTTCCTGACATACCTTGCATTTCTTCCGCCATTTGCTCCATACCTTTACGAAGTTGGTCGAGAGCTTGTCCTTCTTGACTGAGCGCGTTTCCTAATTCTTTTCCTTTTAGTAATTCTTCAGCTCTTTGCATCGCCCGGTCAGCATTTTCTAAAGGTGAGCCATTCTGTCCTTTGTTCCCTTTACCAGGTTGACCTTTTCCTTGTTTGGAATTCTTTAGCTTTTTCATTAGTTCTTGTAATTGTTTTCGAAGGGCTTGCTGTTCCTGATCTAGTTTATGAGCGCCGCTTGGTTGACCATTGTGTTGTTGGTTTTGTTGGCCTTGTTGACGATTTTGTTGTCTTGATTGCTTGCGATCTGCATTCTGAGAATTTTGTTTTCTATTTTGTTCAAAGGTTTTATCCATCAGTCTTTGTTGTTGCTGAAGGATTTTTCCTAGCTCTTCTATGTTCTTTGCAGCCCTGTTTTGCTCTTGTTGATTTTGGTTTTTGCCTGTTTGCAAATTTTCTAACATGTTTTGTAACTGACTTAACATTTGGCGGGCTAAGTCTTTTGCACCAGATTTTGAGAGTTCCTCAATCGTCTTGAGCATTTGCTCAAAATCTTTAGAATCCATGTTTCTTTGATTTGCCCGGTTGTTTTGAGCTTGTTGTTTCTTTTGTTGTTTGGACAAAGCTTGCATGTATTTTTGAAGAGCTTTTCTTAACTTCTCAATGCTTTTTTGAATATCTTTGTTTGATGAATTTTCTTGTAGGGCTTTGCGCAGTTCTTCTTGCGCAGCTCTTAATTCGCGTTCGGCTGCAGAGAGATCGCCATCTTCAGCATGGCGGGCTAATTTGTATAAGAGTTTGGATAGATCTTCTTTTTCTTTTCGTGTTGCAGCTGTTTCCAGACGAGTGACAGCGACTTTAAGGCCTAGGTAAAGGGTTAGGTCTTTTTCAAACGGTTTTTTATTAAATAAAATAGTGTTTAGCTTTTGTGAAAGTAGGGGACTTTCTGAGGGGGCCATGATCAATTGCTTTCTTAAGCGTATGATATTTTTGGCGATAGGTTTTGTGAATTCATATTCTGGTAGAGTGATGTTTATCTCTGGGCTATTTGATGTGTTTTCACCTTCATCTTTGGCAGAAAGATAAAGAGTGATTGGTAGGCCAGCCCATGGATGGTCTGTGAGATCTTTGTATGTCGTTCCTTCGCTTGACTTTGTTCCTTGTTCTTTAAGGTTTAGCGGAAATTCGGCTGGTGAACCTAAAGGGCGTTCTTCTTTGTTGTTTAGTGTGGTAGCTGATTTATCTTTTTTGAAAATTTCTTTGAGATGAGCTTTTGCTTCTAGAACACCATAATCATCAGCAACGCGATATTTTAATTTAAGTGCGCGACTTTCGGCTGGTACTGGGAGCTCAACTAACCCGATGATTGGTGGATTATCAGGCGTAATTTCAAAGCGCCAATCTTTTAATGGGATTGTGTCGATGGTGAGCTTAACCGGACCGTTTTCGGTTAGTTTTATATGAAACTCTTTTGTTTTATTTTTATTGTCTGTTTGTTCAGAATTTAAACTTTGAGATGTTTTTTTTGTTTCTGGTTTCTCTGATTTTAAAGGGCTGTTTAAGCTTTCAATTTCGACATGTTTTGCTTCACTGCCATTAATGCGGATTGTTAAGGTTGAGTTTTGAGGAACTGTGAACCCTTTTTTCTTATGATTTGGATTGTTGGAGCTTGTTGTTACTTGATCTTTTGCGCTCTTTCCACCATCGGCGATTAAGATAGGCGCTTTGCCTGTGTAGGATGGTGGTGTTACCCATGCATCAACTCTAAGATTTGATGTGTTGATCATTGGAGGCAGTGTTATAGCATTTGCAATGAGTGATTTTACATTGCCGCCCTGAAAAAACAGTCCACAAGCTACAATAAGCATCAAGACCATTCTTAAGGCGTAGGGGTCTTGCTTGTAAGTTTCAGGTTGAGGAGGACGTACTTTCAGTAGTTTGATTTTTTCTACAAGCCGGTTTTTGAACTGAAGCCAAATGGCTTCTGTTTGCTTATTTGATTGTGCTTTAAGGTTGGGTTCTAATTTATCTTTAAACGCTTGTGCCGGTTGGTGGGGGAGCGTTGAGTTCTTATCCAATCTCTTAAGTGCTTGGCTTTCTTTGGGGAAGCGCAATGAAAACAGAGGGTAAAAGCTACCTATAAACGCCATTGCAAAGAGGGCTAACCCTAAGCGATGCATTAGAGGAGAGAGCAATGGCCATATGTGGAAAAGAGTTAAGATTAAAAAAAGAGAAATAACAATAAAGGGGGCCCAAAGTTTTATCCAAAGACGCTCAAACAGCATAGCGATTTTAGTCCAGCGCAATTTTCTCTCTAGGAGAATTTCACCCTGGTGACGATGTTCAGGACCAAGCTCTTGATTGAGCTCATGATTTTGATTTGGTGCGTTTGGATCTGTAACTATTGGTTTGCTCTCTCAGTTTCAACAATCTTAACTTTAGTACGGGGACACGCCCTTTTGGTGTTGTCGCACCATATCATAGAAATGAGATCTTTGACCATGGGGACATCTCGTCCAAAGGTAAGGTTATTGTGAGATAGAGGCTATTTTGGGGTAAATCCGAGGAAATTAATCAATCCAATTTGGTAATTGATCCAAATTTATAAGGTCTTCATAAGTTGGGCGCGGGCGAATAACTGCGTAGTTTTCTCCTTTAACCATGACTTCTGGGATGGTTAAACGGCTGTTATATGTACAGGCTTGGACAGCGCCGTAAGCACCGGCTGACATAACTGCAATTAGATCGTCAGGTGCAAATTCTGGCATTTGGCGGTTTTCAGCTAAAAAATCACCTGTTTCACATACAGGTCCAACAACATCCATTAAAGTTTTGGTGCCATGATTTTGATTTTCATTAATGGGTATAATTTGGTGATAGGCTTCATAGAGAGTTGGGCGTATGAGGTCATTCATAGCCGCGTCAACAATGAGGAAGTCTTTTGCAGCTCCTTTTTTCAAGTAAAGAACTTTAGAGACTAAGATGCCGGCGTTGCCTGCTATCAGACGGCCAGGCTCAAAAATAAGCGTGGCATCAAGGTCACCTATGGCTTTTTCAATAATTGCTGCATAGTCATTTGGATGAGGTGGGTCTTTTGCGTCTTCCTCGTAAGGAATGCCAAGACCGCCACCTAAGTCAATGTGAGTGATTTTATGTCCGTCTGCACGCAGGTCTTTCACGAGTTCACGCATGAGCCGAAAGGCATTGTCAAAGGGCGTCAAATCTGTGATTTGGCTGCCAATATGCATGTGAACACCATGTGGCTCTAGCCCAGGTAATTTAGCAGCAATGGCGTAAATATCTCTGGCTCTTTCAAAGGGAATGCCGAATTTGTTTTCAGCTTTCCCAGTTGAAATTTTTGCATGAGTTTTGGCATCAACATCTGGGTTTACGCGAATGGCGATGCTAGCTGTTTTTCCAAGACCTTCTGCTACTTCACTTAGTGTGTGAAGTTCTGGCTCAGATTCGATGTTGAAACTTAGAATATTGGCGTTTAAAGCTGCGGCCATTTCTTCTTTGGTTTTACCAACACCTGAAAAACAGATTTTTCTTGGGCTGACACCTGCCTGTAAGGCACGGTGCAATTCGCCTTCAGAGACGACGTCCATGCCAGCGCCCTGATTGGCCAGGGTTTTAATAACCGCCTGATTGGAGTTTGCTTTTATTGCGTAACAAACGAGATGATCAACATTTGCAAATGCTTGGTCAAAAACTTGATAATGACGTTCTAGCGTTGCGCTTGAATAGCAATAAAAGGGGGTCCCAACTTCTTTAGCGATGGTTGTCAGGGCCACATTTTCAGCGTGTAGCGCACCATTTATGTATGAAAAGTGGCGCATTTTATTCTTTTTGTTTCTGTTTAAAAGCAGAAAGAACAAGAGATGCTATTTCATCATCTTGTTCTTTCTATTGTTAGTTTACAAAGGTTCTCTTAGTTAAAGGCTTTTTAGTTTAAGAGATTGTCTTAGTTTAAGAGACCATCAAGGATAAATCCTCTGTGTGGTTTTTCCTCTTTAACTACAGGTGCATCACCTTCAGTTTGAGCTTCTGGTGGTGCTTCCAATGGTCCCTTCACACCGCATGCTGTGAGTGACAAGGCAGCAAGTACTAGTGCCAAGCCAGCTAAAATATTAATAGCTTTTGCAGTGCGCAGAAACATGGTTTGCGATCCTTTTAAGTGCTCAGACGTCTATTTCAATTCGTTTGAACTTTGTAATTTCTCTTTCATTACAAATTTCAATGCCAAATTCATAAATTGGCTGGAAAATCTGATTTGGTGATGAACTTACCTTGCTTAAACTGATTTTTCCAGTGATTTTATCCACTTCTTCGCCATTTTTCGAACCTCTGTGGGCGCTGTGCCACCATAAGATTTGCGGCTTTTCACGGAATTTTCGACTGAAAGTACGTTAAATATGTCTTTTGTGATTTTGGGCTCGACCGATTGCATGTCTTCCAGAGTTAATTCATGCAGTCGCAAATCCTGTTTTTCAGCTAGGGCAACTATGCTGCCAGTGACATGATGTGCGTCTCTGAAGGGTAAATTAATCACGCGAACCAACCAATCAGCGATGTCAGTGGCTGTAGAAAAGCCGCCGCCAGCAGAGGCTGCCATTTTTTCTTTGTTCGGGTGCATATCTTCAATCATGCCGGTGAGGGCTGCAAGCGCCAGAGAGTAATTATCTAACGCATCAAAGGCCATTTCTTTGTCTTCTTGCATGTCTTTTGAATAAGCTAACGGTAAGCCTTTCATGACCATAGATAGTCCGTTAAAGGCACCAATGATGCGGCCAACTTTTGCTCTGATGAGTTCTGCTGCATCTGGGTTACGCTTTTGGGGCATGATGGAAGAGCCGGTTGTGAAGCTATCTGAGAGTTTAATAAAATTAAATTCAGCAGATGACCAGATGACTAATTCTTCGGCAAAACGAGACAAATGAATAGCGCTGATTGAGGCTGTACTTAGAGTTTCTAGTATGAAATCTCTGTCTGCAACGCTATCAAGTGAATTGGCTGTGGGACGATCGAAACCCAAAGCTTTTGCTGTCATTTTTCTATTAATTGGGAATGATGTGCCGGCTAATGCAGCTGCACCTAATGGGCATTCGTTTAATCTTTTTCTGGCATCTTTAAAACGTGTTGCATCACGGCCAAGCATTTCAACATAAGCCAAGCAATGGTGACCAAAAGTCACTGGTTGTGCTGTTTGTAAGTGGGTGTAACCGGGCATCACGACATCTGCGTGTTCTTCAGCTTTTATGGCTAAGGCTAATTGCAGGGTGGCTAATTGGTTTATAAAATGGTCAATCGTGTCTCTAACATAGAGTTTGAAATCTGTTGCGACTTGATCATTTCGTGAGCGTGCCGTGTGGAGGCGGCCTGCTGCATCACCAATGAGCTCTCTTAATCTTGATTCGACATTCATGTGAATATCTTCTAATTGCCGAGAGTAGGTGAATTGATCCGCTTCGATTTCTTGTTTGATTTGCTTCAATCCGTTGATGATTTTTTTGCAATCAGATTTACTCAAAATGCCAGCGTCTACTAGCATTTCGGCGTGAGCGATTGAGCCTGTAATATCCTGGTTATAGAGGCGCTTGTCATATCCGATGGAGGCGTTTATTTCTTCCATAATTTCGGACGGACCTGAGGCAAAGCGTCCGCCCCACATTTTATTTGTCATCCACGTTGGCCTTCTTTATTGATTGTGTTCAAAATCTTTAGTTTATTGTATTCAAACTTTTCAGTGCTTATATCTGCTTAGATACCAATTAGAGGTAAATTTATGAGACTTACGATAATTTCCGCACTTGTTGCAACTTTAATTGGCTTTGTCGCTGTATATGCGAGTTTGACCCTTAGTGGCAATGGGGAAAAGAAAACTGATGCCACAAATCAGGAAAAATATCAAAAAATGCAGGG
Source organism: Methyloligella sp. (assembly GCA_021604645.1). Lineage (GTDB taxonomy): Bacteria > Pseudomonadota > Alphaproteobacteria > Rhizobiales > HXMU1428-3 > HXMU1428-3. The sequence goes on from BQJJ01000004.1 coordinate 213,148, forward strand.
TGAACGGCTTAGAGCCTTCATTTTTCATAAAGAACCCAAGATAATTGAAGATTACAAATTTCAGGATGCATTTGGTAAAACGCGGGCTTTTTCTGATTGGAAGGGCAAGGTTGTTCTTGTGAACCTTTGGGCGACATGGTGTGCGCCATGCCGGGAAGAAATGCCTTCGCTTGATAATTTAAAAAAGCATTTTTCTAATAGCCCTTTTGATGTAGTGACCATTTCAATGGACCGAGGTGGACTTGGTAAGCCTAGAAAGTTTTTCGATGAAGAGCGAATTAAATATCTGGACCTTTACATCGATAAGACAACAAAGCTGATGTTTAAAATGCGCGCTGTTGGATTGCCGGCTACGATTTTGCTAGATGCTGAGGGACGAGAAATTGGTCGTTTAGCAGGCCCGGCTCAATGGGATAGTGATCGAGCTATTGAAATTGTGCAGAAGGCGTTGATGAAAGATTAGTAGGGAGATTTTTTTTAATAATTTTAGTAGGTTAGTATATTGTTTAAATGTTAAATGTTGCGTTCTTTACTGTTCATTAGCTATCTTAGTTGTATTCTGTTTCCTAGGGGTGACTGCATTTAGGGATATTGAAGAATGATTAATAAACTAATGGATCTGAAACTGGCTTATAAGATACCGGGCCTTATTGTGCTTAGTGCCCTGATTATTGGGGTATCTGTTGGGGTTTTGAGCTTTTTTTCTGCAAAAAATCTGGGTGATGACTTAATCGCTAAACAGAAAATAGGCGTATTAAAAGCTAAAAAGGCTAAATTGAATACATTTTTAAGCACTATTGAGCAGGATTTAAAGCTGACTGCTGAAAACCCTGTAACGATCAGTGCGTTTAAAGAATTTCAAACCGCTTTTCTTGAGTTTGATAACGCTAAAGAAGACTTACAAAAAACTTATATTGCAGATAATAAGCACCCAGCTGGTGAAAAAGATAAATTAAACGCCGGATATTCTGGATCTACCTATGATACTGTTCATGGTAAATATCACTCAATGTTTCGCAAAAGACTGCAAGCATTTGGTTATTATGATATTTTTCTCTTCGATCTTGAAGGGAATGTGATTTATAGCGTTTTCAAAGAAACTGATTATGCGACGAATGTTATTTCTGGAAAATGGAAAAGCTCTGATTTAGGGACTATTTTTAGAGCGTCTCAAAAAAGTACTGATAATAAAAAGGTACATTTTACAGATTTTAAAGCTTACGGCCCTTCAGCTAATGCTCCAGCCAGTTTTGTTTCCATTCCCTTGATGGATCGAGGTGAGAAAATTGGTGTCATTTCGTATCAATTACCAACTGAGTCTTTTAATTCAATCATTTCTAAAGATGTGGGCCTAGGCGACACAGGTGAAGTTCTTGTTGTTGGTTCTGATTATAAGCTTCGAGTTGATTCTAAATTCACTAAAGAATTTGATGTTTTTAAAACCGAAGTGAAAAATGAAGCTATTACAGCTGCTCTATCTGGTAAACAGGGATATGTAGTTGATGGGAATTATCGCAACCTTGATATTGTCTATTCATCATCTCCATTTGAATTTAAGGGAGTGAAGTGGGCTTTGGCTGCTGTTCAATCTTCCGATGAAATTAATGCCCCAATTTATTCTATGGGATTACAAATTTTTCTTGTTGTTTCTGGTCTTATCGCGGCTTTAGCTTTTGCGGGTTATTTTGTAGGAAGGCAGACTACAAAACCTATTTCTCAATTAGTTGATGAGACAACTAAACTTGCTGAGGGTGATACGAGTGTGGCGATTGATGGTCGTACCCGCCCTGATGAGATTGGTGAATTGAGCCGAGCTATTAGCGTGTTTAAAGATAATTTGATTGCAAATAAAAAACTCGAAGAAGACGCAAGACGTAAGCAAGCTGAAGATCAGAAACGCAGCGAACATCTCGAGCATGTCATTAATGATTTCAGGCAGGTTATGGTTGATGTTGTTGATGGTGTGGTGAGTGAAGCTGATAAAATGAAAGAAAGTGCTGGAACGCTTGGCCGGGCTTCAGCTACTGCTGAAAATGAAACTGAGATGGTTCTCAACTCTTCAACGGATGCGACGCGAAATGTTCAAGATGTTGCAAGTGTTGCTGAAGAGCTTTCTTCAGCAATTCGTGAAATTGCACAACAAACAAACAAAGCGAATGAAAGTGTAAAAACTGCTGCAGGTGTTGCTGAAAAAACGGAGCAAGATGTAAAAGGTCTTTCTGAAGCAGCAGGGAAAATTGGAGAAGTTGTCTCACTCATTAGTGAGATTGCTGAGCAGACCAACTTACTTGCACTGAATGCTACGATTGAAGCGGCGAGAGCCGGTGATGCTGGCAAAGGATTTGCCGTGGTTGCCTCTGAAGTGAAGCAATTATCTCAGCAAACAGCGAATGCTACAGAGGAAATTTCTTCTCAGATTAGTGCTATTCAACAATCGACGAATGTTACTGTTGCTTCGATCTCCGATATCTCAACTTCTGTCTCAGAAATTCAACAAGTAACATCGACGATTTCCGCAGCTGTTGAGGAACAAGATGCAGCGACGCAAGATATAGCGTCTAGTATTTCACTTGCCTCTGATGGCAGTATCAAAGCTTCTGAGGGGGTTTCTTCAGTGGCGAACACGATTAAAGAAACGGCACAAGAAGCTGAGACCGTTCAGAGTGTATCTGATCGTTTAGGAGAAGTAACCGAGAGGTTATCTAGCTCAGTAAATCAATTTCTTGAAAATGTTTCAGAGGATGTCGAAGGGGAAGATGCTTTGGATGAGGCTCCTTCTTTACGTACAGGCACTTAAAAGAATAGCCTAGATAACAACTTTACATGTAGAAGAAAAGATTATTAAAACCAGGTGCTTAGGAATATCTAAGCGCCTGGTTTATTTATTTTTAGAGAGTAGGAAAACAGATTCCCGGCCGAGAAGATTGTGAATGAACAACGGAATGTCATCACTTAACTCTTTGCCATAGCCATTGATTGAAATGGCTTCTTCTACTTTTGTATTTATGGTTTTGCATAGGGTCGCAAAGTCTTTGACGGTGCAAAAGTGAATGTTTGGTGTGTCATACCATTGCTCTGGTAATTTGTCTGTTACGGGCATGCGGCCGAAGGCTAAAATTTGCCAACGGATTTTCCAATGCCCAAAATTTGGGAACGAAACTATGGCGTAATCCGCGATGCGGAGAAGTTGTTCGAGGACTAGTCTTGGATTTTTGGTCGCTTGGATTGTGAGACTGAGCACGGCGTAATCAAAGCTATTATCGGGGTAATTAATCAGATCGCTATCTGCATCACCTTGAATAACACTTAGGCCTTTTGCGACTGCATGATTTACATTTTTTTGGTTGATTTCAATGCCGCGGCCATCGACGTTTTTTTCTTCGCGCAAGAGCTCAAGTAATGCTCCATCACCGCAACCAATATCGAGCACACGGGCATTGGGGCTGATCATTGATTTGATGATCAGGTGGTCATGTCTGATTGAGTGCGGTGTTTTTAGTCGTTCTTGATTGTTGCTCACGAGGATACCTTTTTTGGAGCGCTTGCGCTGAGGCCTTTTTGTTTGGCACCAGCACTAATGAAACCTCTGATAGCTGAAATCATTTCTGGTTCATCTAGCAAGAAGGCGTCATGGCCTTTTTCTGATGCAATATCTACAAATGAAACATTGGCGGCATTTGCTGTGAGGGCGTGGACAATTTGCCGGCTAGCTCTTGACGGGAAGAGCCAATCACTGGTGAAAGAAACGACGCAAAACCGCGTTTTTGTATCTTTAAAGGCACCAGCTAGAATACCATCATGCTCAGCAAATAAATCAAAATAGTCCATTGCTCTTGTTATATAGAGATATGAATTGGCATCAAATCTATCTACAAATCTGAAACCCTGGTGGCGCAAATAACTCTCAACCTGAAAGTCGGCATCAAATCCGAATGTGATTTTTTCTCGTTCTTGTAAGTTGCGTCCAAATTTTGAATGCAGAGCTTCATCAGAGAGATAGGTGATGTGGGCGGCCATGCGGGCAACGGCCAACCCTTTACGGGGATTGGTTTTTTCTTCTAAATAGCGTCCGCTTTTCCACTCGGGGTCAGCCATAACTGCCTGGCGGCCAACCTCATGAAACGCAATGTTTTGGCTTGAGTGACGGGCTGCAGTGGCGATTGGGATGGCTGAGAATACACGCTCGGAATATTTTGATGCCCACTGGAGCACTTGCATACCGCCCATTGAGCCGCCGATAACTGAAAAGAGTTGATCGATGCCTAGGCTATCTATGAGGTGGACTTGTGCGTTGACCATATCTCCGATGGTAATTACTGGGAAGTCAAGGCCGTAAACATTGCCTGTTTTTGGGTTTATAGAAGCTGGACCAGTGGAGCCCATACAACCGCCGATGACGTTTGTGCAAAGGACGAAATATTTATCTGTATCAATTGGTTTGCCAGGGCCGACTAGAATTTCCCACCAGCCTTCTTTGCCTGTGACAGGGTGCTTGCTAGCGGCGTACTGATCCCCGGTTAATGCATGACAGACTAAAATGGCATTGGTTTTGTCTGCGTTTAAGGTGCCGTAGCTTTCATAGGCGATGGTGAAGGGCGAAAGAGTTGCGCCTGATTCTAATTTTAGCTCTGTATTCTCAAAGGTTTTGGTTTCTGATTTGGTGATGGCATGACGATATATTGCCTCGTCAGAGGATTTATTCCTCTTCAAATCAGCGCTTGTGTCTTTGTTTAAGACCTCTTCTTCAGATTGACCAATGAGTTGATCTCTGTTTTTAGGATGGCTTGTCATACAGTCTTTCGAAGTTAGGGTCTAAAAATACTCAATAAATTTAAAGTTAGCTCTCTTATTTACGATATTTTTCTATGAAGATCATTAATTTTATGGAGCTTTGATTTGGCATTTAAAAAAAAATTAGTGCAGGTTAGGTGAAATTCGCTTAAACCTGCTGATAAATCTTAAAATACACGGAAAAAACTAAAATGAGCTCGGACTTTACGCCAAGAAAGACCATTCTTGATATTTCGCCTTATGTGCCAGGAAAATCAAGTGCTGGGGCCAACAAAAAAATCATTAAACTTTCTTCGAATGAAACCCCTCTTGGGCCGAGTTCAAAGGCTGTTGAGAGCTATGCGCATGGGGCTGAAAAGTTGTTTCGATACCCAGATGGGTCTGCAACCGAGCTTCGGGCAGCGATTGCCAAACAATATGGTTTGGATGCTGCGCGGATAATATGCGGCGCTGGGTCAGATGAATTGCTTAACCTTATAGCACAAGCCTATTTGCAAGATGGTGATGAAGCGATTTACACGGAACATGGGTTTCTGGTTTACAAGATTGCGATTATGGCGGCAGGGGCGACGCCTGTTGTTGCCAAAGAAGTTGATTTAACAGCGAATGTTGATGAGATTTTAAAGGTGGTGACGCCGAAGACGAAACTGGTGTTTATAGCTAATCCGAATAATCCAACTGGTACGTACTTGCCTCATGATGAGATTAAGCGTCTGCGGGCTGAGCTGCCGAATTCAGTTGGATTGGTGCTTGATGGGGCATATGCTGAATATGTGCGCCGCAATGATTATGAAGCTGGACTTGAATTGGTGGCGACAACAGAAAACACCATCATGACACGGACGTTTTCGAAAATTTATGGACTGGCTGCGCTTCGTATTGGCTGGGCGTTTGGGCCGGCTTCGATTATTGATGTTCTTAATCGTATTCGTGGGCCGTTTAATCTCTCAACACCGGCATTAGCAGCTGGTGCTGCGGCGATGGAAGATGTTGCTCATATAGAGCGGTCGATTGATCATAATGATCAATGGGTTTCTTGGTTGAGTGGGCAACTAACAGATCTTGGGCTTAAAGTTACACCTTCTGTTGCTAATTTTATTCTGGTTAGTTTTGATGAAACGGGCGCTAAAACAGCGGCGAATGCTGACGCGTATTTGATCAATGATGGGATTATTGTGCGCCGGATGGAGAGTTATGGCTTGCCGAATAGTTTGCGGATCACCATTGGTACACAAGCTGAAAATGAGGCCGTGGTCAAAAGCTTAGCTCAATTTGTGAAACAGGCGGGTTAGCTTATGAAGGATTTTGATACAGTTTTCGATAAAGTTGCGATCATTGGACTTGGGCTTATTGGTTCCTCTCTTACCAGGGCGATTAGCGATAAGAAGTTAGCAAACCAAGTTTTGGGATTTGATGGTTCTGAGGTTGTTCGTGCTGAGGCACGGGGCATTGAGGGGTTTGGTGCTGATGTGACTGAGACGCTTGAAGAAGCTGTCTCGAATGCTGACTTAATTATCATGGCTGTGCCTGTGGGGGCTGTTGGTTCTTTGGCTCAAGAGCTTTGTCCTCACCTCAAGGATGGAGCGATTTTATCTGATGTAGGATCAGTTAAAAAAAGCATAATCGACACTGTCGTTCCTCACCTTCCTGAGACTTGTCATTTTGTGCCAGGCCATCCCGTGGCTGGCACAGAATATTCTGGCCCGAAAGCCGGGTTCTCGACTTTGTTTGAAGGGCGCTGGTGTATTTTAACGCCGATTGAAAATACGCCTCGACTTGAGGTTGAGAAAGTCTCGAACCTTTGGGCCGGGCTTGGCTCTGATGTGGAAGAAATGGACGCAGAGCATCATGATATTGTTCTTGCTATCACCAGTCACATTCCTCATCTCATTGCTTATAATATTGTGGGAACTGCAGCTGATCTTGAAGAGGTAACGTCTAGCGAAGTGATAAAATATTCTGCTGGTGGTTTCAGAGATTTTACACGGATTGCAGCTTCTGATCCGGTGATGTGGCGTGATGTTTTCATGAACAATAAAGAAGCCGTTTTAGAGATGCTTGGTCGTTTTACTGAAGATTTAACTCAACTTCAGCGGCATATTCGGCGCGGCGACGGGCAGGCTTTGGAAGATTTATTCACCAGGACGCGAGAAATTCGCCGCTCGATTATTGAAGCTGGACAGGCGACTGAATGATCGCGCTAAGCTTTTTTCAGGAATTGGGTTTTTAGGACGATGGTGGATTTGCCTTGACGGCATTCGACTTCGCCTTCTTTAGAGGTGAAGCGGATGTTTTTCATCACTGTGCCGCGCTTAAGGTTTAGGGATGTGCCTTTTACTTTCAAGTCTTTGATGAGGGTTACGTTGTCACCTTCGGTGAGTTCATTGCCGTTACTATCTGTCACGTCCATCAGGTGATCTTTTCTCGATTGTCTGAGTTGATTTATTTTTTGCTTGGCTATCTAGTTGGAACTGGTGTCCTCTATCTTGTAGGAACAGGCGTTCCATCGCGATAATCATAGAACCCACGGCCGGCTTTTTGGCCTGTCCAACCGGCTTCAACATATTTAACCAATAGTGGGCAAGGACGATATTTTGGATCTGCTAAACCTTCATAGAGTTTTTGCATGATGCCTAGGCAATTATCTAGCCCGATAAAATCAGCTAGTTCCAAAGGGCCCATTGGATGATGCGCACCATAACACATGGCAGTGTCGATGGCTTCAACTGTGCCAACGCCTTCATAGAGTGTGTAAATCGCTTCGTTGATCATCGGGATCATAATGCGGTGAACAATAAAGGCTGGAAAATCTTCTGAAACGGCTGTGTATTTCTCAAGTGATTTCACAAAGGCTTTGCAGGTTTGATAGGTTTCTTCTTCTGTTGCGATGCCTCTGATGAGCTCGACTAATTCCATAACCGGTACAGGGTTCATGAAGTGCATGCCAATGAATTTTGCTGGACGGTCAGTTTTGGCAGCGAGGCGGGTGATTGAGATGGTGGAAGTGTTTGAGCAGAGGATTGCTTCAGGTTTTAAAACGGGGCAGAGGTCTTTGTAAATTTCTTGTTTTAGGTCTTCATCTTCTGTGATGGCTTCGACGACAAGATCTGCTTCTGAAAGTTGGTTGATGTCTGAGGTAATTGTGATGAGGTCTAGTGCGGCTTGTTGTTGGTCTTGGGTCATGGTGTCTTTAGAGACTTGCCGAGCTATGTTGCCATTAATGGTGGCGAGGGCGGCTTCTGTCTTTTCTTTCGAGACGTCGACAAGGATGACCTTATAGCCTGCTAATGAGGCGACTTGAGCTATGCCTGAGCCCATATGTCCTGCGCCAATAATACCGATTTGTTTAATCATTTCCACTGGCTGTGTCGTTTCCGCCATGTCGTCCTCATTCTTGATCGCGCTTCAAATGCCCATATAACATCCGCGCTAGTTAGTTGCGCTTTAGATTGCCCGCAAGCAACCGCGATTTTTAGTGCCCTTTAGGTTGCCTTTTTTGTGTTTCAGATACCCACAAAGCATCCGCAGGTGCACCCGCGCTGTTTAATCGCCCCTTCAGGTTGCCGATCAGCAAAGATGCACAGCATCAGCTATAACAACCGGAGTTTTAATACTGTTTTAAAATTTAGGTATGTTTCAGCAATAAATGGCTGAATATGAACTTTAATATAGCAATAAGCGAAAATAAAACCATTAGTTTTTTACATTAAAACACAGGATGTAAAAGCTTTTGGTTACATAGTTTTCTCTCACAGATTTTTTGCTGTGCTTCAGATGCCCACTATGCATCGGCACTTTTAGTGGCGCTTCAGTTTGCCTACAAGCAACCACGCTGGCGTCATGTCCTAACGTAGAAGTGGTGCTGCTCCTTCTGAGTGTTTAGGCATCGAGTTCGTTAGAAATTGCAGATTTTGGGAAAGTTTTTTTGCCAGAGGGAAAAGTTTTCCCTCTGACTTGATTTGGCTGACTTGTTTCAAATTTTTCTATAAAGAGGTTAGGCTTATTTAGAAAGTTCAGCTTCTAGCTCTGGTAGAGCTTCAAAAAGATCTGCTACAAGGCCGTAATCAGCGACTTGGAAAATAGGAGCTTCTTCATCTTTATTGATGGCGACGATGACTTTACTGTCTTTCATGCCAGCTAGATGCTGAATGGCGCCTGAGATGCCAACTGCGATATAAAGCTCTGGAGCTACAACTTTACCTGTCTGACCTACCTGATAGTCGTTTGGCACAAAGCCACTATCAACAGCGGCTCTAGAGGCACCAACGGCAGCACCGAGTTTATCTGCGATTTTTTCAATTAGGGCAAAATTTTCACCAGACCCCATGCCGCGACCACCAGAGATGATGATATTGGCTGATGTTAGTTCTGGGCGATCTGATTTAGAAAGTTCAGCTGATACGAATTCAGAAATCCCAACTGGCGCTGGTGCGCTGATGGCTTCAACTGAGGCTGAGCCGCCTTCGCTTGCTGCTTCAAAAGCTGTTGTACGAACAGTGATGATTTTTTTAGGATCACTTGTTTCAACGGTTTGAAGGGCGTTACCTGCATAAATTGGGCGCTCAAAGGTGTTTGGTGATTTCACAGCAATGATGTCTGAGAGTTGGCCAACATCTAGTTTTGCAGCAACGCGCGGCATGAAGTTTTTGCCTGTTGTGGTTGCGGCAACAAGAGCTGCGTCATAATCTGCCATTAATGGCACAATGAGTTCAGCCATTTCTTCAGCTAGTTGAGATTGAAGTTGAGGAGCATCAGCTACGAGAACTTTTCTCACGCCTGTTAATTTTGCGGCCTGTTCGGCTACAGCATTACAATTTTCACCGGCTACCAAAATGTCTGTGTCGCCGCCAATTGCGATGGCTGCTGTGAGCGCTTTGGCAGTCGCTGGGTTTAGATTACTGTTATCGTGATCAGCAATGAGTAGGTTTGTCATTTATAGTACTCCTGCTTCATTTTTAAGTTTGTCGACAAGTTCTGCTACCGTTTCAACCTTAACACCCGCTTCGCGTGCTGCTGGTTCTGTTGTTGTTACGATTGAATGGCGTGTTGCTGTGTCGACGCCGTATGAGCCGAGCTCTTTTTCTTCAAGAGGCTTTTTCTTTGCTTTCATGATATTTGGCAAAGAGGCGTATCTTGGTTCGTTCAAGCGTAGGTCTGTTGTAACAATCGCTGGTAAATTCAGTGAAACCGTTTGAAGGCCACCATCAATTTCGCGGGTTACAATTGCTTTTTCACCCTCTAGCTCAAGCTTGTAAGCAAATGTGCCTTGAGGCCAGCCTAAGAGTGCGGCTAACATTTGGCCTGTTTGGTTGCAATCATCATCAATGGCTTGCTTGCCAAGTAGAACAAGGCCTGGGTTCTCTTCTTCTACAACGGCTTTTAGCAATTTCGCGGCTGCAAGAGGCTCAATCACTTCATCGCATACGATGTGGATGGCTCTATCTGCGCCCATTGCAAGGGCTGTGCGGAGAGTTTCCTGAGTTTTTTTGGTGCCAATTGAAACTGTAATAATTTCTTCGGCTTTGCCGGCTTCTTTTAGACGAACAGCTTCTTCAACTGCGATTTCGTCAAAAGGGTTCATGGACATTTTAACGTTTGCCAGGTCGACACCAGATCCATCTGATTTCACACGGATCTTAACATTGTAATCTACGACCCGTTTTATCGGAACTAGGATCTTCATTTATGTGGCCCTCCACTTGTTTCTGTTTCAGATGCTCTTATTTAGCGTGACTTCAGGTTGCCCACTAGCAACCGGCACAAGCATCCACCTGGTTTGTTGGGATATACTTTAACTTTCAAAAGCCAATAGCTGATAAAAATTGCTGAAAGATTTCAAGCAGCAATTTTTTTCAATTGCTTCCAGAATAATCGAGCGTGTTCAGCGTATCCTTTTGTTGGAAATTAGTCAGACGGAACCTAACTGCCATAAAATAGGCTGTCAATAGAGTTGCAGAGCCCTCTGGTCTAAGGTTCAAGATGTACAAGTCTAATGTTCAAAAAGATCAGGCCTAACGCTCAGGTCAATAAAGTTAATTTCGCTCAAATAAGGGAACATCTCTGCGTTTCATGAATACAACCAGGACAATACCGGCTAAAAATCCACCAATATGGGCCCACCAGGCGGTATTTCCGCCATCCATATATACGATATGGAAGATTTGAAAAACAAACCAAGCCAAAATGGCGATGGCTGCATTGACTGGTAATGGAATATTACCCAAGACAAGGACCCATAGTTTAACTTTTGGATGTAGCATCAAATAAGCGGCGATTACCCCTGCGACTGCACCAGAAGCGCCTATGAGCGGGATTTCAGAATTTGGAGCCATTAATGAATGAACATAACCAGCTATAATACCGCAAAGAAGATAGAAAATAAGAAATGTGAAATGCCCCATTGCGTCTTCAATGTTATCTCCAAAAACCCATAAAAACAACATGTTACCACCCAGGTGCAACCAACCGCCATGAAGGAACATGTAAGAGATTAGTGTGATTTTTTCCGAGATTGGGAGAAAATCAAATTTTTCACCTGGTATATTGGGGCCGATTAGGCCTTCAGGTAATAATTCACTTGGAACGACAGCAAAACTCGCCATGGCGGCTTCGTTAATTGGGTAGACAATTCCTGATTGGAACATGACAAAGATTACAACGTTTGCAACGATGATCAGTATTGTCATGAATTGAAATTTAATGTGCTCTAGTGGATTGGTATCATGTAGGGGGACAAACACTTGGCTAACCTCTTATTTGGGCCCGTTTTCAGGGTCTGTTTTTAGGTCACTGGCGCTTTTGCTCTGACCCTACTGCACTAAATTAGCTGAAATTCCAATATTTTCTTAGCCAATATACTACGGAATTCTTACCCATAATGGATGTTTTGACCACTAAATTTTCTCAAAAAGTTTCTCACAAGGGATGAGATGGGGTAATTAAGTCAACTTTTGAGGGATTGAACGGGGTGCTGGCCCCGTTAACTGCGGTTTTGTCCGGGGGTCCAAAGGATATCTGTTTTGCCCTTATCGTTGACATATCTGCTCATAACAAAGAGTAGATCTGATAAGCGATTGATATATTGCAGAGCTTCTGTTGAGACGATTTCATTTTCTGTTTCACTCAGTTCGACCATAAGTCGTTCGGCTCGTCTTGAAACTGTTCGTGCCAAATGTAGGTAGGCAGCCAGCGCTGTACCGCCGGGAAGAACGAAGGAGCGTAATGGTTCTAGTTCTTCATTTAGTTGGTCAATTTCATTTTCCAAGCGTGTAACTTGTTCTGCTGTAATGCGCAATGGAGGGTATTCAGGTTCTGGAGCTCCGGGTATTTCAGGAGTTGCAAGGTCTGCTCCTAAGTCAAATAAGTCATTTTGGATCCGGAGTATCATCGCTTTTAGGTCATCATATTTTTCATCAGATGGCTCTAGAGCAATGATAGCAAGACCAAGGGCTGCGTTTGTTTCGTCGACCGTGCCATAGCTTGCAATTCGAATATTGTGTTTTGCTACACGATCACCAGAGGCTAGACCTGTTGTGCCTTTGTCACCCGTTTTTGTGTAGATTTTATTGAGTTTTACCATTTGAAATTAGCCATTCGATTTTTTGAGCGAGATTTGCATATGAGAAGTGGCGACACTTTTTAGTATGCCGTTTTTCGGTTTCTCTTTAGTTTTTGGTTATTACTTTTTATGCCGTGAATTTAGCAGGGCTTGAAAGGAATTTTAGGCATCCATGAAAATGACAGTCATTAAGATGCAAACTGCTACGAATTGTAGACCGACACGCCATCGCATGAGCCTTTGACTTAAATTTGGGTTGGTGCCTCGCATCATATTCCACAGTCCCAGGCATAGAACTATAAAGACTAAAACAACAGCAATTGGTGCGACCATGTAGGCTAGATTTTCCATATTCTTCTATCTTCTAAAACTCATAGTTGGTTGGGCTTTGATACAAAATTTTCCATCCGGATTGTTCGATAAAATCAATTGTTTATCAGTATTTTATCTATCATTTTGGTTGGTAAAAAACGTTTTGCATAGGCCAATACATATGTTGGCACAGTTACATAATAACGGATTTTTGGGTTTTTGCTAGTGAGGGCGTGGATTAGCTTATCAACGACAACATCTGGTTCTAATTTAAACTTGTCTGTACCGCCTTTTTTCATAGCGGCTATCCTTTTTCTGTAACTTTCTTTATGAGGAGAATTTTCTGTATCGATATTCTCTTCATAGGCCTTTAAGCATCTAGGGACAAATTCTGTTCTGATGGGGCCAGGTTCTATGATGGCGACTTTTATGTTCGTTTCTCTTAGTTCTTGGCGCATTGCATCTGATAGAGCTTCAACGGCATATTTAGAGGCGTTATATGCCCCTCTGTAATGGGCGCTAACAAAGCCGAAGATGCTTGAGCATTGGACAATGCGACCTTCATTATTTTCACGCATAGCTGGTATTAACTGTCTTGTAAGATCGTGCCAGCCAAAAAAATTGGTTTCAAATTGCTCTCTTAATACCTCTGTTGGTAAATCTTCTACAGCGCCTGGCTGACCATAGGCTCCATTGTTAAAAAGAGCGAAGAGTTTACCATCTGTTTGTTTTAAAACTTCATCAGCAACCGTTTTGATTGAGGCCTCATCTCGATAATCCATATAAAGAGCTGTGACACCGAGGTCTTCTTCAAGCATTTTCAAGTCTTCAGGCTTTCGCGCAGTTGCGAAAACCTGCCATCCTTTTTCGTTGAGAATTTTTGCAGCGCATCTACCGATGCCAGTAGAGCAGCCGGTTATGAGAATTGATTTGGTCATGAAAATGAGCTTTTTTTGAATGTTTATGTTTGCGCTTTAGATTGCCCAGTTGTTGTAATTGGGTTATTTAGTTGAGAAGCGGGCAAATTCTTTGTTGCCTTCTTTATAGAGAACGAGTTCTTCACCTTCAAATTTATAGGTTTTTACTTGCTCTAAACCTTCGGTATAGGTTTGTTCGATGGCCATTTTATTACCGACATTGCAGATCACTTGTGTAATGCCAATGCGGAAGAAATGAATGGTTTGATCTTTTCCTAATGAGTAAACGCCATCATAGATGTTGCAGGTGGATTGGCCTTCAATGCTGCCGTTTAAAAACTTGATAAACCCTAAATGAAGTTGTTTGTAAGTTTCTTTTTCATCTTTACTAATGGACTGAATGATCCATTTTTTATCTTCTAGCTTCTTTTTATTTTCTATTGACGTTGTTTCTGCAGCTAATGTGAGCGGCAGAACGCTGATTGAAATGACAAAAAAGATAGTTTTCATTATGAATTTGAACATTCACAGCTCCTGGATCAGTCGTTTGTTTTCTTTAAAAATGATAAGCATCTTTTAATAGTGTTAGTCAATTTAGATGGTGAATTTTAGGCTTGTTGTGGTTTGATTTTTCTTTTTAAGACCAATCATTTGTTTGATTTAAACTTTTTATGTCTAGAAAGTTGGTTTTTCTTCACATTGTTATAAATTTCGTGGTTTATCTGCTAACAATATCTGGGATTGGTTTTGTTTGGGAGAATTCAAACGTTTCGGGGATGATGGCGTTTGGATTTAGGACTACTAAATTGGGGGTATTATGCTGGTTTCTTATGTTGTGACTTTTTATAATAAGTTTGAATTTATTTCCTCACTGATTAGCAGCATTGAAACTCAAGAGGGAAACTTTGAAAAGCAACTTATCATTGCTGATGATTGTTCTGAAGAGCGAGAGCTTGCACAGCTTAAAGCTTTTGTTGCGGCATATGATTTGTTTCCGATAAAAATTATTTCTTCTTCTCAAAATACAGGGCCAGCTCAATGTTTTAATCGTGGTTTAGAAGCGGTTGACGGCGGCGTGGTTATTGCCATTGATGCTGATGATGTTTTTGTACCATCAGCGACATCTTATTATCTTGAGCAGATGCAGTCTCATTCGGCCGATTTTATTTATGGCAGGCGCCGGAAGTGTGGCCATAAAAAAAATGATAAAACTGAATTTGAAGTGATTGATGATCCTTTGGATTATGTGATTAAAAATAATATTGTTCATATGTGTTTTGCAGCCAAAACAGAGGTGCTGCGCCGTGTTGGTGGGGCTGATCCTCGGTTGTTTATTCAGGATCAATCGCTTCCTTTGCGATTGGCGTCTGGCGCGAAACGTATGGTGCGTTCTGAAGTGGTGACTGTTTATATTAATAGTGATGAGGATGGATTATCTAAAAATGTTGCGCAGCAACATTATGATCGATTTTGGATGGTGATGAATTTTTTAGATGATCATTCAGGTCTGTCACAATCTGTTCGCTCTGGGTTAAAGGATATTGCTCGGTCCTCTCTTTGGAAGATGGATCGTGATAAGGGTGCGTTGAAGTTATCATCTCCGCATTTTTGGACTTATATTTTAGGCCGATTGTTTGGTGTAAGTCCGACTATCAACAAATTAAAACTTGCAGCCGAAGAAGTGTTTAAAGGAGAAAATATTCGGCGGGTTGGCCATGAATAGGCAGGTACACTTTATGGGAAAGAAAATTGCAATAATTTTACCTTACCGAGCTAACTTCAATCCAGCCACTGCTGGGGGGCTTGAGATCGGTGTTTTTTATCAGAATAAATCGAGCACTTTTCTAGATGGTATCACAGTTTATGGCGGACCTCAGGACGCTCCGTATAGTGATGTGCCTTATAGATCTGTTCCGCTTGGTGCCTATCGGATGTTTGGAAAAAATGGTGGGTTGTCACGGGCGTTAAAAAATATCTGGGATAAAGATCTACCGGATATGTTTGAGGTGCATAATCGGGCCACTGTTTTTATGAATTTGGTTTCCCTTGTGCCTGATATCCCATCCGTTCTTTATTTGCATAATGTCCCGCAAACTATAAAGGGTCTAAAAACGGCCTCTGAGCGCGCGAGGGTTTTAGAAAAAGCTAGTGCGATTGTTTGCTGTAGCTCTTGGGTTAAACAGCGGTTTTGTGAAGGCTTAAGTGGTGATTTTTCCAAGCTGCATATTGTTGTTAATGGAGTGCCACGCCCTTGGGAGAAAAAACCGAAAAAAGAGAAATTAATTTTGTTTCCTAATCGTTTGATTAAAGATAAAGGGACGGAACTTTTTGCTGAAGCGCTTGCGCATGTTTTACCTCGTTATCCTGAATGGAGGTGCATGTTTGTTGGCGCTGGTGACCAGGATGTGCTCTCTAATCTTGATCGGATATTAAAACCGCTCGGGAGTAGGGCTGAAGTTCATGGGCTGATGCCCTATGATGAAATTTTGGATTTATTTGCTCGCTCTTCCATTATTGGGGTTCCTGTTTTTTGTGATGAGGCATTTGGCCGGACGGCTGCAGAAGCTTTGGCTGCTGGTGCGGCTTTGATTGCGACCAACAAAGGAGGCTTGGATGATATATTGCAAAGAGCTGGAATTTGTGTGGAGCCAACCGTTGAAAGTATGGCAGACGCGCTTGAGTTATTGGTTGGCGAGAGGGAAGAGCTCATAAAAGAACAGGAAAAATCCTGGACAAATTTTGATTACAGCGTTGAGCAGTCAGCTTCACAGCTTGAAGCTGTTAGGGAACGGTTATTTGAAATTTCGTGATTATTTATGTGCGGGACTTTTGGTTTTATCTATTGATTTTGTTTCTGAAGTTTCTTTAATAGACGATTGATTTTATGTTTGTTTCATTTTATGCCACTTTTAAGGTGTTACCTCTTTTAAATGGCATCGATGGTTTTACGTTTTTAATAAATGGGGGATGAGTTATGGAAGTTTTATTTACAGCTGAGGGGATGTTTACTCTCTTCATGCTTGTGGTGTTACAAGCTGTTCTAGGCTTTGATAATTTGCTTTATATTTCAATTGAATCCAAGCGAGTTGAAGCCGATAAGCAAGCCTATGTTCGCCGACTTGGCGTTGGTCTTGCAATTATTCTACGGATTGTACTTTTATTTGTTATCCTCAAGGCTGTGAAAGCTTTGCAAGGAACAATCTTTAGTTTTGATATTCCAGAGATTGCGAAGGGTGCGATTAGTGGGCATTCCTTAATCGTTTTGTTTGGTGGCGCTTTTATTATTTATACTGCCATCAAAGAGATCACGCATCTATTGGTTGTGAATAATCTTGAAGATGAGAATGGTGGGCCGACCCGCTCTATTGCGAAATCAGTTTTCTTGATTGTTCTGATGAACCTTGTTTTCTCTTTTGATTCTATTTTGTCTGCTATGGCTCTTACAGATAGTTTTTGGATTATGGCTATAGCTATTGTGATTTCAGGTGTCCTGATGATTTGGTTGGCGGATCATGTAGCTGTTTTTCTTGAGAAGAACCGGATGTATGAAGTCTTGGGTCTGTTCATTTTGTTTATTGTAGGCATTCTACTTGTTAGTGAAGGTGGGCATCTATCACATCTTGAGTTCTTTGGTCATCCAGTTGAAGCGATGTCTAAATCAACCTTCTATTTTGTTCTCTTTGTTCTTGTTGTTGTTGATGTGGTGCAGGGGCAGTATCAAAAGAAACTTATGCGAGCTGAGGCTCTTAAAAAATCTAAAGTCGCTTAGGTTCTTTAATGTGAAGCTAAAACTAAAGCCCGGAAATTGCTTTCCGGGCTTTAATCATTTGGGGAATTTATCTGTTTATATTATAGGGCTCTTACTTCGAGTAAGAATTCGGCGACGCGCTCTTTTAAATTCTCTGCGTTGCCAGATAGATCTGTTGCTGCTGTTTCGACGGAGTTTGCAACTTGGCCAGATTGAGATGAGGCTTGAGATACACCTTCAATATTTTGAGCCACTTGCTGAGTTGCTGCTGATTGTTCTTCGACAGCCGCTGCAATGGTTGATGAAATTTCTGCAATTTCAGAAATAATCTTTTTGATGGCTCCCATGGATTCAACAGTAGATTCTGTTGAGTTTTGGATTTCATCAATTTGTTGAGCTATATCTTGTGTGGCTTTTGATGTTTGGGAGGCAAGCTCTTTTACTTCAGAGGCAACAACCGCAAAGCCTTTGCCAGATTCGCCGGCTCTTGCTGCTTCAATCGTTGCGTTTAAGGCCAACAGATTGGTTTGGTCTGCGATCTCTTGAATGATGTTGACAACTTCACCAATTTTAACAGCTGCATGGCTCATGCCATTGATCAGGCTATCTGAATGTTCGGCAGCTTCAACGGCATCATTTGCCACTTTGGTTGAAGAAGCAACTTGAACAGATATTTCAGTAATTGCATTTGATAATTCTGATGAGGCAGTTGAGACGCCATCAGCTTGGGTGTTTGTTTCTTCAGCTGCTGCTGAAAGCGTTGTGGCATTTTCTCGCATATCACCAGCTGAGGCTAAAACTTGCTCAACAACTGTAGCCACATTCTCTTCGAAGGTATCGGCCAGCTTGACTTGACTTGTTGCAACTGTCCAAGTGAGCATTGGTCCAACATATGTTCCATCATTATCTATAATTGCTGATGCAGATAGATCTAGAGTTTCTTCGCCGAGTTTAATTTTTGTTCGATAGGGAAGATTATCTGCTGAAGCCAGGAGATTGCGCTGATGGGCTGGGTTTTTATGGAAGACGTCAATGCAAGTGCCCTTTAGCTTATCTACCGGAACAGGTAATAAGCTTTGTAAGGGACGTAACGTATTTAGAGATGTTTCATTTATAAGTTCGATTTCAAGGGTGTCTTTGTTGGCGAACATAACATTAACGGGCATTTTATTGATCATTTGCTCGCGCAGCTTGTTTTCTTTTTCTGCCATGACTTTATCAGTTACGACTGACCAAGATAGGACTGGGCCTACATATTTGCCATTTTCGTATATGGCTTCGACGTGTAGGTCTAGATATTCACCGCCAACTTCAATTTGCGTTGAGTGAGGAAGGTTATTTGGATTTTTCAGCATTTCCCTTTGGTGCTGAGGGTTTTTATGAAAAATATCGATGGATTGCCCCATGATATCTTCAGCTTTACAAGGGAGGACATGTTCGATTTTTTTTAGATTTTCAATTGTCGATTTGTTGATATAGACAATTTTGAAATCTTCCAGGTCACATCTCATAACGGATAGAGGAAGTGTTTCTACGATTGATTCAAATACTTTACTGGAATTGCCTTTAAATTTTTTTGACAAGGATTTCATCTTAATTTCCCCAGGACGTTATGTGATGTTTGCTCTCATTATCTTTATTCAATCACTAGAAACGAAATTTGGAGCTATCTATTAAACAGCTTGATTGTCTTCATCCTTAGGTTTTTAAGGTAAACTTTTGGTAAAGATTTTCAATCAAAGGTTTTAATTTCTTAGTAACAATACACTTTATTGGTGTTTTTTTTGGTTTGGTTACTATTTTTAAGTTATTTTTAGTTGCTTAATAGCACCAGTGTTGCTTTTGACATACTATTTCCACAGACTGGCCTTTTTGTTGCCGCCAAGTTTTTTGATCTTTCTTCAAGAAGAAAAGTAAGATTCTTTTAGGAGAGAATTATGAGGTCCAAGGGTGACCAATCGTTCAAAGTGCAGCGTGAAAAAGAGGCCTTTGATAAAAGACTAATGGATAATGAGAAGGGCGATGCCGCGCGAAACACTTGTTATCGCAATGATAATGGGCCCCAAAAAGATCGATTTAATGAGGTCTTTGATAAAGCTTTAGGACAACAACGATTTGACCTTGGATTATATCCTGGCAATTTTTTATTAGGTCGCCAGCATATTCTGCCTCAAGCATCAGGTGATATTCTGGAACTTGGTGTGCGACGTGGGCGAAACCTACCTTTTTATAAGCCACAGAATGTTCGTTCATTTGTTGGAGTTGATCATTCTCCGAATGTTAGGCAGATTTGCCAAATGGCGCGGAAAGTAAATTTCCCAGTGGAAGTCGTTGCTTCAATGCCAGATGCTCTTTCTTTACCAAATGAAAGTATGGATTGTGTTGTTAGTACCTATACTCTTTGTTCTGTAAAGCATCCGCAAAAAGTTATGAGCGAAATCTGGCGTGTTTTACGACCTGGTGGCATGCTTTTGTTTTGTGAAGAAGGGCGACATCCATCCCGGCATGTGGCGTTTCTACAGGATAAATTAACACCTCTATGGCGACGTTTTTCTTTTGGTAGATCTTTAAATCGGAATATGTTTCGGCTTATTTCAGGAGCTGGTTTTAAAATGGACTTTTTTGAAATGGACCGGCCACCGCTTAAACCTCCCATTCTTGGTTATCATTATGCGGGGATCGCAGTTAAACTCTGATTGGCTCACGGGCTATTGCTTTTTTTCTCTCACGGCTATTCCAAGCGCTTAAGGCGCTTGGGCCTCCGAGGGGCGGTGCTAAGCACCGGACGCCTTTGGCGTCATGTCCCCCAGCCCGAAAATGGGCTGAGCTCCTTCTTCAGAATTTAAGATGGAGATTTTTTTTAGTTGCACTTTTTATGTGAGTCTTCAGTTGCCCACTAGCAATCAGCATAAGTAACCGCGCTAATTACGCTTTAAAATTGATTTTGGATTTTTGGCGATTTTTGAAACTGATTGTGCTGCTTTTT
The DNA here is from genome assembly GCA_021604645.1 of Methyloligella sp. Classification (GTDB taxonomy): domain Bacteria; phylum Pseudomonadota; class Alphaproteobacteria; order Rhizobiales; family HXMU1428-3; genus HXMU1428-3. The sequence goes on from BQJJ01000004.1 coordinate 233,460, forward strand.
TAAGAGCAGGTCGTGTGCGTTTTAGGTAAGCTTCTTCATAAAGGCGGCCCTTTATGCTTGTGCTATAGGCAAAGTCATAGACCGGAACGGATTGTTCAGTCCATTCAAATTTATATGGATCACCTGGTGCAAAGAGATCAATTACTTTCACGCCTTTTTCAATAAGAGCTGCAATTGTATCCTGCATTTGTAAACTGCCTGGGCTATGGGCTATGTAAGTGGGGTCATAAACACCTAAATGGGCACCATAATAATCTTTGACTAAAATTCCGATTTCTATGGCTGCTGGGTGATTGTCGACGCACAGCTCAGATACTTTAATATTAACGGAGTGATTATTCTCTTTAGTCGCAGCATCGAAGAATTGATCTATGATTGTGCTGCTGAAAGCTGGTGAAATTGTTTTGGTCGCTTTGAGCCAATCCCTTTTGAGATTGATTGCATGATTAGCTGCTCGGTTTGCGTCTCCCCCTTCATCATATAGGTTAAAGGTTAGAGGTCCTTTTTCCTCTAATTTTCGTCTATGACGTCTTTTGGCTTTGCGACTGCGCTGGGAGTACCTTTTATTAAATTCTGTGAAATTTTCATCACCTCTGACTTCAATATAAGGCGCTTCTGTTTCTTCTAGAATGGTCGCGTTATACATTTCCAATAGAGGTGTGATGGCTGCGTCAAAGCGAGTTTTTCTGAGGTGAAATAAATCTGGCTTTATGGTTTCGTTTATATAATTAAACCCAGCTTTCAACCAGTGGAGGTTTTGAGCATTTTCTTTTATTAGAATGTCACCATATTGGCTGACGGGTTCACCAATCCATTTTAAAAGCTTGAGGCCAAATTTATTTTCTAAAATTAACGGGGCAACCAAGATCAGCTCATCGTCAATTTTACCTGTTAAGATGACCATGTTTCTTGGACATAATTCGAATTGGTTGATCCAATGCCAAATCCAGTTATATGTTTGAAAGAGTTGTGTGCCTGTTCCGTGAGCTTCGAACAGTTCATTCCATTCTTGCTTTAATCCATCGAATTCTTTGGCTGTTTTTATGATGGAAAAGGATGGAGTGATTAGCTCATCGTTGAGGGATACTTTATTCAGTGATGCTTTTTTTTCTGATGATGCATTCTCAAGTGGCGATGTATCGGCCTTTTTTTCTGGCGATTGATCGCTTGGGGACGTCATAACTCTTTTACTCCATACATACTTTTAAGGGTAGCATTTAGCTAAACATCACAATGAAAAACCATATTTAACTTCCTATTTTAAAGGGAGTTTGGTTTTTCTTCAACTTAGCTATGGTGCGGGTTGTTAGTGCCTGTCATTTTACCTAAAACCGGTACCCACTTTTAGGTAACAAGCTCTAATAACAAAAAGAAAATAGTTTTTGTTACTTTGGTCATTATTAGTATGACTTGGAAAGAATAAAATTTTGTTTATTTTAGCAATATTTTATTGCTGGACTTTAGGATATCACGCTTGAATAAAAATCAATTTCGTATGGGCTCATCAGAGTTAATTGCTCTAGATTGCTGCTTGGAGGACTAAATTCCTGAAAAGATGGGTAGGCTGACATTACGCTTTTATGCGTATTCGCGATAATAACGAGATAAATTTGTCTTGGTGTTTGACCAAAAGATTGGCTTAAATTTTCCATGACTTGCATGAGCCAGCTTGATGATTGTGGGTTGAATATGTGTACAACTAATGGTGCTACAGGCCATTCAACGAGCCGGAAATCACTTGTTATTAGCTCTACCTGGCGCTGTGTCATGAATGTTCTTGGGTATTGGGCGATATTAATGGCTGCATCATCTGCCCAGTTTCCACGAGATTCAATGCCATAAATTGCTCTGAAATCTCTATGAGATGCTAATAGTACCGTGCGGCCATGACCGGCTTCTGGGTCAACAAAAACATAATGACGAAAACTTGCACCTTGTTGGTAAGAGGCAATACAATCAAGAGACCAATCAACAAGCTTTGTAGGTGCGCAAGGTGCGGCTTCTTCTCGTTCTCTTAATGTTTGTGAGCGGGCCATTGTGCGGTATTTGGCTAATGGATTGAAGAGACGTTGCTCAATTTCGCGGTCATAGCGACGTTGATGCCATGATAAAAAGAGGTTGCGGCGCATGAAATCCCAGCTTTTTAAATCAAGCTGTGTGCTAACTTTTGCTAACTGCTCTCTTAAAAAGTCGATGATTTTTTCTAGCTTAGCGTCTGGGTTTAAACGTTCATTTCTGCGTGAGAGCGCTTTTGTTTGCAGATGACTGATGTGTTTTGCGTGTTTTTCATCGCTTTCGGAAATTTCTATTTCTTCTTCAGCTTCATTGACGGTGCCGATTTCTTCTTCGTTGATATTTGATAATGCCGCTGCTATTTCATAGCGGTGCTTTTCTAGGCGTCGTAAGTTTCTTGCAATCGCTAGATCTTGTTCTTGAACGACATCATCACTGAGGCTTGGTTTATTGGGGTCAATAAGGCCGATAAGCTGTTCTTCACCCTCTTGACTAGCTTCATCGCTCTCATCATTAAGAGCATTTGACGCAGCAAGGGCGTGATTTCCACTCGAACTTTCGAGTTGATCTTCATTTAAGAGATCTAGGTTTTCAGCTTCCATTTTTACGGTGTTCATTTACCGTTTGCTCCAAGATGAGTTTCAAACAGTGATTATCAAACTGAATTTAAACAACGAATCACTTTTGCATATTGCTCATTGTCTCTGAAAGTTTTGCTGAAGAATAGGGGGGGGGGCGTTGTAATTTTATTTTTTCCCTGAAAAAGATGCTGCTCTTAAGGGAAGAGTGAATTAGATGTTGCAATTTTGGCGCTAAAACATTTAAAAACAGTGTTTTATTTATGCGTTCAGGGTCTAGTCTAATGGAAAGCGCCAAATTTTAACAGCTTCTCCCGCCAACCAATTTTGCCGTCTATTAATGGCACTTGCTGTCCATTTTTCTTCCTCAAGTATACGGATTGTGATTTCCAGGCAATCTTTAGCGTAGACTTCTTTTTTTGCCTCAAAATTAGTGTTTCCCAAACGGCGATTTAACTCTGGAGAGATCAGGGTCATATTTCCTAATCGATTGATAAATTTTGTCGCACCGCCAGGGAAGTCTTTATTTGGTGTTTTCCAATGATCCAAAAACTTTTTAGGCAAGATATGTTCTAAGTCAGTTTCGGTGCTGGTAGCGCTATATCTTGGCGCTTCTTCATCTGAGAGGTTGTTGTTGATTTCTGAGAGGATATATCTGGCAAGCACTGTTGATTTGATCGTCTTTTTTGAAAAGGTTGATTGGAATTGGTTATCTTGCGGGTAAATATCTTTAAAAAAGAGATTAAAGGCTTCGGCGGCACTTATGTCTTCTTGTTGATTTTTTGTGTTTTCGCGGATCGCATGAGCGGTTCTTATGTAAGTTCGAAGTAATTCAGCTGTGTTTTTTCCACCGATGGTGCTGAAACGAAAGGTGAAGTTTTTAATCATCAATAAATAATCATAGAACAAATGTGGTGTGTTTTCGAGAACAGCAAGAAGTAGAATATAGCATTGTTCCGCTCGTATGATGCTGAGATGGTCGAGTTTGTTTTTTATTTCATTAATATTATTAATATCGAGACGCTGCCAAAGGTCGTGATCAGCGTCGATGATTGCACCGTAATATTCTGAGCTTACTGTGATTTGATCTGAAAGGTGTCTGGCGTCATCTGGGGTTTCAATGCTTTTTTTAATTGCTGCAAAGAGACCGGCACTTGGGATGGCGCCGTGGTTTGAATTCCAATGATGGCGCAAGAAGCGCATTAATGAGAAGTGGCCGATATTTAGGCTCATATTTTCCCAGTTGTTTTTCACTATGCTTAAATGTTCTCCGGCTTTTGAGAAAATAAAGTTTTTAAGCAAATCGGCTTCTGAGAGTTCAACGCCTCTGTTGTTTAGGGCTTCAAATAGGGTGAACGCTCTTAGGTCATCTTCGACATCAATGCGAATGAGAAAGACTTTTTCACGAAGAGCTGTGATGATGCGGTGTGCTACGGTTTGTAGAGAGGGGCCTTCTTTAATAAGCAGGCCAATCTGTTTGCACATATAGATGTAACAGCGTGCTAATTGTAAATTTGAAGGCGAACATGTGTCTTCATCTGCAATGGTTTTTAGAAATTTAGGATCGGTTGCAGAAATGATGTGATGCTCGAAAAAGGATCTGTCATTTAAATTCAAGATAAGGTTGGGTTGTTGACCATTTAGCGTATAGTCAGGCCTGTTTAGAAAATCTTGTGATAAAAGATTGGCAAGTTCTGTTTCATCTTCAGATTGCAAATGCCATTTGAGAGCGCAGATGAGAATGGTTGTCGTTGTAACCCTTTGTTGGCCATCGATTAGGGTTAGGTCTGGATTTGTTGAGTTGTCTATGACAACGGAGCCCAGGAAATATTCGTCTGCGCAGCCTTTGAAAGTTTCTTGTATGTCCATCCAAAGATCGGCATAATTTTCTTCATCCCAGGCATAGTTGCGTTGGTATGGTGGAATGACGAGTTTGCCATTTGATCTGAGTAATTCACCGATGGAGGTGATCTGACTGGATATAGCTGAAGACATAAGGTTTTTTATTTTATCTATTGAAGTGCAATTTTGTTTTTTTCTATTGGGCCTGTTTTATACTTTGTCGTCAAGTGATATTCAGGGTAGTTTTTGACTAAAAGCAAAGTAATAAAAATTTAGGAGAGTGGTTATGGGTGAGGGCTCAATTCTTTTTATAGGTGTGTTTGCTGCGTTCTATTTTATGGTTTTATTAGCGTCGCAAATGCGGCTTCGCTCGCAACCATCTTCATTGTCTGAATTTTTTGTCGCTTCTCGTAATATTAAGCTGCCCGCAGCGATTGCAACTTTGGGGGCCACAGAGATTGGCCTAATTACAATCGCTTATAATGCGCAGACAGGCTTTGGTGCCGGGTTTTCGGCTTTTCATATTGGTGTTGCTGCATTTATTGGTTGTTTGTTTGTTGGTTTAACCGGGTTTATTGTCGGGCCTTTGCGGCGTAGCGGCGTTCTTACTGTCCCAGAATTTTACGAACAACGTTTTGGCCGTGATATTCGGCTTTTCGGTGGGATCATTATGGTCTTGGCTGGTGTCCTTAATATGGGTTTGTTCCTGAAAGTTGCGGCTCTTTATATCTTGCCCCTATTACCTCCTGAAATAGGAAATGCTTCCATTGAAGTGATTATGGTTGTTCTCATTGCTATTGCGGTTTCTTATACGGCTTTTGGTGGCATGCGGGCGGTTATTGTTACCGATATTATTCAATTTTGTCTTATGGCAATTGGGTTGATTGGGATTTTGATATATCTCACTGGGGTCGTGCCGCTTTCTGAAGCCGTTGAAACTGTGCAGCGAGTAAAAGGAGACGAAGGGTTTAATCCGCTCTTAGCAAAAGATTTCGGGGTTGATTATATTTTGTGGATGGTGATTGTCGCGGGGATTGTTAGTTCCGCTGTTTGGCCAACTGCACTGAGCCGTGCGCTTTGTATTGAGAATGAGAAAACTACAAAGCAAGCTTATCTGGTCTCTTCTGTTTTGTTTGCTGGTCGGATGATTTTGCCGGCTCTGTTGGGTATCCTTGCTTTTAGTTTTTATGCGCGCTCTGGTGCTGATGCGACCAACTTGGTTGGTGATGCAAAACTGGCGGCGACGGCTCAATTTATGGCTGATGTTTTACCGCCCTGGATTATTGGATTAACGGTTGTTGTTTTCTTTGCTTCTTTTATGTCGACCCAAGATGGTTATTTGTTTTGTTGGGCGAGTGTTTTGTCACGGGATATTTTAGGTGTGATTACGGGTAAAGTTGATGATGAGGGATACCAGAAGAAATGGACGCGTATCTTTATTGTTTTAATTGCGCTCTATGAGCTTTATTGGGGGCTTATCTATTCTGGGACAGAAGATGTTTGGAAATATATTGCCATCACTGGCTCAATATATTTTTGTTCAGGTATCGTTTTGTTGGCTGGCGGGCTCTATTGGAAAGGCGCCACTCGATTTGGAGCTTGGTGCGCGTTGATCCTCGGGTTTTCGGCACTCTTTGCACTTGGGCCGATAAAAGAGGCCACTGTTTTTTCTAGCTGGAGCGAGCCTCAGATCGGGTTTTTCTCGATTGGTTTGTCTATTTTTGGGTTGGTTGCGGGCTCTTATTTTGAGCGTTTTTTCTTCCAAAAGCCTATTTCTAGCTAATTGGGGAGTGGTTTGAGCCCTTGAATTTGCTGATTCTCGGTTTAAATTTTGTGGCTAAACTAACCTTATTTTGGCTAAATAGCTGGTGAAAAGCTGGTTTTAGAGGTTGGTGGGCCACTTTTAAGGGCTATATCCACTAGAAAATGCATTTTCTTAGCGAATTTCTTTGTATTTTTTACTTTTTGTCTGCTAAAGGGGTAGGCAACTGAAGTTTACCAATAAAATGAAAACGTTAAGGAGAGTTATCATGTCAACTGAAGCAGATCACAAAGCGATCGTTGTATTTAAAGAAGGCACAACATTGAATGTTGAAGGTCGTAAGTACCACATCAATAAACTTGTGAAAGCAGTTCAAGAAGGTGGCAAAGGCGTGCATGTTCAAGACACTGGCGCTAATGGTGGCTCTATTGCTATCGTTCCAACTGAAGTTGCTGCTATTCACGTTGAAAAGCTTTAAGCTTTTCTAATGTGAATGAGTGAATGAGCCGGTTTTATTTCCGCGCTCAGTTTATTCAAAAAAAGTCCCCATCAAGAAATTGATGGGGACTTTTTTATTTCTCACGGCTATTCTATGAGCTAATGCTCAAAGGCCTCCGAAGGGGCGGTGCTTGCGCCGGGCTGCGCTGGCGCTTCGCCATGCCCTGACGCTGAAAAGGCGTCATTCCTTCTTCGTGAAAGTCATTTGTTGTTTCGGATGCCAAACAGGCATCCGAAATAATTGTCGTGAATTTAGCCTGCTGCTGAGTATAGTCTTTTTTCTACCAGAGGGCTGTTTTGGAATTGGTGAGCGGTTTTCGCGATTGCTAGTACTGCTAAATCAACAAGTGGTTCAATGATGATCACTGTTAGGTATGCTGCTCCAAAACTAGCTACTTGTGCGACATTCTCAGCTCCAAACCCTTGACCATAAAACGCCCAAAATGCGACCCAAGCGATAATGCCACCTTGATAGGCGGTTGATAGCGCAAGAGCATGGCGATATTGGATGTCTTTGTAAGCGGTGTGTTCTGGAATGATTTGTTTGGCTAACGCGCTCATAGCAAATAGAGGTACTAAGAGTGTTGTTAAATTGATGCCGTATTGTGGTAGATCAGCAGGAGCGAATAACGCGCCTTGTAACAATAAACCTGCCGCTAAGCCAATGGCTGTTGGTGCCAATCCGAATAAAAGGAATAAAGTAGAGCCCATAATGAGATGGACTTCAGAAACTCCAATAGGATGATGAGGTAAGACCTCAAAATAACAAAATACAATAAGGCTGGTGATGATGCTTCTTATTAGGAGTGAGAAGGCTCCATCTTTTTTTATGGTATCTATCGCGACTTTACCGACGAGACCTAATGAGCCAACTGCTGTTGCATAGCTCAATGTTATTTTTGCCCCTTCAACAATTCCAGGTTCAATATGCATGTTTTTTCCTTCACATAACTGTGCACTTACCCCGTGCACTCGGTGTTAAAATACAAGCATTTTGGAAGAGAAATTGTCATAAGATGACTTTGCATTGATAGAGATGGACCAATGCTTCATGCCCCTAATGACCACTGCCCTCCGCAATGCCAAATGGTTCATTTCAGGTCGGTCTCCGGACTTGTGAGTGCCTTTTTACGGGCTAAGATAAACTGCCTTCCCACATTTGTTTCTAAGAGGTTGTCTCTTGTTGACGAATGCAGTGGCTTTTTGTTTATCGCAACTCACCTACCGTTGCGGGGGCAGTGCCAGATTTGCCATTTAATTGATTAAATGGCGCACAGGCTTCCCAGTTATTTCATTTGTCGGAACATCTCACTAAGAAGTAAGTGTGCTCTGGCGATTTCATGAAAATCCCTGAATTGAACTGAGACACTAGGTCTTTGATTATGGTCTGTCAAACTAATTGAGCTATGGGAAGTTTTTACTAGGGCTGTGAAGGAATGATGAATAAGCAAAAAAAGGACAAAGCTTAATGCCTTGTCCTTTTTGTTGGCGCTTCAGATTGCCCACTAGCAACCGCGCTATTGTATGCGCTTCAGGTTGCTCTCTTTAGTGAGCCTTCAGTTGCCTACTAGCAACCGGCTTAACCAACCGTGCTTTACATTTGCGCTTTAGGTTGCCCATAACCAACCGCGCTGTATTAGTTTGAACAGTCGATTGTGACGTCGAATTTTCTGATGTTGTTAGCTTCGTTGCTTTCTTCGATCAGATTGTATGGATCAACTTGAGCATAAAGCGTTACTTTAGTTACGCCATTGGCACCTGTTGCATTATCGAATTCTTGAATGCCAGCTTCTTTAATAAGTTTTTGAAATTGAGCTGTTGTTAGAGTGCCTGTTCGTGCTGCGCCTTGGTCACCTTGGAAGGCACGAATTGCTGTGCGCGTGTTAGAACCAATCACACCATCAATGCCTCTTGGGTCAAAGCCTAATTTTGAAAGAGCCGTTTGGATGGTTGCTGCACGGTTACGGTTTGATAGTTGTTTTTGTGCGGCTTGTAGTTGTCCTTTAGAAATTGAAAGGAAAAAACGACCTTTTTTCAAAACACCTTTAGCAAGCTCAAACGCTAGGCCTTCTTGATCAAGTGGCTTTAGATTTGCTTTCTCTTTGATTTTTGCAATCATGTCGATGTTTTCTGGAACCCAAACAGCCAGAATTGAGCGAAATGTTTCTGAGAGACCAAAAGAAGCGGCTTCAGTACCAATGTTTTTAATTGCGATACGGCCAGAAGCAAGAGGTTCGCTTGTGAGGCAAGAGCCAGCGTAAATGCGGCTGTCTTTTTCATTGATTACCAGGTCAGGCTGAGCGTTCGCTGGCGCAGCGCTTGATAGGCTTAAAGAGAATAGTAGTGCGCCAAGCAAACCTACTTTTTTCATTGAAAAGTGCTCCTTCGTCATGACACTTTACTCCGTTCTTTCTTTAGTTTTGGTTCTATTAAAATCTTGATTATCTAGTAGGAAGCTCTTGAATTGCCTTACTTGTTTTGACAAAATTATCCTGATTTCTATGCCTAAAAAAAGCGGTCAGTATAAAATTTGTAAAATTTCTGCAAAATCCCGTAGAAATCCCCTTATTCTGATCAGTGCCATAATGAGGCCTTTTTTGCAAGTTTTCCATTCGCATTCAATTGGTTATTAACATTGATTAGTATCAAGGTTTGATATTTTAGCCTCACTTTTTTCGTTTTTGCTCAGTTCTGAGGGAATTTTATCGATTTTGGGGAGTTTTTTGTTTTTCTTTAATGAGGCCATTTGGTGGTTTGTTAAAGTGAAAATTGATTTCAAGGGGGGAAGGTTTTCGATTTTTAGCTATTTTTTTGTAAAATGCGGTTAATGTGCTTAGCGCATTAACTCGCCCATAGCTTTTGACACACCACCAACAGTAAGCGGGTACATTTGATTTTCAAAGTTATGTTTGATCATTTTTATAGAGGGGGTCCAGTTCCAATGTTCTTCAGGGATTGGATTTAACCAGGCTATATGGTCAAAACTGTTCACAACGCGTTTTAGCCAGACTTCTCCCGGTTCGTCATTCATATATTCAACTGAACCGCCTGGGATGGTTAGCTCATAGGGGCTCATTGAGGCGTCACCTACAAAAATGACTTTATAGTCTTTGTTGTATTTATGCAGGAGATCATAGACTGGGACGCGTTCTTGCCAGCGGCGGGCATTGTTTTGCCAAACAAAATCATAAAGACAATTGTGAAAATAATAATAATCTAAATGCTTGAATTCTTGATGAGCGGCTGCAAACAATTGTTCTACTAATTTAATATGCCAGTCCATTGACCCGCCCACATCAAAAAACACAAGGAGTTTTACAGCGTTGCGTCTTTCTGGGCGGTGGCGAATGTCAAGATAGCCTTTTTTTGCAGTGGCTTTAATGGTTTGGTCAATATCAAATTCTGTGGCAGCACCATTTCGAACATGTTGGCGAAGGCGGCGAAGGGCCACTTTCATGTTTCTTGTGCCGAGCTCTTTATCTGGATCTAAGTCTTTAAACTCTCGTTTGTCCCATACTTTGATGGCTTTAAAGTTTCGATTGCCTTTTTGGCCAATCCGAATGCCTTCTGGGTTATAGCCATAAGCGCCAAAAGGAGATGTACCTCCCGTGCCTATCCATTTGTTCCCGCCTTGGTGACGCTCTTTTTGTTCCTCCAGGCGTTTTTGGAGTTCTTCCATGATTTTTTCCCAACCGCCTAAGCTCTCAAGTTCTTTGCGTTCTTCTTCGCTTAGGTAAAGTTCGGTTAGTTTTTGAAGCCATTCTTCAGGGATTTCTGCTGTTGAGAGGTCTTCCATCAGATCTAGCCCCTTAAAACTGTGACTAAAAACTTGGTCAAATTTATCTAAATGGCGCTCATCTTTTATCAGGCACATGCGGGAAAAATAATAGAAGTCTTCAATCTTTTTCTTAGGAATATCGTTTTTTAACCCTTCCATCAGTGTGAGATATTCTCGAATTGTCACAGGAAGATTTGCGGTTTTTAATTCGTAAAAAAACTTTAAAAACATGGTGTTAACTTATTTTCCTATGAAATGAAGGGAGGCTTGTTTACGGTTTTATTGAGGGCATTAAGCTTATCATAGGGGCAGGGTTAGGACAATATTCAGAAAGAAAATTAGTAATAATGATAAAAATATGAGAAATTCAGTATTTGTTTTGCTATGTTCTTATCTTAATCAGTATTTTCTTATGGTTTGTGATCTATTTTAAACAGAAATCAAACTATTTAGATAATTATTCTTTATAAATATAAATAAAGGAAGGTGGAAAACATGACACGCATGGATAGATCTTCTGGAAGTATTGAGGGGCATTTTCCAGTTTCTGCGGATGCAAAACAACCAAGGGTCGTAAAGTATGGAGAGCGACAAGCTTTCTCAACGAAGTTACAGCTTCTAATTCATCAAGCTCAAATAATGAATGAACGAAGTTGTGCACTTCATTTAAAATTTGCGTTGGCGGCTTTGAAATCTCACGTGCCGTTAAACGAACAAGACCCTTAGAGAGAGGGTATGTAGTTATGTTTGAGTTTACAGTTTGAATAGCTCAGCATAAATATCTTTCATTACAATCTGAGATTTTTGATTTGGGTGAATGTTTTGTTTTTAATGATCATTCACTCAATCAGTTTTCTTTTTTTCTAACTTGCTGTTCTTGTTTGTTTTTTGGTCGTTTTGGACAAGATTGTGAGTTGGTATAGATTAAGTTTGAAAAATGTTTTTTCTCAATTTTGCCATTAAAATAGATCAGGATAGAAGATGTAATTATTGTACTTTTCTATTTTAGTTGATTAATTCATTGAATTTATTACTATAAATTTGTTTATACCGAATTGTTTTTATTGGTGAGCTTTTTAATTTTATAAAAAATGTTCTTTTCGATTATTGATTTGATTTAAGATTTTAATTTTAAATCGATGTTATTCTAAAATTAATAATCCGTATGCAAACATTTTGAATGAATTTGTATTTGAAGAAATAGATGTTTTTCAATAGCTTTTCGGGTTTCTTAAAATCGATTTTTTTGTTTTTAGAGCTGTGTTTTTGATTTTGAGTTTGTTTGGGGTTGAGGGGAGTTTTAGTTTTGGTTGAGTACTCTTTTTGGGGCTATGGACGGACTCTATTTAAAGGCGGGGTTACTTACCGTTTTCTTTCTTGTGTCATTCTAATTATTCTGTCTTTTTCATTTACTTCTTTTTCGCATGCGGCTCCTTTTTATGAAGAGCTGTTTAGTGCTGCTGAAGAAACACAAACATCGGTGAAGCCTCAACAAGACAAAAAACGTCACCCCAACAAATTAAAATTGAATTCTCCGTCTTCTTCTGCTGGAAAAGTGTTAGCTCAATCTACACGATTGGCTCAATCAGAAAAAGTACGCCGTGATGCCAAGACAAAAAGAACACCAAAAAAATCACTTTATGGTCGGGAGGTTTTTCGCAGAAACCACCATGTAGTGACTTTATTATCTGGAGGTTTAGCGGGAACGGACGCGCGAATGGCTTCTGATATTAGTAATGTTTTGGATCGGGATGATGGAGATCTCCCTATTCGTGTTGTGCCTATGTTAGGACGTGGCGGTGTTCAGAATGTAAAAGATCTTTTGTTTTTAAAAGGGGTTGATATGGCAATTATCTCCCAGGGACAATTAGGTTTTTTGGAGCTGCAAGATCCTGATTTTTATAAGAACATTCGTAAAAACGTGCAGTATATCACGAAGCTATATAACTCTGAGATGCAGATATTGGCTCACCGAAGTGTTGACAATTTGTTGGAGCTTTCAGGGAAGCGGGTGGTGCTGGGTAAGAAGCTTGGTGCCACTGATATGGATGCACGTTATGTGTTTGCACAATTGGGTATTGATATTGAGGCGGTGAATGTTGATTTTTCAAATGGCTTAGATCAGTTGGAAAATAATGAAGTTGATGCTATTGTTACCTTTGGAGGTGCACCTGTAGAAGGATTTAGAGCATTAAGAGATCCTTCTAAGTTTCATTTTTTACCGATTACTCCCCAGACTGTTGGTTTAGGCCCATATTTTAAAATTACAGATGAGTATTTGCCGATTAAGTTAACTTCGAAACAATATCCGAACTTAATAGCAAAAAATAAACCAATATCGACAATTTCTTCCAGTGTGGTTTTGGCCATTTATAAATGGAAGCGCAGTCATAAACGATATAAAAAATTGAGCCGTTTTGTTCAGGCTTTTTTTACAAATTTATATGGTTTCGATCAAAGATCGCGTCATCCAAAATGGCAAGAAATTAACATTGATGCAAAAGTAGTTGGGTGGTCTCAATTTGGGGCTGCTTCTGAATGGCTTAGAAACCGGCGCAAAGAAATCGGACAAGAAGTTTCGGCTGGTGAAATGAAAATAGCAATGGATGCCTTTGTTCGGCAATATTCCAAAATCGGGAATTCTGAACAAGTTGGACCTCTATTAAGGGACGATATTTGGGCATCGATGACCAGGGTTTTCGGACGCTGGTGGGCTGTTGGACAATAAGTTCTAATTGGGATGGGATTAGTATTGTGAGTAAATTTGGTAGTGATGATGGATCTAATTCAAATGGTCCAAAGAGAGATCAGGTCTCTGTTGACGGGTTTCGTCTTGATAGTTCTCAGTCTTCTTGGTTGATGGATCGTTTAGGGGCGCTTGATGAGGAAGATAAGCTGAGTTTATCCAGTTCCGCCGCACAAGTGCAAATGTCTGATAACCGGGATGATCATCCCACACCGCATCAAGACCAACAATCGCAACAACAGCATGAACCAACTCGAGATAATGTGTCTCATCTCCAGCCTGTTCACAATCCAGCTCCGCCTCGCAATCAAAATCCATCTGGAGTTCAACAGGCACAAGATCAGATGAATTCTAAAAAGACACCGGTTCATCCGTCTCAACAGGTTGGGCACCAGGGGGTGCCTGATATTCAACAGAATACTGAACAGCATGGTGAGATTGATAGTGAAAGTGCGTTATTACTGCGCCAAAAAATTGAGAACCTAGAGCACCAATTAGCTGAAATTTCGGACCTTACTGGAGAGCAAAGAGCGAAATATGTTGAAGAGCTAACTCAGCCACAAGGTCGGGGGCCTGTTGGGCCGCCGCATTTGCATGGTGGTGAGGGTTTTGAAGAAGATGTAACTTTTCACGATGAAGCTATAGATCCTCATGGTGCTCATTCGCAGGGATATGAGCCGCAAGGCTATCCCCCTCATGGCCAAGAACAGCAGTATCAAACTTCTGACGAGCACTCGCAATATGCTCACTCTCATGAGGTGCAAACCCCGCACACACATAATCCAAATGCCCATATAGATACAAATGGAGATGGTTATGCTCATGAAACTGTTGGCGATGCAGGGCATGGCAATGATCCTTTGACTATGGTCCCTGACTACTCTGACCATCCGCAACATCATGATGCCTCTCATTCTCATGAAAGAGGTGTGCCATTAGGTTCAAGAGAGGTGCAGTTGCATTCTGATGAGCAGAGAGCTTATGAACAGCAAGCTCAACATGATGCTTATCGTTCGCGTCAAGGCGGAACGTCTCCTGAGATGCAACATGTTCAAGGTGGTCATCCGCATATGCAACAGGGGGGGCAGGTTCAACACGCACCTCATCAACAGGAATATGCTGAACTGCCGCAATTTTTGGCACCTATTCAGCAAGAGAAAAAAGGTCGCCCGGCTTATTTAGCAGTGCTTGGTTCTGTTGGGGCTTTGTTGGTTGCAGGTGGCATTGCTTACACTTATTTAAATGGTGGTGTGAGTGATGTTATTAAAAGTGATTTATCTAGCATACGCCTGAAAGAACCATCAAAATTATCTGATGCTGCTGACCGTGTTGATGAGCCTTCTGTCAAAGGTGCACAGCTAGCTAAGGTCACACCTAAGATAAACCTCAATAAGCGGTTTACGGTCAACCCACTTGAGGGTACAGCTGGGCAAAACCTGCCATTGAATATCCAATTGCCAAATGATGCAGGTTTAGCTTCTGCGTTTTTAGTGGTACGTAATTTACCAGATTGGGCGAAGCTTAATTATGGGCGTCAGATGAATGGCTTGTGGATGGTTTCTGTTTCTCAAGTTAATGAGTTAGAGATGATTATTCCTGAGGATCAACCAGGGATATTTGCATTTGAAATTGATTTGGTTGTGAATGCAGGTGATGCGCCGGTGACGAAAAAAGTCACAGCAAATATTACTCCTTATAAAGCGCCAGAACCTGAAAAGGTTGAGCAACCTGAAGTCGTTACGCCGGCTGCTGAAGAAAAACAAAAAGTGGCATCGATTGAAGCCGATACTGAAAATTCAGAGCTTATTAAACAACCTGGTGTTGGCGTTAATCAAGGGCCTTTGATTATTGACCAGGCTTTGGAAGAAAAATGGTTGGAGCGAGGAACGCGGCTCTTGCGTGCTGGAGATGTTTCGGCTGCACGCCTTGCATTTTCTCATTTGGCTGAACAGGGTTCTGGACGCGCGGCTCTTGCTATGGGGATGACTTTTGACCCTAATCAGCCAAGTGCGCGGGTGGTTTCTGGGATTAAGCTTGATAAGAAACGTGCCAGGTTTTGGTATCAACGCGCTTTGTCTCTTGGTCATGAAGGGGCACGTGATCCATTGCGCCAATTAGATCGAAATTAGGTTTCAGTATTCGTTTCATATCTGCTTTGTAATTTATGATTTTTCTGAGTTTGTAAGGCTTGAGCTGACTATTTTAGCAAAGGATGATTTCTTTGCTGTTATATAGGGGATTGGTCTTGTTACTTCTTGAGCGCTTAGCCCTATGCGAATTGTCAAAGCGCCATTGATCATTCCCTCTCCCAATTTTTTTGAAAGCTTTGCTGCGATGCTACTGCCGATAAGAGGTTGGAGTAGGTCGCTTGTCATGGCTAGTCCACCAGACAAAGCTAGATGGGCAAGGATGTTACGGCCTAGGCGAGATAGTCCCCACAGTCCTGGCCTTACACCGTAGACGGTTGAGATTTTTCGGATCATTGTTAGGTTTAAGAGTGTGACGGCAGCCATGTCTATGAAAGGGCCTGGAGCAATTGCGGTGATTACTGAAACTTTTCTTGCGGTCTCAGAAATGATTTTTTCTGCTTCTTTATCAAGCGGACTGCCGATCTCTGTATCTACGAGCTCAATGAGTTCGCGGCCATCCATGATTGTCTGCTCTTGTTCCTTTAACGATTTGAGTATCCACTCTCTTTTGGGAGTATGTTCATATAGTTGTTTGATGTTTCTGGTATATTTTTTTGCTGGTTTTAATTCATTGTTGTCATGAATTTGTTGGCCCTTTGTTTTTAGGTTGCCTAGTGTTTTGAGTTTCGAGAGGCTGACAATTTCATTGGTCATTATTGCCAAGATAGAGATGATGAGTAGGGTTGTGAAGCCGAGGGCGAGCCAGCCTATGATATCATTTCTCTGAAAGAGTTGCTCGACTGACGTGATGAGGGTTGCTGTTAACCAGAGAGTAAAAAGGCCGAAAAGGGAGGAAAATAATAATAGTCCCCATGAAAGCAGTTTTGTGTTTAGAGTTTTTCCAGCTCTTGCACCCGGTGGTATTTCGGTTGATTGATTTTCTGTTTCGAACTCATTTTCTTGTGTGCCGTTTTTGTGCGGGGCGTTGGCATAAATTTCAGGCTCTTCAGTTACTTTGAAGGACTGATCTTTGACATTGAAAATCTTAGGTTTTTTGCTCTGGTTCATTTTAATTTGTCTCCAATGAGCATATTTAACGCACGGTCTAGTCGAATATGAGGCATTTTGTTTTGTGAATTTTTATCAACTTGCGGTGGGGCAAAATTAATGATTTCAATAGACGCGTTTTTGTCGTTTTCTATTGTTTGATCCGTTATGGATGCTGCTAAGTCTGATGCCAAATCAGACTTCAGGTTATTTTCTATATCGTTTTTTAAATCACCTGTAAAAAGAATGGTCTCAGTTTTGCCGTCAAAAACTTGTCCGTGGAATTTTGTTCCAGCTAGCGGTGTCCCTGCTAGGGCGTCATATGTTTCACCGTTCTCTTCTATGGTAACTTCACGGGTTGCGCGCAAGGAGGCAAGGGCCTGGACTTTTACTTCAGCTCCTTTTAGTTCTGCTTTTTTTATGGCTGTATGAGTTAATTGGCTGAGGAGACTTTGTAACTGATCATGATTGTGATGGTGAAGGTGATCTGCTTTGGTGGCAGCGAAAACTAAGCGATCGATTTTTTTGTTCCATATGGATGTTAGCCAATGAGGTGCGCCAGGTGAGAAACTCTTCAGGATGTTCGTCAATGAGTTTTGTAAATGATCAAGATGAGATTTGCCCGCGTTTAAATTTGAGAGTACGTCGACCAGAACGATCTGACGATCAAGTCGTGTGAAGAATTGACGATAAAAGGGGCGAATAATGAGAGATTTATACGCTTCAAAGCGGCGTTCCATTAAATTTGCTAATGAGTTCTCTTTATTAATACCGTTCTCAATATTTAAGGGTGCGAAGGTGAGCGCTGGTGAGTTTTTCAAATCTCCGGGCATGAGAAATCGACCTGGAGGGAATGTTGGAAGGTCTGGCTCATTCTGGCGGGTTAGGTTGAGAAAGTCTGTGAAACTTTCAGCTAGGTCTTTTGCGGTAGCTTCGTTTTGATCCTCATTTGGGTCTTGCTTGTTTGTTTGGTCTAGCCAATTTTTGGCGAACGGCACTGCATGAGGTTGCTTTGCAAACTCAAAGGCTTCTTTTGACCAGGTTTGATAATCTTTTTCGAGTAGCGATAAGTCTAATAACCATTCACCAGGGTAATCAATTATATCGATGTGGAGTTTGCTTTCTCCTAAGTGACGTGAGATGAAGTGGTCACTTTGGTAAATGATAGTCAGACGTAGCTGTGAGATAGCGCGCGTGCCTTCTGGCCATTTAGTAGATGCACCTGTTAAAGCTTTTAAATTGCCTTCATAGTCAAAGCGGGGGAGTAGATCATCTGGATGGGGTTCTAGATATACATCAATGATACGGCCTGAGCGAAGCGGTTCAAAGAAGGGAAGATGTTTGCGCTCAAGTAAGTGATAAATGAGGCTTGTTATAAAAACAGTCTTCCCTGAACGAGATAGGCCTGTGACACCGAGTTTTAAGCTTGGTTCAACAAGATTTTGGGCATAGCTGAAGATGTTTAATGCTGCATCTATGCCTTGATCTGTCCAATTACTCATTTTTGTGTGCTCCTTCAGGTTGCTTTTTTTGTGCTTCAGATGCCCACAAAGCATCCGCATTAAGCAACCGTCGCGTAGTGCTCCTATAGCTAGCTCTACTTAAGGCTTGCTTCAGTTTTCACCAAAAACCGCCACAAGCAACTGGGCATTCTTTCCTGCACTTCAGTTGCTCATAAGCAAGTGCGCTGTGCTAAAAACGTTCCCATTTTTAAATGGAACACTCAAAGTTATGGATTTCTGGACATAAAACTAAGTTTTTCAAACAGGCTTACATCTTGCTCGTTTTTTAGTAGGGCTCCGTAAAGGGGTGGAATTAGTTTTCTTTGATTGTTTTCTCGAAGCGTTGAGGCATCGATATCTTCATTCAGGAGAAGTTTAATCCAATCGAGAAGTTCAGAAGTTGATGGTTTCTTCTTAATCGCGTTTTGATCGCGAATATCGTAAAAAACATTAAGTGCTGATTTTAACAGGTCTGATTTTAGGCCCGGGTGATGGACTTCCACGATATCTGCCATAACTTCAGGTTCTGGGAATTGGATATAGTGAAAGAAACAACGCCTTAAGAATGCATCCGGCAATTCTTTTTCATTATTAGATGTAATGATAATGATCGGGCGGTGTTTGGCTTTGATGGTCTCGCCGGTTTCGTAAACGAAAAATTCCATTCGATCTAGTTCTTGCAAAAGATCATTTGGGAATTCAATGTCAGCTTTATCAATTTCATCAATGAGAAGAATAGGGCGCTTTTCTGACGTGAAGCCTTCCCATAATTTTCCGCGCTTGATATAATTAGAGATGTCTTTTGCGCTCTCTTCGCCAAGCTGGCCATCTCTTAAGCGGCCAACAGCGTCATATTCATAAAGGCCCTGGTGAGCTTTGGTAGTTGATTTAATGTGCCATTCTATTAATGGGGCATCTAGAGCTTTTGCCACTTCAATAGCTAAAACAGTTTTGCCAGTTCCTGGTTCCCCTTTGATCAATAAAGGGCGTTCCAGTGTGATTGCTGCATTAACTGCAAGAGTTAGATCGTCTCCTGCCACATAGTTTTCTGTACCTTGAAAGCGCACGCTTAAACCTCTTTTTTCGAATAATTTTAAAGAACATTAGGTGTAAAGGCATTTTCAATCAAGAGTTTGCTTGGTTGTTTTTTTGTTTGTCTTTGAGCGGACTGTTAGCGAATTATTAGTTTTGAAGTTTACAGGCTTTGGTTAGGTAAATTTTGCCTGATTGTAGGTATTTCTTTCCTTTACGCAGTTTTTATTCACTCGCAACTCTTTCTAACTCGTTGTTTTTTAATAAAAAAATAAATGGCACCGGAATTGCTTTGTTAATCATGAGAATTTTTAAGTTTGCCGTTATCAGGTTCTAATTCTTTAGGTTTATTGCCTCCTGAGTGGGTAAACAGATTTTATTGGCAACACTTTATTAGGGCATGATGGGTGCCTTTTTAAAAGGAGAGAGTTTTATGGGTATTTTTGGTGCGATTACAACAGCTGTGACAGGACTTCAGGCTCAATCGACGGCGCTTGAACATATTTCTAATAATATTGCGAACTCGCAAACCACGGGTTTTAAACGGACTGAAACCAGTTTTGTTGACCTTGTGCCAGATAGCCCAGCTAAAGCTCAGGCTCTTGGTGTTGTGAATGCAAACTCTCGCGCAACCAACTCAGTACAAGGTGATGTATCCATTTCAGATACTGAAACATCGATTGCAATTAATGGTGAAGGTTATTTCATCGTTGGCGAATCTATTGGTGTGACTGACGGGAATATTGTTTTTAACAATGAAGACCTTTACACACGGCGCGGTGATTTTGAGCTCGATCGTTTTGGTCATCTTGTTAATGGCGGTGGTTACTACCTAAAAGGCCTTCCTATTGACCCTGATACTGGTAACCCGGCTGGTAGTTCTCCTGAAATCATTACTGTATCCAATGACTTTTTGGCTGCGAAAGAAACAACTCTTGTTGATTATCGCACCAACCTTGCTTCTTACCCACGCACCACTGCATCTGATGAAGATGTGCCTGGTTCAGAATTATTAAACCCTGCGGATTTTGCCAATAATCCGATTAATGGTAACAATGGATTTGTTCAAGGTGTGAATTCTACTCTCTTTGTTGAAAACTCGATTTCTGGTGGAGCGGTGACAGCGTTTGACGCTGGCGGTAACTCAGCGAACATTCAGTTGCGTTGGGCTAAGATTGATAGCACATCCTTTATTGATGCCTCACAGCAGGGCACAGCTGTTGCAGGTCTTTCTGGTTCAGCTGACTTGTTAACAGACACGGCCTTGAGTGCAAGTGAAACTCTGACTTTACAACTAGATAGTGGCACGGTGTCAACTTTCACATTTGGTACAGGTGTTGGTGAGATTAACAGTGCGGCTGATTTGATTACTGCTATCCAGGGTTCTGGAAATTACCAAGCCTTTATTGATGACACGAACCGTCTTTCTATTTCTTCAACTGATGGAGAGAATTTAACAATTGGCGGCACGGGTGCAGGTAATCTTGGTTTAACTTCAGGCACGATTACTGCCTCTGGTGGACAAGATACATGGAACTTGTTTTACCTGGAAGATAGTTCAGCAACCGGTACTGACCCTGCATGGCGCAATGTTGGAACAGATTATGTATTTGGCAATGACGGTCAGCTTAACCCGCAAGTGACAACTGTTACTTTGGCAGCGCCAACGATTAATGGTGTTCCGCTTGGAAACATTGAAATTAGTCACGGTACAAATGGCATCACACAATTTGCTGATGCTAACGGTACAGCACAAATTACTGACATTGGACAAAATGGTTATGCAGCTGGTGAGTTGAACGGTCTTGCTGTTTCTGATGAAGGCCGGATTGTTGCGAATTATTCTAATGGCCAGCAGCTTGATATTGCCTCGGTTGAATTGGCAGAATTTAATGCTGAAGGCTTTTTGAGAAAACTTGATGGTGGTGCTTATCAAGCAACGGATGAATCTGGTGAACCAATTCTTGGCGGCGGTGGCAACATTGTTGGCTCAGCTCTTGAGAGCTCAAACACCGATATTGCTGATGAATTTACCAAACTGATTATCACTCAACAAGCTTATGCGGCGAATACGCGGATTGTGACAACGGGTGATGAAATGATCCAAGAAGCTTTGAACATGGTTCGGTAATTGGTTTCCACTTTTAGGTGACACACTCTAGAAAGAGTAGGCTGTTATGGGTTTAACGAATATATTAAAAACGTCCAATTCTGGATTGAGTGTTACGCAAGCCTCGATTGATGTTGTTGCGCGCAATATTGCGAACGCAGGAACGGATGGATATACTCGTAAAGTTGCTTCGCAGGACAATGTTGTTTCTGGTGCGCAAGGACTTGGAGCTCGGATTTCCGGGATTTCCCGGGAGGTGAACCAATATGTGCAACAGCAGCTTTTTATCGAAGACAGCCGTTTGTCTTATTCTCAAGAAATCTCTAACTATTTAAACCAGATCGACAATCTATTTGGAGCGCCTGGCGCTTCAAATGCCCTTGATACGCGTGTTAATGAATTCACGCAGTCTTTGCAGGATCTCTCTACCCAACCTGAATCGCAGGCGGCGCGCTTAGCAACAGTGAACCAGGCTGAGGCTCTTGCCGGGCAATTGCGGAACCTTACAGATGGTGTTCAAAGTTTGCGCCAGCTGACTGAGGATAGTCTTGCCGAAGGTGTGAATGATCTGAACAATCTTCTTCAAGGACTTGAAGAGATTAATGGACAGATAGCAACGGCTTCGGCTGCTGGTGTTGAGATTGCTGACCTTAAAGATCAACGTGATTTGTTGGTGAATAGAGTTAGTGAATATTTGGAAGTTGAGGTAAGTGAGACACCTTCTGGTACAGCTGTGCTTTATTCCAAAAGCGGTAATGTTTTGGTTGATAATGAAGCGGTTCAGTTTTCATTCGATCAGAATGGTAGTGTGAATGCAAATGCACTTTATAGCACGGATGATGCCGAACGGGGTGTTGGAACTATTACGCTTTCTGGGACGAATGGTTATGAACTTGATTTGATTCAAAATGGCATTTTAGATACTGGTCGTCTTGGTGCTTTGATCGAATTGCGCGATAATATTTTGCCTGAAGCACAACAGCAGCTTGATGATTTGGCGCATGGCTTATCTCTTGCTCTTACGAATAATACAGTCAGCGGAACGGCGGCTACTGCTGGTGCGGCAACCGGCTTTGATCTCGATATTTCTGACTTGCAACGGGGCAATGTTATCAGTCTTGAATATACTGATAATACAGGGCCGACGACGCATAATATTTCAATTATTCGTGTTGATGACCCTTCTGTATTACCTCTTGAGAATAACGTGACATCTAACCCGAATGATACGGTCATCGGTGTTGATTTTTCTGGTGGTGAAGCAGCGGTTGCTGCAGCTTTAGATGCGGCACTTGGTGCTGATATTACGGTTAGTTTGCCCAGTGCTGGAACACTCCGGATTGTTGATGATGGCGCTACAAACAATACAGATATAAATGCTTTAAGTGCATCTGTTTCATCGACATCTGTTCAGGGCCAGGGGCTTGGTTTTCCACTTTTTATTGATACTGGAAATAATCAACCTTACACGGGTGCGGTTGATGGGGGCTATCAAAAGGCAGGTTTTGCAGGGCGGATTGTTGTTAATGGTTCTATTAAGAGCGACCCGACATTGCTTGTTCAATCGACGAGTACGACAGCGATTGGTGATAATGCCAGACCGCTTGATATTCTTGCTCGTTTAGAGCAAAGCACGTCTGAATTTGGTGGTGAAAACGGTATTGGCAGCGAAGACTCTCCTTTTGTTGGGACTTTTGTTTCTTTTGCGAAAAATATCATTTCATATCAAACCTCACAATCAGAACGAGCTAATCTTAATTTAACCGCACAAGAGGCGGTGAGTACGAGTTTGCGTGAAAAATATGAATCTGACACCGGCGTAAATGTCGATCAGGAACTTGCGGACTTAATTGCGTTGCAACAGGCCTTTGCGGCCAATGCACGGGTTATTGCTGTCACAAGTGAACTGATGGATATTTTAATTCAATCTGCATAGGAATTGATCAATGGCTATTCCAATTTCAACATCTCGATCGCACATTTATCAGTCGATTACGACGTCGCGCGCGCAATCTGATGATTTGCAGCGCCAGTTGGCAACTGGGTTAAAATCAGAAACTTATGGAGATCTTGGTTTAGATCGTCGCCGCGTTATTGAATTTAACGGTGATATTTCTCAGCTTCAAGGGTATGTGCGGTCGATAGATCAAGCGAACGTTCGCGTTGATATTTTGGACCAAACATTGAGCCAAATTTTTGAAAGTGTTTCAACGTCGCGCACTGATAGTTTAAGCACAAATTTTGAATTAAATACTGATGGACAAACTCTGTTTCAATCTGAAGCTCATGCACGGTTTCAGGATATTGCTACGATTTTAAATACTGAAGCTGGTGGCCGTTATATTTATAGTGGTGCTGAGG
Organism: Methyloligella sp.; assembly: GCA_021604645.1. GTDB lineage: Bacteria > Pseudomonadota > Alphaproteobacteria > Rhizobiales > HXMU1428-3 > HXMU1428-3. The sequence goes on from BQJJ01000004.1 coordinate 256,858, forward strand.
TGACAACTAAACCAGTTGCCCCGCCGAATGATATTTTAGATGGTGTTGGAGCGCAGGCTGGTTTTAAGCAAGTGGCGGCAGAGCGGCAATTAGCTGATCTTGGCGCGGATTTAAGGGGGCGTGTTACCCTTTCACAACCAAGTGCCACTGAGGTTCGGATAGCGGAAGATGGAACGCATCCTTTTGGGTTTAAATTAACCGGTGTTAACAGCACCGTGACAGGTTTGACAGCACCAGCTTTACCAACAGGGGCGCCACCACAACTTGACTTTGCGGTAACTGCGAATACCGCTCAAGATGGTGAGACTGTTAACATAGCTTTGACGTTGCCGGATGGCACAACAACTGATTTGAAATTAACTGCGAGAACTGGAACGCCTGAGCATCCAGGGGAATTTCAAATTGGTGCCTCAGCTACTGATACTGCAACAAATATAAACGCGGCTATTGACGCTGAGTTATTGCGGCTTGGTGAAACTGAGCTGCGTGCTGCCTCTCAATTTGAGGCGTCTGATAATTTCTTTAACTTTGATGAGGCCAACCCGCCGCAACGAGTTGCTGGCCCCCCATATGATAGTGCAACGGCATTGGTTGATGCGACCGAGACGGATACTGTTTTTTGGTATCAAGGTGAGCTATCTAGCTCTGACCCGCGTAGTTCCCAAACCGTGAAGGTTGATGATTATATAAGTGTTGATTATGGGGTTCGGGCGAATGAAGAAGCGTTTAGAAATGCGCTTCAAACTTTAGCTGTTGCGTCCCTGGATACTTACACTCTTGGTGATCAAAACGCACAGGACCGTTATAATGCGGTTCGAAGTCGTGTTACAGAGAATTTATCAACCTCTTCGGGTAACCAAAGTGTTGAGAGTATCATTGCTGATATTGCCGGCGCTGATTCTGTTATAGGGCGGACAAAAGAGCGCCATGTTAGTCATAGTAACCTTTTGCAAACCATGGTTGATGATGTGCAAAATGCCGACATTTATGAAGTTAGTGCGAAACTGCTTGATTTACAAACCCGCTTGCAAGCGACTTATCAAACGATTGGTACTTTGCAGGGTATTAGTCTTGTGAACTTCATCTAAGGGTTAGCATGCGTTGCTTTTATTTGAATTCAGGAAACGCTCTGTTTTGTCTCACGGGCGTTTTTCGCCGAAAAGTGAAAAGCCCTCCGACGGGGCGGTGCTAGGCACCGGACGCCCTTGACGTCATGTCCACGCTTCTAAGGGGAGCACTACCTTCTTCGTAATGAAGGTTGAAAAGTCACCTTTTTTAATTCATAAAAATGCTACACACGCTAGCTTAACTATTTAGATGAATTTACTTTACTTCAGATTTTTTGTGAGTGGTAAGGCAAGCCAATAGGGAAGAGCCCTTAGCAGTTTGACTTGCACAGTAAAACGCTTTGGAAAGTGGATTTCAAACTTCTTAGACTTTAGCCCTTTAGCAATGGCTTTAGCTGCGTCTTCAGGTTCTTGCATGAAGGGCATGGGGAAGTTGTTTTTATCTGTGATGCGGGTGCGAATGAAGCCTGGGCTGATGAGTTTTATGTCTATGTTTTTTGGGGCTTCAGCTTTCAGACTTTCTGTAAAGTTTTGAACGGCTGCTTTGCTGGCGCTATAGGGTTGTCCATTTGGTAGGCCGGTGTAAGCGGCTATACTTCCGCATAAAGCGATTTGTTTCAAGGAGCTTTGCTTTTGTTCTTTCATGAGAGCAAGCATTGATTTGGTGAATGAAAAACAACCTAATACATTGACCTTGAACATCTTCTCGCAATGATCGATATCTAGATCTGCTATTTTTTGCGGTTCATAAAGAGCGGCAAGAAAAATGGCTCTATTTATCTCTATTCCATTAGATCGGATGTGCTGAAACTTTGCTTGGATATCTTCTTCATTCTCTACATCTAAGGGAAGGACCTTATGTGCGCCGCCGAGGTCCTGATTTAAATTGTCAAGCTCGGCTTGTCTGCGTGCAGAAAAAATTAGATTGGCACCTAAGTTAGATAAATGTTCTGCCAAGGCACGGCCAATACCTGAGCTGGCACCAACGATCCAGATTGTTTCATTTTTAAATGTGGTCATAAATTTACTTTTTCATAAACAGGGTAAGTTCAGCAACTGTAAAGCCATATTTTTTTAAATAAGATCTGTTGATCAAGACGCCATCATTCATTTGCCACATCCAATCATCGAAATTAATGCGATATGTTCTATCATCAACGGTGATGTCCATTTTATAATTCCATTGCAGAGCGCTGCCGTTTGAGAACCCGGTTGCATCTCCGATGATGTCGTCAGCTTTGCCAGTGTAATTTCCATCAGCATTTTTGGTGATTGTCCAAACCCTTTTTTGTGTGTCACCATTATAATACCGGAAATTTTCCTTGAGTGTACCGACCCCTCCTTCCCAACTGCCGACCATATCAACATCAAACCTTGAGACCACTCGCCCGCGCCAATCTTGTATAATGCCCCATGCTTTTATGGGGCCGTCAAAGTAAGTCTGGATATCAGCTTTAGGGGTCGTGTTGTCATAAGTTGATAATTTTGGATTTTTTGAGTTGGTTAACATGAGGAGTGCTCCAAGCAATAAAAAGGGGATAATAAGCATTAAGCGTTTCATGAATTTAATGTCTTTCTTTAATGCGTTGTGATTGAGGGTGGTTATATAATAAGGCTATGGCGATCAGTTTTATTAAGCAGGGTATGCCACCATAGCAAATGACTAAAAAGAACAGGCTTTCCGCGTCATTTTTCACTGATGGTTCGAAGCCGCTATATTCTAAAAGTGGAAAGATGATCGCAGTGGAGAGCGCTAATGAGAGCTTTGCAAGCAGGGTCAATTGTGAGAATAAAAGCGCGCTTTGTTCTTCTCTTTTTTCATCCGCGATATGATCAGCTAGAATGGAAGGGGGCAGAGTTAGCTCTGCACCAAATGCAAACCCTGAGATGATACAGATGATCCCATAGGCATATAAATCTCCTGGGTTTAGAAAAAGCACCCAGATGAAACTTACGACTGCCAAGCACATGGCGAACATCCAGGTTTGTTCTTTGTTATCTGTTTTTTGACTTATGCTTGACCAAACACTCATGCCAAGAGCAGCGGTTAGAAAATAAAGGATTAAAAATAGACCAATAAACCCAGGTTGATTTAAAAAATCGCGTACGTAAAAGATGATTAAGATAGCCGGGATTGATGATGCCAACATGCTAAGAGCATAGATAGTCAAAAAAAACTTAGTTTTTGGGCTAAGTGATTTTAGTTGCTCATATATTTTAAAATTAGATTTACTCTCTATGTTTTGCTCGATTGTATGTCTGTTTTTAGAATGCCAGTTTAGGAAGATGAGTAAGCCGACGATTAATAGGCTCGATAAGATAGCACTCATCCATTGAAACGAAATCTGTGGTGTCATTTTTGTGTTGAGCAGAGATGGTAGGCAAACGGCGAGAAGTAGACCGATGAGGCCAAATGTTTCTCTAGTCATGGCGATTTTGGTTCTTTGATGTTTGTCTGGTGACCAAATACCCCCAATGGCAGTGAGGTTGATAACTAGAATACTATAGGCTGTTGTGACTAAGAGAACGGCTCCTGAAAACCAGAGTAAGATGCTAATACTTGTTTGGGGTTTGAACAGGAGATAGAAGCCAAGCGCCAGACAAAGGGCGCTGACGATTATGAGTGTTGCTCGATAGTTTTTAAATCGATCTGACAAGGCACCGATGATTGGATCCTGGATCGCGTCTATCAGTCTTAGTCCTAGGAGGATAGCGGCCAGGCTAGTGAGAGATGCACCAAATTCACTTGCGTAGAAATCAGGGCCGTGAATATAAATTGGAAACCCTGCAAAGGCTATTGGCAGGGCTAAGAATCCATATTGAACCATTGAAACTGTTGTGATTTGGTTTGTTTTTTCTTGCATTACAAACCTAATAATTGAAGACGCAGGCTCTTAAAACTGGTCTTTTCACTTAACCAAATTTTGAAGAACCATTTTCCGAATTGTTTGTCTTTAATTGTGCCAATGAGTTTTTGTTTTAGAAAAAACTGTGTTCCTTTTTCCGGACTGTACACTCCGGTTAACTCTGTACCTTTTTGCACGTTTGGAAAAATGGCTTGCATTTGTCTGTACCAGGTTGCCAAGCGTAGTTCATCTTTCAGGCCGAGATTTCTCATTTCTTGAATTGTTATTTTTGCAATATCATTGCCTTTAGCGGGCATGTGATATGAGAGCGTTAAGGCAAAAGGGTGCTTGAAACTGAATTTTTTATTTTTGCTATAAAGTGTTGCATCATAAACTGACCAACCTAAATATGTTAAACGGCCACTGCCAAGCTTTTGAGCGCCAGGTAAGATTTTTTGACTGATGTTGTTTTTTAAATTTGGTTCTGCTTGAATGAGTGATGAGCCTGCGGATAAAAACAAAAATAAAACAAGGAATGAACTGAGGGTTTTAAGCATGGATCAACTCCACTTGCATTACATTTGTGCGTCCGTGGTAGAAAAGTGCAATACAGCTGGCTAGATAAAACCTCCAGAGGCGAATGAATTTTTCATCAAACCCTAGTTGGCGAATTTGACGTATATTCTTTTCAAAATTTTCACTCCAGACTTGCATCGTGCGAGCATAATCGACACCGAAGTTAAAATGTTGCCCGACTTTAAATCCGGCTTTTTTTGCTTCTCTATCAAACACAGTTGGGCTTGGAAGCATGCCGCCTGGGAAAATGAAAGTGCGGATCATGTCTCCGCTTTTTCTATATAGATCAAAGGCTTGATCGTCGACTGTGATGGTCTGGATTACGGCTTTGCCTTTTGGGTTAAGGAGTGATTTGATTTTTGAGAAATAAGTTTGCCAAAACTCTTGTCCAACCGCTTCAAACATTTCAATAGAGACAATGTTATCGTATTTGCCGTCTTGTTTGCGATAATCTTCAAGGACGATGTTTGCTGTGTTGCCTAGTCGATTCGTTGCGTATTCATGTTGTTCATTTGAAATTGTAATGCCTTTGACGGAGGTATTTGATGTTTGGACGGCTCGTTCTGCGAAACCACCCCATCCGCACCCAACTTCTAATAGCACGCCTTTTGGTTCGTCGAGGCAAGATAATATGCGGTCATATTTTTTGAGTTGTGCATCAACTAAGCTGTTACTTGAATTTACATCTATTGCGGCGGAGTAAGACATTGTTGGGTCTAGCCAGAGTTTGTAGAATTCATTGCCGATATCATAATGAGCGTGAATGTTCTTTTTACTGCCATTCATTGTGTTCTTTGTGAAAAGATACATGATGCGTGAAACAAGGTGCCCAAGTGCGTTGCCATTGATGTAGCTTGAAAGTTCATTTTCATTCTTCAAGCCGAACTCCAGCAGAGCTTCTAGATTATCTGTGTCCCACCAGCCATCGCGGTAACTTTCAGCGAGACCAATATCAGCTTTTGCAGCAAAGAGAGGGACTGTGCGCCAATCGTGAATGTTGAGGGTTAGTGAGGGGCCTTTTTGAGGACCAGAAAATTCATATAATTTCTCATCTGGAGTTGTTATACGGATTGATCCGTATTTTATTTTTTCAAGCACCTTGAAGAAACGATAGGTTATAGTTTTCTGAAACATAGTATCCCTCAATAATCTCTTTGTACTTTACCTTTTTAATGGTTTCTTCCCTACCGCATAATCACTTTGAAGTTACATTTTTGTAACTTTTAATGTTGAGTTTTCTTACTCTTTTGCTCATTCGTTGTCAGTGATGCTGCTTGTTACATTTCTTGATTTTTGTTTTGGTAGTTTGAAGAATTTTATACCTTTAATTTTTAACTTTAAAGCTTGCCAATGGATGAGTGAAATCGCTTGAAGTGTCACAAGTGGGGTCTGCCAAAAGGCTTTTCGTTGGGCTGATTTGGTTAACTCTTCCAGTTTGCCTTTTAAAGATGTGGTGAGAGTTCGTTTGCCTTCCTTATTATAATAGTCAATCCATAGGCCAATTTTTTGTGGGCTGAGTTTTATACGAAACTGATAATGACCGTTTCTTGGTAAGAAGGGGGAAACATGAAATTCTTTGCTAGCAATCATCCAATCGTTTTCTTCAATAACGCTTTGGTCTTGTTTTGCGCAAACGTAAGAATGAGTTTCTCCAAATGTGTTGTTTACCTCATAGATGATGGCTCTTAATTTTTCTTTTTCATCGAAACAAAGCCAGAAACTAACTGGGTTGAAGACAAAGCCTAAGATGCGAGGCATCGAAATTAGAGACACTGACTTTACTTTGTTTTGGAGATGAAATTTTCTGAGTTGCTCATATGCCCAAGCGTTAAGATCGCCGTTTTCTGACTTTTCACCGTGATCTTTTTTATAGAAGCTAGTTAGTGAGAAGCGGTCTATCTTTAATGAATTGCTAATTTTTAACTCATTTAGTTTGGCAAGTGGAAGGCTGCAATAATAAATTGGGTATGTAAAAAAGTTTTCTTTGGGAGTAAATCTTTTATGCATGACTTTGCCGTTGATGAGGCATGGTGTGTTATTTATCAGGCAGGGATTTGATACTGTTGCCGTTTCATATTCTAAAATAGTTTTATTGCTTGTAGAAGCCTGTAGAGATTCGAAAGACCTTGTTTTATTAGCTATGGTTTCTTCGGTCATTGTTTTATATGAAAAATCTAGAGGCATATATTCTTGCCTTCAATTGCGGATGCCATTTTTATTGCACTTGCCAAGCCATCTTCATGAAATCCATATTTCTGCCAGGCTCCACAATACCATATTCTATCTTTTCCTTGAATTTCCTCTAAGCGCTCCTGGGCTAAAATGGCGTTCTTATCAAAAACGGGGTGTTCTAGGATTGCTTGATCATAGGTTAGTACAGACTTTGGCATTTTAGGTGGATTAAGTGTGACGATGATTGGGGTGTTTGTTCCTAGAGGTTGGAGATTATTCATCCAGTAACTCACGCACATATGATTACTTTTATCTTGCTTTTCGTTTGATAGATAAACCCAACTTGACCAGGCGCTTTTTCTTTTAGGCATGAAACTCACATCGCTATGAAGGACCATGAGGTTTTCTTGATAATGAATTGAACCTAAAATTTGCTTCTCCAGATGAGAGGGTTGGCTGAGAAGCTTTAGCGCCTGGTCACTATGACAGGCAAAGACCACCTGATCATAAGTCGTTGTCGTGTTGTTGGTATCAATGATATCGATACCGTTTTCATTGCGGATAACTTCTTTTACGCCGCAATTTAATTTGATTTGGTCAGAAAATTTGTGAGTTAGGCTTTTGACATAATTTTTTGAACCGCCTTTGACAGTGTACCATTGCGGGGCATCGTTTATTCCTAGCAATCCATGATTATCAAAAAAACGAATAAATGTACTTGCTGGGTAATTAAGCATTTGCTCAACAGGCATGCTCCAGATTGCCCCACCCATTGGGAGTAAAAAGTAATCTCTGAACCAGTCACCCAGATTTAATTTTTTAATCCATTCACCTAGAGTGAGGTCAGGTGTTGTGGCTTCATTTGCTAATGCTTGCTTGTGAAACTTTAGAATATCTTGCAGCATTTTTAGGTATTGCGGTCTGAAGATATTTCTCTTTTGTGCAAAGCAATCTTTTAAAGAGGCTGTACCATATTCAAGCCATGCATCATTGACGCTCACGCCGAATGACATATCGCTTTTTGTTATTGGGACATTTAATTGCTCGAATAGTTTGAGAAGGTTGGGGTAATTTCGTTTATTGAAGACTATGAAACCTGTATCAACGCTGATGTCACCATCTTTTGTTATGATGTCGACAGTTCGACTATGTCCGCCTATGTAGTCGTTTTTTTCATAGATCGTTACCTCATGATTTCGACTTAAGAGGTGTGCTGCCCCCATGCCTGAAATTCCGGTTCCGATTATTGCGATTTTCATTCAACTTTACCCTCTATATGTAGAAGAGGTTAGAGTGGTTTGACTTACCCTGAGATTGATTAAAGGTTACAAAAATTTAAACTTAAGATAAGGATTTGTTTACTTCTTTAATTTGATTTCAACAATTAAGCCGGGATCATTGTCTTTAAACGTGATTTTTCCTTTGTGTAAGGCCAGGGCAGCTTTTACCAAACTTAGGCCAAGCCCGTTACCTTCAGTATGCCGACTTTTATCTGAGCGATAAAAACGATCAAAAACCTTTTCATGCTCTTCCTGTCTTATGCCGATGCCTTGGTCGCTGATGCGGATGAGTTGATAGTGCTTTTCTTCTTCTAATTCAATAAGGACTGTGCTTGCTTTTGGTGAATATTTCAGGGCGTTATCAAGTATGTTTGCAGTCATTTGAAAAATGAGATGGCCGTAAGCTGGGATAAGGCTTAGTTCATTCATCGCGGATTTGATTGTAATTTCTTTTTCTTCAGCCAGAGGGTCATATAGTTCTATGACGTCTTCTAGTATTATTTTTAGTGATGTCTCGGAGAATTCAAACTTTTGGCTGGCTTTTTCAATATGAGATATTCTTAGGAGTGCGTTAAAGGTGCCGAGTAGTTCGTCTGTTTCTTTTAATAGATTGTCGATCTCATCTTCGGAAAGTGGTTTTTTTAATGCGCCTTCTAATTGGGTTCTTAACCTGGCTAGGGGTGTTCTAAGGTCATGCGCGATGTTATCACTGACATCTCTAATGCCGATTACAAGTTCTTCTATGCGGGCTAACATGGCGTTTAAGCTTTGAGCGAGATTACTTAAATCATCCCAGTTACTATCAATGGAAATACGCTCTGATAGGTCTCCTGTGGCCATAATGTTTTGAGCGGTTTGGCCGATCATGTTTATTCTGCTTACGACGAACATGCTGATCAGGAAACTGACTAAAACAACGCTCATCATAAATAGCAAAATAAGTATGCTAAAAAATTTTAATCGTTCATATCGTTTTATAATGTCATCAATGTCTCTGCCAATGAGGAGCCGTGAGCCATCGTTGAAGGTGTGTATTTTGGCACCAAACTCTCTTCGGGCGTCTGCTATTTGTAATGAGAAGCCAATGATCCCCTCGCTGATAGGCGTGACTTCGCTAGGGAGCTTTTCTATATTGCCGGCTAATTTTTTATCTAATCTGTCTTGATAATAATAAACGGGGTTTGCATATTTTTCAGACCGTTTTTTTATAAAAGTGATCCGTTGGTGTTGGGTTTTGTTTTCGAAAGAAATAAGAATGTGCTCAATTTCAATGTCGATTGCGGCTTCCGTTTCTTGAATAAAAACCTGGCGGCTGAAATCGTAAAGATAAGAGCCTAGGAGTAGAGCTGATGCTCCCAGTAGAATGGTAAAAAGCGCGGCCATTTTGAAGCTTGAGCTTGAATAGTAACTTCTTTTAGCCGTCATCTATGATGTATCCTGCACCGCGAATGGTCTTTATGATTGAAGCTGAGCTATCACCTATTTTTTTACGTAAACGGCTTATGTGCACATCGATGACTTTGCTTTGAGGGTCAAAGTGGTAATCCCAGACATGCTCTAACAACATGGTTCTGGTGACTATCTGTCCTTTATGTTTCATCAGATATTCAAGCAGGTTAAATTCTCTTGTTTGCAGAGTGATTGGTTCACCGTTTGAGGTGACTTTTCTTTTTAGGAGGTTAATTTCAATGGGGCCTGCCGTCAAAGTTGTTTCCTGATGGCCGTTCTCAACTGAGCCACGCCGGTGGAGTGCCTCTACACGGGCTAAAAGCTCGGAGAATGAAAAAGGTTTGATGAGATAGTCGTCACTGCCTGCGCGTAAACCGCTTACGCGGTCATCGACAGCACCAAGGGCACTGAGTACCATGACTGGGACGTGGTTTTTTGCTCCGCGCAGGGTTTTTAAGATTGTGAGGCCATCTAAAGAGGGAAGCATGCGATCTAAGATGATGGCGTCATATTGTTCTGTTGTTGCTAGAAATAGGCCGTCTTTACCATCTGTTGAGCAATCAACGACATGGCCTGCTTCTTTTAGCCCATTTGAGATATAGTCACTTAGCTTTTCATCATCTTCAACAAGTAATATTTTCATCGCAGCCACTTCATTGCTTCACCATTCTATCAGCTTAGATAGGATAGTTCGTTGTTACAAGAGCTTCATAACAATAAGCTTTATGAGATGTTATTGTTATTATGTGCGATTTAAATTTAAGGAAAATGGCGGAGAAGAAGGGATTCGAACCCTCGAGACGGGACAAACCGCCTACTCCCTTAGCAGGGGAGCGCCTTCGACCACTCGGCCACCTCTCCGCCGACAGGCTTACATCATAAATGCCCTTGAGTTCAAGCGGTTTATGACGCTCTTTTGAAAAAAACACATTTATTTTTACAATCGTCTGTTATTGCGGCGTTTTTTTATTATTTGGAGCGGTTAATTGGACCGATAAAATGTTTTTTTATCGATGGATATTACTGATTTAGGTTGGAAAATAAAAATGACCCTTCGTATTTTCATATCGAAGGGCCATTTTTGCACATTTTGTAGTTATTTAAGCTGGATTTTTATTTTTTGTGTTCCTTCAGGAATTGTGAAGGGATATTTTTTGTCATTGTGCTCCAGGTGGTACTTTCCGGGTGGTAGTGTTGCAGCTGAGTGAGTTGAAGACACTGAGGTCACTTCATTTCCGTCTTCGTCGTAAATATAACGACTATTGATAGGGAGGCCTTTGAATTGGACGGAGCCGGCATCAATAATTTTGACTTCGCCTGGGTTTAAAACCACCTTTATAGCTAATTTACCAAACATGATATTGAAGCTTGATGGCAGCAAATTCATTGAATTTCCAAACGATGAGAGTTTGCCAATTTCTTCATTTGTTTCCCAATCGACAATTTTATGTCCTCTAAAACTTGCACTTGGTAATTTGACAATGGCTGTTTCGATAAATGTTGTTTCACCATCTACGACTTCAATGCTGCGCCAATAGGCATTGCCAAATTTAACTTTGTAAAACCCTGAAGGAAGAACCATTGAGGTGGTTACTGCATCTAATTGTCCAACTTGTTTATTGGTTTTAGAATTGTAAACTTTATGGCGACTTGCTGATGGGTTTTTCAGTGTTAAGCGGCCTGGCTTTTTCTCTTTGACTTTCACTTCTTTTGGAAGCTCAATGGCAATTGTTTTAACAGCTGCTGATAGTTTTTCAGCTAATTTGTCTGCGTCATCTGCTTCAAAATATGTGCCTCTGCCTGCTTTGGCGATGCATTGTAACTCATAACGAGCAGCGACATCGACGGCAAAGCCGATTGTGTGGATGACGAGGCTTGCGTCAGCTTCAGCTAAGGCACGTGCCACGGCGCACGGGTCTCCTTCGCACGTTTCTTTACCATCGCTGACTAAAGTTACAATGCGGGATTGGGCTTGCGCTTCAGCTTTTAAATCATTTGCAGCTAATTCAAGGACTAGACTTATTGGGGTGTAGCCTTGTGCTTTTAAGCCTTTTGCTTTGTTGATGACATCAGCTTTGTTGTCTCCAATAGGCTTGAAATTGGTTAGAAGCTGCGTGTCTTTGCAATTCTTTTTTCTGCGATGGGATTGGTGGCCATAGGCGCGAAGTGCCATGCGGATATCTGCTGGAGTGTTGTTAATTAAGTTCTCTACAGCTTCTTTAGCGGCGTCTATGCGTTTCACGCCATTTTTCAGCTTGGCTTGCATGCTGCCAGAGGCATCTAATATAAGTGCTACGCTTTTTCCACTTTTCTCTGCTGCCGAGAGAGGGAGGCTAGCTGTGAGTAGCAGTATCCCTCCAAAAAGACATCTTAAAATCATGACGTGCCGCATCCTTTACTTTCATATCGATCTTGCCGAATTAATACATAAAGTTAGATAGGGTACAGGGTTCATGTTGAAATATGATTGATTTAATTGATAAAAATGTAGGTAATTTAGGTAATCCTTTTCTAAGTACCTTTTTCTTCGACTTTCTATTTCAGGAGAAATAGTAAAGTCCTCAAGCCTTTGCGAATCATCTATTCTTTTGATCAATATTCAGTCTTGTCATGCGTTGGTTTCCATTTTGGGAATTTTAAGACAACTTTATGAGGGAGATTTTTATGGGTATGGCCGTTAGCAAACGAAACCAGGGCAGTTCAGCTCTCTCTCCTAAACTTATTGCAGATCTTCAGATGGCAGTGAAGTTCCACCAAGACAATGATTTAAAAAACGCTGAAAAACTTTATAAAAAAGCTTTGGTTGCGAGCCGTAATAATCCCGATGTTGTCATTTTATGTGCCATTTTTTATCAACAAATTGGACGCCATAAATATGTGATTACGCTTCTTAAGAAAATTCTTTCTAAAGAGCCATTGCATCTTAAAGCTCAGCTTTTGATTGGGAAATCCTATCTTGCAGAAAAGAATTATGTGGCAGCGCTGAATGCTCTTAGTCAGGCGCATTCGCTTGACCCTAACGATGCTGAAGTTTGTTTTAAAAAAGGGTTTTGTCATCACAAGATGGGGCAACTGGATTTTGTGTTGTCTCTTTATGAAAAAGCTTATGCAGGGATCGGCGCTCTAGCTGGAGTTGATCAGACATCTTTGTTTAACCATTTGGCTGATGTTTTAATGGTAAAGGGAAAGCCACAAGATGCAATTTCTTATCTGGAGGAGGCCCTTTCTAAGAATCTTGGTGATTATTCTAGTTTGGTCAGATTGGTTGTGGCGCTGGGGGAGGGGGACCCTTCTTCTTTAAAGCATACACTCAATGCCATGGTGCTACAGCCAGAGGCAGATGAGGCAATGGCTTTGTTTGCTTTTTCTTGTGAGAAAAAAAACTTGCCTGCGGCTACAAGTCCTCAAATAAAAGGCCTAATTATCAACTGTTTGAATAGTCGCTCTGTAAACCATCAATCAATAGCTGTTCCCTGGGTTAGAAACATGTTTTTTTCATGTGATAAAAATATGAAGGGCTATTTGTTTAAAGTTGAGGGGGCTGACGATTTTTCTGAAATGGCGGAGACGCAAGAGTTTCGGGATTTGTTTTTTGATCCTTATTTTTATCTGGGGTTAAAAAATATTCGGCCAATCAATATTGAAATGGAAGAGTTTTACAGACTTTTACGCCAACATTTTCTTCTTAAAATAAAAGATAATAAAAGGCTTTCTGCTGAGGAATTGACTTTATTAGGGGCGATGGCTGAGCAATGCTATTTGAACGAATTTGTGTTTTTTGAAACTGAAGAAGAAATAGATTTTATTGAGAAAACAAAAGAAAAACTGGAGGGGTTGAAGTTTTTTTCAGAGCAAGATCATCAAGATATTCTGCTTTATGCGACCTATGCTCCTCTTTTAAATTTATCTAATCACCAGTTGTTGAAAGATGTGAACGCTTCTTCGTACTTAGATGATGTCATCGAAATACAATTTCGAGAACCTCTCCATGAGCAGAAGCTTAAAAGTAAGATAAAATCTTTTGGGTCGATTAAAAATGAAGTTTCTCAAAATGTTCGCTCTCAATATGAAGAGAACCCTTATCCACGCTGGAAGGTGGAAAGTGTTTTTAAACCTTACCATTCAAAGATGATCGATCAAAAATATCATCAAGATATAAATGTGCTTATTGCTGGCTGCGGTACTGGGAAACATATTGTTTCGACGTTTAATTTCTATCCGAATGCTAGATTTACGGCCATCGATATTAGTAAGGCTAGCCTTAGTTATGCTAAGCGGAAGCTGATTGAATATGGTCTGGATGATAAAGTTGATCTTTTGCACTGTGATATTCTTGATGCCAAGAATATGGATAAACAATTTGATTTTATTGAATGTTGCGGTGTCTTGCATCATATGGAAAAACCGCTTGAGGGATTGAAGTCAATTACCTCCCTTTTGAAACCTGGTGGCAAAATCAAATTAGCTTACTATAGCACATTGGCTCGTCAGTCTGTTTTTGCGGCTCGGGATTACATTCAAAATCAAGGTTTTGAACCAACGCCAAGTGGAATTAGACAATGCCGAAAATTTATGACTGAAGAAAGTTTTTCCGAGGCAACAGCTTTTCCTATTTATAAATGGACAGATTTTCATTCTCTTTCCGAATGTAGAGACTTAATGTTCCATGTGCAGGAGACTTGTTATAATTTGCATGAAATTGAAGCAAGTCTGCAAGAGGCAGGGCTTGAGTTTGAGTGCATGTTGGTGAGTTCTGCTGTTCACCAGGCGTATAAGGATAAATTCCCGGAAGATACTGATGCCAGAGGTTTAAAAAACTGGGCCGAATTTGAAGAAGAGAACCCAGCGACCTTTGCTGCTATGTATCAATTCAGAGCCATCAAAAAATAATTGTTCTTTGAATTTTGCTTTTGTAACAGCTTGTGGCTAAGAGATTTTGAGGTTTTCTTTCATGAAATGAAAGTCGGCCCTGTTTTGCCAAATTCATAAACTTTTTTACCGTTCACAAAGGTCTTTAAGACGCGACCTTCTACTTTTGATTCATCAAAGGCGCTGTTTTTTGAGCGTGATTGCAGTAAGTCTCTGTCGATGATCCAGGGAGTGTTTAGGTCGAACAATGTTAAGTCTGCTGGTGCGCCGACTTTGATGCGGCCATTATCTAGCCCTAAGATTTTGGCTGGGTTTATTGTCATTGCGGCGAGCAAGGTGGTCAGATCAATTTCTTGATTATGATAGAGACGAAGGGCTGCCGGTAGTAGTGTTTCCACGCCCACTGCACCGTAAGCAGCTTCAGCGAATGGTTGGCGTTTTACTTCCGCGTCTTTTGGGTCGTGGGCTGAGACGATGACATCTATCTCGCCGTTTTTCAGGCCTTCAACCATGGCCATGCGGTCTTCTTCTTTGCGTAATGGTGGACGGACTTTACAGAAGGTTCTATACGGGCCGATGTCATTTTCGTTCAAGGTCAGGTGAGTGATGGATACACCAGATGAGACCTTTAGTCCTTTTGATTTTGCGCGCTTGATAATATCTAAACTATCCGCACATGAGATTGTTGCATTGTGATAGCGCGCGCCTGTGTCGGCAGCTAAGCGCATATCTCGCTCTAACATAATGGTTTCAGCTAATGTTGAGATGCCTGGAAGGCCGAGACGACTGGAGACTTCGCCTTCGTTCATGACGCCATCACCGCGCAAGTCCGGATCTTCTGTGTAGTGGACAATGAGGGCATCAAAGTCATTACTATAAGAGAGAATGCGGCGCATGACTTGTGCGTTTGTGACGCTGTTTTTACCGTTTGTAAAAGCAATGGCACCGGCATCTAACAGGAGGCCAATTTCTGTCATTTCATCGCCTCTTAGACCTTTGGTCATTGCAGCCATAACGTTGACACGAACAATAGCTGTATCTCTAGCGCGGCGTTGTAGGAAGTCTACTAACGCTACTTCATCAATGACCGGGTCTGTGTTTGGCATGCAGACTAAACTGGTGACCCCGCCTGCTGCAGCTGCTCTACTTGCAGAGGCGAGCGTTTCTCTGTGTTCTTCGCCAGGTTCGCCTGTGAAGACAAGCATATCAATGAGGCCAGGGCATAAAACGTGACCAGCGCAGTCAACTACCTTAGCCCCATTTGGTGCGTTTTTAGAAAGGTGGGGGCCGACATCGGTTATTATGCCATCTTCAATAAGGAGACCGCCCATTTCATCGCGCCCACTTTCGGGGTCAATGATGCGGGCATGGATGAGAGCGGTTGGCTCCTGGTTGCTAGCGAAGGGCTCATTATTGATGGATGAAGAATTATTCTGGCTCATTGAGTTTGCTCGCAGGAAGTCGGTAAGTGATGAGAGAGGGCTTCTAAAATGGCCATGCGGGTGGCAACGCCCATTTCAACTTGCTCTCTGATTACACTGCGTTGATCGTCAGCTAAGGTTGCGTCAATTTCGACGCCGCGGTTCATTGGCCCTGGGTGCATAATAAGAGCGTCAGGTTTGGCATAGTTCATTTTTTCATGATCAAGGCCGAAGAAATGGAAATATTCTCGCGGCGAAGGAATGTAAGAGCCCGACATGCGCTCTCTCTGCAAGCGAAGCATCATGACGATGTCGGCATCTTTCAAGCCTTCTTCCATTGTGTTGTAGACTTCTACGCCTAATCTGTCTGCGTTGGATGGCAGAAGTGTTGATGGGGCAACGATGCGGACGCGGGCGCCTAGTGTGTTCAGTAAGCTGATGTTTGATCTTGCAACACGTGAATGCTGGATATCGCCGCAAATGGCAATGGTCAGCCTTGCGATTTTGCCTTTGTTACGCCTGATGGTGAGGGCGTCTAGCAGGGCTTGTGTTGGGTGCTGATGGCTACCGTCGCCTGCGTTAATCACAGAGCAATCAACTTTTTGGCTGAGAAGTTCTACAGCACCGGCGCAATTGTGACGAACAACCAGAATATCCGGGCGCATGGCATTGAGCGTCATGGCGGTGTCGATGAGGGTTTCGCCTTTACTAATCGATGATGATTTGACCGACATGTTCATGACGTCTGCGCCAAGGCGTTTGCCAGCAAGCTCGAAAGAACTTTGTGTTCTTGTTGAACTTTCGAAGAATAAATTGATTTGAGTGCGCCCGCGTAGGAGGTCTTGCTTTTTAGCAACCTGTCGGTTGAGTTTAGCAAAGCCATCTGCAAGGTCGAGGAGATAGGTGATTTCCTCCGCTTTCAGCTCATCGGCAGATAGCAAATGGCGATGCGGAAAGGCAATCTTTTCTTGTTTGTTTTTTGTGCTCATTAAAGTTTATTCTATATGTGGTTTTGCTGAAAAGCTCAAGTGATGAATTTGTCTTTTAGATCAGAATTATTGATATGGTTACTTATTCGATTTGTTTAAAATTGCATGGCCTCTGGATTTATATTCGCGTCTATAGAGGACGGTGACAATGAGCGTGGTGGCTAGGATGAATATAAAAGGGTTAAAAAACCAACCACAGGCAGCGATGCCGTAATAATAAGTATGTAACCCGCCATTAGAATGGTAACCGGCTAATCCGGATAGGTTGGCAACGCGGCTGGCATGTTCTTCACACTCTTGCCTGTTCTCATCTGTTTTTTCAGGTGTGGCGCCAATCATGATAGAGGCGTAATGTGTTAAACGAAAGGCCCAAGCAAATTTGAAAAAGGCTGTTAAAAAAATGACCATGATAAACAGCACCTTTGCATTAAACACATAAGGTTCAGTTGGTGTGCTGAAGGGGATGTTTTCTAAAACCGTATTAAATTGGCTGTTCGTTCCAATGTTGGTAGCGCTGCCAAGTACTGTGGCGAAGGCACCCGCGATGACGATGGCTGTTGAGGCGAAGAAGGCATTGCCGTGGGAGAGGTTTGTTAGAATGAGCATGTCGACCATTCTATTCTCTCGATCGATCATGGCATTCATCCAGGCTATTCTTTCATCCTGAACATTTTTAGAGATATTGCTTTTTGATAGGGGGCTATATTGTGTGAGCCAGCTATAGCCTGAGATTGCGATTAAGAAAAAAATAAAGGCAAAAATGTCGAAATAAGAAAATGCGCTCATGAGGTTTACCTTATAGGGCCGCGAGGCGGTCTAATGCTCCTTGTAAGATATAAGTTGCGGCCATTTTATCTATAACTTCTTTGCGGCGTTTTCGGCTGCTATCTGCTTCTAGCAAAGCACGTTCGGCTGCTTGTGTTGACATGCGCTCATCCCAAAAGATTAGGGGAAGAGGTGTTATGTTTGCTAAATTCCTTGCAAAGGCTTTGGTTGATTGAACGCGGGGGCCTTCTGTGCCGTCCATGTTTAAAGGAAGACCAATAACAAAAGCTTTGACCTCATGTTCTTCTATAATCTCTAAGAGCCGTGCGGCATCATTTTTGAATTTGGTGCGTTTTATAGTTTCTAACCCGGAAGAAATTGTTTGCATGGTATCTGATATGGAGACGCCAATTGTTTTTGTGCCATAGTCCAAACCGGCTAAGCGGCCGATACGGGCTTCCATCTTTGCATACTCTTCTAATGATATGTTTGTTGTTGCGTTCATTCGGGCCTATTTAAATCTAGATTTAGATAAAGAAAATTTTATTTATTTGAGCTGGTTGGTTTGACTAAACTAGCCGCTTGTTTTGCTTTTTCTCTTGCTTCTTCAGTTGTTTCTGCAAATGCGGTTGCGACGCCCATGCGCCGCGTTACAAAACTTTCTGGTTTGCCAAAGAGACGTACGTCTGAATTTTCGACTTGAAGCGCTTTATCAACATTCTCAAAGCAAATGGCTTTTTCATCTAGGCCGCCATATATCACCGCACTGGCGCCTGGTGTTGTGAGGTCTGTATTTACAGGAAGGCCAAGAATTGCCCTTGCGTGCAAATCAAATTCTGTTTGGCGCTGGGTTGCCATGGTGGTCATACCTGTGTCGTGAGGGCGAGGGCTTACTTCTGAGAACCAGACTTCATCACCAGCTACGAAAAGTTCTACGCCGAAAATACCGCGTCCGCCTAAATTACTTGTGATGGTTTTTGCGATGTGCTGAGCGTTTTCTAGGGCCTTTGGTGTCATCTCCTGAGGTTGCCAACTTTCGATGTAGTCTCCATCTTTTTGGATATGACCAATGGGCGCGCAGAAATGAGTTTCAATTTCACCGTTACTGCTCATTGCCCTGACTGTGAGAAGGGTGATTTCATAGTCAAAGTTGATTTTTTCTTCAACGATAATACGCCCGCCTGAAACACGGCCGCCGCTCATAGCATAATCCCAGGCGGTTTCTATATCTGCTTCTGTTTTGATTTCTGATTGGCCTTTGCCTGAAGATGACATGACAGGTTTGACAATTGCCGGAAGACCGGTAGTTGTTTGAATTGCATTTTTAAGGTCTTCGACTGATTCAACAAACTCGAACTTGGACGTTTTTAAACCAAGTTCTACGGCTGCAAGTTTGCGGATGCCTTCTCTGTTCATTGTGAGCTGAGTTGCTCTTGCCGTTGGGATAATCTCGGCTAAATTTTCAGCTTCGATTTTAGCTAATTCATCTGTTGCGATTGCTTCAATTTCTGGAACAACGATATCGGGTTGTTCTTTTTCAATTAAGGCCCGCAGTGCTGGTGCGTCAGTCATGTCTATGACATGAGAACGATGAGCAACCTGATGACCAGGGGCGTTTTCATAACGATCAACACCGATGACTTCATAACCGAACCTTTGAAGGGAAATGATCACTTCTTTTCCAAGCTCACCACAGCCAAGTAACATGACTTTTTTTGCACTTCTTGAAAGAGGTGTGCCGATTGTGGTGTTTTTTGATGAGCTGAGTGCCATGTCTTTTTTCCTTAGTTGTTCATTTCCTTAGTAAGAAATTGAATATTCTATTCGTTTATCATGGAACTGAAAGCTTTGGTCTAGAAAAAACGGATAAACCACAAGGCTATCCACTGGCCCGTTATTCTTTAAGGCACTTTTTATGCACTCATGGGTTTGTTTTTTTATATGTCAAAATGGCGAGATACTCGAATGTTTTGAGTTAAATTTATTTTTTGAATCAACTTAGTTAGTATATGTGAAGTGAAATAACATGATTTTTGAGTTCTTTTTTGCGGAATAAAATCTGTTTACGTTTCTGTTTTATGAAACAAGGGTTCCTTTTGCATTTCTTATTTTTGTTTTTTCTTCATTTTACTTGGAAATACTTTAGGGTTAATTTTTTGTTAAATAAAATTGAAGTTTATTGCTTGTTTTTGCTTGTTTCTTAGACTTTTAAACATTTCTTTTTATCTGAGAAGGTGGTATAGTCCCCGTCAGATATCCGCATTGGTTAAGATTAGCGGGATGTGAACAGCTCTTTTATCCGCTTTGTGGATACGAGTTTTTAGTCTTAATCGCGCCATTTTTCGTGAGCAGAGTGAGGGTATGTAAGTAGTATTGTGGGCTGGTGTTTATGAGACCTTGAGGTTTCTTTGAGGTGCATCATATTCACAAAAAAGGATAGTATACATGTTTACGCGTAATTCAGATTCTGAAAATTCTAAATCATCAAATAATGACGACAACACATCTTCACGGGCAAAGCCAATTGAAGATGCTCCGAAGCAAGCGGGCTCTTCTCGTGAGACAGTTATCAGTAATGATCTAACTATTCATGGTAATGTAACTTCTGAAGGTATTGTGCGACTTGAAGGCACGATCATTGGAGACATGAATTGTACTTCACTTGTTGTTGAAAATGATGGCTCTATCTCTGGAAATATTTCTGCAAAAGAAGTGAAAGTTCATGGCCGCGTTGGTGGCACTGTGCATGGTGCTAATGTGATGTTGCACTCTTCAGCTTTTGTTGAAGGTGATATTTATCATCAGGGTATCAGCATTGAAATGGGAACCCATTATGATGGCCGTTTGAAATGGGTTGATAGTGCTGAAGAAGGTGAAAAACTTTCGAATAAAACTCGTCAACCAATTGGTAATGACAACCAACTGCATGCTCAAGCAGCAGAGTAATATTATACTTTATAATGATATTTTTTAGGCGATCAAAGGTGTTTTGGTCGCCTTTTTTTTAACTTTTTCGTGTTAACTATAGATTTATCCTGTCATAAATTCGTTACGAAAAGTCCTTTTATTATTATGACTTAGAAATTGTGACTATTTGAACATGCTCTAGCGTTTTCCTTTGAAGCAGATTGTTTCATGGGTTTTAGGGCTAAATTTAAAGCTTTCTTTGGGTTGGTTATTTGACTGATCGGAAGACAATAATTTGAGAAAAATAATAATATGTTCACGCGTAAAACTGAAAAAGACACTTCCCCTGAAACTGCACTTTTTAATAACCGTCTAAAAGAACTAAGAACCCCCATTAGTGATGAGGCTACAGCACACCCCGAATTGGCTGATGTATCTGCTGATCCTTTACCAGTTCCTGAAAAGTTAAGAAAAAGAACTTCAGGGCAAACTATTGATGAGCCGGTTTTAGCAAAACCACGGACTTCAATGACGCAGTCCAACGAAGACGATGCTTCTGTAGATCAAGAGAGAAAATCTAGAGAAACTGTGATTAGCAATGATCTTATTATTGAAGGCAGTGTGGCTTCACAAGGTGTTATACGACTAGAGGGAACCGTTCTTGGTGATTTGCATTGTTCGGCTTTGGTTGTTGAGACTTCTGGTTCTGTTAATGGCAATGTGAAAGCTGAAACAATTAATGTACATGGCCGTGTTGAAGGGGCAATTCATGGTGAGAGTGTAATGTTACATTCGTCTGCATTTGTCGAAGGTGATATTTATCATCAAGGCATTGGTATTGAGATGGGTACCCATTATGATGGCCGCTTGCAATGGGTTGATGCAAATGGAGCAGCCACTTATTTATCTGATAAAGATGCTGTAGATGAGGATACACCGGGTTTTTATGCTGAAGCAGCTGAATAGTCTTTCATTTATATGGATATAGAAAAGGCAGCTCTATGATAAAGAGCTGCCTTTTTAAATTGGCTTTTTTCAATTCTTCAAAGCTTATTTTGCTTGTGCAGCGTTTAAGCCTGCAGCTAGTTCTTTGTTTATAGTCACAAGTACTTTGAGCTTTTCCGGTGAAGGGTAGGCTTGCACTGAAATTGTATGCCGTAATACAAAGGCGCCCAATGAGGCAACGTTGTTTTTAATTTCTATTGGAAGCGGATTTTCCTGGCCTGCAATAGAACCTAATAAAACACTCCAAAGGCGACGGTTATAATAAAGAGCTGCCAAAAACTCGTTATTTTCTTTGCCCCAATTTTCACGCCAATTGTCAGCAATGTATTGTAGCTGTGAGGCTGCTTTTAATAGTAATGATGCTTCAAGTTCACGGGGTGATTGAGTGACCTTGGCATTTTGCTCATACGCATTCAGGGCTTTGTGCATTTGAAACTAATTCCTCTTCATAGGCGATTAATTTTTGAGCTTCTTTCAAAGCTTTGTAATAATTATCAGCCAAGATTTCACTGTTTATTGCATCAAAGTGTGATGCTGTACTTGGGGCTGCATTTTGTACTTCGGTTACACTTTCAAAATAACTATCGTGATGATCACGTGGTGTTTTTGAAAGATACATAAGTTGCAAAATCACATATATTTTTTTGCAAGGTGTATCCGCTTCATTTGGTCGGATAATATCTTTTTCTCGCAAAATCGGGGATGAACCTTCGATATATAAACGAGTGCGACTATCGTCATTGGTAATCACAGCGTCGCCTATAATCAGGCGTTCATTTGGTTTTAGCTCGACTTTTAATGCCATTGAATATCCCCGAGGATTTTATCCATTCGCTAAACACCTGATAGTATAGCTCTTTATTGTTTAACAAACGGTTCAAATTTCAACTTCTGTTAAACCAAAGAACTCTTCACAACCTGAAGTTTTGAATGGTTTTTTAATTTTTTTCTTTAGGATCAAGGCATTAATGTAATGTTTTATTGCCTTGATCCTGGTTTTTTTTTAACTTTTCTAAGTGTTTTAGAATAGCTGTAGTACGTTTTGGTCTGCTTGAGACGCTAGTGATAGCGCTGTTGATGACAATTGTTGTCTTGTTTGAAGGGCCAGCAAGTTTGCACCTTCTTCGTTTGTGTCAGCAAGAGTTAGGTTTGCAGCACCAGTTTCAAGAACGTTAATCAGGTTCTTTGTAAAGTCTTGGCGGGTTTCAACGACCGACAAGTTAGAACCAAACTTCGACGCTTGTGCCCGAAGGGTGTCTGTTGCGCCTTTCAAGTCAGCGATTGCAGCGTTAATGTCTGCGTCTGTTTGGAAGGTGTTCTGTGAACTTGAAATTCCAAGACCGTTTGAATTAAACGTTACGCCATCGACACCTAGTGTTGATGTTGCATCTTCATTGAAGGTCACTGTTAGGTTGTCACCATCTAGAAGATTAATGCCGTTAAAGCTTGCGTCATCAGCGAGTTCGTCAATTTGAGTGCGTAATTCATTGAATTGAGTGGCGAACGCTGTGCGATCATTGTTTGTCGCAGCAGTTGAAGTCGCGACTGTTAGGCCAAGATCTGCAAGAGGAGTGTTGGTTCCTTCAGCAATTGTCAGGTCATCACCGTTAGTTGCTTCAAGTTTTAAATAACCCTCATCTGTGATGCTTGCTGTTACGTCTGATATTGCATTTAGAGTTGATAGTAGTTCGGCTTGAGAATTCACTTCCCCAGTACCTGTGCCGAATGTGATTGTTGTTGCAGCTGCTGAGCCAACTTGAACAGTAAATGTGTCCCCAAGTTCGATGCCTGATGTGCTGCTTGCGTCAACTGTGCCGACTGTTAGGCCAAGATCAGCTAGTGGTGTGTTTGTTCCTTCAGCAAATGTGAGGTTTTCACCGCCAGTTGATGTGATTACAAGGTTGTCTGAGCCATCGATTTCAGCGTTTACGCCTGTGATACCGTTCAATGTTGAAAGTAGAGATGCTGTATCGCTAACTTCACCAGTGCCAGTACCAAATGTGATGGTTGTTGGTGTGCCTGATCCAACTGCTAAAGTGAATGTGTCGCCATTTTCAACACCTAGAGTATTG
>BQJJ01000005.1 GCA_021604645.1 Methyloligella sp.
CCAAAAAAGACTTCCGGTTACTCATTGCGCAAATGGAAGCCATGCAAAAAGAGCTGACAAGTTTAAAAGCTGAGAACGAGGGTGACATCTTAGCTGAGCAGAATTATGAGTTTGTTGATGAGCAAGTTAGGTGAGTGCAGAAGCACCAAGACCAGACATAACCGAATTCTATTCATATAAAATGGGCTGGAATTATTCTTCTATTTTTAGAGGCTTTTTCAGTCACAAGTTCCGTTAATCCTATTCATGATTTAAGCTTGTTTAATTAAATATGCTGCATCATAAGTAGAAATATGAGAAAAATTGCATGCAGACCATTAGATAGACTTCCCTATAAGGCTAGCACTCTTATAGTTATAATTTTCTGCGCCTTGATTACCAATATCAGTACTGTTAACGCTCAGCAAAAAAAGCAAGGGCAGGCTCAACGAAAAACGGTGACCAAAAGTCTAAAAATGCCCGATCAAGTCAAATTAAACTTGATGATCCGAACTACCTTATTGGCCTTTAGCCAAGCTAATCAGACAGGCAATTATTCTGTTCTTAGGGATTTAAGTCACCCACAATTCCAATTGCAAAATACACATTCAAGTTTGTCAGATGCCTTTAAAAATTTTCGTCAACGCAATCTGGATTTATCACCGATCATCTTTTATACGCCCAAACTTCTGCGACCAGCTACAATTCAAAAAGATGGGCTATTGAGAATGACAGGCTATTTTGAAACTAAACCTGAAAGGGTGTCTTTTGACTTAGGGTTTTGGTTACTAGGAAATAAGTGGCGTTTAGCTGCTTTAGTCGTTGACGTAAAACCTCCACAAAATCAACTTTTACAAGTCGTTCCTAATGACAAAAAGAAAAAAACTATTCCGCATCAAAAGAAAACTAAGAAGATAGTTATTCCTAAGATAAAGTCTCGAAATAGGAACTAATTATCCGCTCGAGACATTAGTTCTTATTCATTTCATTGGCATGTCTTCCCTTTTGGAAATTCATTTTCCACCATGCAACAATCAAAAAACACCATTTAATGACTAAAAAACATGGTTAATGTTTCCTTAATGCCACTAAAAAGCAAATCTTCGTTCAAAACACCTATTTAATCTTTGACAAAATTGGCCCTGGCAGACGAAACTGTTGAGTAACCATGAGTGGGGGAAC
This sequence comes from Methyloligella sp., assembly GCA_021604645.1. Taxonomy (GTDB): domain Bacteria; phylum Pseudomonadota; class Alphaproteobacteria; order Rhizobiales; family HXMU1428-3; genus HXMU1428-3. Next base: position 1,162 of record BQJJ01000005.1, read on the forward strand.
TTAGTGGTTGAAATAGCTATACTATTTTGAGGCAAACCATTTTTAAATCAAATTTTGACCTGTTGATAAACTGTGCAAAATTTGCGGATAAGTATTTGTCTCAACATAAGAGTATCAGTATGTCGCTAAGCTTAATGTCTAAAAATAAGAAAAATAAATTTTGTAGATCCTCATTGGTCTCTGATGAAACTTATTCTAAAAAGAAATCCTCAACGTTTTTAGCGCCCTTATCGGCTATATCTCTGTTGTTATTAGGAACATCTTTAGTACACGCCACAGATATTATCGTAACACCAGGTGAACCAACCATTGGGCAAATGCTTGTGACGGATGATCCTGTGGTCATTACAATTGACGATGTGGACGCCTTCTCTGATGAAGTGAAACAAGAATCAGAAGACGCAAAAGATCAAGCTGTTCTCGATTATATAGCCTCTAATCCAACACAGCCTGACCCTAAACCGGGCATGCCAAATAATACCAGGCCAACTGTAGAAGATGATGTCCCTCAAGATGTGATTGATGCAGCTGTTACAGCTGCTGTACAAACCATATTTCAAAGTCACACTTCTGGAGATGCGGGTGATGCGACATGTGCTCAACAATTAGATGGCTCTATCTTAGCACTTGATAGCACAGCAACAGGCCTTTCATTGGGCGCGAATATTGCCTCTCTTGTTGGTAACTTATCACCTACACCTGGGGACCAAATTGGCGGGGTTATAGGCGATGGTTTGGGCATTGCCTCTGATGGAGTTGGTATTGCAAGCCTCGCAACCGGTGACATTCAAAATGGATTGCCAAATTGTAATTCAAGATTTACGGGTACGATTAAAGCGGATGCAAACATCCTGGCACAACAGGGAATTTCCGCCTTTAACGGAGGTATCATACTTGGAAATGCAGACAGCGTTTCATACCAAGAAGGTATCACCATTGGTGGCGGTAAAGTCGCTGGTGCTGGTAAGGGTGGCCTGGATGCAGAAACAGGAGATAAAGATGCAGTAGCCATTGGCAATGGCTCAAAGGCAGAAAAAGCCAATGATACGGCCATTGGAACAAATGCCCATGCTAAGGGTGGTAATTCTACTGCTGTTGGTGCTAATTCTAAAGCCTTTGGTGAGAACAGCTCGGCCCTTGGTGCTGAAGCTGAAGCCCTTGAGAAAAACAGTACCGCGGTCGGCTATAAAGCAAAGGCTGAGAAAGAGAATGACACAGCCCTTGGTGCAAATTCAAATGCCTTGGGCGAAGACAGCACTGCGATTGGTAGTAATTCAAATGCTGAAGGCCTTAAAAGCACGGCTCTTGGTTTTCAAGCAACAGCGTCAAAAGAAAATGATACCGCACTTGGTGCACATGCTGTGGCCTCAGGCCTGAATAGTACCGCTGTTGGTGATCGAGCGAATGCAACCGGTTTAAATAGTCTTGCTATTGGATCTGTATCTATTGCTGGCGGGGAAAACGATGTTGCTGTTGGTACAAATAATAACACTGGCGTGGATGGTAATAACAGTATTCTGGGCAATGGCAACCAGATAATCAGTGGCGAGAATAATGTTGCGATTGGTGTTGGTCACACCATAACAGGTGATCAAAACACGGCTATTGGTGACCCCATAACAATCGATGGACAAAAGAACTTTATTGCAGGTAACAATAGTATTGTTGTTGGTGACGATAACATTGTCGTTGGTAATGAGAACGATGTTGGGGCAGTTGGCACACCGATCTCGAACAATTTAATTGTTGGTGATAATAATGATAACATCAACACAGATAGTAATAATATTGTTGGTGATAGCAATACGGTGAACATTGGTACCGGAAATAATATTTTTGGTGACAATTCAACTATCCATGGCACCCGTTCTCTTGCCATTGGTCAAGAGGTTGCTGTGTTAGATAGCGGTGCAATTGGCATTGGTGCAGGTGTCAGGGTTTCTGACAGAGCAGAAGGTGCAATAGCTACAGGACGAGACAGCTCCATCGGCACGAATTCAAAACGAAGTGTTGTTTATGGTGATAATTCAAGTGTAGCTGACAATTCTCCAGACTCGACTGTGATCGGCTCAAATTCTAAAGGGAATGCAGAAGACACAACTGTTGTTGGCTCTAATGCAGAAGCGAACGCAAGAGGGGCTGCTGCTTTTGGGCACGGCGCTGTTGCCACTTTAACTGACCAACAGGTTTTTGGTACTTCTAGTAATACATACAAAACCCCTGGCATCACTTCGGATAAAAGTCGCTCGCGGCAAGTGGGGCGCCTCCAACTAACGACCACTGATGCATATGGTAACTTAGCTTCTGACCAAGGTAGTACATTTAGAGCCATTGCAAACTTACAAGCTGGTGTTGCGATTGCCTTGGCTGCAAAAGCACCTTCTCTGCCTGGTGATAAAAATTTCGGCTTCCGGCTTGGTTATGGTAACTTTGATGGTGAAGCCACAGGTGTCGCTGCTAGTGCGATTGGTGTTCTTTGCCGAGATTGTTTCACTCAAGGAGACCGCCTAACTTTGGACGCGTCATTTGGTGTTGGCTGGGCGGAATTCCAATCCTATCAATCGGATGAAGTTGTAAGTGGTCAGATCGGTATTTCCTGGGTTTGGTAAAAAATCCATTTTTCTACCTTTAGGAAAAATCTGAAAAATCAAAACTTTTACCTAAACGCATTAAACCTTACAAACAAGCTTTAATGCCTTCGCGGTAAGTTGGGTATTTTAATTTTATGCCCAGCTCTTCTTTGATACGTTTGTTGGAGACGCGCTTGTTGTCTGAGTAAAAGCTTTTGGCCATTTTTGACATTTCGGCGTCTTTGAATTCTATCAATGGTGGGGTTTCTACGCCGAGAAGTTCGGCGGCATAGGCCAGAACATCTTGGGGTGGTGCTGGCTCATCGTCGGCGATGTTATAGATTGCACCGGGGTTGGGATTATGGCAGGAGGTCTCTAACACCATGGCGATGTCTTCCACATGGGCGCGGTTAAAAACCTGCCCTTCTTTATTGATGCGGCGGGCTTTTCCTGCTTTTAGTTTTTCAAGCGGTCCCCGACCTTTTCCATAAATGCCTGGCAAACGGAAAATATGAACAGGGATGTCATGCTCTTTATTAAGAGCGATCCATTGATCTTCCGTTCTTTTGCGCCATAGTGATCTGTCAGAGCCAGGTCTTGTTTCTGCATATTCATCAACCCACTCACCATCATGATTGCCATAAACACCGACGGTTGAGAGATAACCAATCCATTTTAGATTTTTATTAGCTAACAGGTCTTCCTGGTGATGTTTTAATAAGGGCCCGCCATCTAATTTTGGGCTGATGGAAATGAGAATATTTTCGGCTTCCCTTAAAATGGGACTTAATTCTTCGGATGGTGTTTGACCTGTGAAAATAACCGGTGTGGCACCGACTGCCTCTATAGCACTTGCTTTTTCAGTTGTCCTTGTGGTGCCCCACATTTTTTTAGCTGGGTAGAGTTTCATCATGGTTTGGGCGGTATATCCGGCACCTAAACACAGCAAGTCACTTTTATTGTTCATTTTCAAGTTCGCTTTTATGCCATTCGCTTAAAACAAGCGGGTCTTTTTCTTTCACTATTTCAGTTTGTTTTAGTTTGGTAAAGGCTTCTTTTTCAAGGAGTTGCTGCATAGCCCATACAGATGTTGCTCGTACAAGTTCGTTACCATCTCTTAAAAGAGATGCAACACCGTCTACCAGCTCATGATCTTTTGAATTTCCAGCTGCGATCAAACAATTGCGGATAAATCTATTGCGTCCTGTGCGCTTGATGGGTGTGCCTGCAAATTTAGTTCGGAAACTTTCGTCATCCAGTTTCAACAGTTCTTTTAATGGGGGATTATCAATTTCATCTCTGGCTAAGAAACGTGCCTCTTGGGCCGTTTGCGCAAATTTATTCCAGGGGCAAATAGCCAAACAATCATCGCAACCATAAATTCGATTGCCCATTTTTGAGCGCAGCTCCCTTTCGATCATTCCTTGATGTTCAATTGTTAGGTAGCTGATGCATTTTTTTGCTTCTAGCTTATATGGCTTTGGAAATGCGTTTGTTGGACAGATATCCAAACATTTTCTGCATGAACCACAATGATCTTTTTCTCTATCATCACTTTCGAGTTCTTGCGTCGTGAAGATGGCACCTAGAAATGTCCATGAACCTAAGTCCTGACTGACCATATTGGTGTGCTTGCCTTGCCAGCCAATGCCAGCTTGCATGGCAAGTGGTTTTTCCATCACAGGCGCTGTGTCGACAAAGACTTTAACTTCAGCCCCTGTTTCGGCAACGAACCAGCGGGCAAGGTTTTTGAGTTTCTTTTTGACGATGTCATGATAATCCTTGCCCTTGGCGTAGCAAGAAATGACACCGTTTTTTGTCTTTTTTAATTCAGGGAGAGGGTTTTGCTCAGGGCCGTAATTCATGGCGAGCATGATTATGCTTTTGGCCTCTGGCCAAAGATGGGTTGGGCTTTCGCGCCTTTGCTTTTTTTCTTCCATCCAGAGCATGTCGCCATGCCAATTTTTCTCTAGGAATTCTCCAAAAGCGACTTTGTTCAGAGCTGGCAGCTGGGCCTCGGTAATGCCAACCAAATCAAACCCTTCAAGACGGGCTTGTTTCATGAGCTCTGATTTCAGTTCGCTTTTGATCATTTACTTGGTTTATAGGCTAAATTTTAGAAATCTAAATTAGTATAAAACGGCGGAGGAACAATGCCCGGTACCGTATCTTGCAACAAAGGGCGGAACGACGGGCGTGATTTCACTCTTGCATACCAATTTTTCACAATCGGTGCTCTTTCCCATGTCACATCTCCTATAAAATCAAGACACGAGAAATGGGCTGCTGCTGCAATATCCGCGATGCTGATATAATCACCGCCAATCCAATATCTCTCTTCTAAAAGACGGCTCAAATACGCCATATGATTATGTAGATTGGCCATTGCTGCACGAATTGCTTCTGGATTTGGGGCTTTCCGGTGAACAAATGGGTTTTCTATTCGCTCATATGACAGATATGACCAGACTTCATGGTAAAATTTAGTATGAAACCAATCAACCATGCGTCTTGTTTCAGCTCTTGAGACAGGATCTTCTGGCAAAAGCTCCGGGATTGTAGCTTCAGGCGTGTAAATATTTGTTTCCATTAAATATTCGGTGATTGGGTATATCCCGGATATGGCCGCATTATCTAACAATAGAACCGGTAAATTGCCGCCTGGATTTACAGCTAGAAACGGTGCACGCCACTCCCAGGGCTTTTCTTCAGCTAAAGCCGTTTCTATGCCATACTCATTTAATAACAGTCTGGCTGTTCTTGAGAGAGGACAAAGGGAATAATGTATCAGCTGCACCATTAAGGGCTCCGTTAGTCTTAAACTTTGTGTGTAAGATAGCTTGATCTTACTGTATAAATGGCTGCGTTGATAATGACTTATCATATCAACACAGAACAAGCATCAATTATTGGCTTGCTTAAGTTCCCTTTATGGAATACTGAAATTTCATGTCGAAAAACAGACATTTTTTAAACTGCCTCACAAAACAAGTTGTGAGCATATGGAGGTTGAGTTGCCGATAGAACAGTTGCTCTTATTATCGATTATTCAAGGTTTAACTGAATTCTGGCCAGTGAGCTCTTCTGGGCACCTGAACCTTGTGCACCTTTTAACAAATTGGCAAGACCAAGGACCTCTTATTGATGTTGCCGTGCACTTTGGCAGTTTATTTGCTGTTCTAATTTATTTTTGGCGAGATATCGTCATGTTACTCAAAGCAGCTGGTAATTTAGTGTTAGGTCGCTTTAGTCGTGAGACGCAACTGCTGATCTATCTTGTTGTTGCCAGTGTTCCCTTATTAATTGCTGGATTTCTCTTGTTAAAATCTGGCTATTATAAAGATCTTAGAACAATTGAAGTGATTGCTTGGGCAAACATCATATTTGCCTTTGTTCTCTGGTGGTGCGATCAAAACCCGCCTATGACGCGGAAATTAGAAGATATCACTTGGAAAGACGCACTTTTTGTTGGATTTTCACAAATCATTGCACTCATTCCAGGGGCATCTCGTTCTGGCATCACAATGTCTGCTGCTCGTTATTTAGAGTTTAACCGGGTGGAAGCGGCGCGTTTTGCAATGTTGCTGGCTATTCCATCAATTTTAGGCCTTGGCCTTGGCACTGTTTATGAGCTTGTTCAATCTGGTGATGCTTCGTTACAGAGCGACGCTATTTTTGTTGGCGTTTTATCCTTCCTGACAGCGTTATTTTCAATCTGGTTTATGATGGCGCTCTTGAAACGGATGTCTATGATGCCGTTTGTGATTTATCGTTTCATTTTAGGCGCAGCCTTACTTGCCTTTATTTACGTAATTTAGGGCGTTCCTTCTTTAGATGAATTCAAGGAAACGCTTCCTTTTCTCTCACGGCTATTTCACCGCTGAAGCGGTGAGCCTACGAGGGGCGGCGCTTGCGCCGGGCGCCATTTCATTTGCGCTTCAGTTGCCCACTTACAACCGCGCTGGCGTCATGTCCTTCAGCCCCAAAAGGCTGAACTCCGTCTTCGTATAGCAAGTGATTTATTTTACTTACCTAACAGCGGAACGCTTTAGATATAGCTCACCTCATTTCAACTTTACTCCCCTTGCAATTCTTTATCGATTAAGTTTTGCAAAGGGAGTAATGATCAAAGCTTTAAGCGTCTTTAGGCTTAAATGTAAGCGCTACGCCATTGTTGCAATAGCGAAGGCCGGTTGGCGCTGGTCCATCATTGAAGATATGTCCTTGGTGGCCACCACAGCGGGCGCAGTGATATTCTGTCCGTTTATAGCCAAGCCAATAATCAGATTTAGTCCCAACGGCCCCATCTAAGGCTTGATAGAAGCTCGGCCAACCTGTGCCACTTTCATATTTTGTGCTTGAAGCAAATAATGGCAGATCACAGCCAGCACAATGAAATGTTCCTTCACGTTTTTCTTTATTCAAAGGACTTGTGCCAGCGCGTTCAGTGCCTTCTTTTCGAAGTACACGATACTGCTCACTTGTGAGGATCTCTTTCCATTCTGCATCTGTTTTTTTAATAGGAGTGATGGTTGTTCCTGCATTTGCTGTACTCATAAATTTAATGCCTCCTACTGCAACTCCAACAGCACCCACTACCATTGCAGTTGAGCTAGCCGTTAGAAAAAGTCGTCTGTTCAAATTCATTCTATCTTCCTTCTCCGCATAAGATCTTAGCATGATTTGTGTTTTTTGTTTTGATTGTTAAAACTTGCTCCATTTATCACCTCATTCCAGGGATTTATAAGCGAGTTACAATCGTCTTATTCCTAAAATATTCATTAAATTAAGAACGGCGCTGAAAGCGCGCAATGCTGCGATTGTTTGATAGATTGCCAGAATTCTTGAAAATTGCACTTCAGAGATGTTCACATCTGTGTGAAAGAACGTGATGAGGAGAAGGTGATTTTAAATGTTACTTATAAATCAATCAGTTATCGAAATTTATTTCGATATAACAAAAAACGCTGAAAGTCTCAAAGAGGCTTTCAGCGATGTATTTTGATAATTTAAGCCCGTTCTTGGACTTTTTCACTTTGATCTGAGATTGAATAACCGGCACCGCGCACAGTTCTGATCGGATCTTGTTCTTTTCCTCGATTTAATGCTTTTCTGAGACGGCCAATGTGAACGTCGACTGTGCGTTCATCCACATAGACATTTTGCCCCCACACACTATCGAGTAGCTGACTACGGCTATAAACCCGGCCAGGGCTTTCCATAAGGAATTCCAGTAGCCTAAACTCTGTTGGACCTAGGCGAACCTCTCTTGGTCCACGGTTGACTTTGTAAGCGCTCCTATCTAGCTCAACATCTCCTACAGTTAAGACGTCAGCAATGCTTTCCGGGTTGGCACGGCGCAAAACAGCTTTAACCCGAGCTACGAGCTCCGGAACTGAAAAAGGCTTCGTGACATAATCATCTGCCCCTGTTGTTAAGCCCCGAATTCGATCCGTTTCTTCACCGCGTGCAGTTAGAAGGATAATTGGAATATTACATGTTTTGGCATTTGATCGCACCCGGCGACATAATTCTAACCCGGACACACCTGGAAGCATCCAATCCATAATAATTAGATTTGGTGCTGTTTCCAATACAGCTAGTTCAACATCGTCACCATGATCTATGATGTTGACGTTAAAACCTTCAGCTTCGAGATTATACTGTAAGAGAAGGGCAAGGGGCTCTTCATCTTCTACCACTAAAATATTAGCGTTCATTCGTGGGATCCTATAATTTCTAGTCGTCTTGGTTGATGAGCATCCTCGAGGTGTTATCCCCTTTTGGACGCGCTTCACTGATGTTTGTTCCAAGTACAAGGTAATGCACATTTTCTGCGATATTGGTTGTGTGGTCCCCGATACGTTCAAGATTTTTTGCGCAGAATAAAAGATGTGTGCAGAGACCGATGTTACGAGGGTCTTCCATCATATAGGTCAATAACTCGCGAAAGAGAGAATTATAGATGGCATCAATTTCTTCATCGCCCCGCCAAACTGCGAGTGCTTTTTCTGTATTTCGTTCAGCGTAAGCATCAAGAACATCTTTCAATTGTGAAAGTGCTAGATCTTGCATTGATTTCATGCCGTGCATCAATTGTATGGGTTGAATTTCTGAGTGAATACTCAGGACACGCTTTGCAATGTTTTTGCCTAGATCGCCAATGCGTTCGAGGTCTGAAGTGATTTTTATAGCAACCATAATTTGGCGTAAATCCAACGCCATTGGTTGGCGCCGGGCGATCATGGTAACGGCTTGCTCTTCAATTTCTAATTCGTACTCATCAATCTTAGCATCATCCAGAATGACGTTATTTGCACTTGCGACATCACCTTTACATAAGGCATCAAAAGCTTGAGCGACCAAAGTTTCGGTAAGGCCTCCCATTTGAGCAATTTTACTGTCAAGACTGGCTAGTTCATCTTCGTAAGATGTTACGATGTGCTCAGTGGTCATGATAAATTCCTAAATCCTAGCCGAAACGGCCTGTTATATAATCTTGAGTTTTTTCATTTTGAGGGTTTGTGAAAATCTGGGTTGTCTCCCCTTCCTCAATGACTTTACCTAAGTGGAAAAAGGCTGTTCTTTGTGAAACACGGGCCGCTTGCTGCATTGAGTGTGTCACGATGACAATGGTGTAATTGGTGCGCAACTCATCGATTAATTCTTCGATTGTGGCAGTTGCAATCGGGTCAAGCGCTGAACAAGGTTCATCCATCAAGATAACTTCAGGTTTGGTTGCAATGGCACGTGCAATACAGAGGCGCTGTTGCTGGCCACCTGAAAGCCCTGTGCCTGGACCAGCGAGACGGTCTTTTACTTCTTTCCAGAGACCAGCCTTTACAAGACTACTTTCAACCAATTCATCTAATTCGTCCTTACTCTCTGTCAGACCATGAATGCGCGGCCCGTAAGCAATATTATCGTAAATACTTTTTGGAAACGGGTTTGGCTTTTGGAAAACCATGCCGATGCGTGCGCGCAACTCAACCACATCCAATGACGGATCATAGATGTCATTACCATCAATTTTGATGGTACCACTTACCCGGCAAATATCGATGACATCATTCATCCGATTTATGCAGCGAAGATATGTCGATTTACCGCAACCTGAGGGACCAATAAGTGAAGTTACAGAATTTTCCGGGATATCCAGGTTAATTCCGAACAACGCTTGTTTTTCGCCATAATAAACGTCAATATCTTCCGAAGTGATTTTCGTAGATTTTTTAGCCGGATCAACATTGGTTGTTTCAGCTTCTGCCAAGTTATTTGCATCCTGGTCATTTACATCTAGCTTTTTATCTAGCATAGGCGCTTCACTTTCAACTATGTGGGTTGCTACCATTTTCTTTCGTACTTTCTTCTTAAATAAACCGCTGCGGCATTTAAAACAAACAATCCAGCAAGAAGGACCATTGTGGCGCCAGCTGTGCGTTCAACAAAGCCGCGCTCTGCTGACGTTGCCCACATAAAGATTTGGACTGGCAGGGCTGTTGCTGGTTCCATTGGTGTTGTTGGGAAATCCTGAACAAATGCCACCATGCCAATCATGAGAAGTGGTGCTGTTTCACCTACGGCTTGAACGATGCCGATGATGGTGCCTGTCATGATACCAGGAAATGCTAACGGTAAAATATGGTGGAATATGGTTTGCATTTTAGAAGCGCCCACTCCATATGCTCCTTCTCTAATTGAAGGAGAGACAGCACGAAGCGCAGCTCTTGTTGCGATGATAATCGTTGGCAATGTCATGAGAGCTAATACCAAACCACCAACGATGGACCCAGACCTTGGGAGCCCCATGAAGTTAATGAATACGGCTAAGCCTAACAGGCCAAACACAATCGAAGGAACGGCCGCCAAATTATTAATATTGACTTCAATGATGTCCGTCACTCTGTTTTTAGGAGCAAATTCTTCTAGATAGAGGGCTGCTGCGACGCCGATTGGAATGGCTAATAACAAAACAATTATGATCATAAAGAATGTGCCAATAAGCGCTACACCTAAACCAGCGGTTTCTGGTTGACTGGAAGCTGGGTGAGTAAAGAGCCCCCAGTTAAACTGCTTAGCCATTTTACCGCTTGCCACCAGTTTATCGATCCACTCAAGTTGTTGGTCTTTCACCAAACGGCTCGAATTTTCTGTATTGCGATCGATCGCACCTTTTAGCAAGGCATCAACATTACCATGGGCATAGAGCCAGATAGGGACGGTCTTACCAATGAGAGATGGATCTGCCACCACGACATCACGGATTTGAACATCAACACCACGGGACAGAAGCTTATACATAAGCTTGCGTGTTTTTCTGTTCTTTGGTTTTCCGCCAAGCTCTGCATAAAGTGCGGTTCTTGCAATCTTTGTGTAGTTAGCTTGCATCAATTTATCGACGTTTCTTTCCCCTGACGGATCGACGATCTCAGGATCAAGATTCACATTGAGTTGGATTGACGTTTGCAGGAATGCTGGCCAGCCTTTGCTGATGATGGTCGTGAAAAGGATCACTAAGAACATCATGCCAGTAAAAATGGCTGCCATACCATAAAACTGGAATCTTTTCTCAGCAGCTTGTCGTTTTTTCAAACGCTTGCTCATGCGTCTTTTTACTTCCGCAGAATGAGTAGAAAGATCGTTTGACATATTTTTTTGCACTTCTTGAGCTTCCATCAGTCATACTGCTCCCGGTATTTGCGCACAATATAAAGCGCATAGACATTCAGCATTAAGGTGATTATGAACAAGGACAAGCCAAGCGCAAAAGCCACCAATGTTTCAGGGCTACCAAACTCATGATCGCCGGTAAGTTGGTTCACTATTTTCACTGTAATGGTTGTTAAGGCATCAAATGGATTCATATGTAGTTTGGCGGCGATACCGGCCGCTAGCACCACAATCATTGTTTCACCGATTGCCCTGGACGCTGCCAACATAACAGCTCCAACAAGGCCTGGTAATGCCGCTGGCAATACAACTTTTGTGATTGTTTCTGATTTCGTTGAGCCAAGGCCTAATGACCCTTCTCTTAAAGATTGTGGCACAGCATTGATAATATCATCTGATAGAGATGAGATGAAAGGGATGAGCATAATCCCCATTACAAATCCGGCTGTTAGCACTGAAGAGGCGTTAATTTCTAAGCCAACGACGGCACCTGCATCTCGAAAGAAGGGGCCGAGAGTTACCAGCGCGAAGAAACCATAAACGATTGTTGGGATACCTGCGAGAATTTCAAGCGCAGGCTTTGCGATTGAGCGTAATTTTGAGCCGGCATATTCTGACATGTAAATGGCGGCGAATAGCCCAACAGGAACAGATACGAATAGCGCTACAAAAGATATATAAAGAGTTCCCCAAAGGAGTGGTAAGAAACCATATTGCCCAAAGTTTCCATCACCACCAGTTGCACCCCAGCCAAAACGAGGATCCCAAACGGTTCCAAAGAAGAAGTTTGAAGGTGGAATAATTTGGAAGAAATTGATTGTTTCGAAAAGAACTGAGAACAGAATACCAAAGGTTGTTACAATCGCAATGATTGACGCCAAGATCAGAAACCATTTTACAATGGTCTCAACACCATTTCTGGCACGCAATCTGAGTTTTATGCTTGAATATGCGATCATGAATGCCGCTATACTCATTAAAACAAACAGAGTGTATTTCCCATATGTACTAAATTGAGTGAAGCTTCGGCTTTTCAGTGCTGCACTAAGCACATAGGGCTCAGGATTTTCTGCAAGAATAATATTTTTGTCTTCAAACAATTTACGAATAGCTTCAGGCTCTACTGGGGCAGCGGCCTTGTTTACCTCTTTGTCATACTGGGCAGCCTGTTCTAACAGTGCGAGCTCTTTTTGATCTAATTTTTTTAAACCGTTCTCAACGGTTCCGATGACACTTGAAATGAGATCTTGTTTACCGGCTTCAAGTTCACCAACGCTTGCTGGTAACGTGCTGTTGACCATGCCTTTGATGACCGGGCCTTCAGCGATACTCCATGCGCAGAAAACAATGACGGCTGGGAGAAATGAGACAAGGGCTAAAAAAGCCCCGTGATAGGGAGGGCGTGAATGAAGGCTCAATGCATTTGCTGCAGTGCCTGTATTTTTTGCAACCCCTTGATTTTTTAATAGGCGCTGCGCTTTCCACTTACCAATAAAATAGACAATGCCGATAACTATAACTGGAGGCAGTATATAGGTGAGGAAACCAGTCACATATAACGAAAGCACTTCAGACACTTTACCTCGCAGTTCCACCGAAAAGACTTTTAACATCCTCTTTGGTGACTGTTAGCTTGCCCATCTAGATCATATAAACTTAGAGCGGGCGAATGATTAAAATATTTAGTCAGTACAAATTTTATGTAAAATCACCAGGCCGGAGATCACTTCTTTAATCAAAGATCTCTCTGGCCTGGATAAATTTGGCAACGTAATTACATTACGTTTTGAGCTTTAATAGCTGCATTCAGCTCATCAAACTCATTCTTAGGCATTGGAACCAAGCCATATTCAGCTAGTGGTCCATCTTCACCGATCATTTTTTCAGATGTGAAGAATTCCATGTATTCTTTTAGACCTGGAATTTTGCCGATGTGAGCTTTTTTCACGTAGAAGAATAGTGGACGTGAAACTGGGTATTTACCTGTTGAGATTGTTTCAACTGAAGGTGAGATACCTGACATTGTTGCAACTTTAAGCTTGTCAGTGTTGTTTTCGTAGAAAGAAAGACCGAAAACGCCAATGCCTTGCTTGTTGCTGTCGATGCGACCTAGAGTTTCTGTGTAATCACCAGCGATATCAACTGAAGCGCCGTCTGTGCGTACTTTATAGCAAAGTTTCTTAGCAGCTTTTTTGATTTTCTTTTCAGCAGTTACTTTACCAGCTGCAACAACAGCAGCATGGTGAAGTTTTTCACCGCCAACTTCTTTACAACCAGCGCGCATTACTTTCTTTTCGAAAACTTCACGTGTACCGTGGTTTTCGCCAGGAATGTAAGCTGTGATTTTCCATTTAGGGAAAGCTGGGTTTACTTGGTCCCAAGTTTTGTTTGGGTTAGCAACCAATTTGCCACCTACTGGAATTACGTTAGCAAGAGCTAGGTAAACGTCTTTTGGTGTAAGAGCGAAGTTTTTCCACTCTGATTTTGCGTCACGTGCGAATACGATTCCGTCATAACCGAAGCGAACTTCGATGATTTCTTTCACGCCTTTTTCAGCACATTTCTTAACTTCTTTTTCTTTCATCTTGCGAGATGCGTTTGCAACGTCGATTGTTGCTTCACCAAGACCTTGACAGAAAAGCTTAATGCCTTTTGAAGAACCGCCAGATGCGATCACTGTTTTGTGCTTAGGAAAAGCTTTTTTGAATTCTTCAGCAACGATGTTTGCGTAAGGTAATACAGTTGATGAACCTGCAACTGATACGTGCTTGCGCTGATCTGCTAATGCAGGTGAGCTCACTAATGTACCAACTGAAAGAACAGCTACTGCTCCGATTAAAAACTTATTCATGGGGAACTCCCTTAAGAGTATTTGATCATTTTCATGTTTTAAAATGCTATCCCAAGCTTTTCGACAACTAAGTACACAAAACGAATAAACTTTAGGACGAGCGCTGCCAAAACTAGCGGTGCTTGACCAGAGTTTTATGACACTTTTGCAAAAATATTATGACAACTCAACCCATTGATTTAAAAGAAAAAGTTATCCACACCCTACTTTTAGTCATTTTTCTTTGTCATTAAACAGGCGTACTGATCATCTTTTCTATTAAGAATTTAGCAATATTTTACAAAAGCTGATTGTTGGGTGGCAATTCTCACTTAACTTGATTTATGCTTTTGGAAGCAATACGGAGAAAATTGAGCCATGCCCTTTGCGTGAATTGACCTTTAATTCACCACGATGCCGGGTGATGATATGTTTGGTTATTGCCAAACCTAAGCCTGTCCCACCTTTTTCCCGGCTTTGTTCTATATCGGCGCGGTAGAAACGCTCTGTCAAACGCGGGATATGATGCGACGCAATACCAATGCCATTGTCTTCTACAATGACTTTAATCTGCTCTTGTTTGTTTTTATCTCTTTTTATGTGAGCTAAAAATAAACGCACATAACCTTCACCGTCGCTTTTGCCGTATTTGATCGCATTGTGGACCAAGTTCTGAAAAACCTGAGACAGCTCATCTTCCTCGCCAATGGCTACGAACTCTTCTTCTGGTTCTTCGAATTCAAGTTTGATATTTTGTTGCTCAGCTAGGGGTGTGAGACTATCCATCGTGTTATGCAAGAGTGTCACAAGGTTTACTTTTTCATTTGGTATTTTATGAGCGTTCATTTCTACACGGCTCAGGGACAATAAATCGTCAACCAAGTTCGTCATTCTTCGACCCTGAACAGCCATAATGCCTAAAAACTTCTCTCTTGCGGCCTCATCGTTTTTAGCCGGCCCTTGTAAGGTTTCAACAAAGCCAAGCAAAGAGGCGATAGGTGTTCTTAATTCATGGCTTGCATTGGCGATAAAATCTGCGCGCATTCTGTTTAAACGTTCCTGCTCAGTTAAGTCTCTGAAATGGACCAGGATTGTTGGGTCTGACTTATCTTCCCTTGCTAGCCATGCAATGTTCACAGTGAATTGTCTTTCAATTGGAGTGCGCTCAACCAATTGTATTTTTTTCTTTTCCTTGCTTTCTGTGACAGCATCAATTGCTTCTAATAATTTTGGCGTGCGAATGATGGCTGAAATGCCAACACCTAACCTTTTAATATTGAATATGTTTTTAGCTTGCTCGTTGGCATAAAGCAGTTTGTTTTGTGGCCCTAAAATGAAAACCGGATCTGGGATAGATTCTATCAATTGTTCCCAAATGATTTTTTCATTTTTTCTTTTGGCAGTTTTAGACCGGGCCACTTTTGCGTTTTGCTCTCTTTCTTTAGCAAGAGGAGCTGAGGCCCAGGCCAGGCCACATGCGGCTGATACGAACGCAAATAATGCACTTGAAAATGAAAGGCTTGTAAAGTTGCTGATGATGATCAAGACCAGTGCTGTGAACAGCATAAAAGGCCAGGTGCTTAAGAGCCTATAAAAGGCTGATGAGAGTTGTTCTTTCACGTCTCTGTTCACTTAATTTTGCGTTTAGTGAGCCCTAGATATCTAGTACCTCACTTTAAAACTTCTTAGTTGCCCACTCACTGTAAACCTCAAAACTTATTCATTACATTAAAGGTTTTAAAGCTTGAATGGTTTATTTTGACTTTATTATTGCCCCAAAATGATGATTTTTTAGCTTTCTATTTATACTGAATAAATAATCTGTGCTCAAATTCAAAGAACACCTCAAAGCTCATTGACTTCACCTATGGTTTACTTCCACCCTAATTAGACAAGATCTGACATAAATAAACAAAAACTGTTTCATTTATATGTTACCTGCGAAAGTTGTAGGCTTTTTTTGTGCGGAAAGAAAGGGACGTCAATTTATGAGCAATGAAAAACGGCAAGAGGCGATAACAAATTTCAACCTTTCAGACCCTGAACTTGACCCATGGATTGAAGAGCATGCTCTTACAAGTGGCGGGTACCCTTATGAAGATCGGATGAAACGTAAAGCCTATGAAAAGGAATTAACGGCCCTTCAAATTGAACTCTTAAAACTGCAACGTTCCATTGCTAACACAGGCGAGCGGATTGTTGTTGTATTTGAGGGAAGAGATACTGCTGGTAAGGGGGGCACCATTCACCGGTTCCAACAACATTTAAATCCACGTCATGCTCATGCCGTCGCACTTTCTAAGCCTTCTGATACTGAACGTGGCCAATGGTATTTCCAGCGCTATATTGCTAATTTACCAACCGCTGGTGAAATGGCATTTTTTGATCGGTCTTGGTACAACCGGGCTGGTGTCGAACCGGTTATGGGCTTTTGCTCGGAGGCTCAACATAAACTCTTTTTAGAAGAAGCACCGCGTTTTGAGGAAATGCTAGTGAATGATGGCATTCATCTGATAAAAATTTGGCTGACCATAGGCCAGGAAATGCAACTGCGACGCCTTCACAAACGACGCCATGATCCTTTGAAACACTGGAAAATATCTCCCATTGACCTTGAAGCTATTAATCAATGGGATGAATATACCGCTGTTAAAGAACAGATGTTTAAAGCCACGCATAAACCCAAAACGCCTTGGGCAGTGATTTACTCAAATGATAAGCGCCGGGCCCGCCTTAATGCGATTAAACTTGTATTGAGCAAAGTGGACTATGGAGCCAAGGATACAGAAATTGCAACTTTGCCAGACCCAAGAATAGTAGGGTCTAGCGATGAGTTCTTTTTTAACAAGCTAAATTAGTTTGCTCTCTTAGTTGCGCTTCAGATTGCCCCTCTTTTAGTGCTCCTTCAGTTGCCCACTAACAACCGCATTAGAGGTCAGTCCCATCTTCGGCGTCGAACCTTCTTCTCAAGGAGGGTTATAATTTTTCAGCTATGCACCACAACCGAAAATATCATTTCCAATTTTCATGCAACAACTTTAATTGACTTTGAATTGAAACAGGAAATCTATCTTTCACGGCTTTATATTTTTTTGTGGTGCAATCCCCGAAAGCGAAATCTTCTATAAAAGATACTTCCAACGCATTTTTTAACTCAAAATCTGCTTTAGAAAATACCTCATCAACAAATCGTATATATTGCTCCACTTTCCACAACTTTTCAGATTCCATCGCCTCCTCCATTACATCACGAAAAACTGCAACCTCACAATGAAGTAATCCCAAATCATGAGATTTATAATTAGATGCTACTTCTGGAAATTTTTCATCCAGAAGCTGTGAATATTCTTCCCGTCCAATCACTTTTGATTTTGTTAATTTCATAATACTTTACTTACTATAACCGAAACAATTCTCATATCGAATACTCACATATAAAATTTAATTTTGACTGCAAAGGGTCAAAAGCAGAAACTTTACTAATTTATAAATCCATCTAGCAACCGCGCTAGTTGCAGGTTTGGTAGGTGCCTTCTACGTATGTGCCGACTGAGCAGACGATGCCGCCCCAATGGTAGCCGATACGGCCGCGGTATTTGATTTTAAACCAGGGACGGTCCTGGAACATTTCGCCTGTTTTTTCTAGCAGAGTGATCCATTCACCTTCTCTTAAAGATGCTCTTTTCTTATATTGCTGGCCTGGTCCAGAGCGAACTATGCCGCCCCACGATTTTGCTTGCCTTGGAAAAGTAATTGACTCTCTACGAGGTTCATTATGATTGGAGCTCGTCACTTCTGTGCATTGATCATCAAATTCACCTTGGGTTCCAACAAGTGCTGTTTTTCCTTTTACATGCAAAACCCAATTGCCATTTGAATATTTTGAGCCTGAACCTGCCCTGACGCTAACTAACGTGATTTTGGGAGAGCTATCATGAGAAATTTTGGCGATTGAAACATCATTTTCCTCAAGATACTCGACAATGAGTGGAATGCCTTCATTACAGGTATATTCAACCGTTGCGGCTGATGCTTTTGAGGTTAAACCGAGTGAAAAACAAACACCAAGTACCGGCAAAGCAAGTTTTTTGCAAAGATGGCTTAAATCAAACTGTGTTTTTATTTTTCTGCTCGTGCCCATAAACTTTCTTCCTTCATTTTTAAAAATCACGCTCATAATTCAACCTAGATCTGGCCAAATCTGGCTAACCGATCAACATGAATAGCTTGAAGTTTAGAGAGCTCTTAGGTTTGGGGATAGGCTGAAAGGGCGATTTTTACATTAATTCTCTGTAATTTACGCGACAAATTGCCTTTTTTCAGCCTTTCGTCCATGTGGACCCATAAAGTTGTTGGAAATTGGACTTATTTTTAGTATAAAAAATAGAATTTCAATGGGTCCACGGTTGATCAGTTCACCGCTAATTCCCAATTAAATCTTAAAAGTCTCACTATAAACCGAGATAAACAAGAGTGAGACTAAATTAGAAGAATTTTTGCTGTGTTCATCATGAGAGGCGTCTCTCATCAAGTTTAAGGCCATATAAACCATGTTAAAAGCTGCTGAAAATGTAGCTCTCATGCTGAATGTGAATACCGGCAGGCCTTTGCAGGCGCAGCTTTTTGAACAAGTGCGCGCTATGATCATTGATGGACAGCTAACTTCAGGCACTCCCTTACCTGCAACCAGAGCTCTTAGTGAACAGCTTGGCGTTTCTCGAAATACTGTTGTTCTTGCTTATGATCGACTGCTTGAGGAAGGGTACATTGAGAGCAAACGTTCTATCGGTACTTTTGTTAGTGACGCTATTCCTGACAGTGGCCTGATACCACAAAGGCCAGATAGTGATCTGATACCACAAAATTTAGACAATTCTTCCACCCAGTCTTCCTCTCAACCAGAAAATGAGACACAGGATTTATTGGCTGATCTGAAACAATTTGAAGCTGATGCTCAACTTTCAGACGACATACAGACTTCTGAAGCAACATCCCTCCCCACTCCTTTATTTGAAACAAACTCCTATAGACAAGACCCATTGTTCATTGACTTTAAGCCTGGTGTACCGGATGTCGAAGCATTTCCGGCTCGCACGTGGCGGCGCCTCTTGAACCGTAAATTGACGCAAATCGATGATTATTATCATGAAGCTATGGATCCACTTGGTTCTTTTGATTTGCGGCGCGCCATAGCAGAACATCTCGGCCCTTCGCGCGGAATTATTGCTTCTGCTAGTGATGTTGTGATTGTTTCTAGTGCGCAAGAAGCACGTGCTCTCCTTTCTCAATTGCTGCTGACGGAAGGTGCCCCGGCTTTGATGGAAGCGCCCGGCCCCGAAGGCATTGCTCAACTCTTTTCTTATTACAAAACAAAAGTTTATGGTGTTGGTGTCGATGAAGACGGCTTGCAAACATCTGACTTACCTGAACATGAAGAGCTTTCTATTACGCCTTTAGAAAATAGTATTTTTCATCCCATAAATTCCAATGGCTTACCTCTTTCAAGCGGCATGGCTTATGTTACTCCCTCGCACCATTTTCCGCTTGGCGTGAGTATGGCTTTGTCTCGGCGCATTCAATTACTAGAGTGGGCTCATAAAACTGGCATCATGGTTGTTGAAGATGAGTCAACCAGTGACTTTCGTTATGGGGGCTCACCTCTCACCGCACTTAAAGGGTTGGATAGTCGGTTAACCGGAAATGGTGAAGCTGATGCCGCTAGCTCTCCTGCCAGTAGTGGGCGCGTTATTTATCTAGGTGGTTTTAAAAAGTCACTTGGTATTCAAATTGGGTATTTAGTCGTACCTTCCTTCTTACTCCCTGCCTTGCATTCTCTTAAAACTCTCGGGTTTGGGACTGCTTCATGGCTTGAACAAGCAACTTTAGCTGAATTTATTGATAATGGTGCCTATGATCGGCATTTGCGTAAATTGCGCAAAAAATGTAAAGAAAAACGCGATCTTCTGATTTCACTCCTTACCAAACATTTTGGTGACGATATTGACCTTTCTGGTATCGAGGGGGGATTGCATTTGATCTGGAATTTACCAAAAAAATTTGGAACGGCTGACGCTGTTTCTAAAAGAATGTTAGAAACTCACAAAATTGGCCTCTATTGCGTGCAATCTGGCGGTTCAACTGTTGTGACACAAAGTGAAATTAATGAACAAGCCTTGATATTTGGCTATTCATCACTGGCACTTGAAGATATTGAAACTGGTGTTTTGAAACTAGCTGCTGAAATTAAAAAAGAAAATGGAACGGAACACTAAAATGATGGGTAACAACCATATTATAGGAGCGTTTGTATGAGTGGTAGTCTTATTGAAATTGGGCTCGGTGCAACCAGCCTTTCATTGATCATTGCTATTGCCTCAATGGTACTAGCTTTTCTCTCGCTTTATCGAGGTGCGCCTTCATTTTTGCATTCAGCTCGTCATGGCATGATTTTAATTGCCGTACTGACTACAATTGGCTGCTTTACAATCATTTGGTCTTTTGTGATTAAAGATTTTTCTGTTTTGTATGTGGCGCAGAATTCAAACAGTCAGCTCCCTCTTCTTTATCGCCTCACGGCTCTTTGGGGTGCCCATGAAGGGTCACTGATGTTGTGGCTATGGTATTTGGCAACATTTTCAGCTATTGCTGTTTATGTTCACTGGAAAAGCCACCCGCTTTCAATGCCCTATGTGATTATGACATTGGCGGGACTACAAATTGGTTTTATGGTCTTTATTCTCTTTCTCTCGAACCCGTTTATTGAAGTGCACCCAGCGCTGCCTGATGGACGAGACCTGAACCCCTTATTACAAGACCCTGGGCTCGCTTTTCACCCACCGACGCTTTACATGGGTTATGTAGCTTTTTCTATTCCTTTTGCCTTCGCGATTGCCGCATTGGCACGCGGGCAATCTGGGCGTGAATGGGTTGTGACAACTCGTCGTTGGACCTTATTTGCCTGGGTTACGCTTACCAGTGGTATTTTACTTGGTGGCTATTGGGCCTATTATGAACTTGGTTGGGGTGGTTATTGGGCTTGGGACCCGGTTGAAAATGCGTCTCTTATGCCTTGGCTTACCGGAACAGCCTTTTTACATTCAATTATGGCACAAGACCAACGTAACTTATTTCAAACCTGGAATGTGTTCCTGGTGATCACAACTTTTGCCCTCTCATTACTAGGAACATTCCTTGTACGTTCGGGCGTTCTTACTTCTGTGCATTCTTTTGCTGCCGACCCGGGACGCGGGGCTTATATTCTAGGCTTCTTGGTTGTGGTTTCGGTTATTGCTTATGGATTGTTGGTTTGGCGTGGACACCGCCTCATCGGGCCACACAAAGTTTCGAGCCTGATATCACGCGAGTCAGCTTTATTATATAATAATCTGTTGTTTGTAGCCGCTGCTATCATCGTTTTAACCGGCACGCTTTATCCGCTTGCGATTGAAGTATTAACGGGCGAGCGGGTTTCAGTAGCTGCTCCTTACTTTAACAAGGTGATGGCGCCTGTGATGCTCGGTATTGTGTTACTCATGGGACTTGGCCCCCTCATCCCCTGGCGCAAATCAAGCTACAAGAAAATGCAACAACAATTCACTATACCATTTGGTTTGGCCGTTCTTATCGCCGTGGTTGCTTATTTCCTTGGTGCGACAGATGTAATCGCAATGATTGCCATTGGCTTGGTTGGATTTGTGTTTGCAGCGACGTTTATGGATATTTTTGGTGCGGTGAAAGCCCACATGAAAGTAACAGAACGAAGCTGGTTTTCTAGTCTTTCTATTTTGGCTGGAAATAACCAACGCCGTTATGGTGGTTTTATTGTTCACCTTGGCACATTGGTTCTGATCATTGGTGTTATTGGGTCTGCCTTCTTTAAGGAAGAAGCAACGGTTAACATGAAACCTGGTGATCAAGTTGTAAGTGGTCCTTATACCCTGACTTACAAAACAATCGTTCCGCAAAAGGGACCTAATTATACTGAGCGCATGGCGTTTTTCGAATGGAAAAAGCAAGACGGCACAACCGGTACGCTTACGCCATCAAAACGCAATTACCCTGTAACACAAACGGTGACAACTGAGGCGTCAATCCTCTCAACTCTCGTTGGTGATCTTTATGTCGTACTTGGAAACGAGCATGGTAAAGGTGAAGTGACGACACGTGTCTTTTGGAACCCGTTGGTCAATTGGGTTTGGATTGGCTGGATGATCGTTTTACTTGGCGTTCTGTTTGCTATGACCAAGCGGGCTCCTAAAATTGTATCAACCCCGAATAAAAAACCAACTGAAGAGGTTATGGCGTAAATGACGACACATCCTCAAACAACTAAAGCTCAAAAGGCTGAAACTCAAAAGACGGTTGCCTGGTGGCAGTTTGCCCTTATTGGGGTGATGATCATGATGTTCATTCTGTTTGCCGCTGGATTGGGACGGGATTCTAAATTTATTCCGTCGCCATTAATTGGCAAACCAGCTTATGATTTTAACTTGAAGCAACTTGGTGCTGAAAAACAGATCAAGCTTTCTGACTATAAGGGCAAGATTGTTGTTTTAAACTTTTGGGCGTCTTGGTGTGTGACATGCCGTGAGGAGCATCACGTTTTGCTTGAAAGCTCCAAAGCAGTCCAGCCTTCTGGAAAAGTTCAATTTATCGGAGTGAACAGTAAGGATACTGATAAGGCAGCTTTTGGTTTCATGGATAAACGCGGGCATTTCCCTTACCCTTCTGTTATCGACAGACAAGGTCGTTTAGCACTTGAATATGGTGTTTATGGCATGCCTGAAACATTTTTTATCAATAAAAATGGAGTGATTGCAGCCAAGCATATTGGGGCGTTAACGCATAAAATTCTAGCGGATAAATTGAAACAAGCGGAGGCCCTTCAATGAGATTTTTAATTGCTTTTGTTTGCATTAGTTTGAGTTTGTCTTTAGCACCAGCCTCCCTCTTTGCAGCTGAAACGGTAAAAGACACTGTTTCCAAAAAAGAGCCGGAAGTTAAAGTTGAAAGCGAACTTGAGAAGAAGTTACGCTTTGTTGCCAGCATGCTGCGATGCCCTGTTTGTCAGGGAGAGAGCGTTTATGACAGCCATGCGGATGTGGCTGTTGAAATGAAACGCTTGATCCGTGAGAAAATTGAAGCTGGTGAAACTGCTGAAGAGATTTTGACCTATTTCAAAGACCGCTATGGAAATTTCGTCCTAATGGAACCTCCGGCTGAGGGATTACATTGGGTCATTTGGGTGTTCCCTATTTTTATGGCCTTGCTTGGAGGCTTGTTCCTTTTTCAAAACCTGAGAACTGGCGCAAAAGATTTACAACAAACCAAACTTGATGATTTTGACGGGCAAGAAACGACCGATGATAATTCATCTGAAGTGAGCGACATTAAGGAGCTGCGTTTATGAGTGCGTTGATTAGCATTTTAGCCCTTGGAGGCTTATCGCTCTTTATTATGTTAGTTCCATTGTGGCAGCGCCGCTCTGACCGCTCGCTTGGAACTGGCATTGAGACCAATGACCTTTCCGTTCAGTGGGAAAGTGAAAAGGACCGTCTGGTTAAGGAGCAAAATGACCTGGACGTTGCCCTAGCTGAAGGAAAAATTACCGAAAAAACTCACAAAGTTGAACGTGAGCAGGTGATGGAAGATGCGAAACGAGCGCTAAATAAACTGCGACAGGCGCGCAGTATGAGCGAAAAACTTGCAACCAGAGCTCATCATAAGCCTCGGTCTTATCCGAGCTATGGGCTTGGATTTGCTGCTTCAATTTTAGTAGCTACAGCCGCTCTTACTTTTCACCTGAATGGCCAAGATATTGTTCGTAAATTAAGCCCACAAGAAGTGGCGCAAAACACGACAACGCCAGACATTAAAAAGATGGTCGCAACTTTAGAAAAACGAGTTACTGAAGGGGGAGGGAGCAAACAAGAGCGATTGATGTTAGCGCGCTCATTCCTTGTTCTTGGACGCAAGGCCGACTCTATCAAACTTTACAAAAAAATCGTTGCTGAAAATAAGGGGGAGGTTAGCGCTCTTATGGCACTTGGTGAAATTCATTTTAATTCAAAAGAAAAGCAAGACCAATCAGAGGCGCTTAAATACTTCAATCAGGCGCTTGATGCAGAGCCAGATAAACCTGAAGCGCTTTGGTATAAATCTCTTGCTTTGATCCGTGACAGGAAAATTGAAGAATCACGCAAGATACTAACGCGGTTAAAGGTCGTCGCTAAAGATAATAAAAAGGCACAAGATGCGGTGACGCAACTTCTCGCCGAACTGGATAAAAATCGGGCTAAGCCCTTAGAAAAATGAAACTAAGGAAAAATGAAACCAAAAGAGTAGAGCAAACAAGAAGCCAAAATTTTTAAATTTTACTTCATAGCTCACAAAGACTGCTCTATTGGGGTTAGAAAGGAAATATCATGTTTCACTATGATCAGTGTCTTGAGGACCATATCAAGTCACTTCAAGATGAGGGGCGTTACCGTGTCTTTTTAGACCTGGAGCGAATTGTTGGCCAATATCCAAAAGCTTACAATTTTGGTGACTATACATCTGTTGATGGAAAGTGCCCTCGTAACACACTGGAACCTTTGAGTGATATTACCGTTTGGTGCTCTAATGATTATCTTGGAATGGGACAGCATCCTGATGTTTTGACCTCCATGAAAGATGCTATTGATCGCATGGGCGCTGGTGCCGGCGGAACGCGCAATATTTCAGGAAATCATCACCTGATTGTTGAACTGGAGAAAGAACTGGCGGACCTTCATGATAAGGAAGCAGCTCTTGTATTCTCTTCTGGATATGTGGCGAACGAATCTACCTTGAGCACCCTTTCTAAACTTTTACCTGGCTGCGTGATGATTTCTGATGAACTCAACCATGCTTCAATGATCCAGGGTATCCTGCATGGTAAAGCCGAGAAGCGGGTTTTCCGTCATAATGACCTTGAACACCTGGAAGAAATTTTAAAAGAAATAGACCCTAACCGCCCGAAATTACTAGCTTTTGAGAGTGTTTATTCCATGGATGGGGATATTTGCCCTATGAAGGAAATTTTGGATTTAGCGGAAAAATATAACGCCTTTACTTACCTTGATGAAGTTCATGCTGTTGGTATGTATGGACCAAGAGGCGGTGGTATTGCAGACCGCGAAGGGCTGATGGATCGTGTTGATATCATCCAAGGGACACTGGCCAAGGCTTATGGTGTTATTGGTGGTTATATTTCCGGTAAAAGCTCAACAATCGATGCTATTCGTAGTTATGCAAGTGGATTTATCTTTACTACAACACTCCCACCGGCTGTTGCTTCTGGTGCTTTAACAAGTGTACGTCATTTAAAAGACTCGGACGCTGAGCGCAAATTACAACAAGAACGTGCGTCAGAACTGCGAACTCTTTTATCTGAGGCTGAGATTCCCTATATAGATAGTGTGACACACATTGTTCCTGTGTTGGTAGGAGATCCTGTGCTTTGTAAGGAAGTTTCGGATCGACTGCTTGGTCAATTTGGTATGTATATTCAACCAATTAACTACCCGACTGTGCCACGTGGCACTGAACGTTTGCGTATTACACCTGGGCCTCTTCATTCCAGTGAAATGCTGAAAGAGCTGGTCTCAGCCCTTTCAAAAATTTGGTCTGAAATAAAACTGCCCAGAGCCGCATAAATTGTGCTGCTAAATAGATTGCTTTAAGAGAGGTTTGATAAATGACTAGAAAGAAAAAACGTGCCGTGGTGATCGCAGGTGCTTTAACACTTCTTTTTGTCAGTGTTGGTCTTGTTGCTTTTGCATTTAAAGATAATTTGGTCTTTTTTCTCACACCAACTGATGTCGTGGCTGGAAAAGCAAAAGGAGCAACCAAACTCCGCATTGGCGGGATGGTTGAAAACGGCTCTTTAAAGCGCCTTGAAGATGGTTTGACCGTTTCTTTTGAAGTTACAGACTTTAGCCATTCTATTCCAGTAACTTATACCGGCCTTTTGCCTAATTTATTTAAGGAAGGGCAAGGGGTTATTGCTGAAGGGTCTTTTGAAGAAAATGGCAAATTCAAAGCTAAGACCATTCTTGCTAAGCATGATGAAAAGTATGTTCCGCGTGAATTACAGGACACAATGAAGAAAAAACCGAAAGCGGAGACCACGAGCTACTAATTTTCCATGTAAATTCTTATATAAAAGATATATCTTAAATTGACATAGATCAATAATATCGTGCAAAGTAAGTTAAGCTTTCGCGCATATATAGGAATGAATATGCATAATAAAAATGTTGTCCCTTTTATTACTGAAAAATCTGATTGCGGGTCTGATCATCCTGTATGCCAAGCGTGCGAAGTTCGCGCTTGTGGCATGTGTTCTGAGTTGAATACAGATACACTTCAAGAATTGCGCAAAATTACCCGCACAAAAGAATATAAGGCGGGTGAGCAGATTTTTTGTGATGAAGAGCCAACAGAAAATTATGCAACTATTAAAAGTGGTATTGTTAAACTTTCTAAAATTCTCCCGGATGGCCGCCAACAAACAATTGGCCTTGGATTTCCGCCAGATTTTATTGGCCGCGCTTTTAAAGATAAAAACTCATCATTTGCCAGCGCTCTCACTGATGTCACTGTTTGCACGTTTCCGCGTGAGCTCTTTAATGATTATTTAAAATCCACACCTAGCCTTGAACATAAGCTGTTTGAGCTAACATTAAATGAGCTTGATTCTGCGCGTGAATGGATGCTGATGCTTGGCCGCATGACTGCGCTTGAAAAAGTTGCTGCTCTGTTGCTTGATTTTTCTGACCGTTTACACAAAGCCCGTTTATTGCAAGGCTTGGATAGTGAGAAGAATAATTTTGAGCTCCTGCTTACCAGAGCTGAGATTTCAGACTTTCTTGGCTTAACTATTGAGACGGTCAGCCGTCAGTTTTCTACACTCAAACAAAAAAATCTGATTGCTATTAAAAACCAAAGGTTTATCGACATTCTAGATCGCCCTGCTCTTGATATACTTGCCGGACATGAAAATTATTAACCCATCTTTTTAATGCATCAATCTGCATCAGTCTCACTTTTTTCTATTCTTTAAGTGAGCGATCTATTTTTGGCATTGAGATTTTCCATCTCACTTTTTTTCACGTTTCAAGCCTTAAAACATGCCCTGCGACAACATACCTCACCCCTCATAAAACATGAAATTGACCTGCATCAATACATCTTTGTACGCGCTTGCCTAAGACAGGGCTGTGGGACAGTTTTATTAATTTAGGGTTTTATTTAAAGCTGTGGTTTGTGTTCATTTTTACCCTGGTTCGCATATACCCAATGATCTTTCTTCATTGTCCTCCCAAATAATATTTTGAAACCATAAAAATTAACAATGAGGACTTCTGATGGATCCTATTAGCACCATTGCTGCAGCAGCTGCTGCTCTGCTCGCAATCATTTTAGCTTTATATTCCTCAGCTCAGGCCCATGACACAGTCTTTGCTGTTCACATGATGATATTTGCAATTGCTGGTGGCTTGACGCTTTTTTACCTTGTTCGAAACTGCTCTTTTAAAAAGGCAAAAGCAGACGGACCGCAAATGTATGATGATTCCATTGTGCGATACGGGGTTATAGCCACGTTATTCTGGGGAATTATCGGATTTGCCGTTGGTGTTCTCATTGCTAGTCAATTGGCATTTCCTGCCCTCAATTTTGACCTGCCATGGACCAATTTTGGCCGGCTGCGCCCTCTTCACACATCAGCTGTGATTTTCGCTTTTGGCGGTAATGCCCTGATCGCAACAAGTTTTTATGTTGTTCAACGTACTTGCCGTACTCCCTTAGCATTTGGCGGGTTAGCCTGGTTTGTCTTCTGGGGCTATCAGCTATTTATCGTATTAGCTGCAACGGGTTATGTGCTTGGTTCTACTCAAGCAAAAGAATATGCCGAACCTGAATGGCATGTGGATTTATGGCTCACCGTTGTGTGGGTTGCCTATTTAATTGTATTTTTCTTTACGCTGCTGCGCCGTAAAGAACCGCATATCTATGTGGCGAATTGGTTTTATCTGGCCTTTATTGTCACCGTTGCCATGCTGCACGTGGTCAACGGTTTGGCTGTGCCGGTATCATTCTTTTCTTCGCATAGTTATGCGGCTTTCTCTGGTGTGCAAAGTGCACTGGTGCAGTGGTGGTATGGCCACAATGCCGTTGGCTTTTTCCTTACTGCTGGTTTCTTGGGCATGATGTATTATTTCGTTCCCAAGCAAGCGAACCGGCCTGTTTATTCGTATCGCCTTTCTATCATTCACTTCTGGGCGGTCATCTTCCTTTATATCTGGGCAGGCCCGCACCACTTGCATTACACAGCGCTACCTGACTGGGCACAAACTCTTGGCATGGTGTTTTCTATCATGCTGTGGATGCCAAGCTGGGGTGGTATGATCAACGGCCTGATGACTTTATCTGGTGCGTGGGACAAACTTCGTACCGACCCGATATTGCGGATGATGGTTGCCTCTATTGCTTTCTATGGCATGGCGACTTTCGAAGGACCACTTATGTCCATCAAAGCTGTGAACAGTCTTAGTCACTACACAGACTGGACCATTGGTCACGTTCACTCTGGTGCGCTTGGTTGGAATGCCCTTGTTTCCTTTGGTGCGCTTTATTTCCTCGTTCCGAAACTATGGGGCCGGAAAGAACTTTACAGCCTGAGGCTTGTTAACTGGCATTTCTGGACAGCCATGATGGGCATTGTAATTTACGCTTCTTCAATGTGGGTTTCTGGAATTATGCAGGGCTTGATGTGGCGTGAATATAATAATGAAGGCTTCCTTGTTTACTCCTTTGCGGAAACAGTTGTCAGGATGCACCCTTTCTATGTGATTAGGGCTCTTGGCGGTCTGATGTTCCTCATTGGTGGAGTGATCATGGTCTACAACGTTTGGCGCACTATTCGCGGTGAAGCAAAAGTTGATCAGCCTGTATCTCAAGTCATTACAGTTGGTGCATAGGAGAAAAACAATGAAACACAGCACAATTGAAAAAAATGGTTCTATCCTGCTTGTTCTTAGTCTTCTCGTAGTTACGATCGGCGGTATAGTTGAAATTGCACCTCTCTTCTATCTTGAGAACACAATTGAGAAGGTTAAGGGCATGCGCCCTTACTCTCCTCTCGAATTGATGGGACAGAATATCTACAAACGTGAAGGTTGTAACCTTTGCCATAGTCAGATGATCCGCCCGTTTAAGGATGAAGTTGAACGTTATGGTCACTACTCTCTTGCTGCTGAGAGCATGTATGATCATCCATTTGTTTGGGGCTCTAAACGGACAGGTCCTGACCTTGCCCGTGTGGGTGGCCGCTATTCAGATGAATGGCAAAGGGAGCACCTAATTGCTCCACGAAACCTTGTTCCTGAAAGTGTGATGCCTGGCTATCCATTTTTGATGCAACCATTGAAAGTGCATGACATCAAAGCGCACTTGATTGCCAATAAAACCTTGGGTGTTCCTTACACAAAAGAGCAAATTGACAACGCAGCTGTTGACCTTGTTTCGCAAGCCAACCCTGACTCTGACGGTGCTGAAGATGTTGAAGCTCGCTACCCGAAGGCTTTGGTTCGAGACTTTGATGGCAAGCCTGAGACTTTAACTGAAATGGATGCATTAATTGCGTATTTGCAGGTGCTTGGCACCTTGGTTGATTTCTCAACTTATGATGCAAAAGCCAATTTAAGATAGGAGCTCTTGGTATGGAAACTTACACCGCAATGCGCGCCTTTGCTGATAGCTGGGGCCTGCTTTACATGGTTCTGATTTTTCTCGGAATTTGTGTTTTTGCATTTCGTCCAGGATCAAAAAAGATTTACGACGAACAAGCCCGTATCCCCCTCAATGAGGAGACCTTAAACAATGACTAAAAGACCTATTGATGACGTTACAGGAACTGAGACTACCGGACATGAGTGGGATGGGATTCGTGAACTTGATACGCCCATGCCTCGTTGGTGGTTGATTACTTTTTACATCACTATTGCCTGGTCAATTGTTTATTGCGTGCTTTACCCGGCTATTCCACTGCTGAAAACCAATACTCAGGGAACTCTTGGATATTCATCTCGAGGTGAACTTGATAAGTCTTTGCAAAAAGCGCGTGAGGCTCAAACAGGTTTGCGAGATAAAATTAAAAGCGGAACACTTGCTAGTATCATGGCTGACCCTCAGCTCTTTTCATTTGCAAAAGCTGGCGGAAAGGCCGCTTTTAAAGTGAATTGTGTGCAATGTCACGGATCTGGTGCTGAGGGTTCTGTTGGCAACCCAAACCTCAATGATGATGATTGGTTGTGGGGTGGCAAGCTGGAAGACATTCATCAAACTATTAAGCACGGTGCTCGCTATGAGCAAGATGACGATACCCGTTTATCTGATATGCCCGCTTTTGGTAAGGATGAACTTTTGGATAAGAACCAAATTGAACAAGTTGCTGATTATGTTCTTTCTTTAAGCAAAGGGAAAGCAGATGCTTCTAGTTCTGGCGCGCAAATTTTTGCTGAACAATGCGCGTCTTGTCATGGCAAAACAGGGACAGGTGATCGCTCTGTGGGTGCGCCTCCTTTGAATGACCAAATTTGGCTTTATGGCGGGGACAAGAAAACAGTTATGGAAAGCATTCATAACTCCAGAAAGGCTGTTATGCCTGCCTGGGCTCATCGCCTTGACGCTGAAACCATTAAACAACTGGCTATATATGTTCACTCCCTCGGGGGTGGAGAGAAGTAGGTGTGAAGACCGTGCTTTAGGCCCCCCATGACCTTTTGGCACCCTTTGCACCTACTTCGCCTAAGCAACAAAATATCTCAGGGGTGGATTTTTTAACACTCATTCAACCCTGAGCTTTTACCAACAATTATAAATGCTTCATTTAAGGTGATTATTAAATGACCAAACCTTCACAGATTGAACAATTTAATGTTCAGGCTGTTAATAAAGATGGTGCAAAAAAATTATTTGCCGCAGCAAAAAAAATCTATCCCAAGCGGGTGGATGGAAAATTTCGCCAACTCAAATGGTTGATCATGACGGTTACTTTGGCGATTTATTATATCACTCCCTGGCTTCGCTGGGATCGCGGAGAGCTTGCCCCTGACCAAGCCGTATTGGTTGACCTAGCAAACCGCCGCTTTTATTTTTTCTTTATCGAAATTTGGCCACAAGAATTTTTCTATGTCGCTGGCTTGCTCATTATGGCTGGCATTGGTTTGTTTCTAGTGACATCCGTTTGGGGCCGGGCCTGGTGTGGCTACACATGCCCACAAACCGTTTGGGTTGATTTGTTCTTGGTGATTGAACGCGCCATTGAGGGTGACCGTAATGCCCGCATGAAGCTTGATAAAGCTTCATGGGACTTTAAGAAACTTCGTATGAAAGTCACCAAACATATCATCTGGCTTTTAGTCGCGATTTCAACAGGTGGTGCCTGGATTTTCTATTTTGCAGACGCTCCTTCTTTGCTTGTTAGCTTCTTCACTTTAAATGCTCCTTTTGTTGCCTATTCGACTGTGGCTGTTCTAACAGCAACCACCTATATTTTTGGTGGGTTTATGCGTGACCAAGTTTGCACCTACATGTGTCCTTGGCCGCGCATTCAAGCGGCTATGCTCGATGAAGAGAGCTTGGTCGTTACTTATAATGACTATAGGGGCGAACCTCGAACGGCTCATCGTAAAAAACATGCCAATGATGATGGTTCACAAACTCCTATGGGCGACTGCATTGATTGTAACAAGTGTGTGGTTGTTTGCCCGATGGGTATTGATATTCGTGACGGACAACAGATGGAATGCATCACCTGTGCGCTTTGTATTGATGCGTGTGATAGTGTGATGGAAAAGGTTGGTAAACCGAAGGGGCTTATTTCTTACGCCACTTTGAAAGAATATGATAAAGCGGCTGCTGGTCAGCCTGTTGAAAATTCTGTACCAATTTTATTTCGCCCGCGTACACTTATCTACTCAGGTATTTGGTGTCTTGTGGGCTTAAGTATGCTTTTTGTTTTGGCCACTAGAAGCCGCCTTGATGTGAACGTTCTGCATGACCGTAACCCCTTGATGGTTCAACTTTCTGATGGCTCTGTCCGCAATGGATATATTGTTAAAGTTCTAAATATGGAGCCTAAGAAACATACGGGCTATATCTCTTTCAAAGGATTGCCTAAGGGCTATATGCGCATTGAACAAGAAGGTGCTGAACTGATTAAAAACGGTGAAAAATACAAGCTCTTGTTAGAGCCAGATGTTTTAAGAGAGCTAAAAATTTACGTAACAATGCCACAAGGCTTTCTGCCCCAATCAGACCAGACTTTTAAGTTTGTTGCAGAAATACCTGCCAGTGAAGAATATCATGAGACCTCTACCAAGTTTCATGTGAAGAAAAATTAGGGTCTAACCCCACAATTTTCAGGAGCCGAGTTATGACTGACCAAGCACATTTAAAAGATCAAAAACCTTTTACGGGTAAGCATATGCTGATTATTATGCTGAGTTTTTTTGGTGTAATTATTATTGTCAATCTCACTATGGCGACTTTGGCAACGAAGAGCTGGACAGGTTTAGTGGTGAAAAATGGTTATATTGCCAGCCAACATTTTAACAAGAACCAACAGGCACATGAAAAGCTAGTCGCTGCTGGATGGCAGAGCTCTCTTGACTATAATAATGGAATTTTCACATTAACATTGCTGAAAAACTCTAAGGCTTTAACAAACTGTGATGTGATAGGTCTCTTGAACCGCCCTGTTCATGAGAATGATAATCAGAGACTTATGTTCAAATATTCCGATGCAGGATCTCAACAAGTCGGTGGGAAATATATTGCTCAAAACCAACTTCAACCAGGGCGTTGGAATTTAGAGGTGCAAGCCCTTTGTTCGCAAGATCAGCCCCAAAGATTTATACAAACCTATAAATTTTTGGCTCCTAAACTCCCGACTAAGTTGGCACCTATTCAATAGGAAGCCCTCCCTGCAACCAGGACATTGTTATGGCACTCATTACAGATCATAAAATTAGTTTGAACACTTTAGAGGTCACTTCTGAACCTCAAAGCTATGAGCTTCCGAAAGGGCCTACCTCAAAGAAAGATCTTTCATATTTTCAGACCAAGCTGGAAAATGGTGTTGTTGCACTTGACTTAATTGTGGCCAATATGAATTGCGCTGGATGCATGTCAAAGATTGAACGCACTTTTTCTGAAGATCCGAAACTGCAGAAAGTTCGTGTTAATTTAAGCCAAAAACTTGTTCATTTTGAATGGTTTGAGGGCGAAACAGGTGCCAACGAACTCTTTGATGACTTAACAGCACTTGGATTTAAAGCCTCCCCTCTTCTCAATGATAATGATTTAGTTAAGGCTGAGAGTGTTGAAATGCGGCGCCTTCTTTGGTGCCTTGGTGTTGCAGGATTTGCTGCAGCCAACGTTATGCTTCTTTCTGTCTCTGTTTGGTCAGGTGCTACTGGTGCGACACGAGATTTGTTTCACTGGCTTTCAGCTTTGATTGCAATTCCAGCCATAGCTTTTGCTGGCCGGCCTTTTTTCGATTCTGCCTGGACTGCGTTAAGGGCGGGCCATCTGAACATGGATGTTCCGATTTCACTTGCCGTAATTTTAGCTACTGGACTTAGTTTGTTTGAAACGGCTGGGCACGGGGAACATGCTTTTTTTGATGCGGCCCTTACTCTCTTATTCTTTCTTTTAATTGGTCGCACGCTTGACCGGCTCATGCGAGAGCAAGCTTTTTCAGGTGTGCGCCAACTGCTTGCTTTTAAAAGCACGGTTGCACAAATTATAGATGATAACGGAAAACAAAGAACCCTCCCGATTTCGGATATCGAAATTGGAATGCGCGTTTTGGTTTTACCTGGAGAGACCATTCCTGTTGATGGTGAAATTCTCATAGGCAAAAGTGACATTGATTGGTCTCTGGTTAATGGTGAAGCTGTTCCCCGCAAGGCTCAGGCTGGAGATGAAGTTTTTTCTGGCCTTGTTAACTTATCTGGTCCCTTAGAAATTCAGACAACTGCTGTTGGGGAGACAACACTCCTATCTGAAATCATTCGTTTAATGGAGCAAGCAAATGAAAGAGCGCCGCGCTACAGAAAGTTAGCTGATAGAGCTGCGTCTGTTTATGCGCCACTTGTGCATTTGATTGCGCTGTTCACATTTGCCGGATGGATGCTTTACGGGATGGCTTGGCAAGATTCGCTCTATACGGCTATTTCCGTTCTTATTATTACCTGCCCTTGTGCTCTTGGCCTTGCTGTTCCTGTGGTGCAAGTGGTGGCAGGTTCAATCGCGCATAAACATGGCCTCTTAATGAAGGATGGAGCGGCGCTAGAAAAATTAAGCGAAGTTGATACGGTTGTCTTTGATAAAACAGGCACCCTCACTTTGTCCAAGCTCAACCTTTCCGGACAATATTTTGAAGCTGCTCATCTGCTTCCGATAGCTTCTCAGCTTGCGAAAAACAGTCTGCACCCTCTCTCTAAGGCTTTAGCGAATACTTATAAAAATTCTGGTTTAAGAGAAAGTAAAGAGCCATCAGATGTGCTTTTAGATATTGAGGAGCATCCAGGCTTAGGACTTAGAGCTACTTATCAAGATGGTGAATTACGTCTTGGGTCTTTCGAGTGGTGCAAGATTGATAAAGCTTATGAAACATATGACCAGGTTGATTTGATGCTCTGGGCTTCCTATAGCGTGCCAGGGGAAAAACCAATTGTTGCTCTTTTTACATTCGAGGATGAGTTGCGGCCTGGCGTTATGGGATTAATACGAACTTTAAAGGCGCAAAATCTAGATGTGCAACTCTTATCTGGAGACAGACAAGAGGCTGTAGAGCGCATGGCCCAATTGCTAAACATAGACCATTTCAAAGCTGAAATGAAACCAGATGAAAAATGCAGTTATATTGAAGAGCTTGGTCAAAATGGTTCTAAGGTTCTTATGGTTGGAGATGGGATAAATGATGGCCCTTCTTTAAAAGCTGCCTTTACCTCACTCTCTCCTTCAAGTGCGAGTGATGTAGCTCAGGTAACGGCTAATTTTGTTTTGATGAATGATAGTTTGAAATCAATTATAGGTTTATTTCAGCTTGCGAAAAGTTCCAGGGCGCTCATATATCAAAATTTTGCACTTGCCATCGTTTATAACTTGATTGCCGTACCTATTGCTGTGTTTGGTTTCGCAACACCAATTGTTGCAGCCATCGCCATGTCTCTTTCATCTATGATTGTGACTTTAAATGCGCTACGATTGCACCTTCTAGCTTCTTCTTATCAATGGCAGGAAGACAAATCCTTCCCGGAGGTGTGATGAGCAACTTATTATTTCTTATACCTATAGCCCTTGGACTTGGATTTTTGGGCCTTCTTGGTTTTCTTTGGGCTTTAAAAACCAATCAGTTTGAAGATTTAGAAGGATCGGCGAATCGTATTCTTGATGATGATGACAAGCCACTTAAGTGATCTCTAAACTTAAAATTTTTCCTTTATCAAGCTGAGGCTTGCTCTTGATAGTTAGCTTCTAGCGGGGCCTGCCATTTCAGCAAAAGCTCTTTTAGCTGCTCTTGTTCAAATGGTTTGGCAAGATGATCATCCATACCTGCCTTCATGCATTTCTCGCGATCCTCTGGGAATGCATTGGCCGTTAGGGCAATGATAGGAACTGTTTTAGAAATCGTATTTTCATTCTTTTCCAAATAGTTACGCACAGCTTTGGTTGCTGCAAAGCCATCCATCTCAGGCATGTGGATATCCATCAAAATATAATCGATAGATCTGGCTGCCTCATTGTAGTCTTTCACAAGTTCCAAGGCAGCTTCACCGTTTTTCACATGCACGACTTCAACCCCAAGCTTTGACAATACTGTTCTGGCTAGTAGCGCGTTTATTTCATTATCTTCAGCTAATAGAATTGTTGTTTTAT
Source organism: Methyloligella sp. (assembly GCA_021604645.1). Classification (GTDB taxonomy): domain Bacteria; phylum Pseudomonadota; class Alphaproteobacteria; order Rhizobiales; family HXMU1428-3; genus HXMU1428-3. The sequence continues at coordinate 37,207 of BQJJ01000005.1, forward strand.
GTTTTTTATTTATTCTTTCAGGGCATTCATTATTTGTATTGAGCTCTGACTTGCGTGTAGCTCTCTTGATAGAATAATCGGCATTTATTCTTGCAAAAAGAGAGATTGGTCGAACAGGTCTCGTTAAATACGCATTCACTCCCTGTTCTTGCAAAATGGAAAAACTACCTTTCTCAGACACATCCATAATTACAATTATTTTGGGTTGAATGGTTTTTGACTGCTCTTTCAGCTGCGCGTTAAATTCTTTTGCTAGTTTATTGTAGATTGTATTGGCTGTTTTAGTATCTAAAATGAGTGTGTCAAAGGGATGCCCGGACTTACCTGCACTTGTAATTTTCTGTAGCGCGTTTTTGGATTGACAATATTCAGCGGAAAGCCCTGCAGCTTTTAGTGTTTTGATGATTGTCTTCATTTCAAGGTCCAACTCACCAACGAGTAAGACGTTGTGCGGATCTTCTGGCAATTGATAGAATTGATAAAGGTGACTTGAATTCTCACTTCGTTTTAATTCAATTTCAATATGAAATTCAGCCCCAGGATTTTGGCATCCTTCAACTTGCTCAGATGTAATGTGAATAGAACCGTTCATTTTTTCTATGATGCGCTTGGTAATGGCCAGTCCAAGACCAGTGCCTCCAAAACGGCGCGCATGTGAACTGTCCGCTTGCTCAAAATCTCCAAAGACTTTTTTCTGTGCTGCTTTGGTTAAACCTATACCTGTGTCTTTTACATTAATTTTTATTTTTTGTGTTGAGGCTGAACTTGGCTTATTGAAAAACTGATCGCACTTATCTTTTTTACCAGCATCCAGAATTTCAACTGTAATACCACCGTTTTGTGTAAACTTAATTGCGTTACCAATCAGATTTGTTAAAATTTGGCGTAGTCTCACCTCATCACCAATCAGTGCTTCCTGAATGGTTGGGTCAATAAACCAGGCCAATTGTAATTTTTTATCATGAGCGCGTGGGGCCAATAGTTCAACAACTGACTGGGAAATATCACGTAAATCAATCGGTTGCTCTTCTAGTTCTAATTTACCTGCTTCAATTTTTGAGAAATCAAGAATTTGATCTATGAGAGAAAGAAGGCTTTTGGCTGAGCAATTAATGGCTCTGGCATATGTTTTTTGCTCAGCTGACAATTGAGTATCCATCATCAGGCCGGTCATGCCTAAAATACCGTTCATTGGAGTTCTGATTTCGTGGCTCATGGTTGCCAGAAATTGCCCCTTGGCAGAATTTGCTCGCAGAGCTTGATCGCGAGCGTCTTGCAATTCATCTTCCGCTTGTTTTTGATCCGTGATATCGCGGCCAATGGACTGGATTTCGATAATATTCAAAGCATTATCACGAATGGCAAACTCTTCCCATTCAAACCACCTCAATCCCAAAGAAGTTGAGATACGCTGCGTGTAATTTCTGCGGCCCTGGCCGACTTCAAAATTAGTTGAAGGGGTTTCATCACCAGCAATAATTGTTGGATTAAATGTTTGCCCGATTTCTGATGGTAAGATATTTCCAAATTGCCGGCTAAACGCGCTATTTGTAAAGGTGAGCACACCATGAATATCTTTTCGAATAATGATATCATTTTGGCAATCGAGCAAATCCCTGTAACGACTTTCACTATCTCTTAATTCCCACTGCACATCACTAAAATGCTCAACCTGTTCGTTTAGCTCATCTACAAGGTTATCTGCAGAAATGTTTTTGGAATTTGCTGAGGTTAAATAATAAGCACTCCAACTGGTTCCCATCATCATTAGAATTGAGAAGAGTGATAAACCAGCCCAAAAAGGATTGACGGTGCTGGCTAGTAAAATTATGGACAATAAAAACGTCAGAACAGAACAGGCAATTGAGAGAAATGCTCCGGTTGTAATTAGTTTTTTGGCTACTTCTCCAGCAATATATTTTTTACCAGCCTTTGTTGTCTCAGCTTGTTTAATTTGCGTTTTAGCTTGCTTCAATAAAGGTAAGATACTCTCCGATTGAGGTTTACTAGAAGCTTTTGTTTTTATGCTCGCAGTTTCACTCGCCTCGTAGCTTTCTTGGTCAAATTGAAAATCATGCTGAAATCCGCTTTGGATCTCATCATTAGAAACAGACATTGTCCTACCCTCTGCTTCATTACTTAATGCTTGGCTCAGAACATCTCTTTTGGATAAATTTGGAGTTTTATTTTGCACGAATGAACTCAATTTTGATTAACTGCCGCATGTGAGTTTATTGCTTTTTAGTGCTCCTTCGGTTGTCTCTTTTAGTGGGCCTTCAGGTTTCCCACCAGAAACCGGCCCGCTAGCAACCGTCATTTTTTATGTGCCTTTAGTTTGCCCACTAGCAACCGGCACGAAGCAACTACCTAAAACAATACACTCGAGTATTAGTAAACCAGAATTCATTTGAGAAAGACTTAGGATAACAGTTCAAATTTTATCTATTTCGGACAAATTTACTGAAATGTCTTTAATTTAGCTCCTTCTGTTGCCTTGTTTCTTTTCTCTCACGGCTATTCTATGAGCTAAAGCTCATAGGCCTACGAGGTGCGGTGCTAGGCACCGGGCTTCGCCATGTCCTGCCGCTAAGTCGCGGCACTCCTTCTTCGTATAGCTCATTTTCAGTGACGCTTCAGATGTCCACTAGCATCCGCTTAATTGATTGTTTTTAGCAATTTGAGGGCTTTGGCTATCTGCTTTGTTTCCGCGATAGGATAAGGCTTCTGCTATATGAGCGCGGCTCACTCTTTCAGAGTTTTCAAGGTCAGCTAAAGTTCGGGCAACTCTTAAGGCTTTATGAAAGCCTCTTGCGGAAAGGTTGAGTTTGACGGCTGCCTCTTTTAGTAGCTTTTTTCCTAATTCATCCGGGGCTGCGATTTGCTCTAACAAAGGTGCTGAGCAGGTGGCGTTTAACAGCTCTGGGCTGTCAGTTAGTTTTTCAAACCGTTCACGCTGGATTAACCGTGCTATTGTCACCCGCTTTCTAATCTCAGCGCTGGTTTCGACCGGGCTTTCATCAAGAAGGTCTAAGGCTGTTACGGCCGGAACTTCAATTTGAAGATCTATTCGATCTAACAGAGGGCCTGAAATTCGAGATTGATAGCGCTCAGCGCAATTATTCCCGCGTGAACAGGCAAAGCCTGGCTCAAAAGCTTTCCCGCAACGGCATGGGTTCATAGCAGCGATAAGTTGAATCTTAGATGGATAAGTAATGCGGTGGTTAGCTCTTGCAATTGATGTTTCCCCTGACTCAAGTGGCTGACGCAGACTATCCAGGACCTGGGCTGTAAATTCAGGGAGTTCATCAAGAAATAAAACGCCATGATGAGCCAAGGCCACTTCACCTGGTTTTGGTTTGCTGCCTCCGCCAACCAAGGCTGCCATTGTGGCTGAATGATGCGGCGCTCTAAAGGGGCGTGCTTGTTTGAGCTCACCGCCGCTTAGCTCACCGGCTAAACTTTGAATCATAGAAACTTCAAGCATTTCTTCTGGAGAGAGTGGAGGTAATATTGTTGGTAAGCGCGATGCCAGCATGGTTTTCCCCGCACCAGGTGGGCCTGACATGAGCAAGTTATGGCCACCGGCTGCTGCAATTTCCAAACAGCGTTTTGCGCCTTCTTGGCCTTTGATATCGGCCATGTCTGGTTTTCCTTCATCTGAAGAGGTGCTCGAACTTATTTTAGGTTTAGGTGGGCTTAGAACCTGCGTCCCTTTGAAATGATTGATTAGGTTGAGCAAATGACTGGGGGCTAAGATATCCATATCTTCTGCAGCCCATGCGGCTTCTGGCCCACATGAAGAGGGACAAATCAGACCGAGGCTCTGCCTATTTGCACTAATCGATGCTGGCAACGCGCCCACAACAGAGCTAATTCCGCCATCAAGGGCAAGTTCGCCTAATACCAGATACCGTGCGAGCGGGTCTTTTGATATAGCGTCTGTTGCTGCCATTAACCCAAGCACTATAGGAAGATCGTAATGGGAGCCATATTTAGGTACGTCAGCTGGTGCTAAATTCACTGTAATTCTTTTGGGAGGGAGCCCAAGCCCCAGCGCATTTAGAGCGGCTCTCACACGCTCGCGGCTTTCAGCTACGGCTTTGTCTGGAAGACCTACAATGTTAAAGGCTGGAAGACCTGACGCCACTTGGACCTGCACATCAATTGGCTTGGCCTCAACTCCGATAAAAGCAACTGTTTTAACTTCAGCGTACATGCTTATCCCCTTTCATGCCCATTGACTTATGCCCCATTGACCATTGCTTACAAGTGCGCAAACTTCAAATCAGTAATCCCAGGATTGGTAGAGCTTTTTTTCGTCTTTCAAATCCTGATATAGCCAAACCATTCTGTCTAGAAACCAACTTTTGCCGATCATAGTGATGATGGTGCCAAAAACAGTTGGCCAAATTGCAAATTGAATTAAGCCCCAAATCGCAAGTAAGAAGCCGGCGAATGTGATGATGTTTAAAATTCTTATAGCGCGGTGATGGTGAGCTGGAATTTGATCTTTTGGGTGTTGTAGCCATACACGCTCGCCAAGTACTGCCTTTGAAGCCCAATGATTTGTGGTTTTTGGTTTGCTAAAAAATCGCGGATTTAGCCAGGTCCAGAGACATACAAGAGCTATTGGAGCTAATGAGAGATAGCCAATCCATTCTCTAGACCAAACAGCCAGGGCCAAAAGAGGAAGGCAAGAATATCTTGTCCAGACACTCCATGGGTTGGCATGTCGGGCCCAGACCTCATCTGACATGGAAAATATTTTTTCGATAGTTGTTATTACTGCCATATCATTCAAGCTGAATTAGCTTCCCCAAAACCGAATTTCTTAGTCTAGTTTAACGGAAAGGCTTTTTATGCGCAAGAACAAAATAAGAACAAACTGCGGTGTGCGACTATGAATGTGTGACCGGACCATTGCGTCAGCTGCCATATCTGAAATGACCTCTGATTTGATAGCTGAATAAATCGTCATCTAACTTGGGCCCTAAGCCTATATTATGAATGATCATGGGATTGCCTGATATGCCGATTTTGTCAGAGACAATTGCGATATGATCTTTTGATGAGATGGCTTCTTTTAGATAGAAGGTGACGATATCGCCCGGTTTATAATTTTGGGGGTTTTTAGATACTGGCAATGATTGACCAAACCGTTTGAAAAACTTCTCAAGCACTTTGACCCGCCTGTGAGCGATATTCTTATCGCCACCCATCTTTTCATGGACATCTTTTTGAAGATCTATGCCAACCGCTCTATAGGCCCTGATGACAACATCTGTGCACACCCCAAAATGGGCCGGCACATCACCATTGGGATAGGGAATTTTATAATATTTGGGATTATATATTACAAGATGCTTGGTTCTTTCTAACGCTGCTTTTGCCAGGCGTTCCTGTAAGGGTTTTTTCCCTGTTTGATTTTCGTCTTTCGCACCAACAGCTTCTTTGGACGTTTGAGCATCAGCACTTGATATAACGTGAGAATGTATTCCCCCTAAAGATAAGAGCATTACAAAACTCAGGATGAACCTTTTGCGAATTATATGATTTTCCAAAGATTTTAATCGTCTCATTCTGCCTCCTCATTTCTCGTATAAAAACGGAATCTCTTTTTCAGAGAAAAGCTAATGATTTTATATGAGAAGCTCTCGCCTTTATCTAAAGCATATTTAATTTGGCTTTAAAGGCAAGAGAATGACGAAGAAGGATTTTTAGGCTTTTATAAATGGATGATCCACCTTGGTTAAGCAGAGATTGTTTTTTTCATATCTGTCTTTTGAAAAAGCGCTTCAATTGCATCATATAAATCTGCGCCTCTGATAGGTTTGGACACATACCCATCGACACCAGCTTTATAATATTCTTCAACCTGGTCATCGAGCGCGTTTGCAGTTAATGCCAAAATCGGAATAGGTGTTTGAGATGCCTGGCTTTCACATCCTTGACTGGCCCACAATTTGTGCAGCTCTTTTGTGGCTGTGATGCCATCCATAACTGGCATCATGATATCCATCAAAATTAGATCGTAATTTTTATTCAAACCACTTTTATCATTCACACCATTTTTAATGATGTTTAGAGCAAGCTGACCATTTGCAACGCAATCATATGTAACGCCAAACTGATCAAGGTAGGTCTTGATCAACATCTGGTTTAACGGGTTATCTTCAACAATCAGTGCATGGGCATTTATTAAATGATCAGCTTCTTCAGTTTCTTCTTCAACTTCGCCACTTTGATCTGTGATCTCTTCACATTTGAACGTGAACCAGAAGGTGCTCCCGCACTCTTTTTGGCTTTTATAGTCCAACTTGCCGCCCATATGCTCAGCTAGTGTGCGGGAAATATATAGCCCTAGACCACTGCCACCAAATTTTGTTTGAATTGAACTGTTGGCCTGACAAAAGGGTGTGAAGATTTTTTCTTGTTCAGCCTGACTTATTCCTATGCCAGTGTCTTTTAACTCAACTCTGATTAAGTGGTATTGGTCTGATGATTTTTCATCTCTGATTTCTGAAGAAGATACGCGCAACTTCAATGAGCCTTCTTCAGTAAATTTAAGAGCATTATTGGCCAGATTATTGATAATTTGGCTAAGGCGCACTTGATCACCTTTAATCACTTTTGGACAATCTTCATCCAACTGACAATCGAAGCTCAACCCCTTATCAAGTGCTCTAGGCTTGATTGAACTTGTCATTGTCTCCAGGAATTCTTTTAAATTGAAGTTTTCTTCTTCCAGTTCAACATGGCCTGCTTCTAAACGAGCAAAGTTTAAAATGTCAGTTGTCAGAGTTGAGAGATTTTTGGCAGCCAGCTGCAAGGTTTGGGCATAGTGATGCTGATTTGTGTTTAAGTTTGTGGTTTGGAGCAATTCAACCATAGTCATGATTGCCCCTATCGGCGTTCTGATTTCATGGCTAACAGTTGCTAGAATTTCAGCATTTGCTTGCTCGCGCTCTTCTAACTTGATGAGCTGCTGCTTTAGCTCAGCATTTTCCTCAGCCAAACTTTTCTGCTCATCAAGAAGCGCTTGATGTTCACTCTGCCCCAGTTGATTTTCAGGATGGTTTGCTTTGCCCGTCACTGACATAACCTTGAAACGCCTTTTACTTTATTGCACTTGGATCACAAGAAAGAGATCTTTAGCGATCTATGCCTGCCATATATTGTGAACTACCATGTGCATATTCTTACACTTGGTCCCTACAATAGTTTGAAGGTGTTAAAGTCAGCTTTAAAACAGTGGCTTTTCATGGAAGAATAAATTTTAGGGTAAATATTTTCTTAATGCAGTGAGAGCCAGACTTGGGTCGTGACTGAGGCCGAGCAAAGCGCTTTCGTAAATTTTGCGCGGATTTATGCCTTTTTCTCTTAATTCGAAAAGACTTGGATGTCCTTTGGATTTTGAAAGCTTTCCATCTTTATAAAGCACCAGGTCATGGTGATAATAAATCGGCTGGTTTAGCCCAAGGTTTATTTGCAGAATCCGATGAATATCTGTTGCAGCTTCCAGATCTTTGCCGCGGCAGATATGCGTTATGCCAAGATTATGATCATCTATGACGACCGATAGGTGATAACTTGTTGGGGTGTCTTTTCGTTTTATGACGACATCTCCCCAGCGCTCAGCCTGCAGAAGGGCTAGGGTAATTTTTCCTTCTTTATTTACGGCTTGATAGGTAAGATCTGTCCCTATTTCACTTTTTAGCTGTTTTGCTCTCTCAATCGCTTTGTCCATATGAAGCCTTAACGCAAAAGGTTCACCAGCTTTGATACGTTCTTCGGCCCTGGATTTGGGATAATCTTTATAAAGGGCTGGATAGACCGGCGCGCCATCAGGATCTTGTTGTATAGCCTTGCTCTCCTTTAGAGCTTGTTTGATCTCTGAGCGGCTTGCAAAGCAAGGATAGAGAAGCCCCAATTCGCACAAATCATTAATGGCGCTGTCATAAAGTAGAAAATTATCAGATTGATAGAGCACTGGTTCCTGCCATTTGATACCTAACCAGTGTAAATCGCGCAAAATAGCGGCACTAAAGCACTCTTGTGAACGGGCCTTATCAATGTCTTCAATGCGAAGATAAAGGCGCCCTGCATATTTTTTGGCCATTTCATAGGTTTGAATGGCTGAGTAAGCATGGCCAAGATGGAGTAAGCCATTGGGGCTTGGAGCAAATCTAAATGCGGGTTCTCTTGCTTTTGGCACTGCTGTGTTGACCTTTAATGCTTGTAATGATACAAGATTGCAGAGTTTTCGCCGCTCTTGCATTTTTTAATGCTGGGCGGCTTTGCTTTTCGCAACTATCATTTTGCTCTTTACCTAAGCTCTTACTTCAATAAGATTTTGTTTTTATTGACTTTTATTTCTAAGAGCGTGGTTTTTCAGACCAATTGAAGTTTTTGCGTTTTTTCATAATAGATTGATATAACGAGGATTAGCCGTCATGGCCAATACTAAATCGGCTAAAAAAGCCATTCGTAAAATTGCCCGCAAGACGGCAATTAACAAAAACCGTCGCAGCCGTATGCGCACTTTTATTCGCCAAGTTGAAGAAGCTATTTCAGCTGGTGACCAAACAGTTGCTCAACAAGCTCTTGTTGCGGCTCAGCCAGAAATTATGCGCAGTGCCCAAAAAGGCATTCTGCACAAAAATAGCGCTTCACGTAAAATCTCTCGTCTTTCAGCTCGAATTAAAGCCCTCAGCGCTTAAATTTTGCCGCTAGATATTTATTTTACATTGCAACGCTCTTTCTGTTGCTTTTAAGAAACACTCGGATTTCTCCGGGTGTTTTTTTTTGGCGTTTATTTAACTGTTCAATTCAGGATTTTTCCTAGATTCAATATGTTATTAAGAGGCCATATCTTTTCTAAAAACTACTCCGGTACCACCGCTTTTTTTTAGAAAAAAAATAATTGTGTTTTTTTTGATGCAAGACTTGACTTGATTCGAAAGACCCGCCTCACACAGATTCGTAAAAAAACTATTAATTCCCAATAAGTTGGTTAACAATCACACTTAACACGTATGCTGAATGGTTAATTATTCCACCCTGAAACCATACTAAAATTGCATCTCTCAGGACTAAGTCTGACTTGCAAGGTCTTTTAGGACTGTGTATAGTCTTGAAATAGAGGGACGACAGAGACCGCTCACCTAGTATTCTAAATGTAAACCTAGCGTAAAAGACAAGTTATTCACGCTCATAGCAATTTGAGCGAAGGTATAATTATTGCCTTTTAAGCAAAAGCTTTGTCATTACTATACTAAACGAGCACTTAGTGAAGTTTTTACTTAAAAACCAGTTATTATCTGCTGATTTTTTTGTTTTTTTATTTCACTAAAACTCTTTTGGTACTCAATGAGTATAGTTCTTGCGCTTACCTTACTTATGCCTGAAGGCTCAGTCAGTTGTTAGAGTGCTTTAGGTGAGATAAGAGGGATTATGGTCAATAAAAATGGTTAATTATAGAGGGGAGATTTTCAAATTTACACCAATCATTCTTAAATTTTATAAATCGGAATTGCTCATTAAAATAATGGCTAAGACTTAATCAAAGTTAGTTTCTTAAAAATTTTCATTGAAAAATGATTGCACGAAATTGCTAGCTGTAAGTTTTGGAAACAAGTGATTTTGACTTTGACCTTTAAATGATTTGCTTACTTAAACATATCTACTCAGTGGGTTATTGCAAAAAAGTTACATTTTGTAAGAAGGCCTACGATTAGAGATAAAGAATTTAGAAGAAATTATTTTTAGCAAATGATTTAAAGGCCAAACTTTTGACAAAGCTACTTAATTAAAAGTGTACAGAACTGAAAGTGAGCTTAGCGCAAGACGGTTCATGCTTATTCTTTAGGGACGACTTTGAAAAGCTGGCTTATTTGAGATTATGACTTAAGGGCTTGTTTAATCCTGACTTAAGTCATCTAAGAGGGCAATTAAAATAAACTGCGGAAGGGGGAAATACACATCTGAATTGAAAGGCAGGCTTTGCCAGACCTTTTAAAATCATAAAGAACTATAATAAGACGTTTATATTTTGAGCTGTGGATCAAAAACTACGAAGGTTATGCATATTTAATGCTTACTTAGTAACGGAGATTTTTGTAACGAAGATTTTTCGATATCATTGTTGGATCTGATATCACCTATAATTATCTCTCTTCATTTCGCTCATTTTTATAAATTTCTAAGCTCAATAAACAACAAGTTGAGCCTTATCTATCGGCTATTGGTTAAATTAACCTTAACGTTCATGGTAAAGCTTCAAACTTTGTAAAGTTTCTAACTTTTTATGCGCTGCCAGAAATTGGTAACTGACAAAATTGGCAACTGACAGTGGTAAAAAAGAGCATTCATTCTTATTGATTTTAATTTTGGGTTTATAATTTTAATTCAATCGCTTGCTGGGCTAAGCAAGTGGCAAAAACATAGCTGCTGCAAAACTGGTTTTTATGACATTCATTGCAATTCGATTTATTGTTTAGAAACTTCGGTTCTTAATTTTTAGAAACTTTCGTTCTTGATTTTAAGATATTCATATTTTCTAAACTAGGAATTTAATGAGAGTTTTAGACTAAGTTTTAGTTTGACTGGGTTTTAGTTTAAACGGGCTTTACTCTAACGAGGCTTGAAACAAAATAGCTGAGGGCAATTTTATCGGCTATTTCTTATGTATTCGAAGCTTTAAGCGCAGGAGAGCCATTAATTTAAGTGGAGGAATGGCCTTAATTGGCTATCTTGGTTCTCCACTTGGTTAAAACGTTCAGCTTGTTTAGACACTTAGCTTTTGTGGCACTTAGCTTTTGTGGCACTTAGCTTTTTGGCAGTTATGCTTTTTAGGGCACTTAGAACTGGCCAGTAGCTAAAGATTGAATTTAATATTTATACAAGAACGTAACTTACCTGATATGTGGCAATATCGATCGGTGGGTATTACATCTTGAAGCAAAGCACTCAACAGTTTTAAGCAGAAGACTTACATATCTAGCCAAACATTAGGCTTGTTTATTGTTAAGTCTCTATTGCTTTAACACCTTCACTTCAGACTAAAAAATATTCCAAAAATTTTATGCATCCGAGGGACATTAAGGATGCTTTTGAGCACTAGAGCTTTTTAAGCACTTGGCTTTTTGAGTACTAGGCTTTTTGAGTACTAGGCTTTTTGAGTACTAGGCTTTTTGAGTACTAGGCTTTTTGAGTACTAGCCTGTGGCCTCACTTCTTCAAGTGAGTGGCTAGAATTTAGTAACAACGAGGTAAGCCGTTTTTTACGGCTAAATAAATAATTGGCCTAAATGGCTTTGAACTATTCGGGGTATTAATTGTGACTGAAGATAAAAAACAATGCTGGTTACAAGTTCTTGCACGGTTGCGCGCAGAACTTGGCGAAGAAGTTTTTTCCAGTTGGTTTGGTCGGGTTGAATTTGTTGGTCTAGAACAGGGCCAGCTTAAGCTTTCTGTTCCAACAAAGTTTTTAAGAAAATGGCTTGTTTCACACTATTACGATGTTGTTCTTAGAGTTTCATCCGAGGAATTTGCAAAGACTGATGAAGCGGTTAGCTCTGCAACATTTAACGTACGCCAACCTGTGGCTGTTAAAGATGCAGGTGAAGTTGAAGTTTGCACGAAATCATCGCCTACCAAGCGCCCCTCTGTTGGTACTCCAACACAAGGTGGCGGAATCTTTAGCGATGGGAACAATGAAAACTTCACTGAATATGAAGGATTTCAAGGGTCTCCACTTGATAAACGCTTTACCTTTGAAAGCTTTGTAACTGGCGCGTCTAATCGCTTGGCATTTGCCGCTGCGAAACAAGTTTCTGAATGTCTTGGACAAAATTTAAAATTCAATCCTTTATATATTCACTCATCTGTTGGCCTTGGCAAAACACACCTTTTGCATGCGATTGCCTGGGATGTAGCAAAACGCAATAGCTCTGCTCGTGTTCTCTACCTTACTGCAGAGCGGTTTATGTATAGCTTTATTGATGCACTTAGAACCAGAGATGCAATGGCATTTAAAGATAAGTTGCGCGGTATTGATATTCTCTTGATTGATGATATGGAATTCCTGCAAGGTAAAGCCACTCAGCAAGAGTTTGGGCATACACTCAACTCTCTTATTGATAGCAATAAACAAGTTATTGTGGCCTCTGATAGAGCACCAACACAACTTGAGAGCCTCGATGCTCGCATGCGGTCTCGCTTAGGCGGTGGCTTGGTTGTTGAGGTTGAAGCGCTTGATTTTGACCTTCGTTCTCAGGTTCTTCGCCGCCGGATTGAAGAGAAAATCTCTGAAGATCCTAACTTTATTGTTCATGAAGAAGTTATCAATTTTCTTGCTGACCGGCTTACCGAAAGTGGCCGCGAGCTTGATGGAGCTGTTAATCGTATTTATGCCAACTCTCAATTTACGAGTGAACCTATTACACTCACGGCTGTTGAGCATATTATTCGTGACTTGATGTGCTCTAAAGAGCCTCGCCGCATTAAAATCGATGATATTTTGAAAGTCATTTCTCGTCATTATGGCGTGTCTCGCGGAGATATTCTATCTGAACGCCGCAATCGCTCGATTGTATTGCCTCGTCAGGTTGGAATGTACTTGGCAAAACGACTAACAGCACGTTCTTTGCCTGAAATTGGCCGACGCTTCGGCGGCAGAGATCACACAACTGTCTTGCATGCTATTCGCAAGATTGAGAAAGAAGTTGCTGGCAATCAAACTCTTCGAGAAGACCTTGGTATTCTTGAAAGATTGCTGAAAGACTAATTTTTAGATCTAGCAATTCTGATTAACCTCATTAAAAAAGGCTGGCTCATTTATGCGCCAGCCTTTTTGTTTTGGGCCTCTAAAAAACGGTTCGATGGCGTGATTTCACTGAAATTGATTAGAAGCTTTATCTTTGCTGCCCACAAATCACTTAAAAATGGAGAAAAGCTGTAAAAACTAGGCCTTTAAGGTCTAAAAACTGTTGCAAAATCACCCTATAACGGGTTCAATTGCGGTCCCTAACGGATCAATTTGATCGCAGCAGATTTTCTTAGCCTTTCTAGAGCGTTCCTTTTTTCCCAAAAGTAGAAGACACTTTTAGGCGGAGCACTGTAGACTAGTCAAACACTCAATAAGTGGAACATAAAGATGCAACTTGTCATTGAAAAAAGCGCTCTTCTTAAAGCTCTTAGCCATGTAACAAGCATTGTGGAGCGGAGAAATACCATTCCGATTTTATCTAATGTTTTGCTCGTTGCTTCTGGCGATCATCTTTGCTTAACGGCAACAGATTTAGAGCGCGAAGTGATTGAAAAAGTGCCTGCTAAAATCGGTAGTGAAGGTGGGACGACAGTTCAAGCCCATGTTTTGCATGATATTGTTCGCAAATTACCTGATGGGGCTGATGTTGAGCTCTCTCGCGGGGATGATGACAGAGTGATGCTTGCAGCTGGCAAGGGTCGTTATGATTTACAAGCGCTTCCTTCTGATGATTTTCCAGAGCTTAGCACAGATGATTTGAGCCATAAATTTTCACTCAAATCTGCTGATTTGAAGCAATTAATTGAGAAAACAAAATTTGCGATCTCAACAGAAGAAACACGTTATTACCTCAATGGTATTTATCTACACGAAGCTGAAACAGACGGCACCTCTATGTTGCGTGCTGTCGCCACTGACGGGCATCGTTTGGCACAAGTTGAGGTTAATCTGCCTGATGGAGCGTCTGGTTTGCCAGGTGTTATTATTCCACGCAAAACCGTTGCTGAAGTTCAAAGAATGGTTGCTGATACTGAGAGTGATGTGACCATTGAAATGTCCGATGCGAAAATTCGTTTCTCAGTTGGTGACCTTGTGATGACATCAAAACTCATTGATGGCACATTTCCAGATTATAGCCGGGTTATTCCTACAGCGAACGATAAAGCGCTTTCTGTTTCTCGTGAGGTATTTGCCAAAGCTGTTGACCGGGTATCGACACTCTCATCAGATCGTGGCCGGGCTGTGAAATTGAATTTGAGTGATCAAAAGCTTGTTCTTACAGTTAACAATCCTGACAGCGGCAGCGCGACAGAAGAGATCACTGTTGACTATAATGATGAAGAATTAGAAATCGGCTTTAATGCCCGTTATTTGATGGACATCACGCAACAATTAGAGAGCGATACAGCAAACCTTCTTCTTGCTGACCCAGGCTCACCTACAATGGTTCGCGATGGTGATGACCTTTCTGCGCTTTATGTTTTGATGCCAATGAGAGTGTAAGTTCACTTGACCAGCACTTACGAAACACACCCCAAAAAGAAAGATGCCTCTCTCCATGAGGATTTTTGCGACACAGAAAGCAATAAGTGTGATGGGTGTGAGCGTAATTGGATTGAACAGATTTCATTGCATCAATTCAGGAATTATTCCTCTCTTAAACTAAACTTATCCCCTAAACCCATTGTTCTTGTTGGATCGAATGGCGCTGGTAAAACCAATTTATTGGAAGCGGTTTCATTGCTTAGTCCTGGTCAGGGGTTACGGCGGGCGGTAACGGCTGATTTAGCTGCTTTTTCTGAGAACGGTGATTGGGCCGTATCAGCTAAAGTTCATGGGGCCATGGGCGAAGCGCAAATCGGCACTGGTGTTACAGGCGCTGCTCTTTCAGAGAGTGTGCGGCGCAAGGTTCGAATAGACGGTGAGACTTTAAGTTCTTCGACCCCGCTTGGACAATCCATTCAGATTTTATGGCTGACGCCTGCTATGGATGGGCTGTTTACTGGTGCGGCTTCAGAAAGACGGCGTTTTCTTGACCGGCTTATGCTGGTCTTTAACCCGGAGACACGCAAACAATGGTCTCAATTTGAACGCGCTATGCGCCAGCGTAATAAACTCCTCGAGACACATGAAACGTCTGATTACATGTTTGTCGGCCTTGAGATCCAAATGGCTGAATATGGTGTTGCGCTTGCTGCTAGCCGTCTTGAGGCAATCGAGCGCTTGCGTGGTGTGATCAAGGATAGCAGAAATGAACAAACGGCGTTTCCTTTTGCAACTCTTGCGCTTGATGGAATTTTGGAAAAAGCGCTTGAGATGAAAGCTGCTGTTGATGTTGAAGACGAATATCGCATTGTTTTGCGAGAAAATAGAATGCAGGACCGTGCAGCCAAACGAACATTAGAAGGCCCACATAGAACTGATTTTGTTGTCGGGCACGGCCCAAAGGCCATGCCAGCTAAGCTTTGCTCAACAGGCGAGCAAAAAGCGCTTTTAACCGGGCTCATCCTGGCTCATGCAAGGCTTGTTCACGATAAAGCCGGCGGGTATGCTCCTCTACTGCTTTTAGATGAGATTGCCGCTCACTTTGACCAAGAAAGACGCCACGCATTGTTCGAAGAAATCCTAAAACTTAACTGTCAGGCATGGATGACGGGCACTGATCACTCCAGCTTTGAATTTTTTGGGAAAAATGCCCAAATATTCACCGTTGATGGCGCTGAAATAGTCGCATAAATTTTATAGCTATGCTAATGTTATGCTTGTGAAAATTAAACTTCAAAGGCCTGTTTTTCCTTAAGAAAGCTAATCTCAAGTTTTTTATGTTTTTCGTAAGCTTAGTTCACTTAGGTAAAGTTGCTGTTTTTGCTCCTTTTCTTGCTAGATTTTATTGAAAACGGGCGGGTTTTTTAAGTTTATAGTTGATAAATTCATCCGATTTTTATTTTCCTTTTCTCAAGTTTTTACGCTTTGAATCTTTAGGAATTAAATTCGGTTTTTTTGTTTTTTGGGTATAATTTAACACTGCCCTAACCCTAAGCTTTTCGGCTTCACTGGTTGCTATATATTTGTGAGGCTGTCTTGAAGAGACTGAACTTTTCTACAAAGTGAAGTTTTTCGGTTATTTTAAGGAATTGAGGACGTTTATGAGTGATGAACCACAAGAAAATCCAGCGCCAGCTTCACCTGAACAAGGTGAAGATTACGGCGCGGATTCAATTAAGGTCTTGAAAGGTCTTGATGCCGTTCGTAAACGTCCTGGTATGTATATTGGTGACACTGATGATGGCTCAGGTTTGCATCATATGGTGTATGAAGTCGTTGATAATGCCATTGATGAAGCACTGGCTGGCCATTGCGACACGGTCAATGTGATCCTCAATGCCGATGGCTCTGTCACAGTTAATGATAATGGCCGCGGCATCCCGGTAGCTATTCACTCTGAAGAGGGAATTTCAGCTGCTGAAGTGATTATGACACAACTGCACGCTGGCGGTAAGTTTGACCAAAATTCTTATAAAGTTTCTGGTGGTTTGCACGGTGTGGGCATTTCTGTGGTGAATGCTCTTTCAACTGAATTAGAGCTAACCATTTGGCGGGATGATAAAGAACACCAAATTAAATTTGAACATGGTGTTTCAACAAAGCCACTTGAAATCACTGGTGATGCTGCCGGGCGCAAGGGAACGCAAGTACGCTTCTTGCCTAGCCCAGAGACGTTCACTATGATCGAATTTGATTATAAAACACTTGAGCATCGCTTAAGAGAACTGGCGTTTTTGAACTCTGGTGTGCGCATTGTTTTGACGGATAATCGTGGTGCTGACCCGGTAATTGAAGAACTTCTTTATGATGGTGGCCTCGAAGCTTTTGTTAAATATCTAGATGAAAACAAAAGTCCTCTGATTGACACCCCTATCACAGTGAGTGCTGAAAAAGATGGCATCACTGTTGAAGTCGCGATGTGGTGGAATGATAGCTATCATGAGAAAGTTTTGTGCTTTACCAACAACATCCCACAAAGAGATGGTGGTACGCACCTGGCCGGATTTAGAGGCGCGTTAACCCGTGTGGTCAATGGCTATGCTAATTCTTCTGGTATTGCCAAGAAGGAAAAAGTTTCTCTTACTGGTGATGATGCTCGTGAGGGACTAACCTGTGTGCTTTCAGTGAAAGTGCCAGACCCAAAATTCTCATCTCAAACCAAAGATAAGCTTGTTTCTTCTGAAGTGCGCCCTGTTGTCGAAAGCTCTCTAAATGAAGTGCTTAGTCAATGGTTTGAAGAGCACCCCACTGAGGCAAAAATTCTCATTAATAAAGTTGTTGAAGCGGCAGCGGCAAGGGAAGCTGCGAAAAAGGCACGCGAGCTTACTCGGCGCAAAGGCGCACTTGATGTGGCAAGTTTGCCAGGAAAATTAGCGGATTGCCAGGAGCGAGATCCGGCTAAATCTGAACTCTTCCTCGTCGAGGGCGACAGCGCGGGTGGGTCTGCCAAACAAGGCCGAAATAGAGAAAACCAAGCCATCTTACCTTTACGTGGTAAGATCTTAAATGTTGAGCGTGCTCGGTTTGACAAGATGCTTTCTAGCCAGGAAATTGGCACATTAATCACGGCGCTTGGCACTGGTATTGGCCGTGATGATTTTAATATAGAAAAATTACGCTATCATAAAATCATCATCATGACGGATGCTGACGTTGACGGTGCGCACATTCGTACACTTCTTCTCACCTTCTTCTATCGGCAAATGCCTGAACTGATTGAAGGTGGTTATCTCTATATTGCTCAACCGCCGCTTTATAAAGTGAAACGCGGAAACTCAGAGCAATATTTGAAGGACCAGGATGCATTTGAAGATTATCTAATCGATAGTGGGCTTGATGAAACCAGCTTACATTTGGCAAATGGCGAAGTTCGAAGCTCTCAAGATTTGCGTCAGGTTGTTTATGATGCCAAAGAATTTGAAGCCACGTTAAAAGGCCTGCATAGTCGCTACACCCGCTCAGTTGTTGAGCAAGCTGCTATCTGCGGCGCACTTAATCCTGAGCTATTAAACACACCTGATAAAGCTTTAAGTGTTACAGCACAAATTGCTGAACGTTTGAACGCTATTTCTGATGAAACTGAAAAGGGATGGGAAGGCAAAGTTCGCGACGATAAGGGACTTAGTTTTTCCAGGCGTTTACGCGGTGTGAAAGAAGTTCATGTGCTTGATGAAGCTCTTATCAACTCAGCTGATGCTCGCAAGTTAAATGGCTACGCAACAGCGCTTGATGAAGTTTTTGGCGGTATGGCGAAATTGGTTCGCCGTGAAGATACAAAGGAGATCAATGGCCCGGTTGCCTTACTTGAGGCTGTTTATGATATTGGTCGCAAGGGCTTGAGTATGCAACGCTATAAAGGACTTGGCGAAATGAATGCGGATCAGTTGTGGGATACCACACTCGACTCTTCTGTGCGCACGCTCTTGCAAGTGAAAATCGGTGAACTTGATGAAGCTGACGATATCTTCTCAAAACTAATGGGTGATGTTGTTGAACCACGCCGCGAGTTCATTCAAGACAATGCGCTTAGCGTTGATAATCTGGATGTGTAAACTTTTTCCAATAGATTAAATAGATTCTTTTACTTGTTAGCTGCCTCTTGACCTTCCTTTTAATGGAGGCTTTAGACTGGATGATTAAGAAATTGTCATCCTTTAACATTGTGAGACTCTGTTATGAGCTTTGAGATATTACCCAACTGGCATCCTTTTTTTGTGCATTTTACAATCGCTTTGATTTTGGTTGGCTCTGTTCTCTATATTGTTTCGAATTCGTTTTCCACTCATTCGAAATGGAGAAAAGATATCTTACTTGTTTCTGTTTGGTCTTTAATTTTGGCTGGAGCTTTTACAGTTTTAACGCTCATTGCTGGCCTACACGCCTATTTAACAGTTGCCCATGATGGTTCTTCACATATGGCTATGACTGATCACAGGAATTGGGGTTTTGGCACTGGTGTTTTGCTATTTATCAGTTTGTGTTGTCTTAAATTTTTTTCTCTTCATATAGCAGCTCGACTTTTCACTTCTTTCATTTTCATACTCCTCCTTAGCTCTGTTTTAATTACTGGATATAAAGGCTCTCATTTGGTTTATAAATTTGGGCTTGGGGTACAATCTCTTCCAACTTCGCTTCAGGGACATGACGACCATCATCATGGCAAAGAAGAAAAGAAGAATGAGAATTCTGATCATTCTCATAATCATGATGGACATTCTCATTAAGTTGTGCTGGGTTTTACCAAAATTGTTCAATCCTGTTTATTCTTCTGGACGCAAGCTATGCACATAATATTATTGCCAGGCCTGGATGGCTCTGGTCTGTTTTTTGAGGCGTTTCGAAAGCTTTTGCCGTCCTCTGTTAGCTCTCAGATCATTTCTTATCCAAGAGATGAGTGTTTAACTTATGGTGAGACTGTTGATCATATATACGAGCAACTACCTCGCGATCGGGATTATGTTCTTTTAGCTGAATCATTTTCAGGCCCGGTCGCTATAGACATTGCGGCTCTTGCCCCTCTTAAGTTAAAGGGGCTTATTTTAGTCTCAACTTTTTGTTTCTCACCTCTAACCCCTTTGAAAACTCTAATTGCTGATAGATTGCTGTTTTTACTAAACTTTTCGGCACCACCGCGTTTCATCAACTGGCTTTTATGTAATGATATGGATCTGGGTTTATCTGAGCGCGTGGCCCGTGTTGTTGATGCCTTACCGACAGAGACGCTGAAAAGCCGTGTGCAATCTGCACTTCAGGTTGATTTGCGCGGGGCGTTAGATGATGTGGAAGTTCCTATCATGGTGCTCAAGGCTATCGAAGATCGTTTACTGGATCCTTCGGCATCTCACACGATTAAGAAATATTATGATAGTACGGAACTATTCGAGGTTGAGGGGCCTCATTTTTTACTGCAGTGTAATCCTGAGGAATGTTTAAGGGCTATTGAAAACTTTTTAGAGGCGCTTCAGATGCCCACATTGCATCCGCGCTATTTCTAAAACGTACTCAAACTTCTCTCTCTGATGTGTAGACAATAATTATTAACTCTATTGGCCCGTGTGCGCCAAGGGTGAGTGTTTGTTCTATATCAGCGGTTCTTGATGGACCGCTAATCATATTGATAGAGCGAGGTGGGAAAGGTTTGTTGCTTAGTCCAGCTTCTTTCTTCCCCTTAGCAAAAGCTTCTTCATATGTTTGGCACAATGAGTTTTTGTCCAACAGAACGATATGACATGTAGCGAGATAGTTTAACCAGGTTGGGTTTTCGCATCCTGAATTTAAAAATAATGTACCTGTCTCGGAAGCTGCCGCAAATGCCGTTGTTAGCGCACAGTTTAAGTTGTAATTTTCTTTATTCTTTTCAAAGCTCTCAACTTCAATGAAATTTATTGCGCTGTTTTTCGGGGAGTTTATTTTATTGTTTTTACCTATAAGAAGGTCTTGTCCATAAGGCTTTTCTTTTAGAATTTCTTCTAATTTTTCATTTATCTGATTTTCATAACATTCATATATTTCAGCACTTTGTGATGTTAAGATCTCTTTGAATTGAGCGAATTTATCTTCTAGAGTTTTTTCCTCTGGCTGGTATTTGAACTCTTGATAGGCTTCTTTTTGCTGTTTTAATTTTAGCTTTTGTTCTTTTGATATAGTTACCTTCTTCTTAGCCTCTTTAACGTTTTTCAAAAATTTTGAACGCCGGCTTTCTTTTGGTTTTATTTGAGGGGTGATATTCGTCATTTTATTTGCCCTGCCCCTCTTTTTTAACTCTTGTGTTCTCTTGTGAACTATCCTTTTTACAATTTAAATTCCAGGCGTCTTGAAAACTTGTTTTTGCAATTGTTGGGAGGGTTCTATGTTTTTGCCAGGCCTTCACACCAGGCACTTTATTCATCAGCCAATTTTGTTCAGCCGCAATTGAAAGACAAGGTAAGACGGCTTTCATTGTTAAATTATATAGCCTTGGCCGTTTGGCTAACTGGCTCCATGCAAACATCGAAGTTTTGGCGAAAAGTGTTCTTTTCGTTAAAGGTTTTTCTCGCAGTTTTCGCATTAATTTCGTTAATGGTATTTGCATGGGGCACACTTCATTACAGCGGCCACAAAAGCTCGATGCAAAGGGCAGGTCTTTTGCTCTTTCTCCAAAATAATGCGGAGATAAAACAGAGCCCATGGGGCCGGGATAGACGGTGCCATAGGCATGTCCTCCTAAATTTTGATAGACAGGACAATGATTTAGACAAGCGCCGCACCTGATGCATCTGAGCATTTCAGCAAACTCAGAGCCTAGCATTTTACTTCTGCCATTATCTAAGAGAACTATATGAAATTCTTCTGGTCCGGATGTGTCTTCTTCTCGTTTTGGACCTGTTGCAAAGGTTGTATAGGTCGAGATTGATTGACCGGTTGCTGAGCGCGCTAATAACCTTAAAAGAACAGTTGTATCCTCTAAAGTTGGAACGAGTTTTTCTAAACTTGCAATGACGATATGGGTTTTTGGCAAAGATTGGCAAAGATCTCCATTGCCTTCATTCGTGACAATAATGGACGTGCCTGTTTCTGCGATGAGAAAATTGGCGCCTGTTATGCCGATATCTGCATTGATGAATTTTTCTCTTAAAATATGACGCGCTTCTTGTACAAAATCACCCGGCGTTTCTAACTTGCGATCTTTAGCCAAGTTTTTATGTGTTTTTAGGAAATCTTTTCGTATATTTTCTCTGGTCAAATGAACAGCTGGAGCAATGATGTGGCTAGGCATTTCATCTCTGAGTTGGATGAGGTATTCGCCTAAATCTGTTTCAACCGTTTCATAGCCCTTATCTTCTAGAAAATGCGTTAGGCCGATTTCCTCCCCCACCATGGTTTTGCCTTTTGCAATGAGTTTGGCATCTTTAGTAGTGCAAATTTCATCTATGATATCTAGGGCATCTTGTGGTTCAGGGGCAAAATGAAGCTGCCCGCCAGACCTTTGAACGGCGGCCTCAAATTGTTCCAAATAAGCTTCTATATTTGCTAATGTATGATTTTTAATGCGGACTGCTTGATCTGAGAGTTCAGAAAATTCTGGCAATGCGGCTTTGGCTTTGGTTCTTTTACCAACAAACCCTGAAGGAATGACGGATAATGCCTGTTGTAATTTATCATCGAGAAGAGCAGCATGCGCTCTTTCATTAAAAGAGGATGCGCTTTTTGAAAGAGAGGCATCTTTCAAAAGAAGTGTCTGGTTCACTTGTTTTTCAAAAGTTTGATTGGACATACTTTTTCTTTTATTATTAACTCAGTCAATATTTTTAGTGCGGTATTTTTCAATTCTTCAAATTCAAGGTTCAACACTTCTCATTTTCAAATCATGAGCGTCTGTTAGATCGCTGAATTCAACGAAATGCATCTCATCACCTATACGCATTTTATCATAATTCTTATTAATTCGGTTAAAAAAGGCTTTGTCCTATGAAACGTATTTTTTTCATTTTTCTTTTTGGGATTTTCGCCATCGGAGCGATTTTTGGCGCTAAGCAATATGGGTATTTTGCGCCTAACATTACGGACCTTAAGAAAGATAGTTTTGTTCAAAGCCGCGCTGCTCCTGAAGCTGCGACTGGCCGAATAGAGCGCCGCGAAGTGCGCGCGCAAAAGTTCATGGTGGCAACAGCAAACCAACATGGTTCTAAAGCCGGCCTGGAGATTTTAAAGGCTGGTGGCAGTGCCATGGACGCGGCAATTGCAGCGCAGCTTGTTTTAAATGTGGTTGAGCCTCAATCATCTGGTATTGGCGGCGGTGCCTTTTTGCTTCACTTTGATAAAGCTTCTTCTTCACTTCAAACATATGATGGACGCGAAACGGCGCCGAAGGCGAGTACGGAACGCTTATTTTTGCGCGCGGATGGGAGCGCTCTTGGATTTGGTGAGGCTGTTCGCTCTGGTCGCTCAATTGGAGTTCCTGGGTTAATTAAAATGATGGAGCTAGCCCATGAAACTCATGGGAAATTACCATGGGTAGAGTTGTTTCAACCGGCGATTAAACTGGCGCGGTCTGGTTTTCCCGTCTCAAAAAGATTGCATAACTTACTGACCCGCAAAGGCGCTGACTTTTTTAACCCACAAGCACGGGCCTTATTTTTCAAAAGTGATGGAGCTGCACTTGCTATTGGTGAGACCTTAAAAAACTTAGAGTTAGCTAGTAGTTTAGAACTCATCGCATCGAAGAAATCAGCAGGCTTTTATGAGGGCGAACTTGCTCAGACTATCATTAAAGCTGCGAAAGAAGCCCCTGTTGTTGCCAGTCAACTCACGTTAGAAGATTTAAGCTCATATGAAGCTAAACTGCGCGCGCCTATTTGTGGACCCTATTTGAAACTTAAAGTCTGCGGCATGGGGGCTCCTTCATCGGGGGGAACAACTGTTGCTATGATTTTAGGACTGATTGATCCGCTTGACCTGGGTAAGACTATGAGTGCTGATGCGCTTCATAAAATCGCGGAAGCTGAGAAACTCGCCTTTGCTGATCGCAATCATTTTATGGCTGATGCTGATTTTGTTCCTCAACCCAAAGGCTTTTTATCTCCGGATTATCTTTCAAAACGACGTGAGCTCATACAACCTAAAACTGCTATAGAAAAGGCAAAACCTGGTGATGTGCCTTTGGCTGAAAAAGCGTCCCTTGGTGAAGATGCGACTATTGAACTTGGGGGCACAACCCACATCTCTATTATCGACGCGGATGGCAATGCTGTTTCTATGACGAGTTCGATTGAAGGGGCTTTTGGCTCTGGTCAAATGGTTGGTGGGTTTCTACTCAACAATCAACTTACGGACTTTTCGTTTAAACCCATTGATAAAGAGGGCAAACCAATTGCCAATCGTGTGCAACCGATGAAACGACCGCGTTCATCAATGGCACCCACAATTGTTTTTGATGAAAATGATGATGTACGCATTGTGATTGGCTCGCCGGGAGGATCTCGGATTATTCTTTTTGTGGTGAAAGCTTTGGTTGCTCACCTTAATTGGGGGCTTGGACCACAGGAAGCCGTTTCATTGCTAAACTTTGGTTCTAGAAACGGCCCCTTTGAGTTGGAAAAACATACAGAAGACACTATACTAAAATCTGCTTTGGAGGCTTTGGGCCAGAAGGTTCGCCTTGCTGACATGACGTCTGGAGCACAAATGATCGTCATTAAAAATCAAGAACTTATTGGCGGAGCAGACCCTCGCCGCGAAGGTGTTGTTCTTGGTGAATAAACTTTAGAATGCAAAATTGTGTTAAAAATTAATGTCATTGGTGCTGGAATTTTAGGTCTTTGGCAGGCATATCGCTTTGCCAAAGCTGGACACCAGGTTCACCTTTTAGAAAAATCTGAAACTCTTTTTGAAACTGCTTCCAGCCGATTGGCAGGGGCGATGCTTGCGCCTTTTTGCGAATCTGAGGCAAGCCAACGAGACCTTATTCCACATGCTCTTCGCTCCCTTGCGCTGTGGTCCGAGGGACCTTGTGACTTTGAAAGCAAGGGTACACTCATTATTGCCCCACCGCGGGACCGAGTTGAGCTGACAAGTTTTGCCAAGCGAACCATCGAGCACCAGCATATCAAATCAGAGACAATTGCACAGCTAGAGCCATCTCTTGAGGGCCGGTTTAATGAAGCGCTTTATTTTGAGAAAGAAGGCCATTTAGCGCCGCGGCCAGCACTGAAAGCTTTAATTACCGCATTTAGAGATCTCGGCGGCGAAGTTACTCTTGGCTTTACTGGTACAGCTCCTAAAGCAGACTATACCATCGATACCAGAGGCATGGGGGCTAAGTCAGAACTCAAAGCCAAAGATAGAGCCTTACGGCCAGTTCGCGGCGAAATGGTTGTTGTGCATGCTCCAGGTTTGAAACTATACCGCCCCATTCGCCTGCTTCATCCTCGTATGCCGTCTTACATAGTTCCCTGGCCAGATGATCATTATATGATTGGAGCAACTGTTATAGAATCTGATGATGAGGGGCCGATTACTCTTCGCTCCGGGTTAGAGTTGCTTGGCTCAGCCTTTACCGTTCATCCTGCCTTTGGCGACGCTAAAATCATTGAATTTAATGCCGGTAGCCGGCCTTCATTTTTTGATAATTTACCCAAAATTGTTCTTGATGAGACCCATATTTTTGTTAATGGTGCATACAGGCATGGATTTTTACTGGCTCCTTTATTAGCTGAATTGGTTTTGGCTCATATCGAAAATGGGGAGCCAATTGAAGGATTGTTTCAATGAGGGGTTATCATCAATGAATGTTACCATTAATGGCAAGGCAGAGGAAATTACCGAAATTACGCTAGCGGCGCTCTGCAAGCGGTTTTTGGATCATCCACACACGATTGCTACAGCTGTGAATGGGCAGTTCGTTTCCGTGAACGACCGGCCTGAATACTCCCTTAAAGATGGAGATAAGGTTGAAATTCTCTCTCCTCGACAAGGTGGGTAAATAGGCAGACAGAGCAATAAGGCTTGTGCTTAAATATTTGACCTGAGACCTTCGGACGGCTTGACAGTTAGGGGGTTCAGCCTCACAAAGATATACGTAATTTTTTATGAACCCTTTTTAGTACAAATCTTTTTAGTGAAGTCTTTTTTAGTGAAGATTATGACCAATTCTCAATTCAAGCTTTATGACACCTCTCTTTCTTCGCGTCTTATAATGGGAACCGCGCTTTATCCGTCTCCTCAAAGTCTCATAGACTCTGTAAATGCTGGCGGATCTGAAATTGTGACTCTTTCGCTGCGCCGAGAGACAGCTGGAGACGGTGCTGCAAATGATTTTTGGGCACATATACAAAAGCTTAATGTCAACTTGCTGCCGAATACGGCTGGGTGCAAAACAGCAAAAGACGCAATCACGACCGCACAGATGGCCAGAGAAATCTTTGGCACAAAATGGCTGAAGCTTGAAGTGATTGCCAATGATGACACATTACAGCCTGACCTGTTTGAATTGGTTGAAGCGACGAAAGAGCTTTCTTCGCAAGGGTTTCAGGTTTTTCCGTACACAACTGAAGACCTTGGGGCTGCTGAAAAATTATTAGAAGCGGGCGCCGAAGTTTTGATGCCTTGGGGCGCGCCGATCGGCACGGGGCGCGGATTGATGAACCCTTATGCTCTTCGGACAATGCGCTCTTACTTTCCTGATACTCCATTGATTGTTGACGCTGGAATTGGCGCACCTTCTCATGCAGCAGAAGCAATGGAGATGGGTTACGACGCCATTTTATTAAACACGGCAATTGCTAAAGCTGGTGACCCTGTGGCCATGGGCAAAGCGTTTAAGCTTGCGGTTGAAGCGGGGCATCTGGCACATCAAGCTTTGCTTATTGAACAACGAGACATGGCTAGCCCTTCTACACCTGTTGCGGGCACACCCTTTTTTGATTTGGACAATTTAAATTGAATAAAATATTTCCATCATTTTATCCGGTTCTACCAGATGTTAACTGGATAGAGCGTCTAGCTCCTCACGGTATAAAGGTTGTACAATTACGACTGAAAGATGCTGAACCAACTGAGATAGACCGGCAAATACTGGCTTCGCTCGAAATTGCAAAACGCTATAATATTCAATTGATCGTCAATGATTATTGGCAAGCTGCCATTCGGCTTGGTGCTGATTATATTCATTTGGGACAAGAGGATTTAGAAGCTGCTGACCTGAAAGAGATCAAGGCAAATAATATTAAACTTGGTGTTAGCACTCACTCCCTTGAGGAGCTTGATATTGCTTTAAAAGCTGAGCCGGATTACATCGCGCTTGGTCCCGTTTACGAAACAATTTTGAAAAAGATGAAATGGGCACCGCAGGGATTGGATAATGTTCGTCTTTGGCGCACAAAAACTGAGTTACCTTTAATTGCCATTGGCGGGATTACCCCCCAACGTGCCCCGCTTGTGCTGGATGCTGGAGCGGATAGTGTCGCTGTTGTGACGGATTTAGTCACAGCTGAAGATCCGGTTGCTCAAACGCGGCTTTGGGTTGAACAAGTTTCATAAAACCAATTGAAATCAAAACCTTACCGGCTTTAACCATTCTAATGGTTTTGAGAGTATCATTTTGTGCTTTCCGCCTATACTCTGAGATCAGCTTCAAAAAATGTATCGTCTCGTTTGTTTGACATATCATTAGACTATTAATGCGCTTGTATTATTAATTCATACCTGTATTGAGACGCCTCATGCCCTATAAATTATTGCTCAGTGAAGAAATATCCCCAGCGATACGCCGTATTGGTCATGAGCAATTAATACGGGCACGGCGTGAACTTAGTTCCACACAGAATATACAAGCTGGTGTACACAAAACCCGCTCTTGTTTGAAACGGTTTCGGTCACTACTTCGCCTAGCACGGCCAATGTTGGGTGAAACTGTTTTTCGTAAAGAAAACAAACGACACAGGGATATTGCCCGCGCTTTGGCACAACCGCGCCAAGCGGGCGCCCTTTTAGAAACCATTACGAAATTAGAGCAGCGTGATGATTTTTCTCATTTCCTCCCCTTAATCACTGAACTTAAGTCATTGATTAAGAAACAAAAAAAAGAAACTGAAAATGAACTAGAACTTATTTCACTTGCCACTCTTGTTGAGACACTTGATGCGTCTATTGAACGGTGGAAAAAGCGCCCGTTTGATACTGTCTCCTTTGAAAGCATAGCTCATGGTTTTGGCCAAACTTATGACAGGGGCCGCAAAAGTTTGATGATCGCGATTGAGCGGGATGATAATTTTTATATGCATGAATGGCGCAAGGATGTACAGCAGACCTGGCGCCATATGCAGATTTTAACGCTTATTTGGCCTGAGGATATTATGCCTCGCATTCGGCTGGCCAGAGAAATTTCCAAATTACTTGGCACCGAAAATGATATCTCTGACCTTGAGCGTTTTATGCAATCTAACAAAAAGAGGTTGAAGAAAAATAAGACCTTAAAACCTCTTTACAAACCATTTCGCTCCGCCCTTCGCACTGTTTGCCGCGACCTTTCTTTGCACGCTGTTGAGCGTGGCAGACGTCTTTATGCCTTTGAAGCGACAGCACTATCTGATGCGATGACCGTTTATTGGAAAACATCAAAAGCATTACAACCTATGCCAAATGTTGTTTTGGAGTTGAGTAATATTAAAGAAAGTACAAAGGCAAACAGTCCAAAATCCCCTGTACGCGAGAGCACACCTCAACCTTCTGCTTTAGAGCGTATGCGTGCAGCTAATGCCGCCAAAAAAAGAAATGCTGAGCCGAAACAGAAAACAAAACCAACTTCAGTCGCTGATAAGCCCTCACCAATTGTAAAAATTGTGCCTAAGGCCCCTCCTCCTCAACGCCCTCCTGAAAAGGAAGAATGATCTGAAAGAGGAAATTGAACATATTGCTATCCTTCCAAGCTTTACTCATTTCCCTTCCCTTTTTTATTTCTTATTTTTCACCCTAGTCGTACAAACAAATCAGCTGAGAATATTAAACTTTTGTAATAATCAGTTAAATTTGTTGACCTGCCATTGTTTAGACATTCTCATAAGGAGAATAAAAGTTTCCAATTTCGAAAGTTCGGGATCAGTTTTTTTTCGTTATTGGGACACATTCATCTTTTTAAGTCATTGCTGTGCACTTCAGTTTCTCTTAGTTTTTTAGCTTAGAGGTGATACTGGAACACACAGAAAATAAACGAGGTTTAATTCATGCGCTCTTCACTTGCCTCTCACACCCCCCTTTCCAGTTATCTACTCTCTTGCTCACAGAGCCTATCTCAAACCAGGTTCTCTCAATTTAGAAGGGGCAGTTTGCGATACTTCTCGCTTGTAACGATTGCGCTTGTGAGCTTACTGAGTGGATCACTTGTTTTTTCTCCACAAGAGGCGAAGGCGCAACAAAGTGACTTTGCGCATCAAAACTCTATTTATGAAGCTAATCTTTATAAAAGACGGGTTTTAAGAGCGCGTTTGCAAGAGAACCAGCCCATTGAAGAATGGATCAGGCGTGCGATTGTTGAGCGGGGTAAAAACCCTGAAACGGCACGGCGCTCTTATGAAGCAGCCTTAAAAATAGCATCAGAGAAAGCCTCGCTTTGGTTGGAACTTTCAAAAACCATTCAAACGATCTCTTTGCGCAAACCTCGAAATTACAATCGCCATCAACTCTATCGGGATGGAACTGCTGCGAGTTATAATGCCTACCGCTTTGCGAGCTCTGAAGCTATTAAAGCTGATGCTCTTGGTGTTTTAGCGGGCTTTTTAAAGGCACGCTCTTACTGGCGCCCAGCCTTAGATGCCTATAAAGCAAGCCTTACTCTCAGACCTGATGAAACACTTGCACAGATATACAAAGAACTGCGTGCTGAAAAAGGGTTTCGCATTACAAACTATAAAATGAATTCAGACCTTTTGAACCCACGGCTCTGTGTGCAATTTTCAGAAAACTTGTTTGCTCGAGGTACTGACTATTCGACCTTTGTGAAAATTAACAAAGAAGACCCAGATGGAGTGCGGGTTGAGCGCCGCCAAATTTGTATTGATGGATTTAAACATGGTGAGACTTATAAAGTTTCCTTGCGTCAAGGGCTGCCTTCGATCGTTGGTGAGCAGCTTTTAAAAACTTCTGATTTAACCGTTTATGTCAGAGACCGCAGTTCGTCGGTTCGCTTTTCTTCTAAATCTTTTGTGCTTCCTAAATTTGGCCAGCGCGGCCTGCCTCTCATGAGCGTGAATACAAAAGAAGCTTCTCTTGCGCTATATCGTGTTGGGGACCGAAACCTAGTCGGCTCTTTGCTTGATGGGCAGTTTCAATCTGACCTTGGCACTTATGAGACGGAGCAACTGCGCAACCGTTTTGGAGCTGAAGTTTGGAAGGGCAAGGTGGATATTACCACCAAGCTTAATAAAGACATCACAACAGCTGTGCCTATTGGCAAAGTTTTGCCAGAGATGAAACCTGGACTTTATGTTGTGCGTGCCTGGCCTTCAAATAGTAAATACGGATCCAGCCGAGGTTCAACCCAATGGTTTATTATTTCTGATATTGGTCTTTCAACTTTAAAAGCTCAAAATGGGCTTTATGGATTTGTTCGCAGCATTACCTCAGCTGAACCAATGGCAAATGTTTCCGTGCGGTTGCTTGCGCGCAACAACGAAGTGCTTGGTACCGTTAAGAGTGATGCTAAGGGCATGGTGAAGTTTGAAGGTGGTTTACTGCGTGGCAAAGGCGGTAACCGCCCGGCTCTTCTCGTTGCGAATGGTGAGACTGGCGATTATGGCTTTGTTGACCTGACGAAAGCGGCGTTTGATTTAACAGATCGCGGTGTAGCTGGCCGCGATGCACCAGGGCCTCTTGATGGATTTGTCTTTACTGAACGCGGTGTGTATCGCCCTGGTGAAGATGTGTTTCTAACTGCGCTGCTTCGGGACCAAAATGCGAAAGCCGTTACAGGTTTACCGCTTACTCTAGTGTTCACACGGCCGGATGGCAAAGAACATAAACGAGTGACCTTGCCTGACCAGGGCGCAGGTGGGCGCAGCTTTGCACTTCCTCTCATACAATCTGCGATGACTGGTACATGGCGTGTTCAGGCTTATGGTGATGTCAAAGCGTCACCTGTCGCCTCTACATCCTTCCTGGTTGAGGATTATGTTCCTGAGCGGATGGAATTGACTTTAAAAAAGGACAGCGACCTTTGGTCAAGCAACACACAAGCCGAAGTTCGTGTGGCTGGGTCTTATCTATATGGTGCACCTGCGGCTAAGCACCAACTGAAGGGCGAGGTGACTATTCAGCGCCGCTCAAAGGGCCTTCAAGGTTTTGAAGGATTTGAATTTGGTTTGACAGACGAGAAATTTCTCAATGTTCATAAGCCACTCAATAACATCGGTGTTTTAAATGAAAAGGGCAAGACAACGCTTAACCTAGACTTGCCGAATTTTGTACGTCCTTCAAAACCCATTGAAGCCAGGATGAATATTCGCTTACTTGAACCAGGTGGACGGCAAGTTGTGCGGGCCATTACGTTGCCTGTTGCCAATGAGAAACCAATGATTGGTATCAAAAAGCTTTTCAAACCTTCGGACCTTAAAACAGGTGAAGTGGCTGAATTTGAGATCATCCGCCTTGATAAACGAGCCAAGCGAACAGCTGAAGTTTTGAAATGGGAGCTACTGGATGTGCAAAAGAGCTACCAATGGTATAGCCAAAATGGTCGCTGGCGTTCAGAACCTGTAGTTTACACAAACCGTGTTGCCAAGGGTGAAGTGACAACATCTGAAGATGGTTCCGTTCAAATAAAGGTGCCGGTGAAACGTGGTAATTACCGCCTTGAAGTTGTATCGAACACATTTAATCAGTTGGCAGCAAGCACGCGCTTTTCTGTTGACTGGTATGCGGCGCGAGATGCTGACACGCCTGACATATTAGAATTGGCGACACAAAAATCCACCTATGATATCGGTGAGAAAGTATCGTTTACTCTAAAACCGCAAGCGAAGGGTAAAACTCTTATTGCGATTATGAATGAAGCTTTGCTTGATGTGCGCGAAGTTTCTCTTGGGGCTGATGGTGGTGACATTGAGTTTGAAGTTTCGAAAGATTGGGGTGTTGGGGCGTACGCTGTTGCGATGCATTACCACACGCTTGATGAAACTATTCAACAAATGCCTGGCCGCGCTATTGGTGTGAAATGGCTGAAGACAAATGAAGCACCGCGCAAACTTGAAATTGGTTTGAATTTACCTTCCAAACAAAAAGCCAATGAAACACTGCGTGTGCCTGTTGAAGTAAAAGGTTTAAGCGAGGGCGAGACGGCTTATGTCATGGTCTCAGCTGTAGATGAGGGCATTTTAAGCCTGACGAATTATGCGACACCTCGCCCGGATAAACATTATTATGGGCAACGAAGGCTCTCAGCTGAAATCAGAGATATTTATGGCCACTTGATTAATGGCATGAACGGCACCATTGGCCGCATACGCACTGGCGGCGATGCTGGCGGATTGGCCCTCCAGGGCAAGCCGAATAGCATTAAGCCTGTCGCGCTTTATTCTGGCATTGTCAAAGTGGATAGCTCTGGCAAGGGGGAAATCTCATTTGAGGTGCCTCAGTTTAACGGGCGCTTGCGTGTGATGGCTTATGCCTGGAGTGACACGAAACTCGGCACGCTTGAGAGCGAGCTTACTGTTCGCGATCCGATTGTGGCGCTTGCCAGCATGCCTCTCTTTTTAACAAAAGGGGATGCATCAAAACTCTTCCTATCACTCGACAATGTCGATGGTGTTGAGGGGATGTATAAGCTTGATGTTTCTTCCACTGGTAAATTAGAGTTTAAGGCAGAAGAATTTACGAAACCGCTTGAATTGAAAAAAGGCTCGCGAGTTAATCTGGCGCTTTCTATGAAAGCGCTAAAATTAGGGTCTGCTAAAATTGCGGTTAAGCTAACGAATGAAGCGGGATTTAGCCTTGCTCATTCTTATGATATTCAGGTGAACCCACCGCAACCTGATGCCTCTTGGCGCACTGTTAAGATGCTTTCAGCAAATGGAGGAAAACTCTCTCTTACAACTGATGTGTTTGCTGACCTAATTCCTGAGACTGCGAGCGCTTCTGTTACCATTGGCAACAGAGCGGGACTTGATGTCACGGGTATTTTTGAAGCCTTGAAACGTTATCCTTATGGGTGCGCGGAACAAACAACCAGCCGCGCTATGCCACTTCTTTATGTCTCACGCATTGCGCCTCTTTATGGACAATCTATCGCAAAAGACCTTCCGAAGCAGATGGAGAAGGCCATTGCTCGTTTGGCATCTTTGCAGAACAGTCAGGGTGGATTTGGACTTTGGTCTCCGCATAGTGCGGATATGTGGTTGACGGCTTATGTCACTGATTTCCTCACGCGAGCGAAAGAACAAAGCTACACTGTGCCACCAGAGATGATCACAACAGCGCTTGCTCGATTGAAAAATACGGTGAATTTTGCCAGTGATTTTTCAAAGGGCGGTGAAGACTTGGCCTATGCACTTTATGTTCTAGCACGCAACGGCGAAGCTAATATTGGTGATCTACGCTATTATGCTGACACAAAAATTAAAAACTTTTCAACGGCGCTTGCTCAATCACAAATTGCCGCCAGCCTAGCTATGTATGGAGATCAGGCTCGGTCCCAAGCTGCCTTTAGGGTGGCGTTTGAGAGTATTATTAATGCACAAGAACAAACCGGCACTGGATATTATCGCCGTGACTTTGGCACGGATTTACGCGACAGAGCAGCCATCTTGGCTCTCAGTGCCGAAGTTAAATCAAAGGCTGTGCCACAAGCCAAACTCATTAAGGCTGTATTACAAGCACGAAGTGAAAAAACGATTACATCAACACAAGAAAACGCGTGGATGCTACTTGCTGCCAATGCTTTGGAGGCAACAGACCGCTCGATTTTGCTTGAGATTAATGGTGAAGAAAAACAGGGTGAACAGCGTTATAACTTTACCCCTTCTGAATTATCTCAATCACCTTTTTCAGCCACTAACAAAAGTGCCGAAGATGTAAGCGCTATCTTGACCATTCATGGCAGTTCAGAAAATCCACTACCGGCGCTTGAAAAAGGCATTGGTTTGAAGCGTCAATTCTTCACCATGGGTGGAAAAGAAATCTCGTTAATCAATGCGAAACAAAATGATCGGGTTGTTGTGGTGCTCACCATCGCTGACAATGAATATAAGGGAGGCCGGTTGCTTCTGACTGATCGTTTGCCAGCGGGTTATATGATTGAAAACCCGAAATTGATGAGCAGTGCGAACTTGCGCGGCTTTAAATGGCTTAAGGTTGGTGCCTATCCAACACACCAAAGCTTTAGAGATGATAAGTTTGTTGCCGCCTTTAACCTTTCAACCAGGTATAACAAATCTGAGCCTCGCATAATCCGTGTTGCTTATATTATGAGAGCCGCTTTCCTTGGCCGGTATATTCACCCGGCAGCGAATGTTGAGGATATGTACCGCCCTAACCGGTTTGCTCGGACGAATGCTCAGAACATACTGATTGAAAAGCCTTAAGTTGAAAGATCAAAACATGAAAGTCTGGTCTTACATTCGTCAGAGTTTAGAGCGCGCTTACAATAAAAGTGCGCTCCCTCTCTTCGCCTGGATTAGCTCAATCTGGCGCGGTGTGTTTTTCAGGCGATCTGTTTTGGCACTTACACTTCTGGCTGGGGTATTCATTATATCCGATGCCTCATGGAACCAGATGATGAAACGGCTGGCTCCAGTTGACCTTTCAGATACCTTTAACACCTCTGTTATTGTGGTTGACCGGAATGACCACCTGCTGCGTGCTTTTACAACGACAAATGGGCGGTGGCAGTTGCCTTTATCTCAAAAAGATGTGGCACCGCATTATTATGACTTACTCCTCAACTTTGAAGATAGGTCCTTTTACAAACATCAAGGAATTGTGCCCAAGGCCTTTTTGCGCGCAGCTTGGCAATGGGGAAAGAATGGCCGCATAATTTCAGGTGGGTCTACACTAACCATGCAAGTTGCCCGCCTGATCTCTACGCATACGTCTCAAGCGCATAGTTCGCGCATGAAAGGCCAGCAATCGAAAGACCATAAAGCACCTCGCAATCGCAAATCTTTATGGACGAAATTTGCTCAAATCAAACTTGCCTTAAGGCTTGAAAAACACTTAAGCAAACAGCAAATCATGGAGCTTTATCTACAACTTGCCCCTTTTGGTGGAAACCTGGAAGGGGTTAGAGCGGCTTCTCTTGCTTATTTTGGCAAGGAGCCAAAATCCCTCTCCTTAGCTGAAGCTGCAACCCTTGTGGCCATTCCGCAATCTCCTGAAAGTCGCCGTCCGGATCGCTTTCCCAACCGGGCTAAAAAAGCACGTGACCGAGTATTACACCGGGCCTTTACAAACGGCGTTATTTCTAAAGGGGATTATTTTTATGCTTTACGGCAGAAAATGATTGCAAAGCGCCTAGCTTTTCCAATGATTGCGCCGCACCTTTCTGAGCAAGTTAAGCTTGCGAATAACAAAGACAAAATTATCAAAACCACACTCCAGCGCCATTTACAGGAAAAGTTAGAGACCTTAGCTCGCTCGCACGCACACCGCCTTGGTAAGGGCTTATCTGCAGCGATTTTAGTTGTGAACCATCAAACGGGGGAAGTACTTTCCCATGTGGGTGCGGCTGATTATTTTGATCATGACCGCTTTGGGCCCATTGATATGACGCGGCGTATAAGATCGCCAGGTTCGACTTTAAAACCTTTTATCTATGGGATGGGGTTTGATGCAGGACTTGCTCACCCGGAAACTCTGATTGAAGATGCACCTGTTCGCTATGGGCTTTATGCACCAGAGAATTTTGATGGAAAATTTCACGGCACAGTGACGCTTCGAAAGGCTCTTCAAACCTCGCTAAATATCCCAGCTGTTAAATTACTAGCTTCCATTAAACCTGCACGATTTAGTGCGCGCTTTCGTTATGCAGGTATTCATAAAACCATGCCAAACAACCTCGCGATAGCGCTTGGCGGCGTTGGTTTTAGCCTTTTTGATTTAACAAGAGGTTATTTGCATATTGCGAACCCGGAAAGTGCAGTTGAGCTTCATACTTTGAAATCTAAGGGGCAGACTACAGATGCTAAAGTTTTTAAGCACCGGCCTCTTCTTAGCCGGCAAGCTGCTTTCTATGTTAGCCATATTCTAAGAGGGGCGACACCGCCCAAGAATGCAAAGCCTGGTGAACTTGCCTATAAAACGGGGACGTCTTATGGCTATAGAGATGGATGGGCTGTTGGGTTTGATGGGAAATATTTGGTCGCTGTTTGGATTGGGCGCCCTGATGGCGGCGCTACGACAAACCTTACTGGCATTGGGGCCGCTGGCCCGCTTCTTTTTGATGCGTTTCAACATATTGGAGAAAAACGCGAACCGTTTGCCGCAGCTCCCTCTGGCATACTAACAGCGAGTGGTGATGATTTGCCTCCGCCGCTTCGGTTCTTTGATAAAAAGAAACGCCGGATGACTGCCAATTCGAAAGACGCCGTGATAGACCAAGTGCAAATTGCGTTTCCTCCAAAAGGAGCTGAATTTTATATGTCTAATCAACGGCGAAATAAATTCCAGATTGCTCTTAAAGCTACTGGCGGGAAGTTGCCCCTCACCTGGTTGGTAGATGGACGGTTAGTTTCTTCAAAAGCTTTTGAGCGAGAAAGTTCATTTCAACCGAATGAAAAAGGGTTTGTCGAATTTTCTGTGATTGATGCGCTTGGTAAAACTGATCGCGTTCAGATACGTGTGAGGTAAATAGTTTTTTCTCTATGTCTCTCACGGCTATTTCAAGTGCTAATGCACTTGAGCCTCCGAGGGGCGGCGCTTGCGCCGGGCTACACTAGCGTTTCACCATGTCACTCAGCCAGAAAAGGGCTGAACTCCTTCTTCGTATGGTAAGAATTTTTAGTAAGTGTTTTCTTTCACTCGGTTATTATTTTTTATGCTCCTTCGGTTGCCCACAAGCAACCTCGCTATTTCTTTCGCTTTATTTAACGATTATCACATGCTTTTTACTGCCTGTGTTTATAGTTTGTCTTGCTCTTTAAAATTTATGGTTCTATTCGTTAATGAGAATGTACGAAAATTCTTTAAAGTCTGAATAGGGTCTCATGTTGAACAGAGCTGGTACTTTTCTTTCCTCACTTTCTCCTCATCTATGTTGGAGATTGTTTTGGCTCATCGGTTTTTTGCTTTGTGCCCTTGCATTGGCTTTTCATTTTTTTTCAGATAATTTTTCTTATAGCTACCGCGTGCGTGAAATGCCTATTCCAACCTTGGTTTTTGGGCTTTTTCTAACAGGTTGTCTGTTTATTGGTTTACGGTTTTTGGTCCCTAAACTTATAACTGAGGACCAAAAGCCTGCATTTTCATTCAGCTTCATTTCACTCTCTCCTCTTTGTGCTCTTTTTGCGCTTGGCCTTTTAGCCAGAGTTTTATTGATATTTAGCGAACCGGTTTTAGAAGATGACTACCATCGGTATTTGTGGGATGGCGGTGTTTTGGCGCATGGCATTAGCCCTTACAAATATAGCCCAGCAGATATTTTAGAGAGTGAAGATACGCCGATGATGCTAAAAGAGCTCTCTTCATGGGCCTCTCCTGTGCCCGAGCGAATTAATCACCCTGATTTGAGAACCATTTACCCAGCTGGTGCTCAGGCTTTATTTTCTGTGTCACATTTTTTTGGCCCCTGGTCACTCACGGCATGGCGTCTGATGATCCTTATTGCTGAAATGACAAGCTTTGCAGTTCTGCTTTCCATGCTCTCGCATGTAGCAAGGTCTCCCCTTTGGATCAGCCTTTATTGGTGGAATCCCCTGGTGATTAAAGAGCTGATGAATTCAGCTCATATGGAAGCTGTTATGATGCCTTTTTTGCTTGGCGGTATATATCTCGCCATGAAAGGCCTTTATGCCCGTTCGAGTTTCATTTTAAGTTTAGCAGCCAGCATTAAATTTTGGCCTGCTTTGCTTTTGCCACTTGTATGGAAGGTTTTGCTAAAACGCCCGTTCATTTTATGCGTTACGATACTACTTTCATTATTTATTGGCGCGGTGATTGTTTGGCCATTTCTTCACTCAGGATTGAATGAAAGTTCTGGTCTTGTGGCTTATGGTGTGAAATGGAAGACCAACTCTGCCTTTTTCCCTTTATTTGAAAGTCTCGTTTTATTTTTTACAGATTTGTTTTCATTCTCTCAAAAAACAGGCTCTTTATTAGCTAGAGCCATAGTTGGTTTGTTTTTGGTTGGACTTGTTTTTTGGTTTGCATTCACTAAATCTTTAAATAGTAGAAACAAAAATGAACGCTCTTTGTTTGCCCTTAGTTTTATCTGCTTTACACTCTTCCTACTAAGCCCGGCACAATTTCCCTGGTATTTTGTTTGGGTCGCGCCATTTTTGGTTTTTTACCCTCTTTGGGGATTTGTTGTTCTGGTACCTTTTATGGCGTTTTATTATTTAGGGTTTTACTTTAACACTATTGACGCACTTAGAGATTATAAATTTTTACTTAGTTTTCTCATTTGGTTGCCGGTATGGGGTCTGCTTGCATTTGAGCTTTTAAATAATAGGAGACGCTCTGTTGCGCCTGTCTAAAAAAATATGCGTTATCATTCCGGCTTTAAATGAAGAAAACGCCATTGGCGATGTTATCCGTGATTTACCCGAGTTTGTTGATCAAATTATTGTCGCAGACAATGGCTCTAAAGATGATACAGCGCCAATTGCTGCAAGCCTTGGTGCTGATGTGGTTTATGAGCTTGAGCCTGGTTATGGTGCAGCCTGCCTTAGAGGTATGAGCGCGGTTCGTGATGCTGAAATAATTTGTTTTCTTGATGGTGACTATTCGGACTTTCCTGAAGATTTAGCCCATTTGGTGGATCCTATTCTCAAGGATGAAGCTGATTTTGTAGTTGGCTCTCGAACTGGTGGTCAGGTCGAGAAAGGTGCACTTACACTGCCGCAAATTTTTGGCAACAGGCTTGCCTGTTTTCTTATGAACAGAATTTGGGGGACGACCTTCACTGATCTTGGGCCGTTTCGCGCAATTGATGCGGAGACGCTAAAGAATTTACAAATGCAGGACAGAAATTTTGGTTGGACAATAGAGATGCAGATTAAAGCGCATATTTTGGATGCGAGAATTATTGAAGTTCCAGTACGTTATCGTCAACGTATTGGTGTTTCTAAAATTTCTGGTACGATTAGTGGGACTTTTAAAGCCGGGTATAAGATTTTAGCGACCATCTATAAATACCGGAAATTAGAAAAGTGATTTCACGGCACGTAACTTCTGATACTTTCATCATTGATTAACTGGCCCCAATGATTGTTGTAGGGGTGAACTTTGGTCGTTGTATTCGTTTCTATTTGAGTTTCATTTTTCGAAACGTCTATTCGGCTAAGTTTTTTATCGTTGAGTTTTGCTTTTGCCTTTTTATCATCTTCATCGAATTTATAAAGCGGAGCCCCTTGGTTAGCCCAACCAAAAATACCTTCCTCGAGATTATAAATTTCTTTCGCGCCCTTTTCCTTTAGGCTTTGCCCTAAATAGTTTGCCATTTTTGTTGAACGCACACCAACAGAGCAATAGAAAATGATTTGTTTGCCTTTTATTTGTTCGCCATATTTTTTCATAAAAGAACTTTTCCAGGTAGAGGGAAGCAAAAGCTTGGCATCTTTTATGTGGCTTACTTCAAACTCATCTTTTTCTCTCACGTCAAAAATCAGATAATTGTCTTTATCTTTCGTTTGTAGAGCGGCCATTAATTTTTCGCGGGAAATATGCTTCACGCTTTTATAATCATCAACGATGTTTTGATGGATATTTTTTAAGGAAAACAGTTTCATCTCCGCCTGCGCATTTAAAACCCCGCCCAAAAAAATAGTAACGGCGATTACTCCTTTAAGAAGATATGCTTGCACTCTTTCCATAAAATTTCAAAACCCGTTTAAATTTCTTAGCTTTTAGCTTCTCTTGTAGCGAATTGTTTTTCGCATAACCGGTACCCACTTATGCGCAACACGCTTTAGCTTTTAAGATGCCTGGCTGCTGCTATGAGCGCTTGACCGTAGCTTATTCCACCATCATTTGCTGGTAACTCACTTTGTATTATGGGAATAAACCCATTTTTTTCAAGGAGTAAAGCCAGATTTTCTAGAAGTGTATTATTTTGAAAACACCCGCCTGACAAGGCAATTTTTAGCTTATTGTCAGGACCATTGAGCTTTTCTTCTATCTCTAGAGTATGCACAGCTCCCTTGATCCAATCCAATAAAATATATGTGAGGCTTTTGTGGAACTTGGTCGCGATGTAGCTTTTTGATTTTTGTTGATTTAAATCTTTGAACAATGCTTCCCACATAGGGGCGAAATTAACCTTCTTTATCTGCCCGTCGCACTCATATTCAGCCTTATATAATTCTTCTTTCGAAAATTCATTATAGATTTGGGGGCAAACTAGGGCTTCTAATTGCATGGCGGCTTCGCCTTCGTATGTCACTTCATCGAGTGAGAGTTCAAGGCTGGCGGCTACTGCATCAAATAAACGGCCACAAGATGAACTCATTGGCGAATTTATTCCTTTCTTCATCATGGCATTTAGAGTGGATAGCGGTTTTTCTCTCATATGCTTCACTACAGAGAGATCACCATATTGACACTCGATTTCTCGCCAACCAAGCGTTTGCTCACAATGAGAGTAGAGATTGCGCCATGGCTCTTTTACAGCTGCACTGCCACCCAAGAGAGGCACGCCTTCAAGAGCACCGATGCGTTTGAACTCTGTATAATCTCCATAGAGCAATTCTCCGCCCCATATGGTTCCATCTTCTCCGTAGCCTATGCCATCAAGGATTAGGCCCAAGCAGTTTCCGTCATTTAATCCGTGGTTATTTTCCCCAAGAGCGCTGGCCATGTGGGCATGATGGTGCTGGGTTTTAATGAGAGGAATTTGATCCTTTTCGCTTTGGCCCTCCCCTAGCTTAGAAGAGAGATATTCCGGATGCTCGTCGATAACGCGAAACTCTGGCTGGAATTCAAACAAGTCTGTATAAAGCGCGATGGTTTGTTGATAGGCTTCAAAAGTTGGCACATGCTCTAAATCCCCGAGATGTTGAGAAAGAATGGCCTCACCGTTTTTCAGCATACAAAAGGTAGATTTTAACTCTGCTCCGCAGGCAATAAGATCTGGTGTTTCTTCAAAGCCCTTGGGCAAGGAAATTGAGGCTGGGGCATAGCCTCTAGCTCGGCGGAGGATGGATATTTGTTTAGCTGAAGCTCTGACTACACTGTCATCAACTCTGTTGGTAATGAGGCGATTATGAAGAAGAGCGAAATCAGCAACGTCTCTTAGCTCTGTTTGGGCTTCTTCATTTGTTATCAGTTGCGGCATGTTTGACAAGTTGCCGCTTGTCATAATCAATGGCTCATCAAACTCAGCTAGTAGTAGATGATGCAAGGGTGTGTTGGGTAGCATGATGCCTATTTCATGCAAACCGGGTGCAATGGCTTCTGGTAATCTATCACTTCCCTCTTTGGCAAACCTTTTTTTTACCAGGACAATTGGAGCAGCTGGACTTTCCAGTTGCGTCAATGCTTCTTCTGAAAAGAGGCCGATCTCTTTTGCCTGCGTGCTGTCTTTGCACATCAAAGCAAACGCTTTATTTGAGCGTTTTTTTCTTTTGCGCAATGTTTCCACTAGAGCGCTATCACTTGCCAGACAACAAAGATGAAAGCCGCCCAGCCCTTTTATTGCACCAATGAAACCAGCCTTAATCAGCTCTGCAACATTTTTAATGGCATCTTCCTGGTTTATGTCAATCGATGGCTCTGTTGTTTCGCTCAACCATTTAAGCTCTAGTACGGGCCCGCAGTTTGGGCAGGCGATGGGTTGTGCGTGAAAACGTCTATCGCCCGGGTTCTCATATTCTTTTTGGCATTGATCGCACATTTTAAAAGGGGCCATTGAGGTCGCCCTTCTGTCATAAGGTGCTTCATAAATGATTGAGAGCCTCGGGCCACAATGCGTGCAGTTGGTAAACGGGTATCTGTATCTATTCTCATTTGGCGACGTTATCTCTTTAATGCATGCCTTACAGGTGGTGGCATCTGGTGAGATTTGTGTTTGCATTTCGCTTTGTTCACTAGGGCGAATTGTAAAGCTCTGAAATGGCCGAAATTTAAGAGCGGCACTGGTTTTAATTTTTGTGATTTTTGCAAGTGGTGGGGTTTCAGCTTCTAAACGTTTTAAGAATTTCTCTTGTTCGCCCTCACAGAAATTGAGGATGACTTGCACTCCTTGCCCGTTATTTAAAACTTCACCTTTGAGCCCCATGTCATTTGCCAGCTGCCAGACAAAGGGGCGAAACCCAACGCCTTGCACAATACCTGAAATGGTTATGATGCTGGTTTTCTTACTATTGTTTTTTGGGTTATTGGTTTCATGAGGCATTAAATTTTAACCGCTTATTTTGATTTGCTTTTATAAACTATCAAGAGCGGTCCGGCTTGTCAGTTCTATTTCTTGATTTGGCTTAACAGAATGAGGGGACATTTTGTAGCACGGAGTTAAGGGGCATCTTTGTGTGTATGGCTGAATTTACTCTGGCACCCTCATTCTTTATTTTACAATCTTTAACTCACCTTGAAGGCCATTGAGAAAATCTTTTGCTGGAACAGATTTCTTTCCTTCTCGTTGTACTTCAAGAAGTTGAATGCAGCCTGTTTCGCATTCTATGATTAACTCATCTTCATTTTTGTTTTGAACTGCATTTTCCTGGTCAACTGGTAATGCAGATCTGATGATTTTTATCCGCTCTTTTTTATCATTCGTTTTTAACATTTCAAACCAGGCGCCTGGAAATGGACTTAGACCACGGATGTGGTTGTGAATGTCTTCAGCTGACCCAGACCAATTGATCTTACTCTCAGCTTTTGAAATTTTCTTTGCATAAGTCACACCGTCTGTTGGTTGTGGCGTTGGAACGAGAGAACCGCGCTCTAAGGCATCTAATGCGCGGCCTAACAGGTCTGCGCCTCGGACCATCATTTCGTCATGCAAATCACCCGCTGTCATTGTTTCGCCAATTGGAATATGTTCGCTTAACAAAATATCACCGGTGTCTAATCCTTCATCCATTTGCATGATCATAACGCCAGTGCCGCTATCTCCTGCCATAATCGCACGTTGGATGGGAGCAGCACCGCGCCATCTTGGCAGCAAAGACCCATGAACATTTAGGCATCCATAATCGCACGCCTCTAAAACGGGAGTGGGAAGCAAAAGACCGTAAGCTACAACAATAGCAATATCCGCGTTTAAGGCTTTAAACGCTTCTATCTGCTCTTCTTTTTTCAAAGATTTGGGTGTGTAAACATTCAACCCAGCTTGTTCTGCAAAATCATGAACTGGTGTTTTGCGCACCTTGCCACCTCGGCCTGCTTTTCTTGGTGGCTGACTGTAAACGCCGACTACCTCATGGCCCTTATTCATGATTTCAGCTAATGTTGGAATTGAGAATTCTGGCGTTCCCATGAATATTACACGCAAGGTCATGATGATCCCTTTTGGTCCGTTTGGGGCATTATATGCTTACTAGATCATTTTTGTTTTTAAATTGAATTGTTTAAATGCTCTAGTTATTTGTTTTGTGCACAATTTTTCCGATCCTCGTTACACTCCGGTCGGATTGTGCTTTAAATCGCAATCGATTTTTTGGCTTTGGCGAATTTTTTAATGACGCGGTCTCTGCGTAATTTAGAGAGATAATCAATAAAAAGCACGCCATCTAAGTGATCGATTTCATGCTGAACGACAGTTCCAAGCAATCCTTCACACTCTCTTTCTTGTTCCTTGCCCTCCTCATCACGATACCCAACTTTAACGATTGCTGGTCGTTCGACTTCTGCGAAATATTCAGGGATGGAAAGGCAGCCTTCTTCATAAACAGAGAGATCATCTGAAGAGCTTAAAATCTTCGGATTGATCATAATGATCGGTTCTTTTTCGTCATCTTCTTTTTGGGCAGCATCCATAACGATTAATCGAATAGGAATGTTTATTTGCGGCGCAGCCAGGCCAACGCCCGGGGCATCATACATTGTCTCAAGCATGTCTTGCATGAGCATTTTTAGTTCAGGGGTAATATCTTCAATTGGCGAACAATTCTCCCGCAGCACAGGGTCTGGAATTGTTATGATTTCTTTTAATGCCATTCTCGTCTTTCGTCATTCAAATCAAAACTTGCCTTAGAACTCAGCAAGAAACGTTCTTTAGGCAATACTTGCCTTTTTCTTGGCTGATAGATACCTTAATTCTCTTGAAGGTGAAAGAGTTATATAAGGGCTAAACCCTAGTTAACAGAAATAAATATAAGTATTTCTTGAAGCAGAGCTGCTTTACTAAAACTTCTATTCACATCATCATATTAAGTAACAAGCCTATTGGGGACAAGGTTATGACAACAAGCGATACTCAGAACACTATGACAACGTCACTAAGCAAAAACTTGTTTTTTCCTCTTATTTTGCTGGCGTTCTATTTAGTTTTAATGATTTGGCTTGCGATTGATCCCTATAGTCGGGCGACCTGGTTTGCTGAGAATTTGCCCGTTTGGATTGTGGTTGCGCTTTTGGTGCTGACCTATCGCTCATTTCAATTTTCAAACCTTTCATACTTTTTGATGTTTTTCTTTCTTTGCTACCATACCATTGGTGGGCACTACACATTTTCACGTGTTCCATTTGATTTCTTTAATGACTTCATTGGATCTGAACGGAATAATTTTGACCGTGTTGGGCATTTTCTGGTGGGTGTTTTTGCCTATCCAACAGCTGAACTTTTTGTACGAAAGGGCTGGGTCAATGGCGCAAAACTCGCCGCCTTGATCGGTTTTTTAGCAGTGAGTACCTGGGCTGGTCTTTATGAAGTGATTGAGATGATTTATGCCGTTAATTATGGAGGCGATGAAGCAGCTGACTTTCTTGGTAGCCAGGGCGATATCTGGGACGCGCAAAAAGACATTGCCATGGATATGCTGGGAGCTGTTTTATTTGGTGCGCTCTATTTATTCTGTGGAACGAAGAAAGAGGACTAGGGTTAGTTTCTCTCACGACTATTCTATGAGCTGAAGC
The DNA here is from genome assembly GCA_021604645.1 of Methyloligella sp. Lineage (GTDB taxonomy): Bacteria > Pseudomonadota > Alphaproteobacteria > Rhizobiales > HXMU1428-3 > HXMU1428-3. Next base: position 81,712 of record BQJJ01000005.1, read on the forward strand.
TCATAGGCCCCAGAAGTGGCGTCACTCCTTCTTCGTTTTGTAGGCCCTTTTTGGGGAATGTTAGGTTTCACTTATATCTCTGGCCATTGAGTAGAACTCGTTATTGGTGCGCATGGATGTGAAATTGACCATGCGATTACTGAGGCCAAAAAAGGCTGTGATGCCGGCAATATCCCAAATATCTTCGTCTGAAAACCCATGAGATTGAAGTATCCTGAAATCTTCATCGCAGACTTCATAAGCTTCTTTGGAGACTTTCATCGCAAAATCGAGCATGGCTTTTTGCCGCTTGCTGATATCTGCTTTTCGATAATTAATCGCGACCTGGTCAGCTATGTAAGAATTTTTCGCTCTTATGCGCAAGACAGCGCCGTGAGCAATGACACAATATTGGCACTGGTTGGCATTTGATGTGGCAACAACAATCATTTCCATTTCAGCTTTGGAGAGACCGCTTTCCTTCTCCATCAATGCGTCATGATAAGCAAAAAAGGCGCGCAATTCTGCTGGCCGATGGGCGAGAGCTAAAAAGATATTCGGAATAAAGCCCGCTTTTTCCTGGACCTTGGCGATCATCTCTTTGATATCGTCTGGTAGATCATTAATGTCTGGTATTGGATAGCGACTAATTGGTTTTTCTGTCATTTCTCACTCCCTATTGAACGCGCTAGGTTAGGGGAGAAGTTTTACAGAATGATTGCAGGAATGGAAGGTTATTGGATCCTATTTCTGTGTGGGAAAAGGCTTCGACTATGCGTAATTAGTTTCGATAAACTCCTACACCCACAAAGTAGTCCTTTCCAAGCTTTTCGACATAAGCACTTTTGGACGTTAAATTACCTGTCACTGGATTGGGCCATTTATAATTAACCCAGCCATTCCCTTTGTTTTTTACAGCTTTTATCATCAGCTTCAAAAGCGGTACATTTTCTCCATCTCTTAACTCCAGGAGATTTTTTCCAACCAGAACTTCTTTTACGCCATGAGCGACATTAATCCCTTTCAAATCATAAATGAATGGGTAAAGGTCTCTATCCTTAAACATATATTTTTGTGAGGTAACCGCCTTAAAGGTTTTCCTCGCGCCTTGCTTTTTAAACATGGTTTTGACGCGCTTCACCATCGCCACAGCTTCATCTTTTGAGCCGTATTTCTCTATCTGAGCTATAGCTGGTGTGATAGAAAAAATGCATAACATTCCCCAAAGAATAACTTTATTCATAGAACTGTCCTCTATTTTTCCCTTTGTTCGTTACCAAGAAAGCTAATTTTTCACCCGAGTGTTACTTTTGAAGAGTTTCTTTAATTGCTCATCGGCCGGCTTGTACCTTTGCCAAAAGGGTGGTGTCGCAGAGAGGTTGACTTCCTTCCACTTTGGATGACGGCCTGGGCGGTTAAAGTCATTAAAATTTTTAAAGAACATCCGTATAAAATTAGATGTTTTTCTATGACGGGCAGAACCTTTGGGCCAATTGTAAACTGCGAGTATTGTACTGCTTGCTATTGTGCCGACTTTTTTGCCTTCTGGAATTAGATTTGGGTAGGTGGAGGCTTGCAATTTCGTGGGTAGATAGAAATGCTCTAAGACAAATTTAAACGGTACCTTGTGTGCTGGCTGGAAGAAAAAATCTACAGGAACAAAATGTAACCCACTGTCAGCAGGGATGTTTTGTATTTGTGTTACAGGGACACCAGCTAAGATAGCAACAGCATCAACCTTTCCATTTTGGAGCAACTTCAACGCGATATTATCATCATGAGTGACATAGTTGATGTTGATACCAAGAAGCTCAAATATAGTTTTACTTGCGATATATGTGCCGCTAAATTTTTTAGAAACATTGACTGTCTTTCCTTTTAAATCAGAAAGTTTTTCTATGTTTTTATTCGCGATTACATGCCATTCAGAATTATATAACTTGGTAATGTAGTGAATTTTTTCTTGAATATTTTTATATAAAACCGGGTCTTGTCCCCGCAGATAGGCTAATGCGTCTGTTTGGACAATCCCCATATCAACGCCGCGCAGATAGAGAATATCCAAAGCATTTTGACTGCCCCCTTCCCCAATCACAGGAATTACTCGGAGGCTTTGTCTCTCTTTATTTTGTGATTTCTGAGTATTTAGAACGTCAGCTAGATCTGTGGCAAACTGTATTTGAGTGGTGGAGGCACCGCCTGTCACAATTGTAATGGTATTCTTATTTGCTTGGTACTTGAGCTCGCTGTATCTCGTACGCTCAGTTTGAGCTGGCTCTGCCTTGGCTTCTAAAGAATAAAAATACAAAAAACAACAAGCTATGGTCAGACCACAAAACTGACGAAAAACACATCCGTTTTTTATTTTACATATATTCTTCATGTGGTTACTCAAACTATTCGCACTCAGTTTTACAAAATAATAGTTTCACACAATCTGTGCGAGCTCAACATTTAGACACTAAAATTAGGTAGCAATACTGAGGAGAATAAGTGTTAATTGATGAAGGAAGGTGTGTTGACTGGACTATTTAAGAAAATTTTATTGGGTAATTTGTAGAGAAAAATTACTCTTTAGTTTTTAGACAAAACGATTTAGTTACCTTTGCTTGATTTTTTTGAACTCAATCATCTTCCTCGTATTTACTTCTCTTCACCATGAATATTTTATGACACAACTGATATTATCAGCACCAATACTAAAAATTTATTTTTTATCTTGTGAAGTATAAATATTATCTGCAATAGTAAGCACGTTATGGTTGCGTTGCGGGGGTATTGCGTTATGGATGTTTTGGAGTTTGCGGATCTAAACAATTTCAAAATTGTGTTTTCAATTATCGCTAGTGCTTTGGCTATATTTACTTTTGGTTTTGGTTTTGGTCGGTGGCTTCGCAATAGAACAGATGATGCAACTTCAGCTAAACTAAAAAAAGAAAATCATAGCCTTGCTATCAAACATGGCAGGGAGAGAAAACAGGCTGAGCGCCTTGGCTTAGTTCTCAATGAACAGCATGAAGCGATACGCACTGTGAGAAATGTCTGGCGACGCCCTACTGAATTTGACTTGAATTCACACTCTCGAAAATTATTATCCTCTAAACCGATTATTACCGTTGCTAATTTTAAGGGTGGGGTTGGTAAAACAACTATTGCTGCTAATTTAGCAGCTTACTTCGATAGTATTGGCAAGAGAGTTCTACTTATTGATTTCGACTACCAAGGCACTCTTACTGATATGATAATGAATGCCATGAACGTAAGCCATCCTGATTTATCCGCCAATTCATTGTTGTTCGATGACAAAAAACCAGAAGATGTTTTAAATCAAGCCGAAATAGTCAACATTTTAAGTCAAAACTCTAGAATGTTTCCCGCATTTTATGAACTGAATGATGCGGAAAATTGCATGCTACTTCGTTGGTTTTCTGGCATGAGCGAGGAGATTAGATTTAATCTTCACAAGCACTTAAGTTCTGATGTTTTCCAAAATCAATTCGATGTTACAATTATTGATGCACCCCCACGACCTGGGACAGCTGTTGTAAATGCTGCCTGTGCTAGTACACATGTTTTAATACCAACCATATTAGACATGCCTTCATCTGAAGCTACTCTGAATACCCTAGAAGTTTTCAACGAGTATCGGAATGAATTAAACCCACAGATTAAACTTTTAGGTGTTGTTCCTTCTAAAGTTTCTAGAAGAACTAGATACCTGTCATATGAGCAACGTGCTTTGGAATATTTAGAGAAAAACATTCATCAATTTTGGAATGGAGCTACTGAAGAAATTATATTTAAAAATACACCTATTGTACAACGCGCTTCAATTGCTCAAAATGCTGCTAGTAATATTGCGTACCTAGTTCATAATAGTCAGGATGATAGAATTATGTTTCAAGAGTTTGGCAATACTATAGCTCAGAACCTTGGGTGGAATATACCAGATCAACCAGATAGGCCTATCGTAATGGCAGGGGAGTAAGTTATGAAAGTTGAAAATGTTAAAGCTGGATTAGAGAAACTTCTCCCTGTATTAGAAACTTGGGAGGCGACGAAAGTTTCCAAGGATTTTCAAAAGCTTGTTGAGTTGATGGATGGTTATGAGGACATGACCATTGATGCCTTTTGCAAAAAGGCTCGTGAAGGCTTGGAAGGCCGAAAGAAAGCATCTAGCAGTGCAACCTCACTTCGGCAAGCTGTTGTTGATGGGCACGTTGAAGCTCTCAAAACTGCCAATGAGAATGATGGTGAGTTTAATTCAGCACTTGATGCGATAACTTCAGACAAACAAGTTCGCGTGGCAGAGCTTAAAGCTATCGCTGAGGGGTATATGGGACTTACTCCTCTGAAAACGAAAAAGAAGGATCTTCTTGATGAAATAAAAACTCTTAGAGCCCAAAACTTTAGGACTGATCATAAGCTTAAGATTTTATCTAAGTGGTGAAGACTTTGTAATACCGATTTTCGAATTTAAGTTATTCAGCCGCACCCTTCCTTTGAGCATCATAGTTCTTGGCGAACGTAATAATCGCGGTGATGAGGTCTGGTTTTGAGGGGGATTTTGATTTTGTGAGGGTGTTTAGTTTAAGTTGATAGTGCTTGCCGATTTTTTTTAGGTTGGCGGCTGAGACTTTGTTCAGCCTTACACGCATCAGGTCTTCGCCCATTTTCCGGTAAAGGATAATTGGGTTGTGGGCTTTTATATCGAAACCATCTTTTGCTGTTTGCTTTGCGGTTAGTTGTTTTATAGGTGCTACAGATGCAGGCTTGCCTTCACTATCAGTTTCAATCGAATTTTCTTCTGATTTTGCTGACAGTTTTTCTGAGAATGCACCTAACATTTCATTGGCGAATTTTTGATTGGTCTCGGCTTCTTTCACGATGGTTTGAAAGAGCTTTGCTAAAATTTCATGTGCTGGTACATCTGCCATAAGTGCTAGCCATTATATTCATAAGATGGTTCTTCGTCCAAATCGTGAATTGATTCCAGTGAATTATCATATTGCTCATCGAGCGCGTCATCGCTATAGGCTTCATTATAGGAGCTATTTTGAGGATAATCACCCCCCATATCACTGTCATGCACGGTTTCTGCTGCTATCCTTTGTATCCAGTGAAGGGTGGCTTCATGTAAATTCTCAATCAGCACACGGGCTGGGCCGAATTTCATGTAAGGACTTAGTGTCTCTTGGTTGTATTGGTTGGCGTTGACCAGAGCTTGCTTTGAAGGAATTTGCAAACCTAAGCTGCCAAACTCATCTTCAATGGCTGATATGACCAGTTGATTACTGCCGGAGTTTGTCACCCGATTTGCCAGAGGGCAAAGTTTTGCTTCAATATCTCTTAATGCAATATTGCGCATGAGTGAGCGGATGTTATCTTCGGCTGTTGGATCTGGAGTATATGGAATAATCGCATAATCAGCTGAGCGCAGACCACCCCAGGCGGCGCATGAAAGGCCAGGAGGGCAATCAAGCAAAACAACATCATATTTGCCTTTGGCCGTGCGGATAATATTAGCGACCTTTTGCTCTATTTCGAAAAACACCTCTTCCAAAGTCGGTTTGGAATTGGACATCATATACAGCATGCCGCGTTCCGTATCATCAAGATCTGACGAGCTTGGGATAACATCAATATGAGGTTTGGTTTGGCTACCGCTCAAGAAAACATCGCCGCCATCATCTACTATGAAGTTTGATATATCGATATTTTTATCATCACCAAATGCATTGATGAACATATCGCCCGCGTGGCGGCCATCGCTTTTGGCTTTTAGCCAACGTTCAGCACCAAGAAAACAAAGGGAAGAGCTTGCTTGAGCATCCAAGTCAATAACTAGAACTTTCTTATTGCCATAGAGAGCAAAGCCGTAAGCCAGCATCATTGTTACAGTTGTTTTGCCCACACCGCCTTTGCGGTTTGAAATTGCAATAAACTTTGTCAACTTTTAGTGCTCCTTTAATTTTCTCTCACGGCTATTCCAAGCGCTTATGGCGCTTGGGCCTACGAGGTGCGGCGCTTGCGCCGGACTGCGCTCACGCTTCGTCATGTCCCTCAGCCAAAAGTAGGCTGAGCTCCTTCATCGTATAGCCCGCTCTTTGTCACACACCAGAAGCTATTTTTTCACTTCAGATGCCCACCAGTAACCGGCGCGTCATCTGCAATGAGCAACCATCACTCTGCTTATACTATAAAAAAATCATAGCTTTGAACTGCGACTCAAGCGGTCTAGAGTCTTTGAGAAATGTAAAGATTTTATGACCAGAATGAGGTTTCTCGTTTTCTAAAATGGAAGTTCGTGTAGACGATAAAGATTATAGTTGTTTGCGGGATTTGATGGCTGCGGCTAATGTGCCTTCATCTAAATAATCTAGCTCCCCACCAACGGGAACACCGTGAGCTAGTCGAGAAATTTTTACGTTCGCATCTTCCAATAAATCTGTGATGTAGTGAGCTGTTGATTGCCCCTCAACCGTTGCGTTTAACGCGATGAGTATTTCAGATATCTCATCACCATTGGCTCGCTCAACTAGTGTTGTTAGATTTAAATCATCCGGTCCAACGCCATCTAAGGGAGACAGAGTGCCACCTAAAACATGATATTGACCTTTGATCACTTCTGCCCGCTCAAGCGCCCATAGATCTCCAACTGTTTCAACCAGACAAATCATAGACTTATCACGGCGTTCATCCTGGCAAATGGCACAAGGACTGATGGTGTCGATATTACCGCAATTGCTGCATTCAACTATTTTTTCAGCGGCCTCTGTCATGGCTTTTGCCAAGGGGCGCATTAGTTGATCTTTTTTCTGCAAAAGATGCAATGCAGCGCGTCTTGCTGAACGGGGCCCTAGGCCTGGAAGTTTGCCTATCAGCTGAATTAATTCAGCTATTTCTGGTCCAGTAACATTTTTTGACATTCTTAATGCTCCTTCAGTTGCCCAGGAGCAACCGCGCTATTTCTTATGGCCTTTTAACTGAGTCGCGCAGATGAGAGTAGCTGTTAGTCCAATAATCTTTAGGCAAGAAACTAAAAAAGGAGGCTCAGCCCCCTTTTTGGTAAATACTAAAAATAATATGCAACCGCGTTGCTTAAAACAAGTTCATGCCAGGAGGGATTGGTAGGTCTCCTGTTGCTTCTTTCATTTTTTCTGCTGAGAATTCTTCAACTTTGACGCGCGCATCTTTGTGAGCTGCAATAATTAAATCTTCTAAAATATCAGCTTCATCTTCTTTCAGCATGCTTGGGTCAATTGCGAGACCTTTCATGTCTCCCTTACCATTTAAAGTGACTTTGACCATGCCAGCACCGCTTACGCCTTCAATTTCTGTATTTGCTAGTTCTTCTTGTATTTCAGCTACTTTGGTTTGTAGCTCTTTGGCTTTTTTCATGATGTCAAACATGTGCATCCTCCCGGTTTCCGGGCTCCTTTTTAATTTAAATGTGATTAGTTCTGCTCATCTTCAGATTTCATTGGTTTGATTGATACAATTTCGGCACCGGGAAAATTTTGTATGACGCCCTGAACTGAAGGGTGAGATTGTATTTGCTCAAGTTCTTTTTGTTCTTTTACCCGTCTTTGGCTGCCAATTGTTTGTTCTCCGCGCTCATGAGAAAGAGCCACCATCCAGCGAGCGCCTGTCCAGCGAGACAGTTTGTTTGTGAGGTCTCCGGCTAAGCCATCAGTTGCCCCGTCTAACAGGTGTAATTCAATGCTGCCTGGTGCGAACCGTACAAGCTCGGCATATTCTTCTAACTGTAGCTTGAGCTTTACATCCCTTTTTTCACCGATGAGCTCCAATACATCTGAAAAAGTTTCAAGTGTTGGTAACTGATTATTTTCTGCGTGAGGTGCGGTTATTTGTTCAGCTTCTGGTGCACCACCCAAATGCATATCTGGGCCATTGACCGAACGTGTCATTGTATGCACTCCTGCACCACCATCAATGGAAGAAGCTGTCGCTCCATCCGGGCTTGGTTGACCACCCTGACCAGCATTTTGGCTATCGCTTGATCCCAAAACAGGTCCGTCCTGAGCTTTTTTTAATGCGGCAATAACATCGCCCGGGGCAGGTAAATCGCTCATATAAAGCAGACGCATTATGATCATCTCAGCTGCGCTCACCTGGTTGGGTGCTTTGCCTATTTCTTCATAACCTTTCAGCAGAGTTTGCCAGCCTCGGCTCAAGACAGCCATTGATAATTTACCAGCCATGTCAATGATTTGAGCTTTAGCGGCTTCTGGTAGATCGTCATTGCCGACTTGACCACTTTCGGTGCTTGTATTACCGCCGCTTAAAGCTTTTGTTCGGGTAACAATGTGTACCGCTTCAGCCATATCGGAGATGATTTGCTGCGGGTCGCCACCATTATCGTAAAACCTGCGAAATTCGTTTAAAGCCTCTGGAGCGTTGCCAGCGAATATTGAGCCTAACAGGCCTAAAATTTCAGCTTGATCGGCCAGACCTAACATCGATCTGATATTATCAGCGGAAATAGAATTCTCATCAGCCCGGGCAAAGGCTTGATCAAGCAATGACAGACCATCACGTACAGAGCCTTCAGCTGCTCTTGCAATTAGACTGATGGCATCTTCATCAATTTTCACATCTTCTTTTTTAGAAATATTAGCAAAATGCTGCTCGAGGTCGCGAATATCAATGCGGCGCAAATCAAAGCGCTGGCAACGGGAAAGAACTGTAACGGGAACTTTGCGGAGCTCTGTTGTTGCAAAGATGAATTTAACGTGGGCTGGTGGCTCTTCTAATGTTTTCAAAAGCCCATTAAATGCTGACTTTGAGAGCATGTGCACTTCGTCGATGATGTAAACTTTATAACGGGCCGAAACCGGCTTATATCTGGCCGCTTCAATGATTTCCCTAATATCATCGATACCTGTATGGGAAGCTGCGTCCATTTCCATCACATCAACATGAGACCCTGCCATAATGGCGGGACAATGAGTGCCCTCTTCTGTCATGTCGATGGTGGGTGAGTTGATCGTCTCAGTTTCGAAATTTAAGGCGCGCGCCAGAATTCGCGCGGTAGTTGTTTTCCCAACCCCTCTCACACCTGAGAGCATGAAACCCTGGGCGATGCGATTGCTTTCAAACGCATTGCGCAAGGTTTGCACCATTGGTTCCTGGCCGATGAGGTCTGAAAAATCAGCCGGGCGATATTTGCGAGCAAGCACGAGATATGGATCTTGCGCTGCGCCTTGGTCTGATTTTTTTGATTTTGTGGCAGACTTAGAGGTTTTTTGGGCTTTTGATGGCTTTTTTTCTGAAGTTTTATCTTTATTTTCCGCCATTTGATCCACCATTTTGTGCCAACACTTTGTTTAACCATATAGCGCGCTCTGACTAAGAGCAGCACTGTTTATTGCCTCTCTTCAACATTTTAAATGTAAAATGCCTTAAAATGCAAAATGTCTTAAGAAAACAATATGTGTTGGCTGTGTGAAACTTGCTAGCCATAAGAGAAATAACCATCAAAAATGAAGGCCGCAAAAATCATAAGATTTAAAAGGAGGTTGGACGGCAACCCGATTCCGAATCGTTAGGGCTGCTTCCTTCCGGACCTGACCCGGTTGGCGAAGGACTCGTCCACCGCCAACCTCCCAGCGCATATTTTCCACATTCTTTATTTAAAATGCAAGCACTTTTGATCAAAATTCTCAATTTTTAAGTTAAGCGCCCTTTTTGGAGCCGATATTCATGTGCTTTGTAAGTTCCTAAGATCCTTACCTGAGATGAGAAAAAGCTCAATTCTTCAAGGGCTAACTGTACATTCTTGGTTGCCGGATGCCCCTCAATATCAGCGTAAAACATGGTTGCGTTGAACGTGCCTTCAAGCTGATAACTCTCTAGTTTGGTCATATTCACGCTGTTTGTGGCAAAACCACCCAGCGCTTTGTAGAGGGCTGCAGGTACATTTCGAACATTAAAGATGAATGATGTCATCACTGGGCCATCTTCCGGCAAAGCATCATTAGGCTCCTTGGAGAGAATGAGAAATCTTGTGGTATTATGATCCGCATCCTCAATATTGCTTTTAATGATGTCTAAATCATTTATTTCAGCAGCTAAAGTGGAAGCAATTGCAGCCTCTGATTTATTGCCTTTTTCTTTTATCAGACGGGCAGAACCAGCTGTGTCAGCTTCGATGACAGGCATTATGCCAAGCTCTTTAATGATTTTACGGCACTGACCTAACGCCATTGTGTGACTGTGAACAGTTTTAATATCTTCTAATTCGGTGCCTTTATTGACCAGCAATTGGTGGCGCACGCGCTCAAAATGCTCTCCAATTACATAAAGCCCTGATTCTGGCAAAAGATGATGGATATCAGCAACACGCCCAGCAACTGAATTTTCAATCGGGATCATACCAAGATCAACATCTCCATTACTCACAGCTGCAAATGCACCGTCAAAAGTTGGGCATGGTATGGCCTCAGCGCCAGGAAAAGCATCATTACAAGCCAAATGAGAGTTTGCACCGGGCTCACCTTGATAAATGATTTTTAACTCTGAGTTTGTCATTTTTATTTTTCTTTCTTACGGGCTTCCAACTTTAAGAGACGTGAAGTTCGATTATTTATTCTAAGATGATTGGAGCAAGGCGCGAGCTTTATCAAGATCTTCTTGTGTATCCACTCCTAGCGGGTGCGTTTTGACAATTGCTACATCAATTCTCATTCCAGCTTCTAAAGCCCTTAATTGCTCTAGTTTTTCTCTCAATTCTAGCTTTGAAGGCGGCAATTTGATAAAGGCTTCCAAACTCGCACGCTTATAGCCATAAATTCCGATGTGATGATAGTGCGGGCCGTCTCCATGGGGAGCTGTTGCTCTTGTGAAATAGAGGGCTCTGTGATGGTGTTGCTCGATCTCAGTTCCCACCATTTTCACGACATTCGGGTTCGTTTTTTCACTCTCGTCGACGATTTCTGCTGCTAGAGTTGAGATGTCGACATCTTCATTTTCTAAAAGAGCTGCACATTGACGCACAACTTCAGGGTCTAATACCGGTAAATCACCTTGCAAATTTATGATCGTGTTAAACCTCTTTTCTGGATCATATTTATGTAAGGCTTCGCAAATTCGATCCGAGCCACTTGGGTGATCGCTTCGGGTTAGAACCGCCTCACCGCCTACCTTATATATTGCATCAGCGATGCTTTGATCATCAGTTGCCACGACTACGGGGCCGCAATCAGCTTCACAGGCTCTTCGCCAGACATGGACAATCATTGGCTCACCAGCAATATCCTTCATTGGTTTGCCGGGTAGCCTGGTTGCCTGCATGCGGGCTGGTATTAAGATGAGATTTGTGTTATTCGCCACAACCATAATGTTGGAAACTCCAAAAGTCGTCTAAAAGGCCAAATTATCGACACTTTTTTTCAAATTTACCTGAGAAAATCTGTTTTCACTGGTTGATTGGACAAACAGACAAGGCTAGTTTGCACAAATAATGAACTCTATCAATCTTAAGATTGAATTTTACAAGACCTGTTTCTAAAGGATACTGCTTTCATGAATGCATTTGAATTAAACAAAATTATGGGTTGGGTGTTGGCTGCTGCACTCGTTATTGTTGGCGGGCAGACCTTCATGGAAATTTACGCAGACGGCCATGGTGACGGACAGGAAAAGAAAACGGCTTATGCTATTGAAGTCGAAGGCGGCGACGCTGACAAAAAGGAAAAGAAGGCTGAGGCTCCTAAAGCTCTAGACATCAAACCTCTACTTGCTTCTGCTAGCACTGACCTTGGTGCTAAAGTTGCCAAGAAATGTAAGGCTTGCCACACATTTGAAAAAGGTGGCAAAAATAAAGTTGGTCCTGCTCTTTATGAAGTTGTTAATCGTGACTTGGGCGGTGCCGCTGGTTATGCGTACTCTAGCGCTCTTAAAGAAAAAGGTGGCAAATGGGACTATGACGCGCTTGCAGCTTTCTTAAAATCTCCGAAAAAATTCCTACCTGGCACAAAAATGGCTTTTTCAGGTATTCGTAAAGACGAGCAATTGGCTAGCTTGATTGTTTATCTAAGAAGCTTAAGCGATAACCCGGCAAAATTGCCATAATACCTCTCACGGGCTATTCCGCAGCTTCGCTGCGGGCCCTCCGAGAGGGCGGTGCTAGGCACCGGACGCCTTTGGCGTCATGTCCTGATGCCGAAAAGGCATCACTCCTTCTTCGTGCAATGATAGTTCCTTAATGGCACTTTAGGTTGCCCGCCAACTACCGCGCTATGGCTCCACCCTCGCTGAGCTTTTTTGCCCTCATGGTTAAAATTAACAAAACTTAATAAAAAACGTGCCTGAAGTCTCATTTTCGGCATGTTTTTTGGTGCTCATAGTGAAAAGCTAAGACTGTTTTATTTCATTTTTATGGAATTTTTGATCACCTTGGTTCAGGATTTTGTGATCTGAGCTGGTTTGAAGCTTTGAAATGCGACTATAGTCTTTCTATATAGGTTAAGCCGTTGCCATAGAGGAATTACAGCTATAGTCTCATTAGCATATTTTAAGAAATAAATGATAAGAGCTAATAAAAATAAATAATATCTATAAAGGGTGCGCATTTTGATTAAAAGATTATCGATCTCTGGTTTGTTTTTTGTCTCCTTTGGTTTTTCTGTTTTTTATTCATCAGCGCTTTTAGCTGACCCCTCTGATACCTCAGCAGAGGAACAATCTATTCAAAAGATGGAAGAACTCCCTGTTATTGTCCCAGCGCGAATGGCTGATGACGGTGCGGTTGAAGATGCTAAAACATCTACGGAGACCATGACAAAAACTGAGCAATTACCCGTTGTCGTTCCAGCGCAAATGGTAGAGCAAGAGGCCCCTTTAAAAACGCAAGCGAAAACAGAAGGCAAGCCAGAAGAAAGGCCTGGAGAAACACCAGTTGTCGAACAAACAACTGAAACAAAAGAAATCGCAGCTCCGAAAGACGCAATGGCAAGCAAGCGTCATTTTGCACTGACATTGACTGACACACCTAAATATACAAAAATCTCCCCTCACTATGACTATGTAAACCCCAATGCCCCTAAGGGCGGCGAAATGCGTTTACCAGTGACTGGTAGTTTTGATAGCCTTAATCCATTTACTATTAAGGGAAGCCCTGCAGGTGGTATTTTACTCACCTATGATAGTTTAATGGAACAAAGCCTTGATGAAGGCTCAACGCAATATTGTCATTTGTGCGAATGGGTTAGCTACCCTTCAGATTATTCTTCTGTGACCTTTAAATTACGCCAAGGCCCAACATTTCATGATGGCAAACCAATAACAGCAGCCGATGTGATGTTCTCTATGACTGAGCTTAAAAAGGCAAACCCTCGTTATGGGCAGTATTATAAAAATGTTACACGCTCAGAGGTCACTGGCCCCAATGAAGTTACTTTCTATTTTGACGTAAAAAATAACCGAGAACTCCCTTTTATTGTTGGAGAGCTCAATGTTTTGCCCAAACACTATTGGTTAGGAAAAGACAAAAAGGGTGAAACCCGTAGTCTGAGCAAAACAACGTTGGAAGTTCCTCTCAGTTCTGGCCCTTATAAGGTAAGTAAAGTTCGCCCTGGCCGTAGTTTGGTCTTAGAACGTGTTGCTGACTATTGGGGAAAAGACAGTTTCACCGCTAAGGGCAAATATAATTTTGATCAGCTAAAATTTGAGTATTTCAGAGATAGCTCAGTAGCCTTTGAAGCGTTCAAGGCTGATGCTTTTGACTTTTACAATGAGACTTCTTCAGTAAACTGGGCCCGCAACTATGAATTCAAAGCTCTAAAAACAGGCCAGGTCATTAAAAATAATGATTATGTTCTAAAAAATCCGCAAGGGATGCAAGGGTTTGTTTTCAATCTTAGACGCGAAAAGTTCACGGATATTCGTGTGAGAGAAGCTATTTCTCGTGCCTTTAATTTTGAGTGGGCATCAAAAAATTTATTTTACAACCAATACAAACGAACCGCTAGTTATTTCCAAAACTCTGTGCTCGCTAGTTCTGGCAAACCTAGCCCTGAAGAGCTTGCCTTTCTAGAACCGCTAAAAGACGGCATTCCCAACAAAGCTTTGACCGATGAATACAAACCTTTTGTTCACGATGGTAATAAAGGCACGAGAAAACAATTACGTGAGGCTCGCAAACTGCTTGAACAAGCTGGGTGGACTATTCGCTCAGAAACAGTGAATGACAAAAATTGCGGGTTTGTTTGTTCTTGGATGATTAAGCTTGGGCTGCAATCTGCAAAGAAAACCAACGTTCTGAGAAACAAAGCTGGAGAAACACTTGATATTGAATTTTTGATTATCTCTCCGGCATTTCAAAGAGTGCTTTCTGGATATGTGGCTAACTTAAATCAACTTGGGATTAAAACTTCAATTCGCTTGGTTGATAGCCCTCAATATCAAAAACGACTTGAGACGTTTGATTACGACATGATTATCTCTACCTTTGGGCAATCTGAAAGTCCTGGTAATGAACAACGCTTCTACTGGGGTTCAGCTTCAGCTGACAAACCTGGTAGCCGAAATTATATTGGCATCAAAAACAAAGCCATTGATGCTTTGATTGATAAAATCATTTTTGCCAAAAATCGGGACGAGCTTGTTACCGTGACAAAAGCTCTTGATCGAGTGCTGTTATTCAACCATTTTGTTGTGCCTAACTGGTACTCGGCGTCTGAACGTATTGCTTATTGGAACCGTTTTTCGCAACCAGAAACCAAACCAACACGCTCGATCGGGTATGTGCAAACCTGGTGGTATGATGCTGAGAAAGCCAAGCTGGTCAAAACTGGCGGCAAGAAATCTGCTGAGTTGAAATAGAGGCTCTCATGAGGTTTCTTATGATACAATTCATCCAAAACATTCTATTTATAATAACATATAGAGCTCAGTCTCTATATGTTAATCCTGTTTTATTGTTTGTTTCTTTCTTGCTCTCAACAATTGTTTTTTCTGCTCAGCCTGCTTTGGCTGATCAAAAGACAAGTAATGTGGAAGATCTAGGCAAACCGCAAGTTGCCAATCGGCGGCATGGTCTTTCTACATTTGGCTCCTTAAAATATAAAGCAGACTTCACACACCTTGACTATGCCAACCCTGATGCTCCTAAGGGAGGCAAACTCTCTATGATTGGCACAGAGGCGCGCGTCACCTTTGATAGTTTTAACAACTACATCCGCAAGGGAGACCCAGCGCAAGGGTTGATGTATCTCTATGATAGCTTGATGGCACGCGCATATGATGAAGCTGATGCTGTCTATGGTCTGATTGCACATTCCGCTGAAATTCATAACGACAAAAAAGGTGTCACCTTTTATTTGAGACCTGAAGCGAAGTTTGCTGATGGTGTGCGCGTTAAGGCGTCTGATGTTGTCTTTACGATACAAACACTCAAATCAAAAGGGCATCCGCGTTTTCGGGTGAGCCTTCGCGATGTGGACCTTGTCGAGGCGATAAATGATCTCACGGTTCGCTTCCGTTTTAAGGGCGAGCAAACACGAGACCTTCCGCAGCGTGTGGCTGAGTTGCCGGTGTTACCAGAACATTTCTATAAAAAAGTTCCTTTTGAAAAAGCGGGTCTTGATTTGCCACTTGGCTCTGGACCTTACAAGGTTGGGAAATTTCAACAAGGGCGTTATGTACGCTTGATGCGGCGAGATGATTATTGGGCAAAAGACCTTCCAATAAACAAGGGGCGGTTTAATTTTGATGAGCTTCGTTATGAATATTTCAAAGACCGCGGCGCCGAATTTGAAGCTTTAAAGGCTGGTGTTTTTGACCTTCGAGAAGAGTTCACGTCTAAAGATTGGGCGACCAAATATAAGTTTGATGCCATTAAAAAAGGCAAGGTGAAAGCCGATACTTTAAGAGATGATACCCCATCAGGGACACAAGGCTTTTTCATCAATACACGGCGTGAAAAATTCAAAGACATACGTGTGCGTGAGGCCATTGGTCTGGTATTTGATTTTGAGTGGACCAACAAGAACCTATTTTACAATCTTTATACTAGAACCAGCAGTTATTTTGAAAACTCTGAGTTTAAAGCAACAGGCAAACCTAGTGCCAGCGAGCTTGCTCTTTTAATGCCCTTTAAAGACCAGCTTAACAAAAGCGTTTTTGAGGAGGCGAAACTTTCTCCCAAGACCAATGGCACTGGCCAAGACCGCAAAAACCTGCGCAGGGCTTCTCGGCTTTTAAAAGCCGCCGGCTATACCATGAAAAAAGGTGTACGGGCAAACAAAGCTGGTGAGCCTTTAACGATTGAGTTTTTAACTTTCAGCCCTTCTTTTTCACGGATAATCCTCCCCATCATTCGTAATTTAAAAACTTTAGGTATAGAATCAACTTTACGGCTTGTTGACCCAGCACAATATCAAGAACGGTTGAAGAATTTTGACTTTGACCTTACGGGATCTCGCTTTTCCATGCGCTTGACCCCAGGGGTTGAGCTTCGAAACTTTTTTGGCTCAAAAGCGGCTAAGCAAGCTGCCAGCTTTAACCTAGCTGGTATTAACCACCCGGTGGTTGACCATTTGATTGATAAAATATCATCTTCATCAACTCGAGAAGAATTAGTTACTGCTTGCCGGGCGCTCGATAGAGTTTTGCGTTCTGAATTTTATTGGATGCCTCATTGGTATAAAGATTCGCATAATGTGGCATATTGGAATAAGTTTTCACGGCCCCTTAAAAAACCACTCTATCATAGGGGAATTATCGACTTGTGGTGGTTTGATAAAGAAAAGGCCGCAAGACTTCTATCTAGATAGTTTATTCATTCTTTGTCTTAGACAGTTACTGAAAAACAAAAATTATTAAAAATATTCAAACGGGAGCCTACACAGACATATGACCGCCTATATTATCAGACGGCTATTGCTCATTTTTCCAACACTTCTTGGGATAATGGCGATTACATTTGTGATTATTCAATTTGCTCCTGGAGGCCCTGTTGAGCAAGTCATTGCGCAGCTATCTGGCACTGATGTTGATGCGTCTACCAGAGTTGGGGGCGGCAATAGTGGTGACTTTGGTGGCGGCAACCCGGCATCTCAAGCTGGAGATGCCTCACAAGCCAGTTCTAAATATAGAGGCGCTCAGGGACTTGACCCTGAATTTATCAAAGAAATTGAGAAGCAATTTGGTTTTGATAAACCACCGCTTGAGCGGTTTATGTTGATGCTTTGGAATTATGCACGCTTTGATTTTGGGAATAGCTATTTTCAAGACAAAGCTGTGGTTGATTTGATCATAGAAAAAATGCCGGTCTCTATCTCACTCGGCTTATGGATAACATTACTTTCTTATGGCATCTCCATTCCTCTTGGTATTAGAAAAGCTGTGAGTGATGGATCAAAGTTTGATTTATGGACCAGCGGTGTAATTGTGGTTGGTTATGCGATCCCCGGGTTTTTGCTGGCGGTGCTGCTCATCGTGCTTTTTGCCAGTGATAATTTCTTAAATATTTTTCCACTTCGTGGACTAACATCAGATAATTTTGAAGAGCTAACTTGGTATGAGAAAATCGGCGACTATTTCTGGCATTTGGCTTTGCCTCTCATTGCGATGTCTGTTTCAGCTTTTGCAACAACGACTTTCTTGACCAAAAATTCGTTTCTCGACGAAATTAAGAAGCAGTATGTCATGACGGCACGGGCCAAAGGCTTACCAGAACGCAGCGTGCTTTATGGGCATGTGTTTCGTAATGCCATGCTTATTATTATTGCTGGTTTTCCTGCAGCTATTTTAAGCGTTCTATTTACGGGCTCGATTTTGATTGAAACGATCTTTTCACTTGATGGACTTGGGCAGCTTTCTTTCCGGGCTATTTTCCAAAGGGATTATCCCATTATATTTGCTAACCTCTATATCTTTTCTCTTCTCGGACTGTTTGTGAATTTGATCTCTGATATTATTTATTCACTCGTTGATCCGAGGATCGACTTTGAAAGTCGGGAGGTATAGTCATATGAGTATGAAATTGATTACCTCTCGAATTGCGACGCTCATTTGTTGGCCGTTTCGGTTTTTATTTCGGATTATCTTTTTTTGGACCCGAACGGACCTGACGCCCATAAATGCTCGGCGCCTTTCTAACTTCAAAGCCAATAAACGTGGTTTTTGGAGCCTGATTATTTTTACATTTTTGTTTTTCCTGACACTGTTTTCAGAGTTTATCGCCAATGATAAACCGCTGATGGTTCAGTACAAAGGCTCTTATTATTTTCCTGTCGTTAAATTCTACCCCGAGACTGTTTTTGGCGGCGAGTTTGAAACTGAGGCAATTTATCGCCGACATGATGTGGCTTGTCTTATTCGAACGGGTGGTAATGAAGAGTGTTATGATGACCCGACGATAAAAGCAACTGAAGGACAAAGTCCCGGATGGACACTTTGGCCTCTTGTTCGATATTCTTATTCGACAGTAAATGATTACATTCCAACTGCGGCCCCGTCTGCCCCTTGGTGGACTTTTGAGCGGACCAATTTGTGTAAAGTTTATGAGGGCGGTGTGAATAGTCCCCATTGTACTATGGGTAATTTTCACTGGCTTGGCACAGATGACAATGGCCGCGATGTTTTGGCACGCGTACTTTATGGCTTTCGAATTTCGGTGCTCTTCGGTTTGATCCTCACTATTTTCTCTTCGATCATTGGCGTATCTGCCGGCGCGGTCCAAGGTTATTTTGGGGGCTGGGTTGATTTGATTTTTCAACGCTTTATTGAGCTCTGGTCTTCCATTCCGCAATTGTTCGTTTTGCTGATTGTGGCGGCGATTTTAATCCCCGGATTTTGGACACTACTTGGTATTATGCTCATCTTTAGCTGGGTGGCATTAGTGGGTGTTGTCCGTGCTGAATTTTTGCGCGCGCGAAACCTTGAATATGTCAAAGCGGCTCGCTCGCTTGGATTAAGTGACGTTAAAATTATGTATCGTCATCTTTTACCGAATGCGATGGTAGCTACGGTTACAATGATGCCTTTCATTCTTTCTGGCGCTTTAACGACGCTAACGTCTCTTGATTTTCTGGGGCTCGGTTTGCCGCCAGGAGACCCGTCCCTTGGGGAGCTTCTCAAGCAGGGTAAGGAAAATATTGAGGCACCCTGGCTCACCATCACAGCCTTTTTTGTGATTGCTCTCATGTTGAGCTTGTTGATTTTCATTGGTGAGGCGGTGCGCGATGCGTTCGATCCTCGTAAGACATTTAAATAAGAAGGAGACGTGTTATGACCAAAGATAATACTTATGAGACGTCTCGAAGCTTGATTGAAGTCAAGAACCTCTCAGTAGCCTTTCGCTCTGGTGACCAAGACACAACTGTTGTGCACGGTGTTAATTTTGATATTAAACGCGGTGAAACAGTAGCGCTTGTTGGCGAATCCGGTTCTGGCAAATCTGTCTCAGCTCTCTCTATTATGAGGCTTCTTCCCGGCTCGGCTTCGCATCCGACCGGTGAAATTATTTATGATGGCAAAGACATCTTAAAGATGGATGAAGCAGATGTCAGGGCGCTTAGAGGTGATCAGATTTCGATTATCTTTCAAGAACCAATGACTTCTTTAAACCCTTTGCATTCAATTGAACGGCAAGTGGGAGAAGTGCTGAGAATTCATAGAAATATGGAGGGTGAGCCACTTCGCAACCGTGTCATTGAACTCTTGAAAAAAGTGGGCATTCAAAATGCTGAAGCTCGGCTAAAGGCTTACCCGCATGAGCTCTCTGGTGGGCAACGCCAGCGCGTTATGATTGCCATGGCTCTTGCTTGCGAGCCTGACTTACTGATTGCAGATGAACCTACGACTGCCCTTGATGTGACCATTCAGGCGCAAATCCTTTCGCTTTTACAAGAGCTGCAACAAGAGTTTAACATGGCCTTATTGCTTATCACACATGACCTTGGGATTGTTCGTAAAATGGCAGACCGAATTTCTGTTATGAACCAAGGTAAGATTGTTGAACAGGGGAATTGTGAAGATATTTTCCAAAATGCGAGCCATGAATACACGAAGCACTTGCTCTCAGCTGAGCCTTCTGGTGAGCCGCCAGTAGAGGATTTATCGGCGCCTGTGATCATGGAGACCACGGACCTTAAAGTCTGGTTCCCGATTAAAGCTGGTGTTTTGCGCAAAACAATAGATCACGTAAAAGCTGTGAACGGCGTTTCCTTGCAAGTGCGTGAGGGGCAAACTGTGGGTGTGGTTGGTGAAAGTGGGTCTGGTAAAACCACACTTGGGTTAGCGCTCATGCGGCTGATTTCATCTGATGGGCCGGTTGTCTATATGGGGCAAACTCTTTCAGGGCTTTCGTCAAAAGAATTACGACCGTACCGCCGTGATTTGCAAATCGTCTTTCAAGATCCTTACGGCTCTTTAAGCCCGCGTCTTTCAATTGTTGATATTATTGGTGAAGGGTTAGAAATTCAAAGCCCTGAGCTTAACGTTGATGAACGCCGTGCCAGAGTTGCCAATGCGATGGTTGAAGTAGGCTTATCTGAAGATATGCTTGATCGTTACCCGCACGAATTTTCAGGCGGGCAACGCCAGCGCATTGCCATTGCCCGTGCGATGGTTCTGGAGCCTAAATTTGTGATGCTTGATGAGCCAACAAGTGCTCTTGATATGTCAGTTCAAGCACAGATTGTTGATTTGCTGCGTGAGCTACAAGCAAAGCGCAAACTTGCATTTTTGTTCATTAGCCATGATTTAAAAGTTGTGCGGGCCCTCTCGAACCATGTATTGGTTATGAAAAATGGACAAATTGTTGAAGAAGGTTCTGGCCAGCAGATTTTTGAAGAGCCTAAGGAAGATTATACAAAAGCACTCCTTGCCTCGGCATTTGATGTCTCTGTTGAACACCAAGCTAGTCTCGAAGACTAACTAGTTGGGGGGCTAGAAGGCTAACCTCACTTTTTAGTACCCCTTCAGTTGCCCACCAAGCAACCGGGGCGTATAAGTGCCCCTTCAGTTGCCCACTTGCAACCGGGGTGTTTTAAGAGTGTCTTCAGTTGCCTGTTTGTAACCAGGGCGTTTAATTCCCATTAGTTGCTAGCAGCAACCAGAATAGTTGATTTAATACG
The DNA here is from genome assembly GCA_021604645.1 of Methyloligella sp. GTDB lineage: Bacteria > Pseudomonadota > Alphaproteobacteria > Rhizobiales > HXMU1428-3 > HXMU1428-3. The sequence continues at coordinate 102,798 of BQJJ01000005.1, forward strand.
TATTGATAGATGGTTAAAGTCCTATGACAAAAGAAACATATGATGCCGCGGCTCAAGCAGAGAAAGAAGCTGATTTTTTGAAAGAGAATGAGCCTTATGATTTGTTTGCGAAATGGCTGAAAGATGCTGAAGACAAAGAGCTCAATGACCCAAACGCTATGGCCCTAGCGACTGTGGACGAAAGCGGCTTGCCAAATGTTCGGATGGTGCTGCTTAAAGGGTATGACAAGGACGGTTTTGTTTTTTATACAAACCTTGAGAGCGCAAAAGGAAATGAGATTGCCTCTACACCTAAGGCGGCGCTGTGTTTTCACTGGAAAAGCTTAAGGCGGCAAATCCGAGTGAGAGGGGCGCTATCTCCTGTTTCATCTGAAGAGGCTGATGTGTATTATCATAGCCGCGCTAAGGGAAGCCAAATTGGCGCCTGGGCCTCACAACAATCTCGCCCGTTAGAGGGACGTTTTGCCCTGGAAAAAGCCGTTGCTAAATATACTGCAAAACATGCGATTGGCACCATTCCTAGGCCCAGCTACTGGTCTGGCTTTCGTTTAGCCCCACTAGAGATTGAATTTTGGCACGATCGTCCGTTTCGATTGCATGATCGCTTGCAATTTAAGCGGGAAAGTGTTGATTTGCCTTTTGAAAAGTCACAACTTTACCCTTAATCTGGGGGCTAGCCCCAACCAAGGGGCTATTTAATTAACTTTATGTATACTACGTCCCTTCAATTGGTTGAGAGTTATGAAACATAGGCAGACATTTAGAAAATCCCGCTTGGCTGAATGGGGCTTTAAGCTTAGCGTTTTTAGTGCGCATATCATTGTTTTTACTGTGCTTTTACATCGCTATGCCGGTCAATCAACTGCTGTATCGTTAAACTTATTGCAAATTGGGTTTATTGGCGGTTTCTTTGCTTTTATTCTCTCTGTAATGGCTGTTTTTCAGATTTGGAATAAATTATTATCTGGATTTGGCAAATCTGTTGCTGGCGTTGTAATTAGCCTTCTAGTGCTTATCTGGCCTCTTTCCTTGTTGCCTGTTTATTTTGTGACGCCGCAAATTTATGATGTTTCTACCAGCCTTGTTTCGCCGCCCGAATTTAAAGCGCTTACTAAATTTCGTGAGTTTGGTAGCAACCCGGTGAACTTTATTGAGAGAGAACCGTTTGACCAGGATGTGGTGAGCGTTAGAATTCTATCTCCAGGGCAGGACGCATTTGACTTGGCACGGCAATTGGTTTTAAAGCGCAAATGGGAAGTGATTTCTTTAAAACCAGCTGGAAAAAATTCTTCCGATGCGACCATTGAAGCTGTCGACCGCTCAGTTATTTTAGCTGCGCCCGACGATATCGTGATCCGTATTCGTTCAAAAGGTGGGCAGAGCATTTTGGATATGCGGTCTGCTGCGCGCTATGGATCCTATGATTTGGGGCGCAATCAAAAACGAATTCAAGATTTCCTAGATGATTATATTAATCAAAGCGATAAAGCCAAACGTGTTGAAGAGGGTGAGCCATTATTTTTGCCAACACGTAAGAACACACGAGAATAGTGCAAACTATAAGTTTCCGAGATATATTCAGACTCTAATGTTAAAATATAACGATCTTCCAAGGTCATTTCTATGTCTCAACATAAAATAGTTGCACAACCAAATGCCTTCGTTCACTTTTTCCAGGAAACTACCTCAATTATAGGAATTATATCTCTTGCTTGCACTTTATTTGGAGGTTTAGAGCCATTAATTACATTAAGTAAATGGGCTAAAATATTAATTGAAAATTGGAATTTGTGGACGCTATGGTTTTGGAAGTTTTTATTTTCTTGGCTTTATATTGATGTAAGCCAATTGTACGTTTCCTGTTTAAATCTTGTTGCTTGTGGGATTGTTTTGTTGCTTGGGCCAATTCTGCGCTACTTAATTTTAAATCGCAACATAGATGAATTGTTTAAATTCGATGAAAAAAGCTACGATGTGTTTTATGTCGTCTCTGGTCCATTAGCTAGCTTTTTTTCAATCTATACTCTCTTAACTCCAGGGCTATCTTACTTATGGAATAATTTTGTTCATGAATTGCACTCTTGGGGCTTCGTTCTTTTTATAATCGTTTTGCCTTGTATGCTTGCATTCATGGCATTATTTATTTTTCTATCCTTTGCCTTACCATTTTTTAGCAAAGGGCTTGTAAAGGCTGTTTTTTTATGTGGTGCCCTAGTCATTCTAAATTATATGACTGTTTATTTGGAGGGTTTTCAAAAAATAGTTAATCCTGAAAATTTAACGCTACTAACTTAATTTTCTTCAAATTAAAAAATTCTTGTTCAACTGGATAACAATCAAATAATCGCCTCGAAGGAAGAGTTCAAGGCTGGGGTTGTGTTTGAACTCACCAGGCCTTGTTCACAAAGGTGCTCTGCGTGCGCCAAAACGGATAGGGCGGCAGCTGGCAAGACTTCTGGTTTTGCGTTTGGATATAGAAGAGGCACCAACTGATCTATTGTGTTTTTCCCATCTTTAATATGATCGTGGATAGCTGTCTCTCGCCATTTCCTGTGCATTAAAAAAGCTTTCACCAAACGCTCTGGTGAGCGAGCTTGCCCGCCATGACCTGGTAGAAATCGTTCATAGTCTTTCTTTAAGAGCTTTTTCAACGAAGCTAAGTAATCAGACATTTTCCCCTCTGGAGGGATTACCACACTGGTATTCCACGCCATGATATGATCACCACTAAAGAGAATAGGCTCTCTTTGATCCTCAAAACAAAGATGGTCTGGAGCATGCCCTGGTGTATGTATTGCTTTTAGCGCCCAGCTTTCTCCTTCAATCACGTCTCCATCTTTCACTACAGTGTCGGGGCGAAAACCTAAATCTACAAAGCCATTATCAAGGGGAGTATCTGCTTTGCGTCTTGCGCCGCGGTTATCAAGGACTGGGGCATGGGCAAAGACTGCTGCGCCTGTTCGTTCTTTTAATTCCTTTAATGCCCCGGAATGATCTTTATGAGTATGCGTTAGGAGAATGTGTGTGAGCTTTTCTCCTTTGATGGCTTCAAGAAGTGCAGAGACATGGGTGCTATCTTCTGGGCCGGGGTCAATCAACGCGACTTCATTTTTGCCAACTATGTAAGTGTTGGTGCCATTGTGCGTTAGTGGGCCTTGATTGTTTGCAACAACACGCCTCACACCAGTCCAAATTTCACGTGGTTCACCATATGTGAATTCCATCTCAAGATGAAATGGGATTTTGGGTTGGGTATTGCTCATGATGCTTTAAACCACTCATTCTCTTTTTAGTTGCGCTTCAGGTTGCCCACTAGCAACCGCGCTGTTTTAGTTGCGCTTTAGATTGCTCACTAGCAACCGCGCTTATGATTTATTTTCATTATTAGTGATGAAGTTGGAGCGTTAACTCCAAGTGGCAAGTAACTTACCACTCAGTTTGTATAAGATAATCCCGCCTTACATGGATTGCAATACAAAACAGCGATCTATGTCATTAACTTATTGTTTTTGCTTATTTATTTTTATTGGCATAAGGATTGCTACTTATGGTGTTAAGTCGCGGTCTCAAATCAATAAAAATAACCGCTGATGCTAGGGGAACGGTTCAAACGTAACGCACTTACAAATTATTATGGATCTCTTTTCGTGAAATTTTTCGTGTTTTCATTGGTCGTTTCAGGGAACTTAATTTTGAAGGAGGGTCACCGCACATGGAAACCTTTTATGACGTTATGCGACGTCAGGGGATTACCCGCCGGAGCTTTTTAAAATATTGCAGCCTTACTGCTGCCGCGCTCGGGCTTGGTCCATCATTCGCACCAAAAATTGCTCATGCTATGGAAACCAAGGAACGTATTCCGGTGCTTTGGTTGCATGGACTTGAATGCACATGTTGTTCTGAAAGTTTTATTCGCTCAGCCCACCCGCTTGCTAAAGACGTGGTGCTTTCTATGCTCTCGCTTGACTATGATGACACCATCATGGCAGCAGCTGGACATGAAGCTGAAGCGATTATCGAAGAGATTGTTACGAAATATAAAGGCAAGTATTTGCTTGCTGTTGAAGGTAACCCGCCGCTTAACGAAGATGGTATGTATTGTATCATTGGTGGTAAGCCATTTACTGATCAGCTTACTTATGCATCTCAGCATGCTAAAGCGATCATCTCCTGGGGCTCTTGTGCTTCATGGGGCTGTGTGCAAGCTGCGCGACCAAACCCAACACGTGCAACACCCGTTCATAAAGTGCCTGGTATTGGCAACAAACCAATTATTAAGGTGCCTGGTTGCCCACCAATTGCGGAAGTTATGACCGCTGTTGTGACTTACATCCTTACCTTTGAGCGTTTTCCTGAACTTGACCGTCAAGGCCGTCCGAAAATGTTCTATTCACAACGTATTCACGATAAATGCTATCGCCGTCCTCACTTTGACGCTGGTCAATTCGTTGAGAAATGGGATGATGAAGGCGCGAAAAAAGGCTACTGCCTTTATAAAATGGGCTGTAAAGGGCCGACAACTTACAATGCGTGTTCAACTGTTCGCTGGAACGGTGGTCTCTCATTCCCAATTCAAGCTGGTCATGGTTGCATTGGCTGCTCGGAAGATGGTTTCTGGGATAAGGGCGGCTTCTATGATCGCCTCACTGACATTCACCAATTTGGTATTGAAGCAAACGCTGATGAGATTGGCGTTGGTGCTGCCACGGTTGTTGGTGCCGCCGCTGCCGCTCATGCGGCCGTTAGCGCCGTGAAACAAGCGCGTACAAAAGGAGATAACGACTAATGGCTATTCAAACTCCAAATGGCTTTACGCTAGATACATCTGGTGAGCGTGTCGTTGTTGACCCGGTTACTCGGATTGAGGGGCACATGCGCTGCGAAGTGAATGTGAACTCTGACAATATTATCACGAACGCTGTTTCAACTGGCACCATGTGGCGCGGACTTGAGGTTATTCTTAAAAACCGTGACCCGCGTGATGCTTGGGCTTTTGTGCAACGGATTTGTGGTGTGTGTACTGGTACGCACGCCCTGACATCTGTTCGCGCTGTGGAAGATGCTCTTAATATTGAAATCCCTGATAATGCGAACTCTATTCGTAATATCATGCAGCTTTCACTTGAGATCCACGATCACCTTGTGCACTTCTATCATTTGCACGCGCTTGATTGGGTGAACCCAATTAACGCTCTGAAAGCTGATCCACGTGATACATCTGCTTTACAAAAAGCGTCTTCGCCTCGGCACCCTAAATCATCACCTGGTTATTTCCGTGACATTCAAAATCGTCTCAAGAAGTTTGTTGAAAGCGGCCAACTTGGTCCTTTTAAAAATGGTTACTGGGATAACCCTGCTTATATCCTTCCACCTGAAGCAGATTTGATGGCAGTAACACACTATCTTGAAGCTCTTGATTTTCAAAAAGAAATCATGAAAACAAGAACCATCTTTGGTGGTAAGGATCCGCATCCGAACTGGCTCGTTGGTGGTGTACCTTGCCCGATTAACATCGATGGTGAAGGTTCTGTTGGTGCGATCAATATGGAAAGCCTCAACCATGTGCGTTCTATCATCAACCAAACAATTGAGTTTGTTGATAATGTTTACATCCCTGATATTATCGCAATTGGTAAGATCTATTATGATGCTGGCTGGCATTATGGTGGCGGTATTTCTGGCACCGATGCGCTTGCTTATGGTGACATTCCAGACAAGCCAAATGACTTTTCAGCTAAAAACTTGATGATGCCTCGCGGCGCCATTATCAAAGGCAACCTTAACGAAGTTCATGAAGTTGATCACCGTGATCCTGAGCAAATTCAAGAATTTGTACCGCACTCTTGGTATAAATATGATGATGAAAGCAAAGGCTTGCATCCTTGGGATGGTGTTACAGATCCAAATTATGAACTTGGCCCTAAAACTATTGGCACAAGAACTGACATCAAGCAACTTGATGAAGCGGCCAAATATTCATGGATTAAAGCGCCGCGCTGGCGTGGTAATGCTATGGAAGTTGGACCTCTATCACGTTATCTTGTTGGTTATGCTTCTAAGCATACTGAGTTTACAGATCAAATCACTGATACACTTGGTGCTCTTGGTAACGCTCCAGTTTCTGCGCTATTTACTACAATTGGCCGGACAGCTGCGCGTGCTCTTGAAGCTCAATGGTGTGCTTACAAGCAACGCTACTTCTTAGACAAGATGATTGCCAACATTAAAGCTGGTGACGAGACCACAGCTAATACTGAAAGCTGGGATCCATCAACTTGGCCAAAAGAAGTTAAAGGTGTTGGCTTTACTGAAGCGCCGCGTGGTGCCTTGGCTCACTGGATCCGGATCAAAGACCAAAAAATTGAGAATTACCAATGTGTGGTTCCAACGACTTGGAACGGTAGTCCTCGAGACAATGAAGGCAATATCGGTGCCTTTGAAGCCTCTTTGATGAACACAAAAGTTGAGCGTCCTCATGAGCCTGTGGAAATTTTGAGAACCATTCACTCATTTGATCCATGCCTGGCTTGTTCCACTCACGTTATGGGACCTGATGGCGAAGAACTTGCCAAAGTTAAGGTGAGATAAGGAGGATGTCATGGCTGATCAAATGGCTGATCAAGCAGCAAGTCAACAAACTGCTGTTTATGTTTATGAAGCGCCTGTTCGCATTTGGCACTGGGTCAATGCATTTGCAATCATTGCCCTTTGCGTCACAGGCTACTTCATAGGATCACCTCTCTCTTCTGTTTCAGGAGAGGCGAGTGATCACTATGTGATGGGATATATGCGTTTTGTGCATTTTGCAGCTGCATATATCTTTATTATCGGCTTTGTTTTCAGAGCTTATTGGGCAATCGTTGGTAACTCTCATTCCAGAGAGATCTACTTGCCGCGTATATTCTCAAAAGATTTTTGGGATGAATTGTGGCACGAGATAAAGTGGTATAGCTTTCTTGTTGACGAGCCTAAAAAATATACCGGCCATAATCCGCTTGCGATCTTGGCAATGCACCTCATGTTTGTTTGGGGCTCGATCTTCATGATCATAAGTGGTCTTGCTCTTTATGGCGAGGGTGCAGGTATGGGCAGCTGGCAGTATCAGTTCTTCTCATCATGGCTTATTCCTCTTATGGGGCAGAGCCAGGATGTGCATACGTACCACCATCTGGTTATGTGGCTATTAATTATTTTTGCGATCATTCATATTTATGTGGCTGTTCGAGAAGATATTATGTCACGCCAATCAATCATCAGCTCGATGATTTCAGGATGGCGTTTATTTAAAGATAATCGCCCTTCTAACGACTAACCCTTAAATTTGCAGTCGTTTTTATAACTTCCTAAATCAACTGAGACGCTTCTTTGAAGCGTCTCTTTTTTTATGCTCCTTCAGTTGCCCACTAGCAACCGTCGCTGTTGGCGCTTCAGATGCCCACTATGCATCCGCGCTTTTTTATTTCTCACGGCTGATCCATGAGCTGAAGCTCATGGGCCTCCGAAAGGCGGCGCTATATTGCGATCAGTTTTCTGTACTCGCTATGCTCCGTTCAGACTGATCTTAAGCGCCGGGCTGCGCTGGTGCTTCGCCATGTCCTGACGCCGAAGTGGCGTCACTCCTTCTTCTTGCGGCGATTTAACGGCTTTCTCCCACGGCTAATTCATGGGTGTTAAAGGTGAAAACAAGACTTTTTGTCTTTTTTATACAGGGAATTGGTAAGGAACTTATCATTTTGTAGAAAACCCTCCCTATCAGATCACATCTAAATCTGATGAAAAACAAGAAACTGGACTCTTTCTTTCCACCCAAGGCAGCAACTGGTTAACCGCTTTCCATCAAGGCGTTGCTCAGTACTGCTATTTTTAAATTTAGTCAACAATTACAACGTCTTACCTAGTTGGCCTGGCAATTGCTATGATATTAGAAAACTTAAAAAAGTTTAAAAACTTAAGAATAACAAATAGCTAATGGTGTAATTCCAGGGGAGGAATCATGACCACGACGCCGAGAGTGCTAATCCTTGGTATTGGCAATGTCTTATGGGCTGATGAAGGCTTTGGTGTACGTACTGTTGAGCATATGTATCGCCACTTTCAGACGCCAGATAATGTAAAGATTATGGATGGTGGGACACAAGGTTTGTATCTTGTTCAACATATCCGCGAAACTGATTACCTGGTTGTCTTTGATGCTGTTGATTATGGGCTTGAGCCTGGGACTATGAAACTCGTCAAAGATGATGAAGTTCCCAAATTTCTTGGTGCTAAGAAAATGAGTCTTCATCAAACGGGCTTTCAAGAAGTGCTAGCAACATCTGAAATGCTGGGCGACTATCCAAAATCCATGCTCCTCATCGGTGTGCAACCGGTAGAACTTGAAGATTATGGCGGGAGCTTGCGTCCTAAGGTCAAAGAGCAAATTGAGCCTGCGATTGAGCACGCAATCAAATATCTTAAGAGCCTTGGTATAGACGTTCACAAGCGCGAAACTCCTCTACCTGATGATGGTATGGTTGGCTGTGAAATTGTCACCTTAGAAGCCTATGAAAAAGAGCGTCCAAGCGAAGGCGATGCTTGCAGAGTTGGGGATGATCGCCTGATCATTTCTGATGCCTGGAATGGCCCCACATTCACAGATGACGGCATTGCTGAATTCGACCCTCATCAGATGCCGCAAGCAAAACTTCCCAGTGGAAAGACAAGCTAATGTGTATGGGCATTCCAATGAAAGTAGTCAGTGTTAGTCCTGGGTATGCCCTTTGTCAAAGACCTGATGATGCGACCGGCACTCTTGTTAGTGTTGATATGAAATTAGTGGGGGAGCAGCCCCAAGGCACTTGGGTTCTCACTTTTTTGGATGCCGCACGAGAAATATTGACAGAAGAAAAAGCTACTGAGATTTCCAATGCACTTAAAGCTGTTGAGCAAGCTCTTTATGGAGGTGGTGATATTGACCATTTATTCGCTGACCTTGTGAACAGAGAACCTCAGTTACCTGACCATCTAAAAGATCAAGCCAACCCAAGCCAAGACAAACAGAGCCAAAACCGGCCAAAAGCAAAATAGATTAGTGGAGACCTTTTATGTTTATACCCCTTGTGAAAATGTTAGTCGATGATCACAAATATCACGTGATCACAGAAGACAACCATGATGAATGGACAGCTGCTCAGGATTATTCAATGTTGTTTTTTGGTGGCGATGGTGAACGCCTTGATGAGACACCGGATGTTGCCGTCGTTGTCCCTATGCTTGAAAAACAATTTAGAGGAAAATTTAAGCCGGCTGTTGTTGCCCGTGAAGCTGAGCGTCCGCTGCAAGTGAAATATCGTTTCAATGCTTTTCCAGCACTTGTGTTTTTAAAGGGTGATCGTTATCTCGGTACCATTACACGCATGCAAGACTGGACTGATTATGTGAGCATGGTTGAAGAAATTCTGGAAAAAGAGCCGACCGAGCCCCCTTCATTTAAATTGCCTCACGGTTGCGGACCAGATGATAGCACCGAAGCTGTGCACTAAGTTTTTTGGCATGCCCCCTCGACTTGGCTTTTTTGTGTTTTCAAGCATTGAGGATTTTAACTGAACAACGAACTGATAAACGTTTTTGATTAATGGAGATTTATGATGAGTAGCTCTTTCCCCCCAAGCACACCCTCTTTAGGTGGCATAGGCCCTGGTAGCCAACCAATGGAAGAAGATGGCGGAGAACTTGAATATATGGAAATGCCGTCTGAAATGACGACATATGCCATGCCCGATATTCCTGAACCAGAAAACCTCGTTGGACTTGATGATGCCAAGAGAATTATGTGCGAAATCAAAGCGGCTTTGGACACTTACAAAGTGGGCGAGAAAACCATTATCATTGACCTTGCTGGCCTTGATGATGAAAACCAGGCTCTTGTGAACCAGGTGCTTGGTGAAGGGGAAGTTTCTGCTCTTGGTAATGGGGGCAGCATTCAAGCTCAAGAATCTGTACTAGCTGGTGTTTGGCGTGTTCGGACAGGAAATGACGAAGGCACTGTTATTAAAGATATTGTCGAGATCGCTGATTTCCCGACTTCTGTTTTAGATTATACTTTCGATAAAGCGGCACCTGCTCCACAACCGGTTCCTGATGTTCTTCCTGAAGGTGTTTTGAATGCCGCACCTCTTGTTGTTGAACTTGAAGATGCTCTGAAAGAATATCAGCCTGGCGACCTTGCACATGTGATTAACCTTACGCTACTTCCACAAACTGACGAAGACATTACTTTTATGGGCAAGCAACTCGGGTTTGGGAACACAACCATACTTTCGCGTGGTTATGGCAATTGCCGTGTTTCTTCAACGGCGACCAAAAACGTTTGGTGGGTGCAGTTCTTTAATAGTCAGGATGCGATTATCCTAAACACTATTGAAGTGACAAACATTCCGAATGTAACTTGCGCTGCTCAAGAAGATGTTGACGACAGTGCCTATCGCCTTGGGGAAATTATCGAGGTGTATATTGATCATGAGTGAGCCGGATGAATTCTATGCAGGATCTTATGGAGGCAATAATGACAAAATTGATGACTCTACAAGATTAGAATGTAAAATTTGCTGGCACATTTATGACCCCAAAGAGGGGGATGATTACTGGCAAATTCCAGCTGGGACACCTTTTGCCAAATTGCCAGACCACTGGACCTGTCCAAACTGTGATGGAAAACGAGAAGAATTCATGGTTGTGAAGGATTGAGTTTAAACCTCACAATGAAAGATGATATGATGAACCTTGAAGACAGCAAAGACCTCAAAACTGATCAAACTTCTGAAGCCCTTCCCTTATCAGATGTTGATGAGGCTGAAATTGAGGAACATCATATTGTTTTAATCAAAGATGAAAATAGCGCTCTGTTGGAGCGGGTTTTTCAGCGTATTCTTGAGACGTCAATGTCTGATGTTCCAATATGTAATGACCAGCTAAAAGTTGAAGCGATTGCATATGGAAGTTTTGAAACCGAGTGGCTTGGTGTTTTAGTGACACCGTGGTGCATGAACTTCATGCTTCTCCCTTCAGACGAGACTGAAGGGTGGGATGAGAAAAGAACAGGATTGAAATTTAATCATATTTTTCCAGCGGGTCGATTTGAATTTATATCCGGCAAAGATGATGAGCTAGGTGCTTATCGTATGTGTTCGTTATTTTCTCCTATGTTTCAATTTGGGGATCATAATTCAGCCATGCAAACTGCGGCTCTTTCTTTGAAAACATTGATGGACGCTGATGAAGGCGACACTATTAGCGAACAAGAAAAAGAGATGAACATGATCTGGCGGGGTGAATACCCTGAAGAGCTAGTAGAGACAGATGAAACCCAAGAAAATCTCGATGGTGATGAAAGTTTAGCTGCTGAGGCTTCATCTACGACTGAGCCAAAAACACCTCGCGAACCCGTTGAACTAAGCCGTAGAGATTTTTTAAGAGGTGGAAATAAAAACGAGACTGCAGCAAAAAATTTGTCTGCTATTGAGAATGAGCAAAAATCATGAACCCAGAAGGACAAATTGATATCACTTTGACGGTTTTGTCTTCCGGCAAGAAAGAAGTGACTATTCTCAACAACCGTCCTGTACATGCTGCAAAACTGCTTGTGGGTAAAACGATTGATGAAGCTCTAACTATCATTCCACTCTTATATCATGTTTGCGGGAAAGCTCAGGGTAGTGCTGCCATTAATGCTTTGCAAGCTGCCACAAATACGCGGTCAGATGAAACAACCTATCTCTCGCGCACAGTCCTCTCTGATGTGGAACTCATTCGTGAACATTTATTACGTATCTTCCTCGATTGGCCCTGTCTACTTGAAGAGGATGAAGACACACATGATACCTCGCAACAAATGACAGAATTTATGCAATTTTCATCTCGTTTTGAGGCCGCTCTTTTTCGTTCAGAAAAACCTTTTTCACTTGAGACAATCGCCGCTCCTGAAAAAGATTTAGCTTTCAAGATTTTGGGAGATTTAGAAAGTTTTCTGCAGACACACATTTTTGGCTGTACGCCTGATTTGTGGCTGAAGGCTAAAGCTCCTGACGTGATTTTTCATTGGATGAGGCAGGAAAAATGCTTATCGGCGCGTAGTTGTGCTGTCATTTTAGAAAAGGGTTGGGCGCAAGAAGGGCAAACAGTTATTCCGTTTCTACCAAAACTAACTGCAGATCAATGTGCGTCACTTCTCTTTCCAAATAATCATTTACAAAGTGATGAATTCATCGCTTCTCCAAGTTGGGAGGGGTTACCACATGAAACATCAGCCCTTTCAAGATACCACCAACACCCCTTATTGAAATTACTTCTGGCTCATTGCGGCACCGGCCTTCTCACTAGGCATGTGTCTCGATTGGTTGAACTTGGGTTGGTCTTCGCGCGTATAAAACACATGATTGGTCAACTTGTTTCCCCTTCACTACCTGTTCAAATAAGACGAGATACCTCAATTTCTAAAACAGCTGAGTTTGGTGTTGGCATGGTTGACGCTTCGCGGGGTATACTAATACATGGTGCCTTTTTAGAAGGAAAATTTATCAAAGATTATAAAATCCTCGCGCCTACAGAGTGGAACTTTCACCCTGAAGGTGTGCTGGCTAGTGCTCTTTCAAATATTAAGGGCACAGATGAAGCGCATATTAAGAGAATAGCAGATTTACTTATTCCTGCGATTGACCCTTGCACGAAAACTTCTTTGGAGGTGACTTATGCATAGTCTACATAGACCGGAGGTTTGTTATGCATGAAATGTCTTTATGTGAGGGGATTTTGCAAATTCTTGAAAGCGAAAGTGCTAGGCAGAACTTTACGAAAGTAACAAAGGTCGCTCTTGAAATCGGGCCTCTTTCAGGTGTTGAAGTTGATGCGCTTAAATTTAGTTTTGATGTTGTTATGAAAGGGTCTTTAGCAGAAGACTCTGAACTTATAATTATAGATATGCCGGCAACGGCCTGGTGCATGCAATGCGCTGAGACTGTGACCATAAAGCAAAGGTATGATGACTGCCCGGTTTGTGGTTCTGCTCAAATTCAGGTGACAGCTGGCGAAGAATTATCGATTAAAGAATTGGAGGTCGACTAATGTGTACCGTATGTGGCTGCAGCAGTGGCAATGTTAAAATTGAGGGTCAGACCAAAGATCACACGCATGATCATTCTCATGACCATTCCCACGATCACTCAAATGATCATCATGACCATAGTCATGACCATAGTCATGACCATTCTCATGATCACACTCACCACCATGACCATAGTGACGAACATACGCACGACTATGGACAAGGCCCAGCCCATGCGCATGCTCCGGGCTTAAGCCAAGCCCGCATGGTGCAAATCGAGCAAAACATTCTTTCTAAAAATGATGAATATGCCTCAACGAACCGCGCCTTCTTTAACGAGCGGGGCATCCTGGCTTTAAACTTAGTCTCCAGCCCAGGTTCTGGCAAAACGACAACGCTTTGCCGCACTATCACTGAGCTGCAAGACAAGCATGTTTGCTCTGTTATTGAAGGAGATCAGCAAACAGCAAATGATGCCGATCGCATTCGTGAAACAGGCGCCAAAGCCATTCAAGTGAATACCGGCAAAGGGTGTCATCTTGACGGGCATATGGTTGGCCATGCGCTTGGTAGCCTCAACCCTCAAGAAGGAAGTTTTGTATTTATTGAGAATGTTGGTAACCTAGTTTGTCCGGCCAGTTTTGATCTTGGGGAAGCGCATAAAATTGTGATCCTCTCGGTTACCGAAGGTGAAGACAAACCTTTGAAGTATCCTGACATGTTCCATGCTGCTGATTTAATGCTTTTAAACAAAGTCGATCTCCTGCCGCATATTGAGTTTGATGTAGAAAAAACAATTGAGAATGCTCGCCGTGTTAACCCGGGCATTAAGGTTTTGCAGATATCATCTACAACCGGCGAAGGTTATAGCGATTGGATTAACTGGCTTGAGGCTACATTGGCACTTGCGACCACAGGGCATAGCTTCAAAGATACTGCTGACAAACAATCTGATGTAGAGATGAGCGCCGTTGCTGAATAGAGCTTTTAGAAGTGACGCTGCTTTAGGAGAAGAAATATGGATGTAGACCAACCTTCCATACTTGTCATAGATGATGAAGCGCGCAGTGTAGAAGCATTGGAGCGCATCCTTGAAGAGGATTTTGATGTTAAAACAGCAACGTCGATTGCTGAAGCAGAGAAAATTCTTGAAACGGAATATGTGCAAATTATTCTATGTGACCAGTGCATGCCGGATATGACCGGCGTTGAGTTTTTGAAAGTTGCTCGCACGAAATGGCCTGACTTAGTGCGCATCATCATTTCCGGTTATACGGAAGCTGAGGACATTATCCGCGGTGTCAATGAGGCTGGAATTTATCAATATGTCACCAAGCCGTGGCAACCAGAATCACTTCTACTCACACTGAAAAATGCTGCCGGGCTTTATGACTTACAGCGCAATAATGAACTACTTGCTATTGAATTGAAAATGTCATCTGACAGAGCTGAAAGTGTAATGCACACAAGGCGCAAGGAGCTTAAGGAAAGTTACTCTTATGATGATGGGATCATCCGCTCTGATAGTAGCCCAATGAATGAGATTTGTTCCAAGTTAGCGCAATTGGCTCCTTATGATGTTTTTGTTCTTATTACCGGAGAATCTGGGACCGGCAAAGAATTGGCTGCGCGGTCACTGCATTATAATAGTTTGCGGTGGAACAAGCCTTTTGTGGTAGAAAATTGCGGGGCACTTCCTGATGAACTTTTAGAGAGTGAGATGTTTGGTCATAAGCGCGGTGCCTTTACCGGAGCCGTTGAAGACCATGTGGGGCTTTTTGAGCGGGCGAATGGCGGTACTATTTTCCTCGATGAAATTGGTGAAGTTTCCCCTGCTTTTCAGGTGAAGCTTTTGCGAGTTTTACAAGAGGGAGAAATTCGCCCGGTTGGCTCTAGCAAAACGCGTAAAGTTGATATCCGTGTGATAGCAGCCACCAACAAAGATTTGGAAAATGAAGTTCGTTTGGGTAATTTTCGGCAAGATTTATATTATCGCTTAGCTGGCGTGACTATTCTTTTACCACCTCTTCGTGATCGCAGTGAAGATGTTTTGCCCATTGCTCAGATATTGTTCGAGCGAGCAAGAGCTAGTTTGCAAAAAAATGTTGGTGAATTCACTGCTGAGACCAGTGATTGTCTTACCAAATATCATTGGCCGGGCAATGTTCGCGAACTTATGAACGAAATTCAGCATATGGTGGTCATGGCGCCAGAAAAACAAGATTTAACAGCTGATTTATTAAGCCCACGCATTTTAAGAGCTGCACCGCCTGATGATGATGGGGTTCTAGAGGCCTTTGCTAGCCTTGATGGCACTCTAAAAGACCGTATTGAGGCCCTTGAGGCTCGTATTATTAAAGAGACTCTTATTCGTCATAAGTGGAATAAAAGTCAGGCTGCTCGTGAACTTGGTCTCTCTCGTGTTGGCCTTCGGTCAAAATTAGAAAGATATAGTCTTGATAAGATCGAAAGTTTTACGCATTCTGAAAGGAAAGCGAAACAGGATGGATAATTAAGTATATGAGCTCAGCCGAACAAGATGATCATGCTAAAAATGACGGCTTAATCAATATTGCAGGGGTTGGGGACCATATTGCTTTATCTGGAAATAATGAAGAGGCATGGATTGATGTTATCCAAAAAATGGATGAGGTTTATGCTGACCATGTTCGCTATCAATTAGAATTAGAGCAAAAAAACGCTGAACTTGAAGATGCGCAAGCTTTTATCGGTAGTGTACTATCATCTATGACTGATGTGCTCATTGTGTGTGATACACGAGGCAAAATTCAACAAGCGAATGATGCTTATCAAAAACTATCTGATAGTAATGATCAAGAGTTACGCGGCAAGAGCCTGCAAGATATCTTTGCGCCTTGCTCAGCTAACTGTGTTTCGAACCTTACCCAACAACTTCGTGACCAAGAAAGAATAGAAGATAAAGAGCTTGTCCTTCTTGATGGGGAAGGGAATGAAAGTCTCTTTTCTATGAATTGTTCAGCCCGTTATGATCATGAAGGGCGATTTGTTGGCATTGTGCTGATTGGCCGTCATTTAGGGGAACTACGCCGAGCTTACAAAGACCTTGATCAAGCGCATCAAAAATTACGTAATACACAGCAGCAATTGGTGTTTGCTGAAAAAATGACCGCCCTTGGCCGCTTGGTAGCAGGCGTTGCTCATGAGCTGAATAATCCGATTAGTTTTGTTTTCGGTAACATGCATGCCCTGCGCCGCTATGGTGAGCGGATTACAAAATACCTCAAGGCTATAGACAGCGGAACGGACACTGTTCAACTTGTGCAAATGCGGCAAGATTTAAAAATTGATCGCATCGTCACGGATATTAACCCACTTGTGGATGGTACACTTGAAGGGGCTGAGCGGGTTAGTGAAATTGTGCAAGAATTGCGCCGCTTTTCATCTGTGCAAAAAGAAACGCAAGAGCCTTTTAATATCGTTCGTGTAATTAAAACGGCTGGGCACTGGGTTTCTAAATCTGTTACCAGCAAACATCAATTCATCTACGATATGCCTGAGCGACTAGAACTTATCTCTCGGCGTGGCCCTGTTCATCAGATTATGGTCAACCTATTACAAAACGCATTAGATGTTGTTGATGGCCAGATCGACGCGCAAATCACCATTCGTTCTGAAGAAACAGAGAGCGACATATCCATTCATGTGATTGACAATGGTCCGGGCATTTTGGACACTGCCATTGATCAGATTTTCGAACCGTTTTTCACAACGAAACCCCTTGGCCAGGGCACAGGCCTTGGTCTTTACATTAGCTATGGATTGGCGGAAGAACTTGGTGGCAAACTCACAGCTTGCAACCATGCTGGTGGTGGTGCAGAGTTTATTTTATCCTTACCAAAGCAGAGTGCGTAAATGAACAAACCAGTTAGCAAAGCTGAGATTGAAAAACTCTCCCCAAAAGCGGAAAAGCAAACTCTTCTGTGGTTACAGTCTGGCGGCTGTGGCGGGTGTTCACTTTCGCTTCTTTGTGCTGAGGGGCCAGACTTAATCACCGGTTTTGAAGCTGCTGGCATTGAGGTTTTATGGCATCCGTCTTTAAGTTTGGAAACAGGCTCTGAATTTACGGATATTCTTAATCGGATCTTATCAGGTGAGCAACAGCTTGATATCCTCTGTCTTGAGGGATCTGCTATGTGCGGGCCCAATGGCACAGGTAAATTTCATATGATGGCGGGCACTGGCCGCCCAATGATTGACTGGATTAAAGACCTTTCATCACATGCGAAGCATGTGGTTGCTGTTGGTTCTTGTGCAGCTTTTGGTGGCATTACAGCGGCTGGTGACAATGAAGTTGAAGCCGTTGGCCTTTCTTATGATGGCAAAGAACCAGGTGGATTACTCGGTTCTGAATTTCGCTCTCAATCCGGCTTACCTGTTGTGAACATTGCTGGGTGCCCGACCCATCCGAACTGGGTGCTTGAGACATTGATGTCACTTGCTTTTAACTCTTTTACTGAGGCACAAATGGATGACCTTGAGCGCCCTCGTTCTTATACGGACCATCTTGTTCACCATGGCTGCCCTAGAAATGAATTTTATGAATTTAAAGCCAGTGCTGAGCAACCATCTGACCTTGGCTGCATGATGGAGCATATGGGGTGCCTCGGGACACAAGCGCGGGCTGATTGTAACACACGGCTGTGGAATGGCGATGGTTCTTGCTTACGGGGCGGCTATGCATGCATCAATTGCACGGCGCCAAAGTTTGAAGAGCCGGGCCACCCTTTCATGGAGACACCTAAAATCGCTGGTATTCCGATTGGTTTGCCGACTGATATGCCAAAGGCATGGTTTGTGGCGCTTGCCTCTTTGTCTAAGGCGGCAACACCTGATAGACTGCGCGAAAATGCGACGGCGGATCATATTAAAGTGCCGCCATCTGGAGGGGGTAAAAAGAAATGAGCCGCAAGATAATTGGCCCCTTTAACCGGGTAGAGGGCGACCTTGAAGTTCAGCTAGAATTTAATGACGACACGGTTACAGATGCCTGGGTCGTCTCTCCTTTATATCGCGGGTTTGAGCGCATTCTTGTTGGGAAAGCGCCTGAAGATGCTCTTGTTTATACACCGCGCATTTGCGGTATTTGTTCGGTAGCGCAATCTGTTGCTGCGGCCAAAGCTTTGCAGATGGCAAAGGGTTTGACGATGCCTCATAATGGGCGGCTCTCTCATAACCTTGTGCTGGCGGCAGAGAATATTGCTGATCATCTCACTCATTTTTATTTATTTTTTATGCCTGATTTTTGCCGAGACACTTATCAGACTGAGGACTGGTTTAAAGAGGTTCATCCTCGTTTCAAATCTGTGCAAGGGACATCTGCAAAAGAGATGCTCAAAGCGCGCGCAGAGTTTATGCATCTACTTGGTATTTTAGCTGGCAAGTGGCCACATAGCCTTGCTCTGCAACCGGGCGGCACAACACGCACCATTGGCCAGCAGGATCAAATTCGCTGCATTGGTATTTTAGCTGGCTTTCGACAATATTTAGAGAACACTCTTTTTGGATGTTCACTAGAAGAGCTGACTTCGGTTACGTCTAAACCTGAGCTTGTGGACCTTTTCTCTCAAGGACGTCCTGCTAATAGTGACATGGGGTTATTTTTAAAGGCTTCATCTCAACTGGAACTCATCAAGCAAGGGCAAGGGCCGGATCTCTTCCTGAGCTATGGGGTTTATGACGAAGAAGATGGCACGCTTTATAAACAAGGCACGGTTGAGGCTGGTGACTATGCGGCGCTTTCACAAGAGGCCATTGCAGAAGATGTGAGCCATAGTTGGATGGCAGAGCAATCTGAAGCCTTACACCCCTTTGAGGGCGCGACTGTTCCTGATGCGGAGCAATCAGATGGCTACAGTTGGTGCAAGGCGCCTCGGTTGAACAAAAAACCTGCAGAAGTGGGGGCGCTTGCTCGGCATGTGGTTGATGGACATCCTCTTTTTCAAGAGCTTGCAATAGGCAATCAAGGCAATGTTGAAGCGCGGATTGTGGCGCGCTTGATGGAAATTGCTGAAGTGGTCATTGCGATGGAAGGCTGGGCGCGGCAACTCCACCCGGGCGAGCCCATTTGTAACCATGCGAGCATGGACGACACGGCTGAGGGCTTTGGCTTGATGGAGGCAGCGCGCGGATCACTTGGGCATTGGATCAAAGTGAAAAATGGCCGTATTTTAAACTACCAAATCATCGCGCCAACCACCTGGAATTTCTCGCCGCGAGACAAGGACGGAGCCAAAGGGCCTTTAGAGATGGCGCTTATTGGTGCTGCTTGCAGGGCTGATGAAAAAGAGCAGCCAGCGATGGTGCAGCACATTGTGCGCTCGTTTGATCCGTGTATGGTTTGCACGGTTCATTAATTTGCCTCACTCTTTTAAATGCTCCTTCGGTTGCCCACCAGCAACCGCGCTTTTTAATGCTCCTTTAGGTTGCCCACCAGCAACCGTCGCACTGCAGCTGCGCTGCAGGCACTCCGATGGGTGGTGCAACGCACCGGGCTTTGCTAGCACTTCGCCATGTCCTGTCGCCGCAAAAGCGTCACTCCTCCTTCCAAACCCACCTTTCGAGTTTAGTTTTTAATGTGCTTAATTAAATGCCAACAAAGCAACCGCGAATTAACTAATGCGCGGGCGACGTTGTCGCCTATATCCTTCGCACGTTAAGGTCATTATGGGTGCTTTTCCTAGCCACCTTTAGAGAATTTCTTTTTTCAGTTTACACTCCATAAAAAATCGACGAAGCTGAAATGTGATGATAATGGCAGCCCTATCCTTGCTGCATTTATCCTCACTATAAATTTGATTGTTTCTATAGTAATCACAACAATCTTTATGCGATACGTGACTATCAGGAGAAAAATAAATGAGTTCATTTTTTGTTGAAATCCCTGCTTGGGAAAATGGTGCTTCCATTCCGGATAAATTTGCGTTTTGTAAAAAAGATGCCGAAACCCACGTGGCATTAAGTGATAATATTAACCCGCTTATCAAGTGGGGAAATGCGCCAAGTGGCACTCAATCCTTTGCCATTATTTGTCACGACCCTGATGTCCCTTCTTCTGGTGAGGATGTAAACCAGGAAGGCAAAATTGTGTCCTCTGACCTGCCTCGTGTTGATTTTTATCATTGGGTTCTTGTTGATATTCCGGCTGATATAAATGAAATTTCTGAAGCACAAGATGCAAACGGCGTGACGGCTAAAGGCAAAACGCCTGAACAAAAAACCTACGGCCGCACTGGCATCAACTCCTACACTGATTGGTTTGCAGATGATGCTGATATGGGTGGTGACTATGGTGGCTATGATGGCCCGTGCCCGCCATGGAATGATAGCATCATGCATCATTATCACTTCACAGTTTATGCGCTTGATGTAGCCAGCCTTGGACTGAAGGGGAGCTTTACTGGTGCAGAAGCGTTAGAAGCTATGGAAGGACATATTCTTGCAGAACAAAGTCATAGTGGGACTTATAGTTTGAATCCAGAGGTTGTGGGGTAATTATTTTATGGGGAAAACGAAGATGCTTAATCTCAATATATGTAACAAACAGTTTTCAGAAACAGTTATCTTTATTGCAAACTTATAAGCATTATATTTCCGCGTTTTAACAAGCGGTATCTTTTTGGGGGATGGGGAACTTTGCCAGCCATACTAACTAAAATTTTTAGAGACCAGATTGACCTTCTTCTTTTTAAACCTTTTAGGTCAAAAATTGGGGAATTTTGGCCAAGCTATCTATTATGGGGAATTTTTATAACTTGGCTAGTGGGTATAGGCCGCTACTGGGATCATCCAAATGCAGAGCTGTGGCAATATTTAGGGTTTGGATCGGTTTTATATGTATTTATTTTATCGTTCGTATTATGGGGAATTGCAGCTCCACTTAAACCGAGATACTGGAGTTACAGAAATGTACTTATATTTGTTACAATGACTTCTTTACCTGCACTTTTATATGCAATTCCAGTCGAACAATTTATGAGTTTAAAAAGCGCACAAACTGCAAATGTTTGGTTTCTAGCTATTGTCGCGGTATGGCGAGTGACGTTGTTATTGTACTTTCTCAGCAAAGTCGCTCAGCTTAGCTACAGCGAAGTCATTGTAGCTGGTTTGTTACCTCTAGTATTAATTGTAACATCACTGGTCATGCTAAACCTTGAACATGCAGTTTTCCAAATTATGGGAGGTATTCGTAACCCTACCCAATTTGATGCAGCATACTCTGTTCTCTTCATGTTAACGACGATATCTCTACTTCTCAGTCCCATATTGCTGATTTGGTACGGGCGTCTTGTCTATCTTAAAATGAAAACACCAGCTAATTAAAACTAAGGATAACTACTATCGATGAAATTAGGATTGATCGCAATGAGTGGTGTCCGTGTTCACAATGAAACCCTAATGAATCTAGGGCTGACATTACCTGGTTTCGTTGAACGTAGTAAAGTGATTGCTTCATTGCCTAGCTTGGCCCTACTCACTTTGGCAGGTCAAATACCTGATGATATTGAAACCGTTTATTTAGAAGTACCGGACCTTTCACAAATAGAGGGATTACCTGAAGAATTCGATGCAGTCGCCATTTCCAGTTATACAGCACAGATCAAAGACGCATATAAACTTGCCGATCGTTATCGTAAATCTGGGACAACAGTTATTTTGGGGGGCCTTCATGTTACAGCCTGCCCTATTGAAGCTAAAAAACATGCTGATTCCATTGTAATTGGAGAAGCTGAAGGAATCTGGCCCCGGGTCATGTCTGACCTAAAAAGCGGATCATTGGATCCTGTCTACGATATGAGAGCTAGCAATTTTGATCTTAAGCAAGCACCAATGCCACGTTTTGAACTTTTAGAAATCGAGAAGTACAATCGTCTTACTGTGCAGACCCAGAGAGGTTGTCCATTTGCTTGCGACTTTTGCGCTTCTTCAATATTGCTTTCTTCAAAATTTAAGTACAAACCTATCAGCAAAGTCATAGCAGAAATACGCCAAATCAAACAATTATGGTCTAAACCATTCATTGAGCTTGCGGATGACAATAGTTTTGCCAACAAAGCACATGCAAAGAGGCTTGTAACAGCAATAGCTAAAGAAAAAATCCGGTGGTTTACAGAGACTGATATTTCAGTTGCAGATGATCTGGACCTTCTATCAATGTTAAGAGATGCAGGGTGTGCGCAATTACTAATAGGCCTGGAAGCACCCAACAAAAACACACTCAATGGAGTTGAAACAAAGGTAAATTGGAAAGCAAAGCGTGCAGAATCATATCTAGAAGCGATAGATCGTATTCAATCCAAGGGCATAACAGTCAATGGTTGCTTTATTCTAGGACTTGATGGACAAACTGAAGATAGCTTTGATGATGTTAAAGAATTTGTCCGCACAAGTGGGCTCTATGATGTACAAGTAACGATACAAACCCCTTTTCCAGGTACTCCTCTTTATGATCGGTTAAAATCAGAAGGCCGTTTGATCATTAATGATCCTTGGGAAAAATGTACGTTATTTGACGCTACTTTCTTACCAAGCAATATGAGCATTTCAGAATTTGAACAACATTTTCATAACTTGATTGAAGAGTTATATTCAGACGATTTTACTAAATGGCGGCATTCCACCTATCATCGTCGAAAAATTAAAGATACTGTGCACAATGAAAATCAATAAAATTAACTTTTATATCAGCAATGAAAAACCGTTTATTAGTCGAGATCATTTCTTTGCTTCTAGTACTTGAAAATTTACTTTTTTATAATTATTTCTCATCAAATAAAAAACCCAGTACTAGGCTGGGCTTTTTATATTCTGCTTTTTAAAGCTCTTTGTTGCTTTCTGTTACCTTTTCAGGAACCCTGGTCTCTTACTCTGGCACTTTCAACTTAAACTCTTTACCTGTGTAGCCGTGAACTTTGTCATGGGCACGAATACGCAGTTCACGTACTCCTGAAGGCACCTTCACTGACTGTACAATCGTCACAAATGGTTGTTCATGTACTTTTGGCTCGACAAAATACATTGCACCAATAACCTTACCGTCAGGTGTCAAGACCTGTAAATGGTTAGCAAAGTGATCCAT
Source organism: Methyloligella sp. (assembly GCA_021604645.1). Lineage (GTDB taxonomy): Bacteria > Pseudomonadota > Alphaproteobacteria > Rhizobiales > HXMU1428-3 > HXMU1428-3. The sequence goes on from BQJJ01000005.1 coordinate 125,993, forward strand.
CCCTTCATCATTATGTTTGATCGTCGCTATCACTGTATATCGGCCGTTTGAATCCTTCGTTATTTCGCCATCAACCACATCAGCGCCGCCGGCGAAAACTGGCGTGCTAAAACATACTATAATCACAAACTTAACAATCAATCTGAAGATTGAAGAATTACGCATCAATTGTTTCATATTTTACTTTCCTTGCTTCGCTAATTAACGAAGAAATTTCATTGAATTTTATATCGACAGGTTTACCGAGGCAGGACGGCTTGATTAAGGGAACAGTTTCGAAAAGAAATAAACACAAAGTCAAAAAACGAAAAGCCTGGCCCCAAGGCTGGGCTTTTCGTATTTTGTTGCTTTAAACCCTTAGAGCTCTTTGTTGCTCTCTTTTACCTTTTCAGCATCCAAGTAGACTTCTGAGCCCATTTCTTGGAATTTTACGCTCATTTCGGCCATGCCTTGGTTTTTGTCATTGAGTTTGGCGGCATAGTCGCGGACGTCCTGAGTAATTTTCATTGAACAGAATTTTGGTCCGCACATTGAGCAGAAGTGCGCCACTTTATGAGCGTCTTTCGGCAAGGTTTCGTCGTGGTACCCTCTTGCTGTTTCCGGGTCGAGTGAGAGGTTGAACTGGTCTTCCCATCTGAAATCGAACCGAGCACGCGACAAGGCATCATCTCTTATTTGCGCGGCCGGGTGGCCTTTGGCAAGGTCAGATGCGTGAGCTGAGATTTTATAGGTGATCACGCCGACTTTCACATCGTCTCTGTTAGGCAGACCTAAGTGTTCTTTAGGTGTTACGTAGCAGAGCATTGATGTGCCGAACCAACCGATCATCGCGGCGCCGATGCCTGATGTGATGTGGTCATAGCCTGGTGCGATGTCTGTTGTTAATGGGCCCAATGTGTAGAACGGGGCTTCGCCGCATTCTTTCAATTGTTTGTCTACATTGATTTTGATTTTCTGCATTGGCACATGGCCAGGGCCTTCGATCATTACCTGACAACCTTTGTCCCACGCGACTTTTGTCAGCTCGCCAAGTGTCTCTAGCTCAGAGAACTGAGCTTTGTCATTGGCGTCTGCAATTGAACCTGGACGCAAGCCATCACCAAGTGAGAAGCTCACATCATATTTGCGCATCAGATCACAGATCTCATCAAAGCGCTCATAAAGGAAGCTTTCTTTATGATGAGCCAAGCACCATTTTGCCATGATCGAGCCACCACGAGACACAATGCCTGTGACACGATCTGCTGTTAAGTGGATATAGCCCAAGCGAACGCCTGCGTGGATGGTGAAATAATCGACGCCTTGCTCGCATTGCTCTTGCAACGTATCTTTATAAACTTCCCAATCAAGCTTCACTGGGTCACCATTTACTTTTTCGAGCGCTTGGTAAATTGGCACTGTGCCGATTGGCACGGGTGAGTTGCGCATGATCCATTCACGGGTGTTGTGAATATTGCGGCCAGTTGAAAGATCCATCACTGTGTCTGCGCCCCAACGAATGGCCCAGACCATTTTTTCAATCTCTTCTTCGATAGAAGACGTCACAGCACTATTACCGATATTGGCATTGATTTTCGTGAGGAAGTTACGGCCAATGATCATTGGCTCTAGTTCTGCGTGATTGATGTTACACGGAATGATGGCGCGGCCTCTTGCGATTTCGCTTCGCACGAATTCTGGTGTGATGTGCTCAGGCAATTCAGCGCCAAAGCTTTCGCCTTCGTCTAGTTTTTCGCGTGCATTTTCAAGAGCTTGTTCACGGCCAAGATTTTCTCTTGCAGCCACATAGATCATTTCTTTTGTGATGATACCGGCTTTGGCGAACTCAAGCTGCGTGATTTTCTCACCGTCTAGACCATTAAACGGGCTGTACTCAACTGGGAACATCCGTGTGAGGTGCGCGCCATCAACATTCCCGTTATCTTCTGGTTTAATGTCACGGCCAACAGTGCGCTCAACACCGCCGCGTTCTGTGATCCAGCTTTCTCTTGTGCGTGGTAGGCCTGTTTCCACATTGATGGCAATGTTCTCATCTGTGTAGGGGCCTGATGGATCGTAGACGCGCACATTTGGCTCGTTCGCGCCTTCACTTAACTGAATTTCTCTCACTGGCACTTCAAGGTCTGGTGCTTCTTTTGGAGAAACATAGACTTTCTTGGATGCTGGTAGTGGACCAGTTGTGACATCTTGAAGAGTTGTTTTGTCTGTATGGATATTCATTTTTTTGACCTAAGGATTGTGAATTAATTTTCAATTAGAGCGTTCCTTTTTTCCTAAAACCGGTACCCACTTTTAGGCGGAACGCTATAGAAAAACTAGATTGATAAGCAAAGGCTGCATTTTATTATATGGGGATTAGAGCCTTCATGAATGGGATGTTAAATCCTTCTGCTAATAAAATTAGCGAGAATAGAAAAATAGCAAATGCAAAGATACTGAATATTTTACGATACGATCCAATTAATCTTATGATTTGCAGGGCAAGTTCTGGGATGAATAAGTTCACTAATCCATATAGAAATGCTCCCCACCCAAATAAAGTAATTATTAGTCGCCAATCATAAGAGATAATTGGGTGGATGATTACCACGATGATACCGAGGATTAGGGAGATTAGCCCTGCAATATATTTTAGCCCTTCACTTTCAACGAATTCATGTACCAAAACAGGTATTCGTTGATAGTTTAATAGAATTGAAATGGAGACTATCAGGCAATACAACCCTAGAATTTTGGCCAATACCAGTGACAAGTCCATAGAACAGCTCCCCTTTTCATCAGAACTAATGAGCTTTGATCTGGCAATGTTTGGCTGAGGGAGACACCACTTTTACAAAAAAGCGGAAGATCAGATTGTTGTCTAATTCATTATATTTTAAGCAAAAAAACGCTTTGGTTTTACTTAAGACTTTGTCAGATCTTTTAAAAATATCCAGACAAATTATTTCGTTTTAAATTATACAAACAATCTTTTCCGTCCCTACGCCGGCATGACCCGGATCAGGTTTAAAGGGTTGAGTTAGCAAACTCTCTCAGTTCTAAAAAGAACACCCCTCGGATGGCGTAATAATGCTCTGTTTTTTATCCGACATCAAGCCTTTAGTCTAACATTTCTTCAAATATGAAATAGTCATCTTTTAGGACTAGATGGTTTTTTGTTTTTTAGTAGTGCTTCAGATGCCCACTATGCATCCGTACTTTTAGTGGTGCTTCAGATGCCCACTATGCATCCGCACTGTTCTAGACGGTTTTACCGTGGTTTACCGTTTCAAAACGATCTAGATACGTTGGGACGCAGGCATCGATTGAGTGAGGTGGTGTTTCGACTAAATCAGAGTAAGTGCGATGTTCTTCCATAGCTAAGTTGCTAACAACATTATCTTTTTTCAACAGTTTGATTTGATCACTTGTAATTGGAGGGTTTGGTAGAAACCAAGTGAACAGAGCTATGATTTTAGCGATAAAAAGTGGCAATGGAAGTAACCAGGTTTTTAGTCCTGTTATTGTTTTTATTTTTTCGTGCACTTCTTTCATGGAAACAATTTGAGGCCCGCCTAATTCATAAATAGTGCCTTGCTTTGCTTTTCCTTCTATCGCGGCCTTAATAGCACTGGCGACATCTCCCACAAAGATCGGCTGGAATTTGGTTTTTGCTCCAAAAACAGGAACAATTGGCAAAATGGACATCATGCCAGCAAAGAGGTTAAAGAAGCCATCTTCTGGCCCAAAAATAACAGAAGGGCGCACTATGATGGCATTAGGCTCCATATTTAAAACGGCGTCTTCTCCGTGCGCTTTGGTTCGGGCATATTTGGACGAACTTTTTTCGTCGGCACCCAGCGCTGACATTTGCACAAGCTGTTTAACGCCGGCTTCTCTTGCGGCAATGGCAATTAAACGGGCACCCTGAACATGTAGAGAATTAAAATTTTGCCTACCTGATTGAGCTAAAATTCCTACGAGATTTACAACATAATCAGCACCTTCTACGGCTTCTATGATGGATTTCTCATTTCGTATGTTTGCTTTGACAAACTCGATCTGACTTAGACCGCCAAGTGGCTGGAGAAAACCTGCTAGCTGAGGATGGCGAACAGCAACACGAATGCGGTACCCAGCTTTGGTCAATTGGCCAATTAAATGGCGACCAACAAAGCCTGAGCCCCCAAATATTGTTACGATACCTTTAGTTTTCATCTTGCCGCTCCTTTAAGAATCTTTGCCAAAATAAAGTGAGTTGAGTGATTTGTGAAGCGTTTCTAGTGTCGCAAAGGTGAGTTTATTCATAAAAATATTGCTTTGCTTACTGGCAAGAAACACGTTTTGTGCTAGGAGTTTCATTATATCACTATTAAAACGAGACTACTAAACTATAAAAACAAGACTGCGGGATGTTTTATGACTATTCATTTGCACAAAAATGACTTGCCTGATGACCTTCATTTTAAAGGAGCGCTTGCGGTTGATAGCGAGACGCTTGGCTTAAACCCTTTACGTGACAGGCTTTGTGTTGTTCAACTCTCTTCTGGCGATGGTACAGCACATCTTGTTCAATTTGATGGAACGGATTATTCGGCTCCAAATTTAAAGGCTGTTTTATCAGACCCTAAACTCGTTAAAATTTATCATTTTGCCCGTTTTGATTTGGCTGCACTTTATCAATATCTCGGCATTTGGGCTGCACCTGTTTTTTGCACGAAGATTGCTTCTAAACTAACGAGAACTTACACGGACCGGCATGGATTAAAAGATTTAACACGCGAACTTATTTCTGTAGACCTTTCAAAGCAGCAGCAAAGCTCTGACTGGGGAGCCGAAGTTTTAAGCGACGCGCAAAAAGCTTATGCTGCGTCAGATGTTTTGTACCTCCACCAATTAATGGAGATTTTAATTGTGCGTTTAAAGCGAGAAAGTCGTTTTGAAATTGCTAATAAAGCATTTGAATTTTTACCAACGCGTGCTGAGCTTGATTTAGCTGGGTGGGATGAGAGTGATATTTTCGCTCATTCTTAAAGCATCTAAGGTGCTCTTTTTTGGTAAAAGCCCAAATGTGATCATATTGTTTTGCAATTTTGTAATTTTGATAAACTGACTTATTTCAGCCTTTTGTGATATGCTTTTTTATGACTGAAATAATCATCGTCGTATAAAAGTAATTTAGTCTGAAGCTTTAAAATATTTAATTGATTTCGAGATTACTTAATTTCGAAGTGAAGGCTGCAAATGGGTTGGGTTCGTTCATGACATCTCAAAGAGTGACATCTCAAGGATTTATGCAGCAAATTTTATCGACTTTCTCATCTTCTAATAGGAAAAGTGCGCCTGGCAACTTACCCTTACCTCATGACGGTGATGAAGTTGCTGAACTTTCAAAAAAGAGGCAGCAAGCTTTTATACGCGCCCAGCGCCATAGCCGCGCTGTATTTATCTTGCGCCGGCTGCTTCCCTTATTGTCACTAGTTTGTTGCCTTGCATTTTTTGCAACTGGCAAATTTTCATTTGAATACAAGGATATAAAGGCAAGCGTTGAAAAAATTGATGTTAATAAGAATGAATTAAAAATGACAAACCCTCGCCTTGAAGGACATGATAAAAAGGCAGGGTCCTATTTGGTAACGGCTTCTACTGCTACACAGAAATCTGACTCTCCGTATGTTCTTCATTTGGACACGATTGATGGCAAGCTGGACCACCCTAAGAATGGAACTGTTCTCCTAAAAGCTCGTAAGGGTGTGTTTAACACCAAACAAGAAGTGTTGCAGTTATCGGGTGATTTAGAAATCAAAGCGCCGAATGGAATGATTGCTCAACTTGAGACCGCTGAAATAACATTTAAAAAACAGATTATTACATCTGATAGACCTGTATATGTACAAATGGAATCAAGTACAATTAGGGCTGACAGAGTTCATATTGATGGCGTTGGAAAAATAGTGACGTTTCATGATCGTGTTAAGGTTCGACTGATTAAGACTCCGAAACGATCAAGTAACTAGTGACTTGGGTCGTTCATGGTTTTGATTGCTGCAAGATAGATTATATAAATAATTCCCAAGTCTATTGACTTGATATTAAGGACATAAAATGTTGAAACTTTTGGAAAAAACTCAAACTTCAAAATTTCAAAAAAATTGTGATGAAAGCAATGTGCCAGCACAGTCTTATTCTCACTCGGCTTCTTTCTCAATGTTTACAGCATGTTCTCTAGTTTTTTTCTCACTTATAAGCTTGAATGCCACTCCTCTTTTTGCCCAATCTTTGGCAGATAAATTTGGTGGTTTTTCAAGAGATTCGAACCAGCCTATCGATATTGAAGCCGACCAGTTAAAGGTCAATGATATTAAAAAAACAGCTCTCTTCAGTGGTAATGTGAAAGCCAGGCAAGGTGACTTTGTTCTACGATCAAAATTTCTGGAAGTTTTTTATGATGGCAATGCGCGGCCAGGTGCTAAATCTGGTGCGAATGGCAAGGTTAAAAAGCTTGAGGCCAAGGGTAAGGTACTTATTACCACCAAAGACAAACAATCTGCCACAAGTGAATGGGCACGGTTTGATGTTGCAAAACAGACTATTATTCTTGGAGACACTGTTGTTTTAACGCAAGGTGGGAATATTCTGAAAGGTGGTCGGCTCATTGTAAATTTGAAAACCAGACAAAGCCGCTTTGAAAATCGGAATCAGAAAAATGGCGGGGCAACTAAAAAGGGAAGACGCGTTCAAATGAAGATTGATGTTAGCCCTAAAGCTGTCAAAAAACTCAAGAAACCTCAAAATTAAATAGCGATCAATAAAATCCTGCCGTAATTTTTTGTTTTGATGATAACCTTAAGATTCAAACTCTTCTCCATCCCCATTTTGATGTGGTGCGGTTGGATTTGTTAGCGAATAATTTTTGATTTAGAGACAAAAAGCCATTACAAAGTCTCTTATCATCACACTTTATCAATGAAAGTAGTTCTCACTGATATGATTGGTTTCTTTAAAACATTTTTGCCCAAGGGCAAGAAAGCCCAAGTTGAGACAAAATTTGCTGTTCCTCGAGAGCAGTCACCTTTGATCAATGGAGCCAATCGACAGCCTGCACAAAGGGGGGCGCACCCTTTTGAAGCTGGCGGCCTAACTGGCGATACCCCGTTCAGCCCGCCGCCACAACCAGGGTTTCAGGATAACGGTGCTCAACAATTACCACCAAGCTTTCAAGGTCAAGCTCATGAGCAACCTCAGCAAGCGCCTTCTTCCCATGTTCCTTTGCAGGTTTCTGGTCAACTTTCTGGGCAAGGCTCCGTGCAACCTTACGGCCAAAATCAAGTGATTGGGCAGCCTCAACCACAAAATCAGTTCCAAAACACGCCTCAATTTGCTGCTGGCCATCAAAATCAAATCGATGCCCACCCTCAAGCTGGCTGGTTGACAGCAAATAAGGTTTGTAAAACTTATGGAAAACGTCAGGTTGTTAAGCAAGCTAGTATTCGCGTTCAGCGCGGGGAATCTGTTGGGTTACTGGGGCCAAATGGTGCGGGTAAAACAACGATTTTCTACATGATCACCGGCCTTGTTAAGGCAGATGAAGGGATGATCCATATTGATGGATATGATGTGACCGCTCTTCCGATGTATCGGCGGGCTCGCCTTGGAATTGGATATTTGCCGCAGGAGGCTTCTATTTTCAGAGGGCTTACCGTTGAGCAAAACATTATGGCCGTTCTCGAAGTGACGCAAAAGAACAAAAAGAAGCGGCTTGAGAAGCTTGAGAGCTTACTTGACGAATTTAACATCACTCGTTTGAGAAAATCGCCCTCGATTGCCCTTTCCGGAGGAGAGAGGCGGCGTTGTGAGATTGCACGTGCGTTGGCGAGTGATCCATCTTACATCCTTCTTGATGAACCTTTTGCTGGTATTGACCCTATTGCGATTGGCGATATTCGCGATTTAGTTCGTCATCTGACTGACCGCGGCATTGGCGTTTTGATCACAGACCATAACGTGCGTGAGACTTTAGAGATGATTGACCGGGCTTATATCATTCATGATGGTAAGGTGCTCACTGAAGGAACGCCGCAAGAGATTGTTTCCAACGATGATGTTCGGCGTGTCTATCTTGGCGACATGTTTGGCTAAAGTACGCCTCTTTTTATCTATATTTCATCATTATCCGCGCACTGATTTTTTGCTTCAAATTCATTTCGTGCTAAAGTCATACCGAGAGATGGCACGTTTCTTGAGGAAAAAATCGACATTTAATTAAAAGTTTGTCTTTCTTCTTAATCGTCGTTAAATTCTCTTTTGGTATGAATATTGCCTAACGAAGATTTTTGAGGACTTTATTTTAAAATGGCTCTGTCTCACCGACTAGAACTCAGACAATCTCAGTCACTTGTGATGACGCCTCAATTGCAACAAGCGATCAAGCTTTTGCAACTCTCTAACCTTGAATTAAATGAGTTTGTTGAGGGGGAATTGGAGCGTAACCCTTTATTGGAAGCGCGAGACCCTGAAGCTGATATCGTGCCTCAGGCGAGCTATGAACCAGAAACACCACAACAAAATATTGAACCTCAAACGCGCTCATCATCAGATGAATGGCTTTCAAAATCAGCCGATAATACAAAAGAAGACCCTTCAGCGAATTTAGATATGCGCGCCGATGATATGTACCCGGATTTAGCTGGCTCAGATCGGACAAGCCTTGCTGACCAAGGTTGGAATTCAGTGAAAACAAACCGTGTGAGTTCTGTTAGCTCATCTGGTGGCGGAAGCGATTATAATTTAGAGAACTTTGTCCCATGTGAAACGACTTTGCACGATCACTTGAGGGATCAACTATCATTATCAAAACTTGATGATAAACAAAGACTTATAGCGTCTCACATGATTGACATGGTTGATGAACAGGGCTATATGCGCGGCTCTCTCGAGACCATTTCCATGCAAATGGGAACATCTATTGATTCCATCTCATCCGTATTAAAAGAGTTACAAAAATTTGAGCCAACCGGTGTTTTTTCCAGGGACCTTAGCGAATGTTTGAAGTTACAACTCATTGAACTCAACCATTTTGATCCGGCAATGGAAGCTCTTCTTGAAAATATTCACCTTTTAGCCGCTCATAATTTTACAGGCCTCAAAAAAGCTTGTCAGGTCGATGATGAAGATCTGTCTGATATGATTGCTGAGATTAAGATGCTTAATCCTAAGCCTGGCTTGCAATTTGGTGCTATTTCCGTGCAATCAGTTGTACCAGATGTGTTTGTCCGGCAAAAAAATGACGGTAGCTGGCATATTGAACTTAACAGTGAAACTTTACCTAAGGTGTTGATCAATAAGAGCTATTACACAACAGTTTCTGGAACTGCCAAAAACTCAAAAGACAAAGAATACATACAGGACTGCTTTCAAACAGCAAATTGGCTTGTAAAAAGTCTTGATCAACGGGCTCGGACGATTTTGAAGGTTTCTGAAGAAATTGTTCGCCAACAGGATGCTTTTTTTAGTCATGGTGTTGAGCATTTGCGGCCCCTTAACTTACGTGCCGTTGCTGATGCGATTGATATGCATGAATCAACCGTTAGCCGTGTTACGTCCAATAAATATATCGGCACGACGCGTGGTGTGTTTGAGCTTAAATACTTCTTTACCTCAGCGATTTCGTCTTCAGATTCAGACGATATGATCTCATCTGAAGCTGTTAGGCACCATATTAAGCAACTCATTGAAGCTGAAACGATTGAAGCTATTCTTTCAGATGACAAGCTGGTTACCAGCTTAAAAGACAAAGGAATTGATATCGCTCGGCGTACTGTTGCAAAATATAGAGAAGCTATGGGCATTCCGTCATCAGTACAGCGACGCCGGAAAAAGAAAATGGCCCAACAAATGGTGCTGTAAATTTTTCAAACGGGCTATATTGACCTTCTTCAATTTTAATTTAAAATCAAATGACAGAACTTATACAGGTTATACAACTTGTATGTTCGTTTTTTACAACCCATCTGAACCTGACTTATCAACTTGCAACTGCAACATATTGATAAGAATAGAAAAACTTATTTAACCTTCAGTGCATTTTCACGTTTTTTAGACAAAAAAACACTCCAAATCCCTTAAGTTTACCAACAATTTTGCCCAATTGCTGCTATACTCTACTTTATGGATATGGCTGGAGAAACCTCATCTTGTGGCAATTTTATATTTGTAAATGCTGAAAAGTGATTTTTCACCTTAAGTTCGGACTCTTGATAACATCATTAAGGTTCGGGCCCGTTTTCCATTGTCAGAATTCACTTTCTGGCTGACTAAAGACCTTACTGACTAGACTTTACTAACTTAGACTGTAGGTATGTGGAAACAAAAAGAAGGGTAATAATATATGTCCGTACAAGTAACTGGAAAAAATTTGGATGTTGGTGAAGCCCTGCGATTTTATATCGAAGATCGTATTGATCAAACGTTAGATAAATTTATTGGCAATGCGACTTCAGGTCATGTTCGCATTGAAAAGGATGGCAAGCAATTTCGCACTGATTGCTCGCTGCATTTGCGTTCCGGGCTGGATTTACAGTCAAAAGGAGAGAGCCATGATGTCTATGCAAGTGCTGATGCGGCCTTAGAGCGCCTTGAAAAGCGGCTCAGGCGCTATAAGAGGCGGCTTAAGAACCATCATCAAAAGGCAAGTGAGAATGCACTTCCCCCGGTTACTACACCTGCTCTTGATTATGTACTTCAATCAAACGAAGATACTGAAGAAGTGCCAGATGAAACGCCTATTATTATTGCGGAGAATGAAACAAATATTAATGAATTTGCTGTAAGTGACGCTGTCATGCAAATGGATTTAGCAGAAAGCTCTGTACTCGTATTTAGAAATGCTAGCCATGGGCGCATCAATATTGTATACCGCCGGAACGATGGAAACATCGGATGGATTGATCCGTCATAGAGCGAACTTAAACAATTTGTTTTTATTTATGACATAAAGTCGTCAATTAGCCACTTTATGGGTGGGTCGAACTGAAGCAAAAGGCCCTAAAGCAAAAGATACTGTTGCAAAAGATAGTAGGTTTGCTGCTTTAGACAGTTTATTGGAAGGCGTTTTAATGGATTTGGGTGATTTGTTGTCTTCGGAGGAGGTTTATCCTTCGTTAAAGGCAAAAAGCAAGAAACACGTGCTGCAAGAATTAGCCCGTGTTGCTGCTGAAAAAACCGAATTGGATGAGAGAGATATATTTGATGTTTTGCTACAACGGGAGAGACTTGGCTCTACCGGTATTGGGCAAGGCGTTGCTATTCCTCATGGTAGATTACCATCAATCGACCGCATTATTTGCGTTTTTGCACGGCTGGATGAGAAAGTTAATTTTGACTCGCTTGATGATGAGCCTGTCGACTTGGTTTTTCTTCTCCTGGCCCCAGAAACTGCTGGCGCGGACCATTTGAAGGCTCTTGCCCGCATTTCCAGACTGATCCGAGATCCACAAATTTTGGATAAATTACGTGGCTCTAGAGAGCAAGGAGCGCTTTATTCAGTTTTAACTGAAGCGTCGGCATCTCACGCTGCTTAGCCTATTTATCTGCTTATAATATCCGCAGAGTGGCTTTTGACAGATTTTATATAGAATAAAAAAGAGCACTGAATGAAATTTCAGTGCTCTTTTTTTATCTCATGGCTATTCCAAGCGCTTTTTTTGGCACTTCAGTTGCCCACAAGCAACCGGCACATAGCATCCGCATTAATTCACCGTATGAACAACGAGTTTGTTATTTTCAGCAGCTTCTTTTGCTGAATATAGGTCTTCAGCTAATAAAACCGGGGTTCCGTTTGCTGCGTGAACAGAATAAAGCTGGGAAATTTGGGGGAATTCTTCAATTTCAGGGAATAAAAACTGGGCTTCATCTAAGCTAACCTCTTGAACATAAACAACATTGTCCATTCCCAAATCGGCAAAATCTTCTTCTGTCATGGTTTTTACATGAGTGTTTTCTAATTTCGGGTTGTTGAGTTCTAACATGACATTACCCTTTCCATGTACGCTAAGTTATTTTGCTCGTTGAGGCTTAATCCAGGCCCCGTTTTAAGCTGTTGAGATCGGTATTTGGCGTAAAACCTTCACTGGTTCTGGTTTTCTCAGTTTTATAATTAATAATCCGTCTTTAAGTGTGGCGGATGAGACTTCTATTGTTTCAGCAAGAATAAACTTCTTTTTAAACTGCCGGGTTGCAATGCCTTGATGTAAAAATTCAGCCTTATCCTCACTCGATTTTTTACCGATAATTGTTAGATCTCGCCCTTCTACGGTCACTTCAAGCAGATCTGGGGTAAACCCTGCTACGGCAAGAGTAATATTTAAAACTGTCTCTTCATTCGTCTTGTTGAGCTCTCTTTCAATGTTAAACGGGGGATACCCGCTTTCAGTTTGAAGGTTCGCTATATGCTCTAAAGTTTGCTCAAACTCTTCAAAACCCAGCACATGGGCGTTGTTTATTCTAATCATGCCGGGCATCTTATCTTGTCATCTCTATTATTACTTTATCGAACACGATCCTATAATTCGTTAATTAATCTTAGTTTAGTTTTATATTCGGGCTTTAATAAGCCGAAAATGGGATAAAAGTGAGTGTTCAGTTTAAAGACCGTCCTGTTCATGCATATGGTGAATTGAATTTTTTATTCAATAGTTTGGGATTTACTCTTTTTTAGCGCTCCTTCAGGTTGCTCTTTTTTGTGCTTCAGATGCCCACAGAGCATCCGCACTAGCAACCGTCTCCTTTTAAGCGCTCCTTCGGTTGCCCACCAGCAACCGTCGCTTGAAGTACTCCAGATCACAACTCTAGGGGCAGACCCCATAATGAGGAAGGCAGAGCTCTTTTTCAGAGTACGGACGTGATGCCGGCGCGGTTGCTAGTAGGCAACTAAAGCGCAGATAAATAGCTGCCTAGCGTGAGCGCTGCCCGTCGGAGGGCCTGCCGCTTTAGCGGCAGAAGGCCGGTGAGACAGAATAATGCGTTTTATTTAAAATTTTAATGTTTTTTGAAACGGGACTTCAATTGTTTCTTGTTATTCTTCCAATCATCCATAAATTTACAAACAGTCGGGAAGCACAGAATGTCTGACCTTGAAACATTAGAAGAAAATCGCACCAAAGCACGAAACCGCACTTTACAGGGTGCTAAAATTTTGGTCGATAAAAACTCTACATTTACGTGCCAGATTAAAAACCGCCATGACAATGGATTTGGATTAAAGATTGGAAACAGCAATGGCATTCCAGATGCATTTCAACTTGTCGATGAAAAAAATGATATTTGCTATAATGTCGCTGTAGTTTGGCGCAAACGCTCAATGCTTGGTGTTCAGATTATTGACTAGGATTTCGAAGTGTTTTCTTCTCAATGAAAAAAATGCTTAAGATTTATTATCTCGGCTGGCTGTTAGAAAATAATTCACATCACAATCACTGGAAATTTTCCAACTTTCTTTAAATGGTGAGAAAACCAAGCCATTTCGTTCACGCGGCACCAAGCCAGCATTTTCAACGATGTCTGAGAGCTCATCCGGCGTGACAAAGCGGTTCCATTGGTGTGTGCCTTTCGGCAACCATTGCAAAACATATTCGGCTCCAACAATAGCTAAGGCAAATGCTTTGGCTGTTCTGTTGATCGTTGAGAGGACCATGAGGCCGCCTGGTGCCACTAATTTAGACACCATTGTTGTAAATTCAGGCACACTAGGGACATGCTCGACCACTTCAAGAACGAATACAATATCGAATGTCTCATTCCCTTCTACAAGGTCCTCAGCCTTACAAGCACGATAATCAATATCTACACCTTGTTGCTCAGCATGAATTTTCGCAGCTTTAATGTTATTTTCTGATGGGTCTATCGCTGTAACTTTTGCCCCTTGTTTGGCCATTGGTTCAGCTACGAGACCGCCTCCACACCCTACATCAATTAAGCTCAAGCCCTTTAATGCATCCTCGGCACCAAATTCACGGCCAAAATGCTTACATATTTGCTCTCTAAAAAAAGCCAACCTTGCAGGGCTAATTTTATGTAAAGGGCGGAACTTTCCTGTTGGATCCCACCATTCGTCTGCCATAGCTCCAAAACGTGCAATTTCTTCTGGATCTAAGGTTGGGGATTTTTGATGATTTTCTTGGCTCATATTTTAATTAAGTGGACATTTTACAGATTTGTCAACAAGTTCATTTCTCATTCCTTTTTAAGAACTTAACAGGGGCCTTGTTAAAGACTTAACTGGGCCTTTTTAATGACTTAACGCAATAAATTTTATGATTTTTTTCGACAAGGTTGATCGATGTTTCAGTTCAGCGTATGTATATGGCAGTCAAAGGGGTCTTACCCTTTTAGAATAATAACATTTTGGGTAGGCTCTTTCTTTTTCACTCTATTTCCCAAGCTCAGCACTTTTATTGGCTAAGTAATGGCTATTTGCTAAGTAATGACAATAACTTAGTAAAAGAAAATGCTTTTGTGTGAAAACAGCGATGAAACTCCCCAATCATTGAACATTTGGACTTTTGGCTGAAATGGCTCTTATAGTAATGAAATTTGGTGGCACTTCAGTTGCCGATATGGATCGTATTCGCAATGTAGCTCAGCATGTCAAACGCGAGGTTACAGCTGGAAATAAGGTGGCTGTTGTTGTCTCTGCCATGGCTGGACGCACCAACGAACTTATTAGCTGGGTCAATGATGCGACTGAGACACCTGATCCTAAAGAATATGATGCTGTGGTTTCTTCAGGCGAACAGGTTACTTCTGGTTTATTGGCATTATGCTTGCAAAATGAGGGGGTTGAAGCTCGTTCTTGGCATGGATGGCAAATTCCGCTTGAAACTGATGATGCGCATAGTAAAGCTCGTATTACTGATATTAAAGGCGAGAGCCTTAAAAGTTCAGTTGAAAACGGAACTGTTGCGGTTATTGCAGGCTTTCAGGGGATCTCACCTGATGGACGCATCGCGACTTTAGGACGGGGTGGTTCTGATACAAGTGCGGTAGCAATTGCCGCAGCACTTGACGCTGACCTTTGTGATATATACACGGATGTAGATGGGGTTTATACAACCGATCCGAGAATCGTATCCAAGGCACAACGGCTTGAGAAAGTTTCCTATGAGGAAATGCTTGAAATGGCCAGTTCAGGTGCCAAAGTTTTACAGACCCGCTCTGTTGAGTTGGCTATGACGAAAAATGTTCGTCTTGCTGTTCGCTCTAGTTTTGATGACCCGGCTTCTGTTCCGGCTGTCAACTTAGATGGCAATAGCACGATTGGAACGCTTGTATGTAATGAGGATGAGATTGTGGAACAGCAAGTTGTAAGTGGCATAGCCTATGCCAAGGATGAAGCAAAAGTAACTTTAATCAATGTTGCTGATGAACCTGGCGTTGCGGCTAAAGTTTTTGGGCCGCTTGCTGAGGCCAATATCAATGTTGATATGATTGTGCAGAACGTCTCGGCTGATGGCGCAACAACCGATATGACATTTACAGTGCCTGAAGATGATTTGGCACGGGCAATATCGGTCTTAGAGACCCGTAAAGATGAGTTGCGTTATGAAGAACTCAAAGGCGCGACAGACATTGTAAAAGTTTCTGTTATCGGCGTTGGCATGCGTAGTCATGCTGGCGTTGCTGCAAACATGTTTAAAGAACTTGCTGACAAAGGCATAAATATTCAAGCGATCACTACATCTGAGATAAAAATAAGCATCTTAATTGATGCGGCTTATCAGGAGCTTGCTGTTAGAACTTTGCATAGTTTATTTGGTCTAGATCAAGAAACTGCATAAATTTTGTGATATTGCTCTTTTTACTCTTTTAAAGAGCAATATTGGGGATAATCATTTGGGGCAAATATAATGGCACCAGCTAATGCAGCACCGCGCGTTTTAATGCGTCGGTTGCGTGAAATAATGGCACGGCCAGGCGAACCGCAAGCGCGGCTCGATGCTATTGTTACGCAAATTGCTCGCATTATGGTTGCCGAAGTTTGCTCGCTTTATTTGCGCCGACCGGATGGGTCTCTGGAACTATTTGCAACTGAAGGCCTGAATAAAGAAGCGGTTCATAATACGCACCTGGCCAAGGGTGAGGGACTTGTTGGCCTCATTGCAGACAGAGCTGAGATCGTCAACATTCATGAAGCTCAAGACCATCCTGCGTTTTCTTACAGACCTGAGACCGGTGAGGAAGTTTACCACTCATTTCTGGGTACACCTATTTTGCGGGGCGGGCGCACGCTTGGTGTTATCACTGTGCAGAACCAGGCACGCAAAGTTTATTCTGAAGAAGAAATAGAAGCGCTTGAGACAACTTCCATGTTGGTGGCTGAGCTCATCACTTCTGGTGAACTAGATGATGATGTGGCAGCTATGGCTGACCGAACAACTAGCCGGCATTTCTCCGGGGTCAGTATTTCAGATGGGATCGCCCTAGGCCATGTGGTTTTGCATGAACCTCGCGTTACAATTCATGAGTTTCTCTCTGACGACCTGCATAATGAAAACGTTCGGCTTGACCAGGGTTTAGAAACGCTACGTTCTTCCATTGATAAAATGCTTTCAAAAGCTGAATTGCAGCGGGTTGGAGAGCATAAAGAAGTTCTAGAGGCTTACCGGTTATTTGCTCATGACCAGGGATGGGTCAACAGGCTTAAGCAGGCTATTGCGTCTGGCCTGACAGCTGAGGCTGCTGTTGAGCGTGTGCAAAATGACATGAGAGCCAGAATGCTTCCGCAAAAGGATCGCTTTTGGGCGGAACGCATGAAAGATCTCGAGGATCTTGGGAACCGTTTATTGCGCATTCTTGTGGGTGATACCGAAACTGCTGCAACATCTAATTTACCTGATGATGCCATTTTGGTTGCGCGTACCATGGGGGCCGCTGAGTTGTTGGATTATGACCCGAAAAAATTGCGCGGTCTTGTCTTGGAAGAATCAGGGGCTAGCAGTCATGTTGCGATTGTTGCTCGTGCGCTTGGTATTGCTGCGGTTGGAGAAGCGGCCAATATTGTGAACAGGGTTGATACTGGGGATGATATTGTTATCGACGCCATTACTGGCGATGTTTTTGTGCGCCCTACGCAAGATGTTATCGATGCCTACTCGGATAAAGTTCGTTTCCATGCGGCGAAACAAAAGCAATATTCGGAGCTTAGAAATAAAGATGCTGTCACGCTGGATGGCCAAGATATATCATTAAAAATTAATGCTGGTCTTTTGGTTGATTTACCGCATTTGGCTCAATCAGGGGCTGATGGAATAGGACTTTATCGTACAGAATTACAATTTATGATTGCTGCTAAATTTCCTCGTATGTCAGAGCAACGAGAAATCTATAAAGCTGTATTGGACGCTGCTGGCCACCGTCCCGTTGTGTTTCGTACACTGGACGTTGGTGGCGATAAAATTCTGCCCTATATGCGGATGTCTGGTGAGCAAAACCCAGCGCTAGGTTGGCGAGCTATTCGCATGACACTAGATCGGCCGGGTCTTTTTCGCACGCAAGTTCGTGCTTTATTGCAAGCTTCGGCTGGAAAAGTTTTGCGTTTGATGCTGCCGATGGTGACAGACCTTTCTGAGCTTACAAAGGCAAAAAGGCTCATAAAACTTGAGGAAGACTTTCTAGAAAAGCATGGTCATGAAGGGCCTGAGCGTCTTGAAATTGGCCTCATGATTGAAGTGCCAGCCATTGTTTATCAACTCGACGAGGTTTTACCGCTTGTTGATTTCGTCTCGATTGGCAGCAATGATTTAATGCAGTTTTTATTTGCTTCTGACAGGACTAACCAGAATGTGGCTGCTCGGTATGATATGCTTCATTGTGTATTCTTGCGTGTCTTACAAAAAATCATAACGAAGTCGAATGCGCATAATGTGCCTGTGACGTTGTGCGGTGAAATGGCCGGTAAACCATTAGAATCTATGGCCCTTTTGGGCCTTGGCTTACGGTCTATATCCATGTCTCCGGCCTCTATTGGTCCTGTTAAGTCGATGATCTTGTCACTTGATCTACAAGCCCTCGAAACTTTTATGATTGAAACACTGGCAACCAAAAGTGGTTCTTTGCGTGAGCCATTGGAGAGATATGCAAGGGATAAGAAAGTCAACGTTGAGGCCTTTAAACTTACCTAGACTGTTTCGCCATTGAATAAATTGTGAGACAAATCCCTATTTTTTGTTTTGCTCATATCAGTTCTACTTTCGGTACGGGCTGATCATGCTTAACTTTAACTTTTTCCTCTAAATGCAGATGTTATATGGTTAATGCATTTATACTGCCGGCGTATATATTTACCAATTTTATCAGTTTTTACTTGATATTCACGCCCAACTAAGGACATTATTGTCCAATATTAGCTATATGTGTAAGGTAGTTAAGAGAAAAGCCTCCTAAATTGGTTAATTTTGTGTCCGAAGCTTTTCTATTAGTATTGCGTAAGATCGGGTGTGTATCGTGTATCGTTCTAATCATTTTGAGTCCCAAAATGTTGGGCAAGGCTTGGCTGTTGGGCAAGGTCTTTCTAGCGGGCAAGGTCCGGCTGATGACCAATCATCAGTTCAGACACAAAAACAGCAAATGTCATTTAACTCGGGTGTTCAGGCTATCGAACCAAATGGTTACAACCACCACACTGAGGTTCATCACACTCAAGTTCCTCACTCTCACACGCAAGTGTCCCACTTAAAGGCACCCCTCTCTCTGGCAGCCCGTATGGAGCAGCAGCAATATGAAGGACCGAGACAACCAGTACATTCAGTTCCTGGCCAACATAATTTAGTCAATAATGGTCACCCCCCCTTACCACCAATTGCAGAGACACCTCACACAAAAAACGATCAGCGGTCTATTGAAACGCAAAGTCACGCAAGGCTTGATCCTCAAATTAGCGCCTTGTTTACCGCGATGGGCCAGGCCAGTCAGCTAAGCCATTCACAATTAGCGGCACGTTTACAAACCTCACCTAATCTTATTTCTGCTCTGGAAAACGGCTCATTAAATGAACTACCTCAGTGGGAAGAAATTGAGCCTGTGATTACTCGCTATGCCGAGTTTATGAATATTGATGATCGCGCTATTGTACGCCGCTTAAGAGAGCAATTAACTGAGCATTATCTGACGAACATGACGGCTGACCAACAGCCAAGCATGAATGGTACCGGTTCATTTCAACAAGAAACTCCTCCACCATTGACCTCCGAACATTCTCAGAATGGCGCCTCTATTATGCCGAGCTCTGATGTGAGTTTGAAAGCTTTTGCGAGCGGCAATTTAACTACTAACGAAGCTGATAGAGACCCGTTTGGAGTAAGCAGGGACATGAGCCCCGCCCATGGTCTAAATAACCAATCACTTGAGGAACGTTTTACTGCTCTTACATCTGCAGTGACAGAGTCGCAAAATTCATCACATATCATTGCTCAGAATCAAACTCCGGCCAATCCACTTGATACACGCTCAGCGATGGCTGGTGTAAATACCAGCATACCACATCAAATGAATAGCTTTTCTCAAAACGGGCAAATGAACACCCACGGCCATCAACCTCATACGGGAGCAATGAGACAACATGTACAGAGCCAACATTCACAGGCTCAACATGTAAATTATACAAATCCGAACTTTTTAAACACAGCTTCTCAGCAAGAAAACAGGGTACCTGTTGCCTTGGGGCATTCAAAAACAAAGCCTAAAAGCAAATGGCTTAGAATTTTTGGTAATTTTGCTCTCGTCATGATCTTGCTGGTTGGGTTTATTAACTGGCAACCGAACCGTTTCTGGTCTGGTGTTGACCAATTGCCAAAACCAATATCAAAATCAATTTACACATTATTTGAGTTTGTTATGCCGGATCCTTTGGCATCGGTTTATCGTATGAATTGGGTGCATGTTGCTGACCCTCGCATGAGAAAAACTGATAAATTAGCGGTTCCAACTGTTCGTAAGCTCCCACGTATTGATTTTTCCAAACTAGGTTCTTTCAATAATTAAGTATTGGCAATAATTATGCTTTGGATCTTTTCAATTTAGCAAATTAATTAGTTCACGATCCCATGCTTATAAATAGCTATACGATCTCACTTATCATCTTACTGTAAAAGTTTACGTGAGGAGCTTGTCTTTTTTTTATTATTCATTATGGTCTAATCTGGTTTTTTAATTTATGTGAGCTTTTCTTAGCTCACGCACTTAACACTAAAGACCAAATGGAATAGCTGGACCTTCACTCGACAATTAAGCGTGCGCACATTGACCACTCGGCAATTTACCACTCGACCATCGACATTCGCCACTGTTCCAACACAACAAAAATTATATAAAGATAGGAGTAGAGCCCATGTCGGCTTTGCCAAAGGAAAAGCTTGAACAATTGGTTGCCCGCTGGGAGGTGGTGCAAACTGAACTCTCAACTGGACCTTCTCAAGATATCTTTGTGAAGCTCTCTCGCGAATTTTCAGAGCTTGATCCTGTTGTTGCTGAAATTAAGAGTTATTTCAGCACCCTGGAAGAAATCGAGGGTTTAGACGAAATCCTCAATGACGCTGAAGCGGATGAGGAAATGAAACTCATGGCTACAGAGGAGCTACAGGAGCTTTCAGCTAAAATTCCGGAGTTTGAGCAATCTATTCGAATTAAATTATTACCAAAAGACGAAGCAGATAGCCGCAGTGCTATTCTTGAAGTTCGGGCTGGTACTGGCGGAGATGAAGCTGCACTTTTTGCCGGTGACTTATTTCGGATGTATCAACGTTATGCCGACCTTAAGGGCTGGAAAGTTGAAGTTATTTCGTCAAATGAATCTGCGGTTGGTGGCTACAAGGAAATAATTGCCGGTGTTTCTGGTACCGGAGTTTTCTCTCGTTTGAAATATGAATCAGGGGGGCATCGCGTGCAACGCGTGCCTGAAACAGAGTCTGGCGGGCGCATTCATACGTCTGCTGCGACTGTTGCTGTGCTGCCTGAAGCTGAAGATGTTGATATTGACATTGAAGATAAGGACTTGCGCATAGATGTATTTCGCGCCAGCGGTCCAGGTGGACAATCCGTGAATACAACAGATAGTGCGGTTCGCATTACTCACTTGCCCACGGGCCTTATTGTCATTCAGCAAGATGAAAAATCACAGCATAAGAACCGGGCTAAAGCGATGAAGGTTTTGCGCTCACGGCTCTATGATGCCGAGCGTCAACGCCAGGAAGATGAACGCTCTGCAGAACGCCGAGGACAGATTGGCTCTGGTGATCGGTCTCAGCGCATTCGCACTTATAACTTTCCACAAGGTCGTGTGACAGACCATCGTATTAACTTAACTTTACATAAGTTAGAGCAAACGCTAGCTGGTGAAGGGTTAGATGAAATTGTTGATGCATTGGTCACAGAATCCCAAGCAGAACAATTGGCAGCTATGGATAGCGAAGGCTAGGACTAAACCCAATTTAGGGACTAGATACAATTTAAGACTAAGGTTCGTTTTTTCTTGTTTAATGGAGAGTAGATTTTGGAGAACTTCCTGATTAAAGCTGCCCCAATTTCAGACATCTTACCTGGTCTTATCCATGCCTTTAACACTGCTGGCATTGAAACAGCGTCTTTAGATGCGCGTCTACTTGTGCAACATGTAGCCAAACTCACCCATAGTGAATTTATACAGCATAAAGCCCTTGTTTTATCTGATACACAGTCTGAGACCTTATCTGATTTAGTTCGCCGCCGCCTAAAACGTGAACCAATTAGCCGAATTTTGGGACATAGTGAATTTTGGTCTCTGCCCTTTCTTATTTCCAAGGACACTCTAGATCCACGCCCCGACACTGAAACATTGATTGAGCATGCCCTTGAAAAAATCGGACCACGTAAAAACGAACCATTAAGACTTCTCGACCTTGGGACTGGTAGTGGTTGCATTCTCTTAAGTTTGTTGCATGAATTGCCTTTTGCTACCGGAGTTGGTGCTGATATCAACCCTGGAGCGCTGGAAATTGCTCAGAAAAATGCCTCTCAACTTGGGTTAAACGAACGTGCTAAATTTCAAAAAAGCGATTGGTTTTCAACCATTGAGGGTAAATTCGATTGCGTACTCTCTAATCCACCTTATATTCCAGAATCAGAGCTAGATGAATTAATGCCAGAGGTGAGACATTTCGACCCCGCCCTTGCTTTAAATGGTGGAGAAACAGGGTTAGAGTCTTATGAAATTATATTTGACAGGGCGAAAGAATTCCTTGCCCCATCAAGCCTTTTATTGCTAGAGTTTGGCCAGAAACAAGACACTCAACTTGTTGAAATGTTAAATAAATCTAATTTAAAGCCGTATATTCTAAATCATGATTTAGAATCTGATTTAGCTGGCATAACTCGAACCCTTGCGGTCAATCTTTCTTTTTAATTTTTCTTTTGAATGAAAAATTTTCTTGGCGTTACGTTCGAAAAAGGCTATGATTTGTTCGTTATTTGGCTGTTAGATTTATTTCCGGCCTTGTTTCTGATTTAGGTGGGGGCGCCTTTCTTAATTCAAGTGGAAGCACTTTCTTGATTGAAGTTGGAGCACTTGGTTTTTCTGTTTATTTTTTCGCGGTTATTAACGCTTGAATGATAATGGAAAGTTTTGAAACATTTTAACGCCGCATTTGTCTTCAAATCTGGGTTTGTTTGGTGGGAACACCTGATTTGTTTGGTGGAAACACCTTGGGTGTAGGGCTTAAGTTAATAACTTGCGGGACTTTGGCACTTACCGGGTATTTGACACTTTTACTGGGTATTTGACACTTACGGAACACTAGTACGAGACACTAGAATTTTATAGCTTAGAGACACTTTGAAGTTTTGTCTTTTGATTTTTTATAAAGGTTCAGCAAAGAATAGCCAATTTTGATTTGCTAGAATTTACGTCACTAAAGCTGAAGCAGTTTCTTTTTAACATGGACAATATTGAGAAGCTTTAGGATATATTTTTGCCTTTTAGTGAGTGCATAATTTCTAGAACGAGGGATAGATATTCTCAATTTTTTTATTGATTTTATCAGAAATTTGATGAGGAATTGATTATCAAATTTAGCAACAAGTGTAACTCTGATTTGTAGTCTTTTCATAGGTAAAGGAAATTACAAATTCTTTAAGTTTAGAGTGTGTGGACCGAACTTAAGTATGTGATTTAAATGAAAGAAATATTCCTTTGAATTATATTGAGAAGTGTGTTTGTTTGCTATTTATTAATGTTTAGCATTTTATCTGGATTTATTGGCCGATGGCCAAGATCACCACACCTTTTGATATTTATTTGTCATACATATTGCTATGATTTTCTTTTAATGAAACTTGGTTTTCTTTAAAGGCATTTTTTCCATAAGCTTTGTGATGACTTGTTAATTTAACCTAACTTAAAAAATTGAATGGAAGCCGATGAGGCAAGCTCAATCAAATCGACGTGGACGGGGAAGAAGCCGTAAGGCACAGAACCCACTAACGAAAAATTATGAATCCAATGGCCCTGACGTAAAAATTCGCGGGACTGCAGCTCATATATCAGAGAAATACAACTCTCTAGCTCGTGACGCTCAAACTTCGGGCGATATTGTCCGCCAAGAAAATTATTTTCAACACGCAGAGCATTATAATCGGATCATTGCTGCCGCTCAGCAAAACAATCAATCCAATGCGGATAAATCTGATGATCAGTCTTCTCAAAGCGATGAAACTGATCAACAAAATGCCTCTTCTGGTAAAGGGCGTAATGACGGTGGACGTTCTGACGGACGGAAGAATAACAACCGCCGCCGCCGCCCTGATACACGTGCTCAAAAATCAAATGGTGACGCATCAGAATCTGAAGCAACAGCTTCTCAATCTGATGAGACAGTTGATAACAGTGCTGATAAAAAATCTGAAGCTTCTGATGGTAAAGACACCAAGCCTCGTGGACGGGGAAGACGCCGCTCTGAACCTAAAGTTGAGATGATTGCACCTGAGCAATCTGAAGCACCAGTTGCTGATAGCCCTGCCTCAGAAACTCCGATCATTGAAAATAATGCCGATGATGCAGCTGCCTAGAGAGGTTTCTCTCTCTTCCGGGTATTGCTTTCCTTAGTGGCACTTTAGTTTGCCCACTTTTTAGTGCGCCTTCAGGTTGCCCACATAGCAACCGGCGCGGCAACCGTGCTTATTTTCTGCACTTTGGTTTGCCCACCAGCAACCGTGCTATACCAAACCGGGATCACTTTTGGACGCAATGCTCTTTTTACTCAATGATTTGGGCTGCATCTTTTAAAGATAACTGACCGCCTTTGATGATTTTGCCATAAATTCCAAAGTTCTCATTGTTAAAATGTTGTGTGAGCGTGGCTGGAATTGAGCGCCCTCTTTTGCCTGTTTCGAGGTCAACATTTATTGCGGCGCAGCGGCCAGTTTCATCGATAACTTCAATCTCGACATCACCAATTTTAATGACTTTATTAACCCACTGCTTTTCAGTCCACGGTGTGGTTGTCTCCAAAACAATATTTGCGCGAAACCGTTTTAGGTCGACTTTATCATTTAAAATCACTTCAAGTGCTTTGGCTGAAGCGGTTGTGATAATATGGACAAGCGGGTCTGGGCAATCAGCGAAATGGTGGTTTGGTGCTGATTGTAATTTTGGCGGCCCTTTTAATTCCTCTCGCATAAAAGCGGCGATGAACTGTTCGATCATATTTCGGCCAATTGAGGTTGAAAGGTTGCCTTTAGCGACCTGCCGACCTTCTCTAAAAATGGTTAGAGTTTCTGTTTCAGCCTCAAAACTAGTGTCTAGCCGTGCCAAACGCTCATGTTTCATCAGAGCTAAAAAGTTGATTTTTGGCAAAAACTTAGGCTCTTTCGCATTAAAACGAGAGGGGCCATTTTCAATGGCATAAGCCCTATCAAAGGGAAAACATTGATTGGCTTCAACAGTTACAGTGTCTAAATTTTCAGCTGATAGTCCTTTTACAGGATAACGATGGAGAGAGTGAACAGAGATTTGTTCTCGATGCTTTTTTTGGCCATCATCGCCGCTCTGGCTTGTCATTCTTTTATTCCTCTAAACTAGAACATTCCTCATTTTATGTATTCAAGGAAATGTTCTAGGGTCTTGTTTCAGCGTTGCTTTTTTGTACACTTCAGTTGCCCACTAGCAATCGCACTATTCCCAAAACCGGTATCCACTTTTGGGCGGAACGCACTAGTAGCTGACACTTGGACTATTGTACTTTATTCTAGTTTTTATCACTTATTTTTGCATAATGCCTCTTTAATTCGTTTCTTGGCAACATATATAATTATTATCGGGTGGATGGTTGCCTTTTTGGGATTATTTGCCGCAGATCATATTCAACACCTTTTTCAACAAATAACTGTTTAGACACATAAAATTCGCCTTATATATAGGGAATTTTGAGTGGGCATTAAGAGGCAGATAGAGATGAAACAAGAAAGATATACTGATAGGGCCAAGACAATTGTGCAAGCCGCCCAACAAGAAGCGCTTGCTAATGACCATCAACAGTTCACCCCCCTGCATTTGTTAAAAGCTCTCTTGGAAGACCAGGACGGTTTAACAATCAACCTGATCACCAAAGCTGGTGGGAACCCGCAATTGATTGCGGCTCAGGTAAGCGCAGCGTTGTCTAAAATTCCCAAAGTAAGTGGCTCAGGAGCCGGGCAACTTTATATCGCGCCAGACATGGCAAAACTATTTAAAGCGGCTGAAGATGTCTCTGATAAAGCGGGCGATAAGTTTGTCACTACTGAGCGTTTGTTGCTGGCTGCCTGCCTTGAAGCTTCTAGTGAAGCTGGGCGGATATTGTCAGCTGGCGGGATCACAGCACAGAAATTAAATGAAGCGATTAATGATATTCGCAAAGGGCGCACGGCCGACACGCAATCAGCTGAAGAAGGCTTTGATGCGCTGAAACGTTTTGCTCGTGATCTAACTGAAGAAGCTGCCAACGGCAAGCTTGACCCGGTGATTGGGAGAGAAGAAGAAATTCGCCGCACGGTGCAAGTGCTCTCACGGCGTTCTAAAAACAACCCGGTTCTCATTGGTGAACCAGGCGTTGGTAAAACAGCAATTATCGAGGGGTTGGCTCTTCGTATTGTTAATGGTGATGTGCCTGAGAGCCTTAAAGGGCGGCAATTGCTTTCCCTTGATATGGGCGCGTTGATTGCAGGCGCGAAATATCGCGGTGAATTTGAAGAACGGCTTAAAGCTGTGCTTTCTGAAGTGAAAGCTGCCGAAGGCGGAATTGTGCTGTTTATTGATGAGATGCATACGCTCATTGGTGCCGGTAAATCTGATGGAGCGATGGATGCCTCTAACTTACTAAAGCCTGCGTTAGCTCGCGGTGAGCTGCACTGTGTTGGTGCGACAACGCTTGATGAATACCGCAAGCATGTTGAGAAAGATGCTGCCCTTGCGCGGCGTTTCCAGCCGGTGTTTGTTTCTGAGCCAACAGTTGAAGACACCATTTCTATTCTTCGTGGCTTGAAGGAAAAATATGAGCTGCACCATGGGGTGCGGATTTCTGATAATGCACTCGTTGCCAGTGCCACCCTTTCTAACCGATATATTACTGACAGGTTCTTGCCGGATAAGGCGATTGACTTGATGGATGAGGCGGCGAGCCGGTTGCGCATGCAGGTTGAATCAAAACCTGAGGAACTTGACGAGCTTGACCGCCGGATTATCCAGCTGAAGATTGAGCGCGAAGCATTACTCAAAGAAGATGATGAGGCCTCAAAAGACCGCTTGAAGAAACTAAGCGAAGAACTTGCGAACCTTGAAGAACAATCACTTGCGCTAACTGAGCGCTGGTCTAGTGAAAAAGCTAAGCTTTCTGACGCAAACAAAGTGAAGGAACAGCTTGACCAAGCACGGATTGAGCTTGAGCAAGCCCAGCGCGCTGGTGATCTCGCCAAGGCTGGTGAACTTTCTTATGGCGTTATTCCTGGCCTGGAAAAGCAACTTTCTGAGACACCAGATGGTGACAACTCTTCTGATCTGATGGTAAACGAAGTTGTGCGCGAATCTGACATTGCGGGCGTTGTTTCTCGCTGGACTGGCGTGCCGGTTGACAAGATGCTTGAAGGGGAGCGCGAGAAGCTCCTCAAGATGGAAGAAGCAATTGCTGGTCGTGTGATTGGCCAGGAAGATGCGGTGAAGTCAGTTTCCACGGCCGTGCGCCGTGCGCGGGCTGGCTTACAAGACCCGAACCGGCCGATTGGCTCTTTTATGTTCCTCGGCCCAACTGGTGTTGGTAAAACAGAGCTGACGAAAGCTCTTGCTGAGTTTCTCTTTGACGATGATACGGCCATGGTGCGGATTGATATGTCTGAGTTTATGGAGAAGCACTCTGTCGCTCGGCTTATCGGGGCACCTCCAGGCTATGTTGGCTATGAAGAAGGCGGTGTCCTCACGGAAGCTGTGCGCCGGCGGCCGTATCAGGTGATCTTGTTTGATGAGATTGAAAAAGCGCACACAGACGTGTTCAATGTGCTCTTGCAAGTCTTGGATGATGGTCGCTTGACAGATGGTCAGGGACGTACGGTTGATTTTCGCAATACCCTTATCATCATGACGTCTAACCTTGGTTCTGAACATCTTGTTTCGCTACAAGATGGCGATGATGTTGAGTTGGTTGAAGCGAAAGTGATGCAAGAGGTGCGCGGGCATTTCCGCCCTGAGTTCCTTAACCGCGTCGATGAGGTGATCTTGTTCCATCGTTTGAAACGAGAGCAGATGGCCGCGATTGTGACCATTCAGATTAGGCGGTTGCAAAAGCTTCTTGATGAACGCCAACTCACCTTAGAGCTCAGCGATACGGCCACTGAATGGCTTGCTAACAAAGGCTATGATCCGGCTTACGGTGCGCGGCCTTTGAAGCGGGTTATTCAAAAGGAAGTGCAAGACCCATTAGCTGAGAAAATCCTCGGTGGTGAGGTTTTGGATGGTCAGGTCATCAAGGTCGATGTAGCTGATGGTGAGCTGAGTTTTAAAAGCTCATAAAATTCACACTAAAAATGCTTAAATTAAACCAGTACTAATATTAGTACTGGTTTAATTAGTATTTATTTCATAAATAATTGACTTTACAACACACAATCCATTAAGTACTCATGCTTTACTTAGCTTAACAGAGGCGTGAAATGTATATAACTAACTTTTTAATGATGAGAGGAAGAGTTGGAAGACTTTTTTACTTACTTTTCACTCTACCTCCAATTTTAATAATAGTTATTGGGTTTTATAATTTCCTGAATCCTGAAGAACAATTATTCCCAGTTTTGTCTGAATGGATTATGCAACTCACCCCCTCAGAAGATGAGCTTTTAGATAAATCTCAAGAACTAGGAATAAACCATATACTCAAAAACTTGGGACTGATAGTTTTTTTCTTCATGTATATTAATGTGACTACTCAAAGATTACATGACAGAAACAAGTCAGGTTACTGGCAACTCTTATATTTTCTACCTAACATTTTTATTCTGCTTGCCGTTTTTCTCAAAATTGATTTAGCAATTCATGTAGATAAAATGATTTTAGCAACATCTTATATTATCACTCAAATCATATCTGTGATTGTTGGTTTATGGCTTTTTGTAGAATTGAGTTTTTTTCGGGGTACCGATGGTCCGAATCAATATGGAACAGCTCGGAAATACATCTAATTAAAAATACTATTTTAATGAAAATCTATATACCTTTCCGAACTGCAAAAAACTATCCAGGCTTTTTGCTCCGGTGATGACTAGGCTTATTTCATTTTTATCCAGCGCCATGTTGGTGACAAAGGGGAGGCCGGTGTGGAGGCTTTTTTTGTAGGTTCCATCAGTGCCATATACATAGATGCGGCCTCTGGCGTATTCGGCGATGTAGATGGTGCCGTTTTTTGAGATTTCTATGCCATCTGGCCCTGTATACTCCGGGTCTCTATTTCTAAAAGGCGAAGCATTTTTAAAGTTGGTGAAGAGTTTTTTCTTGCCAATTTTTCCTTTTCCAAAAAGCGGATATTTGATCACTCTTTTGGCCAGGTGTTCAGAGACGTAAAGCTCATCTTTATAAAGTGCGATGCCGTTGGGGTAGATGAGGTTCTCTGCGATTTTTGTAACGATACCTTCTTTGCTTAGATAAAATATCAGCCCCATGGGTTGGAGCTTTTTGTCGAAATGCCCTGGTGCTGTGAGGTAGACGCCTCCTTCTCCGTCGCTAATGCAATCATTGGGATGAAAGATTGCGATGCCCTCTTTGCTCTTTTTTATGGTGCGGAGGGTTTTGCCTGTCTGATCAGTGATGATCAGTTCATCACTTAAATGGCAGAGGATGACGATTTTGTTTGTTTGGTAGCGTGCGAGCGATGTGGGGCCGCAGCCCTTTTTATAAAAGTGGATTTCAGGTTTTAATGTTTTTTTTTAAACGCTTCGGCTGTCACTTTCATCACTCTATTGCGAGTCATTTCTGTGTAATAGAGATCTCCGCTGATGAAAACCGGGCCTTCGGGGTAAGCAGCTTGTTTTTCAATGACCGTTCTGTTCCCCTCTTTTGCTTGCCCCTCTTTTATCTGGCCTTCTTTCGCGTGAAGCTCATTTACTCCCAAGAACGAAAGGCTCATTAGGCCTGCGAAAATCATTAATATTGGCAAAACCGTGTTGAATTGAGTTGCAGGTTTTTGGGTCTCTGATTTTGGGCGGGCAAATATTACGATTGCTAATGCTAAGGCCAGAAATACTGACAATGATTGCGTCAAAGACCTGGTGCCAAAATTGGGGATGAGATAAAAGGATGTAACCAGTGTGCCGAAGATGTTACCGGCAGTTGAGATAGCGAAGATGGTGCCTGATGTTCGCCCTGCATGTTCGACATTATTTAATGTTCGCCGAATGGCAACAGGTGAATAAGTAGAGAGGCAGGCAACGGGTAAGCCGGTGACAACCAGGGCACCAACCAACGCTCCTAGTTTTACATCTTCAATGGCTGTAATAACGATTTCCATCATTGGGTCAATAAATTGCGGCAAGGCAATCATATAAAGGGCGGAGATGAAAATCATCACTTCTAGCAACCAGCCGGATTTTTTCTTATCAGCACTGTAACCACCAAGGAAATAGCCCCCCATCATAGCAAGCAACACAACTGAGATTAACGCCGCCCAGGTGAAGATCGTTCCGCCGAAATAGGGATTTAAGTAGCGTGAGGCCAGCATTTCAAGAGACATGATAACACCGCCGACGATAAATGCGGCTAGGAGCATCATTATATAGCTCAGCGAATTGTTAGTATTTTTTGTATTCGGCATTTAACGATCCTGATATTTATTTGTGCTTTTTATTGTGCGTTTTTATGGTCTTCAACATATTCACTGGTGCGAAATCATCGGTGAGCGCTTTGGTTTTTGCGTTGTAATCCAACAGCATAGCGCGTTTCTGGATGAGATCTGGCAAGGCATAGCGAAACTTATGTGTTTCTTGTAACTGGGTTGCCTTGTCAATTAAGCTCTCAATTGATTTTTTCTCACCATCATAAGCTATGGCCACAATATTGCCGCCGCCTCTATACACATCCACATGATCAAAGACCGAAGAGATGGTGGCAATGGCGCTATCGTAGAGCATCGTGGACGGCTCGATGTTTTGCACCATAACACCGCCTTTACTCAATCGCTTTTTGGCAAGTGTAAAAAATTCTTTGGTCATGAGGTGGAAGGGAACGAACTGGCCTCTATAAGCATCAACGAAGATAATATCATGCTTTTGTTTTTTGCGCAGAATATGCATGCGACCATCCAGCTCTGAGATGGTGAAGTTTTCGCTTTGTTTGCCATTTTGCTTAAAGCCGTAATATTTTCGAGATAAACGAACAATTTCCGGGTCGAGTTCAACGGCAACGACTTTGGCTTTTGGTAATGACTTATGCAAGTACCAACTGGTTGAACCGCCGCCCATGCCAATCATGAGAAAGGAATTCAAGTTTTTCGGATAGGCCATGCCGATGGTGAAGCTTTTGGTATATTCAACTGGGAGTTCTGTTAAATCATTTGGATTTCGGCGGCTTTCAACATAGCGGCGGCTTTTGTGACCAAAGGCAAGGGTTATATATGGAGTTTGCTTGTAAATATAGATGGTGTTGTAGGGGCTTTCGACTTTTTCTAAGAGCTTTTCAGCTTTGAGAGGGGCTGAATGAGCCAAAAGAAACGTTAAAACGCTAAGCAACAATGTCAATTTATTCTTCATATTCAGTTACTAACCATCCATTTTCGACAAACTTTATTAAGATATTTGTCACGAACTTAAAAAACAATTTCTTTCAATCAATAGAGCTATTTCTTTGCAACATTGCAATAATTTAATCTTCCTTGATATGGAAATTTCATCACAGTTATTTTATACTTTGGCTTAAATTATGAAATTCTCACGTTGTTTGGAGGACTTTTAAAATGCGCGGTCTGGCTTTTTTGATATTGTCTGTAGTTTTGCACCTATCTTTTTCTACATCAGGTTATGCGAAAAGAGTGGCATTGGTTGTTGGCAATGACAGTTATGTCAATGTTCCCAAGCTGGCCAAAGCGAAAAATGATGCTGATAGTATATCAAAGAGGCTCACAGCACTTGGGTTTAAGGTTCATTTACATAAAGACTTGAACCGTCGCGGCTTTAATCAACAATTACAGAAATTTCTCTCTTCGCTGCAGGCTGGAGATGAGGCCCTTTTCTTCTTCGCCGGGCACGGTGTTGAAATACGCGGACAAAATTACCTCCTTCCAACTGACATTCCTAATGCTGAACCTGGCCAAGAGTCTTTCGTGAAAAGTGAAGCAATTGGCGTCAATTATGTTCTCAATGAAATTGGCCGCCGTAAGGTACGCATGACCATGCTGATTTTAGATGCCTGCCGGAACAATCCGTTTCAAAAATCTGGCACGCGCAGCTTAGGACGCACACGCGGCCTTGGGACGATGGAAGCTCCACCTGAGGGCACGTTTATTCTTTATTCAGCCGGATTTGGACAATCTGCGCTTGATCGTCTGAGTGATAGTGACCCGCATCCAAACTCCGTTTTTACGCGCACGTTAGTGCCCTTGCTGTCAAAGCCTGGGTTAAAACTTTCAGACACAGCGCGACAAGTACGGCGCAAGGTTATGAAGCTTGCTTCAACCGTGAGCCACGAACAGCGCCCTGCTTATTATGATGAAGTGCTTGGTGACTTCTATTTCACACCGCCTGCTGTTGGCGCTGTTGACCTATCAACACCACAAAAAGTGATCACGAAACAACCTGCGGTTAACATTCAAGGTGGGGGTACTTGTGGGGTTTGGCCGCAAATTGCAACCTCTGCGACTTATGCTCAAGTTGAAGCGTTTTTGGCTGAATGTAAAAGTGGAATTTACTCAACTTTAGCGAAAGCACGATTAGATGAGCTTAAAGTGAAGCAACCCAATAAACCGCTTGCTCTCTTGCCACCGATTGTGAAGACCCCGAAAAAAGTTTCTAAAAATGCTCAAGCTATCTTCACACGGGCGTGGAACATCTTTAATGGCCGCAATGGAGAAACGAAAGATCATTATAAAGCCGTTCGCCTTTATAAACAGGCGGTTTCGATGGGACATAAAAGCGCTATGGTCAATTTAGGCTATTCTCTTGAAAACGGATTTGGTATCGTCAAGGACGTATCGAAAGCGGCTCAAATGTACAAGCGCGCTGCTGAACTTGGTGAAGCACAGGGCATGACTAACCTTGGCTATATGTATGAAAATGGCAAAGGCATAACTCGTGATTTAAAAGAAGCCGCTAAATGGTACAAAAAGTCGGCTTTGGCTGGAAATTATAATGGTATGACCAACTTTGGTTATATGAATGAAACTGGGCGCGGCATTCCAGTTAATTTCAAAGCAGCTGTTAAATGGTATCGTAAGGGTGCTGATGGTGGGATCGCTCGTGCAAAGAATAACCTTGCTTATATGTACCTTTATGGGCGCGGTGTTAAGAAAAGTGAGCGCACCGCCTGGTCTCTTTATAAAGCCGCGGCAGATCAAGGTTTTGCAAACTCAAATTACATGCTTGGCTATATGAGGCTGCTTGGTAAGGGTGTGAAGAAGAATGATAAAAAGGCAGCCATGTGGGTGTTTAAGGCCCTTCAAGGTAAGCATCAGTTTGCGGTAAAAGAAATGACGACAAACTCCGCAGGGTGGTCACTCACATTTAGAAGAGAGCTGCAACGTTTGATGGCGAATGCCGGTTATTATAATGGGCCACTTGATGGTAAGTTCGGGTCTGGTACTTACAATGCCGTTCGCAGTGTAGCTGGACAATAGGTCTTCATAACCAATTGTTGAGAACATATTCGATTAAAAGGAGGATGGGAAATCATTCTCCTTTTTTATTTTTTGCTTTTAGTTCCGAGCTATTTCCTTTACCCCGTTCTGGTAAAAGTATATATCTATTAGAGATATTTCGCTCTATTCATTTAGAGACATGATGGGGGTACTATGAGACGTCTAATCCTTGGTGATTTGTTTGGTCACACTCTTCGTTTTTCTGCTTTTTGCACTTTTGCAGTTCGCTTTTCCACGCTCCTTTTCTTTGCTTTTTTACTGCCTGGCTGTTCTGAGCCAGAGCCAACTGAAAAGGCCGAAGTTGTTCGTTCAATAAAACATATGACCTTAAAACCAAAGGTTGTTAATCAAGCGCGTTTGATTGCTGGCGTGATTTCTCCGACAGTGAGCACAAAAGTAGCTTTTGAAATTTCGGGGCAAATTTTAAAATTGAATGTTGCTGTTGGTGATCGCGTTAAAAAAGGAGATGTCCTTGCCGAGATCGACCCACAAACATATAGCCTCAAGGTGCAAAGTGCTGAAGGTAATTTAAAAAGTGCGTTGGCGCGTCTAGCTGATGCTGAGAAAAAGTTTGAGCAGCAACGTAAACTGTATCAGAAAAAATTTACAACAAAGACTGAATTTGATAGTTCGCTTGCCACGCTCGAGAGCGCGCGCAGTGAAGTCTCTATTCAGGATAGTGCCTTGAAAATTGCCAAAAGAGATCTTGCGAAGACCTCGCTTTTAGCGCCGTTTGATGGCGCCATTTCTGAAAAATCAGTTGAAGTTTTTGAAGAAGTGACCGCTGGCAAAGAAATTGTCACTCTTCATACCGAAGATAATTATGAAGTTGATGTATCTCTGCCAGAGACTTTGGTCAATGAAGTTAAGATTGGCAATGAGGTCGATGTGAAGCTCTCTATTGGTCTTAGCGCTCCTATCAAGGGCTATGTCAAAGAAATTAGCTCGCAAGCGGGACAAGCAAACGCTTTTCCTGTCACGATTGGTCTGAGTGAAAGAATCGAAAAATTACGCCCTGGTATGAGCGCTGAAGTGACGTTTAAATTTCAAGAAGATCTTGGCGTCCCAACCTTTGCAGTGCCCACTACAGCTGTTTTACCGAGCGGGGAGCCTGAAAAGGCTTATGTTTTCATTTTTAATAAAGAGAAAAAATTTGTTGAACGACGTGAAGTTAGAGTTGTCAATATACGTGACAATGATCTCCTCATTGCAGGACAAGTTAAAAATGGTGATGTCATTGCAACAGCAGGTGTCTCCTTTCTTTATGACAAACGCCCGGTGCGCCTTCTTCAATAGCTGAAAGATTTTTTTCCATGCGGAACTTAACAGCCTTTGCTCTAAATAATCGAACTCTTGTTTTGCTCTTTGTTGTCCTCATTTTATTTGCCGGACCTTTTAGCTATACAACTCATCCGTCTCGTGAAGACCCTGAGATCACCATTCGAACTGCTCTCATAACGGCGCAATTCAATGGTATGTCTCCAACACGGATCGAAAATTTAATCACTCGTAAGATTGAAGAAAAGCTGCGTGAAATACCCGAAGTTGAGCATATTATTTCAACTGTTCAAAATGGTGTAACGATTATTCGCGCGGCTGTTTATGAGCGCTACAGTGATATGGACCCTATTTGGCAAGATCTTCGAAATAAAATGGAAGATGTTAAGGGTGACCTGCCAAGCGGTACTGAAGGCCCTTTTGTTAATGATGATTATGGTGAAGTTGCCATGGCCACCATTGCATTAACAGCTGAGGGGTTTACTTTGGCTGAAATGCGCACGAATGCAAAATATTTGCGCAATCAACTTTACCGCGTCAACGGCGTGCGAAAGGTTTCTCTTTTTGGTGTGGAACCTGAGCGCATTTTTGTCGAAGTTGATAATATTCGTCTGGCTCAATATGGTATTAAAGCATCTGATATCACGGATGCGATTAGCCGTCAGAACATTGTTTTACCTGGTGGTATTATACAGGCTAACGGCGAATCTTTTTATGTGGAACCAACTGGTAATTTTGAAAATTTAGAGCAGCTTGAAAACCTTCAAATCAAAATTCCGGATAAAACCGGCCAAGTTGCTTATCTAAAAGATATTGCGACAATTTCACGAGGCTTTGCTGACCCTCCAAAATCACCTGCATTTTTTAATGGCAAGAAAGCTATCGTTCTTTCCGTTTCAATGATTGACCAGTTTGATAGTTTTAAATTTGCCGAAGACATGAAGGCCAAGACCTCTCAATTAGAGCAAGGCTTGCCCATCGGTTATCAGCTTAGTTATATCACTTTCCAGCCAAATGAGATTGAAATTGCGGTTAGCGGCGTGATGAATAATCTTTATCAGACGATTGGGATTGTTTTGGTTGTGGTGATGGTATTCTTGGGGTGGCGCACAGGATTATTGGTTGGAGCGATGGTGCCACTGGTGATGCTTCTGTCTATCCTTGTGATGCGCATTATGGGCATTGAACTTGAGCGCATGTCTCTTGCGACTTTGATTATTGCACTTGGTCTTTTAGTGGATAATGGTATTGTGATTGCTGAAGATATTAGTCGGCGGTTGGCTGAAGGTGAGGACCGCTTGAAAGCTGTGATTGCTTCGGGCCAAGATATGTCTATGCCGTTGCTCTCTTCTAGTTTAACAACTGTTTTTGCTTTCATGCCGTTAATGCTGGCGGATAGTACGGCTGGTGAATATACCCGCTCTATTTCTCTCGTGATTGCAATTTCCCTGCTTGGATCATGGGTCATGGCTGTAACGGCGATGCCGTTATTCTGTTATTGGTTTTTAAAACCAGGTAAACTGATAGATGACAATCATTATGAAACACAGCCGTTTTACCGGATTTATCGATCTATTCTTGATGGCATTTTAAGTTTTAGATTTGCGTTTTTAGGTGTTGTTTTGCTCACCTTATTTGGCGGGGTCTCACTATTTGCCTATGTACCCAAAGTGTTTTTCCCGGCATCAGAGCGCACCCAATTGCAAATTTTGGTTGATGCACCGGTTGGGAGTAATAGTTACCTAACACTCGCGGCTGTGAAGCCTTTGCAAAACTGGTTGCTCGACAAAGCCAAAAACCCTGAAGTTAAAAACCATGTTGCCTATGTGGCTGGTGGAGGGCCACGCTTTTATCTTGGGCTAGATCCTAACGACTCTGATCCATTTCGAGCGTTTTTGGTTGTGAATGTGAAAGAGCCTTCTGATATTTTGCCTTTGCTGGAGAAAGTGCGCCAATTTGCAAACCTTTCCATGCCTGATGTACGTGTGACGCCAAAGCCGATGTCTATGGGTCCTGGAGAGGCTGGTTTGGTTGAATACCGGATTGTGGGTAGTGATGCCAAGACATTAAAATCTTTATCTGAACGCATTATGGCGGGCATTCGTGCTATTCCTGGCTCTCGGAACATTAAAGATGACTGGGAGAACCCAACCGTCAAAATCATTGTAGATATTGATCAAGCGCGAGCAAGGCGTGCAGGAGTTACTTCTGAGCAAGTGGCCAATGCGCTTAATGCGAGTTTGGCTGGCTCGACAGTTTCTGGTTACCGGGAGGGCGATCAGACTATACCTGTGATTTTGCGTGAAAAAGGGCTGGCTCGTAAAAATATTGATCGGTTGCGGACACTCAATATTGGAGTAGAAAACGGCAACCCCATTCCTCTTTTACAAATTGCTACATTTCGTGGTCAACCAGAGTTTTCCTTAATGCAGCGCCGTGATTTAGAGCGCACGATTACCATCTCTGCTGTCAATAAAAACATGACGGCTGCTGAACTTGATACTGCTCTGACACCGCTATTGACTAAAATTCAAACTGAACTACAGCCTGGATATGAAATTGAAAAGGGGGGTGAGCTTGAGAGCTCAGCTAAAGCTCAAGGGTCCCTCTTTGCTTATATGCCGCTTGCCTTTGCGCTTATTATTCTTGTATTGGTTGCTCAGTTTGACAGTTTCAAACGACCTTTGATTATCTTGTTGACCATTCCACTGGTCATCACCGGAATTTCCGTAACGCTGTTTATCGCGCCAAATGCGAATTTTAGTTTCATGGCTATTCTTGGGTTACTGGCACTTGCCGGGATTGTGATCAATAACGCGATTGTACTCATAGACAGAATTGAGAAAGAACGGGAAGATGGTGCTGATGTGAGGGACGCTATTTTAAATGCCTCGGTTACTCGGTTGAAACCTATTTTAATGACAACAGCAACCACTGTGCTTGGTCTTCTGCCCATTATCATTGCGCGTGATGTGTTGTTCTATGATCTTGCTTTAGTGATCTCTGGTGGCATGATTGCGGGCACTGTTTTAACACTTGGCGTTGTGCCTGTTCTTTATAGTCTATTTTTCAGACAGGCTAAGCAAAGCTGAGAAAGCGTCTCGATTACAGGCCAACTCCTTGAAAATTCCACTTTAAAGGAGTTGGTCTTTTTCTCTTTTTAGGACAATCAATCCCACTGCCTCAATTTTTTCACAGTGTGGTCCTATGTAGGCAATAAGCTACACTAACGAATTTCACTTCAACAGTTTGTGGTTTTCATTCACATCTCCTGCAGACCTGATCATTTTTGTGATTTCAGTTCCTGTATAGGGAAGGTTTTTCTCACTGTAGTTTACCAAAGATATAGCTCAGCATGGTAGAGCATCAGATTTAGGTTCTGACGGTCGAAGGTTCAACTCCTTCTATCAAAACGCGTCTGAGAAAACGCAACAGCCTTTTAAGCTGATTTTTATTTTTTGGTTCGAAAACTGACTTGTGATAATGAGCGGTGAATTTTTTAAGAGCTTTGCTCTTTTTTAGCTAACCTGATTTGTCACCTTGAATGATATGCCGCAAGGGCATGATGGTATTGACGGGATGAAGTCCTTAAGTCAATTTTTTACATTGTAATCAATTGATTTCGCGCTTTGTTTCCTTCTAATCCCCGCTCTGACTTTGCCGTTTGATTTCCTGTTGTCAGTTTTTGCGCCTTATTATTTTCTAGATTTTTTGAACAATCTCACGACTTAACTCGACTGATAGATATTCTTTGCTTTATCGGTTTTGTTTTAAGGCACACTGAGGGAAAAACTTATGTGCGTGGTGGTGTATTATGAGGAACAGTAACATGGGTATCGTTGATTGGATTTTTGGGAAAAAACGTTTTCTCGTTAACGAGAATGAGCGCGTGATTGCTCTTTACAAGGGGCAGGTCAATCGCATTCTTGCGCCTGGCGAATATGCTTTGCCGAACCGGCGCAATCGTTTATTCATCATGCGTTACGATATTAATCGTGATCCTTATTTTGAATCCAACCTCACCAAAGCGGTCATGAACAAAATTCCTGAACAGGCAAAGGACCATTTGACAACCATTCAAACATCTCCAACCGAGGTGGCTATGATTGAGCGGGATGGTAATCTTTATAGCGCACTTGGACCTGATGAAAAAATTCATGTTTGGAATGATGCTGGTCCCTGGACAGTTAAATTAATTGATGTTTCAAATGATTTTTCTGTCTCTGAAGCTCTCCTAAAGCGTTCTGGAATTTCTCGAATTGTGAGCCACTTTTATGTGAAAGAAGTTTTGGATGGCCAGATTGCTCTTGTTTACATAGACGGAGCATATGACCGCAAGCTTGGCCCTGGTTTGCACGGGTTCTGGCGCATTGGGAAGTCTGTTGTGTTTAAAATCATTGATACACGGCGTCAATCTCTTGATGTGATTGGACAGGAAGTCTTGACCAAAGACCGGGTGACCATTCGCGTTAATATTGCAGCTGATTATCAAGTGACGGACCCGTTGTTTGCGACAACTAAGGTCAAGGATTTTGAAGATGCGTTTTATCGCTCTCTTCAATATGCCTTCAGGAAAACACTTGGCGCGTTGACGCTTGATCAGATCTTGGAGAAGAAAGTTACCATCGACGCTGAGACATCAGGGAAGGTGAAAACTGAGATGGCCGAAATCGGTATTGAGGTGAAAGAGATTACATTGAAAGATGTGGTTCTTCCTGGTGATATGCGTGAAATTCTCAATAAGGTTGTCACGGCTGAAAAGGAAGCTGAAGCGAATATTATTCGCCGCAGAGAAGAGACAAATGCGACACGCTCTCTTTTAAACACAGCTAAAGTGATGGCAGACAACCCTGTGATGCTTCGGTTGAAAGAGCTTGAAGCTTTGACAGAAATTTCAGCCAAGGTAGATAAGCTTACCATTCATAATGGCACAAGCGGCTTGATGAATGACCTTGTTCGCTTAGGTGAGGACAGCCAAGAAAAGGAAGATGGTTAGTTTTTATATTATAAAATGTTTTTACCTGATTAAGAAAAGCCATAAGCGAAATACTTATGGCTTTTTTTCTGCTCTAACGAAGCTAACGCCGATTGCCGCTAAGGCGACGCCGCCCCAGGCCCAGATTGATAAGACTTCATCGACTAAAACCCACGCGTAGATAGCTGCAATTGGTGGGACTAGGAAAAAGAGTGACGACACTTTCGACGCTTCTCCAAACTTAATCATTGAAAGCAAAAGAGTGACACCAATGATAGAATTACCAACGACCAAATAAACAAGCGTTAGGTATAGCTCCGTTGAAGTTTCATAGCGGTAACCTTCAAAAATCAGAGCCAAGATTAGTGTGCAAACAAAACCAACAATATATTGGATCAAATTCATTGATATAGGATGCTGGTTACCACCGAACCGTTTTTCATAAAGTGTGAGTGTTGTCATAGTGAACAAGGCTGCACATGAAAGTATGATCCCTAGGCTAGATGAATAACTAATTTCAGTTTGCAGGACTATTACAATGAGTGCACCGCTTAGGCCGAGCAAAAACCCTAACCATTGACGTTTTGTGATTACTTCGCCAGTTATTTGCGGTGAGAGTATTGCGATCAAAATCGGCTGCATAGACGTGATGACGGCAACACCGCCAGCTGAAATGCCATAAACAATCGCATAATAAACGCAACTGAAATGAACGACTTGCAGCAAAAAACCTGAAGTTATTGTGTGTTGCCATTCTTTTTTTGTTTTCGGCATTGCTGGCTTGAAGATCAGATAGAGGCCAAAGAATGCTATAGAGGCAAAGAAAAAACGCATGTTCAGCAAGGTAAATGGCGCAGCACTGTTCAAGCCTAGTTTAGCAAAAGTGAAGCCGCCAGCCCATAACAAGATGAAAATGAGCGGGGCTGCTTTGATAAAAAGGGTTGCTTGTGAATTGTTATCACCATCTGGCAATGACATTGGACTTTTCGTTTCTATAAAACTTGGAGCTTTTTGCGATTGATTGCTGTTTGATGAACTTATGCTCTGGGGTTGAATGTATTTATAGTGCAACTCTGTTCTTCAATTTGTAAAGCCACGAATACTAGGTATTTCTATTTAAGAGATAATACTTAGAGGTTCGTCCTCAACTATTGCTGGCAGCCAGATGGAAAATGTTGTTCCCTTGCCAACTTTACTTTCCACCTTTATCTCACCTCCCATACGGCTGATTAAAGTTTGCGAGATGGAGAGTCCCAGGCCTGTTCCTTCACTTTGCTTTGTTGTGAAAAAGGGATCAAATGCGCGTTTTAAAACATCTGGTGCCATGCCTTTACCTGTATCGGTTATTTCTATCTGGACGCCATTTTTCTCATCATGAAATTTATCACAATTTTTCAAGGTTAAGGTGCCTCCATCTTCCATTGAGTGAATGGCGTTGACGATGAGATTGATTAAAACTTGCTGAAATTCTGTGCGGTTGATGAGCACCGGATTTACTGAATTAGAGTCTCTTTCGACCTTAATGAGAGTTTTGTTCAGCAAGTGCTGCACCAAGAGCAGACAGTCAGTCATCACATCGTCGACCATGTGCTGATCATGATACCCTGCAAACTCTTCTGGTCTTGCAAATTGCAACAGTTTGCTGACAATCAAATTAATAGAATGCACTTGCTCATCTATTAACCTGAACTCAGTTATAACTTGATCTGTTTCATCTCCTAAAACTTCACGTATCACATCCATATTGCCCTGGATAACAGCAACAGGATTATTTATTTCATGGGCGACACCAGCTGTGATTTCACCAATGGCGGCTAATTTTTCTGAAATGACCAATTGCTGGGTTGTTGCTTCTAACTGTTTATTGGCTGCTTGTAATTCAGCAGTTCTTTCCTCGACACGCTTGTTAAGCTCTTGTGCCCAGTTTCTTAATTGCAAGTCTCTTTCTTGTAAAAGATCTAGTAGTTCATCTAGATGGTTGGCCACCTTGCCAATTTCATCACCACTTTCAACGGGGCCTGTTCTCGCGCCCATGTTTCCTTCTTCAACATCGAGAATAGTCGAAACCATACGTTCTAAGGGTTTAAAAATACCTCTGACCCAATATAGAAAAATGGGAACAGAGATTAGGGTAACCACTAGAAAGATAGCAACTAGAATAAGTAGTGTTGTGTATTTTTCAGTTTGAAATGGTTTATCAAGAAAACCGACATAGAGCATTCCGACCCGTTTGCCGTAACTGTCTATAATTGGTTCATAG
The DNA here is from genome assembly GCA_021604645.1 of Methyloligella sp. GTDB lineage: Bacteria > Pseudomonadota > Alphaproteobacteria > Rhizobiales > HXMU1428-3 > HXMU1428-3. The sequence goes on from BQJJ01000005.1 coordinate 167,865, forward strand.
GCAGAGATGTACCAATCATTTACAACGAAAGCTCGATCCAACCAGACTTTTCCTTTGTCTAGCACTGTTTCGCGCACAATGGCTGACACTCTGGTGCCAAGTGCACGTTTATTTTCAAACAAACGAACATTGGTGCTCACTCGTACATCATCTAAAAATAACGTAGTTGTGCCCTGACTGCCAAAAGGGAGACTTGCTTGCTGGTAAACAAGAGCGTTGATGGTATCAATAAAGTCTAAGTTTCTATTCAGCAAAATACCGCCGACCAGCGCTGCTTTTTCTCCGTTTATCATAACAGGAGTGGCCGTTTGAACCATCATACCCCGTGTTTCAATTTTACGATTTGTTGGGACAGCCGCTTTGGTTGGGATAATATTAATCGTGGCCTGATTGGCTAGCTCTGGTGACAGAAAGGAAAGCTGTTTTTGATTATAAATGTCTATGCTGGTCGCTGGCTGGCCTCTTAAGGCTTTTTGAATAACGGACCATATTTTAGGTATTCTTTGGCTTTTTGTCTTTGAAGCGGAAGCCATGATTTCTCCCTTGTCCTTCACAAGATAAAGAAAATCAAACCCGAGTTTGTTACGGCTTTTTTGAAGGTAAAAAGAGAGTTCATTATTTACGTTATTATTAACAACATCTACAAAACTTGCAGATGCTCCAACTGCTTGTATCTTCTCTCCGCTATTTTCTAAAATTCGGTTCAGATATTGGCGTGCAATCGTCAGGTCACCATTTACCTTTGAGATTAAAAGATTATCAAATTGATTGGACCATCGATAAATTGAGAAGCCCATTAGCAGAGGGGAAACAAGCAGAATAGGAAGAAGGGCAACAAGCAGCAGGCGCAACCGAACTGATTTATCCACATCAGGGATCATTAGTTTGAAGTTTTTCGGCGCTAAATTAAACATTGCTTAAGTTACTCGTTGAGTTACAAATCACTCTTTAATTCCATCTCCTTTAAAATCTATTTTTCAAGGCTTTACAGATTTAACTTCCCACTCACTAGACTTCCCACTGGGCACATTTGCGATCAATGGTCTTTCTTGATATGCCTAATCGTCTCGCAGCTTCCGCTCTATTGCCATTCGAAGTTTCCAACACTTTTAGGATATGGCGTTTCTCAACCTTATCCATCCTCTCTGAATTTAAATCTTCTGTGGAAGTGTTTTTGGTTTGGAATTGCGTGGGGTAAGCTCCCAGAATGAGTGAGCGTTCTATAAAGTTGCGAAGCTCTCTCACATTCCCTGGCCATTCCATCTTGGAGAGGCCGTCTAAAACAGTTTTAGTGAGTGGCAAAGATTGAACACCTAATTCGCGAGAAAATTTTTCTACGAACATTTCTGCAAGTTCTTTGATATCACCTCTACGTTGGCGTAATGGTGGCATGGCTATGTGCATAATGTTTAGCCGATAAAACAAATCTGATCGGAAACGACCTTCTTCAACTTCTAAAGGTAAGTCCGCATTCGTTGCAAAAATAAACCTGACATTGACCGGGACTTCCCGCTCTGAACCGACTGGTCTAATTTTTTTGTCCTCAATTGCGCGCAATAATTTGCTTTGCATATTAAGTGGCAATTCTGCAATTTCATCTAGGAACAACGTGCCACCGCTTGCATATGAGAAGAGGCCTTCTCTACGGCCAAGTGTTTCGCTTGTTGCTTCTTTTAATTGACCAAAGAATTCACTCTCAATCATATCTTCTGCAATAGCGGCGCAATTAACCGGTACAAATGGCTGATCAGCTCTGTCTGATAATGAGTGGAGTGTGCGGGCTGCGATTTCTTTGCCCGAGCCAGATTCACCCGTGATGAGTACAGATGTTGGCATCGGGGCGACACGTTCTAATGTATTTCTGATTTCTGAAATGGCTTTAGAAGAACCGATCAATCTGTTGTGTTGACTGTCTTCATTTGAGTTCGCTTCTAATTCATACCGTAAGAGAAAGTTTTCTCTGCGTAAGCGAATGCGATCTAAGCAACGGGCAACAGCGTTTAAGATTTGGTTTGAGCGAAATGGTTTTAAAACAAAATCAACGGCACCGGCTTGGAGTGCTCTTATTGCTGTTTCTAAATCTGCGTAAGCTGTAATTAAAATAGCGTCTGCAAAAAAACCAATCGTTCTTTGCTCGACCAACCATTCAACACCTGATTGCCCTGTCATAATGTTATCTAGGATGACGACATCAAAATGGCCTTTATCAAGGGCGAGTGAGGCTTCTTTGGTATTTGAAGCTTCAACAACTTCCTTGCAACGGGGCTTTAGCATTTTCACTAAGAAATTACGTATGCCAGGTTCATCATCGACGATGAGAATAGAGGCTTGCGATAACCACGGCCCAAATTCAAGGTTCTGGCCTTCTTTGTAATTATTCTTAATTGGCACAATTTTTTGCTGATCAGGCATTGGGGGTGCTCCCGCTTTCAAAGTGAAAACTCTTTTCATTCACTATGCTCAGCATTTTTAAGCTTTGCAAGCCTCATGCATTTTTATTCTTAAAAGAAATACAGTGCCTAAATACTTTAATCGTAAAAATGTCTTGTAAAAATTAAAAGTTGATATTAAAAAATTACGATGCCCTCCTCCTTACTGTCAATAATTTCGCTTTATACTTAATGTAATTTTCTATCTCTTAAAAACTGATATTTTATGTTTCAGTTACGTATAAACGACAATGTATAAGGTTAAGAAGTTGACTACATTTTCCCTTTCAAGAATTAGAACATATTTTTCTTATGATGATGATCTCATGAGACGTATCATGTTTTTAATCCTTCTTATCATTCCCATTTGTATCATTATAGGACGCTCTCCGCTTGATATCGGGGTTTCTATTATCGCGGCTTGTTTTCTTATTCACTCATTTTATTGGAGAGATTTTAATTGGCTAAAAAGTAACTGGGTCATTGCAGTTTTCCTTTTCTGGGGATTTACTGTTATAAATAGTTTTCAAGCCTATGATGTTGAGCTTGCTCTTGAAAGATCTGTTCCCAACATACGATTTCCAATTTTTGCCATTGCGATTTCCTATTGGATTCTGCGAAATGACAAAGATATTCGTTTTTTTGTTTATGCTTTCGCTGCGACTTTAATTTTTTCAGTCGCTGATGGGCTTTTTGAATATCTTGTTGGTTTTGACTTTGCTGGAAATGAAAAAAGGTTGGGGCGTTTATCTGGCCCTTTTCAAGTTAGCACTCTTGGAATTTACTTAACCAAGCTCGGTATTCCTATGATGGTAGCTTTTTTGGCCTTTCTGGCGCTGAATAAATCTACATCTGGTAACTCTAAGAATTTTTACCTTGCGATTGGTTTTGCAATCTTGATGCTCATCACCATATTGTTGTCTGGCGAGAGAATGGCTCTTTTATTAATGCTTTTTGCACTTGTTTTAAGCGCCATTATGTTACGCAAATTTAGATTGTATATTTTTCTCGCCCTCCTATTAATGGTCTGTGGTTTGGGAGTGACTATTAGCTTAGATGATGGACTTAGAGGTCGGATTTATGGGAAGACAGTAGAGCAGTTACAGGAGAACCCTAAAAGCTCTAGAACCTATAAGGCTCAATTTGCTGCTGCTATTGACATAATTAAAGATCACCCAATTTTAGGCGTTGGCTCGAATAATTACCGTGTTGTTTGTAAATACCCTCAGTACGATCCAAATGGAGTTAACGACAAGGCTAAAAGTCGTTGTCTGATTCACCCTCATCAGGTTTATTTAGAATTATGGGTGAATAACGGTTTAATTGGTCTTCTGCTTTTCTGTTCAATATTATTTTTTTGGTGCAAGCTTATTTATAACAATTGGTCAGCATTGTTTCAAACCCCACTTTTGTTTAGTGGATGCTTGGGTGCCATTCTTTTCTTATGGCCACTTTCTGCAGGTATGAGTATTTTTAGTAATTTTAATGGAATATGGTTTTGGCTTATGATGGGCTTCATGTTGGCTTGCTTTCAAGTCATCAAAGGGCAGCCTTACAATAAAAAATCTATTTCTGGAGCTTCCAGCTTATGACGCAGATTTATGTAACCGGAGCCACAGGTTTTATCGGCCAATATTTAGTAAAAGATTTATTGGAGGACATCCATCAAGTTACTGCATCGGTTCGACGCTTATCCAACTCTTTACCTTCTGAAATTAAGCAAGATGTTATTGATGACATTCTTCAGGTGTCACATTGGGAAGAAAAGTTTGAGATGATTGATGTGATCATTCATCTTGCAGGTGATAATGGATATAAGGCTGGTGAGGGAGATAAAAGAGACCTTGAGGCAATCAATGCTGAATTGACAGAAACGCTGGCTCGTTCAGCTGCTCAAGCTGGCGTAAAGCAATTTATTTTTTTGAGTTCCGCAAAAGTGAATGGGGATAATTCTTCTGCTCCTTTTACTGAAACAGACCAACCACAACCAAATGATGCTTATGCGAATAGCAAATTAATAGCTGAACAGAGATTGTTGAAAGTGGCTGAAGAGACAGGACTTAAGGTTCTAATTATTCGACCAACTTTGGTTTATGGAAAAGGGGCTAAAGGGAATTTTCAAAGTTTGGTCAAGCTTGTTGATTTAAAACTGCCCTTACCTTTTGGAGGAATTCATAATAAAAGAAACCTTTGTTCACTTCAAAACCTTAGTCACTTTATTCGAACTTGTTTAACTCATCCACAGATCGCACATGGAGTTTTCCTCGTTGCTGATAATGAGAGCCTATCGACGAGTGATATTTTTTCAGAAATAGCTCAAGCGAAAGGCAAATCACTTCGGCTTGTTCCCTTGCCCTCGAGCTTGATGAAATTGCTTTTAGGTCTTATTGGAAAATCTTCAATTGCTGATCGATTGTATGGTTCATTTGAAGTTGATACATCTAAAGCTAAAAAATTATTAGGCTGGAAGCCTCCTTTAAAGACTACAAAAGCTTTTGAACTTATTTTTAAAGATTAATAAATTCACTTATAAAACTAATCTACCCTTCACTATCGAAATTGTTAGATAATAGCTCTTCATAAATTTTTAGATGTTCGTTTGTAACACTTTCAATAGCAAAGTTTTGTTCTGCCATTTTTCGTCCTGCAAGTCCCATTTCTTTTGTTTGTTCGGAGCTATCTATTAATCTTCTCATTGCATTGGCAAGGTCATCGGCATCTCTTGTTTTAACTAACAGACCCGTGACATTATTTATGATTGCATCACGGCAACCAGGGTGATCTGTAGTGATAACTGCTCGTCCGCTTGCAGCCGCTTCGATAAGTATTTTAGGGAGACCTTCGCCATAATAAGACGGTAAGACTACCGCGTAAGCTTGCCGTAAAACTTCTGGCATATCTTGCCGAACACCCCAATATTCGACTATCCCTGATTTTTCCCATTCTTTTATTTCCTCCAACTTTACACTTGAAGGGTTATTCGGATAAGGAGCACCAACGAGAATGAATTTAACTTTTTGTTTTTTTGCAGTTGCTTCAGCTAAAATTGATTGGGCTGCTTGGATGAATTCTCCAATCCCCTTTTCATATAATAACCTACCTGCGAAAATAAACTTCATCTCGTCATCTGCAATAGCCTCAGAATTAAACAGACCTAAATTTACACCTGAACCTGGTATCATATTAGTTTGTTTTTTATTCACACCAGTTAGGTCTGTTAAAATGGCTTTGTCATGTTCATTTTGAAAAATTACTTTTAAATTTTTATGCTTTAAGGCTTCTTTGTAAATTCCACCGATAATTCCTCTTCTTATTGAAGCTAAAAAACCTCGAGAAGAGAAGACTGAACCTAGGCCAGAGATTGCAGCAACAACAGCTTCAACTTTCGTCAATCTTGTTGCGATGCCTCCTAAAAGAACTGGTTTGATTGTGACCAAGTGTACTAAATTCGGCCTAACCTTTTTTAATATTGAAATGATTTCAAGAAAAGAGCGGATAAATTGGAAGATTCCTCCCTTACTTTCTCCGATTAAAAGAGGGTGTACAGTGATGCCTAATTTCTCAAGCTCTTCTTTTTTATCTGTTACCGTCGTTGCTAAATGCACCTCATATCCTTTAGAAAGTGCCTCGAGTGCTATTGGCAAACGATGGGACATGAAGAACCAGTCCACGTTTACAATAAACATTAGTTTTTTAGGTTTAGACATTTCAGAATTATCATTATTCATTAAGGAGCTCTTCATCTAACCAAGCTTGAAACATTAGGATGTTCCATAAAAGTTTAGACCAATCTCTTTTGCCTGACGTATGCTCCAACCATTTTTTTCGAATTTCATCTGTATTAAAAAACCCTTCAGAATTAAGACGTTTTTCACTCAACATCTCTTCTGCCCATACTTTTAATGGTCCTCGTAACCACTCTTCAAGAGGTACAGAAAACCCCATCTTGGGACGGTTTAATAACTCTGCGGGAATATATTTAGAAAGGAGTTGATTTAAGATCCATTTTCCTTTGCCATCCCTTATCTTCATATTTAGAGGAAGTCCCCAAGCAAACTCTGTTACTCTTGGATCTAGAAAAGGAACTCGGGTTTCTAATGATACTCCCATAGCAGCTCTATCAACCTTGACCAAAATATCATTTGGCAAATATGTCATAGCATCGAGATACATCAACTGATGTTCAAAATCTTCGAATTCTGGCCATGTATTTTTTTCATTTAAAATGATCTTTGGATCACGCCCCTTTAAAACCAGGTTCTCTGTTTCCTCAGTACTTTTTAAGACCCGAAGAAAGATGTCTTCCTTGTTCTTTGCATCAATTGAGTTCATCACTTTGTTGATTTTATCTGAGGCAAGAGACAACTGAAAACGATCTGGCAAAAACTCCAGCATTTCAGTAAGTTTATTATTCGACTTTTCTGAAGCAAGAGAGAAAAAGGACTTTTTTATAGTTTTGCGAAGAGGAGATGGCAAATTTTTGATTAGGTTCCAGATTTTCTGAACCCCAATATATCGATTGTATCCACCAAAAATTTCATCACCACCGTCTCCTGATAAAGCAACTGTTACTCTTTGCTTGGTTAGTTTGGATAACAAATAGGTTGGGATTTGAGAAATATCTGCGAAAGGCTCATCATATAAACTTGGCAACAAAGGGATTACATCCAGAGCTTCTTGGGGGGAGACATAAAACTCTTCATGTCTTGTCCCTAAGTGATTGGATATTGCCTTGGCGCATTTTGCTTCATCATAGTCTTGCTCATTGAAACCGATTGTAAATGTCTCAACAGGCCTTTCAGATTGAGTTTGCATGATTGCAGTGATTGTTGAGGAATCTATGCCACCTGAGAGAAATGAACCAAGCGGTACGTCTGAAATCATTTGTTCTTCAATCACATTCGAGAGAAGCTCATCAAGTTGTTTAATTGCTTTGGTTTCATCCAGGGACTGTGTGTGATTTAGGGCGCATTTACTCGTCTCTTCTAATGACCAATATATTTCAGATTTTACGTTTCTGTTTTTAGATTGTAATTTATTGTCAACTTCAAGACAGAGAAAGGTACCTGGGTCCAATTTATAGATACCTTCATAAATAGAATAAGGTGCTTGGATATAACTATATTTAATAAATAAATTAAGCGCGTCTCTGTTTATTTCACCCTGAAAGGATGGATGTTTTTTAAGGGCTTTTAATTCTGAGCCAAAGAGGAAGGTGTCTTTCTGCCAACCATAATAGAGAGGCTTTTCTCCATATCGATCTCTTGCTAGATAAAGTTTTTTTTCTAAGCTGTCCCATAAAGCAATGGCGAACATACCTCTTATCTTTTCAAGAGTTTGTTTCATTCCCCATTTTTCGAAACAAGCAAGTAAAGTTTCTGTATCCGAAGTTCCTCGCCATTGAATAATTTTTTCTTCACTTTCGAGCTCATTTCGAAGTGTTATGTGGTTATAAATTTCACCGTTATAAACCAACGCATATCTACCAGATGCAGACGACATTGGCTGGTGGCCAGCAGCTGATAAATCTAAAATTGAAAGTCTAGTATGACAAAGGCCAATTCCGGAATTCGGATCACTCCATTGACCTTGATCATCTGGCCCACGATGGTGAAGCGTACCTGCCATCTGCTCCAAATTATCTTCAAAAGAGCTTGTAAAATTACCGGATAAAAAACCAGCTATTCCACACATTAAGAATTGCTCCCTTTAAGTCCCTTAATAGTAGGTGTTTTCATAATTAGTCTTCTAAAATTTAATTTTTATAATTAAGATTAATAACTTAGAACGCAAACTACATACTACTTGATTTTTTTATTGAATAGATAAAACTGTGTTGTTTGGCAGCTGTTAAGTTTTGTATTTTTAAATAGTCTTAAGCTATTTAGTTCTATCAAAGTTAGATATAGATGGTTGAAGAGAAACTTTAATAATATGGGTGAAAAATGAAGGCGATCAAAACTTTAATGATATTCCTAGGTGTGAGCATCATTTTTGCCGTTTATGTTTCTCAAGCCTTATTGGTAAATAATAAACTTTCCCAGGATGATATTTACGCTATTAAAAAATTGTCCGTCGATAAGCAATGTGGGACGATTCAAAATTATGAAAACCAAGTCACCTGCATAAAAGCCGTTCATCAATCAATTCGAAACAAAGTGACTGATTTTCGTTGTGCTTCCAGATTTACATTGATTGAACCAAAAGAATTTTTAACTCGTGGTTTTGGTTGTTGTTATGATCGTGCCCGCTTCGCCGAAAAGACTCTTGAATTTTATGGATTTAAAACTCGTCATGTTTTCATAATAGAGCAAGAATATTTTCTTTTTAATCTACTGATTCCAGGAGTTAGGTCACATGCTTCTTCAGAAGTTAGAACCTCTAAAGGATGGCTAGGGCTCGACTCGAATGAAGATTTTATATTACTTACTTCCGATAATTTACCCTTAAGTTATGAGCAAGCTCTACAAAATATTGGAAACATAAGATCTAAAATGCTTCCCGTTACATTGTATAGTAAAGAGCTGAAGGTTTATTACGGTTTGTATTCTCGTCATGGTTTTTTTCATGGTGTGAACCTTCCTGGTCCAGAAATTAACATTCGTCAAATCCACCATAATTTTTAAAAACTTATTTAACTAACATGCTTAAACCTACTAGCTAAAGTATCGTTCATAATAAACGTGTTTGTGACCAACATTCCCAAAAGAAACCAAAAAACTCTTTGATAAAGCATGTCATGTGTCTGAGAAAATAACGTGAATGTAATTCCAATTAAAATGAGAGCAAAGTCATCTTTCTTTAATTCAATTTTCGATTGTTTCCAAAGGTGAGATAAAAATGCAAGGGGTATAGATAGAAATAAAATAAAACCGACAACCCCCATCTCCGTTAGAACCCACAAAGCGGTATTGTGAATTGTTAAAGGGTCTTTAAAATCATTCATATGAGCAGCTATGAATGCTCCTAAACCGGCACCAAATATTGGATTTGATTTCCACATTTCTATGGCCCACATATAAGAGGCTACTCTTTCAGAATGAACACGTGTCATTAGTTCAGGAGTTTGTAGATTGGTTAATAGAGCATTCGAATAGTTCAACCCTAAAATATCTGCCACAATTGTTGGAAAAATACTTGCCAAGAAATAACTTGTTACGACCAGGCTCACAGTCCAAAGCAATGAATAGAAAAAATTTCGAAAGTTGAGGTAGTTCATAAAAACACTGATGAGTAAAATAATGCTCGCGGTTGCTATTCCCGTTCTAGATGCTGTCAGTAATATAACACCAAATAAAATTCCTATTATTAAGTTGTGTCTATGTTGAAAAATTTTAGAACTATAAACAATTGATACAGAAAGAAATAACGTTGCTGCAAATGCTAGGGCATTTCTGTTTAATATCATTCCATTAAAGCGCCAATTCGTCCACTTAAGGTCTCTCAAAGTTTCATAATGAAGAAAATGATATACTGATAGATAAAGGATTAAAATAGATATAGTCGTCAAAAGGAAAGTCGTAAGCACTGTACTCATCATTTTAGGGCCTAATAATGCAGTGATCATACTTCCTGAAATTAGGTATGCAAAGACAATCAATAATCCCAGGCCTCTGTTATAAGTCGCCCAGTCAATTAGGCCGACTTTGAAAAAGCCTAAAGTCCATCCATAAATGATCATTATAACTAAGCAAAACATAGCTGGCCCAAATCCTTGGACTCTCCATAATGCTTGATGTAAGTATTCTTTATACCAAAGCGCCAAAAAACTAATGCTCAATACTATTGCAACTGGATCCGCTAGGTTAAATGTTAAACTTCCCGTATTTGTTGGTATATGAATTTGGAAGCCAATAAAAATTGCAAGGAAGATAGCCCCAAAAAAAGCCAAAGCTTTTTCAAAATGAATATTTAATTTTTTCGACCTTGATTTATTTTTTGTGACTTGCGTTTCTTTTTTAGTTTCAGAAAAACTAATTACCAGTGCGTGAACCCCGACAGCTAAGAGAGAAAGCACTCCAACAATGCTGGCGACGATAACCCCAATTGTTGGATCTAGCCCAAGATAAGAGAATACAAAACCAGCTGAAAGTTCTCGCAGGCCCCAGCCTGCAAAACTAATCGGTATAGCAGCACCTAGCATAACAATAGCAAATATACCTGTTGCCATAAGCAAAGAGGTCTCTTTTAGAAAACTGAGTGATAACAATAAATAGGCACTTAACATTAAACTATGCATCAGCAAGCTGATCAAAGCAGTTTGGTTTATTCCTAATTGTTTCAATAGAGACAAAATTTTACGGCTATAGCGTCTTTGAGATTTGGTTATCGCAAAATAATATGTTGCAATAATAGATAAAAGCAAAGCTGCTATAATCACTAGAATTGCTGAGATTTCAATGGCATTTCCGAAGGTTGACTTTGTGATATATACTGCCCCCAAAGTCGCCAAAATGAGTAATGTCATTAATGCGATTACTTTTTCTAACAAAGTTAGAAAAGCCATTCTTTGAGAGACATTAGTAAACCTAGCACCGTAAGCATTTCTAAAAGCCATTTGTCCAATTGTATTAAATACAAAAAAACCAAAAATCTGAGAATATATATTTACATGATGAGCATCCCAAAAAGAAATTGAGATGCCTGCTTTTTTAGAGAGTTTTGCGAAACGAAAACTGCTTAGAAAAATATTTATTAATATTAGAATAAAAGCCGGAATCAGCAGCGTTACATCTACCTTTGATAATACATCCCCTACATTCTCTATCGGTAAGATAAAATAGAGAGCTATAATACTTAGGAATGTTATGAGGATTTTATAAATCAAATCACTGGTCTCTCTTAGTCTCACTCATTTTTTTGTATGGTTTATAGATGATTTAAGAAGAGTTTCCCATTGATCAACAACGGTAGCTAATTTATGAGTTTCAAAGACATCACTACTAAATCCACCTAACTTTATTCTTAACTCACTATTGCCCATTAATTGCTTTAAAGCATTTGTCATTCCGCTCAGGTTACAAACTGAACTATCAACCAAAATACCATTTTGATTATGTTTTATGAGTTGATTTACTCCTAAACAATAGTCAAAACCAATAGTTGGTAAGCCATGGCTCATAGCTTCAACTAAAGTTAATCCGAAACTTTCGTATCTTGAAGGAAGAACAAATAATTGAGCATTTTCATATTCATGCGAAACATTTCTGGTACGTCCTGGTAAGAAAATTCGGTTGGTCAGACCATTTTTTTTTATTTGTTTTTCAAGTTCAGTGCGAAGCTCACCTTCACCAATAATCTTGAGATCCCATTCGGGGAACTCTGATGCAATTTTTGAAAACGCCTCAATTAATACTTTGTGGTCTTTCTGCTTATCAAGCCGTCCAATCGTCAACATAGTTTTTCTGTCATTGTCGTTTCCGATTAGGTTCGCCTTTATATTGTCTTTTACAAAGACGGGGTTTGGAACGACAATCATTTTTTTATTTAAAAAAGGAGCGAATGCATCTTTAACTTGCTTAGAAACACAGGTGATTTTTTTCACCATAAAAGGAGTTAGGTGCAACAAGCCCCATTCCCAGGGGCGGCATCTATAATGCTCTGGTACAATGTGTTCACTGGCAATAACTGGGACTGATGTCCCTAAAAGAGAAAAGCCAAGAGGAATATACATGCTATGCATAAAGCCAATGGCAATTTCAGGCTGTAGTTTTTTTATAAAACGTCTCATAATTATGATATGACGGAGAAGCTTGAACGACTTAGCACTATCTTCTTCACTTCCTAATTTTATCCATTTTATATTTTCATGTAGTGGGTAAAATTGTTCGGCTTCAGCACTATCACAAGATAGAATATATACTTCATGATTTCGCTCAGCTAATTTTGAGGCTACTTCTGTTAACACCCTTTCAGCACCGCCAGATGCATTATGTAGTTCTTTAATGCAAAATAGAATTTTCAATGGTCAGCAACCTTAGATATTGTTTTTTTCCAAAGAGGATAAATGTTTTCAGGCGCATATTGCTGAATGCTTTGAACAGCAATATTGCCAAATTCAATTCGTTTGTCCGGTGCCGCCATTAATAGTTGGAGCATCTCTTTTAAACTCTCAACATTCCCATTGCCTTCTGCAAGCAAACCATTTCTTTGGTGATCAATTAAATCACTCACGCCCGCGCAACCTTTAAAACCGACAGCAGGTAAGCCATGTGCTTGGGCTTCAGCCAAAGAGTTTGGAAATCCCTCCCATTGGGATGGAAGACAGAAAATATGCGCTTCAGAATAATAGGTAAATATTTCATCTGTTGCTGGAATAAACTTTACTTTTTCATTTATGTTCAATTTATCCGCAAGTTCATGCAACACAACATGATCGTTTCCATCCCCGATAATAATTAACTCCCAATCAGGAAATTCTCTCTCCAGCTGAGCAAAAGCTTTTAACAGAGAAACGTAATTTTTTTGGGTACACAAGCGACCTACTGTTAGAATAGAGTACTTACCATCTTTATTTCTCTCTCCAGGGTTGGCAAATTGATTTGATGGATAAACCGGATTTGGAATTACATCTATTTTCCTTCGCCATATTGGAGGGTATGTTTTTCGGTACGTTTCGAATTGAACCGTGATGCGCTTAACAAAGGCAAGAAGCAAAAAATTCAAATTCCACTTTGATCTTTTAATATGATCATAAATTGTAAGTGAATTCCTCTCTGAAGCAACCACACCAACTCTTAAGAATATAGAGGCTAATAAGAACCGCGCTAATATTCCATGGTGGAAACATATAATAACTGAGGTGTTCATTTCTTTTAACGCACGCCGTATTTTCAATATTAGTTTTAGCCTATTAATAAAACTAACTGGCTGGTGTGGTTTTGAGGTTGCAACTTTATACCAGCTCACTTCTTCTTCAATGGGGTAGAAAGAATTTGCCGTTTCCCAATCAAAGGTTATTAAGGCAACTTTGTTTCCCTCTTTGGATAATCTATTTGCCACACGAATAATATTTCTCTCTAAACCACCGGCCATATTGTCGAGGGAGATGGTTGCAAAGGCATAGCTTTTGCTCATAATTTAATTCCATCAACAATCAAAGATGTTTCAGCATCAACAAAAGCCCATCTTTGTCTTCTTTTTTCAGTTGAATGCTTTCTACTTCTATAAATAAAGCCCTCATCATCCAAGAATTCATTCGTGATCAAAGTGCCATCTTTTGTATAGCCTTCAACATGGTTTGGCTCAAACCCAATATCTGCAAATAATTGTTTTAAAACATCGACATTTAGTAATTGCTTGTGATCAGCAGCGTCATCACCAATGCCAGCAATTCCCACATGTCTTAAGTAATCGGGGTCTGGATTGTAACCATCCGGCACGGCAATTCTTACCCGTCCACCTTGGATCATATGTTTATGAATATTTTGCAAGGATTTTAAGCATTGCTCCTTCGTTAAATGCTCAAAGACGTGCTCGGCGACAACGTTTGTAATTATTTTTTTATCTGAGAAAACTTTTGTCCAATCTTCTTCTTTTGTAATATCAAGCCATTGTTCATTTGTTGAATACCACCCCTGTTGAAAGGTTTCAGCTGCACCTACAATGATTTTGATTTTCTCATTTCTTGAAATCGGCCCTTTTATCAGCTGGCAGCGATAGTGGTATTTAAAAAACTTTACGATTAACCGTAGTCGCTTTTTCAACCAAACAGGAAGTAGTTTTTTGATTAGATCTTTCATGTAACGACTAACCTTTTCTCATTTTCTTTTCGTGAAAGAACCTTTTTGGTCCGGTTTCAAATAGATGAAATGTTACCAAAATTGGATTTACAGTCAGCGCTTTAACTAATGCAAAGAAAGCACTAAGAGGCTTACCTGCTAGATGATAATATCTGAAACGAAACCAATTACAGGCGTATGTATATCTTTTTTCTTCCTCAAGAAATTTTTGGTTTTTCTTTAATAGTTTTTGCTCTGCTTCGTAGTTTTTTTCAGCACTTTTGTCAGATGCTTCTGTGGCAAACTGAGTATAAAGACTTTCCTTACATCCTACGAAATGCCCTCCCATGAGGGCTAAACGAACAGCAAACTCTACGTCTTCAACACGCCTAAACTCAGGATCAAAACCTCCTGCTTTTTTAAAAATATTTGTTCTAGCCATTAAAGCGCATGTTGGCGTTCCAGCTCCGTAAAAAAGTTCCCGCTCTTTCCCATAAAACAAAAGATATTTAGCCACAGCTTTCCCAATTGGAACTTTTGGGCTAGAACCAATTGCATTTATATTCAATACATAACCATTTGGGTAAATTCTTTCGCCGGAGGCATAACAAGCGACAATACTAGCTCCAGTTTGTTCTTCATAATCCATGATTTTTTTGTACTGGTAAGTCAGGCGATTTGGAGAACTAATGTCGTCGTCGTCAAAAAAAACCAAGAAATCACCAGTGCTATTCTCAAGAATGGTTTTTCTCGCTCCTCCTGGACCTAAATTTTTTTCATGACGAATAAGTTTTATTCTCCCATCCATACCTTCGAATGATTGTATGACTTCGACGGACCTATCTGTAGAACAATCATCGACGACTAAGATTTCAAAATGTGGCCAATTTTGCTCCAACGCGCTCTTTATGGCTCGACCAATTGTATCCTCAGCGTTATAGCAAGTGAGGCCAATTGTTATTTTAGGTTCATTCATTTTTTGACCTAGAGATTACTCAACATCATTTAAATTATATTTCATATTGGTCTACGAGTTTCTTGTTCTATTCATACTTGCCCACCAAAGCCGCTTTCCAGTTTTTATAGGAAATTGAAAGCTTAAAACAATCAGTCGCATGAGGAACTTGATTTTGTGACCCGACAAATAATCAAACTTTATGTCAACCCATTTAATTGTGTGCTTCCACCAGCCAATTTTTTCTAAATAACTTCTATGGTTTCTCAACCATTCTAAGGCATTTTTTCGTTCTTCACTGATCAATTTATCTGGTGAAATGGTCATTGTTTGATGGACCAAAGGATCTGCTATACCTAAGAAATGAGCACCACTTAAACCTAAACGAACATTTAAATCTGTGTCTTCGCTTCGCCTTAAGTTTTCATTGAAACCGCTGACAGATTGATATGTTGAAAGCTTCGCCATTTGAGAACATGTTGCCATAGATCCTATTGGCACCCCAATAGGACGCCCTATCAAGATCATATCTGCGACTACGCTCCCTTTAGGGGTAGTCGCAAAATTTTTTGAATATAAGGTTGGTTCGTATCGTTTCTCTTTATTGGGAAACTTTTGAACTCTTGCAGAATGGCAGATGATATTCTCTACGCCAGAGAACTTTTCATACGCAACTATTTTTTTATATTGAATTGAAATGCGCTCATCTATGCTTTGATCATCATCATCAAAAAAAGCGAGAAACTCACCGTTTGCATTATTTAAAATGGTGTTTCGAGCTGCCGCAACACCTTTGTTTTCTTTATGTTGAATTAATTTGATTTGATCATATTGTTTTTCATAAGTCTCTATGACTTGAACGGACTTATCTGTTGAACAATCATCAACAACAATAATTTCAAAATTTTCCCAAGTTTGATTTAAAGCTGACAGGAGGGCATTCTGAATTGTCTCCTCAGCATTAAAGCATGTGACCCCAAATGTAATTAACGGTTGACTGGTCATAGTTTAAAATAAAAATAGTGTTGATTATTTATCCATTGTTTTAGAAATTATTTTGCCCCACCTTTGAAATTGTTTTTCCGGCTCAAATTCTTTCATAGCTTCACAGGCAAATGCACCTCTTTTTTTTCTTTCTGCAGAATTTTTCATCGCTTTAGAAAGTGTTGAAGCAAGAGCATCTACATCTTGAAGACCAGGCGCAACCCACCCACCTCCTATTTGGAGCAATTCAGAAACTCCTGATGCCTTTTCAAATCCAACTGCAGGTAAACCGTGGCTCATTGCTTCAGCTAGGGCGTTTGGAAACCCTTCCCAAAGTGAAGGAATAACAAAAAGATTTGCGTCTTGGTAAACTTCAAAAATAGTTTTCTTTGAAGCTTCAATCGTAATTTGTGACGTTAGACCATAATAAGAAATTAAATTTAACAATGCATCCCTTTCAGGACCATCACCAATAATTCTCAAATCCCAAGCCGGGTGGTTATTCGCTATTTTAGCAAAGGCATGCACTAATGTTTCTAGACCTTTTTGACCTTGATCGAGCCGGCTAACTGCAAGTAATATGAACCTACCTGCACCAGTAGGTTCTTCTGGTTTTGCAATTTTTTTTGCTAGAGACACAGGGTTACTGATGGCAGTAATTTTTTTTTGAAGCGACTTCGGATACCCATATTTAAAATTAGACTGTTGAACGATTATTTCATCTGTTAAATTGAGCATCTTTAACATGACGTTTCGTTGTAGCCAGCTATACCTAATTTTGTACATTGATGGTGCGTTACGTTCAGCAGCGATCAATTTTGTTCTCGACAATTTGGCTGCTGCATAAATCGTTTTATCACCGCTCATGACAAAACCAATTAATGCTTTTATTTGCTCATTTTTTATTAAGCTTACCAATATTTTGATACGTTGAAATTTACCGCTTAGACCTGAATTTGAGCCAAGCTTGTGCCACTTTACTTCATCGTGAATAGGGTAATAAGACTTTGCCTTTGTGTCATCCAGACTAATTAAGTGAACATTAAACCCTTGTTTCACTAGAGCGTTTGCTAACTGGCAAATCATTCTTTCAGCTCCCCCCGAAGAGGCAAGCTGAAAGAAATATAGTGCTATGGATTTACTCCGGCTCACTAATTATAACTTCTCGATTGTTTGTGACGCTGAACCATTTTTGATTCTTATAAAAATTATTTTCAGCCTTTTTGGCCCCTAAATATTTTTTTTCAATTTCGCTTGGGGTTTCTACTGTTTCTGACTTCTTAGATAGAAATCTTTCACGTAAAGCCTTAACTCTATCTTTGTCTAGATGATTAAAATTAAAGCTATTTTGAAAGTTTTCTCTAGTTGCTTGAAAGTGATCTTTTATATTTCCCACTCGATAATTTGCAACATATCTCAATAGTTCATTAAATGAATATGTCTCTGGATAGGAATAAATTAGACTCCCCCCTATTCCATTGACTCCATCCATCATTTTTCTCATTTTTTTAAAATTTTTTATTTTTTCTTCAAAGTCTTCTTTACCGAGAGAAACAATATGAAATAGTGGCTGTTCTATTATTTGTGACTTATAAAATTTAACGCCGTCACCTCGTAATAATCTGTGCCACAAAGGTTTTTTATAATAAGCGATGTTGTGGGCACTTCGTGGGACGAAAAAATTACCTTTAATAGCTTTTATATTCACAGCACTTTTTACGGTACGGCTCTTTCGTTCGTAAAAAATCAAATTCGAACTATCTATAATGCCATCTGAATTTGCCTTAAGAGTTTCATCTACTGCTAACCCATTTTTCCATGAATAAGAAAGCACCTTATCTTTTGCATATGATCGCAATAAATTTTCTAATTTTTCTCTTTTGTAAAATGGTAAAAACTCATCGACATCTAAAACAAAAAGCCAATCGAATTCATCTCTTATTTTAAAATGATCAATTATTAAATTCGTGCACTCTTCTTGAAAATAAGTATACAAGTCTGCTCTAATGAATTTAATTTTTGAGGAATGGATACGTCCTAAATCATATTGAGAATTATGGTCTACGACAAAGATAGTATCTGCTAATTTTTCATAATGAGTAATGAATTCTGGAAGGAAAGAAATACTATCTTTAACCATTGTTACAATGGCAATCTTCATAAAAACCACTCCTCAAAAAATCGTAACCGAATGTATTCTCGTTACGATTTTGATTCCTAAAACTCTTTAAATATATTTACTGGTGCACAATCTTCATTGCTATTTGAAGACCGTTCTGTATGAAATATGTCTCTGATAAAAACTTATTGTTTCTTGGTTAATCTTTATTTGAAATCGTAATTTCAGCTAATGCTCCATACACAAATAAATTGGGCCACATTTTCGCTAACCATTTTTCAATTGGCTCTGAAATTAATTTCGTTCGACCTCTAACGGGTAATATTTCTTTAAAATTAATTTCATGCTCTTTCGAATTCTCTTCGAAGAAGGCTAGTGCTTCGCTATAAGATAAAACCCAACGGTGCCGGTCTAATATAGGATGCAAAGGAAAAGCATATTTGCCTGAAATACCGCGACCACGTAAAAAATTCCATCTAAAAGAAATGTAATACATATTAGGAAGAGAAATAATGACTGTTTTTTTCGCAACTCGGCATAATTCATGGAAAGCTTCATGAGGATGATCTAAATGCTCGAGCACATCGAGAGCTGTTACCACGTCAAATTGGTTATCTTCAAACTTTAAGGGTTGTTCTAGATTGCACTCTAGAACTCCCTCAGCAGGCATGATATCTCCACCATAATATTCTCGGCAACCATTTAACATCGGTTTTAAAACCATGGTTCGACACCCAGCATCCAATAGTGAATAATCGTTGTGTTTTTCGTTTATTAGATCTGCAGTGATCTTTAATCTAGCAAGGCTCATGAGATTACCTATCAAATTTGATTGTGAAATTTACTTCAAAGAATTTTAATAAACACTTCTGATCAGAGTTTCATCGTCTGCAAGTAGACAACTCATATGAGAAAAAGTGGACATGGGAAATGCATAAATTACTTTATGACGGCTTAAAGAAATGATTTCATTTAGGGCTTGAGACCACCCTTCAGCAACTATTTCAGGTGATGTGATGAGATGACTTATACTTGTTCCATCAAATAAATTTAGACTTTCTTGTGAATCGGAGTAAACAACTATATTTTTAATACCATATTCTTTTACGTCATTTTCTATCCTAGACACCAGACTATGCACATTATCTTTTGATAACAACTCACGTTCCCATAAGCGCGCACCAAAATCAGCAACATCTCCTAAACGAAAAAACTTTTCATCAGCTTCTTTAACTTCCCAATGCCTAATATGAATTGCTAGAGTTGATGCAATTTTTTTATTTATAGTGTTTTCATCTATCTGATGGAGCCCTAAATTTATAAATTGTTTTTTGAAGTTTGTTTTAAGACCTGAAGCAAAGTTTAAAACTTCTGGTTTCATTTGCCCCATATAATTTAAGTTATTAAAGTCGTTTTTATTTATTCTGTTATCAATTTTTTCAGCTGGTATCATTGATGGCAGCACTTGACTTCGATAAATATAGTCATACTCACTGTCACTTTTATAAGTTTTCACCTTCGTGAACAATTCATCTAAATCTTTTTCACCTGCGTCATGTTGATCAGGTAATCTCTCTTTATAAATTCTGACATCCTCAAAACCTAGAGCGTTAAGGGCAATAAGAGATCTTATCCTGTTTGCTAAGCCAGCTCTGCAACCACTGGCCATTTTAATATGGCTATTCGGGTCAATCCTGCATATCATTTTTGGAGTAACAAATTTAGGATCACTATTTGCTGTTCGAAGTTTATTCTTAACGATGTTATAGGCTACATCGGAATATCTTTTAAATTTTGTGGCATATTTACTCATTTGAATGATGTTGTCTCTTTATGATTTCTTCTTATTTTTAACAAAAAATGCATCACCATACCCAACATGCTTAATTGTTACATTATGGCAAAAGAAGCCCTTTGGCGTTAGAAATTTATATATTTCGTCGAATGTTGCACCACCTTCATAAAGGGGGAAATCAGAAACTTCGATATAAACTGCATCGATATTTTCCAATATCTTTTCAGCCCCTTTGATCACTTTCAGGTCGGCACCCTGTGTATCAACGACTAATATATTTGCTTGAGCTTCTGGCAAAGTTCCATTCATCAAATCGTCTAGAGTTTTTGTCTCGATTTCGAACGTATCTGTGTATTCTATTTCTGGGTATAGTTTTTTATGATCCCCAAGGTCCAACATACTGGAGGATTCGCCATTGTTACTTGCAACATTAAAAGAAATTCGTTCTCCTGTTTTGTCACTACAACACGCTTCTAATACGAAATGGTTGGCTAAATTTCTTTTTTTTATTTTTGCAGAGACTTGTTCAACCATGTCTGGAATTGGGTCTATCCAAACAACTTCTATTTCACCTAACGCTGCATATTGATCTATTTCTTGAGCCGTATTTGCTCCCACATGAATAATCCCTGCAACTTGTATTTTATTATCGGAAATAAAGTTACTTAGATTAGGTTTGAAGGTTTTTTTTCTGGTGGCTTTTTCGACAAGATTTTTTGCTGTTCGTAATGGGCCATATAATGGAGTTTGTTTTAATATCTCTTTATATTGCACTGTTTTTCACCACTTCATTAAATGAACCAGAGTTTATGATTTTACCTTTATCAATTTCATAAATTTTACTACAGCCCGAAAGGGTCGTTAATCTATGGGCTATGATAAGGATGGTGATGTCTTCTTTAAGAGAATAGACAGTTTCCATAATCGTTTTTTCTGTTTCTATATCGAGAGAGCTTGTTGCTTCATCTAGAACTAATATTTCTGCGGCTTGATAAATAGCCCTGGCTAAACCAATCCGTTGTTTTTGTCCACCAGATAAACTTATGCCATCATCACCACAAAGAGTTTCATAACCTTCCGGGCATGAAGCAATAAATTCATCGATATGAGCTATCTCTGCTGCTTTTTTTATTCGTTCATCATCTATTTGATTAGGAAAAATACCAAAAGCAATATTTTCCCTAATTGATGTATTTGCTAAATAAAGAGTTTGTGAGACATAAGATATTTTGGATTGCCAGCTCTTTATATTCTTATCGGTGATGACTACGTCATCAACTAAAACATTTCCCTTGGTCGGCTTTAACAAGCCAACAAGAATATCCATAAAGGTACTTTTTCCTGAACCGGTTGTTCCAACAATTCCTATTTTCTCTCCTTTACGACATTCAAATTCATCTATTTTAAGAGAAAAACCGCGCTGAATAGGATAGTTATATGTCAGGTTTTTAACCTTTAAAGTCTTGTTGAATAATACCTGATCTGTTGAACTTTCTTTGTCTACTTTATAACCAATTTGGAAAACGATTTCATTTATCACATGTTCATTTGCTAGCACAATTACCCAGCTTTTGAAGACAGATTGCGCTATTGGAAGCAACTTAATGGTTGCGATCATTAAAGTTCCAATGACGGGTAAGTGCTCAACAACGGATACGCCTTGTACATTCATGTAAATGACAATTGCGGCTAACAAAATAAATGTCATAGCTTCAATAATTATTTTAGGACTACTGCCTAAAATAAAAGCCGTCGTTTGAGCTCCTCTTAAATCTTTTTCTACTTCTTCAAATTTATCTGTAAAAAATTGTGTGTGGTTATTCAGTAATATATTTCTAAATCCACCAGACGCATTCCTTAGCTCTACAAGTTTAAGAGTTAAGTTCTTATTGACTAACTTGGAAATCGTACTGAAGATTGGTTTAGAATATTTACTAATCAGAATGTAAAAAATTAAAAAGTAAATTGCTAAGAGTGTTATGACTTGGGGGTTTGTAATAAACAAACCAATAAAAACAATCATCCCTACTATGATGCCAGTTACAGCTTCAATTTGATTTTGTATTACGCCTGCGACAACATCTACTTTTGTGAGGTCTGAATAACTGTCTGCCTGACTTTTTTTGATGTAGTCTTCGTAAGGCTGATTAATAAATTTTTTAAAATATTTTAAATTTAATTCTTTATGAATTTGGAAATAATTATGACCATTAAACCTAAGTAAAATCAATTTTCCAATTGAAGATGCGAGAGTAAAGATAATAAACAGAGAGCTAATGAAAATTCCAACATCAATGTTAAATACATTCAGCTTCTCTATATATTCTAGACCTTTTATTTGTGTTCCTAAAATGTAAGACATAAAAGGTAACACAGATAGAATTGATAGAAATTCCACAATTCCTAAAAGTGATGAAAAACCAATTATTTTGTAAACCTTTTTCTTCCGGTCTACATCAAGCAGATTAATTGACTTTAAAAATTTTTCTAAGAATTTTGTTTTGAACATTTCTTTACAATCAGCTGCAGACAAACTCAATTTAAGAAAGAGTACTGTTATATAATTTTTTAACTGCGTGTGTTTTCTAAATTGAATAAAAGCTTCTATACCAGTTGACGAAGCTTGCAATTCCATCTTCAACCTTAGTTTCAGGCTTATAATCAAAATGTTTAAAAAGATCTGCAACATCTGCATATGTATCTAAAACATCACCAGGTTGCATTGGTAGTAATTCTTTTTTTGCTTCTATTCCGAGAGAATCTTCCAAAGCTTGGATATAGGTTAAGAGCTCAACAGGTTGATTATTTCCTATGTTGTAAACTTTCCATGGCGCACTACTTGAACTGGGATCAGGTGTTTCTCCGTTCCAATTTGGGTTTGATTTAGCAGGCTCATCTATAACTCTCATAACACCTTCAACAATGTCATCAATATAAGTGAAATCGCGTCTATGTTTTCCATAATTGAAAACAGGAATGGAATTTCCTTCTAAAATGGACTTTGTAAATTTAAATAAAGCCATATCAGGACGTCCCCAAGGTCCGTAGACAGTAAAGAACCGTAGTCCAGTGGTAGGAACTTTATATAAATGGCTATAAGTATGCGCCATTAATTCATTTGATTTTTTACTCGCAGCATAAACACTTAATGGATGGTCAACATTGTGTTCTGTTGAAAAAGGCATGTTTTTATTTGCACCATAAACACTAGAACTACTTGCATAAACCAAATGCTCGACCTCATAGTTTCGGCATCCTTCAAGAATGTGCGCAAAACCAACAATATTACTATCAATGTAAGCCAACGGGTTTTCTATCGAATAACGAACACCAGCTTGAGCCGCTAAGTTTGCTACGTGCGTTGGCTTATGTTCTTCAAAAAGAGCCTCAATTGCGGCCCTATCCGATAAATCAATCCGCAAGTGAGTATATGAAGGATGGTTAAAGTGACGAGCCAACCTTGCTTCTTTTAAAGACTGGTCATAATAGTCATTATGATTATCTATACCGATGACCGTATTTCCACGATCGAGCAATTTCATACAAAGGGCAGAGCCAATAAAGCCAGCCGCTCCCGTTACAAGTATTTTCATTCGTTTATTCCAAGAATACAGTTTTCTGAATTGAAGTTAATTATTACCAAAAAGATCTCGGGTATATACCTTTTCACCGACATCGGATAAATCTTTAGAACGCCGATTAGAGATAATAACCTCAGCTTTTTGTTTAAAACTCTCGAGATCTGTTATTACTTTTGAACCAAAAAAATGACTTTCATTTATCTCAGGCTCATAGACTATAACTTCTATACCTTTAGCTTTAATCCGTTTCATGATTCCCTGAATACTAGAAGCGCGAAAATTATCAGAGCCTTCTTTCATGATCAGTCTGTAAACACCAACGATTTTTGGTTTTTTACAAATAATTTCATCCGCTATAAAATCTTTTCTGGTGCTGTTCGCTTGAACTATCGCATTTATTAAGTTTTGCGGCACATCTTGATAGTTAGCTAAAAGTTGTTTTGTGTCTTTTGGCAAACAATAACCTCCATAACCAAATGAAGGGTTGTTGTAATGATTACCTATTCGAGGATCATGACATACACCATCAATAATCTGTTGGGTTTCTAGATTATGGGTTGTTGCATACGTATCTAATTCGTTGAAATAAGCTACTCTC
Source organism: Methyloligella sp. (assembly GCA_021604645.1). Taxonomy (GTDB): domain Bacteria; phylum Pseudomonadota; class Alphaproteobacteria; order Rhizobiales; family HXMU1428-3; genus HXMU1428-3. The sequence continues at coordinate 192,046 of BQJJ01000005.1, forward strand.
ATTGCCAGGTAGGTATTCGAAAATAACTTGATTGCTTCCGCTTCAGTTGCATCTGTGAATAGAACAGGAACTTCTTCTTTTGCCGCACTCTCCTGAAGAAGGTTTGCAAAAATTTTGGCTGCTTCCGATTTTTCACCCACTATAATTCTAGAGGGATATAAATTATCATAAAGAGCTTTTCCTTCTCTCAAAAACTCCGGTGAGAAGATAACATTTTCGCAGCCTAATTCTTCTTTAATATTACGTGTGTAACCAACAGGAACTGTCGACTTAATAACCATAGTGCAATTGGGATTGAGTGAATTTACCTTTTGTATTACTGCTTCTATGGATTGAGTGTTGAAGTGATTTGTTTCTGGATCATAATCTGTTGGCGTAGCAATTAATACATAGCTTGCACCGTCAACAGCTTTGGCTAAATTTGTGGTTGCGGTTAAATTTAAATTTTTATTTTTTAAGAAATCCTCGGCCTCTGCATCAACTATTGGAGATTGCCTGCGATTAAGCATCTCAACTTTTTCTGCGACTAGATCAACTGCAAATACTTCATTATTTTGAGACAAAAGAATAGCATTTGATAGCCCTACATAACCAATTCCTACAACCGCAATTTTCATCGTTTTAGAACCTTGTTTTCGTTACGCCTGAATTTATCAAATAAGCAAAGAGAAAATTTGGGGGTTATCCCTTAATTTGATTTGTAACCATGTGACTTTAACAATGCTTTGCTCTTAGCTTGCTCTAGGTCATTAGCGACCATTTCGCTACACATTTCTTGTACTGTAATTTCCGGTTCCCATCCTAATTTTTCTTTTGCTTTTTTGGGATCTCCGAGCAGCGTTTCCACTTCTGTTGGACGAAAATATCTTGGATCAACTTTGACAATCGCATCACCTACCTTCAAGGCTTGCGCCTTATCTCCCTCGATGGAGGCAACAATACCAACCTCTTCTTCACCAGAACCTTTAAATTCAAGTGTGATACCAAGTTCATTGGCTGACCATTCAACGAATTGCCTCACACTATATTGCTTGCCTGTAGCAATAACAAAATCATCTGGCGTTTCTTGTTGCAACATCATCCATTGCATTCGTACATAATCTTTTGCATGCCCCCAATCTCGCAATGCATCCATATTTCCTAGATACAAACAATCCTCCAACCCTTGAGAAATATTCGCTAACCCGCGGGTTATTTTACGAGTTACAAAAGTTTCACCTCTGCGCTCACTTTCATGATTAAATAAAATTCCATTGCAGGAATACATTCCATAAGCTTCACGATAGTTTACGGCTATCCAATACGCATAGAGTTTTGCTACAGCATACGGACTGCGGGGATAAAAAGGTGTTGTTTCTTTTTGCGGAATTTCTTGTACTTGGCCATAAAGTTCACTGGTTGAAGCTTGATAAAAACGTGTCTTTTTTTCAAGACCTAAAATGCGTATTGCCTCTAAAATCCTCAAAGTTCCTATTGCGTCTACATCTGCTGTGTATTCAGGACTTTCGAAACTTACAGCTACATGGCTTTGCGCCCCTAGATTATATATTTCATCGGGCTGAGTTTCCTGGATAATGCGCACTAGATTACTAGTATCCGTCAAATCTCCGTAGTGAAGTTTGAAGTTATTATTATCAACATGAGGGTCTTGATAGATATGATCTATTCTATCCGTATTAAACGAAGACGCTCTACGCTTAATGCCATGAACGATATACCCTTTCTCTAGAAGGAATTCAGCTAGATAAGATCCATCCTGGCCTGTTACACCTGTTATTAAAGCGATTTTTGCCTTATCTTGCATACTCATTTGCCTCAATCTGTAAGAAATTTTTATAGGTTGTTTTCAGGCCTTCAGCCAAATTAATTTCGGCTTTCCAACCAAGTGAGTTTAGGCGATTGCTATCCATCAACTTCCTTGGTGTACCATCTGGTTTACTCGCGTCGAACTCAATCGTTCCTTTAAATTCAACGGCGCTTGCAATTGTTTCCGCTAGATCGCGAATTGTAACTTCATCGCCACTGCCCACATTTAAATGGTTTTGCATTAAATCGGTTTGAGTTTCAAAATTTGTCTTAGATAAATTCATCACAAAAACACTGGCCGCAGCCATATCGTCAACATGAAGGAATTCACGCAGCGGTGTACCACTTCCCCAAACAGTTACAACTTCCTGCCCCTCTAATTTCGCCTCATGAAATCGGCGAATTAAAGCAGGAATAACATGACTATTTTCCGGGTGATAATTATCGCCCGGGCCATATAGGTTCGTGGGCATTACGCTTCTGTAATCAATGCCATGACTTTTCCCAAATTGTCGATTGTAACTTTCGCAAAGCTTAATCCCTGCAATTTTGGCTATTGCATATGGCTCATTGGTTGCTTCAAGCTTACCAGTTAACAGCTGCTCTTCATCCATGGGCTGGTTTGCAAGTTTAGGGTAAATACAACTTGAGCCAAGAAATAATAATTTCTTAACGCCTGAGCGAAATGCGGCATCAACCACATTGTTTTGGATCATCAAATTTTCATAAATGAATTCGGCTGGATATGTGTTATTGGCATGAATGCCGCCAACCTTAGCCGCTGCGAGATAAACTTCTTGAGGTTTTTCTTTGTTGAAAAACTCTTGCACATCCGCTTGGTTTGTTAAATCTAACTCAGCATGTGTTCTTGTGATTATATTTTCAGTTAGGTGTCCGCTTGCTTGCAAGTTTCGGATAATTGCGGACCCTACCATGCCGCGATGTCCGGCAACATAAATTCTAGATTGATCAACCATCTTATTCTTCACCGTCATCGCTATCTTCAACACGGCCATAGGTGTCATCTAGCCGGACAATGTCATCTTCACCTAAGTATGTCCCCGATTGCACTTCGATCATTTCCAATTGAATTTTACCCGGATTTTTCAACCTATGTATTTCGCCGACAGGGATATAAGTTGATTGATTTTCTGAAAGCAAGAAGACGTCTTCACCACATGTCACTTCAGCCGTTCCTCGCACAACCACCCAATGCTCTGCTCTATGATGATGTTTTTGCAAACTTAAAGATGCACCGGGCTTTACACCAATTCTTTTCACTTGAAACCTATGACCAATATCAACACAATCATACCAGCCCCAAGGCCGCGTGACTTTTCTATGAGTTAGAGCTTGCATAAAGCCTCTTTTTTCAAGCTCAGCTACAACATCTCTGACTTGCTCTGCGGATCCTTTTTCTGCAACTAACACAGCGTCTGCCGTATCCACTATCAAAAGGTCCTTTACACCCAAGGCAACAACTGGTCGGTGAGGGGCATGTATATAGGTGTCTTTTGAATTTTGAGCCAGTCCCTGCCCATCAATGCGGTTTCCATCCTCGCCTGACTCTGTTAAATCAGCCACAGCATTCCAACTTCCAACATCGCTCCATTGACCATGAAATGGAACCACGACTTTGTTTTCATGGGTTTCCATGACTGCATAATCAATGCTTTTTGATGGACAGCGAGCAAAAGCATTTTTTTCAGGCTCAACCAGCATACCAAGCCCTGCTGCATCTGTTTTTCTGGAAGCTTTCATAGCTACTTCACAATTCTCTAAAATCTCCGGAGCGTGCTCTTTTAAAGCCGTTATTATTGTATTTGCCGTTGCCAGGAATATGCCCGCATTCCACGAAACATCACCACCAAGCAAGAGATCTTGTGCTTTTCTTGCTTCTGGCTTTTCAATAAAACGGACAACCTCAAGCCCACCACAAGCGCGCTTCTCACCTTGTTGAATATAACCATATGCCGTGCTTGGAAATGTTGGGATTATACCATAAGTAACAATCGCACCAGATTGAGCAGCGGACATCCCCTGCTTAATCGTCTCTGCAAACGCTTCTAAATCTGGGACGAAATGATCGGCCGGGCAAAATAGCAGCAAATCATCAGCTGCACCAATTTCAATCTGACTTAGCGCCGCCAACGCCATGGCAGCTGCTGTATTTCTCCCCATTGGCTCTAAGATTACAGCGCCCCTGACACCACTTTCCTCCATTGCCTCCAGCACCATAAATCTATGAACTTCTGATGCTACAGTAATTATTTCATCGCTCAACTTAGAGCATCGCTCCAATGTGAGCTGATAAAGGCTTTTATCACCGACAATGGGAGCAAATTGCTTCGGCAAACTTTTCCGCGACAGCGGCCAGAGACGCGTTCCGGTTCCGCCACATAGTATTACTGGTGTAATCATAACCTTAAAATTCCACTTGAATATTTACAAGAAAACCTAAAAACAACATCTAAAAAAACACCGATCATCACTAAGCGAACTTTTCAGTTCCTAAGGAAAAATCATCCAATAATTAAGTGTTTTTTTTCACTTCTTTTTCGAGCGCCTCTATTTCTTCTTTTAGCGCCTCATATTCGTCCATCTTCCGCTTCAGGAAACCAGCAGCCAAGACGGATTTTTCATAAATGCCTTTTGGCGTGAGAAAATAAGCATATCCAAGCTTATTCTCACTTCCCTGAAAATTTTGGATTTTCACCAATCCCTTATCAACAAGCGCCCTTAGGCAATAATTCACACCGCCAAGGCTTATGCCGAGTTTATCGGCAATTTCTCTTTGAGTAAGGTCTGGACTTTCTTCCAATAATCTAAGAACCCGAAACCGGGTATCTTCTTTGGTATTAACTTTCGGAGCAGTCATGATTTAGTGATAAACGCCCGATATGGTGGCTTTAGAATGGCTACCGCACCACCAAAGACTTGAGTTTCTTTGCTGGGGGCAAATTTTAGCGTGCGCCTATTGTTAAGCACTATGAAATTAGAGCGGTTCATTTCCTTGTTCAAAGTTGAACATAAAGCTCCACTTCCTACGTGTCAAAAGTTTTATTTGTTCTTTTGTAGTTAAATTATGGCTGTTGAGGGATGGGTTATTTTTCTATTTTCTCAATGTCTGAAACTTGTATTACTGCTCGTTTTTTCTGCCCCAGAACATCAAACAAAATGCCTAATCTGGTTTCGTTTGAAATGGTTTCAATTGTTGCAACATACTCAACAAAAGGGCCTGATACTGCCCTTACCTGGTCGCCAATTTTTAAATTATCTGGAGGAAGCAGACTAAAATCTTCATCGCATCGTGCCATAAGCCCATTTATTAACTGCTCTGGTATAGGGGGCGGCTCATTCTTACCAAAACTAACCAAGCGAGAGATCCCCAACGTGCTATTTATACTGCTCCAATTAGGGTTTTCGCGTTCTGTCCCAACAAATATATACCCTGGAAATAATGGTTGTTTGCTCTTGTGGCTTGACCGTCCACGCCTAATGAGCATTTCACGGACAGGCATGAATATTTGAAACTCCTGCCGCTCAAGATTGACACAGGCTCGTTCAAAACCGTTTGGTTTTAACTGAGCTAAGAACCATAAAATTGATGATGTCATCTCAGAACTCATAAGAAGTTATACTACGCTATTTGAGCCTCTTTATAAGACCTTAAGTTTTGCTTAGCTAAACACAAAATATATCCAAATATTTATGTTTTTTACCGTTAAAGTTAAGCGAATGCCAGTCTTTTAGATTTACATAACAGCCGTTAAAAATGGGAATTTATCATCAAAGAGTGGATAACGAGAGGACTGGGTGGGAATGCACCTTGAAATAATCATTTAAAGGATTTTGAACATCGAAGGATATATAGTTAAAATGGTACCACCTCTCCGAATCGAACGGAGGACCTCTTGATCCACAATCAAGCGCTCTAACCAACTGAGCTAAGGCGGCACAAATTTTAAGGTATAATAACTATATCAAAATCAAGACCCTGTTCAAACCAATTCTCAAGGCATTCGTCAAGTTATTTTTTGTTTTTCGCCTCATTAATTGCCTTCAAATTTCTACATTCAGCTGGGCAACTCATAAAGTTGCATTCTAAAGCTTGCGGCCTGTTTACGCCATTTCAGCCACAACACAAATTAAAGTGGCAGCTCTCTGTTTCATTTTCCTTGATTAAGAGAGAAAATTAACCATAAAATTCAACATTATATTATTAGGGAGTTTGTACTTATGAAAATGAAAAAATTCGCAATTTTGACTATTGCTGCAGCATTATTAGCACCTTTCAGCGCATCTGCATTTGCAGCAAAAAATTGCAAAATGGCCTCCGTTGAAGGATGGGGCTTAACTGAGGCTTTAGCTAAATCTCAAGCTCATAGCATCTTACTTTTATCGACTGGAAACTTCCCCGTTCAAAATGACAAATTTTCCAAACCAAAAGATGATTGCACACTCACACCTCTTGGCTGGACCTGCAAAACAACTGCAAAAATTTGCAAAAAGTAGGGAGTGCAACTTAAACCTTCCTTAGAAAACCACCATGCAAAATTTATCTTTTGCATGGCGGTCCCTTTATCTTTTTTTGTCGACTTCTCTTTATTGCAGATAAGTTTCCTGACGCACATCACCAAAGCGATATTTTAGCTGTTGAACTGTATGAGCCTGTAAGTCAGTTAATTCTGAAGTATTGTTTGTTGCACGCTTTCTTCCTCTCGCAGCGCTTTCAACTAAATCGATTATGTCAGCTCGTTGCTCGCCACTGCATTGCCTGGTCAATCCTTTTGATAAACGATAGAGAACCGCACCTGATTCAACATGATCACGAACATGCCATCTGGCCAGCTTCACCATTTCTTTTGGGTTATTATAATTCAGGCGATACTCGGCCCAATATTCCAGGTCTGCGATTTGCTCAGCTGTAAGGTCGCCTCTGTCTTTCATAATGGCGACCATAAGTGCTAATACGGCTTCTCTTGGGTCTTCAATTAATGCGAGGGGATGAGTACCTGCCTTTCTTTTAAAAAAGAACCTACGGATCACCCCTTTTATTCCAGAAGCTTCATATGAGAGGTTTTTTAGAGCCTCAACCATGTAATTTGCTCTTATAACAAGAAAAGCTACAAGACTAAGCGTTGATAAAATGGCGAGTAAAATATGCATAAGAGGCTCCTGAACTGATTTGAGTTACTAATGCCTATCTGTCGACTTACCCCATCATTTGGTTCAATTAAGAGCCTATTTTTTCAAAACTTATTGCGCTATGAAGGCGCAGCTTTTATGGTCACGCTGAAGAATTATCACAAAACCTAGGGACTTACGGACCTCATATTGACTCAAACAATGACAGATCTAATGAGCTCTTCATCATCAAATGACCCGTTGTTAAGGCTGCTGCAGGAGACCGCTTCTAACGATAGAGATGCGTTTCGCCTCCTTTATGACAGCAGTTCAGCGAAACTTTTTGGGGTTATTTTACGTATTGTAAAAAGGCAGGACCTTGCCGAAGAGATCTTGCAAGAGACTTATTTGATTATATGGAACAAGGCCAACTCATATAATCCGTCTCTTGGGCGCCCTTTAAGCTGGATGATGACGATTGCTAGAAACAAAGCTCTTGATACTCTGCGCGGGTTGGAAGCTAAATCACAGACTTTCGAATATAGTGAAAGTGATGATGCGCCAATTCAATCAGCTTTACTGGCGATCATCCCTGAAACACTCGATTCAACCGATCGTATGTCTTTGCAAAACTGCTTGAATGAGGCAACGGAGCAGGCTCGTGAAAGTGTTTTACTGGCTTATATACACGGGTTTTCTCGCGACGAATTGGCGGCTCGATATTCCGTCCCTGTGAACACCATTAAGACTTGGTTACGCCGCGCATTAATTGATTTGAAGAACTGTTTAGAGCGATAAAATGGAAAAAGAAACACTTGAAGAAATCGCTGGTGAATATGTTTTGGGAACGCTTTCTCATGAGGAACGGCGGACTGCTAAGGAGCGTTTGAAAACTGACGCTAACTTTGCTCGCCTTGTTCATGAATGGGAAGAACGCTTAAATCCTTTATCTGAAACACAAGAGCCTGTTGCCGCTCCCCTTGGGATTTGGCATAAAATTTCACACGCCCTAGATGACCAACCTGTTATTGAGCCCATTCCAGAAGTAACAGAGATAGATGCCCCTCAAGATCGTGTGACGAAACTCGCCACCAGCCGCAATCGTTGGCGCGCTGCTTTCGTTGGAGCCATGGCCCTCGCCGCCAGTTTTATTGGCTTGCAAGCAGCTGGCATTTACCTTCCATTTTTCCCAAAACCCGCTGCTGAGGGACGGTTTATCGCGGTTCTCAATCCTTCTGGCACATCAACTGGTTTTGTGATCAGGGTGGATGTGGGGACAAAAAAACTTGAAATTCAACGGCTGGCTGAAAAAGCTCCTCAAGGTAAGGATTACGAACTTTGGGTCATTGAGCCGAAACAATCTCCAAAGTCTCTGAACGTTGTTGGCAAGGATAGTGTGCAACAAGTTGGGTACTCTCCTTTAACCAAATCCCCTCAAGGGCAATCACCTTTGACCTTTGCTATTAGCCTTGAGCCTGAGGGAGGCTCCAAGACCGGGCAACCTACGGGGCCGATTGTTTTTTCTGGTCAATTGATCACTCAATAAAGTGCTGAAATGCTGGTCTTTCTTATCAGTGTTTGATTTTTTAAAAAGTTTTTTAACTTTTTTGAAACTTTAGCGGGCTTGCTCTCGTTCCTACTCCTGAGCGCAAAAATGCGTTTCTCTAAGAGGCGTATATGTGCGCCGTTTCATTTGATCAGGAGTTAAAGAAATGAAATCACTTTCCTCATTGTTAAAGTCTTTTACTGTTACGGCTGCTGTTGCCGGGATTGTTGCGCTTGGCTCACAAGCGGCTTTTTCTGCGCACCATAAATCTATGGGGCATGGATCAATTAAAGTGGGTGGTGAAGCGATGCTACCTACTAAAAACATTGTTCAGAATGCTGTGAACTCAAAAGACCACACAACCCTTGTAGCTGCTGTGAAAGCTGCTGGCCTTGTCGATACACTCCAGAGCAAAGGACCTTTTACAGTATTTGCCCCAACGAATAGTGCGTTTGGTAAATTACCCAAAAACACCGTACCGACATTGTTGAAAAAAGAGAATCTTGGCACCCTTAAGGGCGTTTTGACTTATCACGTTGTTGCTGGCCGTCTTGATAAGGCCACACTTTGGAAGTGGGTTAAAAAAGGAAATGGTAAAACGGAACTCAAAACTGTTGCTGGCGGCAAATTATGGGTGATAGCAAACGGCCCTGCCAATTTGATCATCAAAGATGAAAAGGGCAACACAGCAAACGTCCCAACTTATGACGTGATGCAATCAAATGGTGTTATTCATGTGATCGACACTGTTTTAATGCCGAAATAAGTTCCTATATATATCTGATATTCCCTTCAACCTTACATTCGCGATTGTGTAAGATTGTTTGGGGATTTGAAACCAGGCCCGTCCCTCTTGTGTGGCCTGGTTTCTCTTTTTAGTGGCGCTTCAGGTTGCCCACTAGCAACCGCGCTTTATACCTCTCACGGCTATTTCAAGCACTAAGGGTGCTTGAGCCTCCGAGGGGCGGCACTAGGTGCCGGACGCCTCTGGCGTCATGTCCTACTGCCCGAAGTGGGCAGCACTCCTTCTTCGTATATTTGTTATTTGTATTTTTTCTTTAAGTAGCCCACTTCACAACCGAGCTCTATTCTCTCTCTCGGCTATTCTGCTGTTGAAGTAGCAGGCCTCCGAGGGGAGGCGCTAGGCACCGGGCTTCGTTGACGCTGCGCCATGTCCTGACGCCCAAAAGGCGTCACTCCTTCTTCGTTTATCTTCTTTCTATATTTTTGCTTTAGGTTGCTCACAAGCAATTATCATTTGGGTTGCAACATGATTGGACTGTTTTATTGCCTTCACAGCAGTCATGGATTAAGTAGTGGACCATATCTCCGATAGACTTGAAATCTACTCGGTAAATAATTTCCCGTGATTGTCGCTCCGAGATCAGTAAACCGGTTTTTGTCATCTCTGCTAGATGGAACGAAGCACGTGAGGGGGTTGCCTCCACCTCATTGCTGATTTCTCCAGCCGTTAAACCATCTCCACCAGCCTTTACGAGATGCTTTAAAATTCTCAATCTTGTGACATTTGAAAGGGCTCCAAAAGTGGCCAAAGCCTCAGCTTCATTCATAGTTTTTCCATTCACCTACTGATATTTCAATTAAACTTGAAATATATACAAAAACATGTCAAATTCATATTTCAAATATTATTGAAATATAAGGTGAATGTAAATGACATTGAACAATTTGCTAAATTATTTAAAGACTTTAGATGTAACTTTGCCTCTTATATTTACTTTTGAGGGCGGTGAAATTGGCAGCGGATATCATGTAACTGAAATCAAGACCTCAAACATTACGAGCATTGATTGCGGTGGACAAATTTCTGAATGGAGCGAGGTGGCAATACAACTTCTTGACGGACAGGGAGTGCAGCATATGAAGGCAAGCAAGCTTGTTAGTATTTTGGAGCACTCTCTAGGGCGTCTTACAAGACTAGGAGATAAGCCGCTTTATTTTGAATTTGCGCCACAAAATATAGGGTTACAGCTATTTTCTTTGGAAAAAATCGACGTTTCAAATGATCGAATATCAGTTCAACTTATAGAAAAAAGAGCGATCTGTAAGCCAGCGAGAAAAGCGACTGGAGGAAAGTCCAAGTCATCATGTTGTGGAGAAGATTTGCACGAAACTGCTTGTTGCGCTTAATTTTTGACTTAGAAAATTTGTTAATGAGCTAAGATGGGATACATCTTAGCTCATCAATAATCTTAGTATTTGCGTTCGACTAGTTTCTTTTTTAGTTCGGCAATGGCTTTGGCTGGGGACAAGCCCTTAGGGCAGGCCTTGGCGCAGTTCATGATGGTGTGACAGCGATAGAGGCGGAACGGATCTTCTAGATTATCCAAACGCTCGCCTGTTGCTTCGTCGCGGCTGTCTGCTACCCAGCGATAAGCTTGCAGCAGAGCTGCAGGGCCTAAGTAGCGGTCTGAGTTCCACCAATATGACGGACAAGATGTTGAGCAGCATGCGCACAAGATACATTCATAAAGTCCGTCGAGCTCTGCGCGGTCTTCAATGGATTGTTTCCATTCTTTTTGCGGCTCTGGTGTCGTCGTTTTCAACCACGGCTCAATTGAGCGGTGCTGGGCGTAGAAGTGGCTTAGATCTGGTACCAAATCTTTCACTACAGCCATGTGCGGCAATGGGTAAATTTTAACAGCGCCTTTAATTTCATCAAGGCCTTTGGTACATGCCAAAGTGTTTGAGCCATCAATGTTCATTGAGCATGAGCCACAAATGCCTTCGCGGCATGAGCGACGGAATGTCAATGTTGGGTCAATTTTGTTTTTGATCCAGATGATGCCATCGAGGACCATTGGGCCGCAATCATCCATATCAACAAAGTACGTGTCGATTTGTGGGTTTTCATCATCATCAGGTGACCAACGATAAATGTGAAATTCACGCCAGTTGCCGCCATTTTCTGGCTTATTCCAGGTTTTACCCTGTTTTGGTTTTGACTTCTTTGGCAGTGTTAGCTGGACCATCTTTTCGTCCCTACCTTCATCTAATCAGCTTGTGCAATTTGCACGGTTTTATTTATTATACATCCTGGATATTGACACTTTGATAAGCTGAGAATATCCGTCGAACCTGCCTGGTTGCGGTCTTTAGTACACCCGCGCTTTTGGTTTAATGTAATCAATCTCTTCAGTGAGTGTGTAATTATGGACAGGACGGAAGTCGAGTTTGACTTTGCCATCGTCGCCAACCCACGCCAAGGTGTGTTGCATCCAGTTTTCATCATCGCGGTCAGAGTAATCTTCACGGGCATGAGCGCCGCGGCTTTCTTTGCGGTTTACAGCAGAATATGCCGTTGTCAACGAGCAGGCCATGAGATTATCAAACTCCAATGTTTCCATTAGATCTGAGTTCCAGATGAGTGATTTATCAGTAACTGAGATGTCGTCTTTGCCATCCCAAACTTCTGTGACACGGCGACAGCCATTTGCCATGCTTTCTTCCATACGGAATACAGCCACATCTTCTTGCATGGCTTTTTGCATAGTTAAACGCATTTCAGCGGTTGATGTGCTGCCCTTTGCATGACGGGTTTTATCAAAGCGACCAAGGATTTTATCGATTTGTGCTTTGCTTGCTTTCGGCGCGCTTTCTTCGCCATCAACAATTTGACCAGCGCGAATGCCGGCCGCGCGGCCAAACACAACCAAGTCAATCAATGAGTTTGAACCGAGACGGTTCGCACCGTGAACGGACACACAAGCCGCTTCACCTACAGCCATCAGACCTGGCACAACGCTATCTGGATCATCACCTTTTTTGGTAAGCACTTCGCCCCAATAGTTACATGGGATACCACCCATATTGTAGTGCACTGTTGGCAATACCGGGATTGGCTCTTTTGTGACGTCAACGCCGGCGAAAATTTTCGCACTTTCAGAGATACCTGGAAGACGTTCCCCTAATACGGCTGGGTCAAGGTGATCCAGGTGCAAGAAAATGTGATCATTTTCTTTACCAACACCGCGGCCTTCGCGGATTTCCATGGTCATTGAACGAGATACAACATCTCGGCTTGCAAGGTCTTTGGCAGTTGGCGCGTAGCGCTCCATGAAGCGCTCGCCTTCTGAATTTACAAGATAACCGCCTTCACCGCGGGCACCTTCTGTGATCAGGCAACCTGCACCATAAATGCCGGTTGGGTGGAATTGTACGAATTCCATGTCTTGTAGCGGCAAGCCTGCACGAGCCACCATACCATTGCCATCACCTGTACAAGTGTGAGCTGAGGTACATGAGAAGTATGAGCGGCCATAACCACCAGTTGCGAGAATGACCAATTTAGCGTTGAAGATGTGCATTGTTCCATCATCAAGGTTCCAGGCAACGAGGCCTTCGCATTTGCCATCATCACTCATGATGAGATCTAGACCGAAATATTCGATGAAGAATTCAGCATCGTTCTTTAATGACTGACCGTATAGCGTGTGCAAGATCGCGTGGCCGGTTCTGTCAGCGGCGGCGCATGTACGTTGCACAGGTGGGCCATCACCGAAGTTTTGCATGTGGCCACCAAATGGACGCTGATAGATTGTGCCTTCTTCTGTACGTGAAAATGGTACGCCGAAGTGGTCTAGCTCATATACGGCTTCTGGCGCTTCACGGCAGAGATATTCGATTGCATCTTGGTCACCTAACCAGTCTGATCCTTTTACCGTATCAAACATGTGCCATTGCCAGCTATCCGGCCCCATGTTGCTCAATGAAGCTGCGATACCACCTTGTGCGGCCACAGTGTGAGAGCGGGTTGGGAATACTTTCGTGACACAGGCTGTTTTAAGCCCTGCCTGGGCTGCGCCCAATGTTGCACGTAAGCCTGAGCCACCAGCTCCTAAGACTACAACATCATATGAATGCTCAATGGTTTTATAGCCCAAACCGTTGGTTTCGTTTGTAGCGTTCATGGTTTCTTAAGCTCCGAAGCTGAGTTTTAATAGAGAATATACACCGGCCAAAGCAACAAAGGCGGTGAAGAATGTATTGAGAATGAGAAGGGCAATTTTACTGCCTTCATTATGGACATAGTCTTCTATGACGACCTGCATGCCTAAGCGCATATGATAAGTTGCTGAAATTACAAATGCAGCTGCTAAAACCATATGTAATGGGTTTTGGAAAAATGCTTTTACGCCTGGTAGATCTTGTCCCACGAGGTGAAATGCCGCATAGACAAGGAACACTGACAATAATAGGTTCGCTACACCGGTAACCCGCTGGCGCCAAAAATGCTCTGAACCCTCATTTGCGGTTCCGAGGCCTTTCACATTTGAAAGAGGTGTCCTGTAAGACATAAATATTCTTCTCCGGCTTGGTATTCGTTCTTGTTGGCGTTCGTGTTGTCTTCTTTGAGACAAGAACAAAGCCTTTTGGTATTTTACTTGGCCTCACTCGCTAGGTTTACCCGCGAGGCCTATTCGATTTTTTTGTTTGTTTTACCGCTAAAACTTTACTTAACTTTTGGTCGGAACGCTCTAATTACACAGCATGTACCAAAGTACACCTGTTATTATAACTGGCCCAACAACACCTATTCTGGCCATTGTTTCAACTGTTGCTAAGTTGAAGCCTTTGGCAAAATCCCAAATAAAGTGACGGATACCGCCAAACATGTGATGGAAAAAGCCCCACGTAGCCAATAAAAGAACAAATTTGCCAAGGAATGTATCTAGCAAAGAGTTTACCCAGTTAAAATAAGCTGGACCACTTGCCGCCGCCATCAGCCACCAGGTGAAAATCATAATTCCAAAATAAAGCCCAATGCCTGTCAGCCTGTTCATGATTGACATGGTCATTGTCAGCATCGGAGAGTAAATTTGTAAATGCGGCGATAAGGGCCGCGCAGCTTTGAGCTTGTTTTGGCTCATAAGTTCCCTCACAATTGTATCTCATTCGCTCAACACTGAAGACTTGATCATTCATTTACGCGAATGATTAATGAGCAGAATAGATAAGCAGCAATTCATTATTAATATTAGATGGTTTGTTTTTTGTATCTTAAGATGTACCAAAGTCTATGACATAAGGTCAATACTAAACTCGCGTCGTTTTCTTATTGCCCGTTTATTGTGCAGGGAATGCCTATGCCATTGTTTTTTAAATATTTTATTCTCTTCTCATTCACAACTCTTATTCTTTTTATTGAGAGTTCATCAGTGATCGCCGGTGAAAAGGTCAGCTTACCTCCTCCTCAATCCTGGACGGCATTTCAAGAGTCTGACTATGGAGCGACGCTTTATTATCCTTCAAATTGGTTTTCAAAAGCCAAGAAAAATAATAAATTTGTTATTTTCACTTCTTTAAATGACAAAGCTGTTCTTTCTTTTCGCACTTTTTTTGATCCTTTACGTACGGGCGCCGACGAGACCGTTTCGAAACTTAAAGCCGGGGTTGGGGCTCATCGCATTTTGAAGTTAAAACAAGGAGAGATGTGGTACGAAGCAAAACTTAATGGTGATACAGGTGTGGTTCCGCAGGGTGGGACGCCACCTAAAATGATTACATTTGTGCGAAGAGTTTATAGCTGCAAAGAACGGGTTGTTAGTCAGATCAGCTTGACTTATCCGTCTTCTTCCGCTGCTCAATATGAAGTTATGCTCAAGAAAATGATCCGTCGCTTTCAGCAAGGTGTAGGATCGAAAACGCCGATCCGGGAATGTAGTTGAGTTTTTCTTGGCTTCTAAAGCTGCGTTCAAGATTTAATTTAACTTAACTTCTCTTTTGCCAATTCAGCGAGCGCTGCCTGCACTTTTAGAAACGGCTCTGGACCAAAACTTATACGGGCAACACCCAATTCATTTAGTCGCTCTTTAGTTAAAGCACTTTCGCGCCCCATAATATTTACGGGCAAGTTGATTGCCTGACAAAGTTTGGCGATCAAGCTTTCATCTTTCAGGCCAGGAACGAAAAACCCAGACGCTCCGGTTTGCTCATAAGCTTTTGCTCGTTCAATGGCTTCATTAATCATTTGCTCAGTGTGAGTATCTTTTGCAGCTTTTAAGAAAATGTCTGTTCGAGCATTTATAAAAGCTGGGACATGAGCTGTTTCGCAAGCCTTAAGCAGACCTTTTATCCGCTTGCATTGTTCAGGGATGGAATAAAGGCTGTTTCCTTTGACTATTTGATCTTCAAAATTAACTCCGACCACTCCAGCGCTCAGAACTTTTTCCATCGTTGCTTCAACTTCATGAGGTGCTTCGCCATATCCGCTTTCAATGTCCATTGTGACAGGGAGGTCAACGCTTTTTATAATGCGCTTGATATTCTCAATAGCAAAATCAAGCGATAATTCCTCCCCATCTTTAAAGCCGTTTGCCATTGCAACTGGCGCGCTTCCAGTTGCTAGTGCTTTTGCACCTGCCCTGGCAACTGTTTTTGCGCTTCCAGCATCCCAAATATTGTAAAGGATAATTGGGTCTCCTTTAACATGAAGAGCTCTGAAATGATTTGCTTGATCTTTTTGCAATGACATCTAACAACCTTTTATTCTGTTCAGTCTTCTGTAGAGAATTCAGCCATAACTTCTTCTGCAGTTTGTTTAATATGATCACCGGCAAAGTTATAGCCCTCTGGTTTTTGGTCGATGAAAATTTCTCTTTCCATGACTAAATCAGCACTCTCATCTAACAAACCCATTGAAATATAAGTAATTCCTTTGTGCTGCCCCTCAGCCGTTACTTTATAATAGAGATTTGTTCCGCAATTGTTGCAGAAGGCACGCTCTGCCCACTCGGACGATTTGTAAGATTTGATATGCTCTTTGCCCTTTACATCATTTAATGTTGCGGCCATGGCTAGATAGGGGCCACTTCCCCACTTACGGCACATATCACAATGGCACGCAGAGAATTTTTCTTCTTTATATTCTGCTGTAAATGAGATGGCATTACACAGACACTGACCGTGTGCTTTGTTCATTTCGTTCCCCTCTTTGTGGATTATATTCTTCAGATTTGATTGCTGAAGCTTATCTTAGGTTTACATAAAATGAGAATAGCTCAACAAAATTTTATGTTCACATTTAGGAGAGCAACAAAACCATGAAACCAACCCCTAATATTAAACAGAGGGGAGCGTAATATTTTTTATCTAATGACCTGAATGGCTCTTCTAAGTTTTGCTTTTCTGCCCACAGTGTGTAGGTCACCATTCCTCTGGCTAAAAAAATAAGTGTTAGGCCAATCATCGAGACTTTCAAGAGCCAATGAGGGATGAGATTATTCATCATTTTAAGAATTGATAGGGAACTATCTGGGAAAAGAGACATATAGGTATTTGCCCCATCTTGATGATAGCCCAAAAGGAGTGGAATTAAGCCTGCGATGAATATGAGTGTCGCTACTACCATTGTTAAGCTGGCTTTTGGGAGTTTTGTAAGACCCTTTGTTCCAATGACCATTTTTGCGAGGCTCTCATCATCTCTTCCTGGCCATTTTCCACCCATAGCCCAAAAAGCGTGGAGACAGGCAATCAAGGTTAAGATTGAAAAAATTAGAGGTGCGATTGATGTTGAAATGTTCATTATTCCCCCTGACATTGTTTCTCTTTTGAAAGCTTTTTTAAGATGTTTTTTGGCGCCAGATTCCAAATGAGATTAGAGCTGACATACAAATAAAAATAATCCATTGGGGCATTAACAAGAGGGTTCCTAATTGGCTTAGCCCGTAAAAAATGAATAAACCTGCGAAGGCCAAATATTGAATAGAGATCAGCAAACTTAAATTTTTTAACTGAAGTGGTTTAAAGGCTGCCAGAAAAAGTCCTGTACTATTTATGACCAGAATAACGGTGACAGCATGCCAAAGTATTGACGTATAAGCTTTTAAAATTGTTGTTAAATTGGCATCTAGTATCGGCTCATGCACTTCGATACCCCCGCCATAAACATGCAATCCAATTGTAATTGTGGAAATCACAGCAGCTAACAAGATCGACTTACTCATCTCATGTCCTTAAAAATATAAACATTTCAACAACCATACGGTAGCGTATGTACGCTTTCTATTTGAATGTGTCAATACGCTAGCGTATAGATTCTCTCATGAATTTAAAAAAGACACTCACTTCTGAAGACTGGATTAGAGCTGCTTTTCGGGCATTAACGCATGGAGGGCCAGGCGCTATTCGTGTAGAAGCAATTGCCCGTGAACTGAAAGTCAGCAAAGGTTCTTTTTATTGGCATTTTAAAGATGTCGCCTCTTTGCAATCTGAAATGCTAGAACATTGGCAACTTGCCGCAACAGAAGCGATTATAGAAAATGTTAATAGAAGTGGTGTGCGCCCATCGGAACAATTACACTTACTCATACTGCTAGCAACGAGCACTCGACATGAACCTTATGGTGGGGTTCTTGCTGAAGCAGCTATTCGTGACTGGGGGCGCTATAATAAACTCGCCTCTGATACAGTTAAGGCTGTAGATGAGAAACGGCTTATCTACACAAAAGACTTATTTTTGAGCTGTGGCCACTCTGAAAGACGAGCTACACAGAATGCTAATTTACTTTACGGGGCTCTTATTGGTTTAGAAGGGCTTGCCTACCAACAACTAATTAATTTGCGTGAAGACATGCTTTATTTATTAGAACTTATCTTAAGCACTGATTAGAAGGGCACGCCCCTATTGGGTGTTCTCAATTTTTTAATACCAAGATCTGCGCTAAGAAACTTTTTCTAATGATTTTCCTTTGCTTCTCTTATTCTCTTTTGGCTTCCAGCCTGGGCGACCAAAAATAAACCCACATGCATCAGTTATATTTTTTGATGAACGCACATCTTTTGCAATCAACCAATATTCTTTAAAATTGATTGTCAGAGGGTTTGAGGTTTCAAGAGGGACTGTCACTCCATATTTTACTTTTTCTTCTTCAGCTTGGTAGGTACCAAACAAATGATCCCAAATCATCAGAACACCGCCGTAATTCTTATCAAGATATTTACGGTTTGAACCATGATGCACACGGTGGACTGATGGTGTGTTTAAGATGTGATCAAGAAATTTTAATTTGCCAATTTTTTCTGTATGGATCCATGTTTGATAAACAACAATGAATAAAAAAGCGACAATGGTTTGTGTGACATCAAATCCTATGACAATCATTGGAACTAAGAAAATCCATTCAATCAAACTATCCACCCAAGCCAATCTAAGTGAAGTTGATAGATTATATTCTGGTGATGAATGGTGCACGATATGGTTTGCCCACAAGATGCGAATTTCATGCTCAAAACGGTGCATCCAATAATAGGTAAAATCAGCCGCCAAAAGGGCAAGCGCCCAACTCCACCATGTGAGGGGAATTTTATAAGAGATGAAACTCTCTGTCAGGGTGAGGCAGATGATGAAAATTGCGCCGTATAATGTTCTCTCGAGTAGCGCGTTGACTAAGGCTATAGAAAAATTTGCAATGGTTTCTTTATATTTCGCGCGCCTTTTTGTGTAAATATCCCATGCTGTTTCTAAAACAATTAAGAGAAAGAAGATAATAGCAATATACTCCAGAACCCCCAAAAGGGAAGAAAGCTCATCAAAACGCTGCTCTAAATTCTCAAACATACTTCTTTCTCCTTACCATCTCTTTTTTAAGAGTGAACTACTAACGAAACCATGCTATTTTAAAACGTCACGCATACAAAATGAACGACCGTTCGCTCAAATATAATGCAATTACTGAATTTTGCAAGAGATCGCGCATGAATAGAAAAACACTCATTAAAAAATCCAGGTTAGAGACAACTCAAGAAAAGCGGCATGCTATTCTGATGGCGGCTATAGATTGCTTTTTAGAAAAAGGATTTCATCAGACGAGCATGAGGGACATCGCCCATAAGTCAGGCAGTAGCTTGGGCAACATTTACAACCACTTTAAAAGCAAAGATGTCCTTATTGCCGAGATCGCAACTTTAGAAGCTGAAGAGCTGAATGATTTAACATTCTTTCTAAATAAAGATCGCTCTGCGCCGCTTATACTTAAGGAATTTATTGATATTTATCTTAAGCTGATCTCTAAACGGGAGAATATTTTACTGACCGCTGAAATAACAACTGAGGGATTGCGGAACAAGGCAATTGGTAAAGGATTTGTTGCAAACAGAGCCAAATTAGCAAAAGCTCTAACTGAGCTTATTGCGAAGGGTGTGCGTTCAAAAGAATTTTCAGGGGCTATTGATAATAAGGAAGCTGCACATTTAATTTTAGACCTCGTTGAGGGATTGGCCATGCGCTCTGCATTTGAGACGGGAAAAGTTTCTCCTAAAGCGAAGAAAGCCTTAAAAGCACTGATTGAGAAAAGTATTATGGTGAGTTAAATGGATAAATACAGTCTAGCCAAAAAACGCGTTGAAGCAAAAATCGGATTTTTTGTTCATCTTATTATTTTCATAGGTGTGAACGGCATTTTAGCTGCTGTCGACATTCTTGCTTCTCCGGAGAAACTTTGGTTTTACTATCCACTTGCGGGGTGGGGCCTTGGGCTATTATTACACGGTATTGGTGTTTTTTATCACCCTGTTTCATCAGATAGTGGCCCCGGTTTTAAAGAGAAGCTCATTGCAAAGGAATTAAAGGCACTGGAGCGTTCTCAAGAGCCTAGCGAAGACGTTTAGCCACTCAAAGACGCTTAGATCACTGAAAAATACTTAGATCATTGAAATTTTTGATTTAACCGAAATTCTGTTTTTGTAGAAAATCACTCAAGATCTCTGTTGTTCGCTCTGGAAACTCATCAACGAAAAAATGTCCTCCAGGCAAACTGGCTGTTTCGATAGAGCCGCAACGCTCGCGCCATTTAGCGGGCAGGTCGAAACACTCTGCCATTGTGCCATTTTCTCCATAGAAGACTAATGTTGGGCATGTTACTTTCTTTGAGCGATCAACTTCATCTTGTGCTAAATCTATTGTTGCTGCGGCCCGATAATCTGCGCATGAGCCATGAATCATTTCGGCGTCTCGCCAGCACCGCCTGTAGTCAGCTAATTGCTCTTGGTTAAAATCTTCAACTTTTGTCGCACCCCAACCGAGTAAGCAGGTTTCATAGAAAAAGTCAGGGTCATTCCCTATCAGTTTTTCTGGGAACGGTTCGGCTTGTGAGAGAAAATACCAATGCCAATAGGCACCTGAGATTTTATTATTTGTTTCAGTGAACATTGCATGCGTTGGCACAATGTCTAGCACAGCTAAAGATAAAACTTTATCCTCATGATCAAGCGCCATACGGTGGGCTGTTCGCCCGCCTCTATCATGCCCGATGACATGGAACTGATCGAAACCTTCATTTTTCATCACTGCAACATTATCATTTGCCATAGCTCTGAAAGAATAGTTTGAATTATCTTCTGATGCTTTTGGCTTGTCACTGTCTCCATAGCCCCGCAAATCAGCACAAATTACCGTATAGTCTTCAGCTAACTTCGGAGCGATTTGAGCCCACATAGCCAAATTTTGAGGAAAGCCATGCAAAAGGAGAACAGGCGGGCCTTCACCGGCGACGACATAGTTGATGGCAACATCATCTAACTGAATTTTCTTTTTTTCAAAGCCTTCAAACATGGTCTCTCACTTCCTCAGTTTTAAAATTTATTTTATTTCATTTAAGGACTACAACTCTATTTTTCCGACCCTTGATGATATGGGCCAGGTGATTGTTTTTGAGGTCTCTATATCCCCCCATATCTCTTTCAGCTCTTCATGAAATATATTGAAAATTTGCATATTTCCGGCCTCACTAAGAGTTTTCATGGATGACCATGTGTTGATATAATCGATGAGTTGATTGAAGTTCCATTCACAGATAATGTTGACCGGTGGCAACACTAACTCATTGAAAGGGAATTCAAATTCTTTATAACCTGTTTCCACATGCTTGCGATCTGGGGCCCAAAATTTATGAATTTCCTGCCAGTAAAATTTCTGAAATCTTTCATCAGCTGCTTCTCCTTTAATGTTTAAAACACCATAGGAGAGCAAAGCCACAATGGCTTGATCAATAGCTATTCTTTTTGCTTCTATATAGAACTTGTTTAAGTCAAACCAATGGGCTGCTTGAGCCGCAACGACTAGGCTAGCAGAATTATCTCTAGCTGAGATTTGTTCAGCTGGCTCGCTCTTAAATGTGATGTTTGGATGTGGAGCCGCCTGCTTGATTTGTTCAATGCTGAGATCTGTAGCCAGCACCTTTTCAAACTGACACACCAGGCAGTGAGAGAATTGCCCTGTGCCACAGCCGACTTCTACGGCTAACTCATTACTTGGGCATAAAGATGCCAGGACTTTTGCTAACTCAATTGGATATTTCGGGCGATGCTTTGCATAGTTTTCCGCACCCTGGGAAAATGGATTATCAGCTTCGGTGCTCATTGTTTATTTCCCTTTAGTTTGTTTTTTTGATTTTTTAAAAGTCTCATCTATGCGCTTTGAAAAACCTTTTTCTTCAAGAGCGGCCGCTATGATTTCCAGTTGATTTCTAATAGGAATGGCCAGCTCACTCTCCAACCCTTCAATGGCAGCAAATCTTGCGCGCCAATGTTCTTTTAAGATTTTTATTACGTCATGCCCCTGGCTTGTAAGTTTGACGATGGATTCTCTTGCGTCCTTTTTCCCTGGCTCTCTAGCGATTAAACCATCTGTTTCCATCAGCCTTATGGTTTGGCTTACAGCCCCTTGAGTGATTTGCAATTTAGCGGTGATCTCTTTGACAGTTTGCGCATCTTGTTCCGCGAGCGCTCTTAAAACTGGCGTGTATCGTGATTTGATAGGAACATTTGAACGCCGATAATGGTCTTCTGAGCCTTGGTCGAACAGTTCGCTTAAATGACGAAGCAGTTCTCCGAGGCCAGGTTTTAAAATATTTGTCATAACGCTTTTCTTTTATTTTATAGCCTGCTCTAAATATATATTAGCGCTAATGCATTTTCAACAATATTTTTTCTTTAAGCCAGGATGACAAAAAACCACTGCAATTTCTTGCAGTGGTTGGCATTTAAAACATTCATACAATTCGTGATTTTATTTTTGTGGTGGAGCTGTTTGCCCCATGGCTGGATAAAAAACCAATTTGAACGCGCCATCTTTCGTATCAAAATATTTACCCGCAAACATACCCTGACGAAGGGTTTCCAGACTATCTGCATTAAAATAAATGCGCTCCAAGAGATGAATTTTACCTTCTTGTTTTTTATTTAAATTATATTGAAACTGAACGCCGCCAGTTTTTTTATTATCTATGAGAGTATAATTCATTTCATATGGATGACTGTCTAAAGCGTATGTTTGCGAACGCACGCCTTTTGATGTTTCTGGCAACAGCATTGGTCGGATCATTTGGAAGCCTTTTTTAGGAAACAGCGTGTCAGAGACGAGGCGTTCATTTCCAAGATTGGCGACTTTTAGATTTCCTTTTTTGTTTGCATCAAAAATAAATTTTAGATCAAATGGGGTGCCATCAACATCTACGATGAGCCCAAATTCACCCATCTGCTTTAGGAAAGCAACATTGTTTATTGCAAAGAATAAATAACCCAGTTTTTGCCCTGCACCATCTTTTAATGTTATGTCCAGATTGGTTGGGTAAGACCGATTTTTGGGAAGAGCTTTGTAATTTAGGTTAAAAGAGTAAGGCTTGCCGTTTTTATCCTTAAACTCAAAATTGATTTTTGTTTTATCTTCTCCAACATCTGAAAGTTCTAGTTTTTTACTCACATCCACATTTGGCCCTGAGATCTTTAATTCAAAAGGGGCTGTTTCTGCTTTGGCTGTTGCTGATAATGCAAGTGAGGCTATTAAGGCGGTTAGACTATATTTGAAGGTATTCACTCTTGTTCTCCCTAAACAGTTCAATAAATACATTCGAATATATAAATATATTTAACACTCACAATTCACAAATCTTCACAGGGCTGTGATCGTTTAAAAAGGGGAAAAGAATATAAGTTTGGTATGTTTAAGTGGCTTGCCAGTATTGGCAATAGCTCTAATGCATTGTTAGATAACAATATCTATACATTAGAGCTTTAATTTTTACCGTGGCATTACAAGCCAATAATCCAGATCTAGCATCACACTCTCATGGTAGCCATTTTCTGTTTTCCCAGGGAAATTAGCGCAAGGGTGATTTTTAACGGCTATGGTTTTAACTCGCAATGCACCAACATCTTCACGACCAGGAATGGCTTCTTTTTCTAAGATTTCTGACCAAGCGTAGATTGTATCACCAGCAAAACACGGGCTTACATGGCGGCCACCATTGATGGCAGCAACGTGAAACCCGTTTGCAAGCCCATTGAAAGAGAGAGCTCTTGCCATGGAAATAACATGGCCACCATACATTAGCCGTTTACCAAAGCGACCCTGGCTTTCTGTGTGATTATTGAAATGAACTTTCGCTGTATTTTGATACAGCCTCGTGGCCATTTGATGCTCAGCTTCTTCAATTGTCATGCCATCAACATGGTCAATTTTTTCACCGACTTCATAATCGCCCCAGCGATAAGGTGCGCCCGCCAGATCATTATTATATTCAGCTACATTGATTTCAGGTGTTGATTCAGCAAAATGTGATGGCTCAACACGCTTTGGTAACTCTGGTACGTCTGCGGTTGGAGCTGGTGAGTTTTCATCTTTTTTGCGCACCATAACCCAGCGCACATAATCCAGAACAATTTCACCGATTTGGTTGCGCCCTGTTGAGCGAACATAAACAACACCGGTTTTACCGTTGGAATTTTCTTTCAAACCAATGACTTTTGAGGTGGTAGATACTGTGTCACCTGGATAAACAGGTTGTACAAATTTACAATCTGCATAACCAAGGTTTGCCACAGCATTTAGAGAAATATCCGGTACAGTTTTACCAAACACCATATGAAATACCAAGAAATCATCAATTGGAGCCGCTTCATAGCCAATGTCCATAGCAAAGCTATCTGCTGACTGGACAGCAAAGCGCATACCGTAAAGCGCTGTATATAAAGCAATATCACCTTCTGTGATGGTGCGTGGTGTTGCGTGGTGCAAAACCTGGCCTACAGAGAAATCTTCAAAATAATTACCTGGATTGGTTTTACTCATGCTGTTTGTTCCTTATTCATCTGTATACATCTGCCAATTTCGGCACTAGCGCATTTCTTTAAATTCATCAAAGAGAAGTATGTCTAGAGCATAGTCCGCCCCTTGTTCTACTCCGGTCAGATTGTGCTTTTGTCTTAAAACGCACAATTTTTCTGATCCCCGTTGAACTCCGGTCGGATTGTGCCCCCACTCATAGACAATTGCCAAAAATTAACAAGGATTTTTTTATAGGCTTTTTGTCAAAGAGCTGGAAATTCAAATTATTCTTTTCGAAGAGATGACTCCAATTAAGACGTGGAGCTTTTAGCTTTTAATATGAATGGGAGTGAGAGGATATTTAGACGGTATTTGATTGCGCTTAAGAGCATAAGCGCCATGAATGCAAAGGAAATTGCCGTGGCTATTGCTGCCCCTTCAATACCATAGATTGGGATTAAATAGATGTTTAAACAGATATCGAGGATCACAGTCCCAAGGTAGATCACAGCGCAAGTATATTGTTGCCCTGACATCATTAAAATTCGCTCTCCAGGACCAACCATTGCCCTGAATGCCAATCCTATGGCCAATGGCATGATCACGACTTCAGCGTTATTAAAGCCCTGACCGAATAATGATAAAATTTCTTCGTGAAGCCCCAGGATAAAAAGGATCATAATCAATGAGGGGAAAAATGTGAGACAAGCTGAGCGCTGTATTATCGTCTCTAAAGCACCGTGATCTGAGCTTGCATGTGCTTCGGCATATTTTCGGTTAAAGGCAGATCCAATGGCAAAATTCAAAAATGCCACCAGAGCCATGATTTTGGTTGCAGCAAAATAGATCCCTGTTTGATCTGGCTCAAGAAAATGACTGATCATAAGAACATCAACATTGAACAATAATAATTCAAATGATGAAATCATCATCATGGGTAATGCTGCCCAAATCCAAGCTGAAGTTTTATATTTTCGCGATCCTCTTCGCTCGATTTCTGGAATTTTAAAACCGGTTACAGCAAAGGATAAAATTAAAGTCAGCCAAATTGAAATAACAGCACCTGAAATAGCTACCGTTGCTGAAGCATTAAAGCCTAGCGCTACTAACCCTACCAACAAACCCATAATCGCTAAGGGGCGAAACAACGCCCCTGGGGCAAAGGCTCGCACCATCCAGCCATAGCTTCGACCTATACCAGAAATATAATCAGACAGAGCAAATGCAGGAAGTGCCAATAATGCAATCATCAACGGGGTTGTATATATGCTAGAAAGGCCACCAAATGTAGAGGCAAGATAAAGCCCTACATAAAGCAGGCAAGATGCAATGATTGAGGCAATGACAATACTGCAAGCGCTACCCCAAATGGCACCACGCAGCAATTCACTCTCGCCTTGCACCCTATATTCAGGGATCAAACGCTGGATCAGATTATAAAATCCGAAACTGAGCAACTCACCAGAGATAATAAGACAGGACCAAACAAGTGCAAATAGACCATATTCATACTTCCCCATCCAACGGGCGAGAAAGATTTGCAGGAGGAAGGTTAGAAACGCGCCAAAAATACGCAGCCCATATACCAGAAGGGCGTTAAATTCTGTATTGAATTTTCCATAGAGAAGGTCAGCTGATTTGCGAAATAGATCTTTTTTCATTGTTAACTTTGTATCCATCATCACAAATGCAAAAAGAGCGCTCAGCCCTGTAAACCTCATTACTATAAGTTAATATTACACATTATCAACAGGCAATAATTAATTGTCTTTATTCATAAAATTTAACTTACAACTACCGCCCACATTACTGATCGGATAATTTCATATCAGGCGTATAGTCTTTGCCTTCTATTGTCTTGGTCACAGCTTGGCCGCATAACATGGCTTGTTTATTTTGATCATAGCTATATTGCGGCGCACCATGGAGTTCCCAACCTTTATTTAGTGCGTCTGTTATTCTATGACAAAAGCTTGCATCATCTGGACCAGTTAAAAATCTATATAATTTCATAGCTTATTCCCCTCAAATCTAACAGTTTTTAGCTTCAATATGATTAAGATTAAGGCTTCAAACCCGGCAAGATTGCATGAAAGTCCAATATTGCCGGGTTTTCATATAGTTAGACCAAGTGTTTGTAGTTAGACCAAATATTTCTAACTTTGTGCCAGGGCTTCGATTGCTTCAGAGATAGCTACTGTACGTTTGGCCATTTCTGCGTGTAGTAATTCAACCATCTTGCCATCAACTGTGATTGCGCCCTTGCCTTGGTTTTCGGGCAATTCAAACGCTTCGATGATTTTTTTAGCCCATTCGACAGCCTCAGCAGAGGGGGAGAATATTTCATTACAAGGACCGATTTGACCTGGATGAATTAATGTTTTCCCATCCATACCAAGATCATTGCCTTGTGCACATTCTGCTTTAAAGCCGTTTTCATCTTTAAAATCGTTGTAAACTCCGTCGACAATATCAATGCCGAATGCGCGGCCAGCAGCAACGCACGTAGATAGCCAGGCTAACATTGCTTCTCGGCCAGGTTTAATTGCAGCACCAGTTTCTTTTGATAGATCGTTTGTGCCCATAATGAAAACAGCTAAACGATGGCTTTCAGAGGGGCCATTTTCAGCAATATCCAAGGCTTTAAGCATAGCTAGAGGAGTTTCCATCATCGCCCACAAGTCAATTGATGGATCTGCGCCTAAAGCTTTCAACTGATCTCGAACAGATCTGATATCTTCACCACTTGAGACTTTAGGTACCAAAATCGCATTTGGCTTGGCGCTAGCAGCTGCCTTTAAATCTTCTTTAAACCATGGAGTATCAAGACCGTTGACCCGGATGATCAATTCTCTTTGGCCATAGCCACCGGCTTGGACAGCGCTTGCAACCTGGTCACGGGCCATATCTTTCATATCGGGGGCCACAGCATCTTCCAAATCAAAGATGATGGCATCTGTTGGTAATGATTTCCCTTTTTCTAATGCTCGTTCTTTTGAACCTGGCATATATAATACTGAACGACGTGGGCGAATTGTGACCATTATTTTCTCCATTTTTATGATTTGGCTGCAATTTATCGGGTTATTTATAAAAACGAAAGCCCTATAAAGTATAGTGATTTAAAAATACACTTATTACCCAAAAACGGATGATTTTTAAAAAGGACTCCCCATGCAAAGCTCCACAAAAGGAACTGTTCTGGCTTTAAGTTCAGAAGTAGGCGTGGGTGCTGTTGGCCTTTCAATTGCTCGCTTTGTCTTTGCAAGGCAAAGATTGCAAGCCATTTGCCTGCCAACTATCAGCCTTGCTTCACGACCCGACCTGGGAACAATGGCGGGGCATGCAATTCCGGCAAACGTATTGGACGCTCAATTAAATGCCTTAGCTGGGGATGGTTGGCTTACAAAACTTAATGGCGTTATGACCGGTTATTTTGCAAGTGAAGAACAAGTTGAAAAAGTTGCGACTTTCTTCAAAAAATTGCGAGAAGAAAATCCATCTGCAACCATAGTTGTAGATCCTGTTTTGGGAGATTGTGACACCGGGCTTTATGTATCTGAAGAGGTGGCTCAAGCTGTCCGAGATTTACTACTCCCGCTAGCAGATGTTATTACGCCGAACCTTTTTGAATTTTCGTGGTTATGCGGTATGCCTCAGTTAAGCTTTGATGACCTTGTCGAGCAAGCTAATGGACTTCATGTACCGGATGTTGTCGTGACCTCAGCTCATATTGGGTTTTCTACTGAGATACCTTCTTCTAGAGATGCAAGACCACAGGAAAACCAACAGAACTTGATTAAAACCGTTCACATCCATAAAGGCGAAATGGCCATTTTCTCTAGCCCTTTTATTGCTGAAATGCCGAAAGGCACAGGAGATGTTTTTGCCTCCCATCTGTTATCCCGCTTGGTTCAGGGAGAAGAAATGAAGGCGGCTGTTTGTGGAAGTGTAGAGTTTCTGGAGAGGATTGCAGAAAGGGCCCAAAGGTCTAAAACCATTGAACCCTCAATACTCTTTTAATGCCCCTTCAGGTTGCCCACTAGCAACCGGGGCGTGATGGTTGCTTACTCTCTCATGGCTATTCTGCCCCTGACTTCTTTGACGCTGTGCCAAGTGCCCCCAGCCCAAAATGGGCTAGGAGTCTGTTTAGATAGTGAGGTTTAGCCTCTTGATTTTTTGATGAAATAATCAAGTGATAGTGGCCCAGCGCCATTGACAATGATGGTCAGAAGGGCAACTGCCCATAGTCCATGCAGCACGTAAGAACCTGGGAATACGAAAATCTGGATGACAGCTGTCATGATGAGCAAACCAAAAGCTGCAAACCTTGCACCTAGACCAATCCACAATAGAATTGGAAGAATAAGTTCAGCATATGTTGCTTTAAAAGCTAGAATATCGATAAGACCTTCAGGTAGCGGCAGTCCCTGAAAATAGATATCTTTGAACAATGATTTTGTTTTGCTCAAGATGACATAATTATCATCGACTTTGGTTAGGCCTGAATTAAAGAAAGTTAGGCCAATGACGAAGCGCGCCAAGGTTGTGTAGATCCAGTTTGGAATGCAACTGAAGATACAGATAAATCTATTTATTAATCCAGTCATTTTGTCCCCTTAAATGTTTTGAATTTGCTGATCAAATGTCAGCTTGTTGTTGAAACATTTCTCTTTTTTATGAATTTAAAGAAATGCTTTATTCTTAGCTTTGCGATCCTTTCTTCCTAAAACCGGCAACCACTTTTAGGAGGAACGCACTAAATTCACGCCTGTTACAGCGCCTAAGTTAAAGAGACCAGCTAAATTAGCTGGAATGTCGAAAGATGGTTCGATTGCGATTGCCTGCTCGACAGACAGGGAAAAAGGATGCCCTTTGTAAAGGCTTTGTAAAAATTCAAATGTGCCCATTGAG
Organism: Methyloligella sp.; assembly: GCA_021604645.1. Classification (GTDB taxonomy): domain Bacteria; phylum Pseudomonadota; class Alphaproteobacteria; order Rhizobiales; family HXMU1428-3; genus HXMU1428-3. Next base: position 221,502 of record BQJJ01000005.1, read on the forward strand.
ACCTGATTAATAAGCACATCTAATTCAGGGCGAATGATTAATGCAGCTTCACCTTCATCCATATTCAGTCCTTTTAAAAACTCAGAGGGATTTTCTTGCTGGTGTGCTTGCCAAATGGTCACTATTGGATATTTACTTTTTATAAGCGAAACCGTTGGGTGAAATTCAAACTCCAAATTGGGCACGTCTTCTTCCGAAAACTCTCCCAAGGCCGCAATTGTAACTGGGGTTGCATTAGCGCCGTGATAGGCCGTATTGCGATGCCATTCTATTTGGGCGACTTCGCTCAAATAGGGCAATTCTTGAACCGGTGCGAACGTCTTTAAAAAGTCGGGGAATTCTTTGCCATAATTTATCATCACTGGCGATTGAGGCAAATGGGTTAAGGCGAACTCTCTGGCCATTGTTGCAAAGAAATCTTCTCCAACAATTTCCTCTACAACCGGATAGGTGCTGGCCAGAACTGAAATAAGACTTAGCGTGACGTTATTGCGGTAAACACTAAAGCGTTTTTTAGGCACTACCCCATCTTTCAGCAGTTTAATGCCCGTTGGCACTTCGACTTCAAGATTTGCAAGTGCATTTGACACTGAAGATTGTAGCTTTGACCATTCGCTCATTTTACGCCACTTGTTCTTTTAGAATTGGCTCTTTTAGATCAGACTCTTTATCTGGTGCATTCGTGGATGAAGTTTGGCTTTCATATTTTTGCAAAACTTCTTCAGCAAGTTGCGCTTCACTAAATAAAACGTCCCAGGTCGGCACGTCATTATCCCACTCGATTAAAGTGGCTACCGGCCCTTTTTGGCTAATCGCTTGATCATATAGTGCCCACACATCTTCTACGACTTTTCTGTCATGAGCGTCGATTAATAGGGGGTTGCCAAGATCATCTTCATCAGGTGCATGTCCGCCCAGATGGATTTCACCGACGGCTTCCATTGGGAAATTTTTGATATAATCTTCAGGGCTGCGCTCATGATTGGTGCATGAGACATAAACATTATTCACATCTAGCAGCAAACCGCAGCCGGTGCGTTTAACAATCTCTTTTAAAAATTCAATTTCTGTAAAATCTTCTCGTTCAAAGCCAACATAAGTTGAGGGATTTTCTAGTAGTAGTTTTTGACCAAGCGTCTCTTGAATAAGGTCAATATGTTCAGAAACGGTTTGGCATGTTTCTTCTGTTAATGGCAATGGCAGCAAATCATTAAAGAAACCAGCTTCATGAGAAGACCAGGCTAAATGTTCTGAAAAACTCTCTGGCTGATAGCGGTCGACTAATTCTTTTACCCTGCTCAAATGCTCCTCAGATGGGGGAAGTGATCCACCAATTGAGAGGCCAACACCGTGGAGGCTTAGAGGATAGTTTTCTCTGATTTTTGTTAAGTAGTGATGGGGGGCACCGCCCGCTCCCATATAATTTTCGGGATGAACTTCAAACCAACCAATATCTGGAGATGTTTCACAGATGTCTTGATAATGCTCGCCTTTTAGGCCGACGCCAGCTTTTGCAGGTAATCTTGTTTGCTTGATTGTTGAAGTCTTGTTCATTTTCAACCTGTTCTTTACAGGAATAAGCTGTAATTCATCAGTTTTTAAATAATAAAACCTCCCTCCACCGCGCTAGCAGTGGAGGGAGATTAGAAAATTAGCCGTTGTCACGATCTAATGCTTTAAGGCTACCTTTACGGCCACCTGGAAGTTCCATTTTTTCACATGTGCCTTTTGGTACATATGTCCAAGCGTTACCTTGATAGTCGATTGTAGATGTACCAGCACAGCTTGTGCCTTTACCTGCTGCACAGTCGTTTTTACCTTTTAGAGAAATGCCGTAGCACTTTTCATTATCAGCTGCACCAGCTGGTTTGATTTCTGCAGCACCTGTAAGTGCTGTTGCGACTGCGCCTGCTAGGATAGCTGCTGAGATTGTAGATTTTGACATTGACGTCTCCTTTTATATTTAAGTGTAAGTTATAAAAACTTCAGTTCCCACATTTCATTCGGAATATGTCCAAATTAGAGAACTCTTTTGAGAATTTCATCAAACATATTGTAACAAGACTGTGAGAACACGTGAGGAAGGGGCTGTTTTACTTATAAAAACAGCCTTTAAAACACTATTCCATATGAAATAGTACATCCTCACGAAATTCCTCTAATTTGCGAGACTGATAAACAACTTTGATGATTTTACGACTAAATTTCCACAATTTCTTATTGAATGTGTTTTTCTCTATTTCTCTCACGCCTATTCCAAGCGCTAATGGCGCTTGGGCCTACGAGGTGCGGCGCTTTTTATGCGATCAGCTTATCCGTTCTCACAAAGCTCTGCTCGGGCTGATCTTGTGCACCGGGCTTCGCTGTCGCCTCGCCATGTCCCTCAGCCCGAAGTGGGCTGAGCTCCTTCTTCGTATGGAAAGATAACGCTAGTGGCTTTAAGTGTATATAGAGGACCTCTGAGAGAAATAACTTCTTACAACACAAAAATCTTATTTTACGAAGAAGGAATGACGCCACTTCGGCGTCAGGACATGACGCTTTTGGCGTCCGGTGCTTAGCGCCGCACCTCGTAGGCAGACAGCGCGGTTGTTGGTGGGCAACCTAAAGCGCAACTAAAAATCCGTGAAAGAAAATAAGAACCTTAATTAAAAAAGCCGATGTTTTCGCTGTTGCCTGGTTTGGTTTGGCTGACTTCTTTTAAAAGAGCGATCAGACGATCCATATCTTTGGTTGCACCTAGTACTTCAGCTTGCTTTTTCACCTGAGCGAAATCACCTGGCGTTAAATTTTCAAACTTCAACCCATGCTCGGGAACATTGGAAAGATTGAAAAAGACTTTATACGCCATCGCAAGCGCGACTTTATCCATAAAGTTAAATCGTACATGGAAAGTGAAACGGCGCAATGAAGCGGTGTCCAGTCGATCCATCAAATTTGTGGTGAAGCAAACCGGCAAAGAATGTTCTTCCATCCATGTGAGCATTTCGTTCACTTGGGTAACCTCCCAAGAACGAGAGGCTTCCTGCCTTGAATAAAGAAAACTATCTGCTTCATCAAAAATCAAAAATGCATTGGCTTCTCTGGCCTCGAGGAATGCGTCAGCGATTTGTTTCTCGGTTTCACCAACAAAGGCTGAGAAAATATCTGACGCGCGTTTTTGAATGACTTCCAAGCCAAGCTCTTTCGCTAAAAAGCGTGCGTAAGCTGACTTGCCTGTGCCTGGAGGGCCTGAGAGACAAAGAGAGAAATTCAACTTACCCGAAGATTTTAACTGACCCGACAGGTCATGAATATCACGGCTAGCTTTTGATAATTTCGGATCATACACAAAATCTTCTGGCTTACGTCTAGCCTGAAGCCCAGAAACAGCTCTTGTAATACCTTGGGCCGCGCGCTCAACTTCGCTCGCTCCGCCTTTAGAATATTTTGCAACTTTAAGTGCGTTTTCCATTATAGCTGGTGTGGCATCAAGCTTTTGCGCAAGATTTGAAATCTCTTCCTTGGTAAGCTTAACTCCAATTCTTTCCGACATTCTTTCAATGATACGGCGGCGCTGTGATGTTGGCGGCGATTTTAATTCGAAAGCTAAAATCATACGACGCAGAATGGCTGCATCAATGTCACTGATATTATTTGATGTCCAAAGGATCGGAACAGGATTGTTTTCAAGCAAACGGTTGAGATAAACTTTCGATCCGCCTCTTCTGATAAGCTGCAAAGCAATATCTTCCATCTCATCAAACAGGATCGCAGCGTTTTTAGCTCCTCTGAGCAAGCTGATGGCAAAGACCAAATCTGACAGGCGCCCTTTTCGATCAACTTCACCTTCAGCGCCGACATCTTCACCGGCTGCGTAAATAGAAAGCCCCGCTTTTTTAGCCGCAACTTTTGTTAGCTCTGTTTTGCCTGACCCTGGAGGGCCGTATAAAAGGATATTAACACCCTTAGCTTTTTCAGACACGGCTCCTTTGAGGACATTACATATTAGATCACGATCTCCTTTGATGTGATCATAATCCGTTAATTCAATGTTTGCTGTGAGAGGTGCGCCGAGCAATGCTTCGCGCATTTGGTCAAACTTTTTAAACCTTTGATCAAGGCAAGCGTCTAACCTTGAGGTAATAGCAAAATGTCCACCTGGCCCCGAAAGTTCACCGCCTTCATTTTTTAATTGCAACAATCCGGCTGCGACCATATCTCCTGCCGGCCCTGTGAAGCGCTCAACATCATTTACGCTCAGATCCGTTAACAGAGCAAGTGAACGACTGAGTGGCCCGATGGATTCGGTCACCGAATTACACAAATATTGGACTTGATCAAACCTATGGAAACACGCGATGAGGCCAACGATTTCCTGACATTTTGGATCAAGCTCAAGAGCTTTGGTTAAATTTTTGATGTTGGTCCACATTGGCTCAGGCCAACCGGTTTTATTCGACGCTTCTTCGAGCATATCTAGAATTTCATCACGATGCTCTAGAAAGGCACTGTTGAAATCTGCCTGACTGAAGCTTGAAGAGTATATATTGCCAATAGCTCCGCTAAGCTTTTTCGGCAAAGGCAGGGAGAGCATTTCTGTACGATCGTTTAACCAATATAGAATGTAACGTGCTGCTCGGGTCGGAATATGATCAGCTCGCAAGACACGGTGCAAATATTTTGCAACCAGTCCGCGTTCAATATCTTCTGATGCCATAAACTTACTCCAAACCTATCTCTTTTTTAGCGTGGCTTCACGTTTCCCACCAGAAACCGCCACTTTTAGCGTGGCTTCAGTTTCCCACCAGAAACCGCCACGAGCAACTGCTCTTTTATAGTTGCGCTTTAGATGCCCACAAAGCATCCGCGCTTTTTAGTTGCGCTTCAGATGCCCACAAAGCACCCGCGCTGATTAAAGTTCTTTTTGTAACATGTTACAAATTAAATTTCTTTTCTTCATTAAGCTCATACCTCAGATCGGAGAACTCATCCGAATTAATTTATTCAATGGTAAAATTTGTATCTTGGAGGCGTTTCAAAAATTCCAAGTGGCAAATCCACTTTTTTGGTTAAATTCATAATTTCACGACTAAAACACATGCAAGAGTTGCCTAATCACGTAGTAAAACTCGTGCAAAATGAAGCTTTTCATCACTTGAACTTATGAAGATTTAGTTAAGACATATTGGTAAGAGGTTAATTCAGCGCCTTAACTTGTTTATTATTATACATAAAAATGGCAAAAAACCTATTGTGTGGAACTTTTATTTTTCGTTTCAAAGCAAGTTATTTTAAGCTTAAGTTTTTATTGCGTTATTTTAGCATTTACCACTCTGACTGAATGTGGATAGATTTATTTAAAAGGGGCACTGCTTTGAAATATTGGTTGTTTAAATCTGAACCGAACACTTGGTCTTGGGAAGATCAAAAAGCTAAGGGCAAAAAGGGTGAAGAGTGGGATGGTGTGCGAAACTATCAAGCACGCAACAATATGAGAGAAATGAAAAAGGGTGACCTTGGTTTCTTCTATCATTCTATTAAAGAAAAAAGTGTTGTGGGCATTGTCGAAGTTTTACATGAGGCTCATCAAGATTCGACAACTGAAGATGAGCGGTGGGAATGCGTCGATGTGATGGCTGTTACTGATTTCCCAGAGCCTGTTACATTAGATCAAATTAAAGCTGAACCAAAACTTGAGAAAATGATTTTGGTTAATAATTCTCGGCTTTCAGTGCAGCCTGTTCTTAAATCTGAGTGGAAATTAATTTGCAAAATGGGTGGCTTGAAAAACCCTCCTCTTTAAAATTAATCCTATCAAAAACCGTTCTGACGAAAAGAGATGGTATCTTTTACGTTAGTGCTTTAAAATTGAACTGTTTTTATCATGTCAGGAGACGTCGCTTATGGATTTTGTAGGACAAAGTACGATTGCTATATTGGTGGCAGCATTTGTAGGATTTGTTATCGGTGGAATTTGGTATGGTGTTTTGGGCAATGTCTGGATGAAGGCAGCTTCTATTGACCCTGCTGATATGGTTGATGAGAATGGCAACAAGAAAATGCCCGTTATTCCTATGGTTCTAGCCGCTCTTGCGAATTTGGTGCTTGCGATTACACTTTCAGGTTTGATGGGACATATGGTTGTTGATGTCAGGCATGGTCTCATCACCGCCGCCTTCATTGCTCTTGGGTTTATCTTGCCTACGTTATTGGTGAATTATAGCTTTCAAGGGCGGCCGCTTAGTCTAACATTGATTGATGCTGGACATTGGCTCCTCGTATTATTAGTAATGGGGGCAATTATCGGCTTTATTGGGGTTGAAACTCAATAGCTTAGCCATATATAAACTCTTCATGAAACTTCTGTTCTTGAGACTTTATGCTTTAAGAGCTAGATACATTTTGTCTTATTTTACTTTTTTGATTTTACTTGAGTTGGGAATTTCAAATGGCAGTTATAACTGTTTATACCGGATTTGCATGTAGTTTTTGTCAGCGTGCGAAAATGCTTCTTACTCATAAAGGTGTTGAATTTACTGAAATTAACGTTGCTCAAAACCCTGATCAACGCCCTATCATGATGGAGCGTGCTTCAGGTGCACGCACTGTGCCGCAAATTTTTATTGATGACTTACATGTTGGCGGCTGTGATGACCTTTATGCCCTTGACCGTGCCGGCAATCTGGACGGTCTTTTAGGTTTAGAGGCTAATCCCAATTAGGAACTAGAAACATCGAATTTGACTGTAAACATTTTGCATATACTTCAGTTCAAGTTTTGCGCTTGGAGGCAAGATAATGGCAGCTTACCTTTCAGAAACGACAGAAACATCCACACTCACAGTTGCGCTTATCCAGATGACATCTGGTAAAACGCTTGAGAAAAACTTTGAATTTTTAAGTGAACAAATTGACGAAGCGGTTAAACAGGGGGCGACTTACATACAATCTCCTGAAAACAGTTTGCTTATGGAATTGAACCCCAAAGAAGTTGCTCGCATCACTCAAAGTGAAATTTATAAAGACGCCCTACAACAGTTATTTCTAAAAGCTGCTGCTCAAAAAATTTGGCTGCATATCGGCTCAGCTGCTGTTCCCCTCACTGATCAAAATGTAGGAAATGGCAAATTTAAGTTTGCCAATCGCTCTTACCTTATTGGCCCGGATTATTCTCCGGCAACAGCTGAGACGCATTCATTTTTTTATGATAAAATTCATATGTTTGATGTGACTTTGCCGAATGGTGAGAATTATAACGAGTCGGCCTCTTATCAAGCTGGAGAGAAAAGTGTTGTTGCTGGTTGTGATTTCAGTAACACCCACGGATCTATAAACATTTCAACCAAGCTTGGTATGACCATTTGCTACGACTTACGTTTTCCAGCGCTGTTTCGTCACCTGGCTTGCTCTGGCGCTGAAATTATTAGCGTGCCTGCAGCCTTTACGAAAACCACTGGCGAAGCGCATTGGCATGTCTTATTGCGTGCAAGGGCTATTGAAACGGGGTGTTTTATGGTGGCGGCTGGGCAAACCGGAAGACATGATAATGGCCGGGAAACTTTTGGCCATAGCTTGGTTATTTCGCCCTGGGGCGACATTTTATTAGATGCAGGAACAAAGCCTGGGGTCTATAGTTGCCAGATAGACTTAAGACAAGTTGAAAGAACACGACAAATCGTGCCATCTTTAAGCCATGGCAAAGACTTTCAATAAGTTTAAAGTTTCTGGCAATAACTTGTAGATTTTATGCTTGGTTTTGTTTTTGATTACATCCTTAGCAAAGGACTGAATTTTGAGGACTGCTTTATGATCCGCTATCAACTTATTTGCAAATGTAAATATGAGTTTGAATCGTGGTTTCGCTCGAGCTCTGATTTCGACCAGCAATGCAAGCGGGGTTTGTTGTCATGCCCTTCATGTGGTGGATCGGATGTTTCTAAAGCATTGATGGCTCCCAATGTCAGCACGTCGCGTAAGAAGAAACAAATATCCGCGAAAAAAGCCGAAGCTGGTGCACTTCAGGAATTAAACACTGCTATTCGTAATTACCGTGATCACGTTACTGAATCAGCTGACTATGTCGGCGATCGCTTTGCAACTGAGGCTCGTAAAATCCATTATGGTGAGGAACCAACACGAGGAATTTATGGCGAAGCACAAGTGAGTGAGATTAAAGAGCTTCATGAAGAAGGTGTTGATGTGATGCCACTGCCTTCACTGCCAGAAGATAAAAACTAGATTGCTTTTCTCTCTCTCACGGCTATTCCATGAGCAAAGTTCATGGGCCTACGAGGTGCTGCGCTTTTAGGAGCTTCAGTTGCCCACCAGCAACCTCTTTCTAGTTGCACTTCAGATGCCCACTCGCATCCGCGCTATCCAAACTTGATAAATTTTGCTGTTTTTGGCAATTTTTTAGTGGAATTGCTTTCTTCATCTGACCGTTAGATTATGAAAATTTATTCCAACACCTTATACAAACCGGAATATTAATCCTTTTTAGCCCCAAGCTATTGCATTTTCGTAGAATATTCACCTAATTAGTGTAAAACAAACCGTGTAGTTGAAGCTACATTAGATGATTGCTGTAGATTGGCCGTGAAGATGCAAGCTGAAAAGACCATGCAAATTGAAAGAAATGGGCAAATTGACAAAACTGGGCAAGCTGAGAAGGCTTTGAAAGATACTTCGAAGCCATCCCTCTCCTCTGAAGGGGCTGTTTTTGATATTGAGGCTTTGAATGAGGCTCATAACTTATCGTCTCCGCTGGAAGTACTCAGAAGCGCGATTGAGGACCTTTTTAAGGGCCAGATTGCCCTTGTTTCTTCGTTTGGAGCTGAATCTGCGATTTTGTTGCATATGGCAGCACAAATTGACACTCATATCCCAGTTATTTTCGTTGATACGGGCAAGCTTTTTCCTGAAACCATAGCTTACCGTGACAAATTAGCTAAACAATTTGGTTTGACGAATATTCAAACAATACACCCGGATGAGAATTTGCTACAGAATAAAGACCCAAATGGTGATTTATGGGAATCTGATACTGATGCATGCTGCCATATTCGTAAAGTGTTGCCATTTGATAAGGCTTTAGCACCATATGTTGCTGAAATTTCTGGACGCAAGAGATTTCAAAATGATATTCGGGCTAATTTAGGTTTCTTTGAAAAAACTGAACGCACTATTAAAGTTAACCCTCTGATTAATTGGAGCCCAGCTGAATTAGCCGATTATGTCATCAAGCATGACCTTCCGCGCCATCCGCTTGTGGCTCAGGGCTACCCTTCAATTGGCTGCGCACCTTGTACATCACCAGTTGCTGAAGGTGAGGACCCGCGTGCGGGCCGCTGGCGCGGTGCTGATAAAACTGAATGCGGCATTCATTTTGTAGATGGAAAGCCAGTTCGTATGTCTTCCTAATAGCGGGCAGTTATTGTGGCCTCTTACAACTAGGGATAGGCCTTTACTTGTGTTAAACAAATAGTCTTTTTCTATTTAGACTTTGATAAATGGACGATTTTAAAATGGGCGTGATTAACGTAATAGATCAACAGGGAAAACTACATGTGCTTGAGGCCGTTGAAGGCTGGCGAGTGATGGAGATTATTCGCGAGCATGGTTTGCCTATTAAAGCTGAATGTGGTGGCGCTTGTGCGTGCGCCACATGTCAGGTGGAAGTTGCACCTGAATGGACAGCTCGTTTACATGAAATGCGCGATGATGAAGAAGATATGCTTGATAGCTTGCCTATTGTGACGGATTATTCTCGACTTTCTTGTCAGATTATTTATGAAGAAGAGCTTGATGGGCTGGAGCTTCGTTTAACCGATGCCTCTTTGCCGGATACGATGCCATCTGGGGCATCTTCAAACATTAAAGCTGAGGCAACTGCTTAGATTATGAAATTTTTTCCGATATTCGTTGAGACTAAAAGTGCACATGTGTTGGTAACTGGGGGTGGTGAGACCGCTCTGCAGAAACTTAGGCTTTTGAGTAAAACTGAAGCCACAATCACTGTTGTTGCGCCTGAATTTGATGACGATATCCTGAGCTTTATTAAAGATTTTCCAAATATAAACTTGCTGGAACGGAGTTTTGAAACTGACGACGTTCAGGGTAAAAGACTTGTTTATGCAGCCCATGATGATGAAGTACTGGACACTGTTGTTGCTGATGCAGCTCGAGCTGCTAGTGTTCTTGTAAATGTTGTTGATACGCCTACTCAATGTGATTTTTTAACACCCTCTCTGGTTGAGCGTGCACCTATTACTGTTGCTATTGGCACAGAAGGTACAGCGCCAATGATTGCAAGAGATATCAAAGCGCTGCTCGACAAAAACTTGCCTGCAAACTTGGGTGATTTGGCTCGTCAGGCAATACGCATTCGAGAAACTTTAAAGAAAAGAATTGATGATGGACGTGCTCGTTTGCGCGTGTGGGAACGTTTGATGCAGGGCGCGTTTCGCAGAGCTGTTTTGCGCGGTGACCAACCTGGAGCAGCCCTCGCCCTTGAAGCTGAAATTCTAGCTGAGCTTGACCATTCAGCAACTGGAAATGAAGACGACAGTAATAAGCCAAAGGGCTCTGTTGCCCTCATTGGAGCTGGGCCTGGCAACCCTGAATATCTGACACTCAAAGCGCACCGCCTTTTACAAGAAGCTGATGTGCTTGTTGTTGACCGTTTGGCGAACCCTGACATCCTGGATTATGCACGCCGTGATGCGAAACGGATTTATGTCGGCAAACAGGCAGGCAAGCCATCTACATCACAAGAAGAGATCAACCAAATTATAGTGCGCGAAGCTATGGACGGCTCTCGGGTTGTTCGGCTTAAAGGCGGCGATCCCAGCATTTTTGGACGTTTGCAAGAAGAGCTTGCAGCTTGCCAGTTGTTTGGTATCGAAGTTGAAGTCGTACCAGGAATTAGCGCGGCACAAGCTGCTAGCGCCTCTATTAAATTACCTCTTACATTTCGAGGTGAGCACCGCTCAATCACTTTACTAACTGCTGCAACTAAAGATCAGGTGGTTGCGGCTGATGTGGTTGAATTTATGAAAACAGGCCGACCTTTTGCCATTTATATGGGGGTTAGAATCGCGTCTGAGATTGTTGAGACACTCAAACAGGCTGGTGCCGATTTAACATCAGAAGTGATTATTGTTGAGAATGCAAGTCATGATCATGAACGGGTTTTTTCTTCATCTCTTCAAGACCTTACTTTAACGATCAAAACGCTTTCGATTAAAGGTCCTGCGATTTTATTTGTCGGCCTTTCTTATGAAGATATGGGGCTTTCAGCAGACAACCGCATTCAATCAATTGAAGTTAGCAATGTTGTTTCGCTAAACAGAAAAGTGATTTAACACGCTCTCATCAAGCACGATTTTTTAAACTAGAAGAGTTACGAAATTAACAACCGTAAATAAAGACAACTACAAGAGAAATAACGGCAAGAGAAACAATGGCAAAAAAACTTAAAGGTGATCAAGTTTTAACTGGGCAATTGCTGCGCGAGGGCGATGTTGTTTTTTATACTGAAGACGGCAACTGGTCTCCTGATTTACAAAACGCTAAAATTGCAACTACGGCTGAACAAATTGATGAGCTTGATGTGTTAATTGCCAAGGCAGAAGAGACCAACCTGGTAATTGACATATACCCCATTGTTGTAAAACGAGATGATGCGGGCAAGCTTGTGCCAGACCTTATTCGTGAGAAAATGCGCACGACTGGCCCTTCAATTGTTTATGCCTAAATTTATTTATTGATTTAACTTTATTTAGTTGTGCTTCAGATGCTCACAAAGCATCCGCACTTTTGTACTTTAGATGCCCACAAAGCATCCGCATAATAATTGCACTCGGTTATTGAATATTAAGAAAATAACAGGAATTACTCCATGTATGTTTATGATGATTTTGATGAAAAATTTGTACGCGAACGGGCAGCCCAGTTTCGTGATCAAGTTGAGCGCCGGCTTTCTGGGAAATTATCAGAAGCTCATTTTCGCCCTTTGCGGTTAATGAACGGAGTTTACTTGCAATTGCATGCATACATGCTGCGCGTGGCTGTGCCTTATGGCACGTTGTCATCTTCTCAAATGCGCCAGCTGGCCATGATTGCCACTAAGTATGACAAAGGCTATGGGCATTTTACGACCCGCCAAAACATTCAATTTAACTGGCCAAAATTAAAAGATCTTCCAGACATTTTAGATGACCTGGCTGATGTTGGAATGCATGCCATTCAAACCAGTGGTAACTGCATTCGTAATGTGACATCTGACCAATGGGCTGGTGTGGCTGCTGATGAAGCTACGGATCCACGTCCTTATGCGGAATTGATGCGTCAATGGTCTAGCTTGCACCCTGAATTTTCTTACCTACCTCGCAAATTTAAAATTGCGATCACGGGAGCTTCGAGCGACCGGGCGGCGATTGCCTTTCATGACATTGGGCTACAAGTTTTAAAAAATGATGCCGGTGAAATCGGTTTTGATGTTTATGTTGGAGGTGGTCTTGGCCGCACGCCGATGGTTGGCAAGAAAATTAGAGATTTCATTAGCCTTGATGATTTACTGCCTTACCTCGTTGCGATCCTTCGGGCTTATAACCTTGAAGGCCGCCGTGATAATAAATATAAGGCACGGATTAAGATCCTTGTTCATGAAACTGGTGTTGATGAATTTAAAGCAAAAGTTGAGAAAATTTTCGATGGACTTGAGAAGGATAAATTAACAGCGCCTGCTGGTGAGATTGAACGTATTCAAGGCTTTTTTACTTTGCCTGATTATCAAGCCGCTGAAGCAAACCCTGAAACTTTCACTAAAGCGCGCTCAGAAAATGCTGCGTTTGATTCATGGGTCAAACGAAATGTTGCTGCTCATAAGCAAGCTGGCTATGCAATAGCGAATATTTCTTTAAAGCCTATTGCGGGTATTCCTGGCGATGCAACAGATGAACAAATGAATTTGGTTGCTGATCTGGCTGAAAAATATTCGTTCGGTGAAATTCGTGTTAGTCATGAACAAAACCTCGTTTTAGCTCATGTCAAAGAGGAAGATTTGTTTGAGCTATGGCAAGCCCTCGTTCCTGCTGGTTTAGCAACTGCTAACATTGGCGCTATTACGGATATGATTACTTGTCCGGGACTTGACTATTGTGCCTTGGCGACTGCTCGTTCAATTCCTGTTGCACAAAAAATATCTGAAAAGTTTGCAGATCAAAAACGACAGGAAGATATTGGTGATTTAAAAGTTAAGATCTCAGGCTGTATCAATGCTTGTGGCCATCATCATGCCGGACATATCGGTATTCTTGGCTTGAATAAAAAGGGTGAAGAATATTACCAGATCACATTAGGTGGTTCAGGTGATGAATCCGCGGCTGTTGGTGAGATTATTGGCCCCGGTTTTTCTGGTGATGATGTTGCTGGCGCTATTGATACCCTTGTAAATCGCTATGTTGAATTGCGTGATGAGGCAAGCGAAACATTTCTTCAAGTTGTTAAACGTGTAGGGCTAGAGCCCTTTAAGGAGGCTTTATATGCCGATCATTAAAGATGGTGCACTCATTGAGGATAATTGGACACTTCTTGATGAAGAAGCCGATGTTCCATCATCTGCTGATATTATCATTCCGCTGAATGTTATGCTGGAAAAAGCAGAACGGCTTTCGAACCACTCTGGTCGCATTGCTTTGTTAATTAGCAATGATATTGCCGTTGAAGATCATGCTGATTTGGTTGCAAAAGCGGATATGGTTGTACTTGAATTACCAGCCTTTACTGATGGGCGAGCCTATTCACAAGCCAGAGTTATTCGTGAAGAGCTTGGCTTTGATAAGGAACTGCGCGTTAAAGGTGATGTTCTGGTGGATCAAGCTGCTTATTTACAAAGATGCGGGTTTGATAGTTTTGACTTTGATGGTGAGTTTGATGCTGAGACATGGAAGAAGTCATCAGAAATCATGACAACTGGCTATCAACGGACTTACAAAGACGAGCTTGAAACTCGTAGTTAGTTTTCTCTCTAGTTATCTCTCACGGGCTATTCTGCCGCGAAAAGCGGCAGGCCCTCCGAGAGGCGGTGCTAAGCACCGGGCTTCGCTATCGCTGCGCCATATCCTTCAGCCCGAAAAGGGCTGAACTCCTTGTTCGGGTGGATAGATTGGATATTTCAGCTTAGTGCCATTAGTTGCCGCCCAGATTAAACAATTAAATTATTTTAATTTGCGTCACCTATTTTAATCTTTTAGAGTTTCTCCTAAAGCTTTTCTGATGAAAAACAAAGTTTTAAGGGACAAATTTGTTATGCCTTTCTTTTCTGTGCTGCGATCAGTGTTATTTCTATTTTGCCTGATAGGAGTAATGACTTTTCAAGGTGGAGTGGCCCTTTCGCAAGAAGCCTTTATTTGGCAGTTCAATGAAGGTAATGACCCCTCAAATAAAGGACGAGCCACAGCTCGACTAGTCTATGGCATTCCAGAAACAGATGCGGCACAAATCGCAGCAATCTGTGATGGGGCAGCAAGTACGTCTTCTCAATTTTCATCTATCACTTTTGGAGCTGATATTGGTTCATTGAAAGAGGGAACAGCTGTCAGTTTGCGTTTTTCTGGTGGTGGATTTTCAAAAGAAATAAAGGGGCAAGTTTACGGGACACTGGCCGAAGAAGGAATTACTGGAGTTCTTGTTGACCTCAAACATGATGATGGATTATGGGAGGCTTTAACCGGAAAGATAAGACTTTCATATCTCGTTCCAGGATATAACGCTAGTAATGTTGAGCTGGGTAAGGGACGGCCTGCAATCAAACAATTTATTGATACGTGCCGGGCTTATGCAAATAGCAGCGGTGCAAAAATTGCGGATACACCAAGTAGCAGCATTACAGAAAAAGAAGCTTTTGAGAGCGCCAAAGAACTGAATACCATTGAAGGCTGGGAAGCTTTTTTAAACAACTACTCTACTGGGTTTCGCGCTGACCTTGCCCGGGCCTATGTAAAACGTCTTTCTGGAAATCCGGCAAGTCAAGAGAAGATTACGAACCCAAAATCAAAACCGCCTATTACACCCCAATCAAAAGTTAAGCAGCCGACTTTATCAATGCTTGATATGGGAGCCGGCAACTCGTCTTGGTTTACTGGCAAACGTATGGTTTCTCGTGAAGGCCTCTCTCTTCATACAGCCCGCGTTCGTACACGCGGCTTGGAACTCGTGACTTATTGCAAAGACAATAATATGTCAGGTGGATTGGGTTATCGACTTGGTGCTGTTATCCGTCAGCTTTCATCAGGGAGCTATCCTCAATTTTATGAACGGGCACAACAAGGAATTGAGTCTTCTTTAAAACGCCAAGACAATGGTGCCCCTCGTATCGGCATCTGGTTTTCTGAAGGTGAAGGACTGCCCAATGCGGTTGCAGATCATGGAGTGGCCAATGGAGAATTTGGTATTGGTTCTGTCGTCCATGGGTTTCCGGTAAACTCCCAGACAGTTGAGCGCATGATGGCCTCCAACACTATGCATGTTGCGCTGTCGCCATTTGGGGCAACATTTCAGCTGAAGGGCAGCCGCAAAGCGATCTGTAGTATGATGAGACGGTGCGGTGCGGTACCTGCAGGTTGCCCTGGCGCAAAAGCTACGCCAAAAGTCAAGCCAGTGGTGAAGAAGTCTCGCAAATGTACAAAGGGGCGTATTTATATTTCTAGCAGAAGTCAAGGCAAGTGCGTTTGTCCGAGGGGAACGTCTTTTAGAAAGGGGCGCTGCCGTAAGATCGTATGGAAAAATAAATGTCCAGCCTTTCATGAACGCATAAGCGGTAAATGTGTGCGTAATGATGAAGTCAACAATCCTCATGATGATGGTTGTGGCCCAGGGTTTAAACTCGTCAAAGGCAAATGTGTAAGCCGTTACACAGCCCCTAAGCCTAAAATCAAGCCTAAGAAAAAAACTTGGGGAATAGGGAATGCACCACCTAGCTGTCGATGCCCAGGCTGTTTGTGGAATGGAAAAACATGCAAACGCAGCAAAGCTCCCGCTCCCGGCCAGCTCAGTATCGGTGGGCAGAAGCCGATTAAACAAAAATCGCCGAAGAAAAAGCCGGTAGTGCAACAAAGATCTTGTACACATGGGCGCATTCGTAACGGGGCTGGTCAATGTGTTTGCCCAGCCGGGACGCAAAAGATTGGTGGCAAATGTGTGAATGTTAAGCAACTTCAAAAGGGATTGCAGCAGATTTTGTCTGATCGTCGATTGAAGCGTGACATTCGCCCTATTGCCACACTTCAAAACGGACTGCAGCTTTATTCGTACAGATATATTTGGGATGATGTGTTCTACGTTGGTGTGATGGCACAAGACCTTCTCAAACAGGCCGACTTCAAGGACGCCGTGCGCATGACAAGTGACGGGGTCTATGTTGTGAACTATGAGAAGCTTGGGCTTAAGGGTACAACAACTCTTAAAGCTTGGCAGAATGATATGATGGAAGCGGTATTCCTTTCGGAATAGTGAGCTCTAGTGGACGTTATAATAAGAAAAACTTCTCCAATGGGACAAAAGCCGAAAAATTTAGTTTTAATTGCATGTTCTTTTAGTGCTCCTTCAGATTGCCTACAAGCAACCGTCGCATTAGTGCTCCTTCAGGTTGCCCACAAGCAACCGTCGCATTAGCGCTCCTTCAGGTTGCCCGCCAGCAAACGGGCGCGGCAACCGTGTTTTTAGTGGCGCTTCAGTTGCCCACCAGCAACCGCGCTAGTACTTTATCCTCAAGCTCGAGCATTTGTTGGGGAGCTTTGGGGCTTAGTCTTTACAAGTGCGCTTCATTCTTAGTAAGGATAGAAGAGCATAAATTGCGCGGATATTTGGTGAGGGTTTTAAGATGGCGGTCTATCAAAATCATAGAGGATTATTTCTTGGGCTAGGGCTTTGGGTTCTTTGTGTTTTTTTACTTGGTTATACTACCACCGCTAACTCTACAGATGAGAACGGATCTCCGGTTGTTGAATATATGACCGATGACGAACGTAAAGATCTGTTTGAGAGAGGAATTAAACCCAAGAAGCTCAAGCTTGTTAACCGCGAGACAACACCTGTTGTTACTAAAGAGGCAGTTAAAGAAGAGCCTTCTGATCTTAAATCTGTCAAAAGTTGTCAGAATGCCGTGCTTTCTGTTCTCAAAGAACAGCCAATTGAGTTTTTGCCAGGACGGCATAAATTATCTCGTATTAGCATTGAAACAGTGAAAGATATTTCTGTTATCTTACAAGATTGTGACCGCGTGAAAGTCATTATCTCTGGACATACTGATTCTAGAGGCAACCCTGAAACCAACCAACGCCTCTCTGGCTTACGAGCCAGTTCTGTTATGTCTCAGTTCATTAAAACAGGCGTAAAAAAAGATCGCCTACGTGCAGTTGGCCTTGGAGATACCTCACCAATAGCGCCAAATGATAGCCCTGAAAATGAAGCTCTTAACCGCCGTATTGAGCTTGAGCTTTATTAATTAGTCTATATTTTCCCATATTTGAGACATCTTCTCACTTTTGTGATTTGAAACGGCTTTTGTAATTTCGCAAAGTCTGCTTCACTTTCATTTGGCTATGTATGCATTACATACTTCACGTGGCCTTTATTCATTTTGTGAAATATCATTTCTGATTAGTGATGATAGAGTGATTATCAAAAAATAAGATACTGTTTGGGAAAATTTATTATGTCTGTAAAAAAAATAATGAGCGCAAAGCCTACAGAATTTTTTAGAAGTTTAGACCATTTAGTACCCAATGAAAATTTCGATAAGAACTCAACTCGCTTTAAAATCCCTCAAGAGACGGGTGAAGCTTTTATTTCTTTTACAATTCTACCGGACAGACAAGTGACAGGTTTATTGAGTTTGCCGCAGATGGAAGTCTTGCTTGAATTTGATGGTATGTCTGATGAAGCTCAAACCAAATTCATTGATGAGTTTGACCTCGCTTTTCGCCGAGGTGGTGGTTGAGGAGATTTTTTCTCTCACGTCTATTCTAAGCACTTATTCGCGCTTGGGCCTCCGAGGGGCGGCGCTCGCGCCGGGCAGACAAGCTGCCATGTCCCTCAGTCCGAAATGGGCTGAGCTCCTTCTTCGTCATACACCCTTATTGATTTGATTAATCTATTTACTTACCGGTTTTAAGTGACGATTATGATCTTTATCATAGAGAGCGCTTTTTCTCACTAATTCTTGGTCAAGTGCTTTGCCAACAAAGATAATCGCCGTGCGCTCAATGCCGTGCTCTTTTAATGTTGCGCTTAACATGGAGAGCTTTGTTTTTACTAGTTTTTCCGTTGGCCATGAAACGTCACATGTTATGTAGACAGGGCAATCCTCACCGTAATTGGGCACAAGATCTTCGATTATTTGATCTGCATTCTTGGCAGATAGATGAATAGCTAAAAGAGCTTTTGATGCTCCGAGGACTTTTAAACTTTCACTCTCTGGCATTGCAGAGGCACGTTTAGACGTCCTTGTGAGAATGACTGTTTGGTTCACTTCAGGTAGTGTCAACTCAAGCCCCAGAGCCGCGCTGGCAGCTGCAAAAGCTGGAACACCAGGCACCACTTCATATTCAATACCCAATTCGCGCAATAGCGCGCATTGCTCAGCGATTGCACTATAGAGCGATGGATCTCCTGAATGGAGCCTTGCTACATTCTTGCCCTCACTTGCTGCTTGTTTCAACGCCTCAACAATTTCACCCAGCGCTAAAGGAGCTGTGTTTATTTTGCGGGTTTCCTCAGGTGCAAATTTTAGGACCTCATCTGGAACCAATGAACCGGCGTAAAGAATGACTGGACATTGCTCTATCAAAGCTTTTGCCCTTAGGGTCAGTAGGTCAGCGGCACCTGGCCCTGCTCCAATGAAATAAACTTTCATGTTTCTCTCTTTTTTTATAACTCTCGGGCTGCTCCGTTGTTATCACAACGGGCCCTCCGCTGGGCGGCGCTTGCACCAGGCTACACTGGCGTTACGCCATGTCCTGACGCCGAAGTGGCGTCACTCCTTCTTCGTAACGCAAGATTCTTTAACTCTCATGACTATACTTTTTAGTGGTGCTTCAGTTGCCCACTCTTTTAACAAGCCTTCAGTTTGCCTACTAGCAACCGGCGCAGCAACCGAACTATTAAAGGAGCAGAGCCTCTTACTCTTATACTTTTGAAAAGAAAAGGGCTCTTTCTTCATTTTTGAAAGAGCCCTTTTACTTATCTAACTTATTGGAAAGACATGCTTCGCAATTAAGCGAATAAAGCACCTTAGGCAACTAAGTCTTCCAATTCATTTAAAATTGCTGTGCCCATTTCGCTGGTTGTGATCAGCTGTTTGCCATCTTGCATGATGTCTGCTGTGCGAAGACCTTGATCAAGTACATTGGCTACAGCTTTATCTACCATGTCAGCTTCTGCTGACAAATTACATGAATAACGTAGCGCCATTGCAAAACTTGCAATCATTGCGATTGGGTTGGCTTTGCCCTGGCCTGCGATATCTGGCGCTGAGCCGTGTACAGGTTCGTACATGGCTTTTGTTTTGCCGTTTTCATCAGCTGCGCCTAGAGAAGCAGATGGTAGCATGCCAAGTGAACCCGTTAGCATTGCTGCTACGTCAGACAAGATATCGCCAAACAGGTTATCTGTTACGATCACATCGAACTGTTTTGGTGTTCTAACCAACTGCATAGCGCAATTGTCAGCTAAGATATGTTCTAATTTAATATCTGAGAAAGACTCTTGGTGAACCTTGCTCACCACTTCATGCCAAAGAACGCCTGTTTTCATTACATTGCGTTTTTCTGCTGAGTGAACAAGACTGCCGCGCTTACCAGCTAAGTCAAATGCAACACGGGCAATGCGATCAATTTCGTATGTTTCATAAAGTTGCGTATCGACAGCGCGTTTTTGGCCATCGCCAAGATCTGTGATTTCTTTTGGCTCACCAAAATAAACGCCGCCTGTTAACTCGCGCACAATAAGAATATCTAACCCTTCGACCAGCTCTGTCTTTAAGCTTGAGCTTTCTGCGAGCGCTGGATAGCAAATGGCTGGGCGTAGATTTGCAAATAGACCTAAGTCTTTGCGAAGACGTAGGAGACCAGCTTCTGGGCGGGCTTCGTAAGGTACGTCATCCCATTTCGGGCCGCCAACCGCCCCGAAGATGACAGCATCAGCCTTTTGAGCCTTTTCCATCGCGGCGTCTGTAATGGCACATCCATGGGCGTCATAGGCTGCACCGCCTACAAGATCATGTTCGCAATTAAAGGTAATGTTTCCTTGTTTATTAAACCAAGTAATGATGCGATCTACTTCGGTCATTATTTCGGTTCCGATGCCATCACCAGGCAAGATCAAAAGATCAAATGTGCTCATTATACCGTCTCATAATTCTTTTGTGTTTATTTGATGTGTTTGCTTAGCCCTGCTGCAAGAATTTTTCAAGGTTTAGTGCGTATGATTTTCTTATCTTTTTAGTTATTGAAGCACTGCTTCTTAATAAAATGACTGCCAAAATGGAGAAACTAATGAAATATCTGGCTTTTTTTAACTGCTCAAAAAGACTGTTTGCCCTTTCCTTAACTCTCCTATTTAGCATTTTTCTTTGGCTTTTCTTTCTTTTACCCAGCTTGGCAGATACTCCTCAATTTTCAAAACCGGTTGATTGCATTCCGGGCGAGGAATGTATCATCCAACAATATGTTGATCTTGACCCTTCTTCGGCCACTCTAGATTATAAGTGTGCTCAACAGACATATGATGGGCACAAGGGGACTGACTTTCGATTGGTGAATGCTCGCGTCTACCAAAGAGGCATAGATGTGATTGCAAGCGCGCCTGGTACTGTTTTGAGAGTTCGTGATGGTGTAACGGATAGGCTTATCAGAACCAATGCTGATCGCGCTCTTGTTAGTGGAAAAGAATGCGGCAATGGGCTTGTTATTGACCATGGCAATGGCTGGGAGAGCCAATATTGTCATTTGAAAAAAGGCTCTTTGGTTGTGCAGTCAGGACAAACCGTATCCAGGGGCGAAACTTTAGGGCTCGTTGGCCTTTCAGGGCGAACAGGAATGCCTCATGTGCACATTACTATTCGTCATAAGGGAGCCGTCGTTGACCCGTTTACGGGAGGAAAAGTTGGTTCATCTGCGATGGAAACTTCGTGCAATAATACTGGCAATAGCCTGTGGGATTATGAAACTCTTCGTGCCTTTCCTTACGCATCTTCGCAAATTATGGAGGTAGGTTTTAGTTCCAACATATTAAAACTTGGAGAGAGAGAAATTTATTATGATGAGGCTCCCCTTACACCTTTTTCAGATAAATTAGTCATATATGCGAGAGTGGCAAATTTTTTAAAAGGGGATCAACTTCGATTATTTCTAACTGGCCCTGGTGGCTTTAGAACTGAACACCTCATTGGACCTTTAAAAAAGAATAAAGCACGTTATAAAGCTGTTCTTGGTAAGAGAAGACGGTTAGATACCTGGCCTCTTGGAATTTATGAAGGTGTTGTTACTATTCTACGTAAGACTAAAATTATTCGAAAAAAAGAAGTTACCTTAGAGCTAACAAAATAAACGAGTGAGTTTTCTAGCCTTCACTCGTTTATTGTTTTCTATTTAGATCAACAAAAATTTTGAAATTATCTTCAAAACAATGCCGCTTTAAAACAATGGTGCTTTATCTGCTTGATCTGCGTCCGGGGTCACGACATCTGGGTTATAGTTTGAGTTTTGTAAAATCACTGCATCAACATCACCTTGTTTTGCAGCTCTATCAATAAATGATTTTCCAGCCTTTACATTTCGCCTTACACCGTATCCCTTAAGAAGGGATAATCCATAATTGAATTCTCCTATTGAATAGCCATCTTGTGCTGATTCTCGAACCCAATCTGTTGACTTGACCGGATCTTTTTTTACACCAAGACCGTTTTGGTACATGTAAGACATCCAAATTTTTGAAGCTTGATTGCCGTAGGTCGCGCATTGCCGGAAAATATCAACAGCGGTTTTATATTCACCAGCAATTGTAGCCGCGTAGCCCCATGCACAAGCTGATTGTTGGTTTCGGCTTAACGCTGGAGTTAATTTGTAAATGTAGCTTTTGATCGACATCTCTTCAGGGTTCGTTACCCCATTCTCATCCAAGTACGTCTCATTTTCCTCAGCCCAGGCCATGCTTATAGACTGAAAGTTCATGACTAGTAATAGTATTAAACCAAGCTTTTTTACTGCCCTCAACATTAGTTAGCTCCCTAATTATATTTCGAAACAGATATGAGTGTTATATTATATTGGCTACAATTGCCAGAGCATTTCTCTCTTTATAACTTCAAAGAAATTCTCTAATTTTCAATTATTGATTATTAGAATAATGGAGCCTTATCAGCCTGGTCTGCGTCTGGTGTCACGACATCTGGGTTGTAGTTCGATTCTTTTAGCTCTTTTGCGTGGATGTCACCATCTGCTGCAACTTCATCGATAATTGCTTTGCCGGCTTCTTTATCCCGCTTTACACCGTACCCTTTGAGGAGCGCCAAGCCATAATTATATTTGCCAATTGAGTAACCATCATCGGCTGCATCTTTGACCCACTCAGTTGATTTTTTGGCATCTTTTTTCACACCAAACCCGTTTTGATGCATGTAAGACATCCAAACTTTTGAAGCTTGGTTGCCATGCTTGGCACATGTTTTAAAAATTTTAATCGCATCATCATGAGAGCCTGATTTGGTTGCTAGATAACCAAGCGAACATACGAAATCATGGCCACGGTTCAAATTTCTACTCATGTTTTTGATGTAGTATTTCATGGAGAGTTCTTCTGGATTTGTCTCTCCATATTCATCGGCAGATGAGGCTTGTTCGGCACTTTCTTTTGCTTGATTTTCTGACGCGTATGCTGGCGCATAAAAGGAGCTGCCAATAAACATTGTTAAAATCAGGCTGGCCACAAAGTTAGGTGAAAAACGTTTTTTCATTTCTAGCTCTTTTCTAAGCTCCAGATAAGGAGACCTCCTCCTTATCTGTCGCTTTCATCTAACGAATATTCTTTCTATTTTGTCTCAAAAACCTTTAAAATTCCAGTCAGAAAGTCCTTTAAAATTGTCAGAAAAATGTGATTAATCCATTTTCAGAGTGAATAAAGGTGTAAATTCCGTCTAATTAATGAAAAAACCTCGCCCAACGAAGATAGCTGAGCGAGGTTTTAATACCAATGGAAGTGGCTTTTTTAGGTCATTTTTAGCTAAAAGCGGCCTAAAAATGCCTTACCTTAATGCTTGTTTTATATCCAAGGACGAGCTGACGTTAGCTTTTCTTCAAAAGATGAGATGCTGTCTTGTTTCTTCATTGTGAGGCCGATGTCATCAAGCCCCTCAAGTAAACAATGTTTGCGGAAGGCTTCAATTTCAAAAGAGATTGTACCGCCATCTGGCCCTTTGATTTCTTGCGCTTCAAGATCAATTGTCACTGTCGCATTTGAGCCGCGTGAAGCGTCATCTAATAATTTATCAACTTGCTCTTGTGGTAATTTGATTGGCAGGATGCCATTTTTAAAACAGTTATTATAAAAAATATCAGCAAAGCTTGGTGCAATTATGCAGCTAATGCCAAAATCTTTAATGGCCCACGGCGCATGTTCCCGGCTTGAACCGCAACCGAAATTATCACCAGCAACTAGAATTTTTGCATCGCGATATGAGGGTTGATTTAGAACAAAATCAGCGATTTCTTCACCATTGTCATCATAGCGCATTTCATCAAACAAATTGACGCCTAGCCCAGTTCTTTTGATTGTTTTTAAAAACTGCTTTGGAATGATCATATCTGTATCAATATTGATCATAGGCAATGGGGCAGCAACACCTGTAAGGGTGGTAAATTTGTCCATGAAAGGCTCCAGCAAGTGAAATTGTTTGTCGCTTCGTTTTCTCTGGTTGAACCCTATACAGCCCAATCAAGGCCCTAAAAAAACAAGGTTACAGGAGAAACGGCAAAATTATTAGTTTCTTTTTTCATTTGTGAGCGGTGCTGTCAAGGGGGCAGGTGAGGGTGTCAGGTAATAGATTCATGTCAAAGCTTCAATAGAAAGGGACTGGTGGCTTGTGTCCAGTCCCCTGAAAATCTTGATTAGCTTTGTTACATCATACTGAAAAAAGCAGCTCTATTGGCTTATGCCTATAAGCTAGGCCCTAAACTCATAAATTCTTAGTTATTTCTTTTTTTGAACTGAAGCAAAGCAACGCTTCATATATGCGCAGCGTTCTGGCCCGGGTGGATGCATGTGAGAGGCAGGGGCTGACCAAATGAACTTACAGATTTGTTTCATGCCGTCTTCTTTTAACCAGCCACGACGTACACCGCGCTTTATTGCAAAGCAATCTGCTGTTGCCTCATCTGGCCCTCTAAATTGATGAGCACACTCATGAGAGTAGATCCAAATTTTCACCTGCCTTGGCAATCGCTTGATTAGGCGCGGGTTCAAAATGATAAAACCATCAAAGGCACCACCGAAATCATCTAATGTTGGATCAAAAATGGTTGGTCTTTTACCGCAGATTAGCCGTGTACCATCAATTTTCAAACGACCAGGGGCTACGACACGTGCGTTCTTTAATCCCCGATCTTTAATATATTGTTTGATGGTGTAATTTTCTTCTGCGATGACAGGAGAAATAAAAAGACAAGCAATAAACACTGAACTTAAGATTGTAAAAACAGTTTTTTGTAGTTTCACGGCTGTTTTAATCACGTTTGGCCCACCCTTTTATTTTGTGCTTCAGATGCCTTTTTTAAAGCTCCTTCAGTTGCCTACCTGCAACCGTCGCGGGCATCCACTTTCAAAGCTCTTTCAGTTGCCTACAAGCAACCATCGCGGGCATCCGCTTTTTATTTGTTGTGATCCTGATGCAGACTTGTATCTGCGCCATTTAACACCAAGTTTTTTAACGTTACGAAATATGCAACAAAATGCAATATTTTTCGATGACTTTCCTTAAATAGATCATCATTGGTAAATACATCATTTATTTGGCACTTATGTAAAATACTTAATATTGTTTTCTTTTTAATCTTCTTGATTGGCCATCGTTTTTAGTTCTTGAAGAAAGTTTACAAACTCCTTGAGAGCGCATTCTTCCAGCACTTTTTCATAGCGTGGTGAGGCTTCAAACTCCACATAGGCTAGAATTTGTAATGCCGGCTTGCAAAGGTGCTCTATATCAGCGCGTGAGAAAGAACAATAAACGGCCGAATTGCTTTTATCTATGCTTCCTAACAGGTCATTTAAGTCTAAAGGGCGAAACATTTCAAACCAATGACCATTTAAACGCGATAATTCTTCACTGTTAAAAATAAGCGGGATAACCTCTACAAGAGTATTATCAACATAATATTCCAGTGTGAAATGGTTGCTTTGCATTGCCACCCATTTGGCATAGTCGTTGATGTGAGTATATAGAGTTTCATCTTCTTTAAAGAGTAATTCCTCACCTATACTTGTCGTTTTGCCTTGCCCTCTAACCGGGTAGTTTTCTGCAAACTCACCTTCACTTGGATTGTCTTTATTTGTGGAGGGCTCTTTTACGAACCGGGGTAAATCAATGTCTTTCAGTTGGATCTCTTCAATCACTGATTTCGCTGTTGGATTGGGAGGTGGTGGCATCATTGGAGGTTTAACGTCAGACTTCGTTTCCATTGATAATTGCTGCTGGGATCCTCCTTCTTGTGATAATCGCTCTTGAAGGCTGCTGACCTGTTTCGCTGATTTAGTAATGATTGAGGTTTGTGGAAGCTCTGGAGCCCTATGGGTATTGGTCGCCAGATTGCTCCGGTTTGTCTCAGTTTGTTGAGCTTGGCCTCTGACGTTTTGTTTTGATAGATTATGATGGTCGATTTTTTTTACAAGAGGCAGGCGCACAGGAGTTGAAATTGTTGTCGGCTCTATTGGAGCTTTCACCTCTTTTCCTTCGCCCACACTAACTGGATTTCCTGCAAATGAGGGGTGTAGCTTTTGCTCGCTATTTTTATGTCCTCTTGAACCTGCGCCGTTTAACTGGGCTATGATTTCTTCAATTATGACGGGTTCTTTTGATTTGAACTTTTGCCTTTGTATTTTCTTATATTTACGAGCCAATTCTTTTGCGTGTTGGCGCATGTAAAGGTACCCGCCAAGTAATAAAACTATGGCAGCAGCGATGACAATTTTTGTTGTGACTGTCATTTCCAACATCGGTAAATTCAATCATGCCTTTTTAGAGGATCGCTTAAGATTTCGGCCCATTCATGTTGAGCTCAATTGATCATATGGTTAATTTCTAGTCCCTTCAAGGAATGAACTTGGCTTTACTCAGCTGATTTTATTTGTTTCCTCTTTTCAGGCTTTCGCTTTCATGGCATCATTACAGCCTTAACAAATCTATTATTCTCGAATTTTTTTGTGATTTTTCATAAAACTGTCTTAATTAAACAACTTTTCATGAATTATTTTTGGTTCTAGACGAAATGAGTTTCGTGCTTTACTGTCGTTTTTTTACCTGCTGTATTTTTTCGTTATCACAGTGATTTTTAACTGTTTTTTGGGTGTCAGACTTAACTGTTTTTGGGTATCAGACCTTATGCAAATCGTTATTCAATCAGCATACTGGCTGCTAATAATACTAGCCTGCGCGGGTTTATCCCATTTACGGCAGCCAATTACGGATATTCTTTCTAATTTTTACCTTCATTACGCTTTTGTTGGGACGATTTTGTTCATTGTGGGCTTGCATTGGCGCCTTCCAAGAACTGCTATTGTCTCTGCAGCTATTTCAGCAATTTGCTTTGGCCTTAGTTTCAATTATGACCGCGTTTCCATTGAAGCTTTTGACAGGACGAAAGCTAAAGAGCCTATCTACAGTGTGATGACATTTAATGCCTGGGAACTTGCTAAAACAATGGACCGGCTGAAAAGCTATCTTAAAACTGAAAAACCTGACTTTGTCATCTTACAAGAAATCACTCTAAAGGACTGGCGCGCGCTCAAAGAGCTGAAGACGATCTATCCTTATATGTCTTATTGTGATGATTGGCTTTGCGGTGTTGCCTTGCTGTCTCGGCATAAATGGACTGAAGTGAAAGCTGAAAATTTTGGTCCTCACCAGCTTCCGCTAATTTCAGCTTCTTTTGATGGAAAATTAAAAGGCTTGAAACTTTTTGCCACTCACTCAGCGCGTCCCAATTGGAAATATTCTACTCAGCGCGAACAATTTGAACATCTCGCCATGCATATTTCTAAAACGACGAAATCGCCGACTATTCTTGGCGGCGATATGAATGCTACTGTGTTCTCAGCTTTACTTCGGGATTTTGCAACGAATTCAAGCTTGAAAATGGCTGGGAAAATCACTGTGACCTGGCCCCAGCGCTTTCGGCAATTGTGGTACCTCAAATTACCGATCTTGCAGCTAGGCATTGATCATTTTTTTGTTAAACCTGATATGAAGATTTTAAGAAAATGGCGCGGTCCTGATTTTGGCTCTGATCACCGGCCTTTATTGATGGACTTTCGATTATAACTAGGTCTGCATTATTCTTTTTCATTAAATTGTGGCTATGAAACTGCGGGGGTGGTTTGTGAGTTTGTTATGATTTATTCAGCTTCTCCCCTAATTAAGATGCTGTTTTTATTTAGCTTTAGTTTTACTGGACTTTTAGTTTTTTCTAGTTTGCTTATTGCGCTTTTTCGGAATCATTATGCTTGGGCTTCTCGAAAGAATGCCCCGCACAATTCGGCTTTCCAGCCTTCAGATTTTCAGGCATCAAATTTTATCTCCTCCAAATTCTTGGCCACCTCACCAGATGAACAAAACTTAGACACTCATTCTTATGATAAGGTCTCTTTTTTAAGTACAGCTGGGCTTCTCATCTCACTTGGCTGTTCTTTGATTTTTACATCTTTCTTTGCTGCACAATATGCCGAACTGTTTGTGTTGTTTACTATTGCTATCTGCTTGTTTTACTCTGAAAAAAAATCGCCTATTTTTTCACTCTACCTCTCTCATGAAAAGCTACCTTTCCGAATAGCTGTCTGGAGCCTGCTCGTTGCCCTCTTTTGTTTAGGCATTAGTTATTTCTTATTTTCTGAAAGCTCCTTCTTTTTAAATTACTTTCCTTTTTGGGCTGATCGTCTTTTAGGGGCATGCCTCTTATTTAGTTTTGTTCTTCTGTTTCAGACTTTTTCAACTGAACGTTTTGGACTTCATGTTTCATTCAGTGCAGTGGCTCTATCAATTTTGATTAGCTTCATTGGTTTTAACCTTGCGACTTATTGGCTGGATCTTGCTTTTGTTTTTACCGGCCTTAGCTGCGCCTCTCTTTATTGGGTCATCTGTTTTGGTTCCTATAAAATAGACAAAAGCATTCGTCTTGCTCTTGGTTTTTTTCTAGGTGTTTTCCTATTAAAACTGATGAGCTTAGGCGCTGCTCTTCCTCCGCTCTTCTTACTATTGCTTGGGCTTTCATATTTGATATACCCTCATCTTAAAATAGCCGTCCTTAAAATACATAAGGCGCTTTTTAGAAATTAGGGTCTAAATTTGTTGCACGGAACAAAGAGCTAAGATATTGTTGGTTTCGTGAAGGCGCGGCAATATTAACCAATTGAAAGAATTGGAGTTTTTTGTGCAGACAGTGATATGCATTAAATGGGGGACACGGTATGGTTCTGACTATGTCAATCGCCTGTATTCCATGGTCAAACGAAACACAAAAAACGAAACTCGCTTTGTTTGCTTTACTGATGATGCAACAGGTGTTGATGAAGGTGTTGAGATTAAGCCTTTGCCTGAAATTAACATTCCTGACCATGTGGCTTGGACACCGTGGCGCAAGCTCTCTCTTTGGCAAGATCCACTAGAAGGACTTTCTGGTGATCTACTATTCCTAGACCTGGATTTGGTTGTCACTGGTAATCTGGATGATTTCTTTAGCTATGAACCTGGGCGTTATGCTGTCATCCATAACTGGACCCAGCCTAATTTACAGATTGGAAATACATCTTGTTTTCGTTTCACTGTTGGCAAACACACACATATTTTTGATCAATTTAATGCAGACCCGGACAAGGTTTTGTCGGACTTTAGGATTGAGCAGCAATATATTTCTGATCAAATTCCTGACCAGGTTTTCTGGCCCAAAGACTGGTGTCTTAGTTTCAAACACAATCTTATGCCGCGCTGGCCTTTGAACTTTTTCCAGGAACCTCCATTACCTGCTGATGCTAGAATAATCGCTTTCACTGGCAAACCTGATCCGGAAGATGCGGTGATTGGAAAATGGCCCGAGAAAAACTTTATCAAGAAAAGCTATAAGCATGTTCGACCTACAAAGTGGATTGCTGAACATTGGCGGTAAAGTACGCATTTTTTTAATTGCCCTTCAGTTGCCCACCAGCAACCGGGCTGTTCTCTCTCACGGCTATTCCACCGCTAAAACGGTAGGCCTCCGAGGGGCGGCATTCTTAGTGGCGCTTCAGGTTGCCAATCAACGACCGCGCTAGACGCCGTACACCTAAAACGTCATCTCCGCCAGCCCGAAAAGGGCCAAGCTTCTTCTTTATGCAGTTTGTTTTTTTGAGGTGTTTTATGAAATCAACTTTGCTTTTATCAAACCGCGGACGGAATTGCCGACATAGATTTCTTCAGCTGACAAGACATCTTTGATTGTGAGGATTTCTTCTGTGGCTTTACCTTGCTCGATTAGGCTTTGACGCAATGTGCCGGGCAGTAAGCCACTTTCTACGGCAGGGGTTTTAAGCTCGCCGTTGATTTTCACAAAAATATTCGTAAAACTACCTTCAGTGAGTTCGCCTTTTTCGTTTTGAAAAATGACTTCATCTATTTTTACACTACCATCCTTTTGAGCCTGGCTTTGCACAGCTGTTCTTACATCATCATAAAAAGCTCGGTTTGTTGTTTTGTGATAGAGAAATAAATTCTTACTTTGCATTTCTTCTTTGGACAGAGCTATGGTCCATATGGTTTCTTCGTCGATTGCCTCGATCTCTGTAGGGGTGATGGTTATGTTTCCATTTTTGTGAAGTAGCAAACGCAGTCTTAGAAGTGATTGTTTGCTTAAGTAAGCTGAGGCCTGCTGCGTTATGAAATCTATGAGACTAAGAATTTTTTCTTTATCATATGGGTAGAGGAAATAAGCTGCTGACTTTTCTAGCCTATTCAGGTGTTCCTCAAGAAGAAGAACTCCCTTTTTGGGACTGTATGCCATTGTTTCTAAGAGACTAAACTCCGGGGTCTCTTTGGTAAGAAATTGCATTTTTAACAAACACTCAGCATATTCAGCTTCCACATCTGAATCATAAACCAAACCGCTTCCAATGCCGATGCTGCCATTACCGTCTCTATCTAGCTCTATGGTTCTGATCGCAACATTAAATATATACTCATTGTCAGGGGCAAAAAATCCGATCGCCCCCGTATATACACCCCGCGGAGTTTCTTCTAGTTCTTCGATGAGTTCCATAGCTCTGATTTTAGGAGCCCCTGTAATGGAACCGGCTGGATATAAAGCCTTGATTTGTTCAAAAAGTGAGAGGTCTTCTTTTAGTTTGGCTTTAACGATCGAGACCATTTGATGTAAGGATGGGTATGTCTCAACATGGTATAAATCAGATACTTCAACGGAACCTAATTCTGATACACGGCCAAAATCATTCCGCATCAGGTCTACAATCATTAAATTCTCAGCTCGTGATTTTTCATCAGCTTTTAAGAAATTTGAATGTACCTCATCTTGCTCAATTGAGGTGCCGCGTTTCATTGTCCCTTTCATGGGGCGAGTTTCTATTTCACCAGCTTTGCAACGAATGAAAAGCTCTGGCGAGGCTGAGAGAATGGTTTTATCTTCTGTTACGATGATGCTGGCATATTCAACCGGTTGAGTTCGGCGTATTTTTTCATAGAGAGCTAACGGCTTGGAAATATTCTCAATACGGCCTTTAAAAGTGAGGTTCATCTGATAGATATCACCAGACTTTATGTTTTCTTTTACCGTTTCAAATTTCTTTTTATAACTCTCTATGGTTTCGTCGACTGAAATTTTTAATTCAGATTTGTTCAAGCCCTCTTCTTGCTGTTCTTCCAACCAGCTTTCAATGTCATCTCTTGATACATCCAATTTCTCTTTGAAAACACCAAACCATAATAGAGGTTGTGCCTCTGCCTGGGTTTCAATTTTTTTACTTAATTGATCGTGAAGTTTATCTTCAAAGGCCAAGCCTAATTCATAGGTCATGAAGCCGGCCACATAGTGCCCCTGTTTTAAGGCATTGGATATTTGGTCAAAAGCTGAGGCTATTTCGCTGAGAGAATAAGCTGTGATAATTTCATGTGGGTCTTGAAAAAGATGACCACCTTCAGATTGATCAAGGCTATTTTCCAAAAGGACAAATGGGGCCTGAACAAATTTTAAATGATCTCTGTTTTCTAATGTCATTTTTAGCTTACCTTGTTTTTTCTCGCGGCTTTTTGCTGCGCTTCAGATGCCCACTATGCATCCGCACTGCTTAGTTGTGCTTCAGTTGCCCACTATGCAACCGCACTGCTGAAGCGGTGGGGCCTACGAGGTGCGGCACTTTTCTTACGATCAGCTTATCCGTTACTCGCTTCGCTCCGTTCGGGCTGATCTGGTGCACCGGACGCCAACTGGCGTCATCTCCCTCAGCCCGAAGTGGCCTGAGCTCCTCCTTAGAATATTCATATTTATATTTCTTGCGCTCTTTTTATTGTGCCTTCAAGTTATACAGCTTTTTACATTTTATTGGGTGAGATGTAAGAAAAAATAATTTTTCGCTTTTCTTTTTATTTTAAGCTGTTATAAAGCTTTCTCTTACCTTGATTTTATGGCTTTTCAGCCTTGTAAAGTCGTTTTTTATGCACCATGTGTATAATGCTTGGTTCGTTTTATTGGGAGGCCCCCTTTGAAGCGGGGTAAGATTTTTATTTTGTCGCGGGGTGGAGCAGCCCGGTAGCTCGTCAGGCTCATAACCTGAAGGTCGTAGGTTCAAATCCTACCCCCGCAACCATAGAAACCTTGCACTCTTTTTTTCCTTTATTTTCAGGTGATAGGTTTGAGGTGTTGCGTGTCTCCGCAACCACTGAATCCTTATTTACGTAATCACCTAGTAGGTTTTGAGTGTTGCGGTCTCCCGCAACCATATCATCCTTATTTACGGAATCGTCGTCTTGTCGAGACTGGTTAATGAATGACAAACCGCTCTGTGTAAGCAATTTGTCGCCTTTTGTGGCCATCAGCAGAATACCTGCTAGATCACCTATGAGATCAACTGAAAGACCAGTATTATCTTCAGTTGGCGTCAATACGATTTTATCGACAAGGGCGCGAATAAGTTCTGCAGCCTCTTCCCGATGGTCCTGATTATTCAAAGCTTTTATTAGCCCAGAAACTTCCTCATGATAGCGGTCCGCCATGTTAGGATGGAAAATAACAGGCGCTTCTTCAATATTTTCAAGAATTTCTTCTAACTCTTCCCGGCGCTTGACGATATATTCACTTTTTTCTTTGAGTGAGGCTCCTGAAACGCCATCTAGAATAGCTTCAACAAGCTTTTCATTTTCACGCTTGATTTTGGCAAGTTCCAGTTCATAGTCTCTGCGCGCAAAATTATGCTGGCGACGTAGTGCATTCAAATGTTCTGTATATTCTCGGCAAAACTTGGCACAAAGCTTTTTATCCATTAGATAGGTTTGAAGAGCGTTTATAACTGACAGTTCTAGGGTTTCAGCCTTGATCGTACGACGATTATCACACGTACCCTTGTTGCGTGCTGTCGAACAGCCATAGTGGGTTTTTGACACCATTGAGCAACCTCCACCACAAACACCGCATTTTATGAGATATGAGAGTAATTTAGGAGGACGCTTCTTTGTATTTTTCGGGTTGCCCTTTTTACTATATTCACCTTGCTTCTCTTTTAAGCGATCCCATACCTCTTGCTCAATGATGCGAAGATGAGGAATTTCCTTAATAACCCATTCTTCTTTTGGATTTAACCGAGATACTCGTTTGCGGGTGTCAGGATCTTTCACATATTTCAAACGATTCCATATCATACGCCCAATATAGAGTTCGTTATTGAGAATGCCCGTTCCGCGTTCACGGTTTCCGTAAATCGTGCTTGGCCCCCATGGTCTGCCAGAAGGACCGGAAATACCATCTTCATTTAGGCCCAGGGCAATTTTCTTCGGCGAACGCCCCTTGAGATATTCCAAAAATATTCGCTTTACGACTGCAGCCTGTTCACTATTTATTTTCCGTTCCCCAACGTCTATGCCGCCATTGGGGTTTGTTCTATGCACAACATCATAACCGTAGCATTTACCACCGCCAGATTTACCGTTTTCTACCCGCCCCCGAAGACCACGCCGGACTTTATCTGCTAAATCTTTTAAAAACCTTGCAGACATGGTACCTTTTAATCCAATATGTAAATCCGTGATTATTCCGTCAGATAATGTGAATATCTTGATATTGGAAAATTCCATTCGTTTATAGAACCCGGCGATGTCTTCCATATCACGGGAAATGCGATCCAAATCTTCAGCAAGAACAATATCGAATTTCTGGGCAAGTGCATCCTGCACCAGCCCTTGAATTCCTGCGCGTATCATACTTGCGCCACTTAACGCGTAATCAGTATAAATCTGAACGACATCCCAGCCTTCTTTTTCAGCTCTTATTTTACAAATGCGAATTTGATCCTCAATTGAGGCTTCACTTTGCATGTCTGTGGAATAGCGGGCGTAAATGGCAATTTTCATGTGATTGGCTCCTGTTAATCGTCGGCATTGTCATCTGTTTTGATTGCCCGCAAGAGCTCGGCGTAATCACTTTCGGCAGCACGTTTGGCGATAAATTTTACTATCGCCTCAACCTTTTCATCGGTGTCAGCAAGCTTGCTAACGGGAATGCTGGGCAGGGTGTAATTTAGCCCAAGTGCATGCTTTAATGTCTTATCATATTTCTGTCCTTTCATCAAAAACTCCTTACATTTTTTCTGAGAACATATATAGAACATAGTTTCGTTTCGGCCTAGCTAATTTTGAGACCTCTGCATTCACTGGTGTGCCGTTAGTGCTCTGGCGTTACGTCCTCTTCGTGAGATGTTTCAATTGTTTGTCTCTCATCTTGACTTGCAGTTTCAATGTCTTGATTGAGATTTTTTTCAACATAGTTTTGAACATGGTTCACCAATTCTTCTCGCGCATGCTCGTCTTTTACGGGCTCAGGGCCGTCTTTGAATTCAACCGCTTTCTTGCCTCTTTCCCAGCCATATTTTTCAAACACAGCATGAATATCCTTATGCTCTTGTTTATCGATGTTTCTTTTGATTTCAGCTTGCGCGCTGCCGACATCTTTCTCTGGTTCTTGTGACCCGGAGGCTTTTGCTTGTTCGATCAGGTTTTCTCTTTCGTTGTAAAATAGCTTGGAAGCCTGGGTTCTTGCTCTTTGAGCTGTATCGACGGCTTCATGTAGTTCGGCTTTAAAATGTTTCATTTCTTCTTCACTCATCATGTGTCCTTTCTGATGTGATGTTGCCATTTCTGAAATGACTTTTGCTGCGGTTTCTCCATTCTTGCGAATGTCTTGGATTTCTGATTTTTCTAATTCGGTGATGCGTTTTCTGGCTTCTTCTAGAAGTGAAGGACTTGATATAATATCGGCTTTCACCTCATCAGCGACGAGCCCCAAATGCTCTGCCCGTTCCTCAAAGATACGCACGGCCTCTTCACCAACGCGCATTTGATGAATTTCTTTTTGTTCTAGCTCATGAGCCTTGACCGTTTCTTCAGTATGCTCAAGAATTTTGACCACCCTTCTTAGGTCTTCTGGACGACTTTGCAACGCACTGAAATAATCCGGATTTTGTTTTTGGAATTCGGCTGTTAACGTGCCTTTTTCTGCTTTATAAAACTCTTCAAACCGTCGTGCCATTAGCCCCTTCCTTTCATTAAAGTTTGCAGAGTGAATTTATTTTCTGATATGCTTGTTTCATGGACGACACTCAAACCCCGGCGAATAGCAATCTCTCGCTTAGTCATTTCACCAAAAATAAAAATCGTGAAATTGCAAAAGGCCATGTGGATCAATTGATCTCTCTTATGCAGCAGGCCGAGATTCCACGGGTTATGATTGCTGAGACTTTGTTTGAAAAACTCATCAAGCTTATTGTCCCGAAAGGTCAATTGACCTCTCAAAATGCAACCATCTGGTATTCCCAACTTCTGCGCATGAAAGACGTTCTTCAAAATCATATTACAATGATTGAAGAGGAGCTTGATCGCACGAAAACGAAGTGACCTCATAGCGCCCCTCCATAATCCCATGAGATCAAAGAACATTGCCCTGTGGCCCGTCTAAACCGTGCGCCGTTTAGGGCAATATACTCACATGTATGAATTCGTGGTGCGGTGTAGCTGCCAGAATAGGTGTATTGGGTTCTAAGAACTGGTAAGGGAATATTGAACCAACCTAAAGCACTCAAATACAGCGGAAATGCGATCAACAACCAAAGAAAAGACGCCGGGTTAATCGCTTTCAGGAAGCTATTCTGCTCTTTTGTTGCTTTGGAAAATGTCTCAGGCACTTTCGGCCAAATAACGTCCACACTCTGCTTATTTATTTTAATTTCGGCTTTGGCTTCAGAGGCTGGCATCGGACCTTCCAAAGGGTTATCATTTGTAAATTCGCGGAAACCCTTTAGATCCCAATATGGGAGCTTTTTCGCTTTGATCGGACGCATACCGCGCACAAAAATCAACTGCATATCCTTCGGGAGTGCCATTAAAGCTTGCGGCGTAATAAGCGGCACATCAACATCTTGAACACCAAAACTTAGTTCGCTGAAGCGATCTCCGACATTGGCGCTAAATCCTTTCTTACTTGTTGAGCCAATCATCGAACTGATTTCACTGGCGACTTTGTAATCTGTGATTGCTGAATAAGTGACGATGTCGCTTTGGTCAAAAATTGTGGCTTCTGCTTTATCTGATGTTGCATCGGCTAAGGCGTGCTTGCTTTGAACATAAACTTCTGACGTGCAACCTAGCCCTCTTAACGTGATGACGTCTTTATGATAGTTGGGCAAATTCAAAGCTGTAAACTCGTCCAAAATGGCGTGTACAGCGCGGCCATGAGGGTGCATTTTTATGGCTGTAAAAATTGCATTGGCAAACAAACTAATTGGTATGCGCATGTCACTCAAATGGGAGAGAGGGATACTACAGACGATCACTTCTGGTTTCGACCCTTTTCGAATATCAGAGAGTCTCTCAACAGCGTGACGTCCCGACTGCCCTAAATAGCCGCTTTCATCGAAGGCGACGAGCGGGTTTGACACGTAACTTAGAAAATCAGCAAAATGATGTTGGTTTTTCCCCTCACAAGCTGATAAGACCGCTTTACAAGCCCGTGTTGAATCATTTGCAAAAAGATCGTGCTCGGAATATTTGCGCATCGCCCCCTTTCGCATGAGCTCTTTGGCTCGCGGTGGGTCAGAAGCGATCTTGAAGATTTCTGCATGAGTTGCGATTTCTGGTTCATTGATGATTAACTCACTACCAATTGCTTGGGCTGCCCGGCGTCCATTAGCACTAAAGAACACGTTCATTGCATCAGGGGCTGGAGGGGGATTGGTAATATCTAATTGGCTTCTGAAAAAGGCACCAATATTTTCAGTTGCATAGTCATCATTCCAATAACAATCAATGGGTGCTTCCAAAAAATTATAATTGGTATGAGTAAACAGCTTTGATGAACTGCCTGCTGGTGCCCAAAGTTTGACGTCAACATCAAACTGCTTCCATCCTTTTTCCAGAACGGGGACAATTTCATCTTTCAAATCATTGATAAAGACTGCTGGGGGAGTTTCAGTCATTAGAAATCCTCCTGTCACGTTTGCAAATCAGGGCTGAAAGTAGTGAAGATTTCATCGAACGTGTTGAAGTCTTACCGCTGCCTTGCGGACTTAATATGTACTCGAATGAGGGCTTCAGTTTATGAGGTATGAAGAGCAGCCGCCCTTCGTCATCAAGCCCTAGAATGCGCCCTTTAGGTTCATACATACCGGCCTTTGCCATTTCTTCATAAGTAGCATAACGGCCATCATGTTTTTCTGTTGCAGGACGTTGTGCTTTAATCCATGCCAATCTGGTTCGGTAATCTTCATAAAAATTCCAAACTGCTTGCCAACCAAGTTTTGCGACTAAAACTCCAGTGATGAAGAGAACAAAATATTTAAAAATTCCAGCTTGTGAACTCCAGAAATGTTGGAATATCAGTGTGCTAACAAAAGCACCAAGGGCTTGCATGTTTGCAAACGCACATTCTTTGTAAGAGGGACGTGTGATACTCATTTACCTATCTCCCTATATTAGCTAATCGAAGTACTTCTTTTGGAGAAATAGAGACCCAATGTTGTTTTGAGTTTTTCCCCTGATTGCCCCTACTTGCGGGGATCACAAAGCTCATTTCCCAAACACCCTGATTTTCAAGCCATATTCTTAAAACACCACGGGCCCCGCCAACAACGCGTCCACCGAAAAAATTCACAAACACTTTCATCTTCTTAAGATCAAGTGGTGTGTCAAATTCTACATATTCATAAGCATGTTGGTCGTTTGGGGAGCCGCGCCAATCTTTATCAAAACGCCCTTCAGGTATTTTTGAATTCTTGTAAGACAAACTTTTAGCGCCGGGATATGCGATCACATGGATGTCTAGGTCAATTTCTTTGTCCCACCTGATGCCTAGCTTTGCCAAACCAATACTTTTTGAAGCTGCCCCGGTTTCAATGGGAACGTCAGTTGCTAAAAAGCGCGCTCCTTGTCTCTTCGTTAATTGAGCTTGGGGCATTTCACGACGAACGGTTCTAACTTGCGATGTTTTTTTAACAGTGACCTTAGGCGCTTTAACTTGCAGCATTTCTGGTTTGGTCTCTGATGGATGCGGCGTGAAGCTCACCGCTGGTTCACTATTTTTTAAAAACCTAGCTAAGCAAATGCCCATATCATTGGTAAAAGTGGCAAGTTTACCGCCCTGAGCGCTAACGCTTAAGCTCCAAAACCGATGCACTGCCTTGTAATGCTCACGGCTAGTGAACCGGTCATCAATATTGCAAATATGATAGGTGGTATTGTTTTGAGCGTTTGGTCTATCTGCAATCCCATAAGGAGATACGAAACCATCAACTTTTAAATGAGCATCTGATGGATAATAGCCGTTCAACATTGACATATCTGCAGCCTTATCATCATGTGCTAACAGTGAGCCTATATACAAAACGTAGAGTTTTTCCTTTGGATAAAGATTGCGCACCTCATCTGCCAAGGTACTAAATATTTGATAGGGTTGTGCATGATCGCTTGGATAATCTGGCATACCCATAAACGACACAACTTTTGCAAAGGCTTGCCGGGCATATTTCATGCGCACCTTGGGAAACCGAAGAACTTTTCTATCCGGCAATTCAGCAATTGCGATAAGACGATTACCAACACCATCATGAATGAAAATTTTATCATTGGGCTTAGCTCGTTTTACGATGATCTCATTTAAGGCCTTTTTAACAATCACTTGTTCGTTGTTTGACGTTATGAGAGGAAGCACGACGCCATAGGTTTCAGCTTTTGCAGGAAGGCTACTTTGAGCTAAAGCGCTTGCAACAAGCCCTGACATTAAAAGATTTTTCATATTCCAATTCATGATTTTAACTCCTAATTAGAAACAACCATTTTCAATTGATGATCTGCCGCAGCAGCAGCTGCTGCTGCTGAAGACGCACGGTTCTGAGCGGCATGCTCTTTTTGCAACTGATTGAAATAAGCTTCGCATTCGACAACATATTCATTTTGAGAGGCTTTATGGGATGAGCGATGCCGACGAATGATGCGCAAATCACCACGTACCTCATTCAGGGCTGTCTCATTAGCCAATTTCCGCCTTTTGAGAGCCTCGAAGGGAAGGTTCATCACTTGAACCGTTTTGAATGTGCCGTAATAAAGTTTGAGTAGAGAGATTTTAACGGCAGCACCGCCGGTCACCTCAAGGAAAATTTGAGAAATCAACTGCAGCACAAAAGCTGTTTCTATGGCCTGCGATGGCGTACTAAACGCAGCTGAACTCCCACCAACGACGTTCACTAAAACAAAGCAAACACTCCAGCATAAAAAGCCATAAATGGTGATATTATTCAGCAAATCACGAAAGTCTTTTTGCTCACCTTCGGTTCTCATATCATCGTGTTTTTCGGCTAAAACCCAGACCATAAGCAAGATTGGGAAAATGAATAAAATCGCTTTCCAAGGGGCTTCTATGATAAATTCGAAGCGCGTGCTCTGAGTTACAATGCCAGCCATTGTTGTCACCAACATTGGGGCAGAAATGGCGCTCAACCCTAAGCCGAGGCCTATCTTCAATTTAAAGCTTGTAGCGTTTTCCGCTATCGGCTCATCTGTTGGTCTTTCGACAAATTCATCGGTGCCTTCAAGCTCTTTATCAATCTTTTCAGCTTCCGTTTGCAGGCGACTTTGTTCTGCTAAAAGCTCAGTTTCCGTCTGTTTTACGTCTTCAGGGTCAAATCCAGAAAAACGTTGGAATACTGAAATTGCATATGCTTTCACTTTTGCTAAAGCATCATCCATGCCTATCATTTTTGAAATCACATCTTTTTTGATGTCCGGTGATGAGGGCGCATCACCATAGTCTTCCTTTTTTATGCTAAGCGCCATGGGGCCTACCTTTCTTAAAAAAACTTTTTTTGTTGCCGAGCTGACATAGAAAAAAATGAGTAATTTGAATAACTTTGTCGAGACTAACGAGGGGGAATGCTGGGAATTGGCAGGGGAATTAAGGGACTTAATAAGTTTTTTAGACGCTTTTCATAAAAATTAGGTGGGCTGTAAATATGAGTGATAGAAGCAACGTTGAAACTGATCCGCAATTTCTTAAAGATTTTGGCCGTTATGTGCGTGATCGACGAACAAAAGCTGGCGATACACAAAACGAATTAGCAAAAGCAGCTAATTTGGATCGCAAGACAATTGGCAAGATTGAACGTTTAATAACAAATTCAATAGATAAAAAAACTGTGTCAAATATCTTGATGGCCATATGCGGCACAACAGATCGTAAAGATTTTGAGAACTTTCGTACAACGTTAAATCAAGCTGATAGAGAAAGTTCTTTCGTTCATAAATTTGAAAAAATATTTGAGAAATATAAATTCTACCTATTGTTTTTGATAATTTCCCCATTCCTGGTGCTGTATTTAATTTTTGGTTTGAATAATGAGATCGATCAAAGTGAAACTTCTGAGACGGAAATAAATGAGCGACCTCAAAAAACGTATATTGAACCGCCTTCACAGGCCGCCAAAAAAGATCCTCCCGAATTAGATTTCCTAACTTTGTCAGATCAGATTCGATCAACATCCCATGCAGGAGAGATCAAAATTTATGTGCCCGGGGCGAAAAACATGCCCTATAGCGCTATCTTAGAATTATCTAGGGATGGCAAAAACTTTCAACAAACAAGCATAATGAATAATTTTAGGCCATCTGATAAACTTATACTCCGCTATACCTCACATGAATGGAGCGGACCGACCAAACAAATTGATTTAACCAAAAAAGCTTTAGAAATTACGGAACGCCACCTTGTTGATGACCACTCTGGCAATGCATTTGCAAAATGCAATACAGGGGGATGCCTCATCAGTTCCCACATATGCAACAAAGATTGGACTAAATTGGCTTTGGGAAGAAATAAGAACCAGTATAAATTTGAGCTCAACCTTGATAATTGCCCAAAGAAAGAACCTTACAATCAAAGAATATGCCTAAGTTTTCCTCAAATGTTTTCTTTGACACCTAAAGAGAAAATATACGGAGCACTTTTTGATAAAAATGGTAAGCGTTTCAATTTAGATCTTATTGTAAACGCTCCCAGAAATAACTATAGCGGCTTGAACAGCTCTATTCCATTGAAACCAACTGGCAGCAAAAATGAAACCCCTTACGCAGAAGCTTTCTTCCATCCAAGAATAATTATTGAAGGTGACTTCCATTTTCGTATCAATTTATTTGCCGGCGTATGTGACAGTGAAATAAGAAAGCTCGATTATACAATTTATTACGACATTGATGGCCAAGGCTTTTTACAAGGTCGCTCCGATAGGTTTGGTATACCTATTCCAGAAAAAGAAACTATTGATTTAAAAATTGAAAATAAAGATGGTCAATTTTTGGGGCCTTACAGTTACCAGTTTGATCCGATAAAAACTATCCAGACATATATTAATGCTCTGAAAAAACCTCAAGATATTTATTGCCACAACTATGGAAATAATAGCAAAAAGCCATCTATTCAATGTTTGCCTCAAGGTCATAGGATAGACGAGTTTATGAGGTGGGGACAAGTTTCTGCTATACATTTTGGCACACACAAAGATGATCTAAATCATCTCATCAAATTAAATATGAATCCAGAGGCCATATTAAATAGAATTAAAAACAGGAAATTCAACAAATACGATTTTAAAGCGAAATCTGTCTTTTTCTATAAAGCTCCTGAAGGTATTTCAAACATCTATTATCAACTCGTCTACTCCGATGGTTCAAAAACAATAGTAAAAAGAAAACAATTTTAAAAAAGGAAGGTTTTACATAGAGTTCTAATCTTTCTCAAATTCTTGAGAAAGTTTGTTATCTGAACTGTATGAGGGATTTAGCGTATCAAAAATATATTTGTTGAATGATCCAACCAAAACAAATGAATCTATTTTCGAACCTTTAGTCAAATTGGCTATGATTTGCGCTGCAATATCTGAAGGGTCTCCTTTAATATTGTATGGAATTGATATTTCTTCATGCAAAACAGTGAGCTTTTCTAAATCAATTTCAACATCACCGGTTGAGAGAATAAAACAGTCCATGTGCTCT
The DNA here is from genome assembly GCA_021604645.1 of Methyloligella sp. GTDB lineage: Bacteria > Pseudomonadota > Alphaproteobacteria > Rhizobiales > HXMU1428-3 > HXMU1428-3. The sequence continues at coordinate 263,529 of BQJJ01000005.1, forward strand.
CTTTCAGCCAAAGGTATATTATTCTTGGAAGCTAAGGAAAAAGAAGGGGCGCCTTTTAAATGTCTTTGATGCAACTTTAATTCAAAATTTTTCCCATAAGAAGAATTTACAAATTCTCGAAACACTGAATATAGATGCTCAGCGACTATATCTGCAAAATCATTTCGTTCTTTTAAGGCTTGTAAGGGGGCTTTCAGTTTCACTTTAATATCGTACAGGTTTCTAAAATAATTTACAAAAATAATGTTTCTAAGAATTGTGTTTCTTCAATCCATTTTTACTAGTTATATAACTGCCAATTATACCCATAACGATGGAAAGCACGTTGCAGTGTGACACGTGAGACGCCGAGTACTTTGGCAGCTTCTTTACAGGTCTGCCGACCTTCACATATTGCAACAAATGCCCGGGCCACATCATCATCGCTTAAGATAAACTTGCGCCCTCCCACTCGTCCGCGTTTGCGAGCAGCTTCCAAACCATTCATGGTGTTTTCATAAATTAAATCACGGTGGAATTGAGAAACGGCTGCAAAGATATGGTAAATCATTTTGCCGCCTGATGTGCTGGTATCTAGGCCTTCGGTGAGAGAGCAAAAATGAATATTGTTCTGCTCGAAATGCTCAAGCAACTGCGAGAGATGTGTGACCGAACGCCCCAAGCGATCAAGCTTGTATACAATCAACATGTCATTTTTGCGCAAGGTTGCCATAGCTTTATCTAGGCCCGGGCGTGAATGTTTTTTTCCAGAGACACCATGATCGCTAAACACCTCATCACATTCAATATTTGTAAGTGCATCAATTTGTCGATCTAGATTCTGATCCACTGTTGAGACACGGGCATAACCGATCTTGCGCCCCATAGGAGCCGCCGGGCGCAGAACCCCATTCCACACGCTCATGAGAACCTCTCAATCTGTTCACATACGAAGGATTGTGAACGGCGCGCATAATTTTCATATCTCCTTTTAAAAATCGTTGGAAAGCCCCAGAAAACGGAAAATACAAGTATATTTGTACAATTATGTAATATATAAATCAATATGTTCTCTAACCTTGGTTGATGAACAACCATAAACACTTGACAGATATCAATACAATAACTTCTTTACTTGAATTGATATTTTATGTTACAAAAACATCAATAAAAACAAGAATGTTAACCGAGGGTGTGTCTGAAACCGATAAACGGTTGGAGACACATATGGCACCGCCAAAAATAGCGAAGGACTGGGCATCCGCTGGTATGGGGATGCTCGTTGCTGCGGGGCTAACTTTAGGTGGCGTTGCGAATGATGCAAAGGCACAAGACCCGGTTCATAAAACTCAAATTTCTGAAAAATTAAAAAAGCAAACCGCCAACTGGAATAATCCTGAATTGGAAGAGTTTCATCGTGCTTCAACGGCTGCCCGTGATTACGCTGAGAACAATGTTGGTGTTGGCATTCTCATCCATGTTGGTCAAGATGTGCCTAATAAAAGTGTAAAAAACGCAGATGAATTAGGGCAACTTTTCGTAAGACGTTTTACTGCTCTTGGCGTAAATGCCAAATATTTCTTAAGGCAAAATGGTGATGCGCCATCTTCCGGCGTAACCTATCATATAGGCCATTTGATTCATGGTGCGGGAAATGGAAATGAAGTTAAGGGGCTCAAAACTGCTTGGAACTCTGCTCCTGACGTTGTTGAACAAATGAAAATCGTCAAACAGCTTGCCGTTGCAGATGCCCCCGCACCAAAAGGTGGTTAAGTCGGTTTTACATCTAAGTCAACTGACGGTTTCAAGCCATCATCTGTTGATATTTCATCCTGAGATTTAGAATTGAATTTATGCTTTGCCGCCTCGGAAACTTGGGCGATTTTATTATCGGTCACAAACGCATCACCAAAAAAATCATCACTTTCTAATTGAAGCGCAGCGCTAAAAACTTTTTTATCTGCAATAGTGTCTTGAGTTTCTTTTGCAGTTTTGATGATCTCTGAATTTTTAGCTTTTGATGCATGAACATCACCAACACTAAATTGATCTTGGGAATCTTCCCGAACTTCTTGCTTTGCTTCATTCAGTGTAATATCACCGTGATTTAAGCGATTTTCTATCTCAGACGTTTTCGCAACAGTGTGTTGATAAGCTTTGTGGTCACGAATAATATTCGCCACCGGATCATCGGCATATTGCGGTTTGATTTTCCCGGTGCGCGGGTTAAGAATTTCGGCTGTGATGGCTTTTAAGACCCGGCGCTGATAATCCGCATCACTCTCACCATCAAGGCGCTCTGGTACATTGTCCTCACCAAGAATGCTCTTCGCATAATTTTCAAAGCTGTCACCGGTCACCGCTTCAATCTCTGCGACAATCTGGAAGATTTCCCAATCACTCTTATTATCGAAGATTTCATTGGCAATGTAATGCCCGACCTGACCATCTTGCATAAGAGTGAGATAGAACGCCCAATCTTCTGCATCTTGCTTGGCACGCTTTTCAGCTGCAGTGCTTGTCTGCATCGTTGCAGCCGCACTGGTCAAAGCCCTGCGCCCGCCGAGCAGATTGGCGAGATCAAGCCCCTTAACATCGCTCATCAGAGCTTGAAGCGATTTACTGTGATCTTGATTGTCTTCGAAGAGTTTTGTGGCCGTGGTAAACGCGGCATGAATACGCGATACATCAAACCCCTTTGATGTAAATTCTTCTCGAATTCCCTGTTTGTCTTGCGTTTCTGTCATGTATGATTTCCCCACATATCATGTTTTATTTTCTTCTATTATGATGATGTAAAATGAAGATGAATTTAATTATGGAATGCATTTGAGGGGCATTTTATACAATTCCAAGTAACTCAAATCTCAATAGTAAAATAAAAAAGTTCAGTTGTCTTTTGTTCAACTCCTGCCTACAGAACACAATATTTTCTTTTTTCACTTCAAACTCTCATGTATTATAAAGATCTATGCTCTCCGATGATTTCATCACTATTACCGACAAAATACGGCAGACATTAAAGGCACATCAAAAGCGCACCAATGTCAAAGGTATTGGGCTACTTAAAAATACACGTAGAGAAAGACCGGAAGGTCTTAGTGCCTATACAATCATTCACACGATAAACGGTAGAAAAAAGAAAATTCTTAGAGAGCATCTGGACTACATTATAGAGAAATGGGAAGCTTTGCCTGATGCTCCAGAGCGTGTGAAAATTTTGCCAAAAACCAGAGATCTTCTTTGCTACCACTCTAAAAGAACGGGTATAGGGTCCCATGCAATTACTACCATTCGGGGGGATTGTCCTTATGGTCTCAGATCGGGTGTTATTCAGCAATGGTTGAACGGTACAGTGAAATCCGCCAATAAAGCACATTTGGACTATGTGATTGAAGTTTGGTCTAATTTGCCTGATCGATAGAAGAGCCTTCTATCGATCATAATATGGAATTGATTTAGAAAAAAAGGCGCAATCCCTTGCGCCTCTCATCTGTTCAACTCAGCTTTATACCTTTTTATGATGGCTGGTTATCTGGTGTGATAACTTCAGGCGCTTCGTTCTCAGCAGCTCTTGCTTTATCGAAAAAACGCACTGTCAATCTACCGTCAACCGGGTATGCCTGACACTGTAGATCATAGCCTTTACCGTCTTTGTGTTTCCACCCCGCGCCCAAACGTGTCCATATGCTGGACTTGTCATCACCGCGAGATTGCACTGTATACACAATCAGGTCAGGATCTCTTCCGTTGCTATTTTGTGTTTTTTGCTGATGTTCACTTGTCATATTTTACTCCATGGTTACTTGTTTTACGTTTGGAACAATTAGTGAACATTTATTTGAGGTGAGAGCAAGAAATTTCCGAATGAGAATTCAATCGTATGATTTAGTTTATCTCAAGCTATTTGCATGAAGTTTAACTACATGCTTTTAGAACCGGTTAGCGTAATACGCCAGATGTGTATTGTAGTCACAATACAAAAAACTCACACCGCTTCGCTTTGTTCGGCAAGGGAAACCTCTTTGGTTTCCCGTTGCATCCCTTCTAGCTTATTTTTGGGATTTTCCCTGAGATTACAGTTTGGGTGTAACTACCGCAGCCAACTCAAAAGCTCACTGTTTTTAATTGAGAGTAACTTTAGATCAAGAACTGCTGTTGTCGAATTTTCTGAGACTGTTATTTGGGAAGATAAAAACAGAATCTTTTAGTCGTATTCACATACTTGAGTATTTATTGATTTCATCGAGATATAATCGTTCGCTTTCATCCTTAAACCGGCTTTTATCGTCAGAAAGCGAACTCAACTTTTCGTAGATTCCCCGATATATTATTGAATGAGCTTGATTGCTAATACTCATTTCTTCAGGCGAGTCCATTTCTACATCTTCTTCAAGAAATAGGTCCAGCATCATGAGCAAACCGTTCTTATCTATAGTATCTATGAGTTGCCACTCAGTATTTTTTTTCAGTAGATAGTATCCCTTTTCATTCTCAATTTTTAAGATTTTCATAACTTTGTCTCCTTGCCTCATATGCTACTGAGCCAGCTTCTAGATTTCCCAACATGACATCCCATGTATTCACTTTTTTACCGTCTGGTGAATTCAGGGTTTTGCTACTCGGATACCCTGAATAAACCCTCCATGAAATCTCTCCGTCTTCAAGTTCTTTCCTTGTGCAGAGCAAATAGTCAGGTTTTATTGAGGCTCCAACAGTATTATTGTGAGTTACCACCACCACAGGCATCTTCCTTGATATCTCCTTAATCATTGCGTTAACATCGTCCTTGAGAAAGTTATTATCAAAAGATGACTCAGGTTCATCAATAAGAAGCATGTCATGTTCGTTTGCTCCCTCGATTTCATCCAATAAGAAAAACTCCGATCGTTCCCCACCAGAAGCGTCAAAACCGTCTTTGTTCAAAATGCGGTAGCTGATTTTCACAAAAAACTTAGAGAAATCTGATGGCATCACAGGATCACCAATGTTTTTCAGTTCTCTAAGGAATTTGTAAGGTGATTCGTAGACCCCAAAAGCTTTACTGAAAGAAACTTTGCGTTTGATTACAGCCCCAAGCTCCCCCGCGCCACCAAACGGCCCAACCTCCGCCACAACGGTAAAGCCTCGCTGATGCTTCTCAAGTGGTATCCTGGGAGATCGTGCAAGTTTAGTAACAGAAACAAATTTTTTGATTTTTCGTTTGTTGAGTGCAACTGTGTACAAGTCCACATCCGTGATTTTAGGTGCAGCTGATTTCAGCTGAAGCTTCGACTTAATTTCTTTAGTAAGATCATTAACCCACTTCTTTTTCAGTTGAGCTTCTTCCCTACGCGCGTATGTGTTCATCAACTCGACGTAAAGGGCTTTAAGACTCTCTCGCTCTAAGTGCTTTTCAACTGTCTCTTTAAACTCAATGTTTTCAATCAAGTGTTGAGTCGAAGCAATCAGTTCTTGCAAACCGTTCTGGTTCCTATCTGGGAAGTAATCCTCACTGTACAATCTGGCTTTTGAAAACGCATCATGTTTCTGCCTTTCATTTGCATAGCTTAATAACGATGAAACATATTGTCCGACTCTACGTTCATCTTCTTCAAGATCAATGTTTAATACGTCCTCGATAACATGCTGAAGACTCGAAAGATAATCCTTAGAAAAAAGTCCTTGTTTTTGACTTAGATATTTGTTGAATTTTTTTTTGTCTTCATCTTCATTTCTTGCAACTAAAGCAAACTGTTCTATGTGGCGAGCATTGGGAAATTGCTCTTTAATAGCTTCTAAGGTAAAAGTTTTTCCGGACGACCGATCCCCGAGAACAACGTTGAGTCCAGTCGATAGTTGCTGTCCATTTGCGAAAACCTGGAATAGTTTGTTCCCATCATTTTTCGATAAGGCTACTTTATCTTTATCGCGAAGACATTCTTTGATCGCGCTAAAACTCATCTCATCACACCCCAAAAATGTTTGCCGGGTTGGAAGTAGGGATAAATCCTTTCTTATACGGCAATCACTAAAGTAAACCGGAACAAGCCGCTCCTTGCTCTTAATACAATACATGAACTTCTTTGGACTACTTACCTCACCAGCTGTGACGTGTGGTGAAAGCTTTTTCAGTGTTTCGGGACGTAGGGCAGGCTTCTTATCGTAATGTGGAATGAAGATATACTGAGCTAAATCACCGAATATATCCTGAAATTCTGTAAAACCTATGCTATCACCAATACTAGAGCACTTCGCAGCAACTTGATCACATTTGTTTCCAAAGCTATCAAGATCTGTTCCATCAGAAATAACTAGAATCTGCCCCTTTTCTAGATCAACCTCAATGCCAGGAAATACTGGAATCCTGATATGATTTTGAATAGCTTTAAACTGAGCTTTATCGAACAGATTATGATTAGTTATCGCAATGCAATCCAAGTTTGCTAGCTCTATATATTCATCGAGTTTTGATTGACAAAACTCAAAAGGTGCATCCAAAATGCTATCTTTTGTATGGATATGAAAGTCAATTTTTTTCATAAATTAAATCTTATATATTTCAAGAAAATGGAATTTTCAGAAAGCATACGCAATCGATACAACCTTTAGTAGCGCATTCTGCCAATCATTCACACTTAATGAGAGAAAATTTAAGTTCTCTCAAGCTTAAACACCTTTTAGTATTATCAGACTCAGATCTTGATACCGAGGAGATTCCCGCATTAGATGAACGCTTCAGGGAAAATGCGCAACTCAGCGCTCCACGCACCATGGCAAAAGCCTAACCATGAAACTTCACAAAGATGGTCTTATTTTTTTAAAGCCGAATGGCGATATAGGTGCTCTAATATTTAAAGGGCTCTGTGCCTTTACCCAGAATGTCTATGTAATCTTTATAGACATAAATTTTATGACGTTCTTTGCCGGTAATTTCTTTAAGAATTCCGTATTTCTCCAAGGCCGTAAGTGATCTTAAGATGGTTGGTAATGAGAGGCCGCTTGCCTGTTTGATCTTGCTTGTATTCGATATTGGCTGGCTCTGAAAATAATTATGGATCGTTAAAATAGCAGCCGTTGGTTTTCCGTCTTTTTCAATTTTTTTACGATCTTCATTAAACAAAGCAATAATAGACTGTGCCGTTTCGCAGGCTTGATTTGCTGTATCAATTACACCTATTAAGAAAAACCGAACCCAAGCTTCCCAATCACCGGTTTCTCTTACTGCTTGCAGGTGGTCGTAATATGCTTGTCTATTCGCTTTGAAATATAAGCTTAGATACAAGAGAGGTTCTTTTAAAATACCTTCCATGCACAAAATGAATGTAATCAACAAACGACCCACACGACCATTACCGTCTAAAAATGGATGTATCGTTTCAAACTGAACATGTATCATAGCTGCTTTCACTAGTGCTGGCAGTGCAACATTTTCGTCATGCAGGAATTTCTCGAAAGAATCTAATGTCTCCATCAGTTGGTTCGGAGGAGGGGGGACAAATTTAGCTTCGCTTGGGCTCAGACCTCCAATCCAATTTTGAGTTGACCGAAATTCACCGGGCATCTTATTGCCGCCCCTTGCTCCACTCATCAGTTGTTCGTGAATTTCTCTAATCAAGCGAAGAGACAAAGGAAAACTCTTTAAACGGTCAAGACCGTAATTCATGGCAGCTACATAATTAGAAACTTCTTGCACATCATCCATAGGTGCGCCTGGAGCTTCTTGTTGTTCATACAACAATAGATCTGATAATGAGGATTGTGTGCCTTCAATTTGAGAGGATAAAACCGCTTCTTTTCGTACATACATATAGAGAAATAGAGAATGATCCGGCAGAACCATGCTCATTCCGTCCAACCGACCAAGGGCTGTTGTTGCTTTATCTAGAAGAGGATACAGACCATCCATGTTCAAAGGAGGAGTGGGGGGAAGATCTTTTGGTACATAAGCATTGTAATGCTCTCCCGCCAGAGAACATTTAACAAACTTATCGATGCGCTGTTCATGGTTCATTTTATAAAATAACTAACATTTTCTCTTGTTTTTGTAACTTAGGTTAAATTAACTAACTTGAATGTTAGTTGCAAGCTTTTAACTAACATTTTTCTTGTTTTTTGTTAGTTAAATGAACATAACTAACATATATGATAGATAAATCTGCTCATTTCTTTTCTTTCAATTAGGGGCTAATTGAGCTTTCTTGTCTCGATTAAGCCCTCAAGCTCTGTTCTGAATTCATCTAAGAATTCATTTGGATTTTTGTGTTTGCCCAAGGCATAAAGCACTGTTGATAGTTCATCTTCGCACTGGGTGTAAAAGATCAGTTTTGCGATGTCAGTCACCTGTCCTTCAATCGCACTGAAAAATATTTGCACCGGTACATTTAAAGCGATTGAGATTCTATGCAGCTCTGATCCACTAAACGCCATCCAGCCTTGTTCGCGGTAATGATATTGTTTGAGATCAAGCTTTGTTTTTTCCGCAACATACTCTGG
>BQJJ01000006.1 GCA_021604645.1 Methyloligella sp.
CAGCGGAGGGCCCGCTGCGAAACCAGCGGAATAGCCCGTGAGTAATAAAAAAAGGAGTGACGCCCTTTCGGCGTCAGGACATGACGCCATGGGCGTCCGGCACCTAGTGCCGCCCAGCGGAGGGCCCGCTGCGAAAACAGCGGAATAGCCCGTGAGTAATAAAAACAAAAAAAGGAGTGACGCTTCTTCTGCATCAGGACATGACGGAGCACCATCGTAAGCCTGCATAGTGCGTTGCAGGTGGGCAACCTTAAGCACCTTTAAAATGCAGGCCGATGAGCTTCAGCTCATCGAATAGCCGTGAGAAGAAAAAGCCTCATTTAAAACTGATCGGGGGAAATCAATTTTAAAGAGGCTTTTTAAAAAAGAATGGTGGCAAGTGGTCTTAGTCGAAAATAGGCACACAACTTACGCAACACTGGGGTTTGTGCATCTATCAGGGGTCTGGACCTACAATCACTTGCCACTGAGATGGATTTCAGCTTTCAATTTATGAAGTCTGAAGAGGTCCATCCCGAAACTTTCGGGTCAGAAATCTCTTTAGCTTCGCTTAAAGAAGTGAGGTGACAAGATACAAACACCTCTTGAGCTGGGGGTTGGCTCTTCTTCAAGCGTTGTGATGGTCTGATACGCGACCGTAAACTTTGTAAGAACTGCCTCGCTTGCCAGCCACCTCGCTTGGGTGTGAGGGGGGATTTGCGAGACTGCTTAGCTTGCACACATTGACGAATGTGTTTCTGCGAGGCAGCTCTAGAAACTGAAAGAGCGGGTGCAACAATGGTCCGTGGAGTGGTCTGATCTTTATGTTGATCGGTTAAGGCTCCAAAAAAACTAGCATCGGATGATGTGATTTTTTTATTCGGTACCATAACTCAAATCCACTTCACTTTAACTTGGTCCATTCAACCCGCTCTTTAGAAGGCAAATTTCCTGTACTCAATACTCTCCGGCCTAACTCTTACTTATCCGTACTGAAACAACCCTACGCAACACCTATGGGACTCAATACTAAACGGAACTCTTTACTAACAACCGGTACTCAATTTTACGCATTACTAACTTTACGCATTACTCAATTCAGGAAGGTACGCTTTACTCTCGCCTCCGTCTGATGTTTATAATTAACCGTAGCAAAGGGGCGACAATGTGGAATAAAAATGAAAAGATTAAGATGAATTAACTTTTTTGTTGCTAAAAAGGCACATGAGGTTTGTGCGCCATCATCTGTTGGAGGAAGGGTTTTTAAGGATTGGTTGAGTTAAGCAATTGAAGCTATTAGTTTTTGTCACAAGCTTTGAGTGCAGTGAATAGTGAGATGAGCCCAAGGCCAAGAGATGCAAGGGCGCTATATCCAGCCATAGATATCCCCAATAAGCTCCATTGAACTTTATCGCAAGGAACAATTTTTATTGTTTCAAGCTCTTTGAGAAGGTTAATTGTGTCATCAAGTGTGTCTGTTCCACTGCATCCAGAAGGGCCAGCCCACAATTTCCACTCAACACCAGAGTGATAGATACCAAGAGCAGTATTGGCAAAAAATACAAGCGCTATAATAATGAGAATGATACGGCTGATCTGCGGCATTTCACGTCCATAAAAAAACAAAGCAACGGGAATGACCGCAATAGCTATGTAATAGGCCCAGCGTTGTTTATAACAAAGATCGCAAGGAGCAAGGTCTCCAATATATTGAAAACCCAAAGCCGCAAGGATTAAGGAAAGGCTGGCAATAAACATAAGGCCCATCAAAAGTTCAGCTTTTTTGGTCAAATCAATCATTGCTATATCTTGTCTCTGTTGTGCATTCTGGTTGAAAGCAATTGCTTATTGGGCCTAGCCCCTAAAACGTTAATGGGCCTGGCCCCTAGAACTAAAGAATTTACCCTTAGAACAAATATTTTATCGCAAAAAATCCAGCGATTAATATGACGGCAAAGACAAATGTAAGGATGCCGAGGTATTTTTCAATAAATGCCCTGATCGTTTCTCCAAAGAAATAGAGAAGCCCAGCCACTATAAAGAACCGTGCCCCGCGAGACACCAAACTAGCGCCAATGAAAATAGGTAAGCTCATACCGGCTACGCCGCTCGCAATTGTAAAAACTTTATAAGGTATGGGTGTAAAACCTGCGACAAAGACGATGAGGGCACCATAGGTCTTATAATTCTCAAAAAACACATCCATTTTATGAGAGAGGCCGTAAAAATCAACAATAGGCTGACCAACGGTTTCAAACAAAGCCGCGCCAATATAATAACCAAGCACACCGCCTAGAACTGAGCCAATTGTAGTGATTAACGCAAATCGCCACGCCTTTAACCGCTCAGCTAACACCATAGGAATCAGCATCAGATCCGGCGGAAGTGGGAAAAAAGAACTTTCAGCAAAAGAAACACCAAATAGCGCGGATGGCGCATATTTATGCTCTGCAAGGTGAAGGACCCAATCATATAAACGACGTAGCATCAGTTTCCTCGTAAAAGTAAAAGTTTAAGATCGTCAGGAGAATTTATCGTCTGATGAAATACCGTCTGATGAAATAAAGTGTGATTAAAAAATTTGTACTAGAAACTAAAGGCCAGTTTTAGGTGCGATAGCGCTATAAGTCCAATTAAACTCCTTTATCACTTGCATATTCTATTCATCTGTTGTAGATCGGCCCTTGTTCTGATTTTCCTATCCAGATTCTTCATTGAATATCTGGATACTCCTCTAAATTAGTACTTCGAGTGTTGACGCGGTTGCATCCTCAGCTAAGATCGGCACCAGAACATATTGCAATACTGAGAAGCCCCTGTGGCGGAATTGGTAGACGCGACAGATTCAAAATCTGTTGTCCTCACGGGCGTGCCTGTTCGAGTCAGGCCAGGGGCACCAGCTCCTTTATTAAGAAGTACACCAGCTTCTTCGTAAAGAAGTGCACCAGCTTCTTTGTAAAAAGAGGCGCCACTTCTCAGAAAAACGGGCTTCAAATTATAGGCTTAGTTTCGCTCTATGTTACGGGCACTTGTTAATGACACACGTTAAACTGGTTTGGGTTTAGGCTAAACTGGATTAACGCAGGGTTTTTTAGGGGGAATGTTAAATGTAAGGGGTTTGGGCTTTTGAGCTCAAAATCCAATACATTGACTTGGAAGGTACCATGCATAAAGTCAGTTTAAAGCCTCAACGATTTTGTCAGAAACATCCGCATCTTAAAAAAGCGCGCCTTAAAAAAGGATGTGCATTGCTATGTGCAGTCTTGATGGCAACTATTTTGATGGTAGGCAGCGTTTTTAGCTCTCATGAAGCTCAAGCCGGCCCCGCCATTGTATTTGACAATAAAAGTGACCAAATCATTTATGCTGAAGACCCAGATCAGCTCTGGCATCCCGCATCATTAACAAAATTAATGACGGCCTATTTGGTTTTTGAGGCTTTGAAGTCCAAAAAAATCACAATGGACTCTCGGATCGTAAATTCTAAAAATGCCAGAAGACAACCGCCAAGCAAAATTGGTTTGCCCCTAGGCGCAACGATGCCGATCAAGGTCGCAATTGAAATTTTGATCGTGAAATCAGCGAATGATGTTGCGGTGATGATCGCTGAGAAAATCGGTGGATCTGAAAAAGCCTTCATAAGAAAAATGAACAAAACGGCTACTCGTTTGGGGATGAGAAATACAGAATTTTATAACCCTCACGGCTTGCCACACCCGCAACAAGTGACGACCGCCAGAGACATGGCGATGCTGGCCAAAGCGCTGATCCGTGATTTCCCGGAATATAATCACCTCTTTACACTTGGCTCTGTAAAAGTGGGCAAACGCCGTTTGAGGTCTCATAATGATTTATTGCGCACTTATGAGGGCGCTGATGGAATGAAAACCGGTTTCATTTGCGACTCTGGGTTTAACGTTGTCGCAAGTGCCACAAGAGGTGGCCGCCGTTTAATCGCTGTTGTGCTTGGTGCAAAATCAACATTGGCGCGCCGAAACAGAGCAACAAGCCTTCTGGATCATGGGTTTAAAACCTATTGGTGGAAGACGCTCTTCCCGATTAATCTCGGCCCAAAAGAAATGTCAACGGTGAGCGCAGCACCAGGAAAAATGCGCAAATATGTTTGTAATTACCGTCCTAAGAAGAAGCGCAAATATAAGAAAAAGAAGAAGAAAAAATTACAAAAAGCAAAAAACAAAAAAGCGACCACAAAAAAAGTAGCTAAAAAGAAACCCGTTAAGAAAAAGATTGTAAAGAAGAAGACGGTTAAAAAAGGGTCTTAACATGAATCCAGCAGAAGACCCTTTTAAAGAAAAGCCACTAGAAGCCTCATCGATTATAGACTTTTGGCAAAAAGCTGGCCCTCAAAAATGGTTCATCTCAGCTCCTGATTTTGATGAAGAAATAAAAGCTCTTTATGGCTCTGTACCAGATCAAGCTTTAGCCGGTAAATATGATAAATGGGCTGAACAAACTAATGAGTGCCTAGCGCTCATTTTAGTTCTCGATCAATTTCCAAGAAACATTTTTAGAGGCAGCCCAAAAGCTTTCGCTTTTGATGAAGCGGCAAAAGAAGCAGCCCAAAAAATAATAGATCAGGGCTTTGATCAAGCCTATCAATTGCCATTAAAACGATTTCTCTATCTGCCCTTTATGCATTCTGAAAATTTAAAAGATCAACGCTATTGCATTGAGCTATGCGAAAAAGCAAACGATCCAGACGGTGTTAATTTCGGCCAAATTCACTTAGACGTCATCGAAAAATTTTCCCGCTTCCCTCATCGCAACGAGGTCCTTGGCCGCCAATCCACTCCAGAAGAACTTAAATTCCTACAAGATGGCGGCTTCCAGGCTTAGTAGTGGCCTGGATAAGATGATTTAAACTCATCGTTTTGATGAAAAGCGTAAGTTAGAGAAAAATTTTGAACTAAAAATGAGTTTCATAGTTGCGATAACAACCAGAACGCATAGGGTGACTTTAGAAACCGTTTCCATCACGCCTTCTATAAGGATAGCATGCACGACAGTCCCTATAACAATCACTAACGCTAAAAGGCTATGTGCCATACGCCAGTTTCTTGCCCGCAATTGTAAGCGCCGCCGAAATATCGCTAAGGCCATAGTTGCAAAAAGTGACCACATGGCAACGACGCCCCAGTTTGAAAACGGCGTCGGAGACGAAAAGGTAAGTGCATCAATTACATCGGGCGGGCTGGTCGTCCATAGGCCGATAATGTGAATAATCACTGCAACAACAAGCATTACACCAACGCATGGGTGTGCACGCCGAGTTATCTGTTTTGGGAGGCCTGGCAAATACCCGCCGATCAATAATGGTTGAAGGAGCAAAAGGCCAAGACCAATAACCCCAGCAAAACATGCGACTATATAAACAGGGCTTCGCCACGCAAGTAACGGGCTCATTGCTGCAAATATGATAGGGATAACTATGGCGGCAAATAAGGCGCTCCAAAAAAGCGCTCTGCCGGCAAGGCTATGCTCTGATTTGCTTATTTTTTTAGGCTTGTTCAAGTACGAAATGTGCCTCTAGGCTTGTGTCTTTTGAGCTCGGCATGACAGGACGCAGAAAGACAGTTTTGTACTCACCACTATCATAGGCCAGATGACCGTGAGGTTGGCCAAAGGCCGGAACGATCTGCGGCATTTCAAGGCGGAACATCCCGTTCTCATCCGTAAGAGTTGCTCCATGACTTTGAGGTTCGTTCTCGTATCCTTCTGTTGTATGAGCCCAAATTTGAATGCGTTGCCCCGCTAAAGCCAAACCATCACCAGTACGGCGCACAGAGCCACTCATCCAAAATCCGCCTCCGCCGATACGTTCAACAATAGGCGCTCCTGGGCGGTAGTTATTAGATCCTCCCCTCATTGAAGGTGTCGGAACAAGATTTTGGGCATATGCAGGTGACAAAAAGCTGGAAAACTGGGTTGCTCCTGTTGCGACCATAGCTCCAGCAGCTGATAAAAAACGACGGCGATTTATATGTTCAGTGCTCATATTTGTGCCTCTAAATTTAATAAACAAAACAGCCTCTACTACAGAGTATAATATCAGGGGTGCTTGCAATCAATTCACATCTTAAAGAGGAAGGGTCGTTCAATATGGTTTCAACCGGGAAGGCATTAGACGGTTACTGATTGGAATTTGAAGCACCAATACAAAAAATACTTAAAATTTTAATATAATCTTCTCACCAAGATTGAGAGAAAGACAACAGCCTTGTGTTAAGGTCTTGTAAATTCACAAAGACTGTTCCCGTTTGGAATGTTAAATAATCCAACTCAGGGAGCCATCTTTATGGCCAACACAATGTATAGGGTGTATTTTGTCTAAAACTAGTAGTAGCAGTAAACTGTCATCTCAAATTCCTGAAAACTTAACAATTTCAGAACATGAAGTTGCAGAAATGGCCACAGTTCTCGTTGGAAAATATGGTTCGCAAGCAATTAATATCGCAGCCTTTTTTCTAGATGAGCATTTAGAGTTAAGAGATCATGAACGTGCTGAGAGTTGGCTGAAAGTCATGACTTATCTAGATGTGCAGCATGATCAAACCATTGTTGAATGCCAACTAAATTAAGTCAGCCTAATTAATTGAGGCATGGAGTTGTCCGAGCACAAAAATTTCAATCAGCCAAATAGTCTTAATTGGCACTTATCCTTAAAGTAAAATAATAAGCTATAGTCATAACGTCTCTCTAGATGTTAGAAGCCACGCATGATGATTTGCAATAGATCATAAAACCTAAAACGATGATGAAGAGTTCTTGGGAACAAAAGTGAAATGATTGCTAAGGTAAATTCTATCTTAAATCGATTGCGTGGCAATTCTGACGGTTCTGTAAGCGGCCGAAATGCGATTTTAGCATTTGTTATTCGTGTAGGAAGCGCTGGGTTAGCTTATCTTAGCCAAATCCTGCTTGCTCGCTGGATGGGCAGTTATGAATATGGCATTTATGCCTATGTCTGGGTTTGGTTACTATTGTTAGGTGGTCTATCTACCATTGGGCTGAATACGGCCGTTATTCGTTTTATCCCTGAATATACTGAAAAAAATGAGTTGGATAAACTGCGCGGCATTATCTTCCAGAGCCGTGTCGTAACTCTGCTGGTATCAACAGCGCTCATGTGCATCAGCTTGGCATTGTTGTTTTTATTAAAAGACTATGTCGAGAGCTATGTCTTCCTGCCAGCCATTCTTGTTCTCTTGTGTCTACCAGCTTATGCAATTACAGATTTGCATGATTCAATGGCCCGCGGTTATAGCTGGATGAATATGGCGCTCATTCCGCCTTTTCTATTGCGCCCAATGCTGATTTTGTTTGGCATGGCAGCTGCTTATGTCGCTGGCTTGCCGTTGACAGCCCTCACAGCAATTTCAGTTGCAGTTGGTGCTACTTGGCTGACGTCTGTAATACAAATAGCGTTTCTTCATCCACGCATTCGAAAGGAAGTGCCTGATGGAGCTAAGCAGAAGGAAACCAAGTTCTGGCTCATAACGGCCTTTCCAATTCTCTTGGTAGAAAGCTTTGTGTTGTTCTTGCAAAATACAGATGTATTGGTTCTCTCGCAATATCACCCACCTGAAGATATTGCGCAATATTACGCAGCGCTTAAAACCATCAATCTCATCACCTTTGTCCATTTCGCAGTGGCCAATGCTGTGGCCAATCGGTTCTCTGCTTATGAAGCAAGAGGAGACAAAGAGCGCCTGGCAGCCTTTATTCGCCAATCAGTGAAATGGACCTTCTGGCCCTCTTTAGCTGCTGCTATCTTGTTGTTGGCAATGGGTAAGCCGTTACTTTGGTTGTTCGGACCAGAATTTACAAATGCCTATCCAGTAATGTTTATATTGGCCGTTGGCTTGGTCATTAAGTCTATGTTTGGACCGGCAGAATATGTGTTGAACATGCTAGGCGAGCAAAAACTCTGTGCCGCTTTGCTGTTCTTAACTGCGCTTATAAACCTAGCTTTAAACTTTTTGCTAATTCCTCATTACGGCCTAATCGGCGCAGCCAGCGCCACAGCCCTCTCCCTAACCCTGGCCGCAGTCTTTTTCTTCATAACCGTAAAAGTCCGCTTAAAAATCAACATCTTTGCTCTTGGATCGAAGCACTAGGTCATATGAAAATTTTGCTTAAAAAACTTAACCTTATGAGTTTGCAGGGTATTAATTGGAATATATGTTGAGTAATAAATTATTTAATTTTATTTGTGAAGTTCACCTACCAAATTATGTTTTTATTGGTCTGTTGTATTTATTGTTGCTGCTATTTTTCTTTGTTGAAATCTATAGAATACAAGCCAACTTCAGTGAAGCAGCACGAAAACGTTTAAGGGATAAATTGGGGGATAAAAATTACCAAATCACTCCAAGAAAATTACTTGCAGGTTCATATATTCAAGATAGAGGGCTGAGGATATCGTTCTTGTTAATTTTGATAAAGTTATTTTTAATTAGCTTTTTTTTAGTTCAAATTTTTGAAAATATACAGAATATCAAAGAATTTTTGGCTTGTTAGAATTTGTCACCTAAAAGTGGTAATGATTTTAGAAATAGCGCATTTGTAGGTAGGCAATCTAAAACGCAAGCTAAAAAGAGGCCGTCAGCGCTTAGCGCTGCATCTCGCAGGGCGGCCACATCGTGGCCACCGCCCATGAGAGAAAAACACAAATCCAACACTACGAAGAAGGGAGTGCACTACTTAGAGCGCGTACATGACGCCAGGGGCGTCCGGCGCGTTGCGCCGCCCCCGCGGAGGTATTTGCGCTTCAGCGCAAATTTACCGTGAGCGAAAACAAAACGCTATATTTTGGCCCCCAAAATTAGCGTCCAAAATGTTTTATATTCAGATTTAGGGTCGTAAACCAGGGCGATGCCAATATGTTTGGCGTCAGGCAAAAGAAGGTTTTTGTTGTGCCCGGGGCTGTCTTTCCAACCTTGCATCACTTCTTTAATTGAAAGCTGGCCAGTGCCAACATTCTCAGCAGCCAGTTGAGGGTTATACCCAGAGCGTTCAACACGGTCCCATGGGTTTGACCCATCTGATCCATAATGAGAAATGCGATCATGTTTGGCCAAATCAGAGGAATGTTTCTTTGCTGTAGCGTTCAATTTTGGGTCAATGGTAACGGTACTCAAGCCCTTGGTCTTGCGGTATTGGTTGATAAGTTTAACCGCTTCGTTTGGGTTCAGTCTCACCTTGCTGTAATCGCGATGTTGAAACGCGCCCACAGGAGCTTTATCGTAAGTTCCCTCAGGTAATTTACCGGCAGCCAATTCTTTTTTTGAAAGTTTGTCTACACCATCAGATTTGGGTGTATAGAGCTCAGAATTCGCTTCAGTAGCACTAAAAATGCCTTCATTAAGCGGAATTGTCGAGCATCCAGAAAGAAACAATACAAATAACATTTGTAAGGATATAAGAGCAGGTCTCATTACGCTAAACCCTCCTTACTACAAATTGAATAAAACTTTATCATTTCTGTATATTACAACTTTATTCTTAACAACAAGTTCACGGTTTTTATCAGGTGAAACCTCAGATTTTCACCTAATTAGAGCGTGTCGCACAAAAGTGGGTACCGGTTTTGTGGCAAAAGACACGCTAAGATAATAACTAGAGCTGTCTTATAAATTAAAAAACAAAATGACATGCTCTAGTGGTTAGAGACCTCTATAGAAAGCAAATAACTCGCCAAAGTGAGGCGGATCAAGACACCTTTTGGTGAAAATAGTTAATGAAATCTAAAAGGGTAAATCCCTAACTCTCCGATATCAATCGTGAAATACGCAGTGCTAATTCATGCATTACGTTTACTTTCTTAAAAAAAAGGGACAGAAATATGACTTTTAGCTCTTCTGAGGCGTTTGATCAGATTTTGAGAGTTTTATGGTTAAGGAAGAGCATGAAATGATCAGGGGAGGAAACAAACTTTAAGCTTAAAACCTCTTTGTAAAGCAGTACAATATTTGGTGATTCGTCTAAAAAATGGCGCAGAAAATTGCCAGGGTTCCATGTCTTGCAGAAATACGAGATTTAGGACAATCAGGGCAATTTTAATCTACATGCGTCGATAAAAGCGCGGTTGCTTTGCCCCGGTTGCGTAGTGGGCAACTGAAGGCGCGCTCGCGACGGTTGCTGGTGGGCAACCGAAGGAGCACTAAAAAAGAGAGTTGTGGTTATGCAGCAAAGAGCAGTTATGCTACAAGATGCTCAAACATTAGAAGCACGTCTTAATACACATATATTGGAAAATATCGTGTTGTTAAGATTAGCATTTGGTGCTGAAGAGGGAGAAACAGAAGTCCAGTTGCGCAAGGACCTGCATCCAATAGTGATGCATCAGGTCAGTGCAAAAGAATGGCGCTCTGTTTTAGGCCAAATCATAGTAAGCCTAGTTGATTGCGGGCTTATGCGACCAGTTCGTGCAAACGCTTATATGTGCACTGAAAACAGCTTGCCTCGAATTTTACAGTTTTTAGGTGTCACACGTTTGCCCAAGCTCGCCTGGCATGAAATCAGAGATGGCTACTTAACTGCCCTTGCTTTAAATCTGGCCCCCAATGGAAAATTAGCGCAAAGATTGCTCTCAGCTGAAGGCTTGAGAAGTGCGATTATTATAGATCATTTTGCTCTTCCCTATGACATTGCGGCAGCGACGACAGAAGAAATTCGTGTTGGCCTTGCAACAGTTGCAGAGCGCCGCGGCCTCACTTCCGGAATTCGTACTACACCAATCCACGAAAAAAACTTATCTCATAAAGAGGCCGTGATGATGGGGGCGAAATTATTAAAGTCGCGCCATGTGGTTGAAAGTGATGGAGAATTAATGGCATGCCTTGCGGCTGAGGTCGTTGGCGCCATGAATGAAAGTGCCTCTGAGCTGCGCCAAATGTTATTTAGGCAATTGATTAGCAGTAAAGAATCAAGTGAACTGCCCAAAAAGATGACCCCAGTTCTGGAGGCTCCTCCAGAATTACCTGAATTTACCCAAGAGGTAAAAGACATCGCTGCAAAAAGTGCTGTTGGTTGGCCTGGAAATAGACGCGCGTTTATTTCCCATGTATGGCGCGATTTAAAAGCAAAGTTCCCGCAGTGGAGTTTAAATGAGGAAGAATATAAAGACATGGTTTTAAACGCACAGCGCGCTGGGTTATTACGCCTGACAATCGCTGATCTGCGTGACAAATCGAATGTTGAAGACGTTGCTGAAAGTCGCATCGCCTATAAAAATTCCGAGTGGCATTTTATAAGGGTGGAAGATGAGAATGAGTAAAGGACACACCATGACAGTTCCAAGTATGGCTGAAAATGCGACATGGAAGCCAAACGCACAAACCTTCGAACATTCCATCACCTGGGAAGATGATGTCTGGCGCGTTGATCCATTCGATGTGGAAGAAGTGCACAAAACAGCGCGGGTAAAATTCAACGAAATTCTAGACAGTGTCACCCTGGCCCCGCACCGTGTGCAGTCACGCATGATGCTATTTCATGGGCAATCAGGCGCTGGTAAAACGCACCTCATTCGAGCGCTGCGGACATCATCTCATCTAACACGCCGCGCTTATTTTGGTTATGCGCAAATGACGCCTGATGTCACCAATTATGCTGACTACTATTTAAGGCGTCTGATTAATGCTCTTGAAAAGCCATATGACCCAGTTGAATTTGGTGAAAGCGGCTTGGTACGTATGTCAAACCGCCTTGTAAAAGAGGCGGAGCTCATCGATGAAACACAAGTTGAAGGATTAAGAGAAGGTGAGTTCGGTTCTGAAGAACTGGGCGAGCTTATCACAGATATGGCTGATGACATTGTCTCATCACATCCTTTCATTGAAGAAGATTTAGATGCCAATCTTGTGCGTGCGCTTCTATATTTACAAAGAAATGATCCACGCATCGACCAGCGCGTCCGTCAATTCCTTTACGGCACAGCATTGACCAAGCGTAGCCATCAAATGGTGCCCGCTTTAGAGATCAAAACGTCTCAAGATAGAGCCTTTGAACTTATTGAATCTATTGGTAAAATTACCTATGCAACGGAAGGGTCGCCGCTGGTATTCTGTATTGACCAAGTTGAAGATCTTCGATTTTTTGATGACCCAGAAGAGCGGTTTCAAAAAGCCATTCGCGATCTGATCCAAATTGCAAACCGCGTTTCATCGTCAATTGTTTTAATCTCTTGCCTTGATGATTTCTATTTTCAAATGCGTCAATTTTTGCCTCAAAGCTTTATTGATCGCATTGAAAAAACAGAGCCGGTTCTTTTGGGAGAAATGTGCAGCGCAGATGAAGCCCGCATGATTCTAAATCGCCGTATTAGCCAAGCCTTTCATAAAGCTAAAGGCACCTCAACAGATGAAACACCGCCAAAAGCTGAAGATATTTTTGGTGAAAGTTTCTTTCACGAAGTTGCTGGCTTGCCGACACGGCGCTTGCTTGAAGCCTCTCAAACACGCTGGCTAGAACTCTCTGGTGAAAAACCGTGTTCTATGGATGAGAAAGAAGCCTCTCAGTTCACACCAGCAACACAAACACCACAGTCTGTGCAAACAGGCTCGAACTTAACGAACAAACTCACACCTGCAACGGTGTCCCCTTTAGTTGAAGCGCGCAAAGTCGCAGCTGAAGACCTCAACCAGCTTTGGGAAAAGTTCACATTTGACCATCAGCCAGAAATTCCGGCAGATGAAGGTGAGCTGATGAGTGTGCTGGCAAGCGCATTGGTCTTAGCTAAAGATGAATGTGAACAAGGTACAGAAATCGAGATTGAGCCAATCGGGTGGATCGAAGAAGTTTCTGCCATTGATGTCATCGTCTCACACGGATCTGGCCAAAAAGATAATTCACGTCTCTTTATGTGTAACCGCTCAAGCCAGGGTGGCGGTTTGCGCCGTCAAATGGAGCGGGTGATGGCATCGACCCAGGGCCGCAAGCCAGTTGTATTGCGCGCAAGTGATTTCCCGCCAAATGCTAAAAGTTCAACGGCTGTCGCAGTTCGCCAATATTTGCAAAGTGGTGGCAACCGGTTGGTCATTCCCATTTATGAATGGGAGCGAATGATCATGGTTAAGGATTTCCGTGAAAAATATCATAAAGACCCAAATATCAAAACATGGACCAAATCAGTCCGTCCTCTAAGAGACCTGCCATCTGTGCGGATGCTCCTCGGTCTCTCTCATGGTGATGATGGCAGTGCCACATCTATGCATAATCAATTAACAGGCGGCGCAGCTGCAGCTCCAAATCTTGAGCTAATTGATTCTGCAAGTGAAGCAACACCGGAAACTGTTTCTCAAGAAACAGCTTTGGCGTCTTCAGCAATGTCCCCATCTGCCATTGAGACACAACTCAATGCCCAAATGGAGCAAATTGAAAATGCTGAAAGCTCAGACCTTCCAGCAGGTGTCACCAATGGCGTGCTGCGTTTGGGACATGCTATGCGAAACCCATCTGACCTAGCTAATTTGGAAACAAGTTTACTAAGGCGTCACGCAGCCGTGCTGGGTGGTTCTGGTTCCGGTAAAACAACGCTCGCTCTCTCACTCATCGAACAGCTCTTGATGCAAGATATCCCAGCCGTTCTCATCGATAGAAAAGGTGATCTTTGTTCTTACGCGAATTCAGATGTTTGGGAAGATGACCCGAACGACACAGAAGAACGCCGCGCTCAAAAAGCATATTTAAGAGAGCATACGGATATCGCCGTATACACACCAGGCCGTACATCTGGTCGCCCGATTTCCATCACGCTCTTACCACAAGGCATGGCCGATCTGCATGATCATGAGCAGTTAGAATTGGCGAACATGTCAGCGGCTGCTTTAGGTGAAATGCTTCACTTAGGTGTCTCTCCAACGCACCAAAGATATAGCGGTATTCTCTCAGTTGCCCTCAAGCTACTCGGTGAATTTGCGAGAAAAGAAGTCACACTGACAGATTTGATCACCTTCATGGATGAAGAAGAATCAGAGCTGACTGAAGTGATCTCACGGATGGATCCAAATGGACGCTTGCGTAAAGATTTGGTTGCTCAGCTAGATAGTCTAAGTCACAGGAATTACGCCCTCTTTGATGGCGCTGGAGAATCCATGTCAATGGATGCGTTCTTGGGCCGTGAAAAACATAAAAAACCAGGAAAAACAAAGCTTTCCATCATTTACACTGGTTTCTTAGGTGACAATGAAAACATCTTGTTCTGGGTGGCTCAGTTCTTGGGCGAAGCCCTTCGTTTCTGTCAGCGCAACCCATCAGATGTATTGCAAGCTATGGTAATGTTTGACGAAGCAGATTTATACATCCCGGCGAACTCGAAGCCAGCGACGAAAGAGCCATTGGAAAGCTTGCTGAAGAGAGCTCGCTCGGCTGGCATGGGACTAATGCTTGCTACACAAAGTCCGGGTGACCTTGACTATAAATCAAGAGATCAAATCACCTCATGGTTCATTGGTAAGGTGAGAGAAGACACAGCACTTCGAAAATTACGCGCAGCCTTTTCAAGCGACAGCGGTATCGATCCAGCGCTGGTCTTGCCGAACCAAACAGTTGGTGAATTCCATCTGATTCAAGAAGGAGCTGTGAAAGCAATTAAATCACAACGCTCTCTCATTCAGGCGGACCAAGTCCCATTCGATCGGATCGAAGAATTAGGACGCGAAACCCTCGGCAAAGACCCAAACAGCCAAATCGGCTTTGAGTTTGAATAGATAAAAAGGCGATAAATTTAACGGTCGCCTTTTTCTTTTCGGCAAATTCAAATTTATAAGGTATTTCTTTTGTATATTTTTGCTAGGGCGTAATTAGATCACTCCAAAAAAGTGGCAGATTAGCTGTGCGAAAAATAAAACCTTCAAAAAACTGAGCACAAAAAACGTAGGCTATAGCGCGGTTGTAGATGGGCAACCTAAAGCGCTGCTAAAAAGAGGCCGTCGGCGCTTAGCGCCGCGCCGTCGCAGGGCGGCAGCTTCGCTGCCAACGCCCGTGAGACAAAAAAGACCAAAACATTGAACTCAGTTAAAAAGCTTGCTAAATCAAATCATGGCTGAGTGTCCAGGAATATATAAATTATCAGAGATGAAAGATGGTCTCTTGGCGCGCATTCGTGTGCCGGGCGGAATCTTGTCATCAAAACACGCCAGAGTTTTAAGTCATGCCGCAAAGGTTTTTGGCAACGGCACGATTGACCTCACCAACAGAGCCAATGTTCAATTGCGTGGTATAAAGCCCGGTGCAACGGATGAACTTGTAAAAACTCTTTTAGCTGAAAAGCTGATCTCACAATCTAGTCAGCATGATCGCCTGCGAAATATCACAATGGACCCGCTTGCGGGCCTTTGTTATGAGCTGATCGATTGTACAGAGATGATCAAGAGCTTGGATATAGCGCTGACCAAATTAGAGCAGCCAGAAATCTATTCTCCCAAAATGGCCTTCGTATTTGATGGAGGCGGGCAAACAAACATTGGGGCAACCCCCCATGATTTTGCATTTCTGGCGGTTAAGAATGAAGATACAAATCATCAACCAAAATTTCAATTAAGCTTGGCAGGAAATTTAACAACGCTCTATTTAAATCCAGAAACCATCATCGATGAGATTTTGAATATTCTAGAGCGGCTAAAACCCTATAATGGTTTTTCTAATCAGAGTGAAATTGCAGAAGATCAAACAAAAAACATTCGCATAAAAAATTTGATAAGCCAGTTAGGTGTTGAGCAGCTTTTAGATATCATCGCACCAAATAAAAATACCGTCCTGGTGGAGCAGAAGAAAAATAAACTCCTAAGCCATCCCAAAAACATAAGCGAGCAGATAGTTAAAACCAAAAGCGCCATCAATTTAATATCCCCAACCGGACGGCTGAAATTCTTCCAACTAGAAGGCTTGGCTGAATTAGTTGATAGTTATGGTTGCGGTGAACTGCGCCTAACCACTTGGCAAGGAATTCTCCTACCCTCAATAGAAGAAGATCACATAGCCGATATTTGGGAAAAAGCAGAAGCCATGGCCTTGCTGACACAGCAAAGCGAGCAGAATTTACAAATCATCTCTTGTTCTGGCAGTGAAGGATGCATCTATGGTGGCTTCGAGACAAAATTAACAGCCTTGAATTTACGCGACGAACTTTCTGAATTGGCCATGCCAAACCCAGTATCAATCCACCTGTCAGCCTGTGAAAAGGGGTGCGCCACACGCAATAACACCCACTATCTCATTATGCAGAAACGCGGTGCTGATAAGATCTCTCTTTACACAAATGCCGGCCCAAACACTAAAAAAGCTGGTAAAGCCGTGACCAAAGACCAATTAATCTCTGAAATTAAGAAATTGATTTAGTTTTGCTCGCGGATATCTATGAGAGAAAACAAATCCTATGATAAAACTTAAGCTTGCGCTTTAAAGCGCCTGACTGCATAACGTGCATTTAATAATGATCAAAAGAATTGAAAAAACTGAATGGACTACATAAAAGACGGCGCTGAGATATATAAACGCTCATTCGCGACTATTAGAGCTGAATCTGACCTCTCCAACATTCCGGCTGACCTTGAAAAAGTTGTCGTGCGGATGATTCATGCTGTTGGAACAACAGATTTACCCAAAGATGTTGGGTTTTCAGAAGATGTGCTTCAAAAAGGGCGCGCTGCTTTAGAGGCGGGGGCCCCAGTTTTGTGTGATGCCATGATGGTGGCAAACGGCATAACCAGAGCGCGCCTGCCAGCAAATAACGAAGTGATTTGTACATTACACGCAGACCCAGTGCCAGCATTGGCAAAAGAAATAGGCAATACAAGAACAGCCGCAGCCCTTGATTTCTGGCGAGATAAAATTGAAGGGTCTGTTGTCGTCATCGGCAATGCGCCAACTGCGCTATTTAGGTTATTAGAACTCCTAGATGAAGGATGGCCAAAACCGGCGGCTATTTTAGGCCTGCCAGTTGGATTTATTGGAGCCGCTGAATCTAAAGAAGAACTGAGTTTAAATCCTCGTGGTGTTCCCTTTCTCACGGTTCATGGGCGAAGAGGTGGTTCAGCCATGGCAGTTGCTGCATTAAATGCCATCGCGAAGGAAAAAGAATAAATGAGCGACAGTGGTGCAAATACTAAGGCTACTGAGACTCCAAAAGGCCAGCTTTTTGGTCTAGGCGTTGGGCCAGGTGATCCAGAGTTAGTCACTATGAAAGCAGTAAAGCTTTTAGCGCAGTCTGACGTGATTGCCTTTCCTTCCGCCAAAGCTAGCGGCGGCAATGCACGAAAAACAGTAGAGCCATATTTAACTGAAAATCATGAACTTTTACCGCTGATTTACCCAGTAACAGCAGGGCCAGTTGCTGACACCAGCGCCTACCTGCCGTTGATGAATAAGTTCTATGATGAAACAGCTGAAGAAATCGCTAAGCTTTTAGACAAGGGTAAAAATGTCTCAATCATCTGTGCTGGCGATCCTTTTGTGTTTGGCTCATATATGTATTGGCATGCCCGTCTCTCTGAGCGCTATGAGATAACAGTGGTGCCAGGCATTTCTTCAATCCTGGCAGCGCCAGTGCAATTGGGAATGCCACTTTGCCACCGAGAAGATACAGTCTCTATTCTTCCCGCAACTCTTAGCGAAGGTGAATTGGTCGAGCGCTTAACCCAATGCGGTAGTGCTGTGATTATGAAACTGGGACGAACATTTCCTAAAGTGGTGCGCGCCCTAGAAAAAGCAAATATGATAGATAACGCTTATTATGTTGAACGGGCGACAATGGAAAAAGAGCGGATCTTCCCGGTTAAAGACGTGAACCCTAATGATGTTGCTTATTTCTCAGTGATTGTCATCCCCTGCGAAAAACCGGTTTAATAGGTGAGCTCTGTAACTTCCATGCAAAAAATCGCAATTGTCCTTCTCAATAATAAAGGGATCGAGACAGCCAAACTCATTCAAGAACAAGTCAAAGAAGAGACCATCATTTGGGGACTTGAAGGGCGAGTAGAAGGTGCAGATAAAACCTTCAAAGAAACTGGCACACAATTACGAGACCTATTTGAATGCGGTACAACGATAATTGGTCTTTGCGCTTCTGGCATTTTGATCCGCAGTCTTGCTCCTATATTAAACAATAAACGCAAAGAGCCCCCACTTTTGTCAGTCTCTGATGATGGCGCCCTTGTTGTGCCCTTACTTGGTGGATTAACCGGGGCAAATGAATTAGCCAAAGAAATTAGTCGCATAACAAGCGGCATCCCAGCAATTACAGCTAGCGGCGCACGCCATTTTGCCGTGCAGCTAGAAGCGCCACCTAAAGACTATGTCTTAGCAAACCCTCAGGATGCGAAACGCATCACATCAGACATCTTGAATGATACTACCCTGCAATTAGATGGTCATGCCAGTTGGCTAGAAGATAGCGGACTTCCCTTCACGCTAAACGGTGACATTACAATTCGCGTGAGTGTGTTTGAGGAAACTCCGCCAAGTAATGGTCTGCTCTATCATCCAAAGTCAGTGCTGGTTGAAGTCGAAAATGAAGGAACAAACCTTGATGACATTGATAATGCATTTGAAGAGTTGGGACTGGCTAAACAGGCAATCGCAGCTGTTATCACAAATAAAAACGGCCCCATAGGGCAAGTAAAAAAACTAGCATCATCTCTGAACGTGCCAGTACGGATCGTTGACAATTACACGGACTTAGAAATTGCACGACGCGCCAAAGTACCACTTTCAAAACAATCAGAGGCAAAAAATCTATCACTCATTGAACTCACTTCACCGCCAAAAATAAATTATATCGGAAGAGCAATTGGCAAGGTGACAGTCATAGGCTTAGGCCCTGGCAAAGAAAGCTGGCTCACCCCTGAGGTAAAAACAGCTTTAGAACAAGCAGAAATTCTGGTTGGCTATAAAACATATGTCGATATGGTGCCCGTTCGTGTTGGCCAGCAGCGTTTGGCGTCTGATAATCGCGTTGAGCTTGATCGCGCGAAAGACGCACTTGATCTTGCCAATCAGGGGCGCAATGTTGTTGTGGTCTCCTCTGGTGATCCGGGCATTTTCGCAATGGCAAGTGCTGTTCTTGAAGCCATCGACAAAAACCCGATCCGCTGGCAAAATATTGATTTTCAAGTGTGCCCAGGTCTTTCTGCTATGCAAGGAGCCGCTTCGCTTACAGGCGCCCCGTTGGGTCATGACTTTGCGGTGATCTCACTCTCCGATATCCGCAAACCATTTGAAATCATCGAAAAACGACTAATCGCAGCGGCTCAATCAGACTTGGTGATCGCCATTTATAATCCGGCATCAAAAACCCGCCGAGAGCAGGTTGAACGTATGAAAAAACTTTTATTGGAGCATAAAGCGCCTGATACCAATGTTTTAATGGCGAAGAATATCGGCAGAGACGGCGAGCAAACTCATTTCACGACTTTAAAAGAGTTGGATACGGATATGATTGATATGCGAACCATGTTGATCATTGGCTCATCAAAAACAAAAGTGATCAAAGGGCCCAATCAAACTCAGTTGCTTTATACACCCCGTGATTATGAATAGGCCTTAAGAGTGTGGAAACGCATATCTACTTAGAGTATGATTTGACACTTTAATTGATGTAAGCAATTAAGTTGCAGGATACAAAGTTTGGTAGAGAATACGGACACAGATAAGAAACTCAAATTTGGCTGGACAACAGGAGCCTGCGCCACTGCTGCAACCAAAGCCGCGTTTGAAGCTTTGATCACCGGTGTGTTTCCAAATGCAGTGACTATCACTTTGCCAAAGGGCCAAACCCCAACCTTTGCTGTGACAAATACAAAGCTTAATGCAGGTAGAGCCAGTGCGGGCATTATTAAAGACGCCGGTGATGATCCAGATGTCACTCACGGCGCCACGATCATTTCAACGGTCAGTTGGAATGAAGATAAATCCAACAAAATTTCTTCTGTGACTTTCAAAGCTGGGCCTGGTGTCGGCATGGTCACCAAACCTGGGCTTCCCATTCCACCAGGCGAACCAGCGATAAACCCTGTGCCGCGCGAGCTGATGACAAAGACCATCGAGGAGTTGGCTAAAGAACATGGTGTGAGCTCAAATGTTGTCATTGAAATTTCAGTGCCAAATGGTGAAAAAATCGCCAAGAGCACCTGGAATGGACGATTAGGGATCGTAGGTGGGTTATCAATTTTAGGAACGACAGGTGTTGTTGTCCCTTATTCATGTTCAGCTTGGATCCACTCAATCCATCGCGGCATTGATGTCGCAAGAGCCACGAATACTGACCATATCGGCGCTGCCGTTGGCAATATGTCTGAAAAACTAATTTTAAAAACTCACCCCTTAAATGAAACTGACTTGATTGATATGGGTGATTTTATCGGTGGCATGCTGAAATATTTAAAAAAGAACCCAGTACCAAAAGTAACCATAGCGGGCGGATTTGCCAAAATGAGCAAATTAGCAATGGGCGAAATGGACCTCCATTCAAAACGATCCCAAGTTGATAAAACTTGGTTGGCATCTCTCCTGGCATCCTTAGGGGCCGCAGAAAAAATAGTAAGCAAAGCAAAAACAGCAAACACGGCTTTGGAAATTTTGAATTTAGCCCAAGATAATAATTTAGAAATCGGCACCCTGGTGGCAGAAAAAGCCAAGCAGAGTGTGGACCAAAAATTAGCTGGTACAAATGTTGATGGTGATGAGGGTCATAAAATTGAAATTGAAATTCTAATTTGTGACCGAAAAGGCCAGCTTGTCGGCCGGGCCGCCAATGAGGGGTTTTAAATATGATAAGCTATGATGAATTTAACGAATTTTGTAAATCTCTCCCTCAAACCACATATGTCGTCCAATGGGGCGGCGCTCATGTATGGAAAGTGGGAGACAAGGTCTTTGCCATCGGTGGCTGGAATAAGGGGAATAATTCAGGCATCACGTTCAAATGCTCCGAGATTTCCTATGAAATGCTAAAAGAGCAACCTGGCCTGCGCCCAGCCCCCTATTTGGCCTCAAGGGGAATGAAATGGATCCAAATGCATGATGAGCCTGGGTTAACGAAAGATGAGTTGTTCTCATATATCGAAGAGAGTTACCATCAAGTCATCAAAAAACTAACCAAGAAAAAAAGAAAAGAATTAGGTTTAGAAAAAGAAGCTTGATAAAGAGAACACTAAAAAATCTGGACCTAAGAGCATTTTAGCCCTAGAAGAAGTTGAACAGTGACAATCGAGAAGACGAGCATCTTCTAAGTAGGAGCTCAGCCCCTTTAGGGCTGAGGGACATGGCAAGCTAGCTTGCCCGGCGCAAGCGCCGCCCCCTCGGAGGCATTTGTGCCTTCGGCACAAATTTGCCGTGAGAGAAAAAATGACAAAAAAAATATTTATCAAAAGCTATGGCTGCCAAATGAATGTCTATGACTCAGAGCGCATGGCTGAATTGATGGACACGGAAGGTTATGAGCAAACAGATGAGATGTCAGATGCTGATATGGTCGTGCTCAATACCTGCCATATTCGTGAAAAAGCGGCTGAAAAGGTTTATTCTGAATTAGGCCGCGTTCGTAAAAATAAAGAACAGCGAAGCGAACAAGGCAAAGATACAATCATTGCGGTTGCTGGTTGTGTGGCCCAAGCTGAAGGCGAAGAAATCATCCGCCGTGCGCCGATTGTTGATATGGTTGTCGGCCCTCAGTCTTATCAAAATTTGCCTGAACTCTTGGATGAATTTAAAACAGGCAAAAAGCCCGTTATTGAAACCGAGTTTCCCGAAGAAGATAAATTCGGCAAACTACCAGGCATCACAGCAAGCTCACCTTGTTCTTTCGTCACCGTACAAGAAGGATGCGATAAGTTTTGCACTTTTTGTGTTGTACCTTACACAAGAGGCGGTGAGTTCTCTCGTTCAGCACAGCAAATCATCGATGATGCCAATCGTCTTGTTGGTCAAGGAGTTCACGAGTTAACGTTGCTAGGGCAAAATGTAAACGGTTATCATGGTGAAGGTTTAGACGGCAAAGATTGGTCCCTTGCAAGATTACTCGATGAGTTGAGTAAAATTGAGGGCATAGAACGCCTTCGTTATACCACAAGTCATCCACGTGATATGGAAGATGATCTAATCGTAGCGCACAGGGACAATTCTAAAGTGATGCCCTACTTGCACCTCCCATTTCAATCCGGTTCGGATAAAATTTTAAAAGATATGAACCGTCGCCACACGCGTGATTTTTATATCGAGCTGGTCGATCGCATTAGAGACGCGCAACCAGAGTTAGCGCTATCGACTGATATTATCGTAGGGTTTCCTGGTGAAACAGATAAAGATTTCCAGGACACCATGGATTTGATTGAAGCCATTGGTTACGCGAGCGCCTATTCGTTTAAATACAGCCCTCGTCCAGGTACACCGGCAGCTGAAAGTGAAGAGCAGATCGAGGAAGACGTGAAAAAAGAGCGTCTTGCGATATTGCAAAAACGGCTCACTGAGCAGCAAAAATTGTTCAATGAAAGCAAAGTCGGCAGTCAAATGACTGTTTTACTTGAGAAAAACGGCAGAAAAGAAGGCCAATTAATCGGCCGCTCTCCTTATCTTCAGTCCGTGCATCTTGAAACCGAACATGCTAAAATCGGCGATATGGTTGATGTAACAATTCAGTCTGCAACCTTAAATAGCTTGCAAGCCGTCATAAATTCATCATCATAGGTGTGGAATAGTGCGGTTGCTAGTGGGTAACCTGAAGCACAACTAAAAAAGTATGGGTGCCTAATAGGTCTGAGCTAATGAATAGCGGTTTTTAAGCACCGAATGTTGTAGGTAACAGCGACGGTTGCTTGTGGGCAACCGAAGGAGCATCAAAGAAAGGGTATAAGCTTGGGGGCAAATACTAAGTCCGGATCGGATAAGAAGGCTAAAAAAACAAGTAGCCATTCCCAATCGATAAGCTTTGAAGATAATCGTTTACTTGCAATTTTGCTTGGCGAATTTGATGGCAACCTCGCCATTATAGAAGATCGCTTAAACATCGATGCCTATATTCACGGCAACATTCTCACCCTTGAAGGTTCAAAAGAACAATGCGACATGGCTCAAGAAATTCTTGAGCATTTATATAGTCGTATCACGACGGGAGCTGATCTCACTCCAGGTGATATTGACGGGGCCATCAGACACGCAGAAAGCTCAGAATTAAGAGAAGAGGTTGAAATGGCATCGGATCAAAAAACAAATAAAAAAGCCAAGAGCGTTAGTAAATCAAAATATGAACCGTTAGATGAAGCGCTACAAAAAGAGCATGGAAAAAAGACCAAAAATAGTGAGAGCAAGGGAAAGAAAAAATTCTCTGAAAACGGAAAAACTCAGAATGGTCAAAGTCAAAACGGACAAGCCCATATCCGCACACGCAAGAAACACATCACGGCAAGAACGCCGCGCCAAAGTGAATATATCCGCGGTATGGAACAAAGCGATCTTGTTTTTGCTTTTGGCCCAGCCGGCACAGGTAAAACTTATATCGCCGTAGCCGCCGCCGCCGCCGCATTAGAGCAAGGCAAAGTAGAAAGAATTATTCTCTCAAGACCGGCAGTTGAAGCTGGTGAACGCTTAGGGTTCCTGCCAGGTGATATGCGCGAAAAAGTCGACCCTTATTTGCGGCCCCTCTATGATGCGCTTTATGATTGCCTGCCAGCAGAGCGTGTTGAAAAAGAAATTGAAAATAACGTCATTGAAATTGCACCTTTAGCATTTATGCGTGGCCGGACTTTAGCGAATAGTTTTGTCATTTTGGACGAAGCGCAAAATTGTACAACCATGCAAATGAAAATGTTCCTCACTCGTCTCGGTGAAGGGTCAAAGATGGTCATCACAGGCGATCCAAGTCAGGTCGATCTTCCAAGGGGTGAAAAGTCGGGTTTAATGGATGCGTCTTATTTGCTGCGTAAAGTGGATGAAATAAAGCAGATCACCTTCAAGGGTGAAGATGTTGTGCGCCGGGATCTCGTTGCAAAAATCGTCGCAGCTTATGATGAGGAAGAATAAGGTTAAAGCTCGTGGAACAAGATGAAATCCCAGCGAATGAAGCGCTCGTAATTGAATGGAGAGATCATAGAAAAGGGAAAGATCTGGAAATTGAACTCATCATTGAAGATCAAAATTGGTCTGAAATCAGTTCTGATTTTTCATTTTTAAAAGAAGCATCCCTTTTAGCCTTAAGCCAGGAAGCGACCAAGTCGGCACCCTTGGCCATGAAATCACCACATCGGCTTGCTGTCTTGGTCATGAGCAATGATGCGTCCATCAGAGATTTAAACAAAAGTTATCGGAGCAAAGACAAAGCTACGAATGTTCTCTCCTTTCCATCAAACGAAAACTTGTTACCAGATGAAGAGTTAGAGCCAGTTCACATAGGTGATGTGGTTTTATCCTATGAATATGTAACAAAAGAAGCCAAAAGTGAGAAAAAACCGATAAAATCACACCTTTCTCACTTAGTTATTCATGGAGTGTTACATCTTTTAGGCTATGATCATGAAACAAGCGAAGATGCTGAGATAATGGAAACACTTGAAATTAGGCTCATGAAGCAGCTAGGATTAGAAAATCCTTATGAAGGTGAGCCTGTTGTTTGAATATTGCGGCGGTTGCTAGTGGGCAACTGAAGCCGCGTCAAAGAAGCGCGGTTGCTAGTGGGCAACTGAAGCCGTGTCAAAGAAGTGCAGATGCTTGGGCGGAAGCACTAAAAGAGCCAGCCTGAAGACGTATTAAAAGAAATAGATATTTTACAAGCAAATGACCAACGAAACCGTACCAAGTCCAGAGAATAATAAATCAACTGATCTAGAGACTGAACCCTCTGGGACGGGTAAAGTTAAACACTTCATTAAAAAGACTTTACGAACTTTGTTCTCCGACAGTATGTCAGATGACCTGAGAAATCAGCTAGAACAAGCGGTTGATTCAGAGTCAGGCGAAAGTGATAGTTTCAGCAATCAAGAGCGGGTTATGATCGCCAATATTTTGCGATTTGGCAGCTTACGTGTTGAAGACGTGATGGTACCAAGAGCTGATATTGAGGCCATTGAAGAAACTGCTAGCTTAAAAGAGCTCTTAACGCACTTTGAAACCATTGGTCATTCCCGCATTCCCGTTTACCGCGAAACTTTAGATGATCCAACCGGCATGGTTCATGTGAAAGATTTATTATGCTGGATTGCAGAACAAGGCGATGCACCTAATTCGAAAACACAACCTACTGTCGGGCTAAAAGTGATCTCTGGTGGCAGAGAAGCTAAAGAAGAAATAAAAGCCCCAACATTAGTTAAAGACATCGATCAGTTCAGGTTAACGGCAAAAGACTTCATGGTGCAAATTAAAGATGCCAAGATCTCGCGTGACGTGCTGTATGTGCCGCCTTCAATGCCCGTTGTTAATTTACTCCTTAGAATGCAATCAACCAGAGTTCACTTAGCCCTTGTCGTCGATGAATATGGCGGAACAGATGGGTTGGTCTCAATTGAAGATTTGGTTGAGGAAGTTGTTGGTGAAATTGAAGATGAGCATGATGACAATAACGATCGCTTAATGAGCGGTAATCTGGAAACAGGGCTAACAGCTTCAGCTCGAACGCCCATTGAAGAGCTTGAAGAAAAGATCAATTTAGATTTATTCACAAACGAAGAGCGTGATGATGATATCGATACATTAGGCGGACTGGTCTTTTCTATGGTTGGCCGAGTTCCTGTGCGCGGAGAAATTATAACTCATAAATCAGGGTTAGAGTTTGAAGTGTTAAGCGCAGACCCAAGACGCATTAAAACTCTTAAAATTTCAATTAAAAATTAAGCTGCATATTTTCGCCCTATTAATGACCGGAGCCAAAGCTTCATGTGGAACAACTATGCTCATAAATTTATGAGTTTAAACCAAATGATGAGTGAGCTCTCTAATCGTAAAAAATATTTAATAGCATTTCTGCTAGGTATTTTTTCAACTTTGGCAATGCCTCCAGTTTCCTTTTGGCCCATTCTATTTATTACATTTCCAATTCTCATTTGGCTGATTGATGGGGTTAAATTTTCTCAAAGAAATACGACTGGAACGCGAAAGAAATTTTTTTTAATTGGCTGGTCATTTGGGTTTGGTTACTTTCTGGTGTCATTATATTGGTTAGGCTCTTCCTTCTTAGTTGAGCCAGAAAAATTTGCCTGGGCTCTTCCCTTTGCAGTAACTCTGCTTCCAGCCTTTCTAGCCTTTTTTTATGCGGTGCCTTTAGCTGTTTCAAATGTTTTTTGGACAAAAGGGCCAGAGCGCTTGTTAACATTCAGTCTAACCATTTTTATTGCTGATTTGCTGCGAAGTTATCTCTTTACCGGCTTTCCGTGGAACCTTGTTGGCCACAGTTTAACCGGTCAATTGGAGTTGATGCAAAGCGTGTCAATATTTGGCATTCTTGGCCTAAGTGCAATTGCAGCCTTAATTTTTTCAACACCTGCCTTATTGGCTCATCCTCTGGGAAAGCATGAAGATAAACAAAAGCAGTCTCATAAAAATTCATTCAGTAAAGCTCTACCTTTGGCTTTTTCTGTTTGCGTTATTGTTTCCTTATATGGCTATGGCGCTCATCGAATTAACAAAGAAGGGTCAACGAAATTCATCGAGGGAATTGAGTTAGTTCTGGTTCAGCCTAATATTTCTCAAAAAGATAAAGTAGATTTAAAAAAACGCCCCGCAGCTCTATTAACAACCATAGAGTTAACAGAAACCCTACCTCCACTTGACCAAGCAAAAAACCAGCAAAGGCTGATCATTTGGCCAGAGACGGCAATTCCATTTGCGTTAAATCGTTCTCCGACAATTTTAAAAAGATTGGATGAAATGCTGGCTGAAGGAAGCACCCTGATTTCCGGTGCATTCCATGTTGAGAATAGCGAAGATGCAAAGGCAAGAGACAGTTACAAAGTTTTTAATAGTTTGTTTGTGGTAAATGATCAGGGAGAAATTGAAAACCTTTACGATAAAAATCATCTCGTCCCGTTTGGTGAGTATCTCCCCTTTCCCCAACTTTTCAAAGCTATAGGGTTAAGCGCTATAGCTGATGAAAGAGGCGGGTTTAAAATCGGGCCAGAACCCTCTCCAGTGCAAATAAAAAACGCGCCGCCTTTTCTACCATCAATTTGTTATGAAGCGATTTTTCCTCTTCCTTCTACGACGGGGACAAAAGGAGCTAAATGGTTGTTAAACATTTCAAATGATGGCTGGTTTGGAAATACTGTCGGGCCTCATCAACACCTCCATCAAGTTCGGCTAAGAGCGTTAGAAACCGGTTTGCCTATGGTTAGATCTGTAAATGGTGGGGTATCTGCGGTTTTTGATGGTATTGGAAGAATAGTGAAAAAGACGACCTTAAATAAAAAAGCAATAATAGTATCAGCAATACCTAAAAAATCTAAAATTTCTATTTTCCCATTCCCGAAAGAATTATTGAGTTTTTTGATCTTACTCATTTTCGGCGTACTAATCAGTACAGAGAAAATTTTGACAAATCGTTCAAAATTAACTAGCAAGCACTAACCAAGATATAAAAAATCAATAGGTTTTCAGTCCAATTTGGGCTAAAAGTCGATTTCATATATAATATATCAGCATGCAAATAATTAGTGCTAAGCCTAAACATATAACAGTACTTATTAGCCCTTACAGGGAGAAATTTAATGGATACTATGACGGGTTCAAACAATCAGCCAAGAAAACCAAATCCGATTGATATCCATGTAGGTGGTCGCATTCGCTTGCGCCGTATGATGAGTGGTTTAAGCCAAGAAAGATTAGGTGAGCAAATGGGGCTCACATTTCAACAAATTCAAAAATATGAAAAAGGTGCGAATAGAGTGGGCGCCAGTCGTTTATTTCAATTGGCAAAAGTTCTTGAAGTTCCAATCTCATATTTTTTCGATGATCTTGAAACTGAAACTCCCGGTGAAATGCAAGCCGGCTTTGCAGAATCTAAGTCTCAAGATTTTGTTCTCGAATTTCTGAACTCACGGGAAGGACTGGAATTAAACCGGGCCTTTGTTAAAATACAAGATCCTCAAGTTCGTCGCCGCGTTATAGACCTTATTCGAAGTTTATCCGAAGAACCAAATAATACTGTAGATGAGTAGTTTCAGGTAATTTACTAGAAATCACTTGACCGACACCCCACCTTTCTGCAAAAAGTCCCACTAAGTTTAAATATTCAATCAAAGTTAATATTTTGCCATTTTGGGGAGTGTAAACGTGACGCGTCAAAGCTATTTATTTACGAGTGAATCTGTATCTGAAGGCCATCCGGATAAAGTATGTGATCGCATTTCCGATGCGATAGTTGATACATACCTTGCGGTTGACCCTGATAGCCGTGTCGCTGTTGAAACCCTTACAACAACCAATAAAGTTGTGCTTGCAGGTGAAGTTCGCTGTGCAGGGAGTGTAACGAAAGAGCAATTAATAGACGTTGCTCGCCGGGCGATTAAAGACATCGGTTATGAACAGGATGGCTTCCATCATGAGACAGCAGATATAGATTGCCTTGTTCACGAACAATCAGTTGATATTGCTCAAGGTGTTGACGCCGATGGCGATAAGGAAAAAGACGAAGGTGCTGGTGACCAGGGCATTATGTTCGGTTATGCATGTCGTGAGACAGATGTTCTTATGCCGGCCCCAATCCATTATTCACACAAAATTTTGCAAAATATGGCGAAAGCGCGCCATGATGGCTCATGCCCTGAATTTGGCCCAGATGCCAAAAGTCAGGTGACATTGGCCTATGAAAATGGCGTGCCAGTAAGAGCAACCTCTGTGGTTGTCTCAACGCAGCATAGTGAAGGCACAAATCAAGCGGAGCTTCGTGAAAAAGTACGTGGCTTCATTGAAGACGTCTTACCAGAAGGCTGGATGTGCCCAGGTGAAGAGTTATATGTGAACCCGACAGGTCGCTTTGTAATTGGTGGCCCAGATGGTGACGCAGGCCTAACAGGTCGTAAAATCATTGTTGATACTTATGGCGGTGCAGCTCCTCATGGTGGTGGTGCTTTCTCAGGCAAAGACTCAACCAAAGTTGACCGCTCTGCAGCCTATGCATCACGTTACTTAGCGAAAAATGTTGTTGCAGCAGAATTAGCTGATAAATGCACTCTGCAACTTTCATATGCGATCGGTGTGTCTAAGCCATTGTCGATCTATGTAGATCTACATGGCACCGGCAAGATTGACGAAAGTAAACTTGAGGCTGCTCTGATGGAAGTCATGGATTTAAGCCCACGTGGTATTCGTGAACATCTTGCTCTTACAAAACCAATTTTTGAGCGCACAGCAGCTTATGGTCACTTTGGGCGCACGCCAGATGCAGACGGCGGTTTCTCTTGGGAACGCACAGATCTTGTCGATCAACTGAAAAGCGCAATTAGCTAAAAAAATTAACATTCCACCACCTTGCTCTGAGCAAGGTGGTGGAATAAATAATAAAACTTACCCTTGGCAAACATCATGGCTGAAGACCTCACTAAAAAAAGTTATATTTTCGGCCGCCAAAAATGCAAAAAACTAAGTGCTAGGCAGCAAAGCTTGGTAGAAAATTTGCTGCCCAAACTTTTGATCAACCCTGAAAAACCATTTCAAGAAGCTGAACTTAACATCGAAAACCAAGAGCTGTGGCTCGAAATTGGTTTTGGTGGCGGTGAACATTTAAGCACAACAGCAAAAGCCAATCCAAATGTCCAATTTATCGGTTGCGAGCCTTTCTTAAATGGTATTGCAAAATTGCTCGTCGCTATCGAGGGCCAAAATTTAGGCAACATCAGAATTTTTGACCATGATGCACGAAAAGTCATTAACTGGCTGCCAGGGGAAAGCTTAAGCCGTGTTTATCTGCTCTATCCTGATCCTTGGCCCAAAAAACGTCATCGCAAGCGCCGCTTTGTTACGACTGAAACTCTAGAAATGTTAGCGCGTGTGTTAAAGCCTGGGGCTGATTTGATTATTGCCTCAGATATTGGCGATTATATACGCACGTCTCTAAGCGCCATCGAGCAAAGCGAAGATTTTATCTGGTCGCCGCAATCCAGAGAAAGCTGGCGAACTCCTCCTGAAGGGTGGCCAAGCACCAGGTATGAACAAAAAGCCTTACGAGAAGGCCGCTATCCAACTTACCTGAAGGTGAAACGCGCTGTTTGAAAGAGCTTTTCACTAGCGAGGTTGCTGGTAGACAACTGAAACAAGCCAGTAACCTGTTGATTTTATCTGATAAAGCACAAGGTTTTGGAGTTCAAAGTGCTATAAAGCCTGCCAAAATCATAAATAACTTGCGATTTTTCCAATAAAGCACTATATAACTAATCAACTCATGATCATGCCTCATTTGATCATCTCTCGTCAGAGTGGGTCCTCGGGTCCGCTCTTTTTGTTTTGATGAATTGAAAATGGGGATGCGAGGGATAATTTGCAGGTGTCAGCAATGGTTTTCATTGAGGAATCAAAAAGTGATATTTGTAAAGTTATTGTCATGGGAAAAATAGTTTAAAGCCAACGAGGCGAAGAAGGAGTGCCGCTCTTTCAGCGGCAGGACATGACGCCAGGGGCGTCCGGTGCCTAGCACCGCCCCTCGGAGGCTCAAGTGCGATAGCACTTGAAATAGCCGTGAGAGAAAAAATGCAAACCGAAGATCTTGATAAAAGATTCGTAACAGAATCAGGGCTAGCTGGTGATATTGCTTCACTAGTAGAGCCTGTAATTGCAGATCTCGGCTATTTATTGGTTCGTGTGGTTGTTTCTGGTCGTGATGGCATGACCGTACAAATCATGGCGGATAAAGCTGACGGCAGCTTTGGGGTGAAGGATTGTGAAGTTATATCGAGGGAATTATCCCCTTATTTGGATAGCCATGACCCAATCCCGGGTGGGTATCATTTAGAGGTTTCGTCAACTGGCATTGATCGCCCGTTAGTTCGTAAAAGAGATTTCGAGAACTGGCAAGGGTTTGAGGTCAAGATTGAAACAAAACAGGCCATTGATGGCCGAAAGAGATTTCGGGGCACGATTGAAGGCTTCGAAAATGAAGAATTGCTTTTAAACGTAACTCTAGCGGATGGTGAAGAGCCAGTAACTTTAGGGTTTAATAAAGCAATGATTGCCAGCTCAAAACTTATTATGAGTGATGAGCTATTAAAAAGCGCTGAAAAGCGTAATCAAACAGAGCAAGATGGTTAGTTCTATGAATTAATCAAACTGCCATATAGGTTAAAGCGGAGAATGAAATGGCTGTAAGCGCCAATCGGTTAGAACTGTTGCAAATCGCAGAAGCAGTAGCCCGTGAGAAGTCGATCAATCGTGAAGTCGTGATTGAAGCTATGGAAGATGCCATACAAAAGGCAGCCAAATCCCGTTATGGCAGCGAAAATGAAATTCAGGCCAAAATTGACCCTGTGACAGGGGAAATAAAATTATCTCGTTTGCTTGAGGTTGTTGATACCGTTGTAAACGAAGCAACGGAAATCACTCTTAAAGCCGCAAAACGTGCTCAAAAAGATATTGAAGTTGGACAAGTTCTAGCTGAAGATTTACCGCCATTGGATTTTGGACGTGTGGCAGCGCAAAACGCCAAGCAGGTTATTGTCCAAAAGGTGCGCGATGCAGAGCGCGAGCGTCAATACGAAGAATATAGAGACCGCATAGGTGAAGTGGCCAACGGCACGGTTAAACGTGTTGAATATGGCAATGTTGTCGTAGATCTTGGCCGTGCTGAAGCAATTGTACGCCGCGACGAAAGCTTACCTCGTGAAAATTTCCGTTATGGTGATCGGGTTCGCGCCTATATTTATGATGTGCGCCGCGAACAAAGAGGGCCGCAAATTTTCCTCAGCCGGACACGTCCAGAATTTATGGCCAAACTATTTGCCCAGGAAGTTCCAGAAATTTACGACAATATCGTCAATATTAAATCAGTTGCTCGTGACCCGGGTAGCCGCGCGAAAATCGCGGTTCTAAGTCAAGATAGCTCAATTGATCCAGTTGGCGCTTGTGTTGGTATGCGCGGTGCGCGTGTGCAAGCCGTTGTTAATGAGCTTCAAGGCGAGAAAATTGATATCATTCCATGGTCTCATGATGCAGCTACCTTTATCGTGAATGCCTTGGCACCCGCTGAAGTGGTTAAAGTTGTTCTGGATGAAGATTTAGAGCGTATCGAAGTTGTTGTGCCAGATGATCAGCTAAGCTTGGCGATTGGTCGCCGTGGCCAAAATGTTCGTCTAGCCTCTCAATTAACAGGGTGGGAAATTGACATCCTCACTGAGCAGCAAGAATCTGAACAACGCCAAAAAGAATTCGCTGAACGTACTGAAAAGTTCATGAAAGCATTGGATGTTGACGAATTTATCGCTCAGCTACTTGCATCTGAAGGTTTCACTTCAGTTAATGAGGTTGCCTTTGTTGACCCAAGTGAAATTTCTTCAATTGAAGGCTTCGACGAAGATACAGCAGACGAAATTCAAACCCGTGCACGTGAAGCTCTAGAAGCCAGAGAAGCTGAACTAGAGAAGCGCTGCAAAGAGTTGAAAATCGAAGATGATATTCGTGAAGTTGAAGGCCTTTCAATTGAAATGCTTGTTGCCCTGGGTGAAAACGACGTTAAATGCGTTGAAGACTTGGCTGAATGCGCAACAGACGACCTCATTGGTTGGAGCGAGCGCAAAGACGGTGAAGTAACAAAATATGAAGGTTTCTTGGATGGATTTAATATCCGTAAATTCCAGGCCGAAGAAATGATCATGATGGCACGTGTTAAAGCCGGTTGGATCAGTGAAGAAGATTTGAAAAAAGATGAGCCTGAAGAAGAAGAAACAGGTGAGGAAGAAGCGGAAGTTGTTGAAGAGCCCGTAGCCTCAACACCTCTGTCTGACGCTGAAGCCATGTTTGCCGACAAAGGTGAAAAAGAAGAGTAAATTTAAAAAACAGCACGGATGCTTCGGGCCGGTTGTCATTGCGGATGCTTTATGGGCATCTGAAACAAAGAAAAGTGGGAAACCTGAAGGCTCACTAAAAGAGGCATCTGGTTAAGATACTACGATGTTGGTAGGTAACAGCGACGGTTGCTTGTGGGCAACTGAAGGAGCACTAAGATAAAAAAGGAGACTAAAGGGCCTGAACGGCGATGTGCAGTATCAAACAAAGTTATGCAAAAGAACGAATTGCTTCGATTTGTACTGTCGCCAGAAAATGTCGTAACGCCAGATTTAAAGGCGAATTTACCAGGACGCGGCGTTTGGATAACAGCCAAGCGCAGTTCAATAAAAGAAGCGATGAAGCGTAAAGCATTTCATCGAGGCTTTGCAAAAGACATTTCAATAGGCTCTGAAATCGATCAA
Source organism: Methyloligella sp. (assembly GCA_021604645.1). Taxonomy (GTDB): domain Bacteria; phylum Pseudomonadota; class Alphaproteobacteria; order Rhizobiales; family HXMU1428-3; genus HXMU1428-3. Next base: position 33,375 of record BQJJ01000006.1, read on the forward strand.
CAGGTAGAGGATTTGTTGGAAAAAGCCGCAATGGGGCGGCTAAAGCTAGCAAATAAATCGGGTCTGGCCATATATGGGTTTACAAAACTCATGGCAGCCATCGAAAAAGAGAGTATAATAGCCTTATTTCATGCAAGTGAAGCAAGTGTAGATACTGCAGAGAAGTTGGATTATAAATTTCGAACAAAATCGGAACAAAGTGGCATTTTAGAACAAGGTGGCCTCAAAAATCCATGTTACTGCTTCAAAACTGAAGAATTGAGTTTGGCTTTTGGCCAAGCTAATGTCATACATGCAGGATTAAAAGCTGGCGGAGCTTCAATGGCAATGGTTGAAGCAACGCAAAAGTTAATCACTTATAAGAACAGCTGAGATAGAATAAACGGCTAACTTAATTTTGATAAAAGTTAAGAGAGCTTTAGGCAAAGAATTTAAAATAAAAGATTATATAAAGATCGAGAGAAAGTCTTTCATTTAGAACCATCTCTCAAATAAGTTAAGAGCAAAAGCCATTTAGATAAGTGCTGATCAAAGACATAAATGTCCAAAATGGCAGTGGGTCGAAAAGAAAAGAAACGGAATCTGTGAGCACAGATTCAGGAAATTTGGAATCTATGAGCGAAACAAAAGAAACTGGCAACAAATCTTCAGAGCAATCTGGCCGCGGTACCTTAAAGTTAAAGCGGACAGTTGATGCCGGTCACGTTCGACAAAATGTAAGTGGTGGACGGTCGAAATCTGTCGTTGTTGAAAAAAAGAAAAAACGGACGTTAACCAAGCCTGGTACACCAGCCGAAACACCTGCAAGCAAAAAAGCTGAGGGCGCAACAAAAGAGACAAATAAAACCTCTCAAGCGACCAACAAAAGCCCTGCGAGACAAGGTGCTAATACTGGTGGTCGTTCATCAGGAAAAAGATCTGGTGGGCAAAACAAAACAGCACAAGGCGGTCTCTCTAATCATGAGCAAGCGGCACGTCTAAGAGTTCTAGAAGAAGCCAAAGGGCGCCGCGAAGAAGAAGATCGCATTGCAAAAGAGCAAGCTGATCGCCGCGAACAAGAATCCATCAAGGCTAAAAAAGAACTTGAAGAGAAACGCAAAGCTGAAGAAGAAGCGTTAAAAGCGAAAGAAGCCCAAAAAGAAGCTGAAAAACAGGCTGCTGATAAACCAAAAACGGCAGGTAAAAAGCCGTCTAAAGCCCATCCAGCAAAATCGAATACTGGAAAAGCTGAGCCTAAAATTATCAATCCATTAGATTTGGAAGCCGCGAACGCTAAAGCTGAAGCTTCTGGCGCCAAGCGGGTAATCAAACCACGTGAGATTACGCCGGTATCTGTGTCTGATGAAGCTAAGAAAAGACAAAATAAAACAGAACGCAATCGTCGTGGTGAAGGCCGTGTTAAAGGTCGTTTGACCATCGGTAATGCTCTGAATGAAAATCAACGGGAACGCTCACTTGCATCATTAAAACGCAAGCGTGAACGTGAGAAAAACAAAGCAGCGCCGCAAACTCCACGTGAAAAAATTGTACGTGAAGTAACAATTCCAGAAACAGTAACCATCCAGGAATTGGCGAACCGTATGACAGAGCGCGGCGTTGATGTGATCAAATTTATGATGCAACAAGGCCAAATGCACAAAATCAACGATTTAATCGATGGCGACACAGCCGAGTTGATTGTGCAGGAATTTGGTCATACGCCAAGAAGGGTTTCTGAAGCTGATGTTGAAGAAGGCCTTTACACAACTGAAATAGAAGATGACGAAAACCAGGAGCCAAGAGCCCCTGTAGTCACAATCATGGGCCACGTTGATCATGGTAAAACTTCACTTCTTGATGCATTGCGTAAAGCAAATGTGGTCTCAGGTGAAGCTGGTGGCATCACACAGCATATCGGTGCCTATCAAGTTGAAACCGAAGATCACCGGAAGGTGACTTTCATTGATACACCTGGTCACGAAGCCTTTACAGCAATGCGTGAGCGCGGCGCTAAAGTAACCGATTTGGTTATCTTGGTGGTGGCTGCTGATGACGGTGTGAAACAACAAACCATTGAAGCAATTAATCACGCAAAAGCAGCTGAAGTACCGATAATTGTTGCAATCAATAAGATGGATAAGCCTGACGCTAATCCGCAACGTGTAAGAACAGATCTTCTACAACATGAAGTGATTGTTGAAAGCATGAGCGGTGAAACACTTGAGGTTGAAGTTTCAGCCAAAACAGGTGATGGCCTCAACACTTTGCTTGAAGCCATTCAAATGCAAGCTGAAATTCTGGAACTAAAAGCCAACCCGGATCGTAGAGCTGAAGGCATTGTGATTGAAGCGCAACTAGAACGTGGCCGTGGCCCTGTGGGTACAATGCTTGTTCAAAAAGGCACAATCAAAATTGGTCAAATCATCGTAGCAGGTCGTGCCTGGGGTAAAGTGCGCGCACTTATTAATGATCATGGTGAAAACGTTGTTGAAGCGGGTCCATCAGTACCGGTTGAGGTTCTTGGTTTTAACACAGCACCTGAAGCAGGTGATCAATTCGGTATCGTTGAAAACGAAGCAAGAGCCCGTGAAATCACTGAATACCGTATTAAGAAACGCCGCGACATTCGAGCTGCTGGCGCTGGGTCTGTTCGCACATTAGAGCAAATGATGAACCAGTTGCATGAAGCTGATGTTAAAGAAATTCCAGTGGTTATCAAAGGTGACGTACAAGGCTCCGTTGAGGCCATTGTGGCAGCTCTTGATAAATTGGGAACTGACGAAGTGGTTGCACGTGTGATCCACAGTGGCGTTGGTGGTATTACAGAATCTGATATCTCACTTGCGAATGCAAGTGATGCGATTATCTTCGGCTTTAATGTTAGAGCTAATATACAAGCCAGGGCTACAGCTCAGCAACATGGATTAGAAATCAGATATTACTCAGTGATTTATGATTTGGTTGACGAAGTCAAAGACGCCATGTCTGGACTGTTAGATCCAACGATCAAAGAACACTTCATTGGTAATGCTGAAATTCTTGATGTTTTCCATATCTCTAAAGTCGGTAAAGTGGCTGGTTGTCGTGTCACAGAAGGCAAGATGGAACGCGGAGCTGGTGTACGCCTTATCCGTGAAAATGTTGTTATTCATGAAGGCAAACTCAGCACGCTGAAACGCTTTAAAGATGAAGTCAATGAAGTGCCAACAGGCCAGGAATGTGGTACTGCCTTTGAAAATTATCAGGATCTGAAAAAAGGCGATATCATCGAAGCATTCCGCATTGAGAAAATCGAACGGACGCTTTAAGGCTGCGACGAATGGGATCATCAAAACCTTCGGGTAACAGTGAGAGACGGGCCAAAAAAGGACCGAGCCAACGCCAGTTGCGCGTGGCTGAAAACTTACGTCATGAATTATCTCAAATCTTCACGCGGATTGATATCCGCGATGAAGATTTGTTAGATGTGATCATCACAGTTTCAGAAATCCGCACAAGCCCAGATATGCGCCAGGCAACGGTTTATGTCATGCCTCTTGGGGGTAAGAATAAAGATATCGTTGTTGAGGCACTTAGTCGGCATCGTAAATTCTTACGCGGTGAATTATCAAGAAAAGTGACGCTTAAATATATGCCAGAGCTGCACTTCCGCTTGGATGAAACATTTGATGAATCAGGCCGTATCTCTGATGTTTTAAATTCCAAAAAAGTCGCACAAGATCTTGGCGATAAACCTGCAGACCAAACGGAAGCTGACACGTCAATCGATGAATAACGCGGTTGTTTCCGTGCCGGTTGCTAGTGGGCAACTGAAGGCACATTAAAAAAGAGCAACTGAAGTACAGAAATAACAATCTGAAGATCATATATTTTAAATAGCGATACGATGAAGGAGGGACACCACTTCGGTGTCAGGACATGGCGCCAAGTGCGCCCGGTGCAAGCACCGCCCCTCGGAGGCCCAAGCGCGATTAAGCGCTTGGAATAGCCGTGAGAGAAAACTAGAAAATAGCAATTCCGATGGAGGAGCTCAGCCTTTTTTCAGGCTGAGGGACATGGCGCCAAGTGCGCCCGGTGCAAGCACCGCCCCTCGGAGGCCCAAGCGCGATTAAGCGCTTGGAATAGCCGTGAGAGAAAAGAATGGCACGTAAGCGTGGAGACCGCATAAATGGTTGGCTGGTCTTAGACAAACCCCTAGAACTAACATCTACGAGAGCCGTTGGAATTGTCAGACGCATTTTTAATGCGCAAAAGGCAGGCCATGCTGGCACATTAGACCCACTAGCAACAGGCATTTTGCCCATCGCTTTAGGTGAAGCTACAAAAACGGTTTCTAATGTGATGGAAGGCGGCAAGATATATGAGTTCACTGTGAAGTGGGGGGCAGAGACCACCACAGATGACCTTGAAGGTGATGTAACGTCCACCAGCCTTAAGCGCCCAACTGAAGAGGAGGTTGCAGAGCTGTTACCGATATTCATTGGAAACATCCTGCAAACACCACCATCTTTCTCAGCCATTAAAATTAATGGACAACGAGCCTATGATTTGGCCCGCAGCGGTGAAAAGGTCGAGATAAAGGCCCGAGAAGTCAATATTTACGATCTTTCCATCAAGAATTTCATTGAAGACGAAGAAATGACATTCATCGCAGAATGCGGAAAAGGCACCTATATTCGCTCATTAGCACGTGATATTGGCAGAGAATTAGGCTGTTTAGGTCATGTATCAAGGTTAAGGCGACTAAAGAGTGGCCCATTTACCGAAAATATGTCGATTTCACTGGAAAAATTAGAAGAGTTAAGTCATAGTGCAGCCGCTCGTGACGTATTGTTAGATCAATTATGTCCCATTGAGACCGCGCTGGACGACATCCCGGCGTTGGCCATAAATGAGGATGACGCGGCAAGAGTAAGATTAGGGCAAGCCGTTCTGTTAAAGGGACGCGATGCACCGATCATTAAGGGGCCAGCATATGCAATGTCCGGATCAGATATCGTAGCTTTAGGTGTAGTCTCACAGGGTGAGTTTAAACCAGCACGCGTTATTGTTCTCGGCGAATAGCCCCATTTATTTTAAAATATTTTTTAAGGAGAACACGATGTCGATTAGTCCTGCTCGTAAGCAAGAATTGATCAAAGAATACGCAGTAAAACCTGATGATACAGGATCACCAGAAGTGCAAGTTGCAATTCTGACAGAGCGTATCACAAACCTAACGGATCACTTCCAAGATCACAAAAAAGACAACCACTCACGCAGAGGCCTACTGAAAATGGTAAGTCAACGTCGTCGTTTGCTTGACTATGTGAAAGGCAAAAGTGATGAGCGGTATCAGGATTTAATTAAGCGCCTCGGTATTCGCCGCTAATTAGCTTTGCTTTTAGTGGATATGATTTTAGATAGTGGGCATGCTTAAAACTAAGCTTGCCCCTTTCTTTTTTATAAGCGCCTTTATCTTGAATTTTCTGACATTTTTCAATGCTAGGAAATATCAAAAAATAAGGCAGAAAACTTTGAAAAGAGCGGATGCACTTTTCATGAAATTTGTTTGAATTTATTACTCTTTGAGTTGCAAAAGGTGAACCGCGACGGTTGCTTAGTGGGCAACTGAAGGAGCATTAAAAAGTGAGGATGCTTAGGGCCGGTTTCTAGTGGGAAACCTGAATGCCCATCAAAAAAGGCATCTGAAGCACAAAAAAGTCCTCAGAGTGAGGCAGCACTAAATGGATGGGCCATTTAGTAACTGAACAAGGCGTTAAGGTTCCAATGAGGGAACTAATATGGCTGTTCAGAAACGTATGAAGAGAAAATATATGTTCGATATACATAAAGAAGAAATAGAATGGGGTGGTCGTACCCTAAAACTAGAAACTGGCAGAATAGCTCGCCAAGCGCACGGTTCCGTCCTGGCTCAATATGGAGAGACTTCAGTCCTCGCAACTGTTGTTGCAGCTAAATCAGCCAAGCCTGGTATTGATTTCTTCCCACTGACCGTAAACTATCAAGAAAAAGCTTATGCAGCCGGTAAAATTCCTGGCGGTTATTTCAAGCGTGAAGCACGCCCAAGTGAAAAAGAAACACTTGTATCAAGATTAATCGATCGTCCAATCCGTCCGTTATTCGTTGATGGATTTAAAAATGAAACACAAGTGATCATCACCGTATTATCTCATGATATGGAAAATGATCCAGACGTCCTAGCAATGGTTGCAGCATCTGCTGCATTGACCATCTCTGGCGTGCCATTTATGGGGCCAATTGGTGGCTCACGTGTTGGCTACATTGATGGCGAATATGTCCTCAACCCAACAATTGATCAAATGGAAGAAACAACTCTAGATCTTGTTGTTGCTGGTACATCAGACGCGGTTCTAATGGTTGAATCAGAAGCTCAAGAATTACCTGAAGATGTCATGCTTGCAGCTGTAAACTTTGGTCATGATGCATGCGCACCAGTGATTGATGCGATCATCAACCTGGCAGAAAAAGCAGCAAAAGATCCTTGGGATCTGGTTGAGATTGATAAGTCAAAATACCAAGCTGATGTTGAACGCATTGCTAAAGATGGTTTGATTGCAGCTTATAAATTGGCTGATAAAGGCCAGCGCCAAACAGCAATTGCTGAAATTAAATCTCAAGTGATGACAGAATTGATGCCTTCAGAAGATGACGGCTCTGAAGCTGTTCTTCTAGGCGGAATTTTCAAATCTCTTGAAGGTTCTATTGTTCGCGGTTCTATCTTAGAAACAGGCATTCGTATTGACGGCCGTGATACAAAAACAGTTCGTCCAATTTTAAGTGAAGTTGGCGTGCTACCAAGAACACACGGTTCTGCTTTGTTCACACGCGGTGAAACACAAGCCATTGTCGTGGCAACACTCGGCACAGGCGAAGATGAGCAATTTGTTGATCGCCTGGAAGGCACTTATAAAGAGCGCTTCTTGTTGCACTATAACTTCCCTCCATATTCAGTTGGTGAAGTTGGTCGCTCAGGTTTCACTAGTCGCCGTGAAATTGGCCACGGTAAACTGGCTTGGCGTGCAATTCACCCAATGTTGCCTTCAAAAGAAGAGTTCCCATACACACTACGCGTTGTATCAGAAATCACTGAATCAAACGGTTCATCTTCAATGGCAACTGTTTGTGGTACATCTCTGTCTCTAATGGACGCTGGCGTTCCATTGAAAAAGCCAGTTGCAGGTATCGCAATGGGCTTGATCAAAGAAGGTGATGACTTTGCAGTTCTCTCTGACATTCTTGGTGATGAAGATCACCTTGGTGACATGGACTTTAAAGTGGCTGGTACAAAAGACGGTATCACAAGCCTGCAAATGGATATTAAAATCACAGGCATCACTAGAGAAATTATGGAAGTCGCATTGAACCAAGCGCAAGGCGGACGCCTTCACATTCTTGGTGAAATGAACAAAGCTCTTGATAGCTCACGTGAAGAAGTAGGCGAGCACGCACCACGCATCGAGACCATTACGATCCCAACGGATAAAATCCGCGAAGTAATCGGCCAAGGTGGCAGCGTGATCCGCTCAATCGTTGAAGAATCTGGCGCTAAAGTTGACATCAATGATGAAGGTATCATCAAGGTGGCGGCCGCAAATTCAGACAGCATCAACAAAGCTCTAACAATGATCAAGAGCATCACAGACGAGCCAGAAGAAGGCGCAATCTATAAAGGTAAAGTCGTCAAGATTGTTGACTTCGGTGCTTTTGTGAACTTCTTTGGCGCGAAAGATGGCCTTGTGCATATCTCGCAACTGACAAATGAGTTCCGCCCGAAAACAGTGGGTGATGTTGTGAAAGAAGGCCAAGAGATTTTTGTGAAGCTGGTAGGCTTTGATGATCGCGGCAAAGTTCGCCTTTCTATGAAAGTTGTCGACCAGGAAACTGGCGAAGAAATCGTTGAAGATAAAGACGACTAAACAACAGTTGAACTAACATGAATAAAGGCCCTGCAAATTTAATTTACAGGGCCTTTTTCTTATTTGTGATAAGGACTAATTTAAAGAGAAACACCATTAGCAAAATAATTTGGCTCAAAAGGTTTCGTGGATTCTCCTGCGGCAATCTTCCGGGGCCAATCTGGGTTAGCAAGAGCTCCTTTCCCAAGAGAGATGAGATCACCATGGCCATCATTTAAAATTCGAGTGGCTTCAGATCTGGTCTCTAGCCCGCCATTAGCGATGATAGGCAACTGAGTGAGAGAAGATGCTAATTTAGGCAGGCTTTCTCCTGACCTAGTCAAGCATCCATGATCAAAGCCCAAACCTTCACTAGCAAAATGAATATAATCCACTCCAGCTTGTTGGATGGCTTTAAAAATAACGTCTCCATCATCAATACCGCCAGGCCATAAATAATCAAAATCGTTTACCTTGCCCTGAGATAATCGAACACCAACAATAAAATCTTTAGAAACTTTACGCTTAATATCGTGAATAATTTCAGAGCCTAAACGAACTCGATTAAGAAGACTGCCCCCATAACAATCTTCTCGTCTATTGGTATAATCGGTTAAAAATTGATCAAGAAGATAACCATTAGCAGCATGCACCTCCACACCATCAAAGCCGATTAGTTCGGCTCGTTTAGCCGTTTCAACAAAGCCTAGCTTAACATCTTCAATTTCATTTAAATTCATGGCATGGGGTTGAGGAAAAATACCTTGTTTCTCACTATAGCCAGAAAGCATGCTCCGAAGAGGTTGAACATCTGAGGCACTACGTGTATCCGTTAAATGCTGAGTAAGGGAACCTGCATGCATCAGCTGAAGAATGATAGAACTACCAGATTGTTTAACGCTCGAGACAAGTGGGCGCCATCCTTCAATTTGTAACTCGTTTGTTAAGCCAGGTTGGTTGGGATAAGCCTGAGAATATATTTGGTCCGTATAAGTGCCTTCAGTGATAATGAGGGAAAAACCACCCTCAGCGAACCTGTTATAATACTCAATCATGGATTTGGTAGGTATTCCATCTCCCTTGGTACTCACACGGCTCATTGGCGCAACAACCGCTCTGTTTTTAAGAGGTAAATGCTTGAGTTGAAACGGTGATAATATCTTGTTTGATGTTTCTAACATTGGAGCTCCATTATTTTTAAAATGTTGCCCAATCATATTCAAAACATAACAGATTGATAAGTATGCACATTTTTGTATTATATAAACAAAATTGATCCTATATCGATTTGATATAAGTATTTGGTATGGAAAATCCAAAAAATGAAAAAGTGATTATGACCAAAACAAAAACAATTAGAGATGATATCTGCCCAACAGAAACAGCCTTGAGTGTTATGGGAGGGAAGTGGAAAGGAATGATTTTGTTTTATCTGGCTGACGGAACAAAAAGATATAATGAACTAAAGCGTTTAATCCCTGACATCACTCAAAGAATGTTAACTAAACAATTACGCGACCTTGAAACAGATGGAATTATTCACCGCAAGGTTTATCCCGTCATCCCACCAAAGGTTGAGTATTCGCTAACAGACACAGGTAACAAATTAAAACCTATTATCAGTGCTTTGAGAGACTGGGGGGAGGATTACTTGAAGGAAAAAAATGAACTGTCAAAATGAATACAAGGCTAAATTATAAAAAATTCAAAGCGCCTTAAACTCAGGTCGATCCGGCCAGGCAAAAACCAAGCTGTCTTCAATTTGTAAAACGTCACCTGTTGTCAAAAGCGTAAGTCCAGCATCAGAACAATCCGCATCTAGATAATGCGAATGCCTTTTTAAATAATGCTCAAGCGCTTGAGCGACAATACGTGGTTGTGATAGCACACGGCAGGAGGCCGGTAGATGTTTCACAAATAAAGGCTCAACAAGCGGGTAGTGCGTGCAACCAAGAACAGCAAAGTGCGGCACCTTCCCAGCTGATTTTTCCATCATTAAAGAAACATAATTGGCGACAATTTCATCTAAAATGTCAGTTGGCTCACCAGCTTCAATTGCACCAGCAAGCGTTTTACAAGCCTGGTTCACCACATGTATTTGCGGGCAGCGTTTGCGGATCTCTTCGTCAAACACAGCGCTCTCAATCGTCCGCTGCGTTGCAAAAACAGCGATCACATCTTCCTTATACATTTGAGGGTATTGCGGTTCAGTTACGCCCCAAGGCGTTTGTGTCGCCACTTCAACGGTAGGTGCGATGATGCCAAGAACATTGCGTCCCTGCCATTCAGTGTTTGGCAACCAATCTTGTTGCAAAGTCCGGCACGCAATTGAAGTGGCTGTGTTGCAACCAAGCACAACCAGCTTGCAACCCTGATTAAACAAAGTTTCGACACCAGCTTTCGTAAGGTCAACGACCTCTTCAGAGCTGCGGTTGCCATAAGGAGCTTTGGCATGATCGCCAAGATAGATAAAGGAAGTTGAGGGAAATTGATCCTTCAAAGCTTTAAGAACTGTCAGCCCACCGTGACCGGAATCGAAAACACCAATCATTTATCAAACTCCGGTTAGGTTAAGTAAGGCTCTTAGCTCATGAATGAATGCAAAAAAGGTCTTTAAAAAAGACCAATCTGAAAACGCCTTTCCCGAAGAAGGAGCTCAGCCAACTTCGGGCTGAGGGACATGGCGAAACGCCAGTGTAGCCCGGTGCAAACGCGGTTGCTTGTGGGCAACCTAAAGCGCAACAAAAACACCGCCCCTCGGAGGGCCCGCAGCGAAGTAGCGTGGTTGCTGGTAGGCAACCTGAAGCGCCACTAAAAACCAATAGCCCGTGAGAGAGTTATTAGTAGCCTGTTGATTTAAGCGATTCAAGGTCAGGCATGAACACTGTGTTATAGCCACAATCAACATAATGAACTTCACCAGTAACACCGCCTGAAAGGTCAGAGAGAAGGTAAAGACCAGCACCACCAACATCATCTAATTTAGGAGTGCGTTTTAGAGGCGAATGTTGTTGTTGGAAATTAAACATTGAGCGCGCATCTGAAATACCAGCACCAGCTAATGTTCTCATTGGCCCAGCAGACATAGCGTTCACACGAATATTGTCTGGTCCAAGGTCCGTAGCCAAATATTTAACACTGGTCTCAAGCGCAGCTTTAGCAACACCCATCACATTGTAGCAAGGCACAACCTTTTGTGCCCCAGCATAAGAAAGAGTAAGCAAGCTACCACCATTTTTCATCAGAGGTGCAGCACGCTTGGCAATCTCAGTAAATGAGAAGCAAGAAATCACCATAGTGTTGATGAAGTTCTCGCGGCTGGTATCGCAATAGCGGTCTTTAAGTTCATTGCGATCTGAAAAGGCAAGAGCATGAACAACAAAGTCAAGCTCACCCCATTTATCACCAATCACGTTAAATACATTATCAACGGTCGCGATATCGTTTACATCACAACTTTCAATGATTTCAGACCCAACAGATTCAGCCAATGGAATAGCACGGCGTCCAAACGCATCACCTTGATAGGTAAAGGCAAGTTCAGCACCTTGTCCGGCCAGAACACGGGCAATGCCCCATGCGATTGAGCGATCATTGGCAACGCCCATAATCAAACCTTTTTTACCAGCCATCATAGGGCCAGGTGTTGCAATATCTGTTGAATTTACAGGATCAGTCATCTGCTTACAGCCTAAATTATTTAATATTTTCAATTGATTAATAGATAAAACTTAGCGGGTAATATTAGCCGTCAAATTTTTTCATCACTAATGTTGCATTTGTTCCGCCAAACCCAAAGCTATTTGACATGATAGCGTTAAGAGGCACATCTTGGCGTTTTTGAACAATTGGAACATTCGCAAAGGCTTCATCAAGCTCATCAATATGAGCAGATTCGCAAATAAAGTTATTTTGCAGCATGAGAAGAGAATAAATAGCTTCTTGCACACCAGCAGCACCAAGAGAGTGGCCGGTTAATGATTTGGTACTTGAAATTGGCGGCATATCTTCACCGAATACCTCTTGTATAGCTTCGATCTCTTTAAGGTCGCCAATGGGCGTTGAGGTTCCGTGCGGGTTGATATAATCGATCTTATCGTTCACACCCTCAAGCGCGATCTTCATGCAACGTACAGCTCCCTCGCCCGATGGTGCCACCATGTCATAGCCATCAGAGTTCGCACCGTAACCAATCACCTCAGCAATGATATTCGCACCACGTGCTTGAGCATGTTCAAGCGCTTCAAGAACCAACACTCCAGCACCACCAGCAATAACAAAGCCATCACGGTTCGCATCATAAGCGCGGCTAGCACGTTCAGGTGTGTCGTTAAAGTTGCCGGACATAGCATTCATCGCATCAAACAAAACGGATAAAGTCCAGTCAAGTTCTTCACCGCCGCCAGCAAACATCACATCTTGCTTACCCCATTGGATTTGCTCAACTGCATTGCCAATACAATGGCTCGAAGTCGAACAAGCTGATGAAATAGAATAGTTGATACCCTTAATTTTAAAAGGGGTTGCCAAAGTCGCAGAATTTGTACTCGACATTGATTTTGGAACTTCAAATGGACCAACTTTTTTCGGTCCGCGTTCCAAGGTCGTATTCGCAGCTTTTACAATTGCTTTCGCAGATGGACCGCCAGAGCCCATAATCAGACCAGTACGCTCATGACTAATTTCTTTTTCTTCTAAGCCAGCTTGTGCAATAGCTTCTTCCATTGCGACGTAGTTCCAGGCGGCGCCCATGCCCATAAAACGTTTCGCTTTACGATCAACCAAAGATAAAGCGTCGAGTGTCGGCGCGCCTTCCACCTGGCTTCTAAACCCAAGCTCAGCATATTTTTCAGCTTTGCTAATGCCAGATTTACAATTTTGGAGACTATCTAAAACTTCGTCCCTATTGTTACCAATGCTGGAGACAATCCCCATACCTGTAATGACAACGCGTCTCATGTCTATTCCTTATCTATCGGCCCATCTTCACACAAGAGAAGCTGCCAAACTCATTTAATCTTGGAAAAGGTTCTACCTAAATTTTAAAGAACCTGCCAATATTAATTTTATACACTTATGTCATGAGCGCTTTGCTCAAAATCAACAATCTAAGCTTCGTCCCCGCCAAATAAGCCCACACGCAAATCTTTTGCATGGAAAATAGGCTCTCCATCAGCTTTTACAACACCTTCTGCAACAGCCAGTTTAAGGCGGCGTAAAATGAGGCGCTGAATGTTAATTTCATAAGTCACTAATTTTGTTGTTGGCAACACCATGCCTGTAAATTTGACTTCACCAGTAGAGATCGCACGGCCACGACCAGGTTCACCCAGCCAACCAAGGAAAAAGCCTGTTAATTGCCACAAAGCATCCAAACCAAGACAACCAGGCATCACAGGGTCACCTTCAAAATGACACGGAAAAAACCATAAATCAGGCTTAATATCAAACTCAGCCTGGATAAATCCCTTACCAAATTCACCGCCATTGTCATTGATTTCGGTAATGCGATCAAACATAAGCATGGGAGGCAAAGGAAGTTGAGCATTCCCTGGCCCAAATAGTTCGCCTCGTCCGCATGTTAAAAGTTCTTCATAGCTATAATTGGATTGGCGATCCGCCATTGATGCACCCCGTCATTTTTGTTATATAGATAGTAATTCAGTCGTTCTGTAACAATTTTACATTACATACACGGCAATTCAGACTATAATTATGCAGTTAATTGCTGCTTTTAAAACAGTTGCTCGTAACATAATTACAAAGCCTCCAAAAGAGGCAGATTTAATAACACGTGATGTTTTTAACGTTTTTGTAACATATTACAAATGCAACATAAAACAAAGCAATATAACATTGCTAGTTTTTTTAAATATTTTTTGCCATGATTGTGCTTTACTCATGGAAGAAGGTCTTAAAATTTGACTTGGTGGACCTAAAAACTGAAATGCACACTGATCGATATGAACACTTAATGTATATGGGCCATGGATAACATGACAAATACACCAGAATTTGAAAAGCCTCAGGGCAATATCATTGATATGTCTGAGAAATTACGCACAGCAGGCATGAGACCAACTCGCCAGCGTGTCGCGTTAGGAGATCTGTTATTCAAAAATGGTGATCGTCATGTATGTGCAGAAATTTTGCATGAAGAGGCAGTTGAGCATAAAATTCCAGTGTCGTTGGCAACTGTCTACAATACTCTAAACCAGTTTCGTGATGCAGGTCTGTTACGAGAAGTAGCATTAGTAGGCACGCGGGTTTATTTTGATACAAACATGTCAGATCACCAACATTTCTACCTGGAAGAAAAAGCTGAGCTGTTGGACATACCAAACTCAGATCTTTCTGTCTCAGGCTTACCAGAAGCCCCTGAAGGAATGGAAATCGCTGGTGTAGATATTGTTGTTCGCCTCAGACCAAAAAAATAGCTCTAGAGCGTTACGCATTAATCCAGAAAATTATTAATTAGCTACTTTTAACTTTCACACGTTTCAAGCCTTCTTTTGCCGGCTTGTAGTGCGGGTTGATAGATAATGCGCGTTGATAGGCGCGCGATGCCTCGTCAGGAGCATTTTGTTTTTCAGCAGCTAAGCCACGATATGTCCAGGCTTGGTAAAATCCCTTCTTACGCCGAGCTGCCACGTAAAAATCATCATAGGCTTCTTTGTAATTTCCAGTGGCAATACGACTTAGACCTCGCCCATAATAAGGAGCAAAAGAGTTCGGTTGCAGATCAATTGCACTGTTAAAATCAGCCAATGCCAAAGCATTATCTCCGCGCGCTAAATAAATCTCACCTCGATTGAAATAGGCACCAGCATGGTCAGGAGCAAACTCAAGGGTTTTGTTGAAATCAGCCAAGGCCAAGGCTTGCTTGTTCTTAATGCGGTAAAGCATACCACGGCCAAAATAAGCTACTGGATATTCGGTTGAAAGTGTCAAAGCCTGATCAAAATCACTCATTGCTTTATCAAATTGCTTTAATCGTACATGTATAAGGGCTCTGTTAGCAAATGCCTGAAAGTAACTGGGGTCAATTTCAATGGCTTTGGAAAAGTCAGCTATAGCTTTGGAGTAATTACGTGCGTCGCCATGGGCCGTCCCGCGCATATTATAGACACTAGGGTCATCGGGGTTTTGCTTAATCACACTTGTAAGTGAGAGAATATTATTCTCATGTTGCTTAGTTGAAAGGGGTTTTAAAGTTGCATAACTTTGCTCACCGCTGATAACAGGGGCTTGGCAGCCTGACAGGGCCAAAAGGCAAGAAATAACAATAAAAAAAACAGTAACTGGTCTCATGAGAAAAACACCACTTAATTCAAAGCAATACGATTATTAAGTAATATAATGACAGATTAAGACTCAAATTTGGTCTTAAGAAAAACAGTTCATAAAATTATGTAGGATATCATGATTAAAAACAATCAACCCCACAAACAAAAATAAGCCCACATATGCGAGCTTATTCGAATATCATAAAATTATTTTGAATCTATAAACCGTAGTAATTAATCAGATTAATAAAGCAAGATTCAGTAAGTTCAATCTTGATACACGGTCTTAAAGAAAGATTCTTATAGTTCGATCAGTTAGCTAGATTAAAGCCAAATCAAACCAAACCTAAAATGGTTTAGTTCACAAGATGATTATCTTGAGCGGCAAACCTATCTAGAACGACCAGGAACTAGACCTTCACGTTGAGCTCTTTTGCGCGCAAGTTTGCGAGCGCGGCGAATAGCTTCAGCTTTCACACGAGCACGTTTTTCAGAAGGTTTTTCGTAAAAATTACGAAGTTTCATCTCACGGAAAATGCCTTCACGTTGCATTTTCTTTTTCAGCGCTTTCAGCGCTTGATCAACATTGTTATCGCGAACGAGTACTTGCACGCGTCTACCTCTCAAATATTAAGGTCCCAAATTCCAAATTTTTAAGGAATCTACCAAGGTGCTCATAAGCCCTTATTGGACCGAGCCAATCTCTAGTCCTTCCCTTTATCAAATATCTGCAGGAATGTCCATAGAAATGTCCAAGAAAGGCCAAATAATTTACCAAACAATAGAACGAACTTCATCTCTCACGATCTGTAGCAGCGAACAAAAAATTCTAGCTCCAGAAAAAAACATAAAACTAAAATAGACGAAGAAGGAGTTCAGCCCTTTTCGGGCTGAAGGACATGGCAGCAGTGCGGTAGCTGGTGGGCAATCTTAAGCACAGACAAAAGCTGCCCGGCGTACAAGATCAGCCCGAGCGGAGCTTTGCGAGCACGGATAAGCTGATCGCAAAAAACACCGCCCCTCGGAGGCCCAAGCGCCATAAGCGCTTGGAATAGCCGTGAGAGAAAATCACTCAATCAATGTCATATAGATAATTGATATGACCCATCTTGCGGCCATCGCGGGTTTCGTCTTTGCCATAAACATGCAAAATTGCCCCCTCACTTGAGGCCACTTCATCCCATCTGTCCATATCAGATCCGACCATATTGACCATCATAGTATTTGAATGACGTCTTGTTGTTCCAAGCTGCCATCCAGCGACGGCGCGTATATGGTTTTCAAATTGATCGCAGACACAGGCATCCATGGTCCAATGCCCGGAATTATGGACACGAGGCGCAATCTCATTAACAATTAAAGGCGTATCAGTCACACCGCCAATTGCAAAAAATTCAACGGCCAAAACACCAACATAATTTAGTTTCTCAGCAATCTTGGCGGCAAAGGCACGCGCAAGTTTCTCAAGATCGTCCGGTATGTTGGCTGGCACATGAGATTCAGCCAAAATCTGATTGCGATGAACATTGCGAGGGCAATCATAAAAGACAATCTCACCTTTAAAATCACGCGCCACAAGGCACGAAATTTCCAGGTTGAAATTGACCAATTGCTCAAAAACCGCAGGTTCACCATTATAGGCTTTGATGGCAACATCAGGGTCAATGTTAGCTCCTAGCCTGATCTGTCCCTTGCCGTCATATCCCATACGTCTGGTTTTTAAAATGCCGTCTTGACCCAGTTTATAGATCGCTGAAACAATGTCAGTTTCACGATTGATCTCAAAATAAGGGGCAACGGGTATGCCATGGGAAGATAGGAATTTCTTTTCTGCCAACCTGTCTTGTGAAATGGCGAGTGCAGTTTGCCCAGGTGCAATGGTTGTGTATTTAGCTGCATGTTCATAGGTATCTAGCGGAATATTTTCAAATTCAACAGTTGCAACGTCCACCTGTGAGGCAAACTCTTTAACCGCATTTAAATCTGTGTAAGGAGCCACAGTTTGTTTTTTTGAAACTTCAAAGGCCGGTGCGTTATGTTGCGGAGAATAAATGTGCGCATGAAGACCAAGGCGAGCCGCGGCCATCGCAAGCATACGTCCAAGCTGACCGCCACCAAAAATACCAATCGTTGATCCAGGAGCTAAAGGTTTATTTATCATAATTTCACTTGGTTGCCTTTAACATGGCTATCTTTTAAGTGTCTTAATCGACAGGAGTTAGTGCGATTTTTTCTGTCTGAGCTTTCCGCCATTCGACGATCCGCTCAAGCAGCTCTTCATCATTACCACTTAAAATCTGAGCAGCTAGAAGTCCTGCATTAGTAGCACCTGCCGCCCCAATAGCCAATGTACCAACTGCCACTCCGGCCGGCATTTGCACAATTGAAAGAAGGCTATCTTTACCAGAAAGCGCTTTACTTTGCACAGGAACACCAAGAACAGGAAGAGGCGTCAAAGCTGCAACCATTCCAGGGAGGTGAGCTGCACCACCTGCCCCTGCGATAATAACTTTAATGCCACGGCCTCGAGCTGATTTCGCAAAATCATAGAGGCGATCAGGGGTGCGGTGTGCTGAGACAATTTGCGTTTCAAAAGGAACATCAAGGCTTGTTAAGAGATCCGCCCCTAGTTTCATTGTTGGCCAATCAGATTGGCTGCCCATAATGATGCTGATAAGTGGTGACTTTGATGCCATCTAAATCAATTAGGGTATCCCCTAATTCTCCCCGTAATCATCTTTTTAAGCTCTGAGTTAGAGAGCCTTGTTACATTGAAAGCAATTGCAATTCAAAAACTTACATAAACACGCATACGATAAAGAAAACACTTGTGTTCTATTGGTTTAAAAAAGAAGCCTTAAAGCAGTCCCCAAAAGAGGATGCAGTGTTAAAATCTTTAATGATCAGTTGAAAAGCGGTGCATTATAGGCAGAAACATCAAATTTGCAAGCTTCCGTCTAATTCCTCTTAAGTCACTTTAATATTCACGCAATGATATCTGGAAAAAAACGTTCTTCCAAAGCGCGTATTTCGTCTTTTAGAGATAATTTCTTCTTCTTCAGCCTGCGAAGTTTTAATTGGTCAACTTGGAGCTCCGCCGTTAAGTCTGAAATATCGCGATCAAGATCTCTGTGCTCTTGCCGTTTAGATGCCAAAAGAGCCCGAAAATCCATATCTATTTTATTAGATTCTTCCAAAAATTTACCTAAACCAACCCAAAATACATATCAAGACAAGGGATTTGCCCTGTTGTTTAAGAGTGTGCGATAGAAAACGAATATAGTGCCACACCCTGCACTTAGATTTAAGGATATAAAAAATTGATAGGAAAATCCAAAAAATCAGCAAAATATGCACAATAACCTATTAATTTTAAGTCATTTTCAAATAATTAAATAAATAGCGAAACAAAAAATTCACAAGCACTTAAATCTATAATTTTCATCTAACTAAGCTTCTTTTGACATTGATGAATAAATTTTACTAATCATGTAAAGTTGGTTATTTAAGTTATTGATTTTATGGGAAAAATTTAATTTCTGAAGGCTGGGTTGTAACGCTGAAACAGTGTGCGAAGTTTAAGAAAAAGAATAATACATCAGTATTCTAACTAAGGAAAATTATAATAAAAAATTTAATTTCCTTTCAATATTGTAACCAAAGGGGATTAGACATAGATAAAGTTCTATGAGACAATTTAAGTCTTAATGGAAACTAACTTACGGAGGGTTGCATGGCAGTTGAAAACCATATTTCTGAACTGAGCCAAAGACACAGAGTACTTGATCAAAAAATTGAGAAAGAACAATCCCGACCGTTAATCGACGATGTAAAACTCGCAGAATTGAAACGCAAAAAACTTCAATTAAAAGACGAAATCAAACGTCTGGAATTAACAATTAATTAGAGCGTTCCGCCCAAAAGTGGGCACCGGTTTTGGGATAAAAGGAACGTTTCAGGAAAAAGAGCATTTTGCTCTCTCCTCCCTCTCTTTTTGAGTTCTGACTTTGAATCGGTCAGAAATTGGAACAAAACCAAAAGTAAAAAAGATAAGGATAAGAATTAAGGCGCGGAATTTCCCCGCGCCTTTTAATATTAAATGACTTCAAATGCTCAAGCAGAATCTTCTATCAGTGTTCCAACGCCATGAGCAGTAAAGAGCTCAAGCAAGCAGGCATGACGAACACGTCCATCAACAATCACAACACCTTCAACGCCATTTTCAACAACAGCCATTGAGCTTTCAATTTTAGGGATCATCCCTCCGCTAATGGTGCCATCAGCAATCAAACCGCGGGCTTCTTCAAGGGTGAGTTTATCGATAAGTTTACTGCTCTTATCAAGTACACCAGCAACATCAGTTAGCAATAACAAGCGCTTAGCTTTCATAGCTTGTGCCAAATGCCCTGCAAAAGTATCTGCGTTGATATTAAAGGTCTCGCCATCACGTCCCGCAGCAATTGGTGCAATAACAGGGATCAAATCGCTTTGAACCATCACCTCAACAATATGCGGGTTCATTTCAACAGGTTCTCCAACAAACCCAAGGTCAACCATTTTGGTTGTATTTGATTTTGGGTCATGAGAAAGTTTTTCTAACTTTTTAGCCGTCATCAAATGCGCGTCTTTGCCAGAAATTCCGCAGGCCTTACCACCTTGATGGTTAATCGCGGTTACGATCTCTTTGTTAATAGAGCCAGCAAGTACCATTTGCACGATTTCAACGGTCGCCCTGTCAGTTACCCTGAGGCCATCTTTAAATTCGCTTTTAATCTGCAAACGTTCAAGCATCGCCCCAATTTGCGGCCCACCACCATGTACAACAATCGGATTTACACCAGATTGTTTTAGCAAAACGATATCCCGCGCAAAACTAGCGGCCAGGGTTTCGTCTCCCATGGCATTCCCGCCATATTTAATAACCACGGTTTGATTATCATAGCGCTGCATGAACGGAAGGGCTTCAGATAAGATCTGAGCTTGACTTAAAGGTGAAGTGCTAGCAGTTGGGGCTTCAGCAGCTGGTTTTGTCATAATTTATTCATCCAAAAAAGTGTCTTCAGGCTTTTTAGTGCGAATTGCCCTTAACCACAATCAATAAAAGTTGGTAAAGCTAACGTGAATCTGAGGCACAATTTGAAATAGTGATACCCAAAGCGTCAAATAATTGATAAATCTTAAAGGAGACTTGAACCCAATAAGGCTAAAGTGCTCAAAAGTAAACTAATACTGACTATCATATTTAAAAAAAGCTAAAGACTTCAACGACAAGAGACCAGAGCTAAAACGAGTAAGAAATTCGTCCGTATTCGGCCACAAACTTTGCTTAGTATTCTCGCAAGTGTTGTGTCAAATTTTTTCACTTATTTAGCTAAAATTACGGTCCTAGAAACACAAGTCTAAATAATATAATTTATCTAAGTAGCTAACCTCGGAGGCAGCTTGAGTAGAGTAGAGATGGCTGAACAATTAGATCAACAACTTCCTGCAACACGCAATTTGCACGAAAGCCTCTCTCGCGCTGAGGAGCTGGCAACACGTCGCAAACATTCTGTTGTAGGGCTAGATCACCTCCTGCTCGCACTTGGCCAAGACCCAGAGGCCGTTGCCGTTCTATTAGTTTGTAAAGTTGATGTTGAAGCACTTTGCATGGATTTATTACGCAAATTAGGCCCAGAAGCCCGTATGCGTAGCCCAAACACTGTCCCTCCTTCATTTGATGTGACTGTCCAAAATCTCATCGCACATGCTTCAGCTGCAGCCCTACAAGCTGGTCATACTGAAATTGACGGCTCAAATATTCTATCTGCCATCATCAGTGGTGAAGGCGGAATGATTACCCATAAAATTTTGCAAAAACATGGGCTAACTTTCAATGAAACAGTTTTAAATCTTGAGAATAAAAAACAAAACGAAAATGAAAAGCAGATAGGTCTCAAACAACAAGAAGAAACAAAAGAAGCCAAAAGCCAGCCAGATAATGATCAAACTGAAAGTTATAAATTAGTTCCTGAAGTCTCAGATAAAGGTGAGATTAGAGACCAAAAGTCAGAACAACCTTCTCAGCAAGGTGTTGCCAACAAGACAAAAGAGCCTTCTGTAAGTAAGGCTGCTATAGAGCCTCAAGGTGATAAGAAAAACCAAGGTCCTTTAGAGTCTATTGTACAGGCTGAAGCCAGGCCAGAAGATTATGGGATGACCGTTGAGGGCCGTGAATATCATCCCGTTCCTCCTAAAGCAAAACAGCCGCTACCAAAGGGCGGTAAAGTCTCGCATCAGGAAGCTTCAACTCCACATGTAAATATACAAAACCAAAATCATGCACGTGCAGGTGGCCCACCACCTATGCGGCAAGATGCCGGCTTAGAAACAGCGCAAAAAGGTAAAGGCCAGCAACAGACACTGAGACAAGCTGAAAATGTGCCACCTCATAAAATGCAAAACGGCATGCCAGCTCAAGCGAACATGCAAGGTCAAATGAACAGGCCACCAGCTCAAGCCATCCGACCGCCGCAACAGCAGAGCGTAAATGAACAAGAGCCTTTGCCATCAATTTTAAATAATAAAGGGCCTCAAGGAGTAAGAGCGGAAACACCTGGCCCAGATGAACAGTCTGAAGCCTCTCAAGCTGCGAGCCGAAAAGTGAGTTTTAAAAAGGCAGAATTCGCGCAGCCACAAGATAAGTTCATCAAAGAAGATAAATATGGGAACACACCTCCCTCACTTCCTATTTCACCTCAGCCTGGTTCTGAAGAACGAAATGACCAACGTAACGATCAGCAAAATGGTCAGCGCGATGGCGATTTATCTGAAAACGCAAATTCAGCACCAAAATTTGAAGGAAAAGAAGAAGCTCCAATAAGAACTGCTCAAAATGCAATGCCTCCACATTTTCCGCAAATCAAAGAACCAAAACTAAATGAGCAGGCTGCAATCAGCAGAGGGCTTATGGATCAAGCGCCATTAAACCTACCCCCGATCGCGCGCGAAGGCATGCCTCTTAAACAAGAGCAGTTTCCAGCAAAGAATATGATGTCACCCCAAGGGCAGCAGCAACCAGTACATCCTGGGCAGCCACCGCTGCCTCATGGTGGGTACCAGCATAGCCAAACTCAGGAAAAAATGGATGGCATTGCTAACTCGATCGCCCAAAATCAAAAAAACAGAGAAATTCTTGGCGATCAAGATCAGGTTATTGAAAATATTCCAAAGGTTATGCGGGTAGGTAAAGTGCATTATTTGGAAGTGCGCGTTGCGAAATTTGCAAATACAGAAATTGAACTGGCACCTGAAGATTATGGTTTAAGATCTAAGCAGAATAGCAACAACCCATTGACGAAAGCCATCACGGTTCGGCTAACAGGACCAGATGGATTGTTTTTGATAGATTGTGCAACAGCTTCGACACAGTGGACAGAAATGCAAGGTGGCATAACCAATGATGCTGATTTTGCCGTTTGGCGCTGGCGTGTGTTGCCACGTAAAAGTGGCGTATCAAAATTGAGGTTAGACGTAACAGCTCGCACCAGCAATGAAGACGGTCTAACTGCTGAA
Organism: Methyloligella sp.; assembly: GCA_021604645.1. Taxonomy (GTDB): domain Bacteria; phylum Pseudomonadota; class Alphaproteobacteria; order Rhizobiales; family HXMU1428-3; genus HXMU1428-3. The sequence goes on from BQJJ01000006.1 coordinate 56,113, forward strand.
ATTCCAATCCAACCATCTAAATCAATAGATATCAAAGTCACGCGTAATTATGGATCAATTTTCAAAAAGCTAATTTTGATTACCGGAATTTTTGTTGTTGGGTTCGGAGTGGCTCAGTATGGCCAGCAAACTTATGAGCTTGTTCAAGAGCAAATTAAAGAATTTAGCCGCAAAGATTAGAGTTTGATTCAGAAGCCATTTTTATTCAGCTGAACAATACAAGCCGTTTGGTTTAAGAATTCAACGCTAAAATTATGGCACCCTTCAGCTCATCAATACCCTGGCCTTTGTTCGACGAAGTCGCGATTAATAAGGGAAACGCAGCAGGGTGTTTTTTGATAATCGCTTCAGTTTCGCTAATTCGTTTTTCAAGTTCACCTGTCTTTATCTTGTCGGTTTTTGTTAAGACGATTTGATAAAGCACCGCAGAACTATCAAGCTTCTCCATGATCTCAAGATCTTTTTTCTTGATACCATGCCGACTGTCGATCAGGACAAATGTTCGTTTAAGGTTTGTGCGGCCTCGTAAATATTTCTCAATCAGTTTGGTCCATCCGGCAACCATTTCTTTCGGCACTTTAGCGAAACCATAACCAGGCATATCAACGAGAAACGCTTCATCCCCAATGGTGAAATAATTAATCTCACGCGTGCGACCTGGTGTGTTCGATGTGCGAGCTAAATTTTTACGATTGCATAGCGCATTAATCAAACTGGATTTACCAACATTGGAGCGTCCGGCAAAAGCAATCTCAGGTCGATCAGCTGCCGGCAGCCCACTTTCCGCAACCACCCCTTTGACAAAATCAATAGGTAATCGAAAAAGAGAAATACCTTCTTCAATGAGGTCATCAGTAATTTTAATTTCGTCTAAATCGCTCATAATATTTCTCGATGTTAACACGGGTCATAGTGGGCAACTGAAGCGCAATAAAAAACTCATAACTCACCATTCGAAGAAGGAGCTCAGCCCATTTTCGGGCTGAGAGACATGACGCCAAGGGCGTCCGGCGCAAGCGCCGCCCCTCGGAGGCCCAAGCGCCATAAGCGCTTGGAATAGCCGTGAGAGATAACTAAGTACTCTTCTTCTTGAAACCCATATTCTCCAAGAGATTCACCTCAACACCGTGCCGCCGCATAATATAATACTGCTGTATGACTGAAAGTGTATTGTTCCACGCCCAGTAAATAACAAGTCCGGAAGAAAAGCCTGCAAGAATAAAGGTAAAGATAATCGGCATATAAGTGAAGATTTGAGCCTGCACCGCATCAGTTGGTGCTGGGTTTAGCTTCATTTGAATGAACATGGTAATACCCATGATCAATGGCCAAATGCCAATCATCAAGAATTGCGGAAGGTCAATCGGGATCAAACCGAATAAATTGAAAAGAGATGTCGGGTCTGGTGCTGATAGATCCTGGATCCAACCAACAAACGGCGCATGACGCATTTCAATAGTTACATACAGCACTTTATAGAGCGCAAAGAAAATAGGAATTTGTATAAGAACGGGCCAACAACCAGATAAGGGGTTGATCTTGTTTTTCTTATAAAGCTCCATCAGCTCTTGCTGCTGCTTCATCTTATCGTCTTTATAGCGCGTTCTGATTTTTTCCATCTCAGGCTGCATCTTTTTCATATACGCCATAGATTTATAAGACTTGTTAGCCAGAGGGAATAAAAGCAGTTTAATAATAACTGTAACGATCAAAATCGATAAACCAAAATTGCCAACGAGATGGTTAAAATAAACCAAAGACTTAAACATCGGTTTTGTGATGAAATGAAACCAACCCCAGTCAATCAAATTGGTAAACTTATTAATTTTAAGAGTTTCCGCGTAGGTCTCAATCAGTTCACCCTGTTTGGCACCAGCATAGAGGCGATTGGTCACTTCAATTGTTTTGCCAGGTTCAATGATTTGTCCAGCAAGCAAATAATTCACAGTGTAATTATCATCGCTTCCCTCAGGTGCATTACCCAGAAAGTTAGAAGAAAATTTGTGACGCTCGTCAGGAATAAGCGCTGCTGCCCAATATTTATCAGTGAGCGCAACCCACCCGGTTTTCCCTGAATGTTTTTCTAATCTGTCATCAGCCAAGTCACTGTAAGTTGTTTCAATTAACTCATCATTGAAAACACCCACAACACCTTCATGAGAAATGAAGATTGATTCGCTAATCGGTTTGTTGCGGCGGTAGATTAAGCCATAGGGAGATAGGTCAAGAGCTTTCGAGCCTTTGTTCATCACCCGTTGTGTGATGGTGAACATAAAACGCTCATCAATTGAAATCTCACGTTCAAAAAGGAGCCCCTTGCCATTGTCAAATTGTAATTTAACAGGGGATCCAACTGACAAACGGTCACCCGAAACCTTTGTCCAAAGCGTGTCATTTTTGGGAGCAACAACAGAACTATCACTACTCACCCAACCAAAATCAGCAAAATAAGGATGCTTCGTTCCTTCAGGAGAAAAGAACTCAACCGGTGGGCTATTCTTATCAACTTTTTGGCGGAAATTCTTTAATAATACATCGTCAACGCGGCCACCAACAAGATTGATCGAACCTGATATGGCCGGTGTATCAATAGCAACACGTTTAGACGTATCTGATAAAATATCACCTCGAGATTTAACTCGGACAGGTGCTTGAACAACACCAGGTGTAATTGGCGTGCCAGCTTGAATTTTGCCATCAACTTTAGGAGGGTTTGCTCCTTGGCTTTGTTTCTTCAAAAGAGCTTCAGCTTGTTGGCGCTCTTTGAGTTTTTCTTGCTTGGGAACAATGTAAAAATAGTTCCAAACCAGGAAGACCAAAACCGAAAGAACAAGGGCAACTATAAAATTTTTATTATTTTCATCCATGAAAAATGCTCTATTGCTTAAATGTTAATGGCGCGTTTAAATCTTAGTCAGTGCCAGATGATATAATCCGTCTATGAACTTTTTTAAAGCTTTTCTCTAAATCTTTTAGAAGATCAGCATAATCAATTGATAAACAAGCCTGACGGCCAATTATTACATAATCAATTCCAGGCTGAGCGGCGTTTGGTGCAATTTGCCGTAAAGCTTCCTTTAATCGCCGCCTCATCTTATTTCGCATAACTGAAACAGGGCCCCGTTTCCCGTCAGCGTTTGAAGACTTGTCTTTGTTCTTAGCCTGTTGCCCCTTTTGTATCTGGGTGATCATTCTACGAACAGTGTTATTCGTAACAGTTATGCCAAAACGAGCTTCAGCCTTTGTTCCCTCAGCTTTATCCTCAATCTGACCTTCCCTCACACAAGCTTGCAGTAAAAATCCAGGTGTACCCCATGAACTACCTTGAGTTTTACCTTGAGAACTGCCTGATTTAACAGCTAAAAATTCGCGTCTCTGTTTTATTATGGAAAGTTTTCCTGGAGGAAGGCTCATGAGATTTAAATCCAACAAAAAATCCATTTAAAGAGGGTATTGAATGTTGCCAAACTGATTTGGCTTTAAAAATAAAGGACCCTAAAAATAAAAAGGTAAGCTAAGTAAAAATAAAGGGCAAAGTTGAGTTTCAACATTGCCCTAAAATTTCATCATTAAGTGAGAGTAATCTCAAAAGTTTAAAAGCTAAACTTTTTAAATTAAGCACTTAACTTCTTGCGGCCACGTGAACGTCTGTTAGCTAAAACTTGGCGTCCACCAACAGTTGCTTTGCGTGCTCTAAATCCATGGCGCCGTTTACGTACCAAGCGGCTTGGTTGATATGTACGTTTCACTTGAGGTCTCCATCTAATTGATCTTTACACTACATAAAGGATCAATTGAAAAATCGTTAATCTGACCTAAAATGAAAAAAGGGTGAATGCAAAAGCGCCCGCCTCCAAAACAGATTATGCTTTAGAACCAGTCTGCTTAATGCTTCAGTGCCAGTCATATTGCTAAGAATAGCAAATGCATCATTAAGATCAGTAAATATCCATAAAAAGGGCATATAGCCTGCACAAACCCCAATTGTCAATGAAAAGCTCTTCAAAAAAACCCAAATTCATAAAGCCAAGAAGCTTCAAGCAGTTCAAATGTTGTTCACAAACGTCTCACAAGGGTTTGAAGATGTATGATCAGGTAATTTTGCAAACATGTGCTACCTCTTAAATCGGAAAGCGGGCAGTCTGTTTTTACCGGTTAACCTGTAGAAACAGTTAAAATAGGCTCGAATGCAGCAAATTTAAGCTAAAAAAGATTTATAATGGCGTAGGACACATAAATGAAAATGACAAATCGCAAAAAAATCACTCATTTTTTAATGAGTTTCTCACTTCTTGCAGGTGTAAGCACCATTTCTAGCGGTATTTTAGAACTGAATGCTATGAGTAAGGCAAATGCTGTCACACTAATGACAGCGAGCGTGACTGAGCAATTCTCTAAAATTAACGCCAGTAGCCAAAAGATAATAGACCATAAAGCCTTCTCACAATTGCTAAAGCAATATGTCAAAGCAGATAAGAACGGCCTTAACCGAGTTGACTATAAAGGCTTTAAAACCAAACAGTCAGCTTTAAAGGCCTATATTAAGACCCTTGAAACTGTAAAAGTGACATCTCTTTCAAAAAGTGAACAATTCGCTTACTGGGCCAATCTTTATAATGCCGTCACCATTAATGTGGTTTTGGATGCCTACCCAGTTAAATCAATTAAAGATATTGATATCTCCCCTGGAATTTTCTCAAACGGTCCGTGGGGCAAAAAACTAGTGACCATTGAAGGCACCAAAATCAGCTTAGATGACATTGAGCATCAAATTTTACGAAAAGTGCATAAAGATCCTAGGGTCCACTATGCGGTAAATTGTGCATCTGTTGGTTGTCCAAATCTTCAAAATCAAGCCTTTGATGGCAAGAACCTTCAAGCACAGCTTAACAGGGCGGCAAGAGATTATGTCAATTCAAACCGGGGCGCTGTTGTTAAAGGCAACCGCCTAGCCATTTCTAAAATCTATGTATGGTTCAAAAAAGATTTTGGCGGAAATGACAGAGGCGTTTTGGCTCATTTGAAAAAACACGCTGATAAAGACCTAAAAGCAAAGATCACAAAAATCGGTTCTATTAACAGCTCATTTTATGATTGGACATTAAATGACCAATCAAAATAATATGACTTACACACCAGAGGAGTCCACTTTGATGGAAGACCAAGCACATCAAACTGCCGAAGCTGATAACAGATCAGTTTGGAAAAAATATCTTCCATTAATGGCCATCGTAGCCTTCATGGGAGTGGCTTTTTCACAAGGATGGCATAATTATCTTTCCTTCAAAGAACTGGCATTAAACCTGGAAAATTTAAGAAACTTTATCTCAGCTAATTATATTTCAGCCATCTTGCTTTACACTTTGGCCTATGCGGTACTAACAGCGCTTTCTTTTCCAAGTGGCATTGTAATTACTGTCGCGGGTGGTTTGTTATTTGGGTGGTTCGTGGGAACGTTTGCAACGGTTACCGGAGCAACAATTGGGGCAACAATCTTATTTCTTGCAGCCAAAACATCACTAGGTGATCATCTAAAATCTAAAGCAGGTCCGTTTTTAGAAAAACTGCAAAAAGGCTTCGAAGAAAATGCACTGAGCTACATGTTCTTCTTGCGTCTTGTGCCTGCTTTCCCATTTTGGCTTGTAAATTTAGCGCCCGCGCTTTTAGGAGTAAAATTAAGTACGTATTTTATTGCAACTTTCTTCGGCATCATTCCTGGCACTCTCGCCTTTTCATATGTTGGTCAAGGTCTTGAAAGCGTCATCGTTGCTCAAAAAGAATCATATGAAGCTTGTTTAGCAGGAGCGAATGCAGCCAATTGTAAATTTGAGTTAGACACCTCGTCGTTAGTAACAACAGATTTACTCATAGCATTTGCGTTATTAGCAGTCGTTTCACTATTGCCTGTGGCCATCAAAAAATTCCGCAAGCAGTAAAGAGAAAAATAATCGATGGAGGTTACGGTCAATAAAGTAAATTGACCGTAACACCGAGAATAAAAAACGTAGGCCGAACGGCCGTCGGGGCATGTGCGGTTGCTTAGTGGGCAACTAAAGCACAAGTAAAATGCCCCGCCCCGTCGGAGGGAAGACCGCGTAGCGGTCATATCCCGTGAGACAGAAAAAGAGGAAATAGAAAAATGTCAAACGTATTAACACCAGATTTATGCGTCATCGGAGCTGGCTCGGGAGGGCTTTCTGTAGCAGCTGCCGCCGCCCAACTCGGTGTGGAAGTAGTTCTAGTTGAAAAACATAAAATGGGCGGTGATTGCTTGAACACTGGCTGCGTTCCTTCAAAGGCACTTTTGGCCGCAGGTAAAAGAGCTCATCAGATGCGTTCACAAAATAAATTTGGCATCGCACCACAAGAACCATCAATCGATTTCCGAGCTGTGAACAAACATGTTCATGAAGTGATCGCAGCAATTGAGCCGAATGACTCAGTCGAGCGTTTCGAAGGGTTAGGCGTAAACGTTATCCAGGCAGAAGCCTCTTTTAAAGATAGCTATACAGTCACAGCCGGTGACTATGAAATCAAAGCGCGCCGCACAATCATCGCCACGGGATCAGCACCAGCCATTCCTCCAATTGAGGGATTAGAAAATGTAAACTTTTTCACGAATGAAACCATCTTCGATAATGACCAGGCGATCCCGCATCTTATTGTCATTGGTGGTGGCCCCATCGGTATGGAAATGGCACAGGCCCATCATCGCCTTGGCTCGAAAGTAACAGTTATCGAAGCCATGAAAGCGCTCGGTAAGGATGACCCGGAATTAACATCAGTCGTTCTCGAACGCTTGAGAGATGAAGGTATTGAAATTCTCGAGGAAACAAGCGTTGAAGGCGTAAGCCAGGATATTCAAGGCGTTACAGTCAGAGTATCTAAAGGAGCTGAGCAAGGCGAAATTAAAGGAACACATCTTCTTATCGCAACAGGTAGGCGCCCAAATCTAGATAGCTTAAAACTTGAAAATGCGGGCATTCTTTTTGATCGTCGTGGTGTAAAAGTGAACAAAGGTTTGGTCACAACCAATAAGAAAGTTTTCGCAATTGGTGATATCACCGGCGGCTTGCAATTCACACACATGGCCAATTATCACGCAGGCATTGTCATTCGCCGTGCCTTGTTCCGTATGCCTGCCAAAGTAGATACAACTAAAATTCCATGGGTGACTTACACAGATCCAGAACTGGCCCATATTGGATTAACAGAAGAAGAAGCAACAAAGAAACATGGCAAAGTGCATGTGCTGCGTTGGCCTTATGCTGAAAATGATCGAGCTCAAGCCGAGAGAAAAACAGATGGTCTGGTAAAATTAGTCACGACCCGTAAAGGCAAGATCTTAGGGGTCTCTATCGTTGGTGAAAATGCGGGTGAGCTTATTCAAATGTGGTCACTGGCAATGTCGTCAAATTTAAATATCAAGGCGTTTACAGGGTTTGTCTCTCCATATCCAACTTTGAGTGAGATTAATAAACGCGTTGCATACACATATTTTCAGCCGAAACTAATGAGCCCAATGTTGAGAAAGGTCATTAAGTTTTTAGCCAAATTTGGTTGATAAAAAGAAGGTGCCAGCACGAACAGGCTTAGCTTAAGTGGCCAAGTCAATCGGGAAACTGCTGGTTACCATTCTCATCATATTTCTTTGCCTCTAGCAGTCGCTATAGGTAAAAATAAGAAAGTAGTTTAAATTTAAAGGTTCTTGAAATCAAAACTTGTTTGATTAAATATGAACTTAACAAAAATTGCCCGTGAGGGGCGGGAAGATGAAACGTGAGGTTTTTTCAGTCAAATAAAAGAGTAGCCAAAGGCTTTAGTCTATCAGCAAAACTTCTGTTGTTAACCGCTCTCTTTGTCATGTTGGCGGAGGTTTTAATCTTTCTGCCTTCTATTGGCAATTTTCGAAAAAATTGGATTGACGAACGCATGAGTGCCGCTCAAATAGCCGCTCTTGCCGTCGAAGCTGCACCTAATAATCAGGTCCCTGAAAAATTGCGCTGGGAATTGCTCAATAACGCTCAGGTTTATGCCGTGGCCCTTAAAAAAGGGAATCGGCGCCAACTCATTCTCGAGTCTCCAATGCCTCGCGCTATTATGGCTCATTTTGACTTGCGTCATCAAAATTTCCTATCTCTTATTCGTGATGCCATTGCAGTCTACTTCCAACCGGATAATTTACTTATACGCGTTGTCGACAAACCTGAAATGTCGGATGTGCAATTCTTAGAGGTGCTCATGGTTCAAGGGCCCTTAAAAAAAGATATGATAAGTTTTGCACTTAACATTTTAGGACTGTCGATCATCATCTCAATCTTCAGTGCTGCTCTTGTTTACTTAGCACTGAACCGGTTACTTGTTGCACCCATTGGCCAGTTAACTGAAAACATGATGCACTTCAGTGAAAATCCCCAAGACCCAGACCGGCGGGTAATCCCAAGTGGACGAACAGATGAAATCGGAACGGTAGAAAACGAGCTTCTTTCGCTCCAAACTGATCTCGCATCCTTACTGAAGCAAAAAAACAGGCTAGCAAATCTGGGCGGAGCGGTGAGTAAAATTAATCATGATTTGCGCAATATGCTCGGCACAGCCCAGCTGGTCTCGGATCGTTTAACAGGTGTTGATGACCCAACAGTACAACGAGTGACACCAAGGCTTGTTCGTTCAATTGACCGCGCCATTAAACTTTGCTCTGAGACGTTGCAATATGGCAAAATTGAAGATGAGAAAAGTCTCAGCAGAACAAACTTTAAATTAATGGATTTATTTAACGAAGTTTTTGAAGAGCTCGGATTGCCAAAAGCACGTGTGAATATCAAAATAGATATTGATGAAAATACCAAAATCTACGGTGATTATGAGCAGCTCTACCGTGTGTTCGGTAATTTAATACGCAATAGTGTGCAAGTTTTAGATGCCAAAACAGATTGTTCAGCGCCAGATACTGTGAGCATAGAGCTGAACAAAGAAGGCAATTTGAATATTATAGATATCAAGGATACTGGCCCAGGCGTTCCGGATAAGGCCCAGGAATTTATGTTCCAGCCCTTTAAAGGCAGCCTAAGAAAAGGTGGCACAGGCTTAGGGTTAGCCATTTCAGCTGAAATTATCCAGGCTCACAATGGCTCGATAACCTATAAAAACAACGATGCAGGCGCCCATTTCCAAATTCAACTACCAGAAAACGGAAACGGCGGAAATGGAGCCTCTTCTTAAATAGAAAGTCAGTATTAGGAGCCGAGCGGAGCTTTTTAATAAAAAATTTAAAAACAGAAATTTTCTTCAATAAGCCTCTTGCAATTGGCTAATGAAGCGGCTAGTAATACCGCCTGACCTGAAGGCAATTCAAATTAAAGTTCTGATAAATTTTCTTTTTATTAAAGACTTTAAGGGTAAACCCTTCAAACATAATAATCAGTGCCAACTCATGGCATCTCGATTAGGCGCCGGTAGCTCAGCTGGATAGAGTACCTGACTACGAATCAGGGGGTCGGGAGTTCGAATCTTCCCCGGCGCGCCATTTCACATTTTCCTGTAAAATTGTCAAAAAACCTAAATGGAACAGATACTTGCGGCGTTCGAAATCCATTTTTTCGGCAGTAGGGTAATCTGTGAGAAAACGACAGTTTTAGCACTGTTTTCTTGTCTTCAATACGGTTAGATTCCCAAAGATTACAAGGGTTTGCAAGAAATCGTAAAGCGCGTTCGAACATTTCATCAAAAGTACGTTTTGGATGAGCTTTTTTTGTGAGTTTTTCAGTAATAATCAGCTTTTCTCTTTCAAGTTTGGCAATCCGTTTTTCATAGGCCAATACAGTAGTTAAGCTCTGACAATCAACAACACGATCAACCAATTGTTCAATCTGTTTTTCTATTTTAACGAACTCTTTTTCCATTGTTACTTTATGTATATTTACTTGTTTGAGCCGTATGTCCCAAGCCTTGCGAAACATCGCTTGGGTAATATCAAATAATTTCTGAGAAGGTTGCAACTTCTTCAACAAATCAGCGAACTCATTTTCAAGTTTGTCACGCGGAATAGATTTTCGATTGCTTTTGCAGTCGCGATTGAAACACAGGTAATAGGGATGCTTTTTTCCAGCTGCGCTTTTTGACCAACAAGACGTTAAGGGCTTTTCACAATCACCGCAGGTTACAAAGCCTCTCAAAGGGAAGTCCTCTTTGATATCCTTTCGAGCCGGAACCTTTGCACCTTTCTTCATGCGATCTTGTATTTTTTGGTGGGTTTCCAAAGTTATCAGCCCTTCATGATGCGCTTTACGCATTGGAATACCCCAATTGGGTACTTCCAAATATCCGGCATAAGTTTCACGTTTCAGAATATCAGTAACGCGTTGATTACGGATTAAACCATTGGGTAAATCTTTCGGGAAATTTGGCTGACTTTCCAGAAAACGTTTTACTTCCGCTTGGCTATCAAACCTACCAGAAGCAAAACCTTCAAGAGCCTCTTGCACTATGCTAGCAATCGGTTCATTTCGAACAAGAAGCTTTCCATGTTCTTCAAACTTTTCATACTTGAAACCAATAGGGGGCTGAAATACCCAATAGCCATTCCAGCATCGGGCTTGCATTCTATTCAAAGTTTGCTCAGCATTCTTGCGGCTTTGATGTTGATTAACAGTTGCTAGAATATATTCGTGCATTTCCCCGTCTGCATCGTCGCGAAGTATGACAGAGGGAGATTCCAATACACCACCAGCACTTGTTATAGCCTCTCGGAATTCAAAATGGACGGGAACATTCTTTGCAAAGCGGGATAAATCATCAATGATTACAACATGAGGGTTTTTGCGATCAGATTGCAAATAACTCAACATCGCTTGAAGTCCAGGGCGATCCGCCCGTGTTCCGGTCACATCGTCAGTGAAGACTTTCAACACATCATAACCCTTATATTGAGCGTATTGTTTGCATCGCGTTTCTTGAGAGTTTAGACCATCACCGCGCTTGGTTTGAGCTTTACTAGACACACGGCAATAAATCACAGCACTGGTAATATTATGTTTAGGGGTATCGTTAAAAATCATAGGTTTCCTCCGGCTATGTGATTTATTTGGGTTCTGTATTGGTACAATTGAGTTTATCAGCTTGATCTGCCCGTTTCACGAAATCTGAATCTGTTGGACTCTTATCTTGTGTATGGTTTTGCCCCGCTTCTATAGCTTGCTGTACGGGTTCAATGCCGAAGCCTAAATCCACGAATGTGACAACGATATTCCAGATGGTTTCGATCAATTCTTTTTTCTGGGCATCCGTTATATCTTCATCATCAAGAAAGGCTTGGTAATATTCAACGTCCAATTGAAGGGCAGGCCAGTCTTTCGTAACCTCTGCCCCGTTTGTTATTGTTATTTCGTTCTTTTTTCCTTCTTCATTATATATCTTTTTCAAACCCGTATTCCTATTTACTCATTACAATTAAACCATCAATCACCCTTTCTTCTCGCACTTTATTGCATGAGAACAAAAGAAGAATATTAAAGTTAATTTTGGAAAAAGTCAATAAAAATCAATAACTAAATAAAGAAGTAGTTCCGCATATCCATGTATGTCATTCAGGTGATTTCTCATCGACTTGGCTCCACTGATTGTTGATAAGAGGGCGCAGAAACGGAATGAGACACTTCCTGTTGTGTCTTGATATATTGCTCTTTCAAGCTGGGTTGATTTTGTTCCTGCGAAGGTTCTGGACTAGCTTGCGAATGGCTCTGTTGTTGTTTTACATACTCGGCCTTTGCACGATCATGGGCAGTTCCAAACTGTGCCTTGCTATGTCCCTCAAGCGATTTAAAGGTAAAGCTGTGATCCAGATCGTAAGATGAGCGTTTTAGTATGCGCTCACCTGTTGTAATCGAGTAATTCCTTTCCGCCTCTACTGAAGCATGGACTACAGCTTCAGTACCGCCACCAATGGTGTAATCTAAACTTGTATTTGGTATGGGGCGGTTTGCCTTTAACTGCTCCAGATGATCACGGGTGACAGGATTGGTTTCCCCCTCTCGGGGGAAATTGTTTGGTTGATCTTTCGGCATCGGAAACTCCTAAAGACTGGGATCATTATTTCTTTGATGGTGTTGGTTTGGCTGTTGATTGGGATTTTGCTGATCCTTCACATAGGCCTCTTTATCTGCACTTTGTTGCGGGGTTTGAGTTTGTGTCCGATCAAGCTGTCGTAACTCTCGTTCCTTGTCATAGGCGCGATCAGCTAGTCGTCCGACCTTTAACATGTCAGTCCCTTGGAAGTGTTCGCTTTCATGGTACTTCCCTTCTTGATCCTGATATGAGCGTGAGAACTTAGTGTTATAAAATGCTCCTTTCTCATTTTGATTGCGCCAGATGGTGGCTTTGACATTTCCGTCCCTTAAGGTTTCTGCGGGGCGTGGTTTATTATTTTGCTGGTCTGTCATGATTGTTGCTCCTTCTGGGCTTCGCGATCCTGTTGGCGTAGTTTATGTTCTATGTCGTAAGCACGTTCAGCTAACCGTCCGATCTTCAAAATATCAGCGCCATTGAATGTTGAGGTTTCATGGTAATTTCCATTGCTATCCTGATAGGTGCGGGAGAACTGGGTGCGATAGTACGCGCCTTTTTCTCCAAAATTGCGCCAGATGGTCGCCTTGATATTTCCATCGCGCAATGTTTCAGCCGGACGGGGTTTGTTGTTTTGGTACTCAGTCACTATCTTTTCCTTTTCTGGGAGAGTTGTGGGCGATAGCCCTTCACATATGACCATTGGCCTGTGTCACGATATTGCGGCCAATCGGCAATTTCGGGTGGTGCTGTTTCAGTGATAATGTCTTGAAAGACTTGCCCCCACCTTCCCCTGATTTCGACTTTGCCTTGAGGGGAATGATACGGATCGCCTAAAAACCGCCCTGCTAAATCAGGGCGCATCCAATAGGGCAGAAACCGTGTTTCTAAAGCGCCGGACAAAACACCGGGCATGAATACATAAGCGGTATGCTCGTCTGTGTTTCTTACTTCATCGGCAGTTCTTAATTGGCGGGCAATTTTTTTCTTATGTTTTAAAAGCCGTTCATTCTGGGCAATCATTACCCCAGCTTCAAAAGCATTGACTTGCCCAGCTATGGCACTTTGTGCAGCTTGCTCATTTTCTAAACGAACGCGCTCGTTAGTAATGGTATCGGGTAGAGCCAAAGTGGTTGTGCCGCACATCTTTGCGATACGGTCAGCTTCTTGATTACTGCGCACACCGATGTTGATTTCGGTGCCGCAACTATTTGCGATGATTGAAGAGGCTTTGGGCGCTAAATTATCAAGCTGCTGGTAGCTCTGAGTTACATAGACTGGCTTAACTCCAAATCCAGCTCCATAGGTCGCCAGATCAACGGCTAGAGGCCAGTGCCCTATATTGCCAATTTCGTCAAATATCCACACTTGCCTGCGTGAACCAAGGTGCCGCCTCTTATACATCATGGCGGAGGTGTAGAGCATGCGGATCACAAGGCCTGAACTTTTGGCAAACTCCATCGCCTCCATAATGTTCACCACATAGGCTGGTGCGTCAGGTTTGACCAATTCAGAGAAACAGAAATCAAACGGCGGTGACAAGGACGCACGAAGTTGAGGATCAGACATGCAAGCAAAGGCTTTATCAATCTCACCCTTAATTCCCTGAAACCCTCCGGCATTGGGATTGCTGGATTTACGCATCTCTTGAAGTTCAACTGCAACTTGACGAGAAGACGGGTGGGGTGAATTTAACATCTCAAATTCAAATGATAACCACTGCTCATGAGAACTGCCCAATACTCCCATATGATCTGCCAATAATGGCAAAGTCACTTCATCATAAAACCTTGCCAATTCAACAGTCACCGCTTCTGTCATGCGCTGCGCGTTGCCTTGGAAAAAATCAGAGTTTCCAACTCCCGTTAGAGGAATGATACTTTGCGCCTTGAGCTTTGCATCAGGCACAAGCGTTGGTGAATTGCGTCGAATATCAGAGAGAACATTGATGTGACTGGTTTTACCGCGTGGGTTATAATTGATGACGCGGCGATTTTGAAGGACTTGAAGTGCAGATATACTGCCGTTCTGCCCTTTCCAATCCATATTAATTACATGGTCGGTATAGTGACCATCAACCAGCCACGGCGTTATAAAACTGCCTTTATAGGAACGTGCGCCGCCACACAAAAGCAATCCACTCATTTGATCAGAAAAACAGGCGCGTCCACTGGCATCATGCCCAATATAAAGCCCTTGTTGATTATGAAGTCCGGCTTGTTGGCAGTCTAGCGGACTGGCAAATTGCGCACTGCCATAAGGATTGTTTTGATAATCCATTTTCAACTCACTTACTAAAATAAAATGGTATGAAAAAGGGCGGGTTGGTCTTCACCAGCCCGCCCAATAAGAAATTTCGTGTCAATCTTTCCAGACGTTCTTCTGAGGAATTTTACCTGTAATCCAGCCCAGTACACCAGAGCCAGCCAGAAAACCGAGGCCTTCCATATATTGGCCATCATAGATCAGGGCACAGCCTGATATGAAAGCAATGAAGGTCAAGATGCCCAAGGTTGAGCGGAAAAAACCATCCTCTTTTGAATGTTTAACTTTTTTAATTTCGGGCATGATTAGTACTCCTTAAAATGCCATTGGTAGAAGGTTGGAAAAGTGCAGACCGTATCGGCCAGTTGCCATAGAGAGCAATGCGATAGCGGTTGCTAAAGCACCGCGAATGCCGAGGAATGAAAGAAAGAAACAGAAGACCCAATGACCAAAAAGTATTGGGGTCACAAACTCTTCTCCGTATTGTTCAACAAGCATCTTTTCAGCGAATTGATATGTTGCGTGATAGAGAAATGGGGCGACATATAATGCGCCATAAAAAGCTGTGGCATTGGTTATGATGTCGGATGATGAGGTCTTGTTTCCCGTCCCGTTATTATGGGGGTAATTAGAATTCATACTGTTTTCCTTTATTGGTTAGCGTCACAATAAAGGCACAATATCAGGGGGTTATAGGAATGTGCCGTCCAACAGAATCTATTCGTTTAAGGTTTCAGTCTAAGTGGAGTCCATGTCTGTCTTAGGTGCATCAAAGTCATTTTACAAAAAGATAAAGTTTAAAAATGCCGATTCCCTTTAATAAAAAAAATCTTGCATATTTATTATTGATCGCAAACTTGGAGAGAAAGAAAGGGAGATTTGTTGAACCTTTGATTGATCATATGTCTGGTGCAGTTGATCAATATTTTAAGGATCGAAAAGTTCTAAGAAATAAAATATCCAGAGCAACCATGTTTAACTATTTAGGTGAAATTGATGATCTCATGGGAGGTTTTTATAAGCCAGAGCAGGCCAATGATTTAGCTATATATTTTGAGCGTCAATATAAGAAAAAAATAAATAAATATTACAATCAATTTAACGACGTTCTATTCAATGCTTTTTATGAATACCTCTCTTCTAATGATGCGATAGATAGAGATAAAGTTTTAGATTCGGTTTCTGGAATAGGGAATAGTCTATATTTTTCTATGGCGTCTTTTCTTAAAGCAGACAAAAAGCAAATGAAGACTGACTGTCAAAGGCTGCCCGGATTTTTTCGTGTTTACAGACCATCCCTTTCTATGAGAGGCAAGGTCATTGTTAGCTGTGCAAGTATTTCCGTCACCGAAAATGACGCAATTCTTTATAATGAAATTATGCATTACAAGTTTAGAAAGAATTGGAGGCGGCAGGTTTTTAAAGGGCATATTCTTTGCAAAAAAAGTAATTACTTTCTTTTATCAACTGATTCAAGCACTGGCCTTTTGCAGCTCAGTATACTTAAAGCCATATATGTGCATGGTGATCAAATCCATTCTCTGTCAGGCTCCTATAATGGTGCTTCGAATAATGTAAAAACAGGTTTTTTCTCAACGGGGATTCATTTTGTCAGGGAAGAATTTCCAGAATTGGATGATATTCCGTTTGAAGAGTGGGATGTAAGGTCTATTCCTCAGATGGGGCTAATTAACAAGGAAGAGGTTGAAGAAGAAATATTAGATGATTTGTTTAACTATCCCCAAGACTACAAAAAGTAAGTAAGAGTTTCATATAACGGTTCATGTTGGGTCAGTGACACGGCGCATGGGTGAGATCGTAGTAATTGTTTAGGCTGGATATTGTATTTCTAAATCTGAAGTTTGGAAAAATTTGAGCTTGCGCAAGATGTGCGGAGTGGTAGTCACTCCGCATTTACTCACTGCACTTCGCTTGCTCGGCAAGGGAAACCCGCTGCGCATTTCCCGTTGCATCCCTTTGGGCTAAGTTTCAATTAATTTATTAGGATATTTAGTATTTTTGAAAAACATTTAACAATAAAATTTCTATATGGTGAGCAACTCTGTTTTGCCCTATTTTAAGATCATTAGGATGCCCACATCCATTTCTAAGTTTAAGGCAAATGGCTAGTTCATCTTTTACATTTTTTCCAAAAACAGAAAGCGAAACTAAACGATCCAAAAAGTCAGATTCTTTCATACGACTAAGATCGTCAGTAGTTTTGGCTGTTTTCCATTTAGCATCGATACGCCGCGCCTCAGCATTAAATGCTGATAAATAGTTCTTTACAATATGGTCTTGCAATAAACTTACTGCACCAACCCATGACATAATCACTGCTGAACGATATAATTTCAACTCAAAGCACTTGACCGCCTCACCAACAAAAAGGCGTGTGTTTTCATCTTTAATTTTTGCCAACTCATCTCTTAAATCATGAGCCACATCTTCTGCAGCAGGAGAAAACTGAGTTATACCAAGAGTGCGTAGGTGCGCTTTCCCAGATTCACTTAACTCCCAACCATCACTTGTGTTAATAGCAAGTCCATCAGATTTTCCTAAAGAAGAGGATGGGTTCCATCCCTTTGCGATTTTCAAACCACCTTCTTTTGCCCTAACTTTAATATCTCGCACCTGAACAGGCGCTTCAAAAGAAGCAAGCACTAAAAGCAACTTGTCTAACTGTCTCAAGTTCTTTTTATGAAGCCAATTTTTAAGTTCACTCTGCTTTAGCAAGTTTTTGCTCCAAAGATTGCCTCTCTTTATTTGATAAAGAATAAGTGTTTTCGGCAACAAGCCTAATACGATCATCTCTAATCAAAATTTTCATGGAAGATGATAAATTTTTGCTCATTGTTTGCTTATAAAAAGCAGTTGCCTTCTTCATCTCTGCTAAAATATCAGCACGCGAGATAGTCTCTTGCTTATCAATAATTATTAATTTCGCAGCCGCAGCTATTGCCAAATCACCCCCTGTTTTTGCATTAAGTAAATTTGCAATAGTGTTTGTAGAAAGTTCTGAAATATTAATTGTTTCAGAAATCAAAGGCGTTTCAATTCCGTTAGAAATCATATTATTTGAAGGAGCAGGAGACTGCAGTTCCACCCTTTCTTGAACCATTTCTAGCATTTTAGAAACTGTGGGCATCACCTCATCTTTTAAAAATTCTTTACCGCCTTCATACTCGATTTCTGCAGCGCCTAATTTAACTTTCAATTTTGTAACTTGTTCAGTCATTTAATTCACCCCGCTGATGTTGCGTTTTCAATCATCGTTTTAACTGCCCTTACCCCAGCCAAAGTAATTTTATAAGTTTTTCTAGCTTGTTGACTTGCACCACTCTTACGTAACTGCTGCATAAGTGATGGTTTGGCCTCTTTTAGTTGATCTATGGCACTTGTTATATTTGCGATCCCATGACCTAAATGCTTCAGTTCAGTATTTATCGTTTGGGAGCTGAAACTTTCTTGTCCAAGATGTTCTTGAACCCACATCCCAACAACTAATGCCTTGTCTGCATTTGTAACTGGAGCTGCGGCATCGTAGAGATCGGCTAGAGTTTCAAATTTATCCTCATCAACGCTCTGATCATTTGATACTATTGGGCTAGCGTGATTTTCATTCGTCTCAAATGCCTCAGTATTTAAATCAAACAAGCTAGAAATATATTTTATCACCCTACGTCGAGCTTCTGCGTCGAGAGGTTCCAAAGCTTGGTGGATATTTTGTATCGCCTCAAATTCTTTAGTAGGTGATGTATTTGTTGTCTCCATGCAAATTTCCTTTAAACAAAATACCTATATAAAACATTACTCATGAATGTCAAGACTCAAGACTTATGATAATATTCACTGTACGTTCTATTTTTATGAGACATTTAGCTGTAAAATGATAAGTGTCTTAACATAAAAAGTAATGTTTCTTATCTTTTTTGCATATTGGATGCAATTGGATATATAAATGGATTGACAAATTGGGTGTAATTGGATGTATAATTGGATATTATGATTCAAACGCACTCAATTACGATTACACCTGAAATCCTCAAAATCATATCTGAAATTGATGAATTCAAGGGCGCATGGCGCGCATTAGGCACGTTAGCACCTGAACGATTATCAGCATTACGCCATGTGGCAACTATTGAAAGTATTGGCTCCTCAACACGAATTGAAGGTAGCAAGCTCTCTGACCGAGAGGTGGAAGCGTTATTACGCAATCTTGAAATCAAACAATTTGATACTCGAGATGCGCAGGAAGTTGCTGGTTATGCCGATGTCATGGAAACCGTGTTTCAATCATGGTCTGACATTCCTATTTCAGAAAATCACATAAAACAACTTCACCGTGATTTGTTGGTTTACAGCAGCAAAGACGAACGCCATCGGGGAGAATACAAAACCAACTCTAATAGTGTTGCAGCTTTTGATGCTGATGGAAAACAAGTGGGAATTGTTTTTGAAACAGCATCACCATTTGATACACCTAAATTAATGACAGAACTTATTGAGTGGGTGAATGAAGTTAAAGATGAAAGTGATCTTCATCCACTTTTGATTATCGCTATATTTATCGTGGTATTTTTAGAAATCCATCCATTCCAAGATGGTAATGGTCGTTTAAGCCGAGTGGTCACCACCTTACTACTTTTAAAGGCTGGCTATGCCTATGTGCCTTACTCCTCTTTAGAGAGTGTGATTGAGCAAAGCAAAGAGGCGTACTATCTTGCTTTGCGCCAAACGCAAGGCACTATTCGTTCTGATAATCCCGATTGGCAGCCTTGGGTCGTTTTTTTCCTGAAAGCTCTTAAGCAACAAATGTTGCGCTTATCAGCAAAGGTAGAGCGTGAGAAAATTCTTATCTCTGCACTGCCTGAATTATCCGTTCAAATTTTAGAACAAGCAAAGCAACATGGACGTGTCACAGTTGCCGACATGGTGAATTTGACAGGCGTAAGTCGCAACACTTTAAAAATGCATTTTAAATCACTGTCGGAAAAGGGGCATCTAGTTCTAAACGGAAAAGGGCGAGGAGCTTGGTATTCGCTAAAATAGACCTATGGGTCGAGAACATAGATCATATCTATCAAATTGATTTAAGCATTTTTAGCTAATTTTCGTTCCTTTGATTTTTTCATTCGTTCTTCAATCTCAATCATTTGGTCGTGGAAAAATTTATTTAATTCACAGACACCTGATTTTAATTCTCTTTGAGGTAATTTGTATTTTTGCCTCAACTTCTTTGATAAAGTTAAAGCCTTATGCCCCATAACAACAGTGCTTTCTCTGTATGCAGAGTTTGCACATTCTCGATCTACTTGATCCCAGAAAATGGCTGCTCTGTTAGCAGTAATACGATCTTGCGGCATCTGTAAAAACTCATCCAATAGATTATTATCTAATTGCATGTAATCGTCACTTGTCGGAATTTTAGGTAATTCAGGCACAAAGGCGATCGTACTTCCTATATACCCTTCATGGCCTATATAATCATCCTGATTGGAAATGTCTTCAAAGCATTCTAAAGCATACCCTTCAAGTTGAACCGCTAATTGAGTTGCTAAAAATTTAACTTTGCTCTTGCTTTTTTTTCTATCAGTGAACCAATTTAGAAAGCCAATTGATGCACCACTTCCAACAACGACCAATAAAAAGTTTCCGATAACACCTAGCACGAATTCCATATATTTTAATTCCTATAAACTATATTTTTACTGCTATCCTAACCTAAGCAAACCTTTTTTCTAGTTCGTTTTGTTAGGCATGCCAACCTATCGGTTGACCGCGTGCTATGCGCCTTTCGGCTTACCGAGCCGCTGCGCTGTCTCGTCCCATACGGGTAACGCCCCCTCATGCAAGAGGGGAAGCCAAGAGGTGTTGCCTCTTTCTCCCCACAAGAAAAATGGGTCTCGACCCTGCGACACTAACCGTGGCTCACTGCGCTGCGCCCGCACCACTTAGTATCGATTTTTCTTGTCCCCTCCCATCTCCATCCTCGCCGGAAACAAGGGTTAAAGCGCAACCCCTGTTTTTATTGAAATGGAGATAAAACAATGACTAGACTTTACGCACAGCCCTATGACATCTCAGCAACCGGCTTTTATTTTGAGAGCTATGACGAATATAAAATGAAAGCGGCAAACCTTCGCAATGATTATGGCGATAGAGTTGAAGAATTCGAAATACAATTTATTGATGGGGAGCACATTGATTGCGATCTCGCCAAAGCATGGACGCTTTATCAATCCAATATTTCTGAATTCTTCGATGCCGTGAATGACTGGAGTGAGCGCCAAAAACTGCACTACATTATAGCGGTTGGTGAGTGCGGCTATTCTCATGATCAAGTCGCTGCTGATCCTGAAAATATTGAAATAACAATCTATCGCATTCTAACATTCAGGGAATTGGCAGAGCAGTTCGTAGAGGAGGGGTTATATGGTGAAATCCCCGAACATCTGGAATATTACATCGATTATGATCGTATCGCACGTGATCTTGAGTGTGATTATAACGCGGTCACAATTGCGGGGGAGCATCTGCTTTATCGAGCAGATTGAGGGGGCTTAATAACACCCCTCTAACTCTACCCGCTTAATAGAGCGATCCAGCGTCATACGCGATACTCCTAAAAGAGCTGCCACATCCTTCGGCCGGGCAGCTTCTTGTGTCACCATACGATGAGCAAGCAGAACTTCATACACACTTAAAGCTCTAGGTCGACCAATGGCGCTTCCACGTTTTTTGGCAGCGCGCATTCCTTGGATTGTATTCTCAATAATGATATCGCGCTGAAACTCGGCGAAGGCACTGAACATATGATAGACCAGTTTGCCACCGGGCGTGGTCGTGTTGATCCCCTCGCTTAGGGAGCAAAAATGAATGCCCTGCTTTTCAAACCGGATGAGCAAATCCGCCAGATGCAAAACCGAACGCCCAAGGCGGTCAAGCTTAAACACCACAACCGTATCCCCCTTGCGAAGGGTGGAAAGCATTTTGTCCAGTCCCGGGCGGCTGGCTTTTGCACCGGAAACACCGTGATCAGAAAAGACCTCATCACAGTTCACGGAATGAAGCCCATCAAGTTGCATCCGCAATTTCTGATCCGCTGTTGAAACACGGGCGTAGCCGATGCGCCGTCCGCTGGTATTTATCTGTGGCCATATACTCATATCAAATTCTCCTCTTGCACAAAACCGATCCCTTTCGTGCAAAACGGGTTTTGTATGATTGTTATTCACTCCTGAAATTATAAATCCAGCATTTCAAACCTTTAGCAAATTACCATAATCAATAATTTGCCTGATTCAGTTTCTACAATAAGGATCGGTTTTGTTAATGTATTCGTCAATATATATTTTCAAAATATAAGTATAATTTCATATAAAACGCAGCGTTTTGTAATAAATTATGCATAAAACGGCATGATATATTCGCATAGGTGATATGCACTATTGACTCTTGACAGTAGTTCTTGCAATAAAAGCTTCAAATGTGGTAATAATATACCACCAATTAAATTATGTACGTAACAAATACAAAAGAGCGGAGCTGTTGATATGGCTGTTTTGAAAAAGATTAAGGAAAATTTTGGTGGCGCGGCCACTGGTGCGATGATGCTTGGGGCAGCGCTAACTCCTC
Source organism: Methyloligella sp. (assembly GCA_021604645.1). Taxonomy (GTDB): domain Bacteria; phylum Pseudomonadota; class Alphaproteobacteria; order Rhizobiales; family HXMU1428-3; genus HXMU1428-3. The sequence continues at coordinate 78,079 of BQJJ01000006.1, forward strand.
AATTCGCAACACAGGCGTATGCTGGTGAAGCTGATGTGACCATTCGTTATGGTAGCAATATTCAAAACTCAGATATTCAATCTTGGGCAGAAGTGATAAAGAAACGAGGGGTATCCGCTAAAATCATACAGGATTTAGAAAATCCTAATTGTGCCGCTGTTATTTATAACGGTGAAGAAAAATATAGATTTAGCCAAAAGCAAATTGATCGAGGTACTCTGGCAGTGGTTGCCAAGAGGTTGGCTATAGGTAAGCGTATTAGTAAAAGAACAAAGAGCGATTGCCCTGTTGATGTCGCTACTCTTGATTCTCCTACATAGAATTATTGGGTATCGTTACTTCAATTTTGGCATATTGACTTTCTATCATAGCCTTAGCCTCGACAGTCATAATCTCTTTATAGCTTTCTAACTCTTGGGATGTAAAATTACCGCTATCCTGTGCCTTGCTGTAGAATTCGGCTTGCTCAGTATCAGATAGGTCTTCAATATCAAAATCTAGTTTCTCTTGATTGTCCTTATAGCTCTCAATTATATCATCAAGACTTAATATCACTCCATTTTTTGAAACATCCTTTAAAACGATCCCTTTATCATCAAGAGATTTTTGCACTTCACGAGGATCAACGCCGTTTTTCAAATCTTCTTTTGCTTGCACCAAAATATCCAACTTGTTCATGTTGGCTTCGATCTTTTCAACCAGTTCGGAAATTTTATTATCAACTTGCCCCCGTTTTGAATCGATCTTGTTCTGCCTGTCTTCTTTCGAACCATCAAAAAAGGCATTGGTATTCTGAATTTCAATTTTATTTAATATCTCTTTGTGGTCTGGATTGTTTCTTTCCCACTGATCATTCCGATTAAGCCGATCAGCGGAGGTGATGGCGCTCTTTTTAGTTCTTAGGATTTCTAACTGCGCTTGGTCTTTTTCAATTTGTTCTGTGAGCTTGCCGATCCCTTTGTTCAATTGACCAAGCATGATGCCGCGTTGCTGCTCAAGCGCCATAGCAAGGTTTGCTCTTTCGGCATCCTTCTTCTTTTTCTCTCGTTCTGAGGGTGTGCTAGAAGCATCACCAACATTGGTTTGGATAATGCTTTCATTGCCCTGCTTACTCAACGCGTTCATGACCTGATCGCGTGTTCCCTCAAACCCCAAATAGGTTTTTTCCTGAAATTTTTCTGTAAGTTGCCCCGCTGGAAATGTCACCCTTTTAGCCCTTGTATTGTTCTTCTTATTGTGGTCGTTGCCACGTCAGGCTTATTTGGTTTCCTGCCTGTATTACTAGAAATTCTACAGTGAAAAGTTTTACATATCCTATAGATTCAATGGCATTTGAGCTAAATTTTACCCACCTTGGCAAAAGCACCAACAATCATTCTTCTTTAATCTACCTGATCAAATAAGGTATAATGATCGAATGGATGATCTCAAAAACAATAAAAGAATTGCAATCCCGGGGAGCTTCTTAAAAAAAATACAGGAAGAAAAATTACGTACGGGCTATGCTGGGTCTAAGCTTTTACGTGGGCAGAAAGACGTTCCTAAAGGCGTGAGCTCCAGTTTCATAAACAACTTGTTGAAAGGAAAAACGAAAACGGCAAAGCCCTCTCATATGCAATATGTGGAAGGCCTTTATGCGGCTTTACCCACAACTGATAAAGAAGCCAATAAGCGAAAATTTGAAAAATATCGAAGACAGAAGTTTCTTAAAGATTATGTAGTGGCCGATAGGGGCTATATAAAAAAAGAAATGAAACGCAGTGGTTTAACCGTGAAAGGCATTCTGTCTATTCTCAAGCAAAAAGAAACCGATTTATGTTTCTCAAGTCTGAGTGGCATTCTTACTGGGGCGCAAGAAACAATATATAAATCTGAGTATGAATTAATCAAAGAGTGCCTATCAAATGCACCGGATTATGAAGCCCCACCTATAAAACCACGCAAAAAATTACAGCATAAATTACGGGACGGGTATATTCTTTTAACTCCTTCACGATTAGAACGTTTGCAATTTTATAGAACAAAGCAATTGCTGCCCCACCGCATTTTTGAAGACATGCCATACGCCCCGGAAAACCCTAAGCCACGAGACATTGTACGCTGGTTTCAAGGAAAGAATGGTTCAATCAAACAAGAAGATTGGGAGTTTATACAACACCATTGCGAAAAGGCTCTTGAAAGAGAGAAATTGCCAACTGACGAAAAAGTTAAAATCAAACCCATCACAAGGCATGAAGAAAAGCCCAATTATATAGAGAAAGACAAGAAACTTATTAAGCTTGTTCAGAGCCATATGGAGCGAACCGGTTTTAAAACCATTGATATTTTTTATTTGCTCGCAAAGAAGGGATCAGACCTTACATATTCACAAATACATGCCATCACTGACTTGGCTAAGAGAGATATTTACAAACTACATTTTGATATAATCATCCAGTCCTTATCGGCTTTACCGGATTCTGATCCGGCACCTTTAATGCCAGTAAAACAATCAAAATATAAATTGCACGAAAGTTATATCGAATTAACAGATGATATTATGATGCAATTACCATTTTTTAAATCCAAAGGATGGTTACTGGGAAAAAATGGATCTATTCAAAAAATAGATAGTGCCGCTTCGAATGAATTGATTGAGGGTAAATGCAGCTCTCCTGCCACAATTAAAGACCCAAAAATTTCTTTAGCGCTCAAGGAAAATATGATTTTGAGTAAAAAGAAGATCGATGCTCTTTTGTTTCAACAAAAGCGCACAGATTATTCACCTGCGGAATTTATCAGTATTTGCGGTGATTTGCCGATAACGGCCGAGAAGCTAATTAAATGGATGTCGGGAAAAACAGAGAATGTGAATGGTGGTGAGTATGAAGCCGTTTTGGAAGCATGGAGAAAGATACCCTCGGCTTCTTATGTTCTGATTGATAAAGACTTCATAGCGCAATATAAGCAGAAAATTAAAGCTCTTGAACTGAAAGAAGATTTTCCTCCCGGATTAAATATCAAAATTATAAAAAGCTGGCTGGGAGGAAGAGTTCGTACGGCAAAAGGGTATCATTGGGATTATCTGGTTTCCAAGATTGAGACAGAGAATGAAGTTATTCGTAAAAAATTGATTGCAGCAGAACAGACTGGATTTACGGATCAATCCGTTGAAGAAATATGGGCAGAAGCCAGACAAAAAGCCAAAACGGATAAATGAATAAATACCGCCTCTCCAATCTAGCCAAATAAGACCTGATAGAGATTGCTATATAGCGATCACAGATATCTTATGAATGTGGATAGTTCTAAGAAAGAACAGTTCTATTATTTCAAAACTTTCAACAATTAAGCACCATAGAAAAGCGAGGCAGCTGTCTCGTTCGGCTTCGAATCCGATCCATACAATCACGACTCGATAGGGTCGGATTGCATTGAAATAAGGCGTTTCGGCGCACGAATAAAATGCGCGTATTGTATGGTACGATTCAAAAGTCCGACCACCTTCCTATGGAGAAAAAAACTATGACAAACAGAAGTGGTAAGATTGAAGTCTCAAAAAAGTTTAGAGACTTACTCAATATTCTTGGAAAAATGACGGACGAAGAATTATTAGAAGCTGAGCCGCAAATACAATTGCATATTGCGATGCGGTTTCATGATACGAGGTGAATTCAATAATAAAGAGCGTGAAGAAGCAATATTGTATTGTTGTTAAATGTCCGCTCTACTTTAGAAAGCAGATTTTATGCAATCTAGCTTATGTTTTCTCATAAGTGCCATTAGCTGCCTAAACACGCATCTGAGATGCCCCTAGATTTGTAGACACCTTGGCCCTTACAAATGTGAAAGAAAGGAGTTAAACAATGATGGGTAAAAAAGATACACTGAAGAGTTCAAACGGGATGCGGTTTTTTCAGATCAAAGAACGAGGTTATTCGGTGCAGTATGTTGCCCAAAGATTAGTGGTTTGCACACCGTCCTATCTTCTCAGCTGGTAAAGCCAGCGTTGTTGCAACAAATCAAGTTGGTTAGGTTTTCAATATAAATATGCCAGATCAGATTTGGGTCACAGGTATTACCTATATCAAAACCCATGAAGGCTGGTTGTACTTGGCAGTCGTGCTAGATTTATATGCGCGCCGTGTTGTTGGTTGATCAATGCAATCTCGTAGCTAACCGGGGGCAGCTAAGTCAATACATCATTGAGGTTGGAAAGCCTGCAATGCTCCGTGAAAAAGTACATTAATTTAAAAGCCGCCCCATTAGCTGGTAGAAAAACAAAAGAGGACGCTTTGAAGGGAAATATGACCCTGATCCAGATTCTCCAGAAACGTTAAAAGTTCAACCAGAGCAGGATATTGTTCAGGGCAGGTGGCCGTTCAGAAAGTTGAAGAGATCACGAGTAACAAGAAAATTAAATCGTAGAATTAGAAAGACGTTTATTAAATTAAAAGCTTACATCTATTCGCGCATAAAGTGATGTTTTCAGGAAAAACTTATCCCCGCCATCCCTAGGTGAGTTATTTTAATCTCAATTGCGAATTACTCGAAAGGATTGAACACATGCCTAGACTTCAAGAAATAAATTACTTTGAGGCTATTAATGAAATTTTAGAACAGGAACCTAAATTGCACTTGCCAGTTGGGGTTCAATTAATAGAAATGGGGTTCTATTGGTTAAGAGTTCATAGTGGAGACAAGTTTCTTAGAGAATACATCGAGGCATCATTGTTACATGAAATCGAAGTAAGTTTTATGGAACATTAAATACTATAGCTATTGAATTAAGTTAAGAAATATTTCTTATCTGTTTTAGTTGTATAATCTTATTTCAAAAGTGAATGTATAATGTTGGTGAAATTTTCTTCTTCTTCCCAAAAAGGGAAATGTGAAACCCCTGCCATTACTTTTTTGTTTTCTAAATGTGGTGTGAGGTCATCGATAAGATTCGAAATGATAAAATCTTCGGAGCCTATTATTGCAGATAACGGAGGTAAAAGACTTAATGTTGATCTGTAATCAAAGCCTTTCAACTGTTTGCTTATACTAAGATATGTTTTCTTATCTAAGGGGAAAGATGATGAAGGTAAGGAATTCTGCTTAACTACATAATGAGGCAAGAGTAATTTCATAGCTTTTGCACCGTCAGATTCAAAGGAGCCAAGCCAACTCAATTTGGCCCGATCAATCCAACTCATTCTGCTTAATAACTCCTTAGAACATTGAGCATATTTTTCCCAACATATTGGAACCGGATTAATTAATATTCCTTCATAAAATCTTGCGCATGGTATTCCATGAAGTCTTTTATCAAGCAAGGCCCCAATGAGTACCAATGAACCCCATGAATGAGCTGCGACGCCTATTGCTTCTTCTTGAGCGACTTCTTTTGATAGCCAACGAAAATGAGAAAATATATCTAGAGGTGACAGTCGATTATTCGCTGTGACTTGGTTGGCTTTAGGTTGATCATAAAAGATCAATGTGCGTTTTTCGGCTAACGAACTTAATCCTGATATTAAATAGCGATGATCAAATCCGGGTCCTCCATGAATAACAAACATCTTCGGTCCGGTTCCTATTAGCTTTAAATTAGTGAGGCCAAAGGGTGTGGTGATTTCCTTTTCTATAAATTGATGTCTCATTATTTACTATTGCCCAAAAGGTTTTACAGAGAAGTAGTTTTCATTCATGTTAATGCGAGCTTCGCTTGGTACAAGGTCAACTAATTCATTTGGATGAATGAATTCTTCGCGAAACCAGGGATAAATTTGTGGATCAAAAATAGATTTTATCCAATCAATGAACATTGATTTGCTAGGAGTTTTTTTGATGCTCGGGTGATAGGTTAGCCATATTTCAAGTCTATTTTGAATGCCCATATCTATTGGTACTACATCAGCTTTCATAGCGGTTGCATATGTTGCTAAGACCCCAATGCCAGCTCCGTGCTCTACTGCATAGAAAAGGGTTACATTGGAATTAGTGCGAATTCCAGCAATCTCATCCATACTATCTAAACCAAGTTTTTGTGCCCAGATCTTTTCTTCCTCCAATACGGGAGCCATTTGATAAACAAAACGGTGATTTACAGCGTCATGAATGTTGGACGGTTGTCCGTAAGTATCTAGATATTTCTGTGAAGCAAATGGATAAGCATGAAGATAGCCTAGTTTTGCAACAATAAGGTCAGGATTGGTAGGGCGTTCAAATTGAATGGCTATATCAGCTTCAAGTCTTAAAACATCGGCATTTTTCATTGCGCATTGTACATTAAAAATTATATTCGGAAATTTTCTTTGGTAGTCCACAAGTTGCGGCATCAACCAATATGAACCCAAGCCTTCTGTAATTGAAATGCTCAATTGTTCTCTGATACTTTCTGTTGGTAATCTGTTTTGTATAAGTTCAAACAGTGACTTTTCCATACTTAAAGCACTGTCTCTGATAGCAAGTGCTTCAAGTGTTAATTGTGCTCCCTCGGGAAGTCGATTAAACAAGCGTACACCTAGAGCTTCTTCTAGCTGATCAATTCTGCGGACCACGGTGGAAGAGCTTATATTAAGTTTTTCTGCGGCTTGTCGGAAACTTGGTTCTTTTGCGCAGGTTAAAAATACTCGAATGTCATCCCAAGATAAATGATTCAGATTTGGTGCGGAACTTAAGCGCTCTGTTAATGGAGCGCCCCGTTGCGAAATTTTCGGCATTCAACCCCCTATACTAGCTGTTATGAATATTAACGTTCTTTAATTCAACGATGCAAGTTTTATGGAGAAGAATGATGGGTAAGATAAAATCGCAAGTAAAAATAAAAATTGCTAAGCACGATTTTGACTTTTTGCAGCCATCAAATAGTATTGACACAGTAGTTAGGAAAGCAATTGAAGGGGATGTTTTTGAGGCTTGTGCCTTTTGTAATGGAAAGATACCAGGAATTACATCTGATAACTATTTGATTAATAATATCATCAAGCATAATACTGATAATATTTTCATATTTTTAAAAAATAATGTGATTGTAGGGGTTTATGCGATGCTTATGTTGAATCCCCTTGGTTTAGAAAGACTTTTATTGGGTGAGTTTAATACTAAAAACCCGGAGTTTTTATGTCTAACTAAAACAAATGAAATCCCTGCAGCTATATATGTATGGAGTTACATTGCCCCCGGAAAAGCCGCAAATGGTATTCGCAATGTAAGTCAATTTTTACAACAAAAAAAATATAGAAATATAAATTTCTTTGCGCGCCCAGTTACACCTGCGGGCATCCAAATTTCGAAAAATTTAGGATATGAGCCTCTCGAGAATTCATCTAATGGCCTCTTTAGATATGTCAGGCTTATTAATCGTGAGCCAAATATGCAACGAGCAGCTTAATGGATTGATAAAATGAATAAAAAGACACCTATCTATAATACATACAAAAGCATTTATACTGACCGACAAAAAAAATCAGATAACCGTTTCAGTTTTAAAGTAGCTGATTGTTTAAATGATATGATGAAGGTCGTAGCTATTCGCTCCGCTGTTTTTTTGAGTGAGCAAGAATGCCCGTACCACGAAGAGTTTGAAGGTAATGACTTTTGCGCAATGCATATTATTGGTTTTGTAGGTAAGGAACCTGTTGCGTGCCTAAGAATACGTTTCTTTGCCGATTTTGCTAAATTTGAACGTCTTGCTGTAAGGCATGAATATCGCCATTCTACTTTAGTTTTTAAGCTTGTTCGGGCAAGCATCGAATTGGCCCGGAAGAAAGGATATGAACATATTTACGGTCATGTACAGGATAGAGTGGTTAACTTTTGGAAACGCCTCGGTGGCAAACCAATAGAAAATAGAGATGAACTTGTCTTTTCAGATTTTAACTACACAGAAATGCTACTCATTACTGATCCACACCCAGAGCGCCTTAGTTTGGAATCTAACCCTTACGTACTGATACGAGCTGAAGGTTCGTGGGATGAAATAGGGGTGTTGGAACAGTCGAAAACAAGAGAAGTATCCTCACCTTTGAAAAAATTAAGAGTGGCATAATTTATGATAGAAAACCATAGATCTGTAATTAAATTTCCCAAAAGTAGTTGTTCCTTACATAGCTCGATATTTATTTTTATCGATTGGCAGTTGGAGTACTTATCCTCTGGTCGTGCTTATGCCTTGGGGGATGTTGAGCAAAGTTTGAGCAACAGTCTAAGTTTGCTGGAGCACGCCAGAAAAATAGGTATGACAATAGCTCACTTTAGAAGATTAATGGATGGCACTTTTTTTAATCAGGCAACTAAATTTTCTAGTTGGATTGATGATCTGAAGCCACGTCCCAATGAGATGGTGTTTGAAAGAAAAGAACTTTCTATATATTCAAACCCTGCATTTGTTACTTTTCTTGAGTCAATTAATTTACCTGAATTGATTGTTTCAGGGTTAACAGGTGAGAGAAGTTGTCTATCAACAGCCGTTGATGGCGCTCATAGAAACCATAGTTTGATCTTTGTAAAAGACGCTTCAGCTAGTAGTTCAGTTGGCAACTTGTCGGAAAAAAGAAGTCACGAGTTAGTTTGCGACATTATCAATCTTTACGCAGATGTAAAAACTACGAGAGAGATGATTGCAACTATGACAGACAGTAGGGCCATAGAGCGAGGTTCGAATGAAGTACGATATAAATGAAATTAAATGTCTACAACGACTTATAATTTATACCCAAGAAGAAGCTGAAAATTGTGGAGATACAGAAGTCACCAAATTGCTGTCCTTGGTTTCAGAAAAGGTTGATGAATTAATCTTACAAATCAGCATTAAGTCGGAGCCTAATGAAGAGAAGATTGTCGTAAACAACTTTATGCAAATAAAAAAGGAGTAAACTATGTCGATCCAAGCAAAAATCAAAAGTGCTATCCTAGATACCTCAGGTGCAGAAGCAACTAATAATTGGCATCAGTTACTCGATTTGCAAACAAAAATGTTCCTCCCTTATGAAGTGAGTTTTTACTTAAACTCAAATATCTGGAAGAAAGCAAAATCAATTTTAGATGTTGGGTGTGGTAATGGCTCATATGTTTCAAGAATTTCAAAATTTTTTCCAGAAAAGTCATATACAGCAATTGATGTATCATCTGAGCTAATTTCAATTGCAAAAAATGAACTCTCAGCAAGCAACATCCGATTTCAACAAGATGCCCTAGAAACATTTAGCGAGCATAAGTCATTCGATGTTGTGATTATGCGCCTAGTAGTTCAGCATCTTAAGGATTTCCCATCTATACTTCAGCAGGTCTCCTATCTCTTAAAGCCCGGAGGTACTCTGTTAATTATCGAACCAGATCTTAAAAAATTCCAAAATTGGCCTAGTACGCCTAAATTTGATAATCTAAAGCAACATGTTGAAATTTATAATACAAAAATGGAGACCAATCGATGCCACCTTCCTATATTAGGTGAGATTGCAAAAAAAACTCAGAATTGGTCTGTTGCTGAAGATAAAGTAAAAATTTCTCCTTTTACTGGACCGTTTATTGCTTCCAACTTGTTGCACTTATACCAATTATGGATTGATATATTAGAACAATCCCAAATCTTACCTATACATTTTGATGCTGTACGCGATGAATTGATAGACTGGGGTAAACAACCATCAGCATATTCCCAGATAGGTATTCGTTTCTTACATTTAAAATTCAATGACGAAAATCAATGAGTTTTCAAGTCATAATTTGCTCTTATCTATTAAGACTTTTACTTGCTTTCTGATGGACCTATTATTCAGTGGGCTGAGTAGTTTTTCCTTCATAAAAGATAAATATAAGTCTATAGAAATTGAATTGATTTTTATCAACACTCGTACATATTAAATGAGTGAGTATCACAATATGATTTTACAAAACTAATAAGTATTTTAGCGAGAATGCCTTAGTCAAGCTTGTTAATGAATTATATTGAATGACTTTAGTTGTATCATTCTAGTTAGTATGTTGAGGAATTATGCCATTTAAAAATTTAGATCTATTAATTGGTATAAGGCTCAAGTTTTTCAGAGAGCTTAAAGACGTTTCACAAGACCAATTAGCTGCTTTCTTGGAAATAAGTGTTGACCAAGTAAGTCAATATGAAAGAGGAAATGATCGGATACCTGCCAAGACATTATTTAACTTATCAAATTATTTTGAAATTCCTCTAAGTAGTTTTTTTAATGAAACTGATGGTGATAATTGTGCTGTGACTAGCTATCAGGGTTTAACCAATGATGATGTTATTCTCTATGAACAAACGTTGAAATTGATCAGAGCATTTATGACTGTTGATGATAGTGAAACTAGGGATCTAATAGTTTCGTTAGCTGAGAAACTTGTGAAATAAATTTTGGTTTTTTCTTATTTAAAAGATATTTTTTTATTCGCGCTTTTATTTCTCAGCCTATTTTTCTAACATTCTAGTGATCCTCCTTCAATGAAGGAATCAAATTTAAAATTTCATTCCTACACTTAACAAAGTAAGGTCGCCTTCAACTTTATTTACTGCATCAAATTCATGAAGCCATTTAGCTGATGCATAGTATTTTTGTTGCCCGATATTTTTATGCCAGACAATAGCTGGCCCAACAGAATAAGAGCGTCCTTTAAAAGACCCTAAAAAAGTATCACTTCCTTTGTCTGCTGTAAGTTGCTTGTAGTAAGATCCATGTACGCCCACAACAAGTTCATTACTCAGATGAAGATTAAGCATTGCATCTATATGAAACTCAACACCACTCTGATAGTTGGTGTCAGGATTTTCAGTATTGTAAATTAATCCGGGGGCTACTGAAATTTCTATTCCTGATTTTGGATCCATCCAAGTGGCTGATAACACTGTATCATAAGCCCAATGATTCAATCCAGTGTTTGTAAAACTGTTACGGGTGTATTGAGCTACTGGTATACTTATAACTTCATATAGATTGAGATGAATGTCTCCTATTTTCCAGAAAAGCGAGAGGGGTATAAGTGCAAAATCTCCAAAATCTTTATTGTTCTCATCAATGTGAACGTTTCCAAGTGGTGTTTGAAGGTCTGCGGAGACATCAATATCAAACGCCGCAACTCGGAAACCCATCATCATCGTCGCCCCTAAGAAAGTTTCATCTGGCACCCAGAATCCACGTATTAATTGCGCGTTCGTGTTGGCTTCTATTTTCTTATCAATATTGTTAGGAAGTAGAGAATTAGCTGCTTCGCTTTTGTAATGAATTGTGGTTGATAATAAATAGTGGCCCGGAGGAGGTGCCACAGCAATAGCAATATCGCCGTAAAGTCCGGGGACATAGAAACTACTTCCCCCTTCTGCTGAGTAAACCTCTTTGGTCTGAGAGGTCATAAATATCAGAGAGCAAAAGGCAACTAAAACTAATGAAAATTCAGATAATCCAATAAAACGCATGGGGTACATTCAATACTATGTTAAATCTTCGTATAAGAAATATGCTACTATATTATTTTATAAGTTTTCTTCTCGCAGTGGTAATTTTGTTCAAGGATATATTGAGAGTAGAAATAAATTAAGTTAACATATTTCTTATATATTTAAAGTAATTTGATAAATTAGGTTGGGGATCTGGTCCTTCCCCAGTGAATTGATCCATTCGGATAATTTTTTTAACATTCAAAATGAATCAATTCACTGGGGGAGAATCACCTTAGTTATTTAGTCTGCAGTGGGTCAATAGTACCCTCTGGGAGGTGTAAAAGAAGATGTCCGCTGATCCCATTAAACCAGTCTTCACCGATCTAACGAAGGATCATCATGATTTCGATCTAAAGATTGTTGTTTTGAGTGTTGCTGTTGCTCTTTAATATAGTCTTCTTCACTTTGTATACTCCGGTCATTAAAATTCTGCTCAATGCTCCTTACATCATGCCGCAATTCTTGCTGTGTCTTGATATATTGCTCTCTGTCCATATCAACTTTGCGCTGCAAATTTTCTTGAACATATTTTTGTTTTTCTTCAGTAGCTTGACGTTCTTTCTGGTCGCGCTTCTTCGCTCTAATTTCTTCTTGGGCGTTGAGTTCAAGGGTGCGCTTGCGTAACCCTGTTACACGATCTAGCAAACCCCATAGCCCTGTTCTCAGGCGGTCTAATCGCTCTTGAGCTTCGCGTGTTTCGCGTGCGGCTTGGTCTTTGGCGATTTGCTCTTGATCGCGCCTGTGTTGCTCTTGCTTGCGTTCACGTTCCACATTGAGTTTTTCTTGGCGTTGTTTAACCTGTCGCGCCTCTTCGATCCGAATTTGTTTCAGGCGCTCAGCAACCATCATTCCTGCCTGTCCGTGCGCTTTATTCACACTTGGCAAACCTTCGTCATTTCCCATGCGTTCACGCACCTGTTTTGCTTTAATGCCAACCCAGCGGGAAACAGAATAAACCTCTCCTTCGTGATCCACAGCCACAAAGCCCCGCCTGTCTCCCTTAGCCAGAACATAGCCTTGTTCCTTTAAGGCATTCGCAAAAGCTTCTTTGGAGTCTGAAGTCGCCCACGTATCCTGAAACATTGTCTTTTGTTGTTTTGGATCTTTTCCAGCACGTTTGGCCTGTTGCCATTCAGACAGAGTAAAATTACGTTTATCTGTGAGTTCTTTATTGAGGTGTCCTTTGGGCATTGTCCAATTGTGTTCGATATAAAGCTCTTTAGAAACTTCCTGCATTTTTTGCTTTGAGAACGATAATTGGACAGCTTTCAAATTTTCGGTGTCTATTCGGCACCAAACCGCATGCGCATGACGGCGCAATTCCCCATCATCACCGTATTTCTCATGGAACACGATAGCCCGAGGCTGATCATTTAATCTTAAACGTTCCTCTGCCTTCAATATAGCTTTACGAAAGTCTTCTTTGCTTACTTCTTCATTCTTGGGCGGATTGATACTTAGTGAGAAAAGGTGTTGTTTACACTTGGTTACACGGCTAATGGCGTGAGATTCCAGTAAAGCATCATCCAGATTATCAGAAGCAAAACCCCGCAATTCATCTAGTTCAACACGCTCATTCTCCTCTTTTTGAAGGTGTTTAGCTAAATCCCTAGCCCCACCTCTTTGATTACCGACTAGGATCATTTGCATTGCTCCGATCGGGTTTCAGGCCAAGGGCTTTCACCAAGTCATTGCGCATATTGATAACGCAGAGGCAGGCAACATTTATTTGCTCCTCTGTCTCTGGTGTCAAAACCAAAGTTCCATTTTCAAGCTGTTCAATGATAGTGTTTAGGTTTTTGAAAACTTCTGTTTGGCCGAGAGCACTCAATGTTTGTGCTAATAGCTGCATATCGGTGACAGGGTTAGCATTGTATTTTCGCTTACGCGGGATAGCCTCATCAAACACACGGCTTTTAATATAGGAATTAAGAGACTGCCCCTCCGCATCCTTATTTAACTGTTCACGCTCCTCATCAGAAAAACGAACTGAGACGGGTGTAGACCGTGATTTCTTGACTGGTTTCTGCTTTAAGCCAGATTTATCACTGAATTGACTGGTGAGGCTTTTCTTTTGATTTTTGATAGTAGAGGGTTTCATGGGCGCGGCTCCTCAATATCAAAATCAATGTGCTTGAGTTGTTCATTCCAGTCCGCTAAATCTTCAAAAATATCGTTCGAAGTTTCTCCTTCTAGGCGCGCCATTTTCACAATAAATGATTGGTTAATCTAGCAGCTTGTACAGGCAAGCGCTTGTCGCATGAATTCTTTCCAGATCATTCTCTCACTTTTTTAGTAGTGCTCAGTTCGATCTTTATAGCCTAACATCTTTAGTTTTGTTATATTGAATATATAAATGCAAAAAGGAAAATTTTATGATTGTCGTTGAATTTATCTCTGAGGTTCGAGATTAATTAAAAGACTGATTAATGAAACTGAATAGCCAAATTCTAAGTGCTATTTCATAATCGTAATCTCACAACCTCGCTGAAACCGAAAGTCCCTACTCTTAGTAGTAAGACCTTCATGGTGCTTGATATTTTACTGCGCCAGCTTTTTTAGCGCGCGGTACTTAGTGAGAAATCAATGACATATAAAATTTCTGAATTGGCCAACCTTGGCTGGAATGCTTTCTTTTTATCACAACTTGATACAACAGATCTAAATTCATTCATCCCCGTAAAAGTTATAGAAGTGCACCGCAATAATTTGCGTGTTGTGGGAATTTCCTTAGATCGAACAATACCACCTTTTCGCTCTGGTGATGGGGAAGAAAGCTCAGTTGCAACGGTAGGTGATTGGCTGTTACTCGACGCCAAAACTTTAAAGCCAAACCGTTTACTGCTTCGCAACAGTTTATTCAAACGCCGGGCCTCTGGTACAGGCCGTAAGCTTCAGCTCATCGCAGCAAACGTGGATACATTGTTTATCGTCTCTTCTTGTAATCAGGATTTTAATATTCCAAGGCTCGAGCGTTACTTGGTTATAGCTAGCGAAGCGAATGTCACCCCTATAATCATTTTAACTAAGAGTGATTTAAGTGAGGATCCAGAAAACTTTGCTCATGCAGCCCGTAAATTACAACCAGGTCTCCTTGTGGAAACAGTAAATTCACACGACCCAAACACATTGGAGCCCCTAACCCCCTGGTGTGCAAAAGGACAAACAGTTGCCCTCCTAGGCTCTTCAGGAGTTGGAAAATCCACATTGGTTAATTCTCTAATGAAATCAAGTAAAATTGCAACGCAAGCTATACGAGAGGATGATGACAAGGGGCGGCATACAACAACTTCACGCAAGCTATACTTCACGCCCCAAGGGGGCTTGTTGTTGGACACGCCAGGAATGCGTGAGCTGCAATTGACAGACGTTGCAACCGGTCTTGACGAAGTGTTTTCTGATATACGGGAATTAGCTGAACAATGTCGTTTTAAAAATTGTGAACATAACACCGAACCAGATTGCGCTGTTCTTTCGGCTGTCGATAAAGGTGAGCTAGATGCCAATCGTTTGAAACGATGGCGTAAACTCCTCGCCGAGGAAGCTTACAATTCTGAGAGTCTTGCAGAACGGCACGAACGAGAGCGAGCATTTGGTAAGATGGTTAAAAACGCAAAAAAACAAAAACAAAGAAAAGATTTCTAATGATCAATAAAGAAATCTTTCATTAGATTTAAAATGTAGAGATCAAAATTAGGTGTTAGCAAGTAGAATAGATGGTTCAGTCATGTGGTTTGATTGAAAAAATCATTCAGTCACACTTGCTAGCACCAAGCCTTTTTCAATCCAAAGCCGCACGCGCAAGCCTTGCAATTGATGCTCTAAAGGTTCTTCCCCCTTGTCGACATTGGGGAGGAAAGAAAATTTCTTAGGATGATATGAGGTTTCGTAAAGAGTTGAGGACTTTCCATTGCCCGTATCATAACGCAATTGGACCGCTAGTGCGCGCTTGATGCTACAATAACGACCGCCGAGCAATCGTCCATGCATCTCGTTAAAGACCTTCGAAACAATCGGGTTAAATTGCAGTTCAACCAAATGTTTTTTAATGGTGCCCATATCAGAAGATTTAACCTCAAGCGGTTTCAGCAAAATATGGTTAGAGACAACTTCATGTGAAATGTCTTCAGCTAAATCAGTTGGCTGCGCAAAGAGAATGAATGAAAGAAAAAAGACAACACAAGCCACCATGCCGTTAAGGTAAATTGATGAGACAGGCAAGGCAAAGAATTTACGCACCTTAGTTTTAGTCGGCGCAGATTGATGGTATTGCTCTGCTTCTTGCAAAGCTTTTAAAGACGAAAGTTGTTCTTCAGACAAGTGAACGTTAGCAAGGTTATCTTGAAGATGTTGATTTATTGATTTTCTTTCCATGATCAAATAACTTTCTTATCTTCATTTAAAAGTTCGAGCTGAGTTCTCAAGCGAGCCTTTAACCGGTGAATTTTAGAGAGCAAGGTTCCCTTTTTCACCCCGAGATCATCTGCAATTTCTTGCACTGTGTAGCCCTCAATTGCAAACAGATACAAAAGCTCTCTCTCATCAACATTCATCATGGACCAACATGATTGAAAGTCTTGCTTTGTAATAAGGATCTCTTCAATTGAATGATCCTCAGTAATTAAAATCGGCTCCAACTCACAATCATCATAATCAATATGATGAAATTTTTGGTCATGACGCATCTTGTCAATAAATAGATTTTTGATAGACCGTCTAACATAAGCCGCAGGGTTGAGAATATGGTCTTTGTCAACGGTCGACTTTTGTGCGCGAATAAAATTCTCTATCGATTGTTGTAACAATTCAAACGCATCATCTTCATTGCCAGCCAAAGCAACGCCATACTTAAATAAATTTTGATAATCAGCTTCAGTCAGCATTTAGTCTGGACTCACTCTAGTCGGGCTAAATTTCTCAAGTATTATAAAATAAAATCACTTACAATCCCTTTAGAAATATAATCTCCAAAAGGAGGGGGCTGCATAACCCCATCAATCTCTCTAGCAAAATTTTCGCAAAGATCATTAAAGCAACATTCATTTTTTATAGCGCTGAGAACTGAAAAATTATAAGCATCCACTTGGTCGATGAAGAGCTCAAAATTTGTTTCTGCAGAACCACGATGGATCACATAGAAATGTTCTTCTAAGATCACATCGAATGAGCGCTCATTGAGTATATTCTCTTCTTGTTTGTGAAAGGTGTAAATATCTTTCACATTATAGTGAGAGTGCAAAAGGCGAACGTCAGGCCCAAGTTTAAGAATAAGTTTCCCTCTTTGCTCGTCATTTAAGTGGCCAAATTTATCAACATCAAAGGGGTGTTTTTTATCAGCGAAAAAAGCTTCATTGAGTGCCCATTCTAAAGAGCTCAAATCACAAAGAAATTTCAAGGTCGCCAACTCATCTCTGGTCTCAACAAGTTCTACCATAAACCGAGGAAAATCAGAGCCATAAACATTTAGGTCATTGTGAAAGAGCGGATAGAGTTGACAAAAAGAGGTCGCGCATTGGTCAAAATAATCTTCACCCAATATATGCTGGCATGTTTCAAAGGTCTCTTTAATCGCGTTGACCAGCGCCGACAGTGACGTCTGACGGTAAACATTCACACCAACAGATTGGCCAATCGGAGTGTCTCTCAAAATGTTAGATAACTCAGAAGTCTCACCCTGCATCAATGCGTCAAATGCGTCTTCAGTTTCACGAAGGGATATAGAACCTAATGGTTTATCATCCATAATTGATCTCACTTACAAGAGAGGGATCTGATTGAGCCCGATCTAAAATTTTTTGTGCTGCTTGTTGTTCACCAAGAAGTACATCAAATGAGGGAATATCATTGTCCCATTCAATAAGTGAGGCAACTGGACCCGTTAAATTGATTGTCCGTTGGTAAATGTCCCAAACCTCAGGGCAAACTTTATTATTATGCGCATCAATTAAAAAACCTTCGCCAGCCTCATGGCCACCAAGGTGAACTTCTTGCACAGCGTCAAGAGGCAAATGTTTAAGAGCCCTTTCGGCATCACGCCCAAGGTTAACTTGATTGACATACATATTGTTCACATCAAGTAAGAGACCACAGCCGGTTCGTTTCACAAGGTCAGTGATAAAATCTTCTTCACTAAAGTCATTATTGGGGAAATCAATATAAGCCGAAACATTCTCGATCAACATTTGTCGGTTTAAAAACGATTGAACAAAGTCAATTTTATTGGCGACATGCTCAAGGGTTTTGCTTGTAAAAGGAAACGGCAAAAGATCAGGAATAAATTGAGACCCGGTACGGGAGAAACTCAAATGTTCCGAATAGACTAGCGCATCTGATTTATCTAGTAGATTTTTGACTTGCTGCAAATAGTCTTCATCAACTGAGGAGGAGGAAGCAATAGACAGCCCAACCCCGTGAAACGTAATAGGGAATGTATTGATAAGTCGCTCTAGTCTGTCAGCAACAATGCCGTCTTCACAAAGCCAATTATCAAGAAGGAGTTCAATCCATGGAACTTCATCTCTTCGCTTCATAATATCCGCGAAATGTGGCATACGGAAACCAAGTCCCGCAGATTTAACAGCAGAAAGAGATGAACGTTTCATAGGCTTGAACCCCTTCTTTTAAGAGAGCTTACGATTTAGCTGGTTTCTCACCAACAACAGCACCACCAGTGATTTTCTCACATGTGCCTTTTGGTAAATAAACCCACTCAGTTTTGAGGTTGTCAGCTTTCGCTTGACCGGCACAAGCATGACTGCCGTCTTTAGCGCCGCAATCATTCTTGCCAGCTTTAGAAACGCCAGCACATTTTTCCCATGCTCCAGGGTTATCAGGCACAGCAAAAGCCGTTGTCGCGCCAAGGCCAGCTGTTGCCATGATACCAGCAGCAGCAAGAGTAGATAGTGTCGTTGTTTTTTTCATAACGCTCTCCATAAAATTAAGGATATCCATAAAAATAGACAAACTCATCCAAACCATAGCAAAACTAAAAAAGCTAAAAACTATGGTCAAATAACCCTGTCATATCAATAACGATCTAGAGATAGGTTTGATTGCAAAAAAATGAAAAAAATTCAACTTAAGTAATATAGGAACTGAATTGTTCGTTTGAGATGGAAGACACAATTAAATATGAAAAATCATTCAAACCCGCCTCTTTTCATAAAAAAAGACGAATTTGAATGGAATTTTGCATCAAAGCATGAAATCGGCCTGCTTACTTAAACATGCGCCAGCCAGAAATCATTGTTGAAATCATTGATTGACGAGAGACCAATTCCTCGCGAAATGCTGCATATAAATGCAACATGATAAAACAGATGATCACCCACATACCAAGATGATGGTAAGTATGAATGGCCATTGTGCCATCAAAAAACAGCAACATAAAATCGGTTACATTATAAAGCCAATGCCCCATACCTAGCCCTTCTGCATAGAGAGCAAGTCCAGAAACAATCATAAAAATAGCAGGAAGAACGAAGCCAAAAAACATTATGCATTGAGCCACCGGATTATGTCCAACAAATTGCGGTGCTTGATTATTAGCAAAACAATACCATTTTATTTGCTCTAAAAAACCATTTCTCCATTCTTGAGAATGGACCGGTAATAAAAATAATTCTCTTGCATATTTATTACCTGTGAACGCAAAAAATATGCGTCCCAAAAATAGATAAACCATAATTTGTCCGGCTGCAAAATGTGCAAACCGAGTATAGCCCATCAGGTAATGGTCACTGGCTTCACCTGAAAGGGTTGGTGGTGGGCTTCCAATAAAGTATCCGCTGATGCAAAGCACAATAATGCAAAACATATTGAGCCAATGCCAGGCTCGGATAGGGCTTTGATAAACATAAATCGCTATCTGAGATTGTTGCTCTTCCTTAGTAGAACTTGAAAAAACATCAAGTGATTGAGCAGAAGTGGAGGGTGTTGGTGATTGTGTTGTATCGGTCATGTTAGCTCTCTTGTAAAGAAACATTCCAACGCAAGTACAAGGTGAAAAGAAAGGTTCCAAAAAATAAGTTTTTGAAGAATTTGGAACAAAATAAGTTCAATAAAAACAATAAATTAAACCAGACGTTTACCTTAGCTTTACAGTTTTTTGGCCTATAGTACAAGAGTCAATTCTATACGGATTATCAGCAGTCAAATGAAGTGGTTGCACCCTGTATGAATGGAAGGAAAATAAAATGGATTTAAATATATTACGCAGACGCTTTGTCTTATTCCTCACCGTGATGATGTGGTTGCCATTGATGTTGTCTGCCATGGCATATGTGTCATCGGATTTGATGACAAGTGTCTTCCCCTTAACCTGGTCAGACTTTAACACCTCGGCATTCCCTTTGCTGTTTGCTATCGGTCTCACCATCTATTCCACCTATCTGTTGAGAGCACAGCCGATGGAATTGCAAACCAGATATGTAACAAGTGCGAACTTAGCTGTGAACATGATTGCCTTGATCATAATGCTGCGTGGTAATCCGTTGCAAATCGAAGCGCAGTTTGGCCTGGTAGCAGTGATCGCTATACTTTCTGGTTGGTGCGATAAAAAAGCGACAACAATTGCCGCCGTATGCGCCATGGGCTTCACTTTGAGTGCCGCAATTTTAGATCCAGCAGCTGCGTTCATAGGTGATGTTGGTATCGTGCTCACCATGATCCACCTTGTGACCATTTTCATTACTCAAGAAGGCGTTAACTGGATTGTCGGTAATATGGAAACAGCGGCAGGCCGTGTTGGTGAAGCGCTTGATGAAGCGAATACTGCGACAGCTAAAGCCGAAGGCATGGCATCAGAACAAAAAAGATCAGCAGTAAGGCATGAAGAAGAGCGCCGCGAACGATTAACTGAAATAGCTGAAAGTTTTAGATCTCGGATGGATGGCTTCATCAAGGCTGTTGGTCAAGGTGCTGGTCAAATGACAGGCTCAGCTATCGAGCTTACAGATATTGCAAAACAAACAGCTGAGCTCGCAGGCACAGCAAGCTCAGCCTCCCAGTCAGCAGATAATAATGTGAGATCACTCGCCGGTGCCGCTGAACAATTGGCCAGTTCAGTATCTGAAATCTCAACACAAGTTGTAGACACCTCTACAGCAGTGCGCAAAGCAACAGATCAAGCCCGCCAAAGTTCAACAAGAGTGAGGGCGCTCACAGAAGCTGCAGAGAGCATAGGGACAGTTGTTAACCTAATTGAAGAAATCGCTGAACAAACCAATCTATTGGCATTGAACGCAACGATCGAATCTGCAAGAGCAGGTGAATCTGGTAAAGGTTTTGCAGTGGTAGCTGCAGAAGTTAAATCATTAGCTGAGCAAACCAGTCAGGCAACCAGCGAGATCGCAAAGCATATTCAAGAGATTCAGGCAGCATCAAAAGATACGGCAACAGAAATTAACGAGATAGCTCAAACCATGACACAAGTTGATAAGCTCTCAAGTTCAATTTCTGATGCAATGAATGAACAAGGAGCTGTGACAAGTGAGATCTCTTCAAATGTGCAAGAAACGGCCTCCCACTCAGCTGAATTGGCAAGTGCTGTATCAGGCGTAGATCACTCTGCTGATAAAACCAGCGTTTCGGCAGAAGAAGTTCATCAAGCCTCTACCAAGCTTGAACAAGATGCAGATCGCCTAAGACAAGAAATCGATAATTTCTTAAACGAAATAGCAGCATAAATATTGCTGAATATAAGAAACTTAAAAGCCCTCCAAAATTTTGGGGGGCTTTTGTTTTTAGAGGAGATGAAGTTGGCCTGCTTTAAGTCGGTAAGTCCTCTCAGTCAAAGCCGACAAAAAAGTCTCGTCATGAGAAATAATCACCTTAGAAATATCAAGTCTTTTTAAAATGTCAGTAAGGCGCTCATAGGCGAGCTCATCAAGGCCGGTGGTTGGTTCATCAAGCAACAAGACTTTCGGCTCCATTGCAAGAACACTGGCAAGGGCAACCAGTCGTTTCTCACCGCCAGAAAGATGATGCGTAATGCGTTTCTCAAATCCTGAAAGGCCTAAGTCACTTAAAACTTTCGTCGTGATCTCGATCGCCTTTTTATGGCTTTGACCTAGGTTTAAGGGGCCAAAGCTCACATCTTCCTCAACGGTTGGGCAAAACAATTGATCATCAGAATTTTGAAACAAATATCCAGCTTGTGTTCGCACATCTAAGAAATCACCTTCTGACGAACAAGTTTTACCAAAGGCAATGATTTCACCTGAGCTAGGTTTCAACAACCCCATCAACAAATGAAAGAGGCTTGTTTTTCCAGCCCCATTGCCCCCAACCAGACCAATAGTTTCACGTGAGTAAACTTCAAAATTCAGCTCGCTAAACAGAGGGGCAAAACCAGGCCGTGAAAACGAAATATCTTGTAACTTAAAATAAGCTTCAGCCATGAGAGGGTAACTCCATTAAAGATGCTAAATTTAATGAAGAGCTAAAAATTAAAAAAAGCAAAAGGCCAGAAAAGAAAGAGAGTATCAAGAGACTGTCACGGCGACCATAATGAAAATGATGAAGTAGCGGAAATGTACCCTGGAACCCTCGGCATTTCATGGCGGTTAAAATTTGCTCGCCTCTCTCTATCGAGCGCACGAATAACATCCCAATTAAATGACCAATGCTTTTCCAGCAATGCCAACTTGTCGAATATTGAAACCCACGGCATTTCATAGCAGTGCGCATGCGTTCAAGTTCAAGGCGTAGCACATCAATATAACGCACCATCAAAAGAAGGATCTGTACAAATTGAGTTGGCACTTTCAAATGAGCAAGCGCATGAGCAAATTCAGCAACCCCCATGCGCCCCATTAAGGCTGTGAAACATAAAAATATACTATTTGCTTTAAGAGCAATGCTTACCGCCAACCAGAAACCATCAAGATAAACCGAAACGCCCCAAATCAGCAATGAAGGCCCGCTCGCAAATGTAAAAGGGAGGGACAGAAGAGCTAAAATCATAAAGCCATCAAGAAGCATAATTTTTTTAAATGTAGAAACAAGAGGAGCACGAAATAAAACGGCCAACCCAAGAGCAAAAATAAAAAGCCCCAAACTAAGCTGGAATGAAGAAACGCTAATCACGACAACTGAAAAACTAAGTGTAAGAAAGATGAGTGTGCGGGGGTCAAAGCGAGTATCAAAAAAAGAAAGGAACATTAGACGTCCCTCTTATTGATATGTACCCGCTTTGATAGAAAAAACATCCAAATTCCAAAGCCACCAAACAAAACCCCAAGACCACCTAAAATTTCGAGCAGCCAGACTTTATGATGCAGCTTAGAGATTTGCTCTTTTAAAGGCGTGAGCTCCGAAGAAATAATATGTCTTAATTCTTGAGCATCAATATCAACGCCCTGCTGAGGTTTATGTGTTTCTCCATCAAGAGTGCGTAGCTCTTGCCCATGTATCTTCATAGCACCATGATCAGATAACTGCGGCGTAATGATCCTCTCAACAAGGTGTCCGTCTATTGACCGACATTGAATTTTAAATGGAGCTGTTGAGGGCAGCCGCCATTGAAAGCGTCCCTGTTTATCACTACGCAAAACATGTATCTTTTTGTTTTGAAGCGATGAAATAGTAATTTCTGCATTTGCTAGCGGGGAGTGAGCAGAAAAATAAACTTGCCCCAAAAGCTGAAAGTCAGTTGCTTGAACTTCTGTTGCATTAGACTGAGAAGAAAGCGCTTCAAGTGTAACAAACATCTGTAATTTATGCGCGTTTGCGGGATGAACGGAGAAAAGCAGTAAAGTGCTTATGACTAAAAACAAGTGACCTGATTTCAGCACACTCCACTTCATGTTCGAAGCTCCGTAGACGACTGAAGAGCAGGTGTTTGTAATAGGTTAACTTGCGCAAAGAGTTCAGGTTTGAGGCTTGTTAAAAATTGTAAAATAACTCCAACAAAAAGACCTTCAATCACAATAAGAGGAAGGTTCGCAAGCACCATAAATTTTGCAACAGGAATAAAAGCTTGTCCAGAAAGCGCAAGACTAAACGCCACCATAAGAAGAGATCCGGCTATGGCAAAACTGCCTGCACAAAAGCCAATCAGAAATGTTCTGTTTTTTTGTATGAACCTAAAAGTTTTGTGACCAGATGAGGAAGATGATGCATACAAATCCCTGGCCCTACTTTGAAATTCCTTTTGTAGAAATGGCATAAAAATCAAGTAAGCCAAAAACCCGGGCAATGCCATATTCACTAGGTTCAACCCCAGCACCGTGATCCCGCCGAAACCAAAAATGAAAGTCTGCAACATCAGTCCCGCAAATATCGCAGGAAAAATAGCTGGACCCAAAACAAGTCCTAATAATCCAGTTAACATAAGATGAGCCGATGTTGGCCCAATTGGCACACGAATAACACTGGCTACAAAAAATGCAGCAGCAAGAAGGGCGATCTTAGGAATATCATCTGGCTCAATTCGTTTTAATCCAAAGCCAACAGCACTCACCGCAACAATCGTCGCACCAACAACAAGAGAAGAAGAAACAACACCATCCATAATATGCATCAGATTAATCTCCATGTTTCTTTAGTGTCATGTGTTTCTTTTGCATTCTGTGTTTTTTTGAAATCATGTCTCTTGCAAAAACCCAAATCACACCTGCTTCTTCAACATCGGTTAACTCGCCCTTTGGGTTGGAGGCTTTTTCAGCACGCGTCGTGAGGGCCGCAAACCCCCACCAACCAGCACGTGGCAATCCGTAAGAAAAGACGCCATGAGCATCAGTTTTAATCACTTGGGTAGAATAAGCTGCAAAGGGAACATGAACTTCATTACGATCATTGCGGTATTCAACCTCAACAATAGCAAAAGGAACGGGCGCCCCCGCTTTCAAAACACGACCCCTAAAAATATTATGGGTCCACAATCCATAAGGCCGCGAAAGCGGTTCTATCTCAACTGGTAAACCAACCAGTTTATCCCAGCCTTCACCACCGCCAAATCCGTCGACAATAACCTTTGTGTGGTGTTGGATCATTTTTTGTTCACCTGGCTCCCAATAAAGCTCTGGGCTCACATAAAAAATATGATCGCCCGGTTCTAACAATTTGTAAGGAGCTAGCCACGTCGTCTTATTCGCTTGTTGAAGGGGGGTTAAGCTCGCCAGTAAGCTGCGTTTTTTGCCATTTATCATCACTCCAAAGTTCAGTGGTTTGGCCATTTCCATCAATGGGCCGTTATCCATTGGGTGAGTAAAACGCAGAGAAAGTGAAAAATTGCGAGTTTGGGAAGCGCCAACAGTTTCTTGAATAATAATATCACTTGTTGGAATAAGTTCTTGAAAATGGGCCTTAACCAATTGAGTGCTAATTAAAAAAAAGCAGCTTCCAACAAAAATTTTGGTCACAAAAACAGAAAAATATGAACAAATCAGCTTCATTATTAAGTCCAAAAATCAAAAAGTATTACAAAAATAATATTTATCATATATGATGTTTAATTAAATTATCATACAATTTATTTGGAAGGTAAGTCAAACGATTTAAACAAAGGGAAAAACCAATCAAGACTGGTTTGAAAGAAAGAACCAAACTAAGCTTCTCTTACAAAGAGAGATGAAAAGCGTTACGAAAGAGGCTTTGACAAAATGCAGCGCGTCACAATCACCATAGATACAGATCTGCTTAATCAGCTAGATCGTTTTATGAATGAGAAAAATTATGCCAATCGATCAGAGGCGATCAGAGATATAACCCGTGATCGTTTGGAAGCAGAGCGCATACAAACCAATACAACGAGTAAAAATTGCATTGCCACCTTGTCTTATCTTTATGATTTTGAAGAGCGCGAATTAGCGAAAAGATTAGCAAAAAAACATCATGCCACATACAGCCTTCATCAAAGCACTTTGCAAGTGCATGTTGATGAAAAAACCTGCCACGAAACAGTGATTTTAAAAGGCAGTGTGCGTCAGGTTAAAGAGATAGCAAATTCAATTATAGCTGAGCGCGGCATCCGTCATGGAACACTTCAAATAACACCCGTTGAATTTCCTAAAAACACAATCACTAATTTGGAAGATGAAAGTTTAGAAGAAAATAAAACCCATAGTCATGAGCACACTCATGAACATAAGCACATTCATACCCACGAACACACCCACAGTCATGAACATTGGCATACACATAAAGATGGCACATACCATTGCCATCCCCATGAACACACTCACAGTCATCCCCATGAACATATTCACGAACATGGTCACTCTCACACCCACAGCCATGCGCACAAAAATCATCATCATCATAATCATGATGGCGACCACATTCACGATTTTCGCGCTCACGATCATGATCATATCGGTGAAGATCACGGAGCTCATACTCATGACCACCCCGGCCATGAAGCTGAGCTTCATGACGATCATAGTCATTAGAGATTCTTAGGAATAGAATATGGCTCCCCCATCAGGGTGAAAACACTTAGTTCTGATGGGGGAGAGCATTTTTATTTTGAGATGTGTTTTAAAAAGGTAAGAAGAAAGTCTTGTTCAGTTTTATCAGTGATCCCAACATGACGCATCCGAGTGCCAGGCATAACGGATTTATTATCCTTAATCCATTCCCGCAGTTTTTTCTCATTCCACACAATACCAGAATTTTTCAAAGCATCTGAGTAATTGAACCCGGGTACTGAGCCGGCCTTACGACCAAGAATATTTTTCAAAGGAGGTCCATAAGACGGGTGTTCCATATCATTAGAATGACAAACCCTACAACGATGCTGGTACATGGTTTCTCCAGCCTTAACTAGCGCCTCTTGCCCAGCTGGTGTCATCTCAGCAAAAGCAAAAGATTGAAAGCCCAAAAGACTGCAAGAACTAAGGCTAACAAGAGTAAGCAACTTGAATATTTTTTTCATAATTTTACCTCTGGGGAAAGTGATTTAGCCTCCAACTCACGAATTAAGTAGCTGTATTTAATAGATATTTGATTTGAATATATGAGATCAAAATGAAAATGCAGTACGAAAAGGAAAGTAAGAGGACATGAAAATCTTATGTCAAATTCCAGGGGCAAAACTTTAACTTAGATCAAAGAATACGAAAGTCTGGACGAAAGTAGAAAAGAAAAAATAGAGAGAAAAAATGGTGGGGGTTTTCCTAAAGAATTTGAGCTGATTTTAAATTTTCTGAGGTGAGAAAATTAACCAAATCATTCGTCTCATGATGGATATAAACAGGCAGGTTATTCCAGTTGAGGCGTTCTTTTTGTGCGGGGTGATCTTCATAAGATGAATGCACCAATACGGTCGCCATTCCAAGCTCGTGAGGTACTTTTAAGTTCGGGTGCAAGTCCTCAAACATGATCGAATTTTGCGGCGTAACATTATGATGTTTTAAAAACTGATCATAAGCCGGTTTGTTTGGTTTCGGTGTAAAATCAGCGGCCGCAATATCAAAAATTCCATCAAAAACATCAAGAATGCCAAGAGCTGCAGCCACGTTTTCACCGTGCGCAGCTGAGCCATTTGTAAAAATGAATTTACGCCCCGGTAAAGCATCCAATGCACTGTTCAGCTCGGGTAAGTCAGGTAAAACTGAATGGTCAATATCATGCACATAATCTAAATAAATATGCGGATCAAGCTGGTGTTCGCGCATTAATCCATTCAGTGTCGTACCATAGCGATAGTAATAATCTTTCTGAACTTTACGAGCAGCAACACGATCAACATCAAGAAGCTCGGCTATAAAACTTCCCATTCGCTCATCAATTTGGGCAAACAAATTACACTCAGCCGGATAGAGTGTATTGTCTAGATCAAAGATCCAATTCTGAATGGAATTTGCCTTTAAATTGTTCATTGAGAAATAAATCACTTTCCTTCAAAGCAGGTCCCCAGTGAGAAGAAAAAACACTCCGAATATTATTCACATCAGAGATACCAATTCTTTGGCTCAATAGGAGTTCAACTTGAGTAACCACATTTGATAGGTCATTGATAAGCTGCCAACCCGCATCTGTAAAGACAATCTGCTTTCGATTATCGTTTGAAGGATCACGAACAATCTTGATAAATCCGAGTGTTTCAAGATGATTGGCTCGATCATTTGTGTCAGCCACGTCCCAAGATAAACGCTCAGCGACATCTTCAATTGTAAGTAAACCATTATCAAGAACAGTAATGAGTTCATAATCTAAGGTTTCAAGCATTTGATAACCAAGGCCAGACATCATATTCGAGCAAGATTGGGCCATCCAGCGTGAGGCACAAAAGAGCTGAGATCTAAGATTATGTGGTTTTGAAGGAGGTACGCCTTCAATCGGCTGACTCATATAATTCATTTAACAAACCTAATTTTTAAAATACGTAAAATGCCTGTCTTAGTGGTCTCTAACTATATAATTTAGAGAAATTCTAAGAACTATGCTCTCCGTAATAAGTGCTGAAAAAGCTTTTGTACAGAAATTTCAGCAATTCCTGACAATACTAGTCAAGTATAGGTCTGTTTAATATCAACACGTTAGCTGCTTTGATGGTCCGCAACACGGCCAAGGATGGAAAGGCATTTCACCAGTTCAGCCCGGTCTATAAACTCGTTTGGCTTGTGCGCTTGTTCAATAGACCCCGGCCCGCAAATCACACTAGCAGCCCCCTGGTCTTCAAATAAACCAGCCTCAGTTCCATAAGAAACAACAAAACTTTCATTCTGATTGGCAAGCTTCATTCCCAAGCTAACAGCTGACGCAGAAGAGGCTAACCCGGGAACTGATGTAATTTGTTCAGTTACGATGTCAGTAGCAGGCGAAATAGATTTCATACCTGCTAGTAAGTCTTTTTTCGCATATGCCATCATGGTTTGAGAAATTTCAGTACCATCAAAGTCAGGAAGTGCCCGAACTTCCCATAAAAACTCGCAGTCCTTGGCAACAATGTTACGAGCTGTTCCACCATCTATTCGCCCAACATGCACAGTCGAATAAGCCGGATCAAAACGAGCATCATTTTGTGTGGATTTAAGTTGTTGCTGAGCATCTGTGAGATGATTGATTAATTTTGCAGCAATCTCAATAGCGCTAACCCCTTGATGCAAAAGACTAGAATGCGCTTCATGCCCAATAATACGTGTCACATAGCTCGTGATGCTTTTATGAGCTTCAACCACTTGGCAATTAGAAGGCTCCCCCACCAAAACCAAAGAGGGCATCGGAAGGTCTTTCCCTAGTTGATTGACAAGTGGCCGAACACCAGTACAGCCAATTTCTTCATCATATGAAAAAATGAGATAAATAGGCTGCTGAAGCGGCGCTGCTTTAAATGCTGGAATGGCTGCTAGCATGCAGGCTAAAAAACCCTTCATGTCGGTTGTGCCACGGCCAAAGAGCTGGTCACCTTTTTGAGTGAGTGTGAACGGGTCTGTATGCCACTCTTGCCCCTCAACTGGCACAACATCGGTATGACCTGAAAGCCCAATACCAAGCGGTCCTGAAGGGCCAATAGTTGCAAATAAAGAGGCTTTATCACCCTCATCATTCGGAACAAGAGAGTATGGAACCGCGGCGTCTTTTAAAATCTCTTCAATGTAAGAAATCAAAGGAAGGTTGGTTTTATGAGAGGTGGTATCAAAATGAACGAGCTGAGCTAAAATCTCTACGGCTTGCTCAAGGTAATCATTCATATTTACCATTAATATAGTTTCCCTCTGTGTTGGTCAGCATGAAATTACAAAATCTTTATAATCACATATGTTTGATGGATTTTTCTACGGGTTAGACTTTAAAACGATCGTCATATCCTGTTCATCATGGTTAAGATAAGATTTATAGCAACGAATGAGTGAGAAAAAAGAGAAATATTCCCAAATTTAGACGGAGTTTCCCTCTATCATTCGTAATATATTGAGGAATAAATGGCATACTCTTTGCTGATATAATAGCCGTCACTCTTCGGAGAGGAGCTGTGATATCATTGTTTATAAGTTTTCAGTCTCTATATAGTAAGAAGATCAAGTCGCGAGTTTGAATGAAGCAAATGGATCAACGAAGTCAAAATAACTCTCAATCCGCTGAGGCTGAAACTGCGGCTAACGCAAATGCTTCAAAGGGGGCAGACCTCCATGAACAATTTTCAAAACCCGCCAATAACTCTCTTTTCTTAGCAGTCATAAAAACCGTTGTCCCGTTAGTCATCCTCTTTGTGGCATTCTCAGGATACAGCTATTTAAAAGCTACAAAACCAAAACCCAAAAAACCTCAAATCGTTGAAAAAACATGGCCAGTTGATAGTGTCATTGCAATCGCTAAAAACCATACCCCGAAGTTAAAATTATACGGCACAACCGTCGCCAATCGCCGGGTTGATTTAAGAGCTTTAGTATCAGGAAAAATCACAGGAGTTGGAGCAGGTTTAAAAGAAGGGGCCTTGATAAAAAAAGGTGAGGTCCTTCTCAAAATAGATGATTTTGACTACAAAGGCGCCCTCCAGGAAGCGCAAGCAAATTTAGCTGAAGCCGTCGCCCGCAAAAGTGAGATGCAGGCAAGTTTAATGCTCGAGCAGGAAAATTTAAAATACGCCAAAGTGCAGCTCTCCTTGGGTGAAAAAGATTTCAAACGTGCCCAGGCCTTATCGAAACGAGGAACGGTCACTAAAAAACTTGCCGATGATAGAAATGTTGTTCTATCACAGCGTCGTCAAGCTGTGGCAACCAGCAAAGTGAATTTAGATTTACTACGCGCCCGCCAAGCACAACAAGTCGCAGTAGTCGATAGATTAACCTGGAGAGTAACCCAAGCCAAACGCCGATTAGAAGAAACACAGCTCATCGCACCATTCGATGCTTATGTCAGCGCCGTCAATGCTGAAATTGGCCGTACCATGAGCGTAAATGACAGCGTTGCCACTTTAATCGATCAAAATAAAATAGACGTACGCTTCACATTAACAAACGCACAATATGGTCGGATCCTGTCTCATGAAAAAACATTGAACGGGCGAAAAATCAATGTGAGCTGGAGAGTTGGTGAAACACCCATTCTTTACAAAGCAACCATTGTTAGAACCGGCGCTGTAATTACCTCACAAAGCGGCGGTGTTGAAATTTTTGCACTGGTCGAAAACCCCGTTGCGCCAGTCCCATTACGCTCAGGTGCATTTGTGGGTGTCACCCTTGATGATAGAGAATTTAAAAATGTAATCCGCTTGCCTCAAACAGCAATTTATAATGGAAATAAAATTTATCTAATTATAAATGAGCGTCTCACCGAGCGTACAGTCGAAATTGTGGGCGCTTCAGGAAGTGACATATTGGTGAAAACAAATTTGCCAATGAAAAGCGAAATTCTCACAACAAGACTAACTCTGGCGGGCGAAGGGGTGAAGGTGAAAGTAAGGTCAACTAAGAAAGATGACCCGAGCAAGAATAAAAACGTTAGTCAGCATGATGCTGATAAGACGCCATCTTCAAAAGGTTTATAACAAGGCAAGAGGATTATAAACCATGTCAAAAGATAAAATGAGAGAAGAGATGGTTGAACAACAATCAGACAAACCTCGGTCTAATAATACAAATCTGATCAGTCTTTTTGTTCGTCACACAACTGCTGCCAATCTCTTAATGGCTATCACAGTTCTCATGGGGATTTATGCTGTATCTAAAATCAATGTCCAGTTTTTCCCCTCAGTTGAAGTTCCAGTTATTAATGTCACAGTTCATTGGCCAGGGGCCAGTGCTGAAGATGTTGAAAAAAACATTCTCGATAGCCTAGAGCCAGAACTTCGGTTTATTGACGATGTTGAAGAGGTGAGCTCATATGCCCGTGAAGGGGTGGGTGTCATTTCTCTTGAGTTCTACGCAAATGCAGATATGCAAAAGGCACAGTCAGATGTTGAGCAATCGATCAACGGTGTCACAACATTACCAGAAGACAGTGAAGAGCCAATCGTCAACCGCGTTACTTTTTATGAAAATGTTGCCAAATTAGCCATTTCAGGACCCTTTTCAGAAGAGACAGTTAAAGCCTACGCCAAGCATATAAGAGACGGCCTTCTTAACAATGGTATTGACCGTGTTACTCTAAGTGGCGATCGCGACGAAGAAATTTGGATAGAAATAAAAGAAGAAGAATTGCGCCGCCTTAACTTAAGTCTAAGTACAATTGCCGAGCGTATCCGATTGGAAACAAGAGACCTGCCTTCTGGAACCATAGAAGGCGGACTAGAAATTCAATTGCGCGCTTTAGCTGATCGCCGCACGCCAGAAGAATTGGCAAAAATTGAAATTGTTTCCCTCGCCAGCGGTGAGAAAATCTATCTAGAAGATATTGCCAGCATCAACACAAAATTTGATAAAAATGGAAAAACAGGCATCATTTCTGGCAACCGTGCCATTCAGCTTTCCATCAAACGGGCATTGTCTTCAAATACTTTGAAAACAATGGAAAATTTTTATGCCTATGTTGAAAAAATTAGACCAACACTCCCCCCCAGCATAAAACTAGATGTTTATGATGTGCGCGGTGAAAATGTAAAACAGCGCTTAGGTATTTTAATTGAGAACGGCTTGCAAGGTTTGGTCTTAGTTCTAATTATTCTGTTTATCTTCTTGAATTGGCGCATTGCATTTTGGGTAGCTGCCGGTATACCAGTTGCGCTCATGGCAACTGTTTTGGTCATGTGGGGGACAGGACAAACCATCAATATGATCTCTATGTTTGCCCTTATCATGATGGTCGGCATCATCGTTGACGATGCAATCGTAGTTGCAGAGGATACCGCAACGAGGCAATCACTAGGAATTGGCCCAAGGCAAGCAGCAGAGCAAGGCGCTATGCGTATGCTTAAACCTGTATTCGCAGCAACTCTGACAACTATGGCCGCCTTCTTTCCAATTTTTCTCATTCAGGGCAGATTAGGTGATTTTATGTCCGCCATTCCGCTGGTGGTGATGGCAGTGCTTATCGCCAGTATAGTAGAATGTTTTTTAATTCTTCCTGGCCACTTAAGGCATGCAGCAGCATCTGGCGATATGGAGCAAAGAGGGCGCTTTCGCGCAACCTTTGATGATGGCTTAGAGACATTCCGAGATGGAATCTACAGACGATTTGTCGAGTTTTGTTATGATTGGCGGTATAGTTTTGTCGCCCTCTCAGTCTTAACATTAATTATATCCATCGGATTGATGACCGGGGGACGCATTGGTTTTCAATTCTTTCCGTCTCCAGAATCAGAAAAAGTCGTGGCGAAAATCAATTTCGTACCAGGTACCCCTGATAAAGAACAGGTTAAAATTCTAAAACGAATTGAAGAGAATTTATTTAAGGTAGAAGAAAAACTCACTAAAGGAAAAGATGAGAAGTTAATTGTTGCTGTCTATGGTTTGCAAGGAAAATCGGGGCGCGTACAAGGTGATAACTTAGCCGAAGTATCTGTAAATTTAACACCTAGTGAAGTGCGCACAATACGCACACGTGCCTTTATAAAAGAATGGCGTAAATCGGCTCCTAAATTTCCTGCCATTGAACGGTTCGCCATTGGTGGAAAGCGCTTAGGCCCTCCCGGTGCTGATATAGATATTCGCTTAAAAGGCGCTGATGTTGGAACTTTAAAAAAGGCCGCCGAAGACTTAAAATTAGCGTTAGCAGGCGTCAGTGGTGTTTCAAATGTAGATGATGATTTGCCTTACGGCAAACCAGAATGGATCATTGAAGTCACCCCTAAAGGGTCCTCATTAGGTCTCACAGCTCAAACCGTCGGCACCCAAATAAGAAATAGTTTTGAAGGCGCCATTGCCACGCGTTTTGCCAGAGGTGACGAAGAGATCACCGTACGGGTGAAGCGAAAACATGAACTAGATGGTATTGAAGCCCTGCGCTCGATATATCTCCTCACCCCTGATAACAGGCGGGTCCCTTTGCCGGAAGTGGTAACACTTCGGGAAAAACCTGGCTTTTCAGTTATTCAAAGAAGAAATGGAGCCCGTACGGTATCAGTTTCTGGAGATATTGATCCAAAGGTTACAGAAGTTGCAACAGTCATTCAGCAATTACAAATTGAAGCCCTACCAAAAGTCGAAGAAAAATTTGGCATTAACTACAGTCTTGATGGCCGTGCTAAAGACCGAGCACGAAGCTTTGCTGATTTGCAATTAGGAGCAATGTTAGCCCTCGTGATCATATATATCATTTTGGCCTGGGTTTTTGAAAGCTACGCGAGGCCATTAGCTGTCATGATTATCATTCCATTTGGCGCAGTAGGGGCGATTGTAGGTCATATGGTAATGGGAATATCCCTCACCATTCTTTCACTTATCAGTCTTCTTGGTTTGGCGGGTATTTTGGTCAATGATTCAATTATTCTGGTCACAGAAGTTAATAATAGACTTGAACGAGGCGAAGCCCTTCATGAAGCAGCTATTGGCGCAAGCCAGGATCGTCTGCGGGCTGTATTGCTAACATCATTAACAACGATTGGCGGGTTATTACCTCTGTTATTTGAAACCAGCCGTCAAGCTCAGTTTCTCATTCCAATGGCTATTACCATGGTTTTTGGACTGGCTGTGGCCACCATTCTAGTACTGGTACTCGTGCCTGTCTTCGTCGGCATTGGCGGCGACATCAGCAAAATCAAAAATTGGTATATGGCGCTGGGCACAAAACCCACCCCTCCAGAGCCGGCAGAATAATACAAAAACTATAAACCAGATACATGAAGAAGGGAGTGCTCTTTAGAGCACGCACATGGCAGCAGAGCTGCCCGGCGCAAGCGCCGCCCCTCGGAGGCCCAAGCGCCTTTAGCGCTTGGAATAGTCGTGAGAGAGATAGAGAAAAACCTAGCTTCGCCAGAAGGTAGGAATAAACAACACAAGAACAGTAAAGAGCTCAAGTCGGCCAAGAAGCATACCTGCAGCAAGCAACCATTTTGCCCCATCAGGCAGGCTCTGAAAATTGCCGGTAGGACCAACAATATCACCAAGTCCAGGGCCAACATTTGTGAGCGAACTAGCGGCAGCTGAAATCGCGGTCATTAAATCAAGATCATAGAGCGTTAAGAGAAAAGTCAAAACTGCAAAACAGAATAAAAACAAAAAGATAAAGCTTAAAACCGCGGTTGAAACCCGTTCCTCAATAGGCCGGCCAGAATAGCGCGGAATATAAATGCCGTTGGGTTGAATGAGGGAAAAGGTGCGTTGCTTAATGGTTTGAAAAAGCACTTGCAGTCTAAAAATTTTAATGCCGCATGAGGCTGAGCCTGCACAGCCACCAACGAACATCATGATAAAAAATAACACCTCAGCAAAAGTGCTCCATTGACCATAGTCACCAGTTGCATAGCCCGTACCCGTCATAATAGAAACGGAATGAAATGCCGCATCTCTTAATTGGTCGGCCCAAAGATTTTCACCTTCAGCACCACTACCAAACTGAGAAATCCAGGTTAGGAAAATAAAAGCTGACAATGTAATGAAAAACCAGTGCACCTGGCTATCTTTAAACAGGCGATCAACCCGGCCATTTACCGCATAGAGATAAAGACCAAACGGTAAGCTACCAAGAATCATAAAGACAATGGCAACATATTTAACCGCATCTCCTTCAAAATATCCAAGAGACGCATCATGAGTGGAAAGGCCGCCAGTGGCAATTGTGGTCATGGAATGAGCGATTGCATCAAACAAACTCATACCAGCAAGCAAGTAGCCGACAACGCAAAGAAGCGAAAGCGTGACATAAAGGCTGGTAATCGAGCTGGCTAGCTGCGCAGCACGAGGAACAATTTTTTCAGAATTATCTGAGCTCTCTGTTCGAAAGAGCTGCATACCACCAATTTGCAACATCGGCATAACAGCAAGCGCCATCACAATAATGCCAATACCACCAAGCCATTGTAGCAAACTGCGCCAAAGTAAAATTCCCGGTGATTTCTCATCAAGCCCTGAAATAACCGTCGCCCCGGTGGTGGTTAAACCTGACATGGCTTCAAAAAAAGCATCAGAGTAACTCATACTCATATCAGACCAAACAAAAGGAAGAGCCGAAAAAGCAGTCAGAGCAAGCCAAGCTAAAGTGGTGAGCAAAAAGGCCTGCTTAATGGAAAGTTCGGGGTTGGGTGTATATTGAGAAAAACCAAGTCCAACACCGAAAAAGAGCGTGACCAGGCTCGCAGCTGCAAAGCCGAGCCAGTTCGAATTGCCTGCACCCAGGTCGATTAATGTTGGAATGATAAGCGCGATGCCAAGAGTGGCCAGCAAAATACCAATAACAAAGGATATGGGGCGAAAATCAACCATTCGAAAATGCAGTCCCTCATCCAGTCTCAAGCAATGTTTAGTTTAATAAGTCAAACGCAAACAAATAATTAATTCACTGCATGAATGTCATAAGGGCTATCAAGTGAGAAGGCCGGAATATCAATCATAAAATCTTCACCAGCAGTGCTTTCCATTTTATATTCTCCGCCCATAAATCCGGACGGAGTGCCAAGAGGGGCACCAGATGTGTAGCTATATGTTTCCCCAGGTTGGATAACGGGTTGTTCACCAACAACACCTTCCCCAATAACTTCCTGAGTATCGCCATGGCCATTCGTAATTCGCCAGTGCCGCCCTAGCAATTGGACCGGTTCAGCACCTTGATTTTCGATTTCAACATAATAAGCCCAAAAATACTGATGGTCTTCAGGACTAGATTGCTCATCCAGAAACTGAGGTTCAACCCGAACTTCAATGGCTTTTGTTGTGGCATGAAACATTAAATTTACCCATATTCTTTAAACACGTTTTTTAAAACTTACTTAGTTTTAAAAATAGAGTCAGATTTGAACGACTATTGAGCGCAAAATCAACCGAAAAATTGATAATAATGCCCTAAAAGTTAGTCACTATTATTTTAGAGCTTCAGCAATATCATTTAAAAGGTCTTCACTATCTTCAATTCCAACAGAAAGTCTGATCAATGAAGGAGTAATAGAAAGCTCAAGACGTTCCTCTTCTTCCAACCGTTGATGTGTTGTCGTTGTTGGATGAGTAATCAAGCTTTTTGTATCGCCTAAATTGTTGGAAATGCTGATAATTTCGAGTTTATTCATGAAGTTGAATGCATCTTCTTTTGTCCCGTCAATTTCAAAGGCAACCATAGTGCCAAACCCCTTCATTTGGCGTTTGGCAAGTTCATGTTGAGGGTGGTCTTCTCGTCCAGGGTAAATGGCGCGCTTTACTTTTTGATGTTCGCTTAGAAAATCGGCCACTTTACGGGCATTAGACGCCGCTTTTTCAATGCGCAAAGGCAGTGTTTCAAGCCCTTTAAGCATAACCCAAGCGTTAAACGGGCTAATAGAAGGCCCGGTTTGGCGCATAAAATCATGTAAATAATCGTCAATATAGTCTTGTTTACCAAGTACGACACCCCCAAGACACCGCCCCTGCCCGTCAATATGCTTTGTCGCCGAATAACAGACAACATCAGCCCCAAATTCCATCGGTTTTTGGAAATATGGCGTTGCAAATACATTGTCCACAATTACCAAAGCACCAGCTTCATGAGCAATGTCTGCTACAGCTTGCATATCTACCAATTCAAGAGCTGGATTGGTTGGTGTCTCAAAAAACACAGCCTTCGTATTCGGCTTCATAGCCGCTTTCCAGGCATCTATGTCACTGCCATCAACCAATGTTGTCTCTACACCAAAGCGCGGTAGTAAGGTCTCTACCACATAACGGCAAGAGCCAAACAAAGCTTTGGCTGAGACAATATGATCGCCAGCATTTAAGTAAGAAAGAACGGAAGCAGAAACCGCAGCCATACCAGTAGCTGTGGCGCGGGCATCCTCGGCTCCCTCAAGGGCAATCATGCGTTCTTCAAACATTTTTATTGTAGGGTTCATGAAACGGCTGTAAATATACCCATCTTCATCCCCTTTAAAACGCGCTTCGGCGCTTTCAGCGCTGTCGTAGATGTAACCAGAGGTTAAAAACAAGCTTTCAGAGGTTTCACCAAATTCACTACGAATGGTGCCGCCATGCACAAGCTTTGTTGCATCATTTAATGAGGCAAACCGATCTTTAGAAATTTTTGTATTAGACATAGAAAACCTTTATGTATTGCTCTGAATTTAAGTGTGTGAGCAATAAAACACCCAGCACACCAGTACCACCAATACCGATGACACAGGTCCAACCAAATCAAGTTAAGGAAAACCGGGGCAATCGGCCTTTTAGCAAGTTATTTTATGTGGCTGCAAGCCGACCGGCCAAATCACCACAAATTAGATGGCCCATCTAAGTACAAAAGCGGGGAAAGGGTCAAGAGTTTTTCACAAAAAGTACGTTTCCAGCTTGTAACCTTTTCTCCATTCAGCGATTATGGGGCCAATTTAGTGCAGGAAGCACTTCCCCCGCTTGTTAGTTAAGGTTGCGAGAACTGTTGAAGGTCAACAAGTGAAGCACAATTTCGGATGCGTAGTGGGCATCTGAAGAAAATAATGCGGATGCTGCGACGGTTGCGAGTGGGCAACTGAAACACAAATTGCGGTTGCTAGTGGGCAACCTGAAGCAAAAAAATGGATTGAAAGATGGCTGAAGAAGCAAAAAACCTTTGGAATAATGATCAGGAAAATGGGAGTGAATTGCCCAAAGCTCACCTGCCCACAAAGGGAGGCATTTTTCCAAGCCAGGCCATTAAAGATCTCATTCATCGTGGGTTTTTAAAAACTGCAAACGGTGTAGATATTCTTGATAACCAAATTCAACCCGCCAGCCTTGATCTGCGCTTGGGGAAAAAAGCTTATAGAGTGCGTGCCAGTTTCTTGCCAGGCGGCGGTAGAACGGTGGAATCTCAGTTAGAAGATCTTTCACTCCATGAGTTTTCACTCGAAGACGGGGCCGTCTTAGAGCGAGAATGTTTTTATGTCGTGGAAGTCGAAGAATGCTTAAAATTGCCAGATAGCGTCTCGTGCTTTGCCAACCCGAAAAGCTCGACAGGGCGTCTCGATGTTTTCACACGGCTCATTTCTGACGGCGCTGAAATTTTTGATTATGTTGAAGCGGGTTATGAAGGCAAACTCTATGTCGAAATTTCACCGCGCACTTTTTCCATCAAAGTTCGCTCAGGCAGCCGTTTAAATCAGTTGCGTTTTCGTCGGCGCATTGGCCAGCAAGACAGATTTGAGAGACCAAAGCTCACAGACAAAGAATTGCGTATCTTGCATGAAAAAGAGCAATTGGTGAATTGCGAACCAACCATCCGTGATGGGTTGAACACACGGGTTGATTTACGTGGCATTGATGGCAGCAACCTAATTGGTTACAGAGCGCAAAAACATACGGACATCATCGATGTTGATAAACCAAACAGTTATAAAATGGATGAGTTCTGGGAACCACTTTATGGCCGTGCGGACGGTCGACTAATCCTAGACCCAGGTGAGTTTTATATTCTCGTCTCAAAAGAAGCACTGCACATTCCCATTCAATACGCAGCCGAAATGGTGCCAATCGACCCGATGATGGGCGAGTTCCGCGCGCACTATGCCGGCTTTTTTGACCCAGGCTTTGGCGCAGAAGCAGCAGGCGGTAAAGGCAGCCGCGCGGTGCTAGAGGTGCGCAGCCATGACATACCGTTTGTATTAGAAGATGGCCAAATCATCGCAAGGCTCATTTACGAGCCACTCACTGAAATCCCAGAGACAATCTACGGCGCCGACCTAAAATCCAACTACCAAGCCCAAGGCCTTAAGCTCTCCAAGCATTTTGTCTAATCGCGGTTGTTAGTGAAATAGCTAAAGGGTCTTAAATAAAAAATTATCAATGAGTGCATAATTTTTGGGATATTGATTATGGATGATGTACTTTCGAGCAATTTTGAAAAAATTGACAAAGTTCTGACTGATTTTCACAAAAACATACATTCTGCTTTGCTTTATAGAAATGTCTACGAAGAAATTGGTGAGAAAGCATCAAAAATAAATGATAATAATCACGGATATTCGTTGGGCATTTATCAGAAACTCGCATTAGAAAGTATGGTGTTGAAAGTATGTAATGCTTATGAACCACTTGAAAAGCAATATACAAAATATAGTGTCGGGCAAATATTAGAATTATTAAAAGGCTGTGAACCTATAGAGGAGCAATATTTAGTCTCTTTCATTGATTCAAAATATCTAGAGATAACTGCTTTTAATGACCTAAATATTGGTGAGAAATTTATAAAGATAATATCGTCTAAGATGCCTAATCGAAACAGAAGTGGCACTCTAAAAAAGTTAATTGAATTTAGAAATAATTATATTGCTCATCCAAAATTTCTTGAAGAAAAAGAAGATGAGGACCTACCTTCCCTTGAATCTATCTCAGAATTAATTGAATGGGGTAAAGAGTTTGGAGAAGCTGTAAGTTCAGCTTATCTAGCATCATATTGGAACCATACCTCCGATGCAGGTAGGATTAGGACAGCCTTGAAAAGGCTATTTAAAGAAATTGAAGTCATAGAAAAAGGCCCTAATAGCCCTTAATATTTTTTAGAATGAGAAAACGTGAAAATTGTCATCGCGAAGAACGAGCTCAACCCGCTTCGGGCTGAGGGACATGGCGCAGCGCTTTGCGAAGCCCGGTGCCTAGCACCGCCCCTCGGAGGGCTTTTCGCGTCTTCAGCGAAAAAAATAGCCCGTGAGAGAAAGAAAACTAAGTCCGATATCTTCACTTAAACTATTCCTGTTTTAACTTTAGTATAAGTTTATGAAGACAGGATTATGGTTCGGTCCACATTACTCAAAATTTTCTCAGTTTTATCAAGGCATCCTCAGATTTTATCAAGCTATCTCATATTTTTCTCATTTTTATAAGGTAAGGTCTTTTTCAGGCTTTTCTGGTGAGTTAATAAAAAATACTAAGAGTATTGAGGAAAGGAACGTTTACCGAAATGAAGTCAAAGTTATTATTGAGTCTTATAGTGGCGCTGGGCCTTGTTGCCCCCGCTTCAATCAGCCCTGTTTCTGCAAAACCGATTTGCGACAAACTGGGTTTTGCTGGCCTTTTATCATCTTGTAATCGCGGCGAAACGATTCAAGTGTTGTTATCTTCAGGCAAACCTCTGGGCAAAGACGTCGTCCTGGAATCTGGTACCTATTACAAAATGCAAATCACAGCTGACGGATCGGCTGAATTGGCTGTTAGTGGTGCGGAATTCTTCCGCGCTATCTGGATGAACGAGATTGTGATCAGCAAGATCGAAGTTCGTCCAATGGCGATCGACTCACTTGAGTTCGATGCCGCTGGTGAAGCAGAAGTTTCGTTCATCGCGATCAAGCCTGGCAATTATGTTCTGCGTATCCCGGGTACCACCGGAAAGACGCAACAGATCAAAATCCGCATTAAGTAAAAACTGCATAATAGTAAAGGAAACTTCATTATGAAAAATATCATTAAGACTCTCTCTATCACTCTGGTAGCACTTTTCCTCGCTGGCCCAACAATCGCTTTGGCAGATGACGACGAAAAAGTTGATAAAGCCACAGTTGAAAAAATCATGGCTAAGCTTAAAGAAATGAAATGTGAGATGGACCCTAAAGATATCGAAAAAGAAGATGACGGCTACGAACTAGACGACGTTTTCTGCGAAGGTGGCAAACAGTTTGACATCGAGCTTGATAAAGACCTGAATGAAACTGGCCGTAAAGCTGAGTAAGACATCAGTTGGGTCTATCTAGCAATCACAAGATTGCCTAGAGACCCCAATCTCTAAACTATTTGGTTAGTAAATCTCCTACCAAATAAAAGAGCCTCCCGGATTGATTTCCGGGAGGTTTTTTATTTTAAAATAGTTGATTAGCCAATTATGGAGGGACATAACATCCCTTGGCATCCAGAACTTAGCGCCGCACCCCGCAGGGCTAGCCGCTTTAGCGATAGAATAGCTAGTGAGAGAAAATAGATAACTCACCTTTCGAAGAAGGAGCTCAGCCCTTTTCGGGCTGAGTGACATGGCGTAGCGCCAGTGAGCCCGGCGCCTAGCGCCGCCCCTCGGAGGCCCGCCGCTTAAGCGATGGAATAGCCGTGAGAGAAAACGCGGATGCAAAGTGGGCATCTGAAGCGCAACAAAAATTTAAGCCGCTTTTTCCAGCGGCCCAGAAATAGGAAGGCGAACCGTGAAAGTTGTGCCAACGCCGACTTCACTTGTAAGTGAAATATCTCCACCATGGTAATCGATAATTTGTTTTACAATGTTAAGGCCGATGCCGGTTCCAGCAATTCCTGTTGATGTCTTGGCGCGGAAGAATTGTTCGAACATATTAGGCAAATCATCTTCATGAATACCCAATCCTTCATCTTGAACAGAGATAAAAATATCAGAATCATCGTGATGCGCTTTAACCGTGATAAAAGGTGCGTCAGGCGCATACTTAACTGCATTTGTTAAAAGATTAGTGAGCACTTGATCAATCTTAACTTTATCAGCTTGGATTAAGTTTGGCAGGTCCAGATCATCGAAATTCAAAATGTGATGATGAGAAATTTCTTGTTGCCGAGCACAAACGCTGTTTATAAGTCCAGAAATATCACAATCTGAAATTTGAACACTGAGCTTGCCTGCATTTAAACGAGCTGCCGACAAAGTACTCTCCATCAAAGACGACATCCGCCGAACAGCTTCCAAAATAATATCTATACGTTTTGATAAGTCTTCGTCGGTTAATTTTCCTTTTTTGCGCAATAAGCGCTGGGCAGAACTATCAATGATAGCAAGCGGTGTTCTAAATTCATGAGACGCCATTGATACAAATTGTCGTTGCATTTCATTAAGATGCTGTTCAGCTGCAAGGGCTTCCTGAAGCTGGGCAGTGCGATCGATAACAATTTCTTCAAGGTTGTCTTTATGCTGTCTTAGCTCTTCTTCTTTGCGCCGCATTTCTGTAACATCAATGCGGATGCCGACTATTTGCCCATTGGCATTACGATGCTCTCTACGAAGCATAATGCGTCCATCTGCCAAACGTCCCTCAGTTTCAAAATCAAATGTATCATCAGAGCGGTTTTTAAGCTGGCTTTGCACCCAATCTTCTGGGTCCCAGTCACCGATATCCCACATTCCCTTAGCTAAAGAAGATCTAACAAGTTGCTCATATGTAATTCCAGGTTTTATCTCATCATGAATACATTCATAAAAATCTAGAAACGCCTGGTTGACCATTACAA
Source organism: Methyloligella sp. (assembly GCA_021604645.1). GTDB lineage: Bacteria > Pseudomonadota > Alphaproteobacteria > Rhizobiales > HXMU1428-3 > HXMU1428-3. The sequence continues at coordinate 120,643 of BQJJ01000006.1, forward strand.
GGCGGTCATTCTTATCATAAACAACAAATCCATCACGCATTGAATTTATTGAAAATGCTAGTCTGGAATAAGATTCTTGAACTTCTTCTTCCATCGCCTTTTTTTCACAAAGCGTATCCAGATATGACCTGGAAGCTTTCGCTAATTCACCGATTTCATCATTTGAATAGACATCAAGGTCAACATAGAGATTGCCTTCATGCATATTTCGCCAAAATTGTAATATTTTTTTAACCGGTCGGGAAATCAAAGAATTGGCCAAAAGCAAAGCTACCCCAATGCTTGTAATAAAGGTTCCAATTGAAAACCAGAAAATAAACTGAAGCGCAGCTTCTTCATGTTCTTGTACATGTTGGGCAGATTGATAAGTGAGTTGAATAAGTTGGTTTTCGAGACGGTACAAACGATCGGAAATAAATTGCTGTTGATCAATCAGTGCAGAAATATTTGTAATGACATCTGCTGATACATAACTATCTGGATGAGCAAAAACAGAATATGCATTTTTACTAAATTGCAGAAGGATATCTTCTACATATTGCATTTCATATTTGACGTTACCAATAAATGAATTTGTAAAATCTGTATGGTTTTCCTCTTGTAATAATTTTTTACCCTTCACAAGATTATCTTTAATTTGCAGAGCTATTTTATCAAGGTCGGTTCTTGCCCGCAGAAAATATCCTTTTGTAAAAGCGTATTCATTATCTACAGAACGGGAAACATTAGTCAGAATTTTATTTTGCTCATGCTGTAAAAGAATAATTTGACTGATAACTCTATTCAGCGGTAAAAATTCTTTGGCGACCGCATGAGTTTCATCATTGATCTGCAACATTTGATAAATGCTAACAGCAGAAACTGCTATAGTTGAAAGAAAGCTAACCCCTACAATCGCAAGAATTTTCGCTGTTAAACCAATACGCATCACAAAACCCTACCCAAAAACAAAAAAACTGACCTTGTTTGAGCTAGATTTTAAATTTACGAATAGTCTTCTTATAAAAAGCGACAAAACAAGTTCGCTTATATTAAGAAAGAACGATTAAGAAACGATTTTGAATTGATTAAAAATTCAATAAACTTTGATTTGAAAAAAGACAAACAAAGCAATTGTTCAGTAAAATAAGAGATTTAACTTATCTATGACGTGCAACTACCACCGCCAAGAACGCAAAATTTAGAGCAATGAATGTGACAAAGCTTAACAGCCCCCTCATCAAACATACCCCCATCGATTTTTAGAGATTTCTCGAGAGTATCGCCCATTTCAAAATCAGCCCTGTAGGGTAAAAGCGTACATGGTAAAATCTTTATACTGGTTTCACCTTTGCGCTTAACAACCATACGGCTAGAGGAGCACATAAGGTCTTTCGGGCTAAGGCCTAAAATATCCCAGCATTTTTCAGTGATTTCAGGTTTGTCTGCTTGTTCATCCATCTCAGGAAAAATCATCAAATCATCCGGGTTTTTAGTTGAAAGTGACCAACCTTGAGTATCAAATAAATTTTGAAAGGCATTGGTGACATTTTCTGCATCTTCATCCCACAAGCTTCGCCCGGCAATTGAAAATTGAAAGCCATGTTCGTTCAACCAATTTAGTCCCGTTAAGCTTTTAGCAAAGCTTCCTTTGCCGCGCTCTTTATCATGAAATTCTTCAGTATAGTGATCAAGACTGATGCGTAAATTTAAACGTTCTCCAAACCGTTCTTGCAAGTCAAGCAAACCAGCACGTACAGATTTACGCATCATGGGTGCCATGGCGTTTGTTAAAATAAGAACTGAAAAATCACGCATCAAAGCAGCCTCAGCCATTGCGATCATTTCAGGGTTCATAAATGGTTCGCCGCCGGTAAAAGCAATCTCTTTTGTAGAGAGCTTAAGTTGCTTGATCTCATCAAAAAGGGGGAGGACTTCTTCAAGGCGTATATAGACAAGATCATCATTTTTAGGGCTAGAAAGAATATAACAATGGGCGCACTCAATATTACAAAGAGACCCTGTGTTGATCCATAAAGTATCTAATCTTTCAAAAGGAACCTTAGCCCGGGCTTCTCCATCAAGAGTGATATCAGGGTTTGTAAATTTACCCTCAATCGGTTGCCCTGATAATTTAGCTGTTAGTTCATTCATAAGAAATCGTCCCCGTGAAATTATTCTAGAGCTTGTCACTTAAAAGTGGATTCCGGTTTTAAGAAAATGCGGATGCTGGTCGGCATCTGAAGCATAACTAAAAATGGCAAGCTTAAACAAAGAGATAGAGCATGTCTCTTGAATACAATATAAAGAGATATGCTCTAGGCGAATATAACAGAAGAAAGTATCTTGTGACTTCACAAAAATACAGAAAATTGTGATGAGAGGGATTAAAATTAGATCTTTACAAAAAGAAAACGACTTCAAGCGTTTAAAACTAATAAGGTCAAGACATTAAAAAGGGATCTGTAGGCGTAGTTTTTTGGGTCATTTGGGGGTAGCGTATACTGGTTGATGAGATTTTGCGCCATGTCCTCATTTTACCCGCAGGCATGGTGTCTTTTAAATTTTTCATACTATCAAGACGTTTCGTGCTTCGCGATGGCCCAACATAAGCCTCAGTAATCACGAAGGGACGGGGCCGTGTAAGCATTGCATAGACCCGGTAATAAAGGGCGCTAGGAGCAATCGGCTTGGCTAGTAATTCGTTAACACCAGATTCAAGGGCCTTCAAAACCTTCTCATGATTAGGCGAAGCCGTAATGAGTAAAATAGGGATTCTACGATTGATACAATTTTCGTCGCCTCGTATATGACGGGTAAAATCTCCTCCATCCAAATCTCCTAAAAAGAAATCTGTAATGACTAGGTCAAACTTTTGGCTGTAAATGTGTTGAATAGCGTTGCTGACATTGTCTGTCTCTATAAGATTTGTCATTTTGATGCCAAAACTAAGTAACATTTCTCGTACAAGCCGGCGCATCATTTTATTATTTTCAATCAACAAAATCTGTTTGGTACTAAAATCAAACTTCTTCTTAGACATCACAACCCCGAATCAACCGACACTTAAAAAAATAGTATGCTCCTGAGAGAGTTAATAAATTTCAAAAAATGAGAGAATTTCAAACACAAATTAAGACCTACTCACTGACTTTTCCTTTATGATCAGTCTTTTCCCAATAAAAAGGTGCGTGTATGAGCTGGAATAAAGCACGGTATGTGGCAAAAGAAATCAGAAGCCAATAAAAGGGTAAGGTGAAAATAGTGAAGATAAAACCAGTTGTTCTTCGAAAACGAAGAGCCTGTGACCCAAGCCACATAGTCGCAAAATATCCAACCGTTAAGTTGAACAAAGCAAGTCCCCACAAAGGCCAAATCGTTGGCCAAGTAGATGACCAAACTTCATAAATATTTGCTAAATCAGAAAAAGATATGGTCCATAGTAATAACCCTAAAAAAATAGGATGAACCAGAGCAGAAAAAATAGGGGCACCAACAGCAAGCTGGAAGCCAAAGAATTTCCAAGTCCCAAGGTCCTGCCACAAGGTAAAAGGTTGGCGCATGTGAACATAATAAGTTTGCATCCAGCCCTTCAACCACCGTGTTCTTTGATAGAGCCAACTAGAAAACTGAGAGCATGCTTCTTCATATGTTGTCGAGCCTAGGATAGTAGCGCGGTAACCACACCGATACAGCCTCATACCAAGGTCAGCATCTTCAGTAACATTGTAAGGGTCCCACCCGCCAACGGCGTTTAAAACGTCCGTTCGAAAATGGTTTGATGTTCCGCCTAACGGTAAGGGAACAGAAAATTTAAAATAGGCCGGCAATACACCATCAAATAGCGAACTATATTCCATCGTAAATTGCTTCGTCAGCCAATTTTGTTTTTGATTATAAAAATTAAGTTTCGCTTGAATAACAGCGCAATTTGAAGAGCTGTTTTCAAAAGCCTCTAACGCACGCCTCAATTGAGATGGTTCAGGAATATCCTCAGCATCATAAATTACCAGATAGTCACCTTGTGCCAGTTGCAAGCCGTAATTCAAAGCTTTCGGCTTTGTTCTGGGGTGGCCATCCGGCACAATGAGGACATGAAAATAGGGAGGTAAATTCATTGCCTTCACAGCTTCGATTGTTGAAGTATCAATTTCTTCTAATAACAACTTAATATCAAGTTTTGCCTTCGGGTAATCCAGTTCTTCAAGTGCAGATATTAATTGAGGCAACACAGCCGTTTCTCGAAAAAGCGGAACGAGTAAAGTATAAATTGGCAATTGAGGATGGTTACGCGGTAAAGGGTGCCGTGAAGGTATAAATTGTTTGGCAATTGATTGAAATTTCAATGCCGTTATTAAGCGGAAGAAAATCAAACAAAAGAAGAAAAGAGAAAAACAAGCAGAAAGAGCATATGTTGAAATATAAGGAGAGACCCAAAACCCATAAAGACAGAAACCAATCAAACCTAAAAGGCCAATAGTTTGTAAACCAGAAACTCCGCCTTTGGCACTCTGTTCAGGGGATTTATGTGCCAAACCTTCTTTAGCGTAAAATAATAAGTCATTAGAAAAACGAGCTTGAAAAGCATTTCTCACCATAGTGTGGCTAATCAAGTAAATTTTTGCCGGGTTAGTCGTCGAGCGCGATATTTGATTTTCTTCAATAAATTTCTGAATAACAGCTCTTATTTTTTTAGGTCCCATCGCCCCTGTTCCAAATGGCACAATGGCAAAACCGTCATCAGTTTTATAATAAGACCAGCCAAAGCGCCGGTTAACTTTATTGCTATCATGAAATTGCAGCTGCAATTTCGTAGCGTGACGAGCAGACATGTAATCTAGCCCAATGACTTGTGAGAGCTGTTTGACATAACCCTCTTCATCCATGAGACCTTCTTGGATTAAAAGGCTGTCAAGAGGAACACCAGTTTGCACTGCCTTGGTAAGAGCCAGATCAAAAAGCGTTTGCGTCACAAGAGGGCCAACAATGAAGTGTTTTAAATCCTCAATATCGTCAGCTTGCATCTGGATAGGTTCAAAGCGGCGAACCTCCAGAGGGGAAAGGTTTCTTTGCGACATGCTAAACTGAGTTGGTTTAAATCGAGGGAGATTGGACTGCAAAGGGCCTGTATCTTGAAAAGGGTCAGTATTTTGAGGCATGAAAAAGACCCTATGCGATTAACGTGTTGGTTTCGATGAAGCCTCGCCCTGAAAAGGGTCATGAGATTGTTCACCAAAGGAAACAGTAGTTTTATCTATGGATTGGTTTTGAGCATTGTGCACAAGCTTAGGTGAATTTTCCATTTTATCTGTGCCTTGGTTTTTCAAACCCTTGGCTTGTAAATTTTGATTATTTAACTCATTAACCGTTTCAGATAACTGATAGCCTTCTACAATCTCACTCAATAGACTTAACAAAGTTTCAGTATCATAAGTATCTATAGAATGTCGAAGAGAATTAATTTTCGGCTCTAACTCAGCAGCCGAGAGATAATTTTCATTGTTACGTGTGATGCTAACATGCTCAGTTGGTGAACAGTTCTCATTAATCAACAATTCTTCATATAGCTTTTCACCTTCTCGCAATCCCATAAATTCAATCGCGATGTCACCATCAGGGTTCTTTTCATCAACGATTTCAAGTCCAGAGAGATTGATCATCGATTTTGCCAGGTCAACAATCTTAACAGGTTGCCCCATATCAAGTACAAAAACGTCGCCACCTTTTGCAAGACCGCCAGCTTGAATAACAAGCTGAGCCGCTTCTGGTATAGTCATGAAATAACGAATGATTTCTGGATGAGTAACTGTGACAGGACCACCTTTTTGTATTTGCTCTCGAAAGCGAGAAACAACGCTGCCTGAAGAACCAAGAACATTTCCAAAGCGCACCATCGTAAAAAGCGTTTTATTATTCGGTTCATCAGCAAGAGCTTGAAGGACGAGTTCCGCCACGCGCTTACTGGCACCCATTACATTTGTCGGCCGAACAGCTTTATCAGTTGAAATAAGAACAAATAGCTCTACCCCGCAATCGCGTGCAGCAAGTGCAGTAAGTTCAGTGCCAAAAACGTTGTTTTCAATCCCCGCAAAGGGATTGTCTTCAACGATAGGAACATGCTTGTAAGCAGCCGCATGATAGAGCGTATTCACCCCATAAGTCGAAATTGTTTTTCTAAGTAATTTGTCATCTAAAACCGAACCAAGAACACGAACAATTTCAATGTCAGGGACGGGTGAGGTTGAAGCAACCAGTTCTTGTAGTTTCTGTCGAAGTTCATATTCAATTTGGTATAGCGCAAACTCAGAACGTTCATATAGAATGAGCATCGTAGGGCCAAGAGAAAGGACTTGCCGCGCGATCTCGGAGCCAATCGAGCCACCAGCACCTGTAATCATTACAACCTTCTGTCGAACTGTTTTCTCCAAAAGGTCTTGTTGAGCAGGCACAGGCACACGCCCTAAAAGGTCTTCAAGGCCAATTGAGCGCAAGTCAGAAATCATCACTTTACCTGAAGCGATCTCATGTAAAGCGGGCAACGCTTTTACCTTCACTGAAAAAGGAGCTAATTTGTTAAGCAAGTCTCTTTTAAAGCGGCGCGTTAAATTTGGATCAGCTAAAAATATTTCTTTGATACCATGGTCACGCACAAGATCTATAATTGAAGTTGGTTCATTAACCCGAAGGCCAAACAACATTTGTCGCCACAATGACGGGTTATCATCAATAAATCCAACAAGGCGGTAATCAGATGAGCGATCCAAATCGTGGTAAAGTTGCGTCCCTTCTTCACCGACACCATAAATTAAAACAGGTAAAGCAAGGTCTAAGTCTTTCTTATATGAATTAGGAATATAGTCACTAAGCAAATAAGTAATGAAACTGCGGCTTGTCCAAATATATATAATTGAGAACAAGCCATACATGACAATAACAGAACGTGGAACATTCGCCAAAGTGAACTTCGTCATATAAATTAGCAATAGCCATCCGAGTATTGAAACGGCAACGGATAGGCAAATCTTTAAAGCACCACGCCGTCCTGCAAAACGAGTGATGAGCTTATATAAACCATAGTTATGGAAGCAAAAAATACCAAGCATGGGCGCAGCCAGTTGAACAGCCAATAGCTGCCAACTATCTGGCATATAAAACATGCCCAACCTAAGGGAATAAGAGCACCAAAGAGCGAAACACAAAAGACTAAAGTCAAGTGACATTAAAATGGCTCTTTTGGTATAGCGCGGTAAAGAAATAAGCCGCCCAATAAAGTGAGATCCTAATGTCATGTGAATACTACTCTTAACATCTTTGGTTCATTAAGCCATTTAAATGAGGCGCTACAAAATTGAAGGTCGCGCTGAATAAAGTAAATGTCTCTTTTCCAGATATATTAGATATGAAAATTAACAGGCCGTAAAAAGAAAAATAGAGTTAAGGCTCTAAAAAAGAGCGGCACTCAACTATATAGTGAAGGAATTTATACAATAAACTGAAGAAAAGAAAAGTGAGTTAATCCCAGATCTTCACAGACTTTCCTGTTTCTTTCAATCCTTTAATGCGCTCATTGAGATAGTCTTGCAAAGTGTCTTTCTTATAAGCACCACTTTTAACAAAGCGCAAAACGGTTTCAAAATGAAAGACTTTCCAAAAACCAGTAAGGCGAAAAGCCTCCGCTTCTTTGCCCTTTTTATTTAAAACAAGGGCAGGGTCAGCTGGAAAAAAGCTTAAAGTAGGAGTGAAGTTGACTTGCCATTTGCGAGAAAATTCTTTTTCAGAGAAAGTTTTTCCTTCAAAATCAGTAACTTCGCGCGAACCACGGATATCAAGCTGTATAACTCTGTAGTTTTCCTGCATAAATTTTTTAATAGCAGGGTTTTTCAAATTAACCTGATGCAATTCCTTACAATAGGGGCAGCCCTCTTGTTCATATATGATTACAAGTTGTTTGCCATCTTGAGCAGCTAATTGAATTTCTTCAGCAAGGTCAAGAAAGCCATCTTCAAACCAGGGTTGGCTGTAAAGACCATTACCACTTTTAAAAAGGTCATCATCACCTTTAGCCTTTGCTAAAGATAACTGTGAGAGCTGCCCAGCCATATAAGCGCTAAAAAAAACACTAGTCTTTAGGAATCTTCGGCGAGGGTGAAACATAGTTAAGCTCCTGAAAAGAAGATAAAAAATCCAATATCTTAAAGATATTATTGCATAAAAGTACCATTCTAGCATAATATTCAAATCTATTCAGCTTTGGTTCATTCACAATATTGTAGTGTGAATTAATCAATTTATTAGCTATATAAAAGGGTGCCAGAAGGCATCAAGGGGTATGAAGCAGTTTATCCCAGTTGTAGTAGGCAAGAAGGGGTGCTAAATCGCCCCGGTTGCGTAGTAGTCAGCTGAAGGGGCACTAAACTTGCCCCGGTTGCGTAGTGGGCAACTGAAGGGGCACTAAATTTTTACCCCGGTTGCGTAGTGGGCAACTGAAGGGGCACTAAAAAAGGCAAGAGGGCGGTTATCGTGCAAAAAAGAATGATCATCATTGTAGGGTTTTTGGCGTTTGTTGGTGCAATACTAGCAACTCAATCTTTTCCCCTTCCAGATGCACAAGCCAATAGCAAAGTGAAAGCTCTGCAAGCCTGTATGGCATCTTGCCGATCAAGAACCAAAGCTTGTTTTAAATCCGGTCAGACAGGGAGCTGCATCAAGCAAAGAAACGCTTGCTTTGCATCTTGTCAAAGTAGGCTTGGTCGATAAACACTCAAAAACATTTCCCTTTGATTGAAATGATTCATGAAGGTTTTACCTCTCATTGCTAATCTATAAGAGCAACCATGAGGGCTTTCATCATGAAAACAGAAACAATGCATTATGTAGCACTTTGTGTACTATGCACGTCCCTATTCTTAGTTGGACTAAACGGTCCTCACATACCAACAGCCTCAGCCTGCATAAAGCCCTCTCTTGCTAAAACATGGGTGAACTCAGACGCCAAAGAAAAAGATCTTGTCCGTTTAAAAATTGATTATAATTGTGGTGAAAAGCCCATAAAATCATATGATCCACTTTCTGCATCTCTTTGGATTGTGCGTGGCTTTATGAAATGCGGCAGAGCAGAATGCATCTGGGGGCGGGCAAAAGGCACTATGATAAATTCAAACGAAATGCATGTGACGTTCAGCTCGTTTTCCGTTGTCAGAGATCTAAAAATATTTATTGAATCTGGTTTGCTTCGCGTTGAGGTGCAAAATAATTTCCGTGACACAAGAAGAAAACCCACACAACAGTCTTTCTACCTTCACCCTAAACAGTAACTTATCAATACGCAGAAGAAGTAACATCTTTTTTGCCTCTCGGCCGCCTCTGAACGAAAGCAGCGCGGTTGCTTGTGGGCAATCTGAAGCGCAACTTAAGACTTATAGCCGTGAGAGAGAATTTAAAAAAACTCTAATCCCGCGGGTGAGCAGCATCATAAATGCGCAGCAATTGATCCCGATCAACTTCAGTATAAATTTGCGTTGTTGAAAGACTGGCATGACCAAGAAGTTCCTGGATCTGACGCAAATCAGCTCCTGTTCCCAAAAGGTGTGTTGCAAATGAATGTCGCAAAGCATGCGGTGTTGCCGTCTCTGGCAATTGCAAAGCATGGCGCAAGCGGGCCATTAAGAGTTGAATAATCCGAGGTGATAATTTGCCGCCCCTCTCTCCGCGAAATAAAGGCTCATTGGCTTCAAGCTCGAATGGACAATTGGTAATGTAAGTTGAAATCGCATCAGAAATAACTGGTAAAATCGGAACTCGGCGCTCACGGTTGCCCTTGCCAGTAATCTCTAAAATTGTAACTCCTGCAATGGGAGCTTCACTTCTTAGAAGGCCAAGTGCCTCAGAGATACGAAGTCCAGCCCCATATAAAAGCAACATCACAGCTACATCCCGGTCGTTAATCCAGGGTGCCACATCCCTGACCATGTCAGTTGAATCTAAACTTTCAAGTGCTTTATCAACAGGAAGCGGTTTTGGAATAGAATGTGGAATCTTCGGAGATGAAATTAAATGTAACTCTGAATTTGAAAAATTGAAATGACGTTCCAAATATTTAAAAAACATCCGTAATGCAGAAAGGCCACGCGCAACAGAGCGATCAGAGGCACCACCATCTCGCCGGTATGCAAGAAAGCTTCTAAAGTCACGTGCCTGTAAGTGAGACAAATCAACAAGCGTGATTTTTTTATCTTGTGAACGATGAACAAACCCAATAAATTGCCGAATGTCTCGTTTATAACTATCCAGAGTTTTGAGAGCCAGGTCACGCTCATCTTCTAAATACGCATTCCATGAACAAAGAGCCGCATTCAAGTCTTTCTCAACAGGCCAATTTTCAAAAGCGGTATTCATAAGGTGTCAGATCCTAAATCATAATGATGTAAAACAAATTGACTATATCCTAAAAAAGATTAACAAGCTCTATTCGGTCACCGCGACGGTTGCTTGTGCGGATGCCTATTGGGCATCTGAAGCATAGAAAAGCCAACCGAAGGAGCATTAAAATAGATGGGTTGTTTATGAGGTACCGAAAGAGTTTGTAAAAAGAATAGTTGTAAGAGAAAAAAGATAAAAAAATAAAAACGAACTATACGAAGAAGGAGCCTAGCCTCTTCGGCTAGGGGACATGGCGAAACACCAGTGAAGCCCGGCGCAAGCGCCGCACAGTGCGGTTGCACGTGGGCAACCTAAAGCAACCTTAAAGTGGAGGCCTATGAGGCTCAGCTCATAGAATAGCCGTGAGAGAAAACAGAGCATTGAAATGTCGAAAAGCGAACCGTCAAATCCTAAAAAAGTGCGTCTTGACCTTCTCATGGTTGAGAAAAAGTTAGTGTCAACACGCTCAAAAGCAAGAGATCTAATTAAATCCGGGCATGTGAGGGTAGATGGTGAAGTAACTAAAAAAGCTGGGCAAATATGGCTGGAAACAGCAGAAATTAAAATAGCAGAAGAAGCTCCAGGTTTTGTATCAAGAGCGGGGACTAAATTAGCGCATGCTCTAGAGCAGTTTGAAATGGAGTGTAAGGGTAAAACCATTCTTGATCTTGGTGCATCAACCGGCGGCTTCACAGAAGCTTTATTGGGCCATGAAGCAGCTCATGTTTATGCGGTTGATGTCGGCCGCGATCAACTCCATGAAAATTTAAAAGGAGATGAGCGTGTCACCTCTATGGAAGGCCGCGACGCACGTACCCTGAGCAAAGATGATTTCAAACATCCAATTGACGCAATCACGGTAGATGTCAGTTTCATTTCTTTAATGAAACTTCTAGAGCAGCCCCTTTCATTAGTTGAACCAGGTGGTTGGATCATTGCCCTAATCAAACCTCAATTTGAAGTGGGTAAAAAAGCGTTAGGGAAAAAAGGTGTCGTGAAAGACAAGCAAGCCATTCAAACAGTTCTGGATACTGTAACCAAATGGTTTGAAGACCAAACGTCATGGCATGTTATTGGTTTAATACCGTCACCCATAACGGGTCAATCAGGCAATCAAGAGTTTCTGATTTGTGTTGGAAGAGAAGATTAGAGCGTAAACGCATAGCCTTCTACTATTTACTTCAAGCATCAGTGCCAGCAAAAAACAACCGTATAGAGCGGTTCATCCTATGAGCTCTATGTTCAATTAAATAAACACCCTGCCAAGTTCCAAGGTCCATCTTCCCATCAACGACAGGAATAGATAATGTAGTGTTTGTCAGCATGGTCTTTATATGAGCAGGCATATCATCTGGCCCCTCCATGTTATGTCGATAGTCACGTGTCTCAGGGGCAAGCTCATCTAATATCGTAAGCAAATCATCCCTAACAGTTGGGTCAGCATTTTCCTGGATGGTCAATGACGCAGACGTATGTTTGACCAAAAGCGTTAAAAGTCCCTCTGATGCCCCAATCTCGCGCAACCAAAAATCTAACTTTGAAGTGATCATATGAAATGAATAGGGAGATGTCTCTATTTGAATTAAATCTGTTTTCTGAAAAAAGCTATTTTGCATATCTTCTAACTTTCTATGAATTTAGTATTTAAAAAACAGATTAACAGTGAAACAAAAAATATGGACTTTAGGCCAAAAATAATTTGCCAAATTTCAAAAGAACTAACACTATAAAAATTCCAGAAATTAAGTCTGGAACAAAAACCAAATATAAATAACAAGTCTGGGGAATATATCTAATTGAGCACCATATGTATAGCGCGGTTGCTGGTGGGCAATCTTAAGCACATGACGCCATGGGTGTCCGGCGTATAAAATCAGCCCGAACGGAGCAGAGCGAGTGCGGTAAGCTGATTGTAAAAAAACTGCACCTCGTAGGTCAAGCGCCATGAGCACTTAGAATAGCTGTGAGAGAAATAGAACCTGACTACCCGAAGTAGGGAGTGCTCTACTTCAGAGTACGCACATGGCAGCTTAGCTGCCCGGCGCAAGCGCCGCCTCTCGGAGGGCCCGCTGCTCTGCAGCGGAATAGCCCGTGAAAGAGAAAAAACGCATTAAAAAGAGAAATTTAAATCATGACTGAAAATATTTTTGAACAAAATTTGGATAAAAATCCAGCAAACTATCAACCTCTCACACCTCTTTCTTTGTTTGAAAGAACAGCTGCGATTTTTCCAGAACATTTGGCCATCATTCACGGTGAAAGTCGTACAACTTATGCTGAGTACTATAAGCGAAGTATAAAGCTTGCCAGTGCCATCAGTCAGCAAAATATTAAAAAAGGCGATACCGTCTCAGTGATGCTCTCAAACACTCCTTCCATGTTAGAAGCGCATATGGCTGTACCAATGGCAGGCGCTGTTCTTCATACAATGAACACGCGGTTAGACGCTGAAATTATTGCCTTTCAGATGGACCATGCAGAAACAAAATTACTAATCACCGATTTAGAATTTTCTCCGGTCATAAAAGCAGCACTTGAGATTTGTAAATCGAGACCCGTTGTTATTGATTATGTTGACCCTGAATTTGATATCGAAGGTGAACGTCTTTCATCAATTGAGTATGAGGAATTTTTAAATAAGGGCGACGAGACTTTTCAATGGAAAATGCCCGATGATGAATGGGATGCAATCTCAGTAAGCTATACATCTGGTACAACAGGAAATCCAAAAGGTGTCGTCTATCACCATCGCGGCGCAACTTTAATGTGTTACAGCAACAATCTAGCCGCAGATCTGGGAACTCATCCTGTATATTTATGGACCTTGCCGATGTTTCATTGCAATGGTTGGTGTTTTCCTTGGACAATTGCAACAGCAGCTGGGACGCATGTTTGTCTGCGTTGGGTCCGAGCAAATGCCATTTATGACGCACTAGCTGACCACAGGGTCACTCATATGTGCGGTGCCCCCATAGTCATGTCGACAATGATGAGCGCTTTAAAAGAAGAAAAACGAACGTTGGAGCAGCAGGTCACGTTTGTTGCAGCCGCAGCTCCACCACCAGAGTCTGTTTTGCGCGCAATGACAGAGGCAGGGTTTAAAGTTGTTCATGTTTATGGCTTAACTGAAACATATGGCCCCGCCACCATGAATGCCTGGAAAAGTGAATGGGATGAGTTGCCTGTGCAGGAACGAACCACAAAGATGGCACGTCAAGGTGTCAGCTATCCGGCATTAGAAGGACTAACCATAATGGATCCGGTAACTATGGAAGTGGTCCCCAAAGATGGAGAAACCATGGGCGAGGTTATGTTCCGTGGAAATATTGTCATGAAAGGTTATTTGAAAAATCCTGAAGCCACGAATGATGCATTTGCCGGTGGTTGGTTCCATTCAGGTGACTTAGGTGTTCTATACGATGATGGGTATATTCAACTTAAAGACCGCTCGAAAGATGTCATCATTTCAGGAGGAGAGAATATCTCTTCAATTGAGGTGGAGAATATTTTATTCAAACATGAGAGAGTTACTGCTGCTGCGGTTGTGGGTATGCCTGATGAGAAGTGGGGTGAAACTCCGTGTGCTTTTGTTGAGATAAGCGAAGGTCCAGAACTTAGCGAAACTGATCTCATTGAATTTTGCCGTGAAAAGATGGCACGTTTTAAATGCCCAAAACGGATTGTCTTCGGCGAGCTCCCAAAAACCTCAACAGGTAAGATCCAAAAATTTAAACTAAGAGAACAGTTTAAAAGTTAAGCCAAGTTGAAAAAATGGAGAGTGCTTTTTTAAAAGCCTCTCTTTTTTATCAAAATCGTTCAAAAAAACGAATCAGTTTTTTTGATATTTCTCACCTCCCTCTTAAGAAAAAAACACAAAATTTTCTATCAATTTCACATTGCGATGAAAGTTTGAAATATTCGAAAACCAAAACCTCCCCTCCTTGTAAGAAACGGTATGGACTAAATTAGGAGGCGACAAATTAACCAGTTTAAGGTAAATTTGTCTATATATTGAAGGGGCTTACAGCCGCTCTCAATACGTTAAATTTTCATAGCCATCATCTTGTTTGATGAGAGGACGGTTATCGAATTTAAAAATGAGATAAATCAAAGCATCCCTCCCCAGACTATCTTATGGGATTAAAGAATGATTTCTCGCTAAAGCCAAATCAGTAAATCTAAAATTTAAGTCGGAAGATGAATGTCATGACATCAAAATCAAGAAAGAATTTGGATAACCAAACTGCAGAGCAAGCTCGAGATTTTGCTCGGCAAAAAATATCTGAAGTTCAAGGGGCACAAGAAAATATTCTAGAGGCCATCACAAAAGCACAAGAAGCGGTGATTGAAGCATCTGCTCTAAAAAATAATGAAGGTGTTGTAGAGCTAAACAAAAAAGCATTAGATTTTACAAAGTCAAATATTGCTTCGAGTTTTGAACTAGCAACAAAGTTAGTTGACGTAACTGACATGACAGAATTGGTTGAGTTACAAAAAGAGTTTGTTAGCAAACAGCTTGATGACTATACAAATCAAGCAAAAGAGTTAACCAACCTGGCGACCAAAACAATTAAAAAATAAAACAATAAAGTTAAGTCATGACGACATGAAAAAGCCGTGCTAGAAAATTGATCTAGCACGGCTTTTTATTTTCAAATTCAAAAATATCACTTCAAAATTATGATGTTGCTCTCAAGCCAATGCGACGCTTTGCGCTGAGTTTTGAGGGTTCATTTGAAGTGATAAATTTATTGATTTCAGGAAAGATGAATTTTCTAAAACGAGAGCCATTGAAAACACCATAGTGACCAACGCCTTTCTGAACATATGCAACTTTCTTTTTCTTAGGTAAGTTCGAGCAAAGATCAAGCGCTGCTGAACATTGACCAACACCGGTAATGTCATCCAACTCACCCTCAACTGTCATAAGAGCTACATTCTTAATTTTAGTCGGGTCGATCTTTTTATTTTTATATTTCATTAAGCCGCGTGGCAGCTGTTTTTCAATAAATACTTTTTGAACGGTTTCTAAATAGAATTCCGCTGTTAGATCCATAACGGCGAGATATTCATCATAAAAACTTTGATGTTTTTCAGCAGATTCATCATCACCTTTAATCAGATCAAAAAAGTGATCAGAATGAGATTTAGCGTGGCTATCATAATTCATCGCCATGAAACTACCCAGTTGTAAAAAGCCTGGATAAACTTCACGTCCACCCCCAGGAAACGTCCATGGTACAGTAGAAAGTGAATGGTCTTTAAACCAGTTGATATCTTTTTCTTCAGGAAATTTATTAACCGCGGTTGGATTGATACGAGTATCAATAGGACCACCCATGAGTGTCATACTATTCGGAACATAGTCAAGTCCTTCAGCTTCCATATGCGAAACAGCTGCAAGAAGTGGCACAGAAGGCTGACAAACCGCAATAGTATGCACATCACCACCAAACAGCTTCATCATATCGATAAGATAAGTGATATAATCATCAAGACCAAAAGATCCGGCACAAGTCGGAACCATGCGGGCATCAACCCAGTCAGTAATATAAACTTCAGCATGGGGTAAAAATGTTTCAACGGTACCACGAAGGAGTGTCGCATAGTGGCCAGACATCGGTGCTATGAGCAACACACGAGGTGAAGCTTTAGAAACAGAAAGGGGCACGTCCCGTTCAAAGTGACGTAAACGGCAAAAGTCTTTCCGCCAAACTGTTTTTTCAGTCACGTCAACTTCTTTACCATCAACAATTGTAGATTCTAATTCGAATTGAGGTTTGCCATAATGACGAGTAGCCCGTTCAAAAACCTCGCACATAGCTGCCATACTACGACCAAAAGGAGTTTGAGAAACAGGGTTAAGAGGAGAGTTAAAGAGAAGGCTACCGGATTTCGCTGCTATTCTAGCGGGATGAAATAACCCGCGGTTCATTTCATATAAATGATAAAGCATATGGTTTGCTACCTCTCAGAGTAAGTTAAAAAAGAAACTCTCTTAATACAGATTATTAATTTAAACAGACACTTAGATTGATAAGTTGAACATAAAATCTATAGAAAAGCTGTTAAGCTTAAGCAAAGAAACTAAAATTCGATTTCGACCACTGTATCCAAATAATTTTAAATTACAATGGTACAAACGAAACATTTTCTGCATCGCAGCAATTTTGTCAAGCTTTAATGGGTGTTTACATTTTGTGCAGAACGGAAAAGTTGCAAAAGAAGAGTGCAAAATGCTGCGATTGCATAAAGCATTGGATTTAATGGATAATCTTGAAAGATTGTCACAAGCTATAATAGGCTTTGCCCAAAATTTGTGTTACATTTACCACGTAAGTCAAAATTACTAATTTACCATAATCAAATAAATCCAAAAATGGATATGCAGCCAATAGACCTCAAATAAGAATGGAGACCATAAAAAATAAGATTTTACGGGCCGAAAATTAATCACTTCAAAGAGCTTTTTAACGTGTGTTTTTCTCTTCAGTTCAAAGCGTAAAATTATTATATAATAATGGGTTATGCCTAAAAATTAAGAGGTTATTAAGGAATCAAGAGCAAACAAATAACTAAAGAAAATATGGGTAAGGCCAACCATGACTGTTAAAGAAAATCCTATGAATAACCTCTTCACGCCCCCTGATTTTAAGTCAGAGGATGCGGCGTCTAGAATGGCGTCAGTTATGGATCATAGCCAGAGAATGGTAAACGATTTCTGGGCGAAACAGACGAAACAAGCATCTGGCACTGATTTCCAGTTTTTTGATCCTTTTGCCGCTGGTCGTGCTTTCATGGAGCTGGGTGCGCAAATGATGGCGAATCCTGCAAAATATGAATCAATCATGCAAAATGTTGCGCAGCAGAATTACCAATTGATGCAATCTATGTTAGAGCGCATGAGTGGTGAAAATGTAGAGCCAGTTATACGCCCTGAATATGGAGATCGAAGGTTTGCTGATCCATCATGGTCAGAAAACTTGGTATCAGACTTCATCAAGCAATCATATTTGATCACTTCTAAATTTATGAATGATATTGTTCATGATTTGGATGGCATTGATCCCGAGAGCCATGCAAAAGCAAAATTCTACACTCGCCAATTTGTAAATTCGATTTCACCAAGTAATTTCGCATCAACCAATCCCCTGGTTCTGAAAAAAGTTCAGGAAACAGGCGGTGATTGCTTAATTAGTGGGATGGAAAATTTATTACGTGACCTTGAGCGAGGCCAGGGCAAATTAAAAATCAGCACATCTGATGATAATGCATTCAAAGTCGGAGAAAATATAGCTGCGACGAAGGGTAAAGTTGTTTACCAAAATGACTTGATCCAATTGATACAATATGCCCCGACGACGAAAACCGTCCATCGCAGGCCCATTCTTTTTGTGCCACCATGGATTAATAAATTCTATGTTCTCGATCTGCAGGAAAAAAACAGCTTAATAAAATGGACAGTTGATCAAGGTCATACTGTCTTTGTAATTTCGTGGGTTAACCCACGTAAAGATTTAGCGCATAAATCTTTCGAACATTATATGACAGAAGGGCCTCTTGCTGCCATTGACGCCATTCAAGAAGCGACAGGTGAAAAAGAAGTAAACCTCTTAGGGTTTTGCATTGGTGGTATTCTAAGTGTCGCAACACTGGCCTATATGGCTGCGAAAAAAGATAATCGCGTTAAAGCGGCAACCTTCTTAACAACCATGGTTGATCTGACAGATATTGGCGAAGCATCCATTTTCATTGATGATGAGCAGCTTAATGCCATGGAAGAATATATGGGCAAGAAGGGCTATCTTGAAGGTCATCATATGTCTGGTATGTTCTCACTCTTGCGAGAAAATGACCTTATCTGGTCATTTGTTGTCAATAATTACTTATTGGGTAAAGAACCTCTTCCATTTGACCTGTTATATTGGAACTCGGATTCAACGCGCTTACCGGCATCGATGCTGATCTATTATCTGCGGAATTTTTACAAGAAAAACGGGCTTATGAAAAAGAATGAGCTCGAGTTAAATGGTGTACCTATTGATATTGAAAAAGTGAAAACACCAAGTTATTTCCTATCAACCAAAGATGATCATATTGCACCATGGCGGTCATGCTACCCAGCAGTGCACAAGTTAAAAGGACCTGTGAAATTTGTTCTTGGTGGCTCTGGTCACATTGGCGGTGTCGTCAATCCGCCAAAAGCGAAAAAATACGGTTACCATACAAACAGCAAGAAATGTGAAACAGCCCAGGAATGGTTTGAAACATCAAAAGAGCATAAAGGCTCATGGTGGACAGACTGGGGTAAATGGGCAGCAAGACGCGGCGGTAAAAAAGTCCCGGCCCGTATCCCCGGAGATCGTAATTTAAAAGTAATTGAAGATGCCCCAGGCACTTATGTAAAAATTCGCATCAGTGACTAAGAGAAAACAAAAAACTTATAAACCAATTAAAAAAGCCCAGCCTATTGTATGCTTTCTAGCATGAATAAGCTGGGTTCTATCTTTACGATGGAGGAGCTCAGCCCACTTTGGTCTGAGCGACATGGCAGCAGAGCTGCCCGGCGCTTAGTGCCGCCTCTCGGAGGCCCATGAGCCTTAGCTCGTGGAATAGCCGTGAGAGAGAGAAACTTTCTATTCGCAATTGATGTTGAATTTACGAACCATAATATTATCAGTTTCATCAATTTCTTTAATTTTGTTATACGGATCAACAACGGCATAAACGGTAACAGGGTTGTCTTTTACTTCTGTCTTAAAAATACCTTCATCAATTAAACCTTGAGAAGCGCGGCGTACAAGAGTGTAGGTTTCTACGCGGCTTAAAGTGCCAGTACGTTTATTGCCGAGGTCTTTCTGGAATTTTTTAATCGCACCGCGTGTAATTGGGCCTTTAACACCATCAAAGTCTTTCGGTCCATAACCAAGCACATAAAGAGCTTTTTGTTGAAACTTAACTGATTTCGCATCAAAGTTTTTTATCCGTGTCACTTGAGGTGTGAAATTCCGACTCCGCTTCACTGTGCCTTTTCCTGCGACAAAATCTTTCGTTTGAATTTCACCTGGAGCAAAAGAATTAAGCCATCTGACTTCATGCTTGATATCAAGCGCGGTTGGTACATAAACAGCGAGCAACGGCGTCACAACAAGCCGTTTGGCACGGCCACCACCATCATTTTTCACTGCAATGATGCCTTTAAAAAGAGGCTCTTTTTTTTCACAGCCAACAAACTGAATGCTGGATTCTTCTTCAATGATGAAAAGGTTGGGTAAGTCTTTGGCATGAGCCGCCCCAGCTGAAAGGCAAGCAAGGCCAGCAGCCATTGCCAGTGTTTTGAAAGAGGCAAGTGATTTAATGGATAGATTAAGTTTCATTTTTTTGCTCCCTAATGTGTGCAACTCAAAATTAGATCTCTGTGTTAGTTTTGCGCGGATGCTATATGGGCATCTGAAGCGCAGGTCAAAAGCGCGGATGCTATGTGGACATCTGAAGCGCAGGTCAAAAGCGCGGATGCTATGTGGGCATCTGAAGCGCAATAAAAAAGAATGCTCAAGTTGATTTCAAACAAGCTAACGCCCAATAGCTGAACGTAAGATGACCAACTTGGCCAGAAAATCTTCATATTTCTGAATAACGTTCAATTTGTGTTTTTTTCAAATTGCCATGGAAGAAGGGAACAAAAAATCATGGCAATATTGCGCTGGTACTAAAAGGGGTGCAGTCGAACATAAATTCTATGTCAAATCTCAGAGAGTATTGTGATAAGGGTAAGTCTTATTGATCTTTATAATTTGCAGTGCAAAAAAATTTAGGAATAAAATAAATGAGCAAAGTAAGACCACGCATAGGGATCGATATAGGAAGAGTGATAATTGCCCCAACACAGGGAAGCGAAGCAGACACCGCATTTTTCGATGGAAACCTCTCTGAAGCGATGAAAACTCCACCTAACACAGGTGCATTTGATGCAGTGAAAACCTTAGTCGAAGCTTTTGATAATCAAGCGTGGTTAGTCTCAAAAGCAGGTCCTAAAATGCAAAATAAAACCAATCAATGGTTGTGGCATTGGGATTTTTTTAAAAAGACAAATTTACCAATGAATAACATTCGCTATTGTTTAAAGCGCAATGAAAAGGCTGATCATTGCACTGACTTACAAATCAATTTTTTCATTGATGATAGATTAGACGTACTAACTCACCTTCGAGACTGTGTGCCAAATCTATACTTGTTTGGGGAGCAGCCGAAGTTAGATAAAATACCAGCATGGGTTACACATGTTTCAGATTGGGAGGAAACTTTAAAAATTATTCTCTGTGATTTAGAAAAATATTCAAAAGAAATTTAAAAAATATAGAAGAGGGATTTCAGTCTAATATCTCTCTCCCATCAATCTATAAAACCAATAACTTTCATCGCTGTCGATCAGTTGATTGAACCGAGCCGGAGAGACCCCAACTAGCCGCTTAACTTCACGTCCCATATGAGATTGATCAGAGAAATCATTTCCAAAAGCAAGGTCAGACAAATTCGCTTTAGGTTTTCCTTTTGCTAAGGCCCAAGAAGAGAACAAATTTTCTAAACGAACATAAGTCATTATGTCTCGTTGTGTCTGTCCGCTTAAACGTTTTAGGCGGCGCTGTGTTTGTCTTAAGCTTTTTCCTGATCCAGACATTGTCGCCTGTCGTAAAAGCGAATAAAACCAGTCCTGCAAATTTTGCGTAAAAACTCTATTCTGAGGCCGAACCTGTCTCCACTCCTCACTCATTCGTTCTTCAAAATTTAAAATTTTATCATTGAGTAACTCATCACAACTCATCTGCCTAAAAGTTTCGAATAGGGCAGAGCCAATGACATCTTCTAAATCCAGTGTCCGATCTATGAAGTCTGTCATCGGGCTTCCAGTTAGCTGCGTCCAGGCATCCGGATATATCGCTAGTGACAATGCATTGATAGCCCCAGGGTTGGAACTCACAACAGGCTTTGTTTGAGGGCCACTAAACGAAATTAGGGGCATGGGGTAATCAGAGTTAGCTAAATAAATTTCACCATCGAAAATCCAAGTGACCGTACACAAAGGAGAGGCTGGAAACCGATTCATCCGTTCAGCCGCAGATAAGTTCAAAGATCGCGTATCTCGTAAAATATATCCAAAGGCAAAAGATGAGAGTTTTTTGGTCGGAGCAATAAATGCAGATGAGAGACCTTCATTCGCTAGAGGGAATCGCCGGCTAGTATCATTCATGTCGTTTCGCTTCTATACTTTAAGTTCCATGGCAGGACTAACTATGTTTCACATTTTCGAAACAGGATAAGTAAGATATGCCAAAAATAGTCTTTAAGGGAAAGCTTAAATACCGTCTTCAAAGTTACCTAGCTCTTTCAAAAATTTCCAGTACCGTTCTCATTAAAAGATTATACAACAAGTCGCTTAATAGCGCGTGGCCTATTCTGTTTGAAATAGGGGTTTTGTTTTGGCGCAACCAATTTAACAGAGCGTTTGAACATAAAGATATAAAAGAGGGGCGCGCTTACTTTGATAGCCTGATAACAACCACAGGCGAAACTTTTCCCGTAAATTCTGAGCCTTCAGAACCAAATGAACCACCTGGAGTTTGGTATGAACCGAGTAAGAAGAAACCAGACATTCATGCTCTCTATTTGCATGGCGGTGGATATACATTCAGATCAGATGTCTCTTCTTATTATGCTAAAGCACTCACTTCTTTGCTAGATGTGAGGCTGTTTAAGCCGCACTATCGTTTAACACCAGAAAACCCTCATCCAGCTCAGTTAGAAGATGCAGTTCAAGCTTATAAATATATGCTTGAAAAAAGTATCGACCACAAAAGGATTTTTTTAATTGGTGACTCAGCTGGCGGGCATTTAGTCTTGATGCTCTTACAGGAATTAAAGAAACAAAATTTACCCCGCCCCTTTTTATCGCTACCGCTTTGTCCATGGACAGATGTCGGCGAGCGAGGTGCAAGTTTGTTCGGCAATGACAAATACGACCTCGTGCAAGGATATATGGCCGTAAAGTTTGGTGAATGGTTGCAAGGCAATACAAGCTTTACCAGAGAACAATTGTCACCCATATCATATGACTACTCTGACCTAGGTCCCATATATATGCAAGCCGGTGGCAAAGAAATCCTAGTGGATATGATCCGTGATTTCGCCATAAAAACAAAATCAGATGGGACCGAAGTCATGCTCGATGTCTGGCCTGAAATGACCCATAATTTCCAAATGCATGGTGAAACCCACCCAGATAGCAAAGAGGCCTTCAAAAGACTAAAAGAAATAATTCATCACAAGATACAACAAAATAAAACTTGGGATATATCCCCTCGAACAGAAGTGAGTAGCCAACAGTTTGTTGCATCACCTCAAGAATAATCCCAATATGTAAAATTAAGAACATCAAAGATTGTCCGACAATTTCTAGTTGACAACACATTGTCAAAATAATATATCTTTTAAGGAAACCGAATGCAGCGTTCACCTGAAGCATTAGCAATAACGGAACTCATACTTGAAACGTTTCGTCTCAACGGCCAACTCCTGGAAGCCGGAGACCGGTTGACAGCGCCACTAGGGCTAACCAGTGCCAGATGGCAAATTTTAGGAGCTATCGAAACTGAGGGGCAGTCTCTCACGGTTGCTCAAATTGGAAGACGAATGGGCCTCTCAAGGCAAGCCGTTCAGCGGATCGTTAATGACTTGGAAGCCAACGGATTTGTGAAACTAGAAGAGAACCCGGATCATAAAAGAGCAAAGCTTGTTGTGCTCACGCCATCCTGTCTCAAAACAATGCGTGAGTTAGATGAAATTCAAGGGGCTTGGGCAAATGAGTTGTCTGATGCTCTTTCAGAAACTGGATTGAGACGTGCGCTCAAACTGATGAAAGAAATACGAGAGCGATGCGCTTCAATTGAAGAAAAATATGCCAACAGAAGTTAGGAGAATAACCGATGGTCAACTTTAAAGAACTCGATACAAATGTAACTCTTGCCGAACAAATGCAAGAAGAAGAAGGACCTATCGTCCTTGTTAATGTCTTTACAGTTGAGCCATCACAAGAAGACGAGTTGGTCAAAGCGTGGGCACGTGATGCAGACTTCATGAAAGCCCAGCCAGGCTATATCTCAACGCAAATGCATAAAGGCTTAGCTGGCAGCTCAACCTTTTTCAATTATGCAATCTGGCAGGATGTCGAGAGCTTTCGAAATGCGTTCTCGAACCCAGAATTTCAAAAGCGCATCGCCGAGTATCCTTCAACTGCTGTCGCATCTCCGCATCTGTTCAAGAAGCTATCTATAAACAACCATTGCGTTGCTTAAAACAATCACTCTTTTTAAATCCTAACAAAGAGACCGATGTGAAAAGAATGTTAAACGCATTCGCAGTGCTCCTGTGCCTAATATATCAGTCTTTTAAGAGGCAAGATCTAAGAACTGGATGTTTGAAAGACCCGTTTGATTGAGGAGTTTATGATGCCTGCTAAAAGTACGAATACAAACTATGGCGCTGTTGCAATATCCATACATTGGATAAGTGCTGTACTCATTATTGCAGCCCTTATTTCCGGGTTTCGGGCAGCAAATGCAACTGACTTAGCAGTCAAAGTACAAGTCCTAAGCGTTCATGCACCGCTCGCAATTGCAGTTGTCTTCCTAATGCTAGGACGTCTCGCATGGTGGTGGTTTGCAGACAAAAAGCCTTCCCCTCTTGCGGACACGCCAAACTGGCAACATAAAAGCGCCACTGCTGTGCACAGGCTATTTTACATCGTGATTTTTGGTATGGGAGCAAGTGGCATCGGTATGTTAATCCTCTCTGGAGCCGGACCTATGATCTTCGGCGGTGCAGAAGGTCAATTGCCAGACTTTTGGAACTTCAAGCCACGCATTCCACACGCCATTGGAGCACGGTTAATGGTGATCTTGCTATTCCTTCACATTGGAGCAGCCCTATACCACCACTTCATCCTCCGCGACGGTATATTAAAGAGAATGCGGTTTGGTTCCGATAAGGGGTTAGTTGAAAAATAATTCAAAAAATTGGGGGGGAAAGCTTTTTTGAAGTATTAAAGAAAAGAGCATATTTCTTTTCGTTCTCTTTCTTCCTCACATGCGTTTATTCAAATAACAAAATCTCTTCATCAGGCCAAACGGACCAAACCTTTGACAGAAGCCAACGGGGATGAGAGGCCAGGGGCGGCGTTGTTTTAGTGAGTTCGTAACGAAAATTGTTTGTGGAACCACGATCATCTCGTTCAGTTGAAATTGAACAATTGCAATCATCAATCATTGTAATGTCTGTGATCGTTTCAAGGTCAGGGCAATGGCTGGGTTCGCTTGCGTAAGACCCCAACATTGAATTGCGGTTAGGCGTCATCCACATAAGGCAGAAATTTCGCCACGCTAAATTATTATTGTGCTGTGCACTACGATATTTATCGTAATAAATTTCTGTTTGATTACGGTAGTTAGAAATCTCTTTAGATAATTCATAAGCATTTTTTTCAAGGTCTCTATAGGATGTTAGCGCTTCCCTCCATGTCTCTTGAGGAGTGTCTTCAATAAGGGAACGGTTTTTTAAAAATGTTTCCAGTTTTGACCGGATATTATCTTGCTCTGTTTTGTTCGCAATTTCCAAAAAACGGTCCGAATTTCGAATATAAGCACCATAGAGATTGGATTGCTTTTCGTCTGTAGATCTAACCGAGCGAGATAATCCAAGCATACGAACTGTATTATCAAAGGTACGAATAGTACGGCCTGCATTTTCAAAAGCTGTAACGGCCTCTTCTTTCTCTCCCAAAGCAAGGAGAGTAGAGCCTTCACATAAATAAAGCCAGCCAGCTGGTTCCATATCAATGAGAGCTTTGCCAAGGTGCTTTTTGAGGGTAGTTATAAGGTTTAAAACTTCCGCATAATCATGAGTTTGATAAGCCAGGAAGGCCTGATTGAGTGATGCTTCAATAGAGGCCAGTTCTTGATCATTAGGTTGCAGGTCAGCAATTTGATTATTGATGATCTCTTGCATAAGATCAAAAGGACTAGGTGTGCGTGGTTTAAAAAGACGCTCTGTAATTGTCTTGTCGGAATTTTTTTCAATGCCACTTAAAGTCATGAAAATTAGTGTTTTTCCACTTGGGCCAGTGAAACAACATTGAGAACTCAGCTCTTGAGCCGCTAATGAAAGCAGTGCTACACCATCACGAGCAGTGGCTTTAAACTTTGCTTCAGAAGCAAGCGAATATCCTTTGTCTCGAAGGGTCTCTCTAAAATTTTTGGCGTCCTGAACAAGGGGCCCATCTAAAGAAGGGTTCTCATCACCCCATAAAAAACTGGTTCCATCAAATGTTCCAATAATTTGATAGCTAGCTTTAAGTTCCTTTTCGTCCTCAAAACCTAACTTAATGAGACCTTCAGCCTGAGACGCTTCCCAATATTGACAAAGCTCATTTGATATTTGAGTTTTTTGCCGAGATAAAAAAGCATTTGTTAAAGCCTGATAAAACTGACCAGAAGTTTCAATAGTCCTGTTATCGTAAAAAAATAATCGCCATGGTTTGGGTAGGGGTAAAGCATTAGATTCAGTCATTTAAACAATCTTTTCTAACCAGTCATATCATCAATCAGAAGTGGTTAGGATGCCAGTAAGGCAAAAATGCGACATTGCCCCATCGACTTATACTACGGTTTGCAGCGACGGTTGCTGGTGGGCAACTGAAGGAGCAAAAAACTCGGTTGCTGGTGGGCAACTGAAGGAGCAAATAACTCGGTTGCTGGTGGGCATCTGAAGGAGCAAAAAACAATCAAGCATTCCCGATTAATATGCCGGCCGCAAACACAATGAGCCCCCCGACTACAATCTCAAACGCCGCGCGTAAGAATTTCGTGTCCATATATTTCGCTCTGATCCAGGCAATCACCCAAAGTTCAATGAGCACAACCAGTATAGCGATCACCGTCGCCCAGTAAAAATCAGGGATGAGATAAGGAATGGTATGACCAAGTCCGCCAATCGCTGTCATGAGCCCAGTAATCCAGCCTCGAATAACAGGGCTACCACGACCAGATATTATCCCGTCGTCAGACATCGCCTCAGTAAACCCCATGGAAATACCAGCGCCAACAGATGCGGCCGTACCAACCAGGAAAGTCTCCCACGTGCTTTGCGTGGCAAAAGCCGCCGCGAAAACAGGGGCAAGGGTTGAGACAGAGCCATCCATCAACCCCGCCAAGCCAGGTTGCACATATTGCAAAACAAAAAATCGTTTTGCTGTTTCCTCTTCACTATCAAGCGTTTCTTTATCAAGATGAGTTTCAGTTAAGCGCTCAGCTAAACTTTCATGCTCGCGCTCCGCGATGGCCAAATCTCCAAGCAGTTTCCTAATGGCTGTGTCACTAGTTCGCTCTAAAGCGTTTTCATAAAACCGGCGCGTTTCATATTCGATCAGTTCAGCTTGCTCACGCACAGCATCTAGACGAAGTGGCGTCGCAAGCCATATCGGCTTATGTTTGATAAAGCCTTTAACATCACTAGAGCGAATGAGAGGAATGGTCGTGCCAAATTTTTCTTCAAATGTATCAAGGAGCATCCGCCGGTGTTCATTCTCTTCTAAGGCAAGCTCTTCAAAAACTTTGGCAGAGCCAGGAAAATCAGCCCGTAAACCATCCGCATAGGTTAGGTAAATACGTCCATGTTCTTCTTCCATAGAAATAGCCAGGGCCAAAAGCTCTTTTTCACTTAATTCAGAAAAACGTTTCATTGGCCTCTCCAACAAATTAGGGGCTAAAATTTAATGAACCCACGATTGGGTCAGTGACTATCTTTCGCAGTATCTTAAATAAGAATAATCGATAAGGCTATATGTTTTTAGAACAATTCTAAATAACATGTAAATAAACTAGAAATGATCAAGCTTCATGTGACAAGCAAGTATTTTTCAATAATTCTATCCTACAAAAGAAATCAGGCCCTATAGTTGAGTTAAGAGCTCAATTATAAAAACGATTACAGGAACCCGGCAATGGCAATTGTGAATAGATTTTTGGATCCGTTAAGTGATTGGATAGCAGCAAGGCTTGAAACAACCTCAAGCGGCTACGAACCTTTCACCCCCTCAGACCCAACAACACTTTCAAGAATCTTAACGCCAGGCGATATTTTACTCGTTGAGGGAAATCAAAAGGTCTCATCTGCGATTAAATATTTAACCCAGTCTACATGGTCACATGCTGCAATTTATGTCGGAGAAGCTCTCTATAACGGAAACGGCTATAGTCACGAAGAGCCAGTGACCACAGCGATTGACCCAAAATTCAAGGAAGGGCAACTATGTTTAATAGAAGTTGAGTTAGGCCTGGGCTGCATCGCTGTGCCCCTTTCAAAATATGAAACCTATAACACGAGAATTTGCCGCCCCTTGAACCTAACACCGGAAGATCGCGCAACAGTCATTAATTTTATGATTGGAAATCTAGGCATTAAATATGACACGCGCAATATTTTGGATTTGGCTAGGTATCTCTTTCCAACTCCTCCTATTCCAGTGAGGTGGCGGCGGCGGATGTTACAACTTGGCTCTGGAGAACCAACAAGAGCTATATGTTCAACCCTCATCGCACAAGCCTTTCAAAAAGTTCAATATCCGATTTTACCGCGAATAGAGCGCGTAAAAGGGCAAAAAAGATCAACAAGCGCCTATAGTCGCCGAGAAATTCTACACATTCGCCATCACAGCCTGTTTGCCCCTCGAGATTTCGACATTTCTCCCTACTTCGCCGTTATTAAACCAACAATCGAATATGGGTTTGACTACAAACGCGTCAATTGGGCCCCGTCTCAAGAAAGTAAGAAAGAGACAAAAATTCCGGATGAAGAAGGTAAAGCAACGAGTTAGAGCGTTCTGCCCAAAAGTGAATTCGGTTTTGGGTAAAGAGAAATGCTCTAGAGGCTAACCCCTAAGTGCATTTTGGATCAGATTCACGTCTCTTTTTCTAAAATCACTCGATAAATCGACAAAAAACTTGTGCCGAGTGCATCAAACTCTTGGCGATAACAAAAAAGGGTGATATTTCTCGCCCCATGACAGAGAAAAAATCACCGACACCTTTAAAAAACATCCGCAACTTTTCAATCGTTGCTCATATTGATCACGGCAAATCAACGCTGGCCGATCGCCTCATCCAGGTATGTGGCGGCTTGTCTGAGCGTGAAATGCAAGAGCAAGTTCTTGATAATATGGAGATTGAAAAAGAGCGCGGCATTACCATCAAAGCGCAAACCGTGCGCCTCGATTATAAAGCCAATGATGGCGAGACCTATCAGCTCAATCTAATCGATACACCAGGCCATGTTGATTTTGCCTATGAAGTCTCCCGCTCCTTATCGGCGGTTGAAGGCTCACTTCTGGTTGTTGATGCGTCGCAAGGTGTAGAAGCCCAAACTCTGGCAAATGTTTATAAAGCCATTGAGAACGATCATGAAATCGTAACAGTTCTTAATAAAATTGACTTACCGGCCGCTGAACCGGATCGCGTTAAAACGCAGATCGAAGATGTTATCGGTCTTGATGCTTCTGATGCCGTTGAGATCTCAGCCAAATCAGGCATGGGTATTGATGATGTGCTTGAAGCCATCGTTGAAAGGCTCCCCGCACCTCAAGGTGAAATCGATGCCCCTCTAAAAGCTATGCTGGTTGACAGTTGGTATGACGCCTATCTTGGTGTTGTTGTTTTGGTGCGCGTGATTGATGGTACCTTGAAAAAGGGACAAAAAGTTAAACTCATCGCAACAGATGCCAGTTACTTGGTCGACCGCGTTGGTGTATTCCGCCCGAAATCAGATTTAACGGATCAATTAGGCCCCGGTGAAATCGGCTTTTTCACAGCTGCAATCAAACAAGTGGCAGACACCCGTGTGGGTGACACAGTCACAGAAGAAAAGAAACCATGCGTTGAAGCCTTGCCGGGTTACCAGCCGGCTCAACCGGTTGTGTTTTGCGGCCTCTTTCCAGTTGATAGTTCTGAATTTGAAAATTTGCGCGATGCCATGGGCAAACTGCGCCTCAATGATGCAAGCTTTGAATTTGAAATGGAAACGTCAGCTGCGCTGGGCTTTGGTTTTCGTTGCGGCTTCTTGGGGTTATTGCACTTAGAGATCATCCGCGAACGCTTAGAACGTGAGTTCAATATTGATCTCATCACAACAGCCCCATCGGTGATTTATCATATCCATCAAACAGATGGCGAGCTGATCAAAATGCATAACCCGGCAGATATGCCAGATGTTATGAAAATTGATCACATCGAAGAGCCATGGATTACAGCAACCATTTTGGTGCCAGACGAATATCTAGGCGCAGTATTAAAACTCTGCGAAGACAGACGCGGCCGCCAAACTGAGCTCACCTACGCAGGCACAAGAGCCATGGTGGTTTATGAACTACCAATGTCAGAAGTCGTGTTCGATTTTTACGATCGCCTAAAATCTGTTTCCAAAGGCTACGCCTCATTTGATTACCAATTGCTTGGCTATGAAGAAGGCAATTTGGTGAAAATGTCTGTGCTTGTTAATGCTGAGCCAGTTGACGCCTTGTCCATGATGGTGCACCGCGACAGAGCTGAGGCCCGAGGCCGCGGCATGTGCGAGAAATTAAAAGAATTGATCCCACGCCACCTCTTCAAGGTGCCAATCCAGGCAGCCATTGGCGGCAAGGTGATTGCTCGCGAGACCATTGCAGCGATGAGAAAAGACGTGACGGCGAAATGTTACGGCGGCGATATTTCTCGAAAGCGGAAATTGCTCGACAAGCAAAAAGCCGGTAAGAAGAAAATGCGCCAATTCGGCAAAGTAGAAATCCCCCAAGACGCCTTCATCCAAGCCCTTAAGATGGATGATAATTAAGCGCGGTTGCTTTTGGGCATATGAAGCAAAGAAAAGCGGCCATTTTTTTGAATATCTAATCTATATGCTTGTTTGCTTCTGTCACTTGTCGGAAGTGAATAGAAAAACATGCTAACTTTAAATTATGCGAATTTTCATCACAGGTAATGCCGGAAGTGGTAAGACAACTTTAGCCCGAAAACTGGGAATGGCAACAGGACTGCCAGTAATTGGATTAGACAGAATTATTTGGCAGCCCGGATGGAAGAAAACTTCCAAAGAAGTTAGGATGGCTCAAGAACGGGTAATTTCTGCTAAAGAGTTTTGGATTGTTGATGGGGTATCAAATATTTTTCAAGACGCCGCAGATGTTGTAATATTTCTTGATGTATCACGTAGCAAGTCTTTCGTTCGATGTATGGAACGCAATTGGAGATTTATGTTTCAAAGTCGGCCTGAGTTACCTCCAAATTGCCCTGAATTTCTGATTCTACCATATCTCTTGAAGCTAATTTGGAAGTTTCCAAACCAGGTGAGGCCGAATATACTTGCTAAAATGCAGGCAAGAGATAGTGGCCAGTTCATTGTGCAGAATGAGCACGATCTTAAGGTCCTGGTAAAATATTTGGGCATTGATGAAATGATATAGAGATATCAGTAATTGGCACTAAACAGCCTTATCAATTACATGATAAAACTTCATAATAAGAAGAAAGAACTCAGCCTTCTTTAGGCTGTGACCAAATCATTATGAATTCTAAAAATCCGATCATAAAAAAGCCGTATAGCCTCGGCCAGATGCTTTCTCACAGTTAGATAACCGCGAGTAAAAAAACGACGGTTGCTAATTATGATTTAAGGAACGCCACAAAAAAGCACAAATCTATTCATACGAGGAAGGAGCCCAGCCTTTTCCGGCTGGGGGACATGACGCCAGGGGCGTCCGGCGCGTTGCGCCGCACACGTAGGCCAGCTGCTTTAGCAGCTGAATAATCCTGAAGCAAAGGTAAGCAGGCAGTCCGAAGAGCACTTGCGACGGTTGCTTGTGGGCAATCTGAAGGAGCACATGCGACGGTTGCTTGTGGGCAACCTGAAGGAGCACATGCGACGGTTGCTTGTGGGCAACCTGAAGGAGCACTAAGAATGACAAACCTTTACACTCCCATCAATGAACTAAAACCAATAGGTGAAGACATCTGGATTGTTGATGGTGAGGTGATCAGCTTCTACGGCGCGCCCTATACCACGCGCATGACAATCATCAGATTAGAAAATGGTGATTTATTCTGCCACTCCCCCATCGTTTTAACAAAAGACTTAAAAGAACAAGTGGAAAAATTAGGTAGGGTAAAACATCTGGTCTCACCGAATTGGATCCATTATGCCTATATCCCTGAATGGGCGAAAGCCTTTATGGGTACCGTTGCCTGGGCCTCTCCGAAGGTGAGAGAACGAGCCAAAGAATATAAGGTTGATGTGTCATTTGATCATGACTTGCAGGATGGTGCTGAACCTATTTGGGAAAAAGAAATAGACCAACTGATTGCCAAAGGAAGTAAGGCGCATCAAGAAGTCGTTTTCTTTCACAAAAAAAGCAAAACGCTTATTCTCACTGATCTAATCGAAAATTTTGAGAGTAAAAAAATCCCGTTTTGGTTTCGTATCTTAGGAAAGTTTGCCGGCATTCTAGACCCAGATGGCAAAACACCAATAGATATGCGTGTTACATTTTCTGGCAATCATAAAGAACTGAGAAAAGCGGTTGAGACAATGATAAGCTGGAAACCAGAAAAAATAATCATTGCTCACGGAAAATGGTTTGAAAAAGACGCTGTGCAAGAATTAAAAAGAGCGTTTCGCTGGTGCATGTAGCACCAGCGAAATAAAAGTCTTAATTTTTAATCACAATCCGAGAACGGCCACGATTGCGTTTGATTAAATTAAACAATTCTCGCGCCGCTGCTGGGTGCAGGCGGATACAGCCATGAGAGGCCGGCCGGCCGAGACGTTTAATATAATTGGTTCCATGAACTGCATATCCACCTTTAAAAAAGATAGACCAAGGCATCGGTGAGTTATTATACTTACTTGAATAATGCATGCGCTTCAGGAAAGTCGGTCGGTATGACCCACGCGGCGTATGATACCCGCGGCGACCGGTTGAAACGCGCCACGTATAATAACGTTTCCCATTCACATAAACCCGCATCACTTGCTGAGAAACATCAACCTTGGCGACAATATTTGCCGCTAAGCCTTGTGTAGAAAAAATAGCACTATGAGTGCCAAAAAGAAATGTAAAAACAAAAAGAAAACCTAAAACTCTAAACTTCACAACTCACATCCTAAGTTAGAAAAAGAATACCAAGCCAATCTTGGTAATTTCTCGGCTAATTAATCATGGAGCTTCATAAAAACCAACCGTTTGACATGAATGACCTGTTGATAATCAGGCCATGATTTATGAGTATATCACAAAATGAGGTGGATAATTTTTCAAGTTGAAAATGATATGATTAAAGAGGAAGGTTTTTTTGAGTTAGAACCTTAATTATGGGGACTAACTTCTTTTGTAAAACGCGCGTGCCTTTGCAGTAAGGGCCTTCGCCTCGTCAGTTTTTAAACGCTCAATTTCATTTCTAAGCCTTTGTTCCTGGTCCTGTAACCGGATTTCTTCAGCCTCTAATCGTGTCACCTCAGATTTTTTTATATTTTTAGATCGTAATTGAGACCGAACCTCACTAATTTGATGTAAGGTATCATCATGGTCATTCTTGACAGTATAAACTTTGTACCCGAGTTGATTGCCCTCTTTGAGAAGAGGAACAACACTACCAGAGCAAACAGGGCTATAGCGTTTCCCCCTGATGCCAATGTCTATTTGATGTTGAATTTTACAATAAGATTGTAATCCCTCAGCGCGACCTTCAATATAGTGAGCTTTATTCGCTTTGATTTTATGATCAAGACAGGCGGATTTATGTTTTTCAAAGTAGGTAAGCAAGTATCCTAGTTGGCCATCGGCCTTGCCAATGGCGCGCCAGTCACCTACTTTACATTGATCCTTGCTAAGAGTTGCACATCCGCTCAAGTTGCAGACTATCAAGAAATAAAAACAAGAAAAAAACGCAAATCTGTACATGAAAACACCAAAGCAAAGACCAAGCATGATAATAAACAGTATTCAAACATTATGAACATGTAGAACCTGAAAAGCTAGTTAAATTATATTGCTGGGTAACGGCGTAATTGATAGAAGGTCTGAACTATGGAAAAAAACACAAAAACAAAACGAGCCCCTCGTTCAAGAAAACCAGCATCAGCAAAAAAATCAAAGCAAGTCCAAGAGCAAAGTAAAAACACCATCGCTTTGATCTATGATTTTGACGGCACTTTAAGCCCTAAGAACATGCAAGAATATGCGTTTCTTCCCAAGATCGGTATGCAGGCCAAAAAATTCTGGACTGAGGTGGCGAAACTATCCATTGAGCGCGAAGCTGAGCCCCTCATCACCTACATGCACCTGATGTATAAAAAGGCCAAAGAAAAAGGCGTCCATATTTTAAGAGATGACCTTGTAAGCCAAGGCAAGGATGTTGAGTTTTGCCCCGGCGTTGAAAAATGGTTCGATCTGATTGAATCTTATGTCAAAAAACAATCCAGCGATGCTGTAAATGTGCGGCATTATCTTATTTCCTCGGGGTTAAAAGAAATCATCGAAGGTACCAAAATTTATGATCGCTTCCATAATGTCTTTGCGTCCGAATATTTCTTTGATGCGTATGAACTCCCTTATCCAAAACGAGTGATTTCAGATACATCAAAAACTCAATATCTCTTCCGGATTAATAAAGGCGTTGAAGATGTGAATAAATCCATCAATTCACACATGCCAGAACAAGAGCGCCCAATTCCGTTTTCTCAAATGATTTATTTTGGCGACGGAGAAACAGATGTGCCATCAATGGCCGTGACGAGACAGAATAAAGGCTTCGCAATGGCGGTTTATCCAAAAGCTAAATCAGCTAAAATTTGCAAAGAACTTTTCTCTGTCGGCCGCGTCGATTTCTATGCAGAAGCAGATTACACAAAAGGCTCTGACCTACACAAACGCACATGCCTTCTCATTGACAAAATCCTAAGCGATATAAAAGTGCGAGAAGAAAAAGAAAAACTATAAGAACTATCTTACCTTACGAAGAAAGAGTGACGCGACTTCAGCGTCAGGACATGGCGAAGCGCCAGCGTAGCCCGGCGCCTAGCGCCGCACCTCGTAGGCCTATGAGCTTCAGCTCATAGAATAGCCGTGAGAGATAAAAAAGGTGGGCGCCTTCTGTTCAATGCTATAAATTTAATGATCTGCGAAACGAGGCGCCCCACCTAATCAAGAGTTAAAACTATAGCACGATTTTCTGAAATTTGCTAGATCTAACAAGATGATTTGCTAAAGCCTGTGCAGGATCCAAAAGGTGATATACTGGTTGCACATGTTTTTAAGAGGGAGTTCGACCAATGATAAAACGCTTGATTGGTATGCTTTTCATAAGCTTAGCGTGCACATCTTTAGTGAATGCAGAAGCCATTAAAAAAGAAAAAATCCCAGAAAAAAAACAAGAGAAAGCAAAACCAATTGCGGCCAAAAAACTGTTTGGCTTTGTCCTAAAAGGCGCAGACTTAAAAGCCAAAGCAATAGGCTATTACACAAGAGGGTGTTTATCAGGTGGTCAGCCGCTAGCTGTGAACGGTGAAGCCTGGCAAGCGATGCGTTTATCAAGAAATAGAAACTGGGGCCACCCTGTACTCATAAAATTCATCGAAGAATTTGCAAAAAAAGTAAAAGAGGAAGATGGCTGGAACGGTATTTTAGTTGGAGATCTGTCTCAACCTCGTGGTGGACCAATGCTCTCAGGGCATCGCAGCCACCAAATGGGTTTGGACGCAGACATCTGGTTAAATGAAATGCCAGACAAACGCATGACCTATAAAGAGCGTGAAGAGATTTCAGCCGTTTCTATGCTTGATAAAACAAGGCTTGCAGTAAACCCGAATGTCTGGACTGAAAACCATGTTAAAGTCATTAAGAGAGCAACACAGTTTAAAGCGGTTCAAAGGGTGTTGGTTCACCCGGCCATTAAAAAAGCTCTGTGTAAAGCCGCTGGAGATGACCGGGATTGGCTTAGAAAAGTGCGTCCATGGTGGGGGCATCATTATCATATGCATATCCGCTTGAAATGCACAGAACCGTCCTGTAAGGCACAAGGGGGAACACCAGCTGGCGACGGCTGTGGCAAACCACTTGATTATTGGTTCAAACTCTTAACTCGGCCTGTAAAACCAAAAAAGAAACCCAAAGGCCCACCTAAAAAACCAAGAGTGAAAGACCTTAATTGGATGCCGAAAGCATGTCGCGTGGTTCTAAAGGCCGGCGATCCACCACTTCTAAAAGCACGTCAGCTTAATGAAGAAATTGAGCTGCCAGTGAGAAAAGCCGTGGCGAAAGCAGAAGAAACAGACGACAAACTCGGAGAACTTATTGAAAGCACAGAGACTGATTCAAGTGTAAAACCTTAAATCTCTATTCGATAACATCATCTGGTAGTCTCTTAGGGAAAAAGTAGAGAACTACAATTGTAAGAAGCGCTATGCCCGCTAAAATTTGGAAGAGCCTGTCAAAGCCAGAGCCTTCATAAACAACCGAGATAAAGGGTAGCGTGATTGCAAGTGCTGTAAATCCGACGACGAACTGGACACCATAAATCCGTGCCCTGTATTCACTGCTGACAATTCTACTCAAAATAAAGTCATTTATAGGAATTTGGCCAAACGCACCGAGCATAAACCCAAGTGCAATGATAAATGCCCATTCATCTTGAAGGCCAGGCATAAGAGCAAAGCAAACAAGTTGAAGCGCAGCTAAAAACATAAACACGGCACGCGGCCCATATTTATCAAGAGAGTAACCAACAATCAGCTGACCAAATGAAGCGATGGTAAAAACAATGAAAGCCAGTACACCAATCATTGTCGCCACATCCGCTTGTCCTGAAAGTTGATCAAAGTGAAACCAGTCTAGAGAGTTTTTAGCAAACCCCTGAATGCGTTCATCAAAAATTTTAGGCAAAGAAAAAGAAGTCGATTGGAATAAAATATTTATCAATATAGTCGTAACGAAAACGATTAAGAAAATCCGTATCAATAGAGGGTGCTGTTTCAAACTCTTGAAGAATGACTTGCGCGTTTCATCTACAGCAAAGTTAGAGTTATCTCTAGAAAAAGTAGAGTCTGCAATTGCCTGATGTCTAAGGAGTAAGTAAACAATCCCGCAAAAAACAGAAAAACAGCCAGGGATGAAAAAGGCCATGCGCCAGCCGGTAGTGTCAATCATATAGCCAGTTAAAAGGGCCGCACTGCCAACTCCCATATTCCCCCATACACCATTTGCGGCAAGACGCATGCCAGTGTTTTTCCAATGAATAGAAACAAGAGCAAGTCCAACAGGATGATAAATGGAAGCAAAAGTCCCAATTATAAAAAGACAAAGTCCGACTTCAAAAGGAGAGCTGGCATAAGAAGTTGCAATGGAGGCAAGGCCAATACCAATAAAGAAAACAACCATCATGCCATCACGGCACCACTTATCTCCAAGCCAACCGGAGGGAAGAGAAAAAATGCCAAAAGCGATAAAACCAGGTGTCGCAAAATTTAACAAATCCCCATAGCTCACACCCCACTCACGATGAAGAGCAAGAGCTGCCACAGTGGCAAAAATCAACATGAACAAATGATCAAGAAAATGTCCAAGATTTAATAAGAGAAAATACAGGCTTTTCTTTGTCATGAGATCTCATCATATTAATTCTTATTTACTCAGACCTTATCAGACATTACCGAGATCAGATATAGAAATAAAATGTGGCTAACCCTTAGTGGCTTAACTCACCCCATAGATCATACTCATCTGAGTTCGTGACTTTTACTTTCACCCGGTCACCGGCTGCAAGTTCAGTCTCACCATTGAGGAAAACACAGCCATCAATCTCAGGGGCATCCCATTGTGAGCGCCCAATGGCACCGTCTTCATCAACTTCATCAATCACCACATCAATCTCACGGCCAACTCGGGTCGCAAGCACACGGGTGCTTACTTCTTGAGCCTTTGCCATGAAGCGGTGCCAGCGTTCTTCTTTGAGCTCCTCTGGCACATGATCATCTAGAGAGTTAGAACGCGCGCCCTCAACATTTTCATATTTGAAACAACCAACGCGGTTCAACTCAGCCCGGTCCAGCCAATCAAGCAAGATTTGAAAATCGTCTTCTGTCTCACCAGGAAAGCCAACAATAAAAGTCGATCGCACAGCAATGTCTGGGCAGATGTTGCGCCAGTTATCCAGGCGATCAAGTGTCTTTTCCTGAAACGCCGGGCGGCGCATATTTTTCAAAACAGATGGGCTGGCATGCTGCAAAGGAATGTCAAGGTAAGGCAAGATTTTGCCTTCAGCCATAAAGGGAATTACCTCATCAACGTGAGGATAAGGGTATACATAATGAAGCCGGTTCCACACACCAAGTTCACCAAGCCCCTTGCAAAGTTCAAAGAAGCGCGTGGCGATACTTTCATCTTTCCAGACCTCTTCTTTATATTTGAGGTCAAGACCATAAGCGCTTGTATCTTGTGCAATAACAAGCAGCTCCTGGCACCCGGCTTCAACCAACCGTTCCGCTTCA
The DNA here is from genome assembly GCA_021604645.1 of Methyloligella sp. Lineage (GTDB taxonomy): Bacteria > Pseudomonadota > Alphaproteobacteria > Rhizobiales > HXMU1428-3 > HXMU1428-3. The sequence continues at coordinate 158,674 of BQJJ01000006.1, forward strand.
CGTAAAACTTTATGAATGGGCCGGCTTGCTAGAGGGCCGCGAATGGAGGGGATGATGCAAAATTGGCATTTATGATTGCACCCTTCGGAGATTTTCAAATAAGAATAATGCCGAGGTGTGAGTTTGATGCCCTCTTCAGGGATCAAATCTAAATGCGGATTCGCCTCAATCGGCACAGCATTTTGCACTTCGCTGACAACGTTTTCATATTGCTGCGGGCCAGTGATGGCCAAAATGTTAGGGTGAGTGCCTTTAATGGTGTCAGCTTCACCAGCCAAACAACCAGTGACAATCACCTTTCCGTTTTCATTCATCGCCTCAGTAATGGCACCAAAGCTTTCTTCGCGCGCACTATCAATAAAACCGCAGGTGTTCACAACCACCACATCAGCCCCATCATAAGACGGAGAAACCTCATAGCCAGTGGCGCGAAGCTTAGTCAAAATCCGCTCAGAATCAACAAGCGCCTTCGGACACCCCAAACTAACAAACCCAACCTTAGGCGCACGTGCAGCCATGAAACTAATCCTTGAATGAGTGAAAAACACTGCTTTATCAAATAAAGCAGATATATACCATTAAAATAATAAAAGAAGGCAGCAATCACAATCTGTCTATAACCAATACAGCCATCTATTACTATCAATACGAAGAAGGGAGCACTCCACTTCAGAGCGTGGACATGACGCCGTGGCGTCCGGTACCTAGCACCGGCCATTGGAGGCCCAAGCGCCACTAAAAAGGAATAGCCGTGAGAGAAAAAAGATCAGCCTGAGCGGAGCTTTGCAAGCACAGATAAAGTTTTACGAAGAAGGAGCTCAGCCCTTTTCGGGCTGAGGGACATGACGCCAGGGGCGTCCGGCGCGAGCGCCGCACCTCGTTGGCCCATGAGCTTCAGCTCATGGAATAGCCGTGAGAGAAAATTATTGCAAAATACCCTCAAGTAAATTGCCGCCTTCTTGTTTGCCATCAATCAAACCATTAAGAAGACCCTTCATTTCCTCGCTGGAAATTTTCTTCTTCTTTAGTTTTTTAACCGCATTCTTAACGGATTTTACGGTGTTGTTAATGGCCTCACCGTTATTCTCCAATAAGCCTGCAGCATCAGGAATAAATTTAGGGTTCGCCATAGGTCCTTTAACACGAATTGGAATGTTAATCCCAGAAAGGGCTGCATTGCCACCTTGCCCAGCAAGAGAGTTCACCAATTTAGGCTGTAGGCCGTAATCGATCTGCTCGGTAGGTAAGTTCAGAATGCCCTTGCCCGTCATGCGGAGCAGTGGCCCCTTCATCAGAAGGTCTTTATTTTCAACAACACCGCGGGTGATAACAAAGCTGGCGTTAAGATCACTAAAGTCTGTTTTTTCAGTGGGCTTGGATGCAGCATCAAGCAATTTACCAGATTGAACATTACGGATCATACCGGGAATGTTCACCCCTTCAATCGCGCCGTCAGCAAGTGTAATACGTCCGGTACCATTAAGAGCTGAGATAAGTTGTCTCTCTGTGTTGCCAGAGCTGACAATGTCCAGGTCAACATTACCAACACCAGAAAGCCACGGTAAGTCAGCTGCGTTCTTCAAGAGAGGTTGAATTTGGATTTGCTTCAAACCGATGCGCCCTTTTAAAGTCGGCCGTGGCTTAGCACCATTGAGGCTGACATTCAAAGAGCCAGTGCCACCATAGAGTGAAAAGCTTGGGAGTTGAGCGGTAAGCAAGCCTGCATTCACCTTCAAACCAACCTGTGCTTTTTCAAGTTTGTGCTTTTGAAAAATCAAACGACTGGCAGATAGCTGCACTACAGCATCAAAAGCCTTCAAAAAACTCACATCAATTTGCTCAGACTTCCACGCAGCGACAGCTGTTTTACGAGGGCCTGTTATGTCATCAATCAGCTTATGTTCAATAGAAGCTTGCTGCTGCATATAAGGTGAGAAGTCTAGAAGGTCAGTACGAAGCTGGGCTTCGATTTTAGGACGAGCTCCATTAGGGCGCAAACGAAGAGCGCCGATTAAAACACTATTATCAACTTTAATCGTTGCACTGGTCAGCTGGAAGACATCGGGCGTTCCAGATAAATTCCCACGAATATAAGCCCCACCATAGCCACGCTTTGGCACATCAACCCCAAGCCAGCTTAAAAGGTTTTGCAAAGAATATGTTTGAACATCCGTATGACCTTTAAAAGCAACCTTGTCGGCAAAGCTAACTTTCCCATCAAACTTGCCCTCAAAACGATCTGAATTAAGAGTGAGGCTGGTATCGACTTCATCGCCCTTTAGTAAAGGGCCTAAGGTTGAGATATTTGCGGCTAAATTAATACGGTCTTCTAAATAACGAAGAGTTCCTTTAGCTACGACATCTTTTTTCAAGTCCGGCGCTTGCACAGAAAGATTAATCGCACTGATCATTGTTTCAGAGTTTTCTTTCTGATCAATCACCTTCACCGCGCCATTTACAATCTCGATTTCACCAATGATGATGTCTGTATTGAGCCCAGCCTGTTGAACATCTTCGAGTTCACCTTCATTTACAGAAGGACCTTTTGGATCTTCAGAAGCGGAAGTGTCTTGTTCTTCAGAGGTCTTGGTGTCTCCAGAGTTTTGAGCCTCAGCTTCTTCTTGCTCCAGTTTTTCAAGGGTTCGAGCAATAATGTCACTTGTATCGAGAGTTTCTGCCTGAGCAACTTTAAATCCAGAAGATGTTTTACCAGTATAAGTACCACTGCTTAAATGTTTAACACCAAGAGAGCGCAACAAAGTCGTTTTGAATTGTGAATGAGAAAGGCCTGCCGTTTTAAATTCATAGTTCACGCGGCCACGGCTATCTTTAATCAGCGCAATCTCTGGGCGATGCATGACAATACGGCCAATCTCAACACGTTTGCTGAGTAATGGAAAAAGTTTTAAATCCGCTTGTAAGCGTCCCAATTGAAGAAAGTTCGGTCCTTTAATTGAGGGGGGATTGTGAATTATAATATTATTTAAGTCGATGCCAAAGCTTGGAAAAAAGCGATATGAGATCTTACCTTTAAAGGTGATGTCCCGGCCGGTTTTTTCTTTCATGGCTGCTGAAATTTGTTTCTTTATTGTCTCTGGCGGAACAATAAAGGGAAGAGCAAAGGTCAAGCCGATGGCCAAAATAAAGAGAGCGGCAACCCCAATACCAATGCCAAGTGGCCATGAAAAGCCAGATTTCTTTTTTAAAGGTTGTTCGCCATGAGCACTAGAATGAGCACTAGAATGAGCACCTGCATGCGGCGAATTGTTCTCATGTCCGGAACGAGGATGACCTGCATTCATGTTTGGTAGGCCACTATCACTTTCTGCCTGATGAGGTGCGTATTGCGGGGTAGCCTGAAATTGAGACGACATGTCTCTAGTGGCCATACCAAGGGGTTGCGTGTTTACAGATTGAGAATCAATTGAATGAGCCTCACCTGTTTGTAAGCCTTGTTTAGCAGAAGCACCCCCTAAGCTATTTTGGAGAAAGCTATTAGAGTTTGTTGCCTCTTGTTCTGTTGATGGCTCAAAAGAGGAATTCGGTGTTTTTAGAAACGCATCTTCATCTTCTTCAATGAGATCTTGAACATCTTGTCTTTGTTCAAACTGACTTTTTTCGCTTTCATGCAATGTAGGGTATTGGTTAGCGACATCAGCGAGTGATTTGTTGGTTAAATCTGGCTCTGCAGCAAGGCCAGTAGCCGTGTCATCCAATGAGCGTGTTTGTGGGGCGTTATGACTAACGGCTTGTTGGTTGACCGGGTTATTATCTACAGACGCTGAATAGCTTTGCTGAGGTTGGGCTTTGTTTTGGTCTTCATTTGCCTGAGTTTCGGTTGCTTGAGCATATTGTCCCTGAGCAGGGTTTTTACCCTGCCGTTCTTTTTCTCCAACTGGTTGAATAGCTTCTTGCGGTAGTGGCGCATTTGTTTGAGGAGCTTGTTGGTTTAGGCCTTGTATCTCTGGCACTTGCGCAACAGGCAACCAATTGTCAAACCCCTGACGCCATAAGAAATCACCATCTAGCAATTCTCTTTTTTGCACAAGTTGCGTGAGATCAGCATCTGTGACGGGGCCATATTGCTTGCCATCTCTGGCAATATACCATTGGTTTTGCATTTCATAAGTCCAGAGTTAAAAAAATCACATCTTAAAAGATCACAAAAAGGAACATGGGCTTATCCATTATAAACAATTGCCATCAAGCGATAAATATAAAAAATAGATCAATATATAAATCCAAAAAGATTTACCTATCAGATAAATTTAAGCAATGCTGACTGATGATGCTACCCCTAGGGATCCGCTATATTCATGATTTGGGCCTTAAGACACAGAATATCAACAGATTAAGGGCAAAAGGCGGCAATAAAACTAAGAAAAAAGGCCAATGGTCTTGCTTTATCGTAAAAAATGAGGGGTGAGAGCTGAATTAGAAAGAAGCAGAGGGCCGAAAAATTCAATTTTCTCAGGACTTTCACATTTTAACTTGTCTCTATAGGAAGTAGATATATGAGAAAACTATATGAATGAGAAAGAGAACTAAGTCGACCAAAGGAACATTAATAAACTATAGCAAGCATAAAATTAAGAATGATCAGTTTAAATTTCAAAAAGCTCCAATCGGTTAAGCTATAATAAAAATCAATAAAGAATTAACCAATCTAAACGCTGTTTAGTAAGGTGAGAATGAGTTTAAGGACGTCAGCAAAGCTTGCGACGAAACATATAATATGACCCAAGCAGAATTTCCCTCGACCATTAGGTACAGTCTATATACAGGTCTCTTTTTAGTCATAGCTATTTTAGGTCTTTCAGTTGCGTCCTCAATCTGGGGGTTGCAGAGGTCAGCTCATTACTTGGAGCGTGCTAATCATTCATATGGCCAACTTTCAAAAGTATCTGAAATCGAATCTAAAATTAATCAGTATCTATTGTTAGAAATTGCCAATTCAGTAAATTTTCAAAACCGCGATAAACTAATTGAAGTAACACCACAAATAATCACGCAGCAATTAGGAGATCTACAAGAATCGATTGAAAATGAAAGAGAATTTGTTCAAAAAACCGGGGTCGATGATGACATTGAAGCAGAAGTGGATACAGCCATACAAATCGCCTCTGTGTTTATTCGTATGCATCTCGCATCAACCCATGAAAACAAAAAAAGAAATTCATTAGATAGTGCAAACGCGGTTCGGTCCTTTTTTACAAATGTTGTCGAGGGCAATGATAAAAAACTAAGTCAGGTCGTCAGAGATATCGTTAAAGATGAGCAAAAAGAAGTCGAAGAAGTGAAAGCCGAAATTGTTGGCCTCACGAAAGCGATTACCTATACAGCAGGAGCGCTCGCCCTTCTTACGACCATAGGTGTCATTGGTTTGGGAGTATTTTTGTCCAGATTGATTGTTGGTCCAGTGCAAATCCTGGCAACAGGTGCAGATAAAGTCGGTGCTGGTGAGCTGTCATATCGAATTGAGCTGCCGAGGGAAGATGAATTTGGTCTTGTTGCTAACCGATTTAATAAAATGGCCGGACAACTGGAGAATCAGCAAAACCTGTTGCGTTCAGCAAATGAAAGACTAGAAAGTGCCGTGGTTGAGCGAACAAAAGAATTAGAAGATACAAATAGTCGTTTGCGCCAAATAGATGAGACGAGGAGAAAGTTTTTTTCAAATGTCAGTCATGAACTGAGAACACCGGTGACAGTTTTATTAGGTGAGGCTGAAGTTAGTCTGCGTTCAAGCAGGGCAACTTTAGAAGATTTGAAAAAAGCTATGGGGCGCATTGTTGCCAATGGAGGTTTTTTAAGGCGCCGTTTGAACGACCTTTTAAATCTAGCGCGATCAGATGATGGTGAGATTAAACTTGATTTGAAAGAGGTAGTGTTAAACGAAATTGTTGAAGAAGCCGTTGCGAATGCAGAAGCCTATGCTAGGGCCAATGATGTAGAGCTGGAGTTCACAGCTCCATCAGACGACCTTGTAGCGAAATTAGATGAAAGCTGGTTTCGTCAAGGCATTCTGGTGCTGATAGACAATGCCGTAAAATTTTCTAAACCAAATGATACTATCATTATTAATATTGAAGAAAAAACAGATAAAGCTTTGATCCAGGTCATTGATCAAGGCCCGGGAATTGAAGAAGAGGCTTTAGATCATTTATTTGAAAGATATTATCAAGCAAAAGAAGGTCAGAAAAGAGAAGGTACAGGCCTAGGCCTTGCTATCGCACACTGGATAATTACAGGACACAACGGTTCGATTTGGGCAGAAAATGTTAAAAGTCCCGAAAATGCCAACAACACAGCCAAGAACACAGATAGTCAGAACATAACAAAGCAAATGGATAGCCAGAATACAGGCGCCATTATGAACATAGAGGTAGAGCTAATATAATGAATGTATTATTAGTCGAAGATGATGTGGGCATTGCTCGTTTTGTAGAGCGTGGTCTTACATTAGAAGGCATGAGAGTTCAATGGACCGCCACTGGTGAGGAAGCGTTGGCATATCTGCGCTCTTATCAATATGATGCGATTATTCTGGATCTCATGTTGCCTGATATGGATGGCCGCAATGTTTGCAAAACGTTACGCGGCCAAGGCGTCTCAACGCCCATTTGTATGCTCACAGCAAAAGACAGCATTGAAGAGAAACTTTCCGGCTTTGAAGTCGGAGCAGATGATTATTTGACCAAACCCTTCGCATTTGAAGAACTGCTTGCACGTATCAAAGTGATGCAACGGCGCAGTAACTCCAATATCGATGGCGAAGAAATGAACATCGGCCCGATCATTTTAAATCTAGCTGCGCATGAAGCCCGTGTCAGTGATCAACTTCTGGATTTGACACAAAGAGAATTTGCCCTACTGGAATATTTGATGCGTTACGCAGGTAAGACAGTGAGCCGTGAACGGATCATTGAAAACGCATGGGGTCCATCATCTGATATCACCTCAAACGCTGTAGATGTTTATGTCGGATATTTAAGAAAGAAAATTGACGCGGTGTCTGATGAAATCGAAATCAGAACTGTCCGTGGCATCGGCTTTAAACTGATGATTAAAGAGCAAGCCTAAATTACTCATAAGCTACCTTTTATTACAAAGAAAGTGTGCGGACCTTTAGGTGATACCAGTGCGGTTGCTGGTGGGCAACTGAAGCACAAACAAAAACAGTGCGGTTGCTGGTGGGCAACTGAAGCACAGAAAAATGCAACTGAAGCGCAAACAAAAATCAGTGCTGTGAGAGAGAAAAGAACGAATATTAGGAAGTAGTGAGGAAAGTATAATAAATTAATAAGTTATTACTGAGCTTATCATGATATTATAATGGAAGACTTCAAAAACTAGGACTAATAGATTCGAATACTTATGATGCTCTTAAAAATTAGTCAGTATTTTCTCAAGAGATGAGGACTATCTTTTCCATTCTACTTAACTGAGTGGGAGGAAAAGAATGTATAATCACTCTAGGAATAAAACGCTGGGTAAAACCCTGGCAAAAACACTGGTAGCTGCGGGCGCATTGGCATTGGCCAGTTCAAGTTCAGCAACTGCTGGTGGAAGCAAAGTCACTTGGGAAGATCTGCTAAATGATCATAAAACAAATGGCGATGTTCTCTCTTACGGCTTAGGTCTAAAAGCTCAACGCTGGAGCACTCTAGATCAAATCAATTCAGATAATGTTGGTCGTCTAACACCAAAATGGTCATTCTCTTTTGGTGATGAAAAACAACGTGGTCAGGAAAGCCAAGCCCTTGTACACAATGGCGTAATTTATGTCACAGCATCTTATTCTCGCATGTTCGCTTTGGACGTGAAAACTGGTAAGAAGCTTTGGCAATATTCAGCGCGTTTACCAGAAGGCATTCGCCCTTGTTGCGATGTTGTGAACCGCGGTGCTGCTATTTATGGTGACATGGTTTACATGGGACTTCTTGATGCCTCTGTCGTGGCATTGAACAAAAAGACAGGTAAAGTTGTCTGGAAAGAAAAATTTGGAGATCATGAAGCTGGTTACACAATGACCGGTGCTCCATTCATCATCAAAGACAAAAAATCTGGCAAAGTCATGCTGATCCATGGTTCATCAGGCGATGAGTTTGGTGTTGTTGGCCGCTTGTTCGCAAGAGACCCGATGACAGGTAAAGAGCTTTGGATGCGTGCTTTTGTTGAAGGTCATCAAGGTCGTTTAAACGGCAAACCATCAACATACACGGGTGACAAAAAAGCTCCATCTTGGCCAGAAGGTGATTATAAAAACACCGGTAAAGTTGAAGCATGGAGCCACGGTGGCGGTGCCCCATGGCAAACACCTACCTTTGATGTTGAATCAAACACAATCGTAGTCGGAACTGGTAACCCAGCTCCTTGGAACACATGGAAGCGGACTAAAAAAGGTGACGATCCAAGAAATTGGGAAAGCCTCTACACTTCAGGTCAAGCTTATGTTGACCCAACAACAGGTGACATGGTTGGTTTCTATCAACATACACCAAACGATGCGTGGGATTTCTCAGGCAACAACGAAATCGTACTGTTTGAAAAAGACGGTAAAAAATACGGTGCACACGCAGACCGTAACGGTTTCTTCTTTGTGACAGACCAAGAAAAGCTAACCAAGCGTGGTGGTAAAATTAATCGTCCACTTTCACTCGTAGCTGCTCACCCATTTGTTCCAGATATTTCATGGGCAAAAGGCTTTGATCTGAAAACAGGTAAGCCAATCGAAGTCGAAGGACAACGTCCACCAATGCCTGAACCAGGGAAAAAGCAAGGCAAGAAAATCCAGGTCACACCAAACTTCTTGGGCGGTAAAAACTGGAACCCAATGTCTTACAACCCAGAAACAGGCCTGTTCTACATCGGTGCAAACCACTGGACAGAAGATTATTGGACAGAAAACATCACTTATAAAAAAGGTGCTGCTTATCTTGGCCAGGGCTTCCGCATTCGCAAGCAATTCGACACTCACATCGGTGCGCTAACAGCCATTGAACCTATGACAGGTAAAATTGTTTGGACCGCAAAAGAGAAACTACCTCTTTGGTCTGGGACATTGTCAACAAAAGGTGGCTTGGTCTTCACAGGCACAAGTGACGGCTATGTGAAAGCATTTAACGCTAAAACTGGTAAAGAACTTTGGAAGTTCCAAACAGGTTCAGGCGTTGTGTCTATCCCAATCACATGGGAAATGGACGGCAAGCAGTATATCGGCATTGGTTCAGGTTATGGTGGTGCAGTACCGCTATGGGGTGGTGACATCGCAGACCTAACAAAGCCTGTATCACAAGGTGGCTCATTCTGGGTATTCGAACTACCTAAAGAGCTTGCAGCGAAATAAGTCTCCATATTTTCAAAATATGTAGATGTTTCAAACTGCAAAATTCAAGAAAATTCAGCAATGAATTTAGTCCCTTATCAAAGTGTTTCACTTTGGTGAGGGGCTAAAAGCCTCCCTTCCCAATATAGGCGCTTCTTGAAATTTTGAGTTGGCGAAAACCTCTTTCGCCAACTCTCACCTGTTCCCCAACGATGTACCCTGTAAAGAAATGGAGCGTTTAAATGACGCGTATTTTTAAAACACAAAATCAACGAAGAGCCCGTCACTTGAGAAAGAGTATGAGAGTGATGCTGCCGGCACTTTTGCTAAGTATGGCAGCAGGTGCTTTCCTCGCGGTTCCCCCATCAAATGCTTATAAAAAAATTGTAAACGAAAAAGAACCACGCCCTACGCCATGGATTATCAAAGGTTGTGAGATTAAGCCAAAAACCGTTTGCCACAATGCCGACTTTAGACACGCAGATTTATCTCAAGCTAACTTGGCAGGCGCAGATTTAAGAGGCGCAAAGTTCGCAAGAGCAGACATGCGCGGTATAAATCTAACCGGAGCAGATCTATCTGGCGCAGATTTAGAATCAGCTGATTTGAGAGTAAGCAAATTAATCAAAACCAAATTGGTTGGTGCAAGTCTTCGTGGCGCGAATTTAGAGTTCTCACGAACAGCCAGTGCAGATATGAGCTACGCAGATTTAACAGCCTCGAATTTCGAAGCCGTCAAGGCTTATAAATCGATCTTTGTTGGCGCAAAAATCATTAATGCGAATTTCAGTGAAACCAAACTCTATTATGCAAATCTCGCAAATGCCCGCATGGAAGGCACAAAAATTACCTTTGCGATTTTCCAAGGAGCCTTCATGGAGGGATGTGTTGGTTGTCCGCATAATTGGTAAGCTGTGTTTCGGTCTGTTTGTAATGTTGGCTCTAAACTTAGGACAAGCATTAGCAGGTGAAACAGGAAAAAATGCGAAAGACGCGTCTTCTAAAAAACACATCAATCCTGGCAAAGCCCTGCAGCAATGCAGCAGGATAGATGGTGATAAAAAGCGTCTCACCTGTTTCGATGAATTGGCAATAAGGTTCGCAGCCCCAACTTACAAAGGCCGGCTTGGCACAGTCACAGACAATTTTACCATTAAGAAACCTCACCTCCTTCGCTATAGAAGCCAGGGCGTGATCTTTGTTCTTTATCTAAGAGATAAGCAAGGAAGCGTCTTGCAAAACTTTCATATCGGCGGCGGTGGTGAGAAAGAATATTTAATCAAAAAACCGGGAACATATTCCCTAAAAATACACGGAAGTGCAAGCTGGGAAATCTGGCTTGATCCGATAAAAAATTAAAATGAACTGGGAGGTTACTAAGATGTCAATTTTAAAAAAATCAAAAATTTTAGCCACGTTTACAGCAGCAGTGCTTTCAGTTGCTATAAGCCAAGTTGCATTAAACCAAAAAGTCCTGGCGCATGGCGATGGTGCGCCCCAGCCAGTTGATACAACTGGCCTGAAAGAATTGGGCAAAGACTGGCTCAAAAGAAATCCATACAAGGGCAATGAAAAAGCCATTGAAATCGGCTCAAGTGGTTACAATTCAAACTGCGCACGTTGTCATGGTCTAGAGGTAAAATCCGGTGGCGCCTCACCTGACTTGCGCTATCTCGAAGATGATGCCGAAGGCGACGAATGGTACATCAACCGCGTGAGAAAAGGCTATCACCAAAATGGCGTGACAAAGATGCCTAAGTTCGAAGGCCTCATTTCACAAGAAGCCATGTGGGCCATCCGCACCTACATCGATAGCCGCCCAGAATAAGTCACCACACAGTTAGATTAAAAAAAGCAGTCAGAGTAAAAATAAAAAGAAGATCGCCAAAAGATGAAAAAAATTCATACCCCAATCCCCCTAGGCAATCTGCTTTTTCTACTTTTGGCTGCTGTATTTCTGCCTTCCATCGCGAAGGCAGAAATACAAGAATACCTCATCCGCCGCATGATCCTGCTACAGACCAAATGCGATCTTGTGGATGTAAAAAAAGAAGAACCCAAACAAGGCGGCTTCAAGTTCCAAGCCTCTTGCGAAAACGTCTCCTTCTACCCAGACGGCGTAATAATCACCTGCTCAGATAAAGACAGGGAAACGTCGTGTGAAATCAAAACAAAAATCAAAAAATTCGAAAATCTAAATTTGCTGAAAAACTCAGTCAACCAGCATCACGGCGATGAAACTGAGAAGAAAACGACAAAATAATCGAGGGTTTGATAACTAATCACGAACTTCACGAAGAAGGAGTGACGCCCCTTTCGGGCGTCAGGACATGGCAGCGCGAGCTGCCCGGGGCAAGCCCCGCCCCTCGGAGGCCCATGAGCTTCAGCTCATGGAATAGCCGTGAGAGAAAATAGACCCGAGAGAAAACAACTGTCATCCCGGGCCCCGACCCGGGATCCACCTCTCCACACTACGGATGGTAAAGTATAGCTGCGAATTTCCCCACGTCGCTAACTCCAGTTCAAGCAACAACCGAACCACCAAGCCACTGGATCCCGGATCAAGTCCGGGATGACGAAGGTTGAGATTAGTTTGAAGTATTAAGGTGAACTAACAGCAACTATTCTTGTAGACGCCAAAGTTGGATGCTAGCTTACCCCCAACATAAAAGCAAAAAAACGGCGGAGCGCTTAGAGTGGCGGATAAATCATCTCCAAAAGACTTAGAAGAATGGCTAAAAGATAAGCCAAAAGAGTGGATGCAGGTGCTGGCTAACCGATGCGCTTTGCGTGTTATGCCAGTTTTAGGTTCAGCTATAAAGCACTCAAATCTTAGTGAAGTTATAATAAATCAATTAACATTAGCAACGATGCGAGCATCTCTTACATCAGAAGTTGCGACATTTTCATCAGCTCTTGAAGTTAAAGGTTTCGCCAATACCGCTGCCCGTGTTGCTGATGCCGCAGGTTCCACTGTTGCACCTGCTCATTCGGTTTTTGTAGCTGGCTCTGCTCTTGATCTCGGGGCTGCGCGTGCCGCTGGTGCTGCTGTTATTGTTTCTGCTCGTGCCATTGATGCTCCTTCTCTTACCTATGATGCAGCCTTAAAAACAATTTCGGCATATATCGCCCCCCATGGCAAAAATGCTGCTGATGCTGTCGGCCTTGCTAACGTTGCTGCAGGTGCCGCTGATACTGCTTTAGAACATGATGTAAGATGGTTGCAAAATCATGGGGGCTATGAATACAGTCCCCAAAATTTATTGTCGACGCCCCTATGGCAGGGAACAAATAATCCATTATTGCTCGAATGGGGAAGTCTCAAGGAATCTTTAAAAAGCTTCGATGCCAACTGGCAATTCTGGATCGATTGGTACCAGTCAAAACTCGATGGCACTCTGCATCCAGGCCTCACGCAAGTTCAACAAGACGAGCTCTATTACCAAATAGCAACCTTCCCAAACGAACTCTGGGAAGAAGGTGCTGAAGCCGTCAATCAACGTATTGCTGAATTATTGGAAGGTTATGATGGAGGTGGAAAAGATTTCTTTCTTGATGATGGCTTTTTAGGTCATGATTTTTTAACTGGAGAAAATCAAAATGATAGAATTTCTCAAAATAAGGAATCTAGTTCTGTTAAAACTGAGCAATTTAGAACTTTAATAAACTCTCCAGAATTCAGATCAAATGTAGAGCAAAATAAAGTTGCAATATCATTTGCCTGCGCAGGAGTCATCTTACAAGTTGAAGAATATAGAAAAACAGTTGCAGGATCGAATAGTCTAGAACCTGAATTAAAAGAACGATTAATAGGAACCCTTGAGAATCTTACAGAAGCTGTAAACAATATTGGAAATAGCCTAAGGCCTGATGGCAATAAAATTTCCAATGAAGAGCTTGAAGAAGTTGCTTCCTATTTTAGTCGGTTTTGTGAAGTGGTTTCGTGTGAGTTAGATAATTATATAGCTCCAGAGAATATCGGAAAGGCGGTTGTGCCAACTGGTATAATATTAAGCTGTGGGGGACTAGGCGCCTTACTGGGGGGTGGTATCGGCTTTGGAATTGGTGGTTTTATTGGAAAACTAATCACCAATAATCTTAAGCCAAAAGAGATCGTCGATAAGATTGAAGAAAATATAGATAGTACACCTAACTAAATCCACCACCCCAATTCAATCACAATTTCCCTCTAAGCATATTGAAACCAACAAGGGATCACCCGTAAAGGCACCGCCCGTGACAGAAGAAAACCAAACTAAAAAGTCACCCATTTTAGAGACCAGCTCAGACGCGATCACTCAAGCGCGCGAGCTCATGCGCTTGGCACGGCATGGGAGCATTTCTGTGCTGGAGCCAGAGACGGGCTATCCGTTCGTCTCGCGCACAAATTGCGTGTTGACCATGCAAGGCGAGCCGGTGTTTCTCATGTCAGATTTATCCGCCCACACCAAAGCTATCAAAAAAGACACACGCACCGCCTTGCTTCTCGGCGAGCCCGGCAAAGGCGACCCGCTTGCCCACCCGCGTATAACTGTCATCGGCCAAACAGAGCGTGTCGATAAAGAGAAAAACCCAGAGCTCGAAACACACTTGCGCACCAGATATATAAACCGCCATCCAAAAGCTGAGCTGTATAATAGCTTGCCAGATTTCTTCATATACAAAATGAAAGTCGAACGCGCCTCAATGAATGCCGGTTTCGGTAAAGCCTATGAGCTCACAAGAGAAGAATTATTATTAGACGAAACCGCAGCCAATGAATTAGCCCCCGTAGAAAATCGCATCGTCACACACATGAACGAAGACCACCTCGATGCCATCCAGCACTATGCCGAAAACCTCTGCGGTAAGGAGCCAGCAAAGTGGACAATCTCCGCCTGTGACCCTGAAGGCGTAGACCTCATCGTTGGAGACAAAACTGCAAGACTACGCTTCGATACCCTCTGCGCCACTGCCACAGATGTTCGCAATGAATTGGTCAGACTGGCCCAAATAAAACACTAGCTCAAACAAAAGACTAAATCCCAAATCATCAAGTTTCATATGTAAAGGTCTATACCCATGAGCAAATATGATGACTTATCCCCCATCCCTGTGATGTTCCCCCTAAAAGGCGAGTGGCGTGTCCCTAATACACCCGGCAAAACCATTCCCTCTCACGGTACAGACATGTTCGGCCAGCGCTTTGCCTATGATTTTGTCAAGAAAGAAGATCTTGAACTTGCTGAAAAATACTGGACAGGCGTTCGCTATTGGCTCGGCGGCGGTATCAACCTCAATGAAACCATAGGGAGAGGCGAAGAAATCCTCGCTCCCATTGCAGGCAAAATAATAGAAGCAAAAGACGGCTGGGTCGAACGCACCAAAGCCACCCCAAAAGATTTATGGAGAGCCATGACATTCCCCATGCATGTCTCAGACGAAGAGCTGAAAAAAGACTTCAGACATGTCGCTGGTAATTACATTGTCATTGAAGGAAAAGACGCCTTTTGCTTCCTCGCCCACCTCACTCCAAAGAGTGTCATGATAAAAGAAGGTGACGAGGTCGAAGAGGGACAAGTAGTGGGGCGTGTCGGCCATACCGGTAATTCAACAATGCCGCATCTACACATGCACCTAATGGACGACCCCGACTTCTGGCAAGCCGACGGCCTGCCAACATGCTTTAAGCAATATGAAAAGCTATCAGAAAACGGCGAATGGCACCCCCAACAAAACGCCATCCCCGGTCCAAAAGATATTATCAGGTCCATCGGTGCGGTTGCGTAGTTAGCAACTTGAAGGATATGAAAGCTGATGGTTACTCTGGATGATCACCAATTGAGCTGGAAAACCCACAATCAGCTGAAGACGAAAAACGTAGGCCAGAGGCCGTCGGCGCCTAGCGCCGCGCCGTCGCAGTGCGGGCACGTAGTGCCCTTTGCACGTGAGACAAAAGAGTGGTTGCTTGTGGGCAACCTGAAGCACCACTAAAAAGCAATAGCCCGTGAGAGAATTAATGCTTTATATTTTTATACTTTTCCATTTGCTCAGCGGTAGCTTCAGTTTGGTGGTTCGCTTTCCACTCATCATAAGGCATGCCATAGACAATTTCTCGGCTTTCCTCTTTTGAAAGCTCAATACCTTTATCTGCTGCCGCATCCTTAAACCAGTTAGAAAGACAGTTTCTGCAGAAATTAGCCAAGTTCATCATATCAATATTTTGTACATCAGGACGGTCTTGTAAATGACTTACCAAACGGCGAAATGCAGCAGCTTCTAATTCTAGTTGAGTTTGTTCATCAATCTTACTCATTTCAACTTGTGTCCTTTTGTTTTTATATCTAGAGTTATTTCTATTCAGCTATGTTTTCGTGCTTTTGTCAGCATAAGAGCCAAAATAGACCGGCTCACGGCAAGGCGCAATAAGCTCTTCGTCTGAAAGCAGTGCGGTAAGGTGGCGCGCCATGCGCTCGATCCATTCATTTTGGCCTTCACTAGATGTAATCAAATCTTGTCGAATTTCAAGCAAAGCATGAGCAAGGCCGCGACTTGTGCCATGGCGATACATGCAATCCCCTTTGAGCATGCCAGTATAAGGTTCATTATCTCCGATATGTAAACTCTCTTCTGATTGAAGAGCTGTAAGAAGCGGGTGTACAAATCTGTGATCCTGATCCCACAAAATCCCACCATGCCAGGGGCGAAGTGTGCCGCGCCAATTATCTGTAAAACTATGCAGAGATAAAATGATAGGGCATATGTCGGCCGCTAAAAACTGGTCGATCTGGTCTGAAATCGCTTGATGATAGGGGCGATAATAAAGAGATTTGCGGCGCTCTATCTCGGCTTCATCAATTTTTGCATTGCCTTCAATCAAAGCCCCATCAGAAATACGCATCACCAAAGTCGGGTCATCTTCACCCCGGTTTGGGTCAATCAGTAGACGAGAAAATTGAGACATTAGGGCAGGCACATTCAAGGCATGATGCAAGCCAGTGGCCACAGCCTCAATGCCAATGTCATAAGCAATATGGCGTGAAAATTCTTCGCTTGCCAAACCAAGAGAACCATATTCACTAGGTAGTTTAGCAGAAGCATGGTCAGCCAAGATGAGTAAGCCGAGCTTCATCTCACCTTCAAGGTGTTTATAGGGCTTAAATTGTGGGGAGCAGTCTGCTGTTTTAAGAGAGCCTGAGGAGGCTAGAGAAGAAGAAGCGGATATATTTTTCATTCTGCCAATCTCAAAAAGGTCTACAAACGCTGACCATAAATCAAAAATAACAAAATTACGACAAGTTTAGCCGCCAAAAAGTTGAAAAGTTAATCTAGAACGGGGCTAAAATTTTAAAAATATCTAGTCACTTAGCTCATTGTCGTGTTAATTAGGTGAAAACCGGCATATTTTCATTTAGAAAAATGAAACTTCACTATAAAATTGTCGAATTGGTGCCATAAAACCAGACAAAAGTGAGATTGCCAGCTACAAATAGAATGGGTAGTCATTAGACTGAACATTGAAATACAACAAATGTAAATTGCAGACTTAACACTCAGAGCAGAATTAATAACAAATGATCGATCAAATGCACGTAAGTAATCATTATCAAAAATGCATAAGATTATTTGCAATAAACCGCCCTCTATTCCTTTCACTCACCGTTGCAATTGTACTAACTGCCTCGCAGTTTTTTGCCATTGCGCACGCAAAAGCTGAATTAAAGCTCTGTAACACCACGTCAAGCCGTGTCGGCGTTGCCATAGGTTATAGAGATAAAAGCCGTTGGGCCACTGAAGGCTGGTGGAATGTCGCCTCAAATACCTGCGAAGTTTTGCTCAAAGGCAAGTTAATCGCTCGCTATTATTACATTCATGCAGTTGACTATGACCGAGGCGGCGAATGGTCTGGAAAAGACACCATGTGCACAGTTGATAAAGCTTTCACCGTTTTTGGTGTGAAAGATTGTGTAAAGCGCGGCTATAAGCGCACTGGATTTTTTGAAATAGATACGAAGAATGAACATGACTGGACAGTCCGGTTAAAATATCCAGAAGAAAATGGAAAGAAATAATGAGACGAAACCGTAAGGTTAAAATTTTAGCAACCCTCGGTCCTAGTTCAGATTCCCCAGAAATGATAGAGCGCCTGTTTAAAGCAGGGGCAGATGTGTTCCGCATCAATATGAGCCATGCCAGCCATGAAAAAATGAAAGAGCTGCATAGCGCCATCCGTAAAGTGGAGGCTGAAAACGGCCGCCCAATCGGCATTCTGGTTGATCTTCAAGGACCAAAACTGCGCCTAGGTACTATCAAAAAAGACGCCAACAAAGAAGACAAAATCACTCTTTCAATCGATGATGAGATCATCTTTGATATGAAAGACGAAGAGGGAAATGACAAACGCATCCCGCTTCCTCACCCGGAAATTTTCAAAGGTGTTGAAGAAGGCCACCGTCTATTAATTGACGATGGCAAAATGACATTAATCGTTACAAAAAACACACCAGAAGAAATCACAGCTATTGCAAAAACCAATGGCACTCTTTCAAGCCGCAAAGGTGTGAGCTTGCCAGATAGTCTGTTGCCCATGGGTGCAATGACTGAAAAAGACTTCGCTGACCTAGATTACGCCGTGAACCAGGGCGTTGATTGGATCGCACTTTCATTCGTGCAGCGCGTAGAAGATGTGGCACAAGCTAGAAAACTTGCCAGAGGGCGAGCGTCTATTTTAGCAAAGCTCGAAAAGCCATCTGCCATCAAGTGGCTAGACGACATCATCGAAGTGTCTGATGGGGTGATGGTAGCTCGTGGTGACTTGGGTGTTGAAATGCCGGTAGAACAAGTGCCAGGCATTCAAAAGCGCATCACCATGGCAGCTAGAAAAGCTGGCAAGCCTGTTGTGATCGCAACACAAATGCTCGAATCTATGATCACAACACCGGTTCCAACCAGAGCTGAAGTCTCTGACGTGGCAAGTGCTGTTTATGATGGGGCCGACGCTGTGATGCTCTCAGCTGAATCAGCGGCGGGTGACTATCCTATCGAGGCGATAGAAACTATGGATCGCATCGCTCAAGAAGTTGAGCAAGATGAGCTCTATTCTGAGGCGATTAATAATTATCTAACACCGCCAGAACCAACCGGTTCAGACGCGATTGCCGCCGCCGCCAAAACGGTTTCCGAGACGGTTAATCTATCAGCAATTGTTTGTTACACTTCATCAGGGTCAACCGGTGTTCGTGTGGCAAGAGAGCGGCCAATGCAACCGATTTTGGCATTCACCCCAATCGTTGCCACAGCACGGCGCTTAGCCCTTACCTGGGGGCTTCATTGCGTTCTCACAAGTGACCCGGAAAACCTGGATGACATGGTCGATAAAGCCTGCCGCATTGCCTTTAGAGAAGGCTTCGCCAGACCAGGCCAGCGCGTCATCATCACCGCCGGCATCCCACTTGGCACCCCCGGCGCCACCAACATGCTCCGCATCGCCTTTGTCGGTGATAATGGAACCATGGGAAGTTAGATGTAGTAGCTTTGAAGTCTAGTAAAGTTAAATCACCCGTGCTTATAAATGAATAAGTGCGGGTGAATTTTATTAATCTTGTATTTTCACACCCACTCCATGGGAGTAAACAAGTTGCGCTCCGAACCATCCTCCAATTAACATCATTACAAACCCAGCAACACTGAGTGCAAAAGTGAATAGATCCGGCTGCGCGATAATCTCTAAACCATCCAATCGGCTATAGAGAGAAAATATATAAACAAGCCATGTCGAACACATAATCGACATATGGATATTCGCAATTTTTTGCGCACGTTCCTTGACATTCATGAGGTCAATAAATCCAGAAATAATTGTTAATAGCCCTGCCGCACACCCAAGGCTAAGTAACAGACAAGATGCAGGCCAGAGGTGATCTATACCTAACCATAGATCAATTTTCAAAAAGACAAACCCATCGGCAACTGTACTTAGCGTCCATAAAACGATTGGAAAATGAACCAGCAGTGGGTGAATAGGATGACGAAACATGTGCAATCTCACTATAGCAAATCACATAATATTAAATTCATAAACACACTTGAAATTCCTCTACCTGAAGAAGGGAGTGCTCTTCTCCAGAGCACCGACATGGCAGCGCTAGCTGCCCGGTGCTTGGCACCGCTCCGTCGGTGGGCTTTTTGCTAGTGCGGATGCTGGTGGCATTTGAAGCGCAACTAAAAAGAGCAAAAAATAGCCCGTGAGATAAAATTCAGCATGCCTTTGAACCCAGTACAAAGCGACATGCTCTAAACCAAATTATGAATGAAAACCATCGAAACCAATGCCAGAAAGCCTAAAACAGCAACGCCAGCATGAATGATCACAACAGCATTAGAAGGTAGTTTTTGCTTTAAGTGATGAGACGCAAGATAAAAACCAAGAAGCGCTGCTACGGTTAAAATAACAAACGGTAGTAAAACCCGGCTCTCACCATTTAAAATTGTCAGTAAGGATAAAATTAACCCACCAGCCCCAAGCCCTGCATGCAGTAGTGAAAGCATCCAGGGGGCTAATTTCCCACGTAAAACATAACTGGCTAAAACAAGGCCGCCAACAGCAGTGATGGCTAAAAGAACAATCGCGTAAGCAAGCATTTCAATCTCCTATAAATGAACAGCATTTATCTAATGATTAGGGGAATAAAGTAACTTTGTCAATTAAGAACATTACAAAGTGGAAAAAGCCGAAAGTGTGCTTATATGTTATTTGTAAGGCCCGAGAAAATAGCGGTATTATGTTTTTGCAAAAAAACTAAACTCTAAGACCAATATAATTTAGGAAAAATCGACGATGGAATTGAGAGCCGAAAATGACCAATCGACAGCAAAAATTGGTGCGTCTCAAAAGAAAATTCTGCAAGCAATGCTTCGTGCTAATGCGCCATTACCAGTAGATCATCTAACTCGTATGTTAGAAATTTCACGTAACGCGACTTATCAGCATATCGTAGCTTTAGAGCGAGATGGGTACATTGAAAAAGCTAAGACCACTCAAACCAAAGGGCGCCCAAGCCAAACATATCGTTTGACCGAAAAGGGCAATGCTATTTTTCCGAAAAATTACGCATTATTTTCTACATTACTCGTTGAGCTTGTGAAGAATAAATTAGGGACAAAAGAGTTAGAAAAATATTTGGACGAACTAGGGGCATCTCTCGCAAATCAATTTAAACCCCGTGTTGAGGGGTTGAAAAATGATGAGTTAATCACTGAGATATCAAAAATATTAAATGAGCTTGGTTATGAAGCTGAAACTGCAAAAGAAGACATTGGTAAAGGATTGGAAATAAAAGCCCATAATTGTGTTTTTCATGACTTAGCAAAACAGCATGATGAAGTTTGTACTCTTGATCTTGCCATTCTTTCTAATCTTATGGGCGGCCCAGTTGAACATGCCGAGTGCATCGTAAGAGGCGGCTCTTGCTGCAGATTTAAAAAGAAGTAATTCTTTTTGCCGGGTATGAAAAAGTGAAGTCACCAAATTTTAAAGGGCATGACTTTTATTTTCCTCATAATATTCTTGGCTCAAGGTGCCATTGATTACTTCTATTCTTTTTCAAGCATCCAAAAGCGTAACTTCTTCTGCTTTTTCAATCGCCGGAATGAATAGCTTGGTTTTTTCAAAAGAAAATCCGGCGCTTCGTTGATCTGCTTGAAACAAAACTTATTGGGCAAGTCGGTATATAATGATCGAGGAGGTAAGCGGCCGCTAATCTGTTTCAGCTGCGCCCCGCAATCAGCATCATGAAAATAAATCTTAGTGAGCTTCAGCTCTTTAAATAAAAACCAAAGCGTCGCACTAAGCATAGCTTCTTCCCATAGTTTAAAATGCGGTTGAATAACCGTGTCCACATATCTATAGAAATCCTTCCGCCGAATTAAACTTCCACCATATTGGATAACCTCATTGTCATCAGCGCTCTGATCATTAGCTTTCGTTTTGAAATAGGCATTGCACCATTTTATGTAGCGCAGCCAATCTGTTTGCAACTCCTCAATCAGCACTTGTCCAGTATCCAAATCAATATCCATCCGTGACCACGCAAGCGTGTTAAATCCGGCGCGAGCATTTGGATGATCTTCATAAATAAAGGGGTGCCCGCCTTTGTGGTCAATTAAAGTTTTAAAAGCCTGATCATGATGGTTAGAAAAATTGAGATGTAAGACAAGGTTTGGCTGGGCGCGTGTTGTTTGTTGGTCAAAGATAAAGCCCGTCTCAGAGCCCCAGCTTCCCAAGGTCAATCGATAGCAAAGCGGGTCAAGAGGCCAAAGATTATCTAGATCCTTCAGTTCAAGCAGGCCATTTCCTTTGGTGGCAATCAGTGATTTTAAAAGGGGGCGATCCAATAAACGTGCAAATTGGCTTTCTTTAATCTGGCGCAATGGCACACTGTTTTGAAACATGTGGTCAATTAAAAGGAGAGCATAGCGATCCTTAAAATAATAAAATAGCGTCCGATCTTTAGGAAGGGACGCTATAATTTTATTTATCTGATCTTGTTTCATGAAATAGATTTAACAAGGACCGTAAAGCAATTTCAAGAATTTTACTTCTGGTTTAAACAATCCCGAAAGCAAATGGTTAATCTAAAACCTAAGCCTTCCCACCAGGGATACGTAATTTTTGCCCAGGGAAAATAAGGTCCGGGTCACGGATCACTTCTTTGTTTGCTTCAAAAATCTCAGTGTGCTTTGTACCATTGCCAAGTGTGTTAGCAGCAATCTTCCAAAGGCTATCACCTTTTTTCACTTCATAATAAAGCACATCTTCGTCGCCATCTGGAGCCGAAAGTTCAGCAGCCTGCACTTCAGAAACACCAAAAATATTGCCAGCCATCAGCACAGCTTTTTGAAAAGCGCTTTGGTCTTTTGCTTCACCTTTAATGTGAGCAACGCCATCTTTCACTTCAACTTCAAGGTTATCGACACCAGGGTTGCTTTCTTCAATATGTTCTTTGATCTTCTCGCCGCCCTCATCTTCTGAGCCAAAAAGCTTGTGACCAATGTCCGCTGCAAAGTCGAGTAATCCCATTTTAATCTCCCAATGTATTTTTTGTCTGTGATGTTGAAGCATAGCGCAAAACAACCGAAACGAACATAACATGTAATTATAAAACTAAAAAGAAATTATAATTAAGTAAAAGGTAGGAAAAACAAAGGGATGAAATGCAAAGATAAACTAGATAATGAGTTCTTAGTTGTGGTTTAATTCTTTTGAAAAATTATCACAATGCTTTAAAACTTATAATGAATAAATTAGGGTTTAGTCCCCAGGGTCAGCCCTTAAGAAACGGAATTAGAAGGTAATTAAATGGATAGGTCATTGTTGAGCTCACATGTCAGAACTTTGGCCAGAGGACCAGGACGATCGCGCAACCTCACTTTTAATGAAGCAAAAGATGCAATGTCAATTATCCTAGGCGGAGATGCTCAACCAGAAGCTGTTGGTGCCTTGCTTATGCTCATGCGTTTTAGAAGTGAGAATGCAGATGAGATTGCAGGCTTCATTCAAGCAAACCATGAAACACTACCTAAGTGGCTTAGTAATTTAAAGCCAGAGTTGGATTGGCCCTCATATGCAGCTGGACGCACCAGAGGACTACCATTTTTCCTTCTCTCAGCTCTATTGCTCAGTCAAAATAACATCCAGATTTTTATGCATGGATTTAATAGTGCGCACTCAGCATCCGGCAGCACAGAAGATGCGATTAAGTTATTAGGCTTAGATGTCGCAGAAACAGAAGGTACAGTGAAAGCAGGCTTGGATAAAAACAATTTTGCCTACATGCCCCTTCGTTCGTTAAGTCCGATAAATTATGACCTTATCAATCTGCGTGACGTCTTGGGTCTGAGGTCACCAATTAATACCGTGCTTCGTAGTCTAAACCCAGCGTGTGCAAAGGCGTCAATGATCGGTGTTTTTCATCCCCCCTACATTAGCCTGCAAGCAGGAGCCACACTCTTAATGGAAAACGGAGATGCCATCATCTTCAAAGGTGGAAGCGGTGAAGCTGAACGCACGCCGTTAAAGCCGGTGAAAATGACATACACCAGAGACGGGCAAGAAAATGAAATCATTGCCCCGGCGTTACTAAAAAGAACTGAGCTCGAAGAGCCTGATCAAGAGCTCAGATTAGAAGATTTAAAAGACATCTGGAACGGTGAGAAAGAGGATGAAAAAGCACTAAGTACGATCATTGGAACCGCAGCCGCTGCAGTTTTCATCTTGCAAAAGGCTGAAACAATAGAGCAAGCTGAAACTACAGCTAGAGACTATTGGCAAAACCGTAAGCCATTATAAAAGTTTAGGCAAGCAGTTCAGATGGAACTGCTTGCGAAAGTGGTTGAATTCCAGCCATTTGAGTACTTATCGCGCTATAACCAGGGAGTGCACACCTCGAGTAACTGGAATAGAAAGGTTCGTTTTTAAAAGCTGAACTCTCTTTCGATCTAGCGGATCTGTCACTAAATGCCAAAAGTCAATCGACCCGCCCTTAATAGAATCATTAAAATGGTCATAAGTCGCAACAGCTAAATAAGAGCTGGAATTATCAAACACGGCCGCTTCTGGTAAAATTCCATCATAAGCAAAATCATTTATTTTTTGAAGCTGCCCTGTCTCTTGGTCTAATGAGGTAAGTGTCAATGAGCTATACCAGGTGATGCGCTTATCAGTGTAAGGCAAATAACTTCGCTCCAGATTCGTGGTCACAACCCATTTGCCATCTGGGCTAATGGCCAAACCTTCCGGTGAAACGCCTGTTTTAATTGTGCTTATCATGGCGTGACGAGGTTGAACTCCAGATTTCCCAGCTTTCATCTGGCCAGCATTCATTCGAACAGTCAGAACAGAACCGCGCGGTGCTTCAATCCATCGTCCTGCAATATCACTTCCCCAATAGAGCGCATTGATAACAACATGCTTCCCATTAGGGGTGAACTCAACTCGAAATGGTGCTTTTTCAATCTGTACAACATTTCCAAATGGAGTAACTTCTAATTTTTTATCAATACGGGTGAAGCGAATGTTAGAGCCACTTTCATTTAAAAGGGCTAAAATGTCTTCCTTCGGATGCCAGTCAATATCAATCAAACGGTCTTTGTTATTCCAACCTTTGATGGATGGGTAAACCGGCGTTCCAACCTTTCCATTTGAAAAAGGAAATAAGCCCAAAGGTGTTTTTTCTCCGCCTCCCTTATTATTGAAAGTAATGGCGATAAGATTTCCCTTGGAGTTGATACGTATGGCATCTGGGCGCAATGGAATAGTGATGTCCTGAACCATTTGCGGGCTTTTAGGGTTAGATAAATCAAAAACCTGTAAACGATTTCCAAATTTTAAATCCTTAAATGTGGCATTTTCTTTTGCCCTCGGTCGTTGTCCCCAAGTCTCTATAACAAATGCATATTTCCCATCAGGAGTAACCTCTACTGATGCAGGCGGGCCTGCCACAGAATTTGAAGCAGGCACTTCTTTTGCACTCCAAGAATTAGGATTTCCCTCTAGAGGAAGAATACTAAGAGCATCATCTCCTTCACTTACCCCTAATTTTCCGTCAACATAGGCTGAAGCAAGCATATCTGCATCTGATACAGAAATGAGATAGCGACCCTTAAAATCCATAGGTGAAGAAAAATTACGCTCTTGAGCCAGTAAAGGCTGAGTGAAAGTGAACAAGAATACAAACCATACGGCAGTAAATATTTTAAAAAACACGTCGATCTCCTCAAACATAAACCTATTTAATTAGCTAGCTAACTAAATAGGTAGGAGACATAAGACATATGGGCAAGTCACATAAATGTGATGGTCAAAAGAAATGACAAAATCAAAATTTTGCAAAAAAAAAGAGATGGTTTCAAACAGACTAAATTTTTCTCAACAATGGTCACGGTTTAAAAAATAATACGGGCTATCTATCAAAAGACATCGGCTTAAATTATTAGCCTGTTTTTTTAAGTTCCAGTAAAAAGCTACTCATTTCATCACGTAATTCTTGTAGTGAAACTTCTTGTTCTGAAAGCTCATTAGAGGCTTTTAGAATTTTCTCGCTAGACTGTTGTGTCTCTTCAGTTGCATCGCGAACAACTGAAATGCTCTGGCTCACATCCTCTGTACCAGTTGCAGATTGATTGACGTTAACCGCAATCTCTTGTGTCGCAATGCCTTGTTCTTTAATCGCTTCAGCAATGGCATGAGAGATATCACTCACCTTCTCAATCGTGTTACGTATATCTTTGCCTGCTTTTACTGCATCTTCAGTAGCTTGTTGAATGCTAACAATTTGAGTTTCAGTTGCTTCAGTTGCTTTCGCTGTTTGATTGGCAAGCGCTTTGACTTCTTGTGCCACAACAGCAAAACCCTTCCCGGCATCTCCAGCTCGAGCCGCTTCAATCGTTGCATTCAAGGCAAGTAAATTTGTTTGCTCAGCAATTTCAGTAATAAGTTTCATAACATTACTGATCTCTACAGAAGCATCAGCTAAGCTCGAAATTTGACCACTCATATTATCTGATTTGGCCACAGCCTCTGAAGTGATATCTGAAGCTTGTACAACTTGCCTGTTAATCTCATCAACAGAGCTTGTCAGTTCTTCAGTTGCTGAAGCAACACCCTGCATATTATGAGATGTTTGCTCAGCCGCACATGCCACAGAACTAGCCTGTTCTTTGGCTAAATTCGATGTGTTATTAACAGAACCTGCCACTTCATTGAGTTCATGAACTGATGTTGAAACTGAAGAAACAATATTCTTTAAATATAGTTCAAATTTATTGCCGATGTTTTCAAAATTTTCATTGCGCTCTTTAATATTGTAGGTCGCTCGGTTAATTGTTTTAGCGCATTCTAAATAAGAACCTGTCATGCCTTTTTCTGAAATAAGGCGATAGAATTGATTGCGGCTAACATATTCAAGGCAAGCTTTAGATTCGCGCATATAAGCATCGGTACGATCAATCATTAAATTAATCGCATGCATTAACTCACCAAGTTCTCCTGTTTCCTTGATATCAAGAATACGTGCTTCAAAATCCCCAGCAGAAACAGCTTCAACAACCTTTTTGGCTTTTGCAATAGATTGATTAGAATTCGAAAAAAACATTTTAGGCCTCATGTTTTATAAAAATTACACTATAATATTAACGGTATCCGCGACGTTGATTTTGTCCAACAGTCATAATGAATTCATCATAAGCAAGCTGTTGATCTGCAAGATAACCACTCATTAAATTTTCTGAATTGAGCAAACCTTCTTTTCTATCAGCGAGATCTTCGGCTTGTTTTAACTGCTTATAGAGAGGAATGATTGTTTGGTTTAAAATATCTTTTTGCGGTACGCGACGGTTTGAGTGATACCCAATTATTTTGCCATTCATATCCAGACTTGGGGTTACATGCGCGTAAACCCAGTAATGGTCGCCATTTTTACAACGATTAATCACATAGGCAAAAACTTCTCTGCCATCACGAACAGTGTCCCAAAGCATTTTAAAAATAACTCGAGGCATATCGGGGTGACGAATAATATTATGAGGTTTCCCAATAACTTCTTGTTCGCTGTATCCGGCAATTTCTAAAAACAACTTATTGGCGTATGTTAAATGGCCTTTCAAGTTTGTTTTTGAAACGATAATCTCGTCGTCTTGGAATGTGACTTCATTGCCCGTTAAGAAAGAATCTCTGCTCATAATATATCCTCAACTACTCCGCTATAGTAAGGTTTTAGCCAAATAAATGTTGTTATAAAAAATGTCACAAAACTGCAATAAATGCCTCGATAGGAAGTTTTATCATAGTATTGTCATAGTAAATCCGATAATTCAGATCACTGAATATACGTACACGTCTAAGGGTTAATATAAGGTATAAAAAATTTGTAAGTTTAGAAATCCTTACATTTCAAAACTTTTTTTGTTTACATTTTATTAATAATTAGAGGAAAAAAGTGGTGCTGAAAAAATATTAAAATGCCAAAAAATAATGAAAAAATAACATAGTTAAAGAGCCAAGTTTAGAAACTACACAACCACTGGTTACAATTCATTTGTAATGAATGTTTGTATAATTTATTTTTAGAAAGATGAAATTTAATGAGGGTCGTACTTGAAAAAAGTCGCAAATCTGCAATCTGTGAAGCTCTAATTGGGTTTTATAAGTCTGAGTTTGATGAGGATTTAAGTGAATTCAGAGCTGAAGAGTTAGTTGAGTTCATGCACAAACAACTTGGTCCATCTTTATATAATCAGGCCATTCAAGACGCGAGAAAATTCATGAGTGAAAAGCTGGACGACTTGGATACTGAATTCTATATGGCGGATGAGGGCTAAAAAAAAAGATTACTAGCTAGTAAGGTCTATGAGAAAAATAGAACTTTAATCTAGGGCATTTCTGTAGGAGAAAGTGTTCTACTAACTTAGTTAGTTGGTTGCGGGGGATCGCAACCAGAAAGACCTACCAGAGAAAAGCAAAGAAAAAACTGAGGAAAAACAAACACCTCGGGAAATGTTCAATAATTTGTTTCACTCAAATAATATGGAAATCGTCACAGAGCATCCGACCTATAGGTTTGAGAAGTAACCCCTTCTTAGACTAGGCCAATGTTTGTCGAGATATTGTATACGTAAAGGAAATACAATGTCTGAAACGAAAATCCCGTTCTCTCTTCGGCTTTCAATTGAAGAGCATAAGACTTTAAAAGAGGCGGCTGGCCAGCAGTCTATGGCTCAATATGCTCGTGTCCGATTATTTGGCGAGGGCGTTAAATTGAGAAAAAAACGTGGCCTCAAACCCATCGAAGATCGTGAGGCATTAGGTCGTGTTCTTGGCAGGTTGGGTGCTTCTAATATCAGTCAAAATTTAGCAATCCTCGCTGAAGCAGCAGAGGCAGGCTGTTTGCATATTGACGCCAAAACTCTAATGGAAATCTCACAAGCTTGCTCAGAAATCAAAGCCATGCGCAGCGATCTTATGCAAGCACTCGGCTTGAAGCTTAAGAAGCCTTCTGTAGTCCTGTCCCATAGCTTTCTGGAAGCCGCTGAATAAATGATATTAAAAGGATCTCAAAGAGGCGGAGCAAAACAGCTCATCATCCATTTGAACAATGTGGATGATAACGAACATGTTGAGTTGCATGAAGTGCGTGGTTTTATCGGCAATACACTTGAAGACGCCTTAATGGAGAGCTATGCAATTTCTAAGGGAACGAATTGCACTCAACATATGTTCTCACTGAGCTTAAGCCCTCCCCCAAGTGAAGACGTACCAGTTTCTGTATTTGAAGATACGTTAGAACGTATAGAGGCTAGTATGGGGTTGATAGATCAACCTCGCGTGGTTGTCTTTCATGAAAAAGAAGGCCGGCGTCACGCCCATTGCGTGTGGTCAAGAATAGACGTTGAGACCATGAATGCAGTTAATCTGTCATTTTTCAAAAGGAAACTAAAACAGATTTCCCGCGAATTATTTATCCAGCAAAATTGGAAAATGCCAAAAGGCTTGATGAACTCAAAGGAGCGTAACTCTAATCAATTCACCTTGAATGAAATGCATCAATCCAAAAGAACCAAGCGTGATCCGAATGAATTAAAATCCATGTTCCAGGAATGTTGGGCAATATCCGATACCCAGCAATCTTTTGAAAACGCATTAAAAGAACAGGGGTTCTTACTCGCAAGAGGAGATCGACGGAATTATGTAGCTGTAGGCTTCCAAGGGGAAGTCTATTCCTTGTCGCGAATGACTGGGGTTAAAACAAAAGAATTAGAGGAGCGTCTTTGTGATTCAACCCAATTGCCGGACGTTGAAACGAGACGAGCAGAAATCACGTGCGAATATAAAAACGTTACGGATAAAAACATAAAGGCAGCCTTAAAGAACAAAGAGGGGCAGCAAAAAATCCTTGAGATCAAACGCAAAGAAATGCTCGCGCGGCATAAACAAGAACGCAGGAAATTAAGAACAGCCCAAAACCAACGCCTTACTTTAGAAAGGCAGGCAAGAGCCGACAAATTCGCGCGCGGCCTGCGAGGGATATTTGAAAGATTAAGTGGTAGGCATGCTCAATTAGTAAAAGAAGCAAAGCGTGAAGATAAAAAATCGCTACGTCGCGATTTAAAAGAATATCAATCATTGATTGCTGAGCAGCTTAAAGAACGCAGGCGACTGCAAATCTTTATCCAAAGCCATCGCAAACAGAGTTTTGAAGCGGTCAACTCATCTTATCTCTTATCATCAAGGCAAGAAGCTCAAGACAGTGAACTTGTTCGAAAGATCAGAAACAAACCAGAATTAATCTTATCGGGATTAACCGAGAAAAACAGCGTTTTTACCAAAAGAGATATAACGAAAGAATTAGACGCCTATTTTCCATCTGATGCAGAAAAATATGAGGCGATGGAACGCATTCTCTCATCGAACGAACTTGTCAGTTTGAAAGCCAACAATAAACAAAATCAAAGACACTCCTATTATTCTACGAAAGAGATGATAAGCCTTGAAGAAAGCTTGTTGAACACCAGTGTGGATCTCGCTCGCTCAAATAACTTTCGGACCTCAAGGAAATATATCCGAGCAGCTATTGAAAGAGAAAATCAAGCCTTACAAAAATTAGCCGGTGTTTCTTTAAGCGAAGAGCAAAAAGAAGCAATCAATCATATAACTGGCCCAGAACAAATCTCATGTGTCATTGGTGTCGCCGGGGCTGGAAAAAGCACGATGTTGGCAGCAGCACGCCAAGCATGGGAGAGCGCTGGGCATCGCGTTTTTGGAGCGGCACTTGCCGGAAAGGCAGCAAAAGAGCTAGAGCAATCCTCCGGCATAAAGTCGAGAACCTTAGCGTCTTATGAATTCGCCTGGGGCAAGAACAGTAATGAATTACAAGAGGGCGATGTTCTTGTTATCGATGAAGCGGGAATGGTCCCCTCAAAACAAATGACCAAATTTATCAATGAGGCCAAAGAGAAGGGCGCGAAAATCTGCCTTATCGGTGATCCTCAGCAATTACAGCCCATAAACGCCGGTGCTCCTTTTCGCAATATATCTGATGAGATTGGCTATGCGGCGCTCCATGAAGTTCACCGCCAGAAAAGTGATTGGCAACGCAAAGCTTCAATGGCATTTGCAAAAGGTGAAGTTGAAGCAGCGCTGAAAGCGTATAGAGATCATAATGCCATTGGACTTTATAAGAACAATGATGATGCGATTTTAAATCTTGCGCATGATTACATGAATGACTTTATCTCGAATGGAGAAAAAACAACACGTCTTGCCTTGGCGCATAGGCGTGCTGATGTCAAAGCTTTAAATGAAACCATCCGAGAGATGCGGAAAGCTTGTGATGAACTACAAGATGAAAAGTCTTACAAAACCGAGCATGGGAGAAAAGCGTTTGCTGCCGGTGACCGGTTGTTGTTTACAAAAAACGACAAAGAGCTTGGTGTGAAAAACGGCAGCCTAGGCACAGTAATAAAAACAAAGAAGAACATGCTCACGATTGCACTTGATAATAAGAAAAAGTCTGAGTCACCTTTAAAGGTAATCGTACATATGAATGACTATAATTCTGTGACACACGGTTATGCGCAAACCATACACAAATCACAAGGCTCAACAGTCGATAATAGCTATATTCTAGCATCACGGACACTCGACCGGCAGCTGAGTTATGTGTCATTTACACGGCATAGGCAAAACGTAAAACTCTATGTTGACAGAGAAGAATTCAAAAACATTGATAATTTATACAAAATAATGGGCAGTAATAGACAAAAACAATCGACGATAGATTTTGAAAAACAATGCAATATAGAAAACACTGTTGAAAATACATATGAAGTTAAGATGAAACCATAGAAAATAATTGAAATTCAAATAAGAAAATTTCTTCTATCAGCGTTAAAGCAGTCACAATTCCAAGTGCAGAAAAATGCCCAACTGAAATTAACAGTTGGGCAAATGAAGAGAATAGGAAATATAAAAGCAAATTTTATTTATTTTTCATCTGTAAGGGATTCTGTATTTTTATCGTACTCATCTTCAGAAGTTGAGCCTTGTTCATTAGCATCTTCCTGAAAGCTCATTTGACCATCCTCAATAGCGAGAATATCTGTAGCATCAAATTCATATTCATCATCTTCACTATCATTTAATCGAACAGAACATGTCTTCCCACAAATATTATCAATAGTTTCCCCAGGTTTTATCATAAGTTCTTTGGTTGCTGCACCTTCAAAAACTGTAAGCTTGTATTCTTTTCCATCATTATTTGAAATTGTTACAGCCTGGGCTCCACTTACAAAAATTACTGTTGTAAAGGCAGCAGCTAAAATTGATTTAATATTCATAATGTTTAATCCTTCTAACTCAGTCCTTTGAGTTATTTGTTTGTAGATTTTTTGTGATCTTTTTTTGTGTTTGAATTTATCTTTTCTTCTGATTTCTCAGATTCAGATTTCTTTACAGTCGTTTTTTTAGCCTTCATACAAATTATCCTTATCTAGATATGTATATATAAAATGATGTCCCGAAATTTCATTTGAGGTTAATCTGACGAGAAAAATTATATTTATCAAACGAATTATTTAATGGTTTAATATCGAAATATACGATATTAAAAGATGTTAAATTAATTCAAAAACTTAAGGGGCCACATGGATATTAAAATGGCTAAAACTTTTTTGGCTGTTATTGAAACTGGGAACTTTGTAAATGCTGCAGAAAAGTTAAATACGACTCAATCAACAATAAGTGCTCGTATTAAAACCTTGGAAGAACTGATAGGAAAACAGCTAATTGATCGCTCAAAATCAGGGTCTAAATTGACACCCGCTGGGGAACAGTTTCAGAAACACGCCATTGCTATGGTTCGTATTTGGCAAAGGGCACAACTCGAAGTTGCTCTATCGGACGATCATGCTGACCATCTCGCGGTTGGCGCTCAGGTTAGTTTGTGGGAGGGGTTTTTATTACAATGGCTTGCCTGGCTGCGGAAAGAACACTCTGAACTAGCAATAACAGCAAATTTTGGGGCCTCAGCTGTTTTATTAGACCGGATAAGTGAAGGAACTCTAGATTTAGCAATTGTGTATCGCCCTCATCAACGTCCTGGATTTATAATTGAACATTTATTTGACGAAGAACTGGTACTTGTTACGAATGGCGATGCAAATGGAAAAGGTCCTGATCAAGATTATATTTTTGTAAATTGGGGGCCAGAATTTCAAAGTGATCATACTGAGGCTTATCCTGGCCTAGTATATATGGGATTGCATCTAGATCTTGGTTCAATTGGTATCAACTACCTATTAGACAACAAAGCATCTGGATATTTCCCATTAAGAATTGCAAAGCCATACATTGCATCAGATGAATTAAAGGTTATGAAAAAAGCTCCTAAATTTGTTTATGCTGTTTATGCTGTTTATCCGGAACAACGGGATGAAGAAGCTTACGAACCTATCCTTGACAGTTTAAGGAAATTTGCGAGTAAGGTTTAATAAAGAACTTATTGCACTGTAAAAACCTAAGAATACCTATTTCGAGTTTCAAAAGAATGTTACTCAAAACAGTCAGGATGGCTCTGGGTAATCTTCGCTCTCTAGTCCTTCAATATGAGCTTCATGGAAAGTCCCTATTGCTTCTTCGACACTTTCCGAATTTGAAAACCGAGCGATGTGAAAAAGAGCATCCCCTTCATTTACAACAGGCAAATTTGTTTGCCCCAATAAAATTCCTGTCACTGGGGAGATAATGTCCTTTTCATTCTCACCTAACGCATCTGCAATTTTGCCAAATGACTCACCTTTTTTGATACGTGATCCTAACTCCAGTTCTTTTCGCAAAAGCCCTGAAAGGGGGGCTCTGATCCATGAAGATTTGCGTGCCTCAACAATGGGTATCTCAGGTGTGTTTGGTTCAAAAATCTCGATCATTCCAATTTTGTCCATAACATTTAAAATACCACTTAAACCAATGCTGATTGATAGTTCATCAAAGCGCAGTGCTTCACCGGCTTCGTAAAGTAACATCGGTATATTTTGCTCGAGAGCGTATTGACGCAGAGAGCCATCTCTTTCATTTGCATTCAAAATAACCGGTGTACCAAACGCAAGGGCAAGTTCCTCACATCCCTCATCGTCAAGGTTTGCTCGTACATGAGGCAGATTAGTTCGATTATTCGAACCGGTATGAAGGTCAATACCATGTGTAGATTTTTGAACAATCTCCGTTGCAAAAACATGAGCAACACGAGAAGCAAGAGACCCGTGTTTAGCACCTGGAAATGAACGATTTAGGTCTCTGCGATCAGGTAAATATCGGGTAAAATTGAAAAAACCATATACATTTACAATGGGAATGCAAATTAAAGTACCAATTATATTATCTAATTCAGTAGATTTGAGTAGTCGACGAATAATCTCAATGCCATTGATCTCATCACCATGAATAGCAGCTGATACAAATAATATGGGCCCTTCTTCTTTGCCGTTTACAATATGAACTGGCATAGAAAGTGGTGTATAGGTTGATTGACCAGGTACAGGTAGAGAAAGTGTCAATCTTGATCCAGCCTCAATTTTATTCTCGGCTAAATAAAATGCTGTATTTTTGCTACTCATCCTTTACCACGTGTTTTTGTTTTATTAGGCTTAGCGTTCTTTTCTATATATTCGATAATCTTGCCAGCAACATCAATTCCACTAGCTTTTTCAACACCTTCTAAACCGGGTGAAGAATTCACCTCCATTACAACAGGCCCATGATTAGCCCGCAGCATGTCAACACCAGCAACACCAAGACCCATTATTTTAGCGGCACGCACAGCTGTAGATCTTTCCTCAGGTGTAATTTTAATCATACTCGCTGAGCCACCTTGGTGTAGATTAGAGCGAAAATCACCTTCTTTTCCTGTTCTCTTCATAGAGGCAACGACCTTGTCCCCAATCACCAAACAACGAATATCAGTCCCACCTGCTTCCTTAATAAATTCTTGAACAAGAATGTTTGCTTTTAATCCTCCAAAAGCCTGTATCATACTCTCAGCAGCAGCCTCAGTTTCTCCAAGCACTACGCCGATGCCTTGGGTCCCCTCAAGAAGTTTTATGACAACAGGGGCACCACCGACCATCTCGATAATTTCTCCTGGTTTTGTCGTCGTATGCGCAAACGCTGTGATGGGTAGACCAATACCTTTGCGAGCCAATAACTGCAAACTACGTAATTTATCTCTTGATCTGGAAATTGCGACTGACTCATTAAGTGGATAAACACCCATTACCTCAAACTGCCTGAGGACTGCAGTCCCGTAAAATGTAATTGAGGCACCAATACGAGGTATAACTGCATCAAAACCGACTAAGTTTTGACCAAGGTATTTCATATCTGGTTTATGAGCGGCAAGATTTATGACGACTTTTAAAGTGTCAATAATATGCATTTCGTGACCCCGCTCTTCTGCTGCTTGCACCAGTCTCTTGTGAGAATAAAGTTTTGGGTTACGTGCCAAAAGAGCAATTTTCATGTTCATTCCTTTGAATAGATGGGCTGCTTACAATGGGTAAAAGTCGCTATCATTGAAAGTTCCAAGATTGTAAGATGCCGCAGGATCAACAAGCACTCTACGACACATTGCTTCTCGCCCCAAAAGCATTCGAAACCCCATTTCATCACGGTTGGTAAGAGTTATCTGAATTGGCCAATTTAACTCGCCAAGCTTCAATAACGACTGAATAACATACCTTGATTCACGTTGGCCATTGGAACTGGTTATATTTCTTTTTTCTAAAATTTTTGAGGTGCACGAAATTTCGGGAGCTTTGTATTTTTGGACCGGATGTACATAAAACTTTACCCAATTCTCCCCATCCTTTTCAAACGGAGTGATCCTAAATGCATGTATTGCTGATGTTTTTGCGCCAGTATCAATTTTTGCTTTTATTCCAGGGATATTTAGTTGAGGAAGTGCAACCCACTCTCTCCAACCCAAGATTTTTTTTGAACGAGAATTAATCGAAGGTTTCATTTTAGGTCTTAATATATCGGTTGCGAATTATTCGGGAAAAAATTGAGGCATAAAGTTTTACCTTATGACCACCCGATAGTTTCATTCCAATGAGATAGATAGTCAAAGCTATACGGAGAAATATTTTTATGCAATTGAATAGTTAGTTAAAAACAACAATACAAACAAAATTGATGCTGCTTTTTAATAACTGACAGGATCATATTTAGTGCTTTCATAAGTTGATATTAAAAGATAAGAACTAAATCATATCACCATTTAATCAAAGAGCAGCAATTTATATATGGATCACGAACTACAATTAATTGAGTTAACAACTGTCTTTTTAACAGCGCTTGCTTCTGGACTGTTGATGATCAGACTCAAACAACCACCTCTTGTTGGTTATATACTTACTGGAATAATTCTGGGACCTTCCGCCTTTGGGTTAATTGAAAATCGAGAGGCTATTCGCTTCCTAGCAGAGCTCGGGGCGATAATGTTAATGTTTGTAATCGGCATAGAACTTAGCCTTCGTGTTTTTCGAAGAATTTATAAACTCACCATGGTCATTGTCGCAATCCAGGTTTCACTGGGATTGATTATATGTTTTTCTCTTGGCTGGATTTTTGAATGGACAGATAGCCGCGCAGTGATATTAGGCTTTGCTATTGCATTAAGCAGTACAGCGGTTGGAGTAAATATGCTTGATCAAGTTGGTGAACTTCATTCAAGTATTGGTCGCTTAACCATTGGTATTTTAATTGCGCAGGATTTGGCAGTTGTTCCTATGTTAGTCATTGTTCAAAGCATAGGTCAAGGTAACCTTTCAGATCCAATGGCACTTTTGCGTGTTTTTGCCGCAATTCTTTTTCTTGCCGGATTTGTATCATTTATGAGCCAACGAAAAAAACTTAATCTCCCATTTGAAGTGTTGCTAAACGAAGGCAAAGGAGTAACAGCACTCGCTGCCCTTACTATGTGTTTTCTTTTCGCAACCATTACAGGTTTTATTGGGATTACATCAGCTTTTGGTGCTTTTATTGCGGGATTGTTCATTGGTAACACACAGCAAAGAAATGCATTTTTGCAATCGACTTTACCTATTCGAGATATATTATTAATGATCTTCTTTCTTTCAATCGGACTCTTAATTGATTTGAAATTTGTCTCAGAACATCTTTTGGAGTTATCGCTTTTAGCGTTTCTCATATTAATTCTAAAAACACTAGGTAATTTATTTATTCTACATTCAGTTGGTCAACCTTGGATCCGTTCAGTACGTGTTGCAACGATCCTTCCACAAATTGGAGAATTTTCATTTATTCTTGGAGCAACAGGCTTTGCAGCTGGGGCCCTTAATCTTGAGGGCTATAAGCTTTTAGTGGCCTTGATTGCCATGACTTTAATTGCAAGCCCCATTTGGCTTGCAAGTGCACGAAAAGTTTCGAACGCTCGCTGGATCTTGCAGATGGCTAATATAATTTCTTACCCATTCAAATTTATAAAATTAAAACAATGAGAAATAAGAAAGTTTCAGCATCTAGAATGGCCTTGAAGAAGGCGGATCTGCAGTAAGTTTATGCAGTTTAAACAACCGTTTATTTCAAACGTATGATTGCGAGGATTAACAAGTATTGTTTAGCTAAATGGAATTCAACAAGTGCATAATCCGTCTGGAATTATGCAAGAATCATATTAGTCTCTATTTTTAAAGGAAGTCCAGTTTGATGTTTTTATTGGAGAAGAAGAAAGGTAGTTGTACCAAGATAATTTTAGGATTTTTTGTTTTTCTGTCATTTGCTATTCTGGCAACTTCCCAGAGTTTTTCCCAAAATTTTTTTGATGAGGCTGAGCGGAACATCAAAGATTTCACATTCAAAGTAAAGGCTTTTGAAGATCAAATTTCGAAAGGATTTATTGGTGAAGAAAAATTACAAAATATTCAAATTTCTGCTAACCAGCTTGTTGATAAAATCACTATTTACAGAGAAAACCTTAAACCTAAACTTAGTGATATAAAATCTCAAATAGAGCGTTTAGGGCCAGCTCCCCTGAAAGATCAGCCATCTGAAGCCAGTGCACTTATTAAAGAACGAGAGGGCTTGACCAAAAACTTTGGATTATATGACGCCTTTGATAAGAAGGCTGTTCTACTACAAACAAGGATGGAACAACTTCTCAGAGATATAAATAAACTGCGCCGAGAAAAATTCACCAGGCAAATTTTTAGGCAATATGAGAAGCCTTTGAGCTTTAGTTTGTTCTCACAAATTCGTAATGATACCCAGCAAGGTATAGACCGCGTTCAGAAAATATTAGACACTGTACAATTAGATAAATTCACCACATGGCCAGTATTTGTATTTTTTGCACTTATTCTATTAATAAGCATAATTTTATACGTTATTTCAAAGCGTATTGTTGATCAACTTCGAACACCTCCAAAAGAAACTGATGAGTTAGCTTTTTTACAACGTGCAACATCAGCAACATTCGTGACACTAGCTAGAGCTGCCCCACCCATCTTTCTTAGTGTTTTCTTATATTTTGGATTTTCTTATTTAGACTTATTTAATGAACCTATAGAAAATTTAGCGAAGACAATTCTATATTCTCTAATAATATATTTCACCATATCAGCCATGGTGAAGACACTATTAGCTCCTAACCGAGCAGAATGGCGGCTTTTTTCTCTTTCTGATACTGCAGCTAATATCTTACCTCGTTTAATTCAAGCGATTACACTTGTTTTCTGTCTGGATTTAATCTGGTCAAGGGTTAATGAAATAATCGACGCCCCCTTATCTTTGAATACTGGTCAAAATTTTATAGCAAGCATTAGTTTTGCAGCACTTTTGATCGTTATATCGATGATCAGATTACAAACCGAAGAGAAGATGATTGCAAATTCATCACGTTTGTGGCCCGTATGGTTAAAAATACCTCTCTGGTTAAGTGCCATCATAATCATTGTTTCCGCATCTAACGGATATATATCACTAGCAAAGTTTCTTGCTTCGCAAATCATTATAACAAGCGCAGTTTTAGTGATGGCGTTCTTAGTACATGTGGCCATAAGCGAATTATCTTCAGACCTTAAAAACGATAAAACACTTTTTGGAACGTGGATAAAAAATACTCTTGTCCAGGAGGAAACTGCTAGGCATCACTTAGCTGTATTGTTCAATGTGTTTTGTAATTTACTGCTTCTGTTTTTTATCATTCCATTGATATTATTACAGTGGGGTTTTTCAGTAAATGACATGCAAAACGGGCTTAGCCTCGTATTTTTTGGGCTTGATGTTGGTAATTTTCGATTTTCAATGATAAGTATTATCATAGCGATTGGCTTGTTCATCCTCGGACTAGTTTTGACACGTCTTTTCCAAGGATGGCTTGATGGTGGGCCATTTGAATTGACCAAATATCAAAATGGTGTTGGAGCATCAATACGTGCCGTTGTAGGCTATGCTGGATTTATATTATCAGCGCTATTAGCTATCTCTTATGCAGGTTTAGATTTTACTAACATAGCAATCGTAGCTGGAGCACTCTCAGTTGGTATTGGTTTTGGTCTACAGAGCATCGTAAATAATTTCGTCTCTGGGCTTATTTTGTTAATTGAAAGACCTGTCAAAGTGGGGGATTGGGTTATTGTTGGCGATCAACAGGGGTATGTCCGTCGTATAAGTGTTCGGGCAACTGAAGTTGAGACTTTTGACCGATCCAGCGTTATTATTCCAAATTCACAATTGATAACCAGTACGGTTACTAACTGGACACATGGCAACTCTGTTGGGCGCGTGACGGTTAAAGTAGGTGTGGCTTATTCATCGAATGCTAAAAATGTGTATGATCTACTTATGAAAATAGGTCAAAACCACCCAAAAAGATTGAGTTTTCCTGAAGTGAAAGTTGTTTTTGAAGATTTTGGTACGAGCTCGTTGGATTTTTGTTTATATGTTTTTATTGCAGATATACGTGACGTCATGAATGTTCAAACCGAGTTGCGTATGGCCATTTTTGAAAAGTTTCAGGAAGAAAAAATTGAAATTCCATTTCCACAAAGAGACATTAATATTAAAGACCTGGAAGCATAAAAATGAGTGAACATATTTTACTTTCATACCGCTTTGATGGAAAAGGTGGTGGTCAAGTGCTAACCGGTAATGATGTCTCTGAGCAGGTTAGAGATGATCATCTCGCATGGGTGCATCTTGATGCAGATCATCCGGATACAAGAGCCTGGCTTGAAAAAGAAATAGCTTACCTTGATCACTTCATTGTTGAAGCATTATTGGCAGAAGAAACCCGCCCGCGTATGACACAAATTGAAGATGGCATTTTACTTATTTTGCGCGGCGTCAATCTCAATGAAAATTCTGATCCGGAAGATATGGTCTCAATCCGATTATGGGTTGATAAACATCGTATTATCAGTGTGAGAAGACGTAAACTAAAAGCTGTTTTGGATATTGAAACAAAGTTAAAAATGGGAAAAGGTCCAAAAGTTGCGGGGGAATTTGTCTGCATGTTAGTATCGAGGATGTTTGTGCGCATGGAACCTGTTCTGACTGCATTGGATGTTAAAACGGATGATATTGAAGAAAAGATTTTAGAGATGGCAGATATATCTCTGAGAGAGTCTATCATAGACGTTCGTAAGCAGGCCATTATGTTTAGACGGTATATGGCACCGCAAAGGGACGCAATCAGACTTCTTCTTATGGTTGATTTAGAGTGGTTAGACGAAAAACATAAACGTCATTTACAAGAAAACTATAATCATATTACCCGTTATGTGGAAGACTTGGATGCAATTCGAGAGCGCGCTCAGATTGTGAAAGATGAGCTGGCAAATATTTTTGCAGATAAATTAAATAAAAATATGTATGTCCTCTCAGTTATTGCAGCCATATTTTTACCCCTTGGCTTTTTAACAGGACTACTCGGTATTAATGTTGGGGGAATACCGGGGGCAGAAAACAGTTTTGCTTTTCTCATCTTTTGCGGCATTTTAATTGCTATCGTTGTGATGCAGGTTTGGATTTTTAAAAAACTTAAATGGTTTTAAGTCTACTCCTCCCTAAATTTCAGATGCCTACTTTTTCTGCAGTTTCTAAGGCATCATCAATCTCTACGTCTAGATATCTTACAGTGCTTTCAATTTTGGTATCGTCAATAGAATTTTAAAATAATAATTGCTCATACTCTTTTACATTTTGAGGCATGAAGTATTTTGCTATAAAAAATCAGATTTGAAAAAACGACTGCTTTACAAGAGGATGCTGGTATCAAAAATGATAGGAAAAACAGTCGAATGTTGATCCTTTACAGACTTTAGCAAGGCTAGATCAATATCCGATTTTACGAATTCGGCACTATTCTTAGTGTGACCTGCTCCCCTTGTTAGGTCCACCCGTCTGGAAAATTTTCAAGTTTTAGAGGCACGGTGGCTGATTATCAAATCAATTTTCTTTAGGAAACATTGAGAACCAACTTCTTTGGCTCTTTAGCTTCAGCGTATCGGTTGTTGTGATAGTTTTAGAGCTACGGCGCTCACCCCCATTTTCAGTGATAACTTCAATATCCTCATTTTCAATAAGAACTTCATGTATATCTTTACTGTGAGCTGGTGTTTCGCTGTAAGCCACTTTGCAAAAGTCATTCATTCCAATTGTATCTCCGAATTCTGAGATCAGGCGGGGGATATCTTCATGCAAAGCGTTAATCGTCTGCATTCTTGAGCCATCATCAAATTTATATAGAAATGAATTTTCGTCCTCGGGATTAAAAGACAGCATTTTTAAACCAGAAGAGCCAAAATGAGCTTGCGCCGAGCTATTTGCATGCAGAATATTATTATAGACCTGTCTTGCTCTATAAGAATTGGCAAAATGCATAAGCCAGTAGCCCCATCCATTCGGGTTATGAATTGAAAACGGACTAACATAAGGGGCACTACTTTTGAGGTTTTCAAAGATGAGCTTTTCGACAAAACCGAGCCACTGAGGTTTGTTTATTAAATGATTACCATCTTCTATGTGGGCAAAAATTTCGTTTTCTATTTCTTTGTCCAACGGGACGCGATTCTTTTCCCGGTTTTCAGAAAGATAAGTTTTAATAGTTGAGATCGGAAAGTTTAAGAATATCTCCGCCGATCTCCAGGATTGTATAATGTCTCTGATAAGTGCAGGGTTAACATGTGAGTACCCGCACTGATCTAGATTGAAGAGAACGTTTTTACACCTGGCAGATAATATCTTCTTTTTGATAATGGGATATTGTTCATCAAATTTGGAGTTTGAAAATTCGATTTTAAAATTCAGCTTGGAGGTGTTTTCTTTTGCTTGAATTTGAAAAGGGAGCACATTTTTTTTGAGTTCTTCTATGGCCTCTTGATCAAGGTCATTAAAGAACAGAAGGCAGTCTATTTGTATCAAGCGCATGCCCTGATTTGCTCGATCAATATTGATCTCTTCTAAAGTTTTATTGAGCACATCAAGAAAGATTAAAGGAGAGCCCATTTTGCCGCACTTATAACGACCTGCTCCACAAAATCCATCGACGACAATCAGGTTAAACTTTTCTTGCTGAGGAAGTTGGCAACGCGTTAGTAGATATTGTTGAAAATATTCGCTTAGGATTGTGTGCTTTTTCTGGGTATGTGCATCTAATGTGGCACCTACTACCCAAGGATATGTTTTTTTGACCACTTTGACTATGCTCGCACTTCATGAAAGTCAGGCATTTCGTCCCAAGTCCTGCCCCGGTATTGACGGCCATTCGCTTTTTTGGAGCGTTTCTGATTATCTTTTCCCCATGCGCCCCACTGTTTAAAAAAGAAAGCTGTTCCAAAAGCATGGCACTGGTCATGAATTTCGTCGATCCATTCTTCTTTGATGGGTCTGGCACCATGACCACTTTCACCACCAACAATCGCCCAGTGAATGTCAGTAAGATCGACGTTTCCAACAGCGCCAATAAGCGGTTCAAAAGATATGAAACGTATGTGTGCCGGCGTTTCTCTTAAACGATCTATGCGGTCAAGCACATCAGCATTCTCAACGCTTGTCCCGAGCCAAACATTTGGTAAGATCCTGTCAGTAAATTTAGAAACGATTTCCATCATTCTGTTGGGTCTTTTTGTCAGGATTTGATAGTTGTGCCTGGGGGTTTCTTGCATGACTGTCCAAACAGAGCGAATAAAAGCTTCGCTGACATCCTCATGAAATAAGTCACTCATTGAATTGACAAAAATTTTGCGTGGTTTTTTCCATTTATAAGGAATGACAAGAGAAGCGCTGTCTTCCTTAACTTTGCCTTTCCAGACAGCACGTTTTCCGCTTTTACGCGTCAGTCCTTTGTATTTTTCAACATTCATTGCTTCCAAGCGTTTGGCCATTTGCATAGCATAACAATTTGTACAGCCAGCACTGACAATTGAGCAACCGGCGACAGGATTCCATGTTGCATCGGTCCATTCAATTTGTGTTTCGGCCATTTATAAAATTCCTTGAAGCTATTGATGAAAAATCTATAACAGATATTCGTTTGACTTTCTTAATAAGTTTTAAAAAATGGCGTTAGCCATTTGAAGCATGTTTTTGCAATCTTCCAAATATCCAGAATTTTAGTTTGGTGAACCAAGGAAGGTTATTCCAAAAGCTAATATTTGCTTTCATCATATTGATATGTAAATCTAAAGTCGGATCAGCAATAGAGCCACCCGCTTCAACAATTTTATCACGCAACTTGAATAAAGTTTCACTGTCACGCCCAAAGTGAGACATCTCAAAGAAAACAGCAATAGGCTCTTTTTCAGAATGGGACTTGAGAAAAGTAATCATGTTATCAAATGAGGGACGCTGAAAAGAATTCCCTGAAACTCCAACATCAACAAAGGTCGCGACAACTTCATATTTGCCCTTCATTAGTCGATGTTGAATATGCTCAGAAACTGGCAGGGAATCATTATTGTGATCTTGAAGATGACTGGCTATACGCTGATAAATTATAGCTTTTCTTTTCTTATCCTCACTCATTATCAATACCTTTTAAAAGTTAATTATGAAAATAGTCTCCAAAGTGTTTGTTGAGTCTATCAAAACTTCAGGAATCTTGTAAAGAACAAAATGCGAACAGGTTGAAGGTTGTTTACGCTGATTTTCAAAGCAGCCCATCACAAAATCGGTGCGGCAGTTAAAAACTGTCGCACCGAAAATTTTAAGCTTTATGGAAATATACCTATGTTGCCTTTAAAAGTTCAACAAATAGCTTCCCAGACTTCACAGCTGTAATAGTCTCCTTCCGTTTGGTGTACCCTACCATCGGAAACTTCATATAGCGCGGTTGCCACTCTTTCTTTTGCGGTGTCCGTGTCCCATCCAAAAAGTTCTTGATGATCTGCTTTTGAACCGTGGCTGTGCTGGTCAGGTTTCCTTCAGCTGCGGTCTTACCTCCAACATCTTGTAATATGGCATTGATGGTTTCTTTGTCGCGTAAAAGGTCAAAGAAAGTATCATCCGGCGTCCAGTATTGATCCATATCCACAGAGAGCAAAGAGCCAAGAAGTTCAACCATATCAGAGCCAGCTGCCAAGGTTTCTGCAACAATAAACGATAAAATAGATATGACTTGTTTGTCGCTAAGGGCTTGAAGCTTTGTAAATATCTCAATGAGATCATGAGATTTCTCATAATCCTTTTTTCGAGGGACAATGGTTTCAGTTGCCTTAGTTTCTAGCCCTAGAAGCTTTTGCACCTTAAGGCGGTCTTTGTGGAACAAGCTTTCAGCTTTGTTAGATTGCAAGCTCTCTGTGATTGCTTCAGAACTGGCCTTTTGAGGATCGGCAGAAATATCCCAAAGGCATGATCCGGCAATGATATGCGCCACGGTCAAACGCAGCACGAGAGCTTGATTACCAAGTAGCTCTGTCCTCACAGCTGAATGACGATGGAGGTTAAGATAGTTTTGCATGGGCTGCGTCAGTTCAGGGCGATCTGTTGAATTTTTATCAATCCCGCTGATCTTTTGTTGTTCAAGCCGCTTGATGTCTTTTGAAAGCAAAAGCCCTTTGTGGATGTTTACAGACCCATCAGCCTTAACTTCAATAAAAACCTGACCGCCCTTTTCTTGTGGCCAATCCGAATAATCCCAGCGAACCCATTTTTCACGGACATCAAGGAGAATGACCTCTTGCCATCCGTTTTCTTGTAGCTCTGTGGTGATTTCAGCAAGGGCACGACTTTGATGCTCCCAAAAAAGCGCAGGGTCAGCAAAATAACGCTCCTCTCCAAAAAGATCAGAAATGATAGCACCCTTATAGGTTTTGAGATCAAAGAGGGCATTTGAAACGGGGATTTCTTCACCACCAAAGAGCCAACTTTTGAGGTTGTAGGGAGGCGGTTCTTGATCGGCCT
This sequence comes from Methyloligella sp., assembly GCA_021604645.1. Classification (GTDB taxonomy): domain Bacteria; phylum Pseudomonadota; class Alphaproteobacteria; order Rhizobiales; family HXMU1428-3; genus HXMU1428-3. The sequence goes on from BQJJ01000006.1 coordinate 203,451, forward strand.
TAAAGAGTTTGAACCATTGCTTTTGTTGACTTTGACTTGCCATGGTGAGCAGGCGAATGGTGGCGGGTTTGATTTTATCTTGGCGATAAGCGTTTAATATGGGGGTGTAAAGATTGGCAATGGCAAGTCGTTGCTTGACCAAAGTTTCCGTGACACCGAAATGAGTGGCAATATCGTCAATTGATTTACCTTGCCTAGTCAAAGCTAAAAACGCATCATATTGATCGATTTCATCCATGGGCAGTCGTTGGATGTTTTCAATCAAAGAGGCTTCAATTGCGCCTGCATCATCTCCCTCTTCCATAATGGCACAGGGCAGCGGTGAGATGTCTTGCTCTTGTGAAAGAGAAAGACAAGCATTATAGCGGCGCTGTCCGGCGATAATCTCAAACCCCTCACACTCTTGTTTCCCTGTCGGGCTTGCACCCTCCTCGCCTCTTGCGGGGCGCACTAAAAGCGGCTGTATGATGCCGTTGGCTTTAATGCTGGGAATAAGGTCATCCCCATTTTTAGAGCCATACTTGCGCACATTTAAAGGTGATAGTTTTAAGTCTTTAAGTTCAATATGTTGTAGTTGCATTGTTTTTTTCCTTTTTGGTTGTTGACGCATGATTGCATCATTGAACCGCCTGAAAAGGCGGCTCTATGGTGCAGTCTTTAATCTTCTTGAAAACGATTGAGAAATTCGATTGCCTTGGCAGCTTGTGCTGAGGCTTTAAAAATAAAGCTCTTGTCGCCGCGAAGAGCTTGCAGCCAGCATTTTAAATAACGGGCATGGTCATCTCTGGGGGATTGAACGATATTGAGTTGAGCACATAAAAAGGCCGCGCCAAGTTCGGCAATCAGTTCTTCAAAGGCGTATTTTTCAAGCTGTTGGGTTTTAGATGTTGCTTTGTCGCGGTTAAGGCGATGTGGTGCCCCTGCCCAGTGTGTAAGTTCATGAAACAGAACAGAATAGTAGTTTTCTGTTGCGCTTGAATGGTCAGTATCCAAAAACGCACTTGTTTGCGGCATGTTGATAAAGTCATTGGTACGATTGTAATAAGCTCTGGCTTCACAATGCTGAATATTTGCACCTGTCTTGTTAGCAAAAGCATCCGCATGGTCTATGCGAGTGACAAGATCAGCTTGAGCAAGAGACAAAGTCCCTTCACTCTCATAGCCCTCAACTTGATTGGCATTAAAAACCGTATAGAGACGCATAACAGGTATTTGAATGTTGTGCTGTTCACCTTGTTCGTCCTCTTCTTGCTTGTTCCATGTTTTATAAAAAACAATGAGGCTGCCTTGTTCCCCTTTGCGAACTTGCGCACCCTTTTCTTTCCATTGTTTGTAGCTTGCCCATTCCGGTGAATTAAAAGATTTTTCCTGCTGGTCGATCCAAAGAGAGGGAATGTTGATGCCATTATAAGACTTTCCGGTGATTGGATTGAGAGGCACTCCTTGGGCGGCAAGCTCTGCAAAAGGTGCTTTAAAATTCTCAAGATCAACACAGTCGAGACGTTTGATAATCTTATTTGTAATCTCTTGATAAATATCTCGTTTTACCATTTTGGGCACTCCTGTTTTTATAAGGTTTCGACAGCGGAGAAACCTTCACCTCCCCGCGCATGAACCCTTGCCCAGCGGCGAGCGTCCGCAAAAAACAAACAAAAAAGCCATCCGCGCCAAAGCGCGGATGACAAAGAAAGGACTGCTCGGTCAGGTTCGACAACACACACAATGGTCTTCTCGGGAGACCGTTAGACACTCTTATGCCGCAAAGCGGCTTAGAGTGACTTACGGCGGAACGATCATTGTGTTTGTTGGGGTTCTGACATACGCTTGAAAGGTAGGTTCTAGTGCGTGTCGCATAAAAGTGAATTCGGTTTTGTGAAGAAAGACACGCCCAAACAAGTAGCTCTCTGTTTTAAAAACAGAGAGCTTCACAATAAAGCATCAAGGATGGACGCCAATTGGCAGAAACCCGAGGGGTGCGGGGTTCTGTTTACGACAGCCTAGCTCCGAGCTAGAGCGAGGAGGATGCCCAAAAGATTGCCGGCATCTTTAAAGACAACAAACATACAAACCAAAATTTTCTTGCAGATCGATTTAAGAATTCAGCATACTAGGCAGTGCTAGATGTAAATGCATCTAGTGCGGTTTGATACCCGCGACACATTCGGCTCTGAAAGGGACCGGATCACACTGA
>BQJJ01000007.1 GCA_021604645.1 Methyloligella sp.
CTGTAAAAGTTACCACTTCGCAGTCATATTCAGTTTGTAACCACTTCAAGATAATAGAAGTATCCAAACCGCCAGAATAAGCCAGAACGACTTTGTTGATTTTATTTTTATCGACCATGAAAGAAACCTATTGAAGTTAAAAGGTGAAACTCTGCCCAAATCTCTACAAATGACTATTGATCAGGCTGAGATTAGTAATAGACAAAGCTAATATGAAAATCTTACTAGCAAAGAGTTTAAGCGCGGGCAATGACATAATGCAAAGATCTGATATGTGATTTGTTAAATGAAGGCTAAAGCCTATCGCATTTAGATAGATTTATATCTTTCTTGCCTAACGAAGAAGGAGTAACGCCTCTTCGGCGTTAGGACATGGCCCCTGTGCTTCTAGGCGCAAGCACCGTCCCTCGGAGGGCTTTTCGGTTTTTTAGAGAAAAATAGCCCGTGAAAGAGAAAAACGCGTTCCCTTGAATTCATAAAATGAAGGAACGCCCTAGTCCTAAGCTCGGCGCCCGGCAATGAGCCAATAAAGCAGCCCGGCTCCGAAACCGGAAGTTGCAAAAATAACTAAAAAATGTTGGGAGGGCATATCAGTAACTTCTGGGCTCATTACAACATATAAAAGAGGGATAGAGAGCGCGCCAAGACCGCCTGCGATGATATAGAACAATATCGAGCGAATATGGCCAATCTCTCCGATGGCAGCCACGAGTAGTGCTGGCAATATGGTCAGAGCAGGGTAGAGTGAAAAAACAAAACTAATCGCTCCAAGAAATGTCAAAATCGTCGTCTCTAAATCTGAGGCTTGTGCTTCTGAGCCATAACGTCCGGCTAAATCTTCAGAAAATAAAGTGCTACCAAGATAAGTGAGAATTAGAAACCCAAAGAGAACTGAGAGAAAAAGTCCAAAGCCAACCACAATAATACGGCCTAATATTTTGAAAATCATCTAAATCAATCTTTCAACTATATGAGTTCAAGGCACAATGAGGACTTATTCAGCATCAACCGGTGAGTTAATTGGCGCTTCAGCTTCAGCAACAACCTTAGATAAAGTCTCTGAGGGCTCATAGCCTGCAATTTTATTAAGGTCACCATCACTAGCCCTTAACTTCTCACTCAATGATTTCAGCTGACCACACGCGGCCATAATATCCCTCCCACGAGGCGTGCGAACAGGGCTCGCATAACCAGCCTTATTCACAATTTCAGCAAAAGCTTCAATTTGCTCCCAATCAGAACATTCATAGGGGCTGCCAGGCCAGGGGTTAAAAGGAATGAGATTAATTTTCGCGGGAATTCCGGCAAGTAAGCGAACCAGCTCCTTGGCATCTGCCAAACTATCATTCACTCCTTTGAGCATTACATATTCAAAGGTAATGCGCCGAGCATTGGATGCACCTGGGTAATTCCGGCACGCATCAAGCAATTCAGCAATTTTATATTTCTTATTGATAGGAACCAATATATCGCGCAAATCATCACGCACTGCATGAAGAGAGATAGCCAACATCACATTGATCTCGTCGCCGCATTTTTTAATTTCAGGCACAAGACCAGAGGTCGAAAGCGTAATTTTCCGCCGTGAAAAACTAAGTCCATCATCATCCATGGCAAGCTTCATCGCTGCTTTAACATTCTCAAAATTATAAAGCGGTTCCCCCATTCCCATGAGAACAATGTTTGTAATCTTGCGGTCTGCGTCGGGTAATCCAGTTTTATCATCAGCTTCAGCCTCAGGCCAATCTCCGATGCGATCTTTGGCAAGCATGATTTGAGCAATGATTTCACCTGCTGTCAGGTTGCGAACCAGGCGCTGGGTCCCCGTGTGACAAAAACTACAATTAAGCGTGCAACCAATTTGACTAGAAATACAAAGCGTCCCCCGGTCACTTTCAGGTATGTAAACACATTCAACTTCAGGCGCTTTTTCACGTGGATTAAGCGGTTTTAGAGCCATCAACCATTTGCGCGTACCGTCAACAGAAATTTGCTCGGAAACAATATCAGGGCGCTCAATTGTGAAATGTTCTTTTAACTCTTCGCGCAGACTAAGCGACATGGTGGTCATGTCATTAAAGTCAGTCGTCCCTCTAAAATAGAGCCAGTGCCAAAGTTGATTGGCACGCATACCTAATTGCTTCTCTTTAACCCCTATAGTGGCAAGAGCGGATTGAACGTCTTCTTTTGAAAGCCCAAGCAAGGGAGTTAATTCGGTCATAAAAAGTGTCTTTATCAATGTGGTTTAACTGAGCTGAGTATATACAATTCGAGAAAAAAGTCGAAATCACTAAAATACTCAGATTATTTGCTTCATAATTTAAAAGGAGCAATTTGTTCGTAAATACAAATGAGCCCACTTTAATAGATCTAAAGTGAGCTCATATAATGAATGAATTTACAGGAGATAAGCTCTAAACGCTAGTTACAGGCGCTCTTCGTAGCCTTGAGAGCAGCAGTAATTCCAGAAAGAGAGTATATATCGGTCGTATTCGTGCCTCTCTTAGATGTACCTTTAATCACCATCTTGGATCCAGCTCTCATAGCGGCAAGTAAGTTATTCTCTAAGCTTGAATGGATATAAGCTCGCTCACCTTTATCATAAAGAGTAAAGTTCTTGGCACCAATGGTGATGGATGGTGTTGATTGAGCTTTCAATGGATATCCCAGTTTCACACTCACTTCTTCACGAACCTTAAATTTAGGCCATGTAGTTATATAAAAGAAGATGTCACCACGTTTCACATTTTTAGGCTCAATGTCTTTAGGAGTAGAAGCCGCAAAGCAAAGCGTTCCATCTTTGGTTTTTGCTTTATAAACGGTCCAATCATTAAAGCGCTTAACAACAGTACTATCTGCAGCATGAGCAGCAATGTTGGCTCCCATTATGAATAAAGAAGAGATAAGAGCTCCGAGCAGTGAGCGAGTAAATCTTTTGAACAGAACCTGCATAAATCACATCCTAAATTAGTTTAATTCCCGATATTGCTGCAAACATATACAACATTTTGAACGAAAAACACCAGTCTTGCACTTGATTTTTCTTAAGAAACTATATTCTAACACTTAAAAGCAGCCAAATAACAACATCAAGCTGTATGAAATGACTTTTGGCTGGTCAAATAGACGAAATTTTATAAACTAAAAAAAATCTTCCAAGTAAGATGTTTCTCATAAAAACAAAGAAAGTAACCAGCCAATGAAAGCCATCATCTGTAATGACTTGACCGGATATCAAGATCTCTCCTTAGAAACCATAGAGGGACCTAAAGAAATTGCAGACAATGAAGTGATTGTAGATGTTCATATGGCAGCTCTAAATTTCTTTGATACATTGATTACACGCGGTAAATATCAGTTCAAACCAGACTTGCCATTTTCCCCTGGCGGAGAGATTTCGGGCAAAATAACCCAAAAAGGTAGCTCTGTAACCGGTTTTGAAGTTGGCGATAGGGTGATGGCCTATATTGGCCATGGCGGCATTCGTGAGCAAGTCGTAGTGACTAAAAAACAATTGGTCAAATTGCCAAGTGACGTCTCTGATGAGGTAGCAGCAAGTCTTTCCATTACTTACGGCACTGCTATGCATGGACTGATGGACCAGGCCGATTTTAAAAAAGGTGACTTAGTTGCCGTCTTAGGTGCAGCAGGTGGCGCTGGGCTGGCAGCTGTTGAAATCGCAAAAGCAATGGACCTGGCCCCAATTGCCATTGCATCAAGCGAAGACAAAATCAACTTGGCAAAAGAGCATGGCGCTGTAGACGGCGTTCTTTCAACTATACCTGACCTCAAAACAAAATTAAAAAGCCTGAACAATAACAGTGGGCTTGATGGTGTTTATGATTGTGTCGGTGGTGACCTGGCAGAGCCAAGTCTTCGCGCTTTGAAGTGGAAAGGACGTTATCTGGTTGTAGGCTTTGCTGCAGGAGAAATTCCCAAAATACCTTTGAACTTAATTATGTTGAAAGGTATCCACGTCTCAGGTGTTTTTTGGGGGCGGTTCATAGAGGAACAACCAAAAGATTTTCAAGATCATATGAGGCAACTACTGGCCTGGTGTCAGGAGGGAAAGTTGAGCCCACATATTGAAAGCGTTTATCCTATTGAAAAAACGGTTGAAGCGCTGAGTATCATTGCAGACCGGAAAGCTACGGGTAAAATTTTAATCCAGGTAAAATCATAATAAATTAGGAGGCAGCTTGGTGCTTCTTAGTTAAGTTGATTGCTAAAAAAGGACAAATGGATTTAAGAAGCCTTAGGCGTTCTTTTGTAGGTCTTCTTCAGTGATTTGAAAAAGATCTAAAGCTTGTTGTCTGTGATGTGGCTTAATGTGAGAATGAGCATATTTATAAGCCATATAAATGATGGCAATATCATCAAGTGCTCCTATTCCCATTAGAATGAGAAAGACATCAGGAATGAGATCAACGGGAAAAGCCAAGTAAAACAAGGCAAACAAACCAAAGAAACGGACACCAGTTGGAGTTTCTTTGTCAATTGCACAATAAAACAGGGAGGCTGTTGGCATAATACCCGGAATTCTGCCGACAAATTGTAAAAAACCATTTTTTGTCGTTGATTTTTCATCCGGATTAGTCATAAAAAAGCTCCTAGAATATATTGCGCTAGCTTAGTGTTCATTTTCTACGTTAGTAAGGATATAACCATTGATGAGATTTATACAAATCTATTTAATGGCGAGTACAACATATTCGCACCATTTAATAACATTCTACCATTTTATCAAAAATATCTCTTAACTTAATGAAAAACAGTAAAAAAACACTAGTGTTGTAGCTGTTGATTTGCTAGCGTGCGATTAACAACGCTTATTAACTGTTTGTTAAGACTGTTTTATGGGGCTAAAAAACTCTAAGATACGGTCAGTAAGGTTAATGAGAGTTGTTCTCGTGTGTTGAAGGTCTCTTAAGGGCTCATTATGCCATCTCAGAGCTAGCTTGCTCAATGAAATAGATGGTCAGATAAAACATAAGAGAGTGTATAGAAGGTGTGAATTCGGGTGCATAGGTGATCAAAAAAGTGAGGGCTTTTTAGGTTATCGGTGAGTTTAAAGAGTTTGAGGACAGCAAAACATGACTGTAGATCTAAGTACAGTAAATGAGGGTAACATGTGTGAGAAGCGCAACTCTAAATCAAGAAAATATTTAAAAATGCAAATTACTTGCATGGCTTTCCTGACATCCATTGCATTAGCTTGTTTTTCAATAGTCTCCCCTCTACAAGCGGCAACTTCTGAGCAGGCCGGTATAAGCATCCAGGGCCATTACATAAAAACCGTGGGCGTGCCTAACTCTATGCAAAAATACGTCAGAGTCGCAGATGCGGATTTTGGTTTTTTCAACCCTTATGCAACAAGTGTGAAAAAGAAGAGATACAAAAAATATAAATACAAAAAGAAAACCAAAGCACACAATAAATATAAAGTTAAAGCTCCAAAATATGCACTTGGGATTAAGAACCCTAAGGCTTATCTTAAGACCTACAATTATAATGGAGGTCTTAATAATCCATACTTTGATGATACAGATAAATACATAATCAGGAAAAAACGGAGTAAGAGAATAAAAGGTTCTGGTGCATATAGAACCATGTGCGTTCGTTTAAGAGATGGCTTTTATTGGCCGATTAGTTTCGCCAGAAGCAAAGCTGATTTCAGAAAAGATCGGATTAAATGCCAAAAAAGCTGCTCAGGTAAAGTGCGTCTGTTCTATTATCGTAATACGAGCGATGATTTATCAGGCATGCGAGATTTGAAAGGCAAACGTTATAGTTCTTTAAAAACAGCATTTCTTTATCGCAAAAAATATGTAAAAGGTGCGAATTGTAAGCCAAAACCGTGGAGCGCTGAAGCAAAAGCAGTTCATAAGAAATATGCTATTCTTGACGCTGAAAAGAAGCGCCGCATGCATATTGCTCAGTCTAAACGGGCAGAAAATTTAAGAGTTGCAGCACTTACATCCAAGAAGAAATATAGAAGGTTAAAGGCCAAATATGCGCGGACGTTAAATACAGCCGTAAAAAAAGCAAGACGTTCGAAAAAGGCCAGATATCGTAGAAAAGTTGCCCGTATTTATAAGCGTAAGAAAGTTTATAGACCTAAAAAATATAGCTATCAATATAGCAGTTGGTAGAGCTTAAATAGTTGGTCCAAAATTGAAAAGGCCAGATAATTAAGACCACTCAGACAACAGTTCTGCAGAGTCTATTATCGGGCCTTTTCCATAAATTGAGCCAGTTTAATATCTTTAGATGTAATGCCACCAGCATCATGAGTGGTTAAGGCAACATCCACTCTGTTCCAAACGTTAAACCATTCTGGGTGATGATTTGCTTTTTCTGCGTAAAGCGCAACTTTCGTCATCCACGAAAAAGCTTCATTAAAATCTTTGAATTTAAAAGTTTTTATGAGGGTGCGGCGATTTTGATCGTTTTCCCACCCATCCATTTCATCCAAAAAGTTGGTAATCTCATCTAAATTGATTAAGCTCAATGTTGATAACTCCATTTATGTGTAAAGAAAATTAATTTTATCACAAATCAAAGTTATTGTGTTGAATGAACTGACCGCAAATGTCGGTTAAGAGTGGATGCTCCGCGCCGGTTACCTGTGGGCAACCTGAAGCCGCAACTAACGCGCCGGTTGCTTGTGGGCAACCTGAAGGCGCAACTAAAAAAGAGCATCTGAAGCACAACTAAAGTGCGGATGCTTTGTGGGCATCTGAAGCACAACAAGAGAGAGGGGTAAAAATGGAGAAACGATCAATTCTCTTTGTATGTCTTGGCAACATATGTCGCTCGCCAGTTGCTGAAGGTGTTTTTCGAAAAAAAGCACAAGAAGCTAATATTCTTGACCGCTTAATCGTAGACAGCGCTGGCACGGCTGCATGGCATGTTGGTAAATCTCCAGATGAGAGAATGATGGCCGCTGCAGATATGCGAGGCTATGACTTAAGCTCACTACGGGCAAGACAGGCCACAGCCGATGATTTTGAAAAATTCGATCACATATTGGCGATGGATACAGATAATTTATACAGCCTACAAGATATCAGCCCTGAAACAGGAAAAGCAGATTTAAGATTATTTCTCAACTATGCTCCAAATAGAAAAGAAAGTGATGTTCCAGATCCGTATTATGGCAAGGTAGAGGGCTTTAATCACGTGATAGATCTGGTTGAAGAAGCCTCTGAGGGACTACTCGCCAAAATCAAAAAAGAACTCAGTGAGCAAAACATCAGTTCGTGAAACAAATAATAAAACCTTGATCTAAAAACTAACGTTCAATCTAGCAATTCATAACTCTGCTCTATGATATAAGGGCCGCCACCTCGTGAAGCCTTGGCAGAATAAAGCTCAAAAGAAGATACCTCAAATTCAAGTGATTGAAATCGACTATGATCTATGAGGTAGGTCCCAACATCACTTGTTTGCCCTGGTTTGAACCGAGCTAAAGTAACATGAGGGATAAACTTCCTCCTCTCAGCCTTTAACCCTAGTCTCTGTGCCATAATTTCATGTGAGGAATGCAGCTGCTCTAATGCGCTCGATTTCTCAACCCCAGCCCAAATCATACGAGGTCGGTCATTACCGAAAACCCCAACTGATTTTAGTTGTAATGAGAAGGGAGCTGTAGAAATTTGAGTAAATCCATCAGCAAGGTCATTTGCTAAATCATCATCGACATCACCAATAAATCTCAAGGTAATATGAAAATCATGGGGCTCAATCCAGCGAGCACCCAATAGACCATATTGAATGAGAGTAAGCTGATCGCAAATAGAAGAGGGTATTTTTATCCCTGTAAATAAACGCGGCATAGATGGTGCAATTCTTTTAGATAAATTAAGAAAATATTGTAAATTGTGAAAAGTGTGGAGAAAACTCAACATCAAATCTAAGAGATATTTCAAAATTAAACAGCTTTTGGAACAATTAATACTTTTTAAAGCTTAGTTTAAAAATAAAATATAAAAAGTCGCAGGTACAGCACTTGAAATGAGGGCGTAGAAACTCCATATTAGCGTAGAAAGCTGAATTGCGTTTAAATTCCTTAAATAAGACAATTTTATAAGAGAAATGACTTTATAAGGCAAAATTTACATAATATCTTATAAATAGAAGATCTTATAAATCTGATCTACTGAACTCAGCTAGGTCAAGTAAATGTAATCAAGCAAACAAAGTTTTAGTTTAATAGATGGCAAATATTTAAAGGATACAAACATGTCTGATTATCAACAACATCAAGATGTCTCAAACGGTTCATTGAGCCGTGCTCGCGAGATTGATCAGGGCCTACGGGCTTATATGATGCAAGTTTATAACTACATGATGGCTGGTGTCGCCCTTACAGGTGTTGTCGCTTACGGTGTGTTTCACATGGCAACAACTAATCCAGCGTTTGGTCAGTTAATGTACAATAGCCCCCTAAAGTGGGTTTTAATGTTCGCACCATTGGGTATGGTTTTCTTCCTCTCAGCTCGTATGCATAAAATGAGCTACAGCGGCGCTCAAATTTCTTTCTGGATATTTGCAGCTTTAATGGGGGCGTCTCTATCTTGGATCTTCCTACGCTACGGTGGCACAAGCATTACACGTGTTTTCTTCATTAGTGCTGCAGCGTTTGGTGCCTTAAGTGTTTATGGCTATGTGACCAAAAAAGATTTGTCTGGCTGGGGTACATTCCTATTCATGGGCCTAATCGGCATTATCATCGCAAGCATTGTAAACATATTCATTGCTTCATCAGCTCTGCAATTTGCAGTGTCAGTTATTGGCGTATTAATCTTCGCTGGCTTAACAGCCTATGACACACAGCGCATAAAAGAAGCTTATTATGTAGGTCACGGTGCCGAAACATTAGGTAAATTGGCTATTATGGGTGCTCTAAGCTTGTATCTCGATTTCATCAATCTGTTCATGAGCTTACTAAGCCTATTCGGTTCAAACGATTAAGCATTGAATGAACAATTAAAACTAAAAAACCCGGGGAGACTTCTCCCCGGGTTTTTTACGAATTAATGTCCAACTAAGTCCTAATTTTATTTTTGGCAATCTTCAATTTTCTTATTAAAGATTTTTAAAACCTGGCCAAGCTCCTTACCACGCTTCAATATTTGCCCATCAAGCCCAAGAACACGAAAAGCCCCTTGTTTGTTTGCTAGTTTAGGGATCTTCTCTATGCGGTAGAGTGGCTGTTCACTACTGTGCCGGAATATAGAAAACACCGCCTCATGACTGCCTGTATTAATCGCATAATCACGCCACTCTCCCTTAGATACCATACTTCCATAGTAAAATAGAATTTGATTAAGTTCTGTTCTATGAAAACTAACAACCAGATTGTTAGAAAAATGTGTGGCAGGTGAATTTGAGGAAAGAACAATACAGGCGCGAGCAGCTTTTTTAGGACCAGAAGTTATTTTAGGAAAAGGGATAACCAAAGAACCAGTGCTCAAAAGCGCCTCCAAATAGCTAAAGAATTTATATTTACAATCATGCCTGTAGAAACAAATAAGATCAAGTGGTGGAAAACTTAAAGCTCACGCAAGTGTAATATTTGGAAATATTTATCACATAATCGCCTTAAAGCCTTCAAATTCGAGCCGCAATACCTATCTATTAATCATACATAGCCTGTTTGGCCCAGTTTTTTGGCGGTTCTAAACCTATCAGCCCCCCCAAGTCCCCTTAGGACCAAAACTTAACTGGGCCAATATGAAAAAATTTATAAGTTTCATGTTGTTAGCTTGTGGTGTGTTAAAGTTTCAATTCATTGGTTTCCCCCACCAATAAATAGAGACGCACCACTAGGTAACATAAAAGGCAGCAAGAATTCAGTTTTACTAACGGCTTAAGTGCCACGGAAAATAGAAGTGTAAAGAAACAACAAAACAAAAGATTTGTTTCATAAAAGTTTAAAGTTTGAGTGTTTAGTAATGCGTATTGCCGAATCGTTCTGAGTATAATATAGTCGGCATAGGTACAGAGTAATGCGTTTGGATATAATTTAAGTTTAAGCTTATATTTATATCAGTACCAATGTGTAATGCGTAAAGTATATCTATAATGTTTTGTGAGCTGCGTATCGTTCATAATACACCAATTGGGCTGACACTCATTCTATATAGATTGAGAGTCAGCCTTTTGCTTTTCTAGACCAGTTCAAATGTTTTTCTAAGCTGGCTAAAACAAAAACTTTCAATCCTCAAAAATTCAAACAGCAACATTGTCGATTAAACGGGTGTTTCCTAGTTTAGCCGCAACAAAAAGCCGCGCTGCTTGATCCTCAAAAATCTCAGCGATTGGCGCTAAGCTTTTGGCATCCCTTATTTCTAAATAATCAACTTTAAATCCTAACCTCGTTAGTTCATCGTTTGCTGAAGCCAATAATTCGGAAAGATCTTTGCTTATGTCTTTGATCTTTTCAGATAGCTGGTTCAAAGTTTGATGTAATTGAGGCGCAACCTCTCTCTCTTTCGCAGATAGATATTGATTACGAGAAGAAAGAGCCAAGCCATCTTCGCCGCGAATAATGGGAGCACCTAATATTTCAACAGGTATGTTGAGGTCTCTAACAAAGCGACGGATCACCAACAATTGTTGATAATCTTTTTCGCCAAAAATCGCAAAATCAGGTTGAACCATCAAAAGCAACTTGGTCACTATCGTAGCCACCCCATCAAAATGATCGGGCCGACTTTTCCCGCAAAGAGCTGAAGTCAGCCCTGAAACAGAAATTTTAGTTGAAAAACCATCAGGGTACATTTCGTCATCAGTTGGCGTGAAGACAAAGTCAGTTAGTTTTCCCTCAAGTGCACGAATATCATCGACGAGCGGCCGTGGGTACGCGTCCAGGTCTTCACCAGGGGCAAACTGTGTAGGGTTCACATAAATTGAACAAACGGTTTTGTCAGCATGTTCTTTGGCAAAGTCGATGAGAGATAGATGCCCTTCATGTAACGCTCCCATTGTTGGCACCAGGGCAACCGTTTTTTTTTGGGCTCGAAGCTCAGCAATTTCCTCACGCAGCACTTGTATATTACTGACTATGGTAAGGCGATGGTCATCCATGTAGAGAACTCCAAAATTTAAATTTCTATATTAGCTTAAATACGGGCATTCTAATGCTGCTATCAATAACAAAAATGAAGAAAAACGTCAGACTAGAAAATGATTTATCAATATGTTTCTCGTTCTAAGTTAACGGATAAAGACTTAACTAAAGTCCGAAAAGCGGCTAACATTTATGCCATAAAACGTAATTTAACATCTCTAGCTCAATTAACTTGAGAGCGTAAAGGCGAAGTTCAAAACATGCACTATGTGCTCTTTGTTGGTGTCATCACCCTCTATATTTATTTTAGGTTTGGGCCCAAGGCCTTGGCTGGCTCCTTATTTATCATGGGACTGCTAGCCCTCAGCCGCGGATTATTTGCCTTTGCGGTACCACTATTCATTATGGCCTATTTGTTTATTCGAAATACAGACTTTCCTCTTGAGTTACCATGGTCCAAAGATGGCAGAGGGCTTAGAAATACCAACCCTCAAAATCATGGTCCAAGAAATCCAGTCATTTCATCAAAATTTCTCAAAATCACTATAAACCCTGAAAAAAATGAGATGTCAGGGAAAGTCATTAGAGGTCTTAAAGGTGGGCAAGATCTCAATAGCCTGACGTTAGCAGACTTAAATGAGCTATTAATATTGTACGCGTCAAAAGACAAAGCAAGCGAACAAATTCTAATTAGTTACATGGATTTAAATCATGACAGTTGGCGTAAAGAGATGCGCGGTTTTTACGAGAGTCAGGATAAGCTCGTAAGTTCATCATCAAGCCGTATAACCAGAAGAGAAGCAATAGAGATACTCGGCTTAAGCTCTCATCCAACGAGCTCTGAAGTGAAAGCGAACCACCGCATGTTGATGAAACGTTTTCATCCCGATCAAGGTGGTTCACCATTCTTAGCGGCTAAAATTAATATGGCTAAGGATTGTTTGCTTGGCTAAATTGGTTCTATTGCTGTGCTGAAATAGCCATGCAGTCAATTGCTTTTTTCTTCAACTGACGACAAGTCTTTCTCGCATCTGCCTCGCTAAAGCCTGCAAATCGAGCACGATATACATTATTACTTGAAACCTTCATGGTAAAACTTTTATGCCCGTTTAAGAGCTTTCCAGCTTTAGAACCAATGGAATGCAACCGGCGCTCGGCGTCTTCCTCAGAACCAAATGCGCCGATTTGAATATGATAAGGGCCTTGTGGTGGTGTCGTGACAACGAGTTCTTGGTCAGAAATTTCTTTAATGTCACCTGTGGTTTCAGAAGGGTCAATCTGAGACTTGTTGGCAACTTCACTCTGTTGTAAAGCCGTCTTTTTGCGATGTACAATAATTTCTTGCGCGGGAACTTCAGCAAGCTCTTGTCGCAGGCGATCATTTATAATTTTAGCCGGAGCTTCTTTGAGTGCAGCTTTTTGTACAAGAGCTTTCTGCTTAACTGGGATTTGATTTTTACTAAGTTGAGGTCTTTTAGGGGGAAGAGGGCGCTTTGCAACAACTTGTTTACGTGGTGCTGCTTTTTGAGGGGCGCGTCTTTCTACTGCGGCGACTTTCCTGCGCGGTGCTTTGCGTGCAAAATTTGCGGCAACAAATTGCTTCTTAGATTTGCCGTTGCGTGCTTTGCGCAAAGATTTCTGTAGCACGCGGGCCATGAAATTATCTCGCTTACGAGCCGTCTTACCGCCTAGAACAACAGCAACAACATGCTTGCGTCCGCTCCAAATAGAAGAAGTTAAATTGAAACCAGAGGCACGAGTGTAACCAGTTTTAATGCCATCGATCCCTCTCATGCGAGACATAAGGCCATTGTGATTCTTATAAACCTTGCCGCGATAAGCAAATTTTTTCATTGAAAATAGGGGGTAGAATTGCGGAAAGTCTTTCTGAATGCGCATACCTAAGGTGATCATGTCACGTGCTGTCGTTGTTTGCCTTTTGTCAGGTAGACCAGACGCATTCACAAACACCGTCTTGTTCATGCCCATCTTGCGAGCTTTCCACGTCATGAGCCGTGTAAATTTCCATTCCGAACCCGCTAAATTTTCAGCAATGGTTACGGCAACATCATTAGCACTTTTTGTTACAAGTGCTTTGATTGCATCCTTAACCAGAATGGTAGTCCCCGGTTTCAAGCCTAGCTTTGAAGGAACTTGACGCGAAGCGTTTGCGGTCACCTTTAAAGGTGAGTTCATATGAAAGCGACCAGCTTCAATATATTCAAACATCATATAAAGGGTCATAATTTTTGTGAGAGATGCAGGATGATGCGGTTTATCAACATTATGGGAGTATAAAACACGTCCCGTATGAGCGTCGATTGCCATCGCAGCTGACTTGCGCGCTGCGTGTGCATTTTCGAGTCCAGTGAAAACTGGTGCTAAAATCAAAAAACTAAAAATAAGTGTGCTTACACCTAGAAACTTAATGTTCCGCATGTTTGTCTCTTTTATTGTTCCTGCCACAAAACAAACTTCCAGACTTCACAAATCTCTTAAAAATAAGG
Source organism: Methyloligella sp. (assembly GCA_021604645.1). GTDB lineage: Bacteria > Pseudomonadota > Alphaproteobacteria > Rhizobiales > HXMU1428-3 > HXMU1428-3. The sequence goes on from BQJJ01000007.1 coordinate 13,585, forward strand.
ATTTGATTTGGGGGAATTTAGCTGAAAGGTAATTCTTCAAAATTACAAAAATCAGCGTCCCTCCAAAGAAGACCTGGAGTACGTAGTAAAAATAGCAAATGGTAGCCCTCTGATGGTTACTAAGAGCATTATTTTTGGGCATCAATTAGACAAAAATGAAATCAAAATAAGAATTCTCGTCTTGTAGATACCGCAAGCTATCTTATGAGGATATGTATAAATGAATTACTTTGAATATTTCTTAAGCACTTAAATCAAATTTGATTAAAATTTTAGTTATCTCAAAAAATTTCGATAAAATCATCCCTAACGCCCCAAATAGAACGATAATTCGATTCGTTTCATATGAATTCCCCTCAATTCATAAAAAATAGTGCAATGCACAATTGATTTTTTAGACGCACTACCTAGATAATAAGTAATCAATCTTGCTTTTACCGCGTCATTCCCAAAAAAAGTCAGTAAAATTTACGATATTTTAAAGAAAAATATTCGGCGGATGGAAAAAAGTGTGACAAGATATAAAACAGATGATTGATTTGGTCCCTTATCGTGAGAAGCGAGAATAAAAGCGATGAGAGATAAGTCTTAAACTAAATTAAGATGCATAAAGACCAAATTAGAAAAATTGAAGCAGTTGAAACACGAATGGTAACGAATAGTAACCATTGATTAAATCTAAAGTGATGTTGACGGAAAAATGTTGAATTTAGGGAGCAATATTAACAACATCTTCTGTAATTCTAATGAAGATGATGAGGATGGCAACACGGGTGTCACTAGTCCTGGCTTTACTGAAAAGGTAAAGGAAAAGACAAAGAAGCCTAGCCTTTATAAAGTCTTATTGCTCAATGATGATTACACTCCAATGGAGTTTGTTGTTCATATATTGGAGAGATATTTTAATAAAAACCGCTCTGAAGCAGAAAAAATCATGCTTCAGGTGCATCATCGCGGCGTCGGCGTATGTGGAGTATTTACATATGAAGTCGCTGAAACAAAAGTCACCCAGGTCATGTTGTTTGCTCAAGAGCATCAACATCCACTGCAATGCACCATGGAGAAGGAGTAACTTTCCATGCCTTCATTTACCGAAAGCCTTGAAGAAGCCATTCATCGCGCCCTAGAATATGCGAGTGAGCGCCGCCAGGAATTCGCCACGTTAGAGCATCTTCTCCTTTCATTAATTGATGACAAAGACGCGTCAGCGGTTATGCGCGCTTGCGGTGTAAATCTAGAAATATTACGCAAGCAGCTCATTCAATACATAGATACAGACTTAGACGCACTCATCGTCTCTGAAATTGAAGATGTGCAGCCAACAACAGGCTTTCAGCGTGTTGTCCAGCGCGCGCTCATTCATGTGCAATCATCTGGCCGCGAAGAAGTAACAGGGGCCAATGTGCTGGTTGCTATTTTTGCCGAACGAGAAAGTCACGCGGCCTTTTTCTTGCTTGAGCAAGACATGACGAGATTTGACGCGGTGAATTACATCAGTCACGGCGTTGCAAAGCGTGGTGATCAATCTGAAACACGCTCAGTAAGAGGTGTAGATGATGACGCAGCAACTGTTGAAAGTGCTGAAGATCAAAATAGAGAACCAGATGTTCTCGAAAATTTCTGCATAAATCTAAATAAAAAGGCAAATGAAGGTCGTATTGATCCTCTGATTGGGCGCGAAATGGAAGTTAAGCGCACAATACAAATTCTTTGCCGCCGCCAAAAAAATAATCCGCTGTTTGTGGGAGAACCAGGTGTTGGTAAAACAGCGATAGCTGAAGGCCTAGCCCGGCGGATTGTTAATAAAGAAGTACCTGAAGTATTACATGATGCCGTGATTTTCCAGTTAGATATGGGATCACTGTTAGCAGGCACCCGTTATCGCGGTGATTTTGAAGAGCGTCTAAAGTCTGTCATCAAGGAAATTGAAAAAACTCCAGGTTCAGTTTTATTCATTGATGAAATTCACACCATCATTGGCGCTGGTGCCACATCTGGTGGTGCAATGGATGCGTCTAACCTCTTGAAACCAGCATTGGCCAACGGTGCGATTAAATGTATCGGTTCAACGACCTACAAAGAATTCAGAAATTATTTTGAAAAAGACCGTGCAATGGTTCGTCGGTTCCAGAAAATTGATGTTGAAGAGCCAACTCCAGAAGATGCAGTTAAAATTCTAACAGGCCTTAAGCCTTATTATGAAAAACATCACAAGGTAGAATATACAGATCAAGCTATCCAAGGTTCTGTTGATTTATCTGTCAAATATCTGCACGACAAAAAATTACCAGATAAAGCCATTGATGTGCTTGATGAAAGCGGCGCTGCTCAAATGCTCGTTCCTGAAGACAAGCGCCTCAAAACCATTGGCATTAAAGAAATTGAAGAAACCATAGCGGTGATGGCACGGATTCCACCAAAATCTGTGTCCAAATCAGACGCTGAAATTCTTCGCAATTTGGAGCGAGACTTAAAACGCGTTGTTTATGGCCAGGATCAAGCAATTGTATCTTTATCTTCAGCAATAAAACTATCTCGTGCTGGCCTGCGCCAGCCAGATAAACCAATTGGTTGTTATCTGTTCTCAGGCCCAACCGGTGTTGGTAAAACAGAAGTTGCTCGCCAACTAGCTGATACCATGGGCGTGAAAATGCTCCGGTTTGATATGTCTGAATATATGGAAAAACACGCGGTGTCTCGTCTCATCGGCGCCCCTCCAGGATATGTTGGTTTTGATCAAGGCGGCATGTTAACGGACGGCATAGATCAGAACCCACACTGTGTTCTTTTGCTTGATGAGATAGAAAAAGCACATCCAGATATTTTCAACATTTTGTTGCAGGTAATGGATCATGGCAAATTAACAGATCACAACGGCAAAGCAGTTGATTTTAGAAATGTCATCTTAATCATGACATCTAACGCTGGTGCCGCTGATCTGGCAAAAGCACCAATCGGCTTTAATAGAGATGAGCGCACCGGAGATGACCAGGAAGAGCTAAATCGTCTGTTCAGTCCTGAATTTAGAAATCGTCTTGATGCAATCATTCCATTCAACAGCTTGTCTGAAGATACCATTTCGCAAGTGGTGGATAAATTCATCTACGAACTGGAAGCCCAGCTAGCAGATCGCTCGGTAGCTTTTGAACTGACAAAAGAAGCAAAAATCTGGTTAGCGAAAAAAGGTTATGATCCAAAATTTGGTGCAAGACCTCTTGCTCGTGTCATTCAGGAGTATATCAAGAAGCCGCTCGCTGAAGAGTTGCTCTTTGGTAAGCTGGAAAATGGTGGCACGGTTGAAGTTCGGGTTGTTAATGAAGGCGCTAAAAAAGAACTCGCCTTTAATTATGTAAGTCCTGAAACAACAAAAAAACCAACAGCTCCAAAAAGAAAGCCGGCGGCCAAAAGAAAACCGAAGGCAAAAGTAGGTGCTGTACCAGCGACAAAGAAAACAACCACAAGGCGTAAACCAGCGGTTAAGAAACCGCGTAAGCCAACCGGGAAAAAAGAACAATAGAAACAGTTGAGCCCGATAGCATTCGTTTGTTAGGGCTGGATTTTTCAAAGGTTCACTTATAAAATAATGGCAACCGTTAGAAGCGGTTGCCATTTTTGTATCTACCCAATACTTAGGTCCTGAGTGTAGGTTTAAAGCCTAGCTCCATATGATTTAAGCAGGGCTCCATATGATTAAAGTGAGAAATATGAAAGCGCCGAAGGTACAAATATTTTTAGTCGGTGCAAAGACGTCTCTCTCTCCAGCCGGAATGGTTTTATTCCTAACATTTTTTGCTTATGGCGCCCTCGTTGCAAGCAGTAATCTGCCAATAGAATTAGGTCTAGGGCTCACCATTTTTGTCTTTGCCATTCCAGGGCAAGTGGTTCTCGTGGATGAAATAGCAAGAGGAAGCAGTTTAATCACAGCTGGGCTTCTAACAACCTTCACATCGATTAGGTTATTGCCTCTAACAGTTTCTCTGCTACCCGTCATTCGCGAGGAAAACACTCCCAAATGGTTAGAAATTTCGATCGCTCATTTTATTGCAGTGACAGTTTGGGTTCAATCCATGGTGAACTTACCACCCTTGCCAAAAGATCAAAGAGCACTTCATTGCTTGGGGTTTTGTATAGGGCTTTTACTCTTCACAAGTTGTGGCACAATAATCGGCTTTTATGCTGCCCATTTTCTACCTTCAAACATCGCTGCTGCGACGTTGATGATCACACCAATTTACTTTTTCCTCTCCCTCATAGAAACCGCAAAAAGAGAAACTGAAAGACTTGCGTTTCTTTTAGGAATAACACTGGCAATACCGTTGACCATTTGGTCACCCAATTGGGCTCTCATCGGCTCGGGTCTCATCGGAGGCTCGGTTGCATACTTCTGTGTAAAGAGAAGCCAGAGAGACCAAAGAGATCCTAAAGGCCAAAAAGATCGTAAAGGAAAGTTAAATGATAAATGATCTTTCAATCTGGTTGATCATATTGGTTGGTTTTTTAGCAACCGAACCATGGCGATGGGCGGGTGTGTTCTTTTCTAAAAACTTAGATGAAAACAGTGAAGTTATTCTTTGGGTTCGCGCTGTATCCACGGCTCTTATAGCAGCACTAATCATGAGATTGTTACTCTCCCCACCAGGGAGCCTCGAGGAGGCACCACTAGTGGTGCGCCTCTTGGCAGTTCTTTGTGCAACGCTCACATTCTTCATCTTTAAAAAACGTCTTCTATTAGCTATTGCAGTTGGCCTAGCATCGTTTTTAATTTTGCTATGGGGCCTACCCATTTTAGTGGGATCACCCATTTAAAACGGCAAGGTATTTCTCTGCATGAGTTTTGAGTAGATCTCCATCAGCCATTTCCACACCATGCCCTTTTAGTGGGATGCCTTCATATCGTGGAATGACATGGAAGTGCGTGTGAAAAACTGTTTGGCCAGCTGGCTCGTGATTAAATTGGCGAACAACAATTCCATCAGCTTCAAAAGCTTTCATTGACGCTCTTGATATTATTTGCACTGTCTTCATGCAGTGAGCCAAGCTCTCTGTACTGGCTTCAAGTAAGTTCACAGACGGTTCTTTGGGAAGTATGAGCGCATGCCCATCAGATTGCGGCATAGCATCCATTATAGAAATTGTATGTTCATCTTCAAAAATGACATGCGAGGGTATTTCTTTGCGAAGAATTTTAGCAAAAATATTATTGTCATCATAATTCATAAATTTAAGTCCTATGCTTAAGTTTAGCGGTCTATATTTTTGTAATTTACACGATCAGTCTTCAGTAGGTTTTCAGTTTTCACTAGATTTAAATGGCAGGTGTTGCTTCAAGGCGTCCGTTCTCATATCAACAAAACGTTCTTCATCAATAAGAAAATCCTTTACAGCAGCCCGTAAACCCTCATGCAAAATATAATGTGCTGAAAAAGTTTTTTGAGGGGAATAACCTCGTAGCAATTTATGCTCACCTTGCGCACCAGCTTCTACACGACTTAAGTGATTGGCAAGGGCATAATCAATTGCCTGATAATAGCAAAGTTCAAAATGCAAAAAATCATGATGTTCCTTTGCGCCCCAATACCTGCCGTAAAGCGTATCTTCTCCAATGAAATTTAATGCGGCCGCTATATAGTCATCATCTCGTTTAGCAAAGATAAGAACAATATGCTTACTGAGTGTTTCATGAATCTGGTCAAAGAATGAACGTGTTAAATAAGGCGTGCCCCATTTACGATCAAAGGTATCAACATAAAACTGGTAAAATGCATCCCAATGCTTTGTCCTAAGGTCGTCACCGGTAACCCACTCCACAGCTAAGTCATTGATTAAAGCCTGTCGGCGTTCTTTCTTAATAGCCTTTCGTTTTCGAGATTGTAGAGAACCAAGAAAATCGTCAAAACTTTTATAGTCTTGATTTTCCCAATGAAACTGAGTGTCGGAGCGGATAAGAAAATTTTGGTCTTCAAGAACAGGTGACAGTTCAGTCTCAATGAAATTTATATGAAGCGAGGATAGACCCTGTAATTGACCTTGCTTAGCAGCATATCTCAGTAACTGTGTTTTAATGTGCAATGCGTGCTTACCTAAGGAAAATAAACGCCGGCCGGTAACCGGTGTAAACGGAATAGCACATAATAATTTAGGATAATATTGCCCCCCAGCCATTTCAAAACCGCGGGCCCAGCCATGATCAAAGACATATTCTCCTCGGCTATGCCCTTTTAAATAAAGCGGCATTATTCCAACAAGCTCATTATTCTCATCTATCGCAATGAGATGGTAGGGGCCCCAGCCGGTTTCAGGGGCAACCGAACCGCTATGCTCTAAAGCTGCAAAAAAATCATACGAGAGAAACGGATCATATGGCAAATTCGTTGGGTTGGCCAAGCCATCCCAATCTTCTTTGCTTATCTCATCTATGGAGCGAACGTTTCTTATCTCAAGTGGACCAGTCATTTATAAATTTTATCTTTCATGTCGGAGCAGGGCGCGCAAACGATCATCATCAGTTTCAAAAATAGGAATGGCATTCATCTCATTTGCACTTTGTAGCATAGCGCTAGATTTTACAGTCCAACTCATCAGAGGAATTTTTAAATCTTGGATTAGTTTCGAGAGATATGGATTTTGAATATCTCCAATTTCATGTGCAATAAAATCAATCTCAAGCTCTCGTGCTTTTTCAAACTGAAGTGTGCCACTTTGTCTTTGTTCTTCTGTAATACCGGGCCAGTCTTTAGAGGGGCACTGTGCAGTTACCAATCCAAGCGGGCTAGGAGAGCCTAATTTTTTCAAGCGCTCAATAATTGACGGATCAAACGACATAAGACCGTGAGGACCATCATATGTTTTTAAGACATCGATTAAACCTTGCTCCATTTCAGGAAGCCCAGTCCAGTGGCTTTTAACTTCAATTAGAAGGGGGACCTTCCCTTGCACCAAATTCAAACAGTCTTCTAAAGAAATAATATGATCTGTTCCAACGGAATATTTAACACTTTCGATGTTAGCTGCCTTCATAAAAGACAAGCGACCATCCTCTCCGGTGAGACGAAAAAGAGTTTCATCGTGAAAGACCATTGGCACACGATCACTACTCATTTGAACATCAATCTCAATACCAACACCAGCCTCAACAGCCATACGAATAGCTGTTGCACTATTTTCAACAACTGAAAAGAGAGGGTTATGAAGGCCGCGGTGAGCGTAACCTGAAATTTGATCTAAGGGCATAAAGTTTAACTCATAATTTATGGGGATAGATAATAGTTCAAAGACACTTCATGGTACAAAGATACTTACAATTTTAGAGACACAAGTACTTAGGCCCTAATTTTAAACAAAGCTTCAACTTCAGTTAAGGAGTTTAAAGGCAAACTACTGCACCCAACAGCCGCTCGGCAATGTTGACCGTTTTCACCAAATATTTCTTTCATTAAATCTGAGGCGCCATTCACCACTTGAGCGTGATCATAAAAATCCGGTGGGCATGAAACAAAACCACCCAAGCGAATACAACGCTCTATGCGATCAAGTGAGCCTAAGGTTGCTTTTGCTTGCGTCAGAATATTGATGCAACAAAGTCGAGCAGAGGCCTGGCCAACAGAAATATCATTAGAAGATGAATGAGTATCTGTCGACATTTGCCCAGTAAATTTAATTTGACCACCATCAATAGGAATTTGCCCGGAGATATAGAGAAGCGAACCCTCAACAACACAGGGAACATAGGCCCCAACTGCCACCGGAGCATCTTTTAATTGAATACCAAGCTCTGAAAGGCGAGTTTCAATAACATTTTGCATATTTAAAGTTCCTTCACTGCACAAACAAAATCATATCAAAGAGTTTAAAGGGCAGTATATCAATTGAACAGATGAAAAATTGGGTTTGTGTAATTGTTCCAATAGGGAAATGATAAAATTTAATAGACTTAAACTCTGTTTGTTACGTCATATGAAGACAAACGTATTCTTGACATAATCTTAGCCATTTAAGAAGCCATGATAAAATTGGCTATATTGTTACGACGGTTGCGGGTAGGCAACTAGAGGAGCACTATGCGACGGTTGCTGGTGGGCAACTGAAGGAGTACTAAAAAAGTGGGTATTAACAAGATTGTGTCATCTAAGGATGTATGTCAGAATTCACGCTATATTAGTTCGTAGAAGAGAAATGACAAAGCGATCATGGCTTGATAACAAAATCAATTCGCTTTACTTTTGAAGAATATAAAAACAGGAAAAAGGTTTAAATCCATATGATATCTCATTCACTTTCCTTCAAACAAAAAATGAAAACAACTGTAGCGCTCGTTCTTGGAACCACTCTCATGGGAGTTTCATCAGCCAATGCAGTGAACCAAGTGATTGATACAAACGATACACACCTTGCTCCTCACCGCGCCGTATATGATCTCACTTTAAAAGATACTCATTCGAGCGCAAACATCGCGGATGCCCATGGTCGTATGGTCTTCGAATTAAGCGGTTCTAAATGTGAAGGCTATCTAGTCAACATGCGTTTTATCCTCTCAATCGCTGATACAAAAGGGACTGTTAACCTAACAGATGTCCGAACATCCAGTTGGGAAGATGGGAAAGCGGAACGTTTTCGTTTTAATACAAGCCAATACTACAATCAGAAGTTTTCCAAAGCGACAATAGGTGATGCAGCCAGAAAAAATAAAAACGAAGGCATTAAGGTCAAAATAGAAAGTCCAAAGCCAGGCACCGTTAAATTTGATCAAAAAGCATACTTTCCAACGGAGCACACAAAACTGATGCTTGAAGGCGCTTTGCAAGGGAAGAAGGTTGTCCAGGCACCGATCTATGATGGTTCGGAAAATGGCAACACTCTTTACGACACAACAGCAATCATTGGCAAAGAACTAGCGTCAGATGCAACAGTTACAACAAGTAAAATTAAAAACATTGACGTACTTAAAGACATGAAGTCATGGCCAGTTGCTATTTCCTTCTTTGATAAAAAGAAAAGCACCAAACAAGATTTAATCCCTGATTATGAAATCGCATTCAGACTTTATGAAAACGGTGTAAGTCGCAATTTGCTAATTGATTATGGTGACTTTTCACTTGATGGAAAAGTTTCAAACATTGAATTCCTACCAGAAAATAAATGCAACTAAACTATTTACTTGCTTGTTATTAATGTAGAAATTAATAAAACTCCCATAATCGCGCCGCACCTCGAACACCGCTTGTTGGTCCAAATTGAGGGCGGCGTATATCGATATGAGGATCAGATGAAAATATGGTCGGAGCCATCAATTTAGGTAACGCATCATAAAGGTGATCCAGTTCAGAAAGCCCACCTCCCAATATAATTGTTTCTGGGTCTGCAATATTCACGACCATAGATAAGGCGCGCGCAGTGCGAGAGGCGTGTTTTTCTAGTGAAGTTTGGGCGTCAGCGTCATCACTTGTCGCACCATTAATGAGCTCCTCTACAGAGTTATAAGACGCATTAAATTCCGAATTATGATGCCTAATAAGCGCTGGGCCTGAAATCCAGCTTTCAATACATCCCTTTTGACCACACCAACAAAGTGCAGCTGTTTTTTGCTCTTCTAGTTTAGGAAAGGGCAGGGAACAATGCCCCCACTCACCACCAATTGAGCGCGGGCCATTGAGGATTTTGTTATCAATAACCAAGCCGCCACCAACACCTGTGCCCATAATAACACCAAAAACCGAGTTTGCATCTTTGCCAGAACCATCGACACTTTCAGATAGAGCAAAGCAATTCGCATCATTTTCAAACCTGAGTTGGCGATCCAAAGCGTCTTCCAGGTCAACATTGAAAGGTTGATCGTTAAGCCATGTGCTATTGGCATTTTGAATGAGGCCTGTTTTGGGACAGATCGAACCAGGAATGCAGATGCCAACCGGTGCTGAGCTGTTAAGTTCTGCTTCAATTGCTGAGACGATGTCGGATATGGTCAAAATCGTAGATTGATAATTATGACGAGGGGTTGCGCGGCGCTGTGTGAATAAGGTAGCTCCATCATGAGAAACAGCCGCCCCAAAAATTTTTGTTCCCCCAAGGTCAATTCCTATATGGAAGCTCATTTATTGAGATCCAAGAAGTTGAATACGGGCAGCCTCCACACCTTCAGGGCTAATATTTTCACTAGAACAAAAAGCTAACAATAGACTTTCATCGGAGGTTAAAAAGTCAAGCACACCCCCTAAAAACTTAAGATTTTCTTTGAGGCGAATAATGTCAGAGCCTTCAATACCCGTAAGAGCCATAAATTTCGATATTTCTTCTGGTGATTGAGAAATGTAAGCCAGTGATTTTATTGCAATAAATGCCGCAGATTTCATGCTGATTTGTTCGTTTGATGACGGCATAAGCGGCTCCTGAATGAATGTTTCAAACTTTAATTAAATATGAAAAAGTTAAAAATATAAACGCTTATTTTACATGTTTAGGATTATATAACATATTGGTATGTAATCTTTGCCATTCAATTATGAAGCCTGCATAGGATTTTTAGCTGATGGCAATATTATATTTCACTTAAGTAAGGCGTTTTGAGTTATGTCACAAAGTATTCTTATTGTTGAAGATAATGAACTAAACATGAAGTTGTTTCATGATTTGTTATCTGCTCACGGCTATACAGTATTCCAAACTCGAAATGGTGTAGACGCATTAGAATTGGCGCGTCTTCATAGACCTGACTTAATTCTAATGGATATACAATTACCTGAAGTTTCTGGTCTTGAAGTGACCAAATGGCTGAAGGATGACGATGAGTTATGCAAAATCCCAGTTGTTGCTGTAACAGCTTTCGCTATGAAAGGTGATGAAGAGCGCATAAGGGAAGGGGGCTGTGAAGGCTATATCTCCAAGCCTATATCAGTTACGCATTTTTTGGAAACAATTGGTCAACTGTTAACAGTGACCGAGGATGAGGATGTTTCACAATGACCGCAAGAGTATTAGTGGTTGATGATATTAAGGCCAACGTCAAATTACTGGAAGCTCGTTTAAGTGCTGAGTATTTTGAAATTTTAACAGCCTATTCAGGCCCGGAAGCTTTGGAAGTTTGTGAAGTCGAGCGAATTGATGTTATTTTGCTAGACGTCATGATGCCAGGTATGGACGGGTTTGAGGTCTGTGAGCGATTAAAACGAAACCCCAAAACACAGCACATACCAGTTGTCATGGTAACAGCCTTAGACACGCCTTCAGATCGCTTGCATGGTTTGGAAGCCGGCGCTGACGACTTCTTAACAAAACCAGTTGATGATGTAGCGCTGGTGACAAGGGTTAAAAATCTGGCGCGTTTAAAAATGCTGACAGATGAAATGACCATGAGAGCCGAAACGGGCAATCAAATGGGTTTGTCTCAAGAAACAACACCTATTTTCAGTGAGAGAAAATGGGCAGGTAAGGTCTTAATTGTTGAAGATAATCAACGATCTGCAGACAGAATGACCAAAAACCTCATCAAAGAACATTCTATTGAAATTGAGCACAACCCACAAGAGGCACTCTTTAAACTAGCTGAGCAAGAGTATGATTTACTTGTGATCAGCCTGGATTTAAACGGTGTTGATGGACTGCGTTTGGCAAGCCAGGTGCGCTCATTAGAGAGAACAAGAAGTTTACCTATTCTCATTATAGTGAACCCTGAGGATAAGGCACGTTTAATGCGTGGTCTTGATATGGGTGTGAATGACTATATGGTGCGCCCAATTTGCGCAAATGAGATGATGGCAAGAGTAAATACTCAAGTTCGCCGAAAGAAATATACAGACTATTTACGCAACTGTTTAGAGACAAAAGTTGAGCTAGCTGTAACGGATGCTCTAACCGGCTTGCATAATCGTCATTATTTAGAAAGTCACTTAAAGACACTTTTTGATGAAGCGAATAGCCAGAGAAAATCATTATCTGTGTTAATGACTGACATCGATTATTTCAAATCAGTCAACGACACTTATGGTCATGATGTTGGTGACCTCGTATTGAAAGAGTTTGCTCGTCGTATTCGAACAAACATTCGCGGAATGGACTTAGCCTGTCGTATTGGCGGCGAAGAATTTGTTATTGTTATGCCAGACACCAGCTTAACTGAATGCTATAATGTGGCCGAAAGGTTGAGAAAATCGATTGAAATGGAGCAATTTCACATTCCTCAACTAGATAAGCCGCTTGATATAACGACAAGCATCGGCATTACATCTCTTGATAAAGACATCAAAGATACAGATTTACTGATGAAACGAGCTGATCAGGCGCTCTATTGTGCGAAAAGAGATGGACGAAATCGGGTAGCAGCTGACGCAGCTTAAGCCTGGCTACTCTCATTCTAATTTCATAAAATGAGATGATCAGCATAAGCTAGTCATGTATCGATTGTTACGGATATTGAATATTTACACACTAGTTGTGGAAAAAGAAAAAATACCAGAATCGCGAAATATAAGTGATTCTGCCTATAAATGGCGAAAATATTGACAATATTAACAGGCTAGTGTCACGAATTTACCATTTTTCTTTACAATGATGTTGAAATATAGCTAAGAAAATAGGGGATAATATTGATTTATTGTGCCATTGCGCTAATTTGTCTACAAGTGCAAAAATTATTTTTTTAACTAGCAAGCCAAATCTAAAGAATTTAGATGCAATTTTTTCGTTTATAGGTCGCTTGTTAGGTGAGTTATTCGGCGGCTTTGATGTTGGGGTATCTAAATCTTTTTTAAAATTTCCTAATATTAAAACTGTCTTCGAAAATCCCAGCGGGATGTACAGGTACCGCCGCATCTCCTGGTTCCGTTGGGTGCGGTCGGCTGGAATCGGTATGAGTGGCCTCCTCGTTACGCCGATACTAGTCGACCTCGAAGTCAAATGACCATAGGCCCTCTTTGGTCCATTTGACAAAGGCTGGCCTCGCAACTTCGGTTTCACCCCGCTACCGTTGTGTTGTGGGGCCAGCTGCATTTTAAGCCCACTGTTCTCTTTATTAGCCTTAAATTTATTGAGGAGATAGACCTCAAAAAGTTGGTTTTTACAAATAAAGCCAAAATGGCTGATATACACTCATAAAACAGACGGAATTAGCGCGCAAAGCACATAAATGCCTTCCCGATTTTCAATCAAGAAAAATATAATAAGTCTTATGGAGGTAATCGAATATTTTATTAACCATAAAATATCACAGAATAAAAAATCCCTATTTCTCGCCTGTGTAGAAAAGAAATAAGGAATAAAGATATTATTTGATTTTTGCTTCTTTAAATTCGACGTGCTTACGAGCAACTGGGTCGTATTTTTTTAGAACCATCTTTTCAGTCATAGTACGGGCATTCTTTTTCGTGACGTAATAAAAGCCAGTACCTTCTGTGCTTAGTAGTTTAATCTTTTGTGTGGTCGGCTTAGCCATTATTCAATGCCTTTAAAAATTCTATTAATTAATCATTTCAGTGTGGGTGCCCGCCAGAGTGCAATTCCAGTGTATCATTGCGCTCAATAGCCAAGGTCTTAAGTAGGGGCGAACATGCCGTGAGTTGCTCCATCTGTCAAGAGGGAGTTTCCATTTCAATTGATTCAATTTGAAATCTTTTTTCAGAATATTGATAAAATGACACTTTATCTGGTTGTTTAAAAGCAGGCAGACAAGATAAGTGCTCGTTAACATCTTCAAGTATAACCCTTGTCATAGGGTGTATTTTGAGCGAAAGAGCCTCTTCAAAGCTTACCCACGCCGTTTTAACAAGTTCATTGTCACCATTGCCAGTCCAGCCTACAGGGCCCTCATAATCATGTAAAAAAAACCGCGTATCAAACCGGTGTTTTATTCCTGGTGGAGTAATCGCTCTGGATAAAAAGATAATATTTTCAAATAGAGGAATGAATTGGTCGGATGGTAAGCAATGAGAACTGAAAGGGTGTGAGAGAGAAGAAGTATTGGGTAAATTCTCCATAACATCTGGAGCAAGATGCAATCCAGTCTCTTCATATAGCTCTCTAAGCGCACAAAGCACCAATCCGGCTCCTAACTCACGTTGTGTACTGTAAAGGCCGCTATTGGCTAATTCTTGCTTAGAAGAGGGAGAGAAATTATCTGGAATGCCAGTGAGACGACTAAGCCCTTGGCTAGAAGCCGGTGTGAAAAGCTCACTTTCCTGGTAAGTATTCAATAGATAACTATCCCTACCTGAAAGAATAGCCGTTTGAAGCGGTTGCTGAGCAAAGTCGGGTAGGTAATTTTCAGCCAAGTTTAGATCGGCAAGGTCTAGGGCGCCTCCAGGAAAAACATAGACATCTGGCATGAATGAGCTCTTTTGATGCCTAAGCCCCATCAGTATCTTAAATGGAGAGTGTCTGCGGTCAATGACTAGTAAACTGGCCGCATCTCTCGGGTGAATAAGGGGGTGTTTGTCAGATCTATCTTTCCCATTTAGAAGCTTTAATCTGTCAAACGAATGAACCATTGAAAATTCCAACCTTTAAGCGCGTTAAAAGATTAGTTTAAACACCTCATATCTCATCAAACAAGTGCGAATTAGCAATCTAAAACAGTTGCGTTTTAAGCATTTGGAATTTGTGAAGTAGGATATTCATCGGCTTCATTATGATGTGGATTAAACCCATGCATATAATTAGCCCATTGAACTCCAATTAATGCGCCTTTGATGCGTGGTAAGAGCCATGCACACATGAGCAATGTCATAGGGAGCCATAAAGCAACATGAATCCAAATTGCTGGCATATAAGCGATCTCAATAGCCATCATGAGTGGCAAAATCACGTGTCCAACAACAAAAATTGTAAAATAAGGAGGGGCATCATCAGCACGGTGATGGTGAAGCTCTTCACCGCAAGCCGAACATTGATGGTTGACCTTTAAGAATTTGCCAAAAATAGAGCCCTTATTGCAATTCGGGCATTTTTGAGAAAATCCGCTAAGAACCGCACGCATAATATTGCGTTTTGGTAATGTGACATTTTCATATGCTGCTTTATCAATCATGGCCAAAACTTACTTTCTAAATATAACTTAATCAATAAGAATTTAATTATCGGACATTTTGTCACAACCAGCAAAAGAACTGGTTAAAAAAAGGAATAAATTATCCCTCTTTTGGCTTTCTCTTTGATAAGACCCGCCCACCCTTACGTTTAGCATCTTTTTTAGACGTTGAGGAAGTCTTAGCCCGTTTTTTAGAACCAGATGTACCGGATTTCTGCTCGCTGTCTGAGTTTTTAAAATTAGATACCTCTCTCGTTGATTTAGACGAACCTCTCTGTTTCCCCTTAAAAGAACTTGATTTATGACGAGATGGTTTTCTTATTCTAGATCGCGGCGCCCGTGAAACTTTGGCGCTACCAGCAACACCGTTCGATATCATTTCAAATCGAATAGCCCCGGCCGTTGGGACGATTTCAACAAGGCGAACATCAACCCGCTGGCCAAGATGGAACCGTTCACCGGTACGTTCACCTACAAGAGCCTGATGCTCTTCATCATGGATATAATAATCATTCGCTAATGTGGAAATAGGAATAAACCCATCTGCACCAGTGTCATCTAATTTTACAAAAAGGCCAGCTCGCGTCACACCAGCAATTCGCCCTTTAAAGTCTGAACCAACTTTGCTTGAGAGAAAACTGGCAATGAGACGGTCAACCGTCTCGCGCTCAGCAACCATGGCACGGCGTTCAAAATCAGAAATTTGTTGAGAGAGTTCGTCAAGTTGATCAATCTCATCGTCAACAAGGCCTCCCTCACCAAACCCAAGTGCGCGAACAAGGCCGCGATGAACAATCAGGTCAGCATAACGCCGAATAGGAGAGGTGAAGTGAGCATAGCGCGCTAAATTCAATCCAAAATGACCGAGATTATCCGGGCGATATTCCGCTTGAGATTGACTACGAAGCACCATCTCAGTGACCATGTCTTCCCACTCTTTACCCTTAGCTTGGGAAAGAATGCCGTTAAACAATTTAGCCTTTAAAGGCCCTGAGCCTCCAAAGCTTAAATCAAGCGTTGCAAGGAAATCTTTTAATCCTTGAATTTTCTCATCTGATGGTTGGTCATGAACGCGATAAATAAGAGGCGTCTTCTTTTGCTCTAATGTTTGAGCCGCTGCAACATTCGCCTGGATCATAAATTCTTCGATAAGTTTGTGTGCATCAAAACGATCAGGAGTTATGATGTCTTTAATCCCACCATTTTCATCCATCAATATCTTACGTTCAGGCAAATCCAATTCGAGAGGCGCTCTGTTCTTTCGTGCTTTTTGCACAACTGCATAGGCTTCCCAGAGAGGCTTTAAAAGTGGTTCGACAAAAGGTGCGGTTTTCTCATCAGCTCGTCCTTCTATTCCAGCTTGTGCTTGGTCATAAGAAAGCTTGGCCGCAGATTTCATCAAGATGCGCGAAAATTCATGCGATTGTTTTTGCCCGCCTTTATCAAATATGAGTTTAACAGCAAGAGCAGGGCGCTCTTCTCCTTCACGCAGTGAGCAAAGATCATTCGAGATGAGTTTCGGGAGCATAGGAACAACGCGATCAGGAAAATAAACAGAATTTCCCCGCCTTTGAGCTTCCTCATCTAATGCTGTTCCAGGCCGGACGTAATAAGAAACATCAGCAATGGCGACAATAACAACATACCCGCCTTCATTGTCTGGAGAGGTATCTCGTGTTGCCCATACAGCATCATCATGATCACGAGCGTCAGCAGGGTCAATTGTAACAAAGGGAGTGTCTCGTAAATCTTCGCGTTTCTCTAGAGTAACTTCAGGTAGGTGACTAAGTTCAGTTAAAACAAATTCTGGAAAATGGTTAGGAATACCATGTGTTTCAATTGCAATTAAACTTATAAGTCCTTGGTCTTCAGGGTTACCTAACCGTTCAGTCACATTCGCCCGCGGAATACTCGAGCGCCCACGGCTGGTAATTTCAAAAGCAACCAGTTCGCCTGTTGTGGCGCCACTACAATCATTGGGATGAACGAACCAATTTTTCAATTGTTTCTTATCAATGGGCTGAATTTCGCCGCCAGTGCGGCCGGTCGGATCATCAACAGTTTGAAAAACACCAAGTAATCTTTGCTTGTCTCTCGGGAGAACCTTAATCGGTCGAGCAACAAAGCCATAGCCAATCTGCTCTTTATCTACTTTGTCAATATGAGCTAAAACACGGTCACCAACACCAGGTGGTGAACCTCGATGCTCTTTGCCTTCACCAATTAAAATGACAGGCAAAGGGCCTTCCTTCTGGACGTTCCATTGAACAGGGTTCGCAAAATAATCCCCTTCACCATCTTGCCCAACGATTTTAACGATGGTGACTTTCTGCAAGGTGCCAGGCTGGCGCATCTTTTTGCGGTTGCCCTCAATCAAACCATCTTCGCTCATCTCTTTTAAGATGCGTTTAAGAGCAATGCGCTGCCCCCCTTTAATATGAAAAGCGCGGGCAATTTCTCTCTTGCCAACCTTACCTTGAGCATCTTGCATGAAGGTGAGAATTTCTTCTTTGCTGGGCAAAGGGCGGTCAGAGGTTTGTTTCTTTTTTTTAACCACAAGCTTGCCCTTTCATGGCACAGGTAAATACTGAAGAGTAAAATTTAGCAGAGAAAAATGAAGAACCCACTCTCTATGTTAAAGAGCGGGCGCATAAATAAAAACCATAAAACAAACTGATAAAGCATAAGGGCGCGTTAGGCAGGCTTTGTAAAGCATATAACCTTACAAAGCCCGTTTCACTTATTAAGCCTAAGCTTCATCATCACTAGCATCTTTAGCTTTTTTTGTTGCAGCCTTCTTGGGCGCTGCCTTTTTAGCTGTGGTCTTTTTCGCAGCCGTTTTTTTAGGAGCCGCTTTCTTTGTTGTTGTTTTTTTCTTAGCAGCAGCCTTTTTCTTTGGGGCGGCTTTCTTTGCTTTTGGCTTGGCGTTGGACTTCGCTGCAATCAACGCAACAGCTTCTTCCATAGTGATGGTCTCAGGTTCTTTATCCTTTGGCAAGGTCGCATTAATCTTACCATGTTTAATGTAAGGACCATAACGTCCTGACATCACATTAACAGGCCCGCCAAGTTCTGGATGTTCACCAAGTTCCTTCAAAGCTTGCGCCCCCCGCCGACCACCAGATTTAGCCTTTTCAGCTAACAGGGTCACAGCATGGTTCAAACCAATAGTGAAAATATCTTCTGAACTAGGTAGGTTCGCATAAAGCCCGTCATGCAAAACAAACGGTCCATAGCGGCCAAGTCCTGCCGTGATCATCTTGTCAGTTTCGGGGTGTTTGCCAACATCACGTGGTAATGAAAGCAATTGCAAAGCCCGCTCAAGATCAAGAGCTTCAGGGTCCTGTCCTTTAGGAAGAGAAGCACGCTTTGGTTTGTCTGTATCTTCAGCATCGCCAAGTTGAACATAAGGTCCAAACCGCCCGGTTTTTAAGTAGACAAGCAAACCGCTTTCCGGATCTTCACCAAGACATTTATCCCCAGCATCGCCGAGGCTGGCTTCATCATTCGATTGGTTAAACTGGCGCGTGAATTTACAATCAGGATAGTTGGTGCAACCAACAAAAGCGCCAAATCGCCCAACTTTTAGACCAATCTGCCCGTCGTCACATGCTGGGCACTTTCTAGGGTCAGTACCTTCTTCTGTAACAGGGAAAACATAAGGTCCCAAAATTTCATTTAATGCATCAAGGACTGCAGAGATGCGTAAATCTTTTGTTTCATCAAGTGCAGAAGTGAAGTCCTTCCAAAACTCTTCAAGAACGTCTTTCCATTGGAGTTTGTCATCTGAAATCAAGTCAAGTTTTTCTTCCAAATCGGCCGTGAAATCATACTGCACATAGCGTGTAAAGAAGCTTTCAAGAAAGGCCGTCACCAAACGACCTTTATCTTCTGGAATAAAGCGTTTCTTTTCCAGTCGAACATAATCGCGATCGCGCAAAACACTCAATGTACTTGCAAAAGTAGATGGGCGTCCAATGCCAAGTTCTTCAAGGCCTTTAACTAGGCTTGCTTCACTATAGCGTGGTGGTGGCTCAGTGAAATGTTGCTTCGCTTCAATCTTATCAGTAGAACAAGGCTCGCCTTCGTTTAAAGCTGGTAAGAGTTTGTCTTCATCAGACGTTGCTTCATCCTTGCCTTCGTCATAAAGCTTCAAAAAGCCATCAAATTTCATAACTGAACCAGTGGCTCTTAATTGAAAATTTGAACCGTCAGAAGTGCTCACGTCAATATCAGCAGTAGTACGCTCCATAACAGCCGCCGCCATTTGACTGGCAATTGTCCGTTGCCAAATTAGTTTATATAGCGCTTGCCCATCCTTATCCAAATATTTGGAAACCATATTGGGGCGACGTGTTAACTCTGTTGGACGGACTGCTTCGTGAGCTTCCTGTGCGTTTTTCGCTTTAGTCTTATAGAGACGTGGACTTTCAGGAACGTAATTGTCACCATAATCTTGCCCAATCACAGAGCGGCAGGATTGGATCGCTTCAGGTATGATCTGCACACCGTCCGTTCTCATATAAGTAATAAGGCCAACGGTCTCGCCGCCAAGATCAATACCTTCATAAAGTTTTTGTGCAACTTGCATGGTCTGTCTGGCCGTAAACCCTAATTTACGGGCTGCATCCATTTGTAATGTTGACGTTGTGAAAGGAGCATAAGGTCGCCTTTGCACTGATTTTGCTGACACAGACCCAACTTTTAAATCGCCTGATTTTACAGCGTCTCTAATCCGATGGGCTTGCTCCTCATTCTGAATGTCATGTGGAGCAAACTTCTTACCATTCTCAGAATAAATACGGGCTTGGAATTTTGATTGATCTATATTTTTCAGATCAGCAAGAACTGACCAATATTCAATAGGCTTGAATTGTTCAATTTCTAGCTCCCTTGCACATACAAGCCGTAAGGCTACAGACTGAACACGGCCAGCAGAGCGAGAGCCTGGGAGTTTGCGCCATAAAACCGGGGAAAGACTAAATCCAACTAAATAATCTAGCGCGCGCCGGGCCAAATAGGCTGAAACAAGAGGTTGATCAATCTCACGAGGATTAGATAAGGCTTCCAAAATCGCTGATTTAGTCACAGCATTAAAGGCAACGCGCTCAACTGTTACATTCTTAAGCGCCTTCTTCTTTTCTAAAACCTGCATGATATGCCAAGAAATGGCTTCACCTTCCCGATCCGGGTCAGTTGCGAGGATTAGTTTATCAGCACCTTTCACAGCATTTGTAATATCTTTGAGAATTTTTGCTGATTTAGAATCAGTATCCCAATGCATTTCAAAATCATTATCAGGTTCAACTGAGCCGTTTTTTGATGGAAGGTCTCTAACATGACCATAAGAGGCAAGGACTGTGTAGTCACTTCCAAGATATTTATTTATTGTTTTTGCTTTGGCAGCAGATTCAACAATAACAACATTCATAATTTGCCTCTTTATATTCAAAAATTGCGATAAATACTATACATTTTGTTAGGTTTATGATTAGCTATACTCAACTTGTTAGTATTTTCACTTGAATGTAATGGCCTTAGTTTGTCTGATAATTAAACTTTGATCAACAACTACTCACCAGTTTTACTTACATCAAAAAAACAACCTAAGATTGATAGGTCTATGAGAACAACTAAAAAGTGTTTGCATGGTCGGATGCAATAATTTAACAATTTTATATAGCGATTTTCCAAGGCATGTAAATGGAGAGCTCAATATTAAATTTTTATGGAAGAGGCTAAAATCAAAAATTACATAACTTTCTAATCAGATTCTGAGTGAAAAATATCAATATCTCGTCGAATTATACCCATAACTTTCTAGAAAACTTTAGTGTGGAGGCTCACAATGAAGACAAACAGTGAAAAAGAAGGGGAAGCCACAGGCAATCAAGCAGAAGTGGCTCATACGCTGGAAGCAGATACAAATAAAGAAGCAAATGATATTGAATACACCGCAAGCTTGCTAAAACAATTAAAAATGATAGCAGATCAATCCGGACATAGGATGCTATATCACTTAATCAACATGGCTGAAATGGAAGCAAATTCGATTCTGCAGGAAAAAGAGAAAATTAGAGTTGGAAGTGAACAGTTAGAAGATAAAGTTCATAAATGAGTCAGGGTTAAATGATCGCAAACTGTTAGGTCAGTTTTGTTTCATGGATAATTTTTGTTGCCCATGATGTTCGAGTTGGCCTTCAAGGTCCAGCTCAAGCAAAACAATCTGCAATTCTTTCATAGAGCATTTCAGTAATCTAACCAATACATCCCGCTCAATGGGCGTGGGTCCAAGCATTTCCAATACACGTTCTTTTAAATCATCACTTCCATTTTGCAATTCGACCTTCGAGTTTGGGTCTGTAAATGCGTTCTCACTTGTTTCCTTGATCAAATTTCGCTCAAATTCTTCTCCAAAACCAAGCGGCGAGAAGTCTGACGTTTTAGAATTCAACTGTGGTTGAAGAGCGTCAATCACATCTTTTACCGATGTGATCAGTGTAGCGCCATTTTGGATGAGTTTATTTGTGCCTGTGGCACGCGGATCCAGCGGATGTCCAGGTACAGCAAAGACTTCACGCCCTTGTTCACTTGCAAATCGAGCGGTTGTCAAAGACCCTGATCGCATCGCGGCCTCGACAATTATCGTACCATGTGAAATGCCCGAAATTAAACGATTCCGCCGAGGAAAATCTTTTGCCTTGGCATAAACTCCAAGCGGTCTTTCCGAAATGAGCAGACCTTCAGAAGCAATCCTGTGATAAATTTCTTCATTCTGTTGCGGGTAAATATGATCAAGACCGCCTCCTAAAACCGCAACAGTGCCGTAAGAAAGCGAGGCACGATGGGCAGCCGCATCAATTCCACGCGCCAAACCAGAGATAACAACAAATCCCTGTTCGCCAAGTCCTTGTGCGAGCTGGCCAGCAAATTTCAATCCGGCACCAGAGGAATTTCTTGAACCAACAATTCCAACACTCGGGCGGCGTCCAAGTTCTTCATGTCCTTTGATGTAGAGTAAAGGAGGGGCACTATCGATGGATTGTAACCACTGTGGATAAGCCTTTTCTCCAAGTGCAACAATAGAAGCATTGAACTTCTCAGCCATTTCAAGCTCTCGCAATGCAGCATCTTTAGAGCTAAGTCGAAATGGTTTCCCATTAAACGTCCGCCCTTCAAGGGCAGAAATGGCAACAGAAGCGCTGCCAAACTGATTGATTAAATCGCGAAAAGTTATGGGGCCTATATTGGGAGATCGTATAAGCCGCAACCAATCAGTTCGTTGTTCGTCACTTAACGTCTGCACACTCAACGGCGCAGTTGATTGGAACAAATCAGCTTGTTTGTTTTTGACCAATTTTATCTTCCTCACCTGCGATCAATCGTTCAATGTTGCTACGATGACGGATAAGAACCAAAATAGACATAACAAAAAGTGTTGTCGCGATAATTTCTTCCGTCATGAAAAAAGTAATAAGCGGGGTGAGGAGGCAGGCAACCAATGCTGAAAGAGAAGAGTAGCGAAAGATCACAGCCATAAGCAGCCAGATAACAATAAAGCTAAGACCAGATGGCCAGAAGAATCCAAACGCGGCACCAATATAAGTGGCAACACCTTTGCCGCCTTTAAATCTAAGCCAGATAGGAAACATGTGTCCAATTAACGCCATGAAACCGGCAATGATCCCGTAAGGTATCAAATCATAAGTGTTTGAGATGAGAAGGGTTGGAAGAAAACCTTTAAAAATGTCGGCAGCTAGAGTAAGGACTGCTAATGGTTTTTTACCGGTGCGCAAAACATTTGTCGCGCCAATATTTCCGGAGCCAATATCACGAACATCTCCCATACCGGCAAGTTTGGTGATGATCAGCCCAAAAGGAATTGATCCAAATAAATATCCAATAAAAGCTGAAAAGCATAAAATAACAAACCAATGGTCCATCAATCGTCCCCCTAATTGATTGCTAGCAAACAAAGATAATCTGAGAAAGGCATGAAGGAAAAGGAAAATTTTATTTAAGATGGTGATAAGTGTTAATTAGGCCGCTGATTGTACATCAAAGTGCAAGTCTTCATAGGGAATCAGGAGCTGTCTTAGAATGACAGCTCTTTAACTACTCGGCGGTGCTAGTTTCTCAGTTATGTTTTCAAATTCTTCACGCAGTTCCTTATTCTTAAAGACTTGGTCAAATCCAGGGGCTTCAAGCATTTGAAGGGCTTTGAAAGAAGATTTCGCATCATCTATTAACGCACGAAGCTGAAAACTCGCTTCAACTGTTGAATATGTATTATCTGCAATTCGAAGATCTCGTTTGCTACGAGCCCGTGCTCTGACGAGTTGTGAGCGCTGGGTTTGCAAATAATCTCGATAAAAAATAGCAACACGTTCTGAAAACGCTTGTGCTTTTAAATTTGCATTTAGCACGCGCACTTGGTCGTCTCTATTCCGACCGCGCAGTAATTTGCGAGTCTCTGCGCGCGCGCGCCTGATGTCCTTAAGAACAGCAGCCATGCGCTTCATATAAACTTTATCGATTTTCTCAATAACATGGTTCTGTGCATGAACAAGCATAGCAAAAAGCGCGGCGTGCATTGCAAAATACCGACGTGACGTTTTAATTTCACCATCCGCTTCGGACATCAATTCAGCCAATCGCTCATCAATTTTTCTAGACGCTTCAAAAGCGGCAACCATTTTAATCAGATCACCACCCAGAACAGATCCAAGTAGGAGTTCAAGTTGGTCACCCGTCACCTCAATACCAGAAGCAAAAAGAGCCGATTGAATTTCTAGCTTAGCTTTAGTGATCTCTTTTTTGTTCTCTGAGATGCGTTTATTCAGGTCTTCAATTTCTTCATCAATAGAGGCAACAGTGTCGCTCAATATACCTGGTAGCAAAGCGTCCGAAGGAGCAGAGAGGCGGCGCTCTCTAAGTTCCGTTATTTGATTTTCAATGGCATTGATACGAGCATTTGCAGCGTCAATTCGTTTTTGAATTGTGACTAAGGGAACATCAGTCACAACATCAAGCGCTGCATTGAGTAAATCTTGTACCTCCTTCATGCGGCTTTCTTTGGTCTCACTCCATAAAGGAGAGACAAGGAAATCGCTTTCAGAAGGAAGTTTGTTAGCAGCGTGACGTTGAGTAGCTGTCTTCGAGAGAAGTTTTGATATAGCTTGGAATAATCGTTTGGCTTCCTTGTCTTCTTTTCCATTAAGGGAGCGTTTAACCAGAGGTGATTCTGTTTGTTTTTGTGTCTCAGTTATCAGTTCATTTTGTTCAGCGGCATATACAGGAACTGTAAAACCAACACTTAAGCTAAAGATAACCACACTTGATTTGAGTGCCGTTTTACGAAGGATGGATGCCATTGTAGAAAATTTATGGTCGCTCATTATTTGATTTCATCCCTCATTATCAAACAGTTTCAGAATAGGAAACTTGAAACAATCCAATTTAGTATTAGTGTGCGTTCCTTCAGTCTGCAGCTATTTCCTAAATCATTTTATCCCCAGGCGTTTCGCTCTCAAAGAACAAACGACTTATAGCCTTTTATCTCAAAAAACAATCTAGCTTATCCATACCATTGAGATGGGGCAATAATGAGAAGTGTCAAGTTATCTCATAAGATAAAAATTTAAATAGCTGTAAATACAGTAGAATTTCAAAGGTAAGAATTGTTAAAAGCATTATTTAAGCAACAATTCACAAACATCTAGGCTATAAATTGTTCAAATCATTTGCAGTTCGATACGAATCGAGAAAAATAACCGTATAAGATTAAACAACGAGATCTTCAAATGCTTCTGAGAGAAAAACCTCTAGAGCAAGCTTACCTAACTAGGCAAGCTAAAAAAAGGCTTTAATTTTTAGATTATAGGATAGAGCAGTGATTAAAGGATGTGAGCTCGCAGCAAGGCTGGGCTGTGATTGGCAATCAGATGACCCTTTGATTATCCCTGAAGTTTGGGATGTTGCATCCGCACGAATTCTTGTTGAAGCTGGCTTTCCAACCCTAACAACATCAGCAGCAGCTTATGCGTGGGCACAAGGGTATCGTCCTGGTGAGCGCGTTGGGCTTGAAGAATTACTCGTCGTGGCTGGACGTATCATAAGAGATTGCCAAAAACCAATCGTAGCTGACCTAGAAGGCTGCTTTGATCGCTCAAATCAATATATCAAACGAGGGGTCATGGCGGCACTCACCATCGGTGGTAAAGGTGTGATCTTGGGAGATGGCGGCCGTGATGGTATGCACCAAATGCTTGGTGTAATGGAAGTGGCCAATCGTATCAAAAGTGCGCGAATGGCAGCGATCGAAGTAAAAAAAGAACTGGTGCTCATCGCCAGAACAGATGCTGTCCACATGGGAGCCTTAGTAGCAAACCCATTTGAAGAAGCAATAAAACGAGCAAATACCTTTTTAGATGCCGGCGCGGACCTGGTTCATGTACCTGGTGTTCAGAATATTGATGTGGTGCATCAATTAAAAACTCAAATTCATGGCCCCGTAATGATTACTGTCAGCCATGGCAATGCCCCCTTGCTTACAGATTATAGAGAAGCAGGCATTACAGCTGTTTCATTGGGAACAGGTCTTATGCGCTCAGCCTTGAGTGATATGCGCAGAAAAGCAGAAAACCTGATGGCTACGGGGCAGTTTGGTCATTTGGATGAGGCAATGTCTGAGAATGATATGTCTGATATTCTATGTGAAAAAGTGGGTGCTTTAACCAAAGTTGCCTCTATCTAAGAAATCCAAAAGCTTTCTTACAAACATCTTACACAAAATACATTTCACAATAGGAATGTTTGTTTGTACTCTTCGTACAATAATTGAAGGGGATAGAGTAATGTCGCAAAACATCACAAAACACATTAAAGATATGGTTGCCGAAGCTAGAGGCCAAATTAATGAGGTTGAGCCCAATGAGGCAATCAGTCTCATTGATGATCAAGGGACCGTTATAGTAGATATAAGAGATGTAAGAGAGCGGCAAAGAGAAGGGTTCATAGAAGGGGCAATTCATGTACCACGCGGCATGCTAGAGTTTTGGATAGATCCAGATAGCCCTTACCACAAGCCTGTGTTTACTGAAGATAAACATTTCATCTTTCATTGCGCATCAGGCTGGCGCTCAGCTTTAGCCACAAAAACGGCAAGTGATATGGGATTAAAACCTGTTTCTCATATTAAAGGCGGTTTTTCAGAATGGATCAAAGCCGGCGGTCCGGTAAGTAAAGAAGTAGGGTAACTGCCTCAAAACAGTGCGGATGACACGACGGTTTCTTTTGCGGATGCTTAGTGGCAACCTGAAGTGCCCCTAAAAAGCCCATGGAATAGCCGAGAGAGAAAAGAGACCGTCAAGGTACGAAGAAGGAGTGACGCCTTTTCGGCGTCAAGACATGACGCCATAGGCGTCCGGCGCGAGTGCCGCCTCTCGGAGGCCCATGAGCTAAGCACGGTTGCTGGTGGGCAACCTGAAGTGCCTCTAAAAAGCGCTTGGAATAGCCGTGAGAGTGTAAAAAAGAAAGAGAGATTGATATGGCTGTATTAACTCCAATTTGTAACTTTGGCTGGCCAGCTCCAGGCTTCACCCTAAAAGGGACTGACGGCAAGGACTACGGACTATCTGACATCAAGGGTGAAAAAGCAACGTTGGTTATGTTTATCTGCAATCATTGCCCCTATGTTAAATCAATCATTGATCGCATTGTGAGAGATGTGAAAGAGTTGCAAGGGATGGGTGTAGGGGTTGTCGCCATTTGCGCAAATGATGCCAATGAATATGAAGAAGACAGTTTTGAAAATATGATCCAGTTTGCCAAGGA
The DNA here is from genome assembly GCA_021604645.1 of Methyloligella sp. Taxonomy (GTDB): domain Bacteria; phylum Pseudomonadota; class Alphaproteobacteria; order Rhizobiales; family HXMU1428-3; genus HXMU1428-3. Next base: position 40,430 of record BQJJ01000007.1, read on the forward strand.
TCACGGCTTTACCTTTCCTTACCTTCAAGATGAAACTCAACAAATCGCAAAAACTTATGACGCTGTTTGTACGCCAGATTTTTTCGGTTTCGACAAAAATTTAGGACTGCAATATAGAGGCCGTCTTGACGAAAGCCGAAAAGAAGCGGCCCCAATTGATGTAAGAAGAGATCTTTTTGAAGCCATGAAGCAAGTGGTAGAAACCGGTACGGGGCCTGAAGATCAAATTCCCTCAATGGGATGTTCTATCAAATGGAAAACAGACGTATAAGTCATAAATACTCCATCATAATTCCATTAAGATTCTAGGTTTCTTAAAGAAATCTCAGGCTTTCTGGGGCGTGTAGACAGATGATAGCAGCTCCTGAAAAAAAGACTGTGCCTGCTAAAATAGGGCTCAGTAATGTTATCAAAAGTGGTCATAAGATTGTTATAGAACAGTGATAGGTCATAGTCTGAACTCAGAGTTTTGCTGAGAATTTAGGTTTATTGCATAACAATTACTCAATTTCTCAGTTTCTGGACATAATTTTAAAGTAAAGCTTGCACTGTTTATATTGAGCGCTTAAAACACTCAATATGCTCTTCTTGCAAGTGGAGCACTTGTTCAGACGCACGGTTAAGACTTATTTTGTTTTTTAGACAGACTGGCCCTACCCGACTATCTGAGACGACAGCAAATCTGATGGCGTTAAGCTCAAAGATTGAGAGACATGAAGTCGAGAAGATTAGTTGTCAAATTTTAATATTTATCGGGAAAGGATCCCACAATGTCTACTAAAGGCACAATTAAATTTTTTAACCACTCTAAAGGCTTCGGCTTTATCACACCAGAAGATGGCAGCAAAGATATCTTCGTACACATCACAGCTCTAGAGCGTGCTGGCATCTCTCAAGTTGACGAAGGCGACAAAGTTTCTTTCGAAATCGAAGATGATCCTCGCGGTCGTGGCAAGCAAGCTACAAACATCCAAATGGGCTAATTTTGCTAGAGCTCTTTTGATCGTATGATCATCTAAGCTCGCAAGACTACCATTGAGAATGCCTCCCTAGAAATAGGGGGGCATTTTTTATTTAAGCTGTTTAATGAAATAGCCTCAGAGATCAAATAAAGCTTACTTAACTGAAATACAGGTGCACTCAGCATGTTCAAACACGGCTCGTGATGCTGTGCCGAAAATTTCCGCGTCTGCAGCAGTTAGTCCGCGACACCCCATAACAATAGTACTGGGCTTTATGCGTTTGCTGGCGGCTAGTATGCCGGTGGCAGGGTCACCATACTCAAAATCTAAAATATCATAATCAACCCGGCGATGTTTCGCTTTTGCAGCAGCTTTACGTATTATGGTCTGTGCGTTTTTATAAGTCTCTGGGCTCACATCAGAGGTCTTATAGGGGGCATCAAGTTGAATGATATATAAAAGAAATAACTTGTTTTCATATTTTTCAGCTAAATCGCAGGCAACATGTAAAGCCTTAAGAGAGTGTTTTGATCCATCAAAGGGAACGAGAATACCAGTCATTTTATCAATCTCTATGGTTCATTGGTAAAGAAAACTCGCAAGCAACAATCAAACAGACTTAAACAGTTAGCAAAATCTTAAAAACTAAACATACAAATAATATAAAATTTTAACGAATTTTCGTTAAACTAGCTCTGTATAGTATGGAGTTAGTTATGTTTGAGTTAGTGCGTTACACCTTCCTGGTGCTGCTAGGGTTGACCTCTATTGTGGCACTTTTCATCTCTATTCCCTTATTAAGCGGTGTTATCATCCAATCGGGTGATTTTGCGCCGGAATATAACCATCATGCGGCCACCTGGATGTGGGGCATAGCGGCTTCCAGCATTTGTCTCTGGCTTTCAAGTTCATTTCTTCTAAAAGTCCCAGCAACAATAATCAGCTGGCTATCAATTAACAAAGATAATATCGCAGCCTACAGCGTGATTAGTTTGATCTTCATTATGTTTGTTGTTGTCTAAAAAATCTTTGCAATAGATCAATTCATAAAAAAAGAGAAGCAGCCAAAGCCACTCCTCTTTAAGATTTCGTATTTAATAAAAACGACTAAAGCATCTAGGTGCCTTAGATTGAGTAGTACATATCAAACTCAACTGGGTGAGGCATAAGCTCAAAGCGCTCAACATCTTCCATTTTAAGTTCGATAAACCCATCAATTTGATCGTCAGTGAACACGCCGCCTTTTTTCAAGAAATCACGGCCGCCATCAAGCTCTTCAAGAGCTTCACGAAGTGATCCACAAACAGTAGGAATGCTCTTTAGTTCTTCAGCAGGAAGATCATAAAGGTTCTTATCCATAGGATCGCCAGGGTTGATCTTGTTCTCAATACCATCAAGGCCAGCCATAAGCATTGCAGAGAACGCAAGATATGGGTTAGCAGCTGGATCTGGGAAGCGAATTTCAATACGCTTGCCATTCGGGCTTGCAACGTGAGGAATACGGCAAGAAGCTGAACGGTTACGTGATGAATAAGCAAGAAGCACAGGTGCTTCATATCCAGGTACAAGGCGCTTATATGAGTTTGTGATCGGGTTAGCAAAGGCATTGATCACTTTAGCATGCTTCAAGATACCGCCGATGTAGTGTAGGCAAGTTTCAGATAGGTCAGCATATTGATTGCCAGCAAAAACTGGAGAGCCATCTTTCCAAATTGATTGGTGAACGTGCATACCAGTACCATTATCACCAAAAACAGGTTTTGGCATAAATGTAGCTGACTTGCCATAAGCATGAGCTACGTTGTGGACAGCATATTTGTAAATTTGCACATGGTCAGCAACTTTAAGAAGTGTGTTGAACTTCATGCCTAATTCGTGCTGTGCAGAAGCCACTTCGTGGTGATGCTTTTCAACGCCAACACCCATGTCTTTCATCACGCTGAGCATTTCAGAGCGGATGTCTTGGCATGAGTCAACTGGAGGTACAGGGAAGTAACCACCTTTAGTGCGTGGACGGTGGCCAAGGTTACCCATTTCATATTCTGTGTCGCTGTTGCTTGGTAGTTCTGAACTATCAAGTTTAAAACCGCAGTTATAAGGGTCTGAAGAAAAGCGAACATCATCAAAGATGAAGAATTCAGGCTCTGGTCCGAAGTTGGCCGTATCACCAATACCTGTTGATTTCAGGTAGTTTTCAGCTTTACGAGCAATGCCGCGAGGGTCACGTTCGTAATATTCACCTGTATCCGGCTCAGTAACATCGCAAAAAACAGCAAGAGTTGATTGAGCAAAAAATGGATCAATGTGAACTGTATCAACATCAGGCATTAGTGTCATATCTGACTGAGAGATGTCTTTCCAACCAGCAATTGATGAACCGTCAAAGGCTACGCCTTCAGAAAACATATCTTCGTTAACTTCACTAACATCCATAGTAACGTGCTGAACTTTACCACGTGGGTCTGTAAAGCGAAGGTCTACAAATTTAATGTCTTCGTCTTTGATTTTTGCCAAGACTGTATTTGCATCAGCCATAAAGGGTCCCCTTTTCATTCTATCTAATGGGATTAATCTAAAAATTATATCCCCCAAGAAATTACGTGCAAAAAAACACGTAAATTAGGAAGAGGGATATAAAACTAAAAAACTTAAACTGCTTCTTGTCCTGTTTCACCGGTACGAATACGGATTACATCGACAATGTCAGAAACAAAAATTTTACCGTCACCAATACGTCCAGTTTTTGCGGCGGTTTGAAGAGCTTCAACAGCTTTGTCCAACATTTCATCAGTTGTGACAACTTCTAATTTAACCTTCGGCAAAAAGTCGACAACATATTCAGCGCCTCTGTAAAGCTCCGTATGACCTTTTTGACGGCCAAAACCTTTGGCTTCAACCACAGTAATGCCTTGCAAACCAACTTCTTGTAAAGCCTCTTTAACTTCATCAAGTTTAAAAGGTTTGATTATTGCTTCTATCTTTTTCATTCCCAACCGTTCCTTTATTTGTTTAGCTTATTACGAGGGTGAAAATTACCGGTGCACACTCTAATCTAAACTTATATTACGTTAGGTTGAATTGCATTGCTTATGCCAAGTAATTCACTACATAAAAAAAAGAATTAAATCAACGGTTTAGTTCTTTTTCTTCTTTGCGTCATTACACGAAAAACAATTTAATGCTCAAATAATAGGCATCATGATTAAAACTTAGGCAGTATTTGTGTATAAAATTTAGGCGTTTTTGGGTGATGAAAAATTGGAATGTAATTTGTAAATTTACTTCTAAATAGGGACTATGGAGATGGAACTATTCACCATATCTGAAATGCAAAAAGCCGATAGATTGGCGATTGAGTCAGGCATAAGCGGTATTTTCCTAATGGAACAAGCTGGCATATGTGTCACAAGCCAGTTTGAACGTATTTCATCTGGGCCATGCCGAGTAACCATTTTAGCTGGTCCCGGTAATAATGGAGGTGATGCTTTTGTAGTCGCGAGGCTTTTAAAACAAAGAGCCTATAAAATAGACATGTTTGAACTCTGCTCAAAAGTTGGGCAAGATGGCGGAATTAAATCTGATGCAAACTTTATGAAAAAAAAATGGTTAGAAATAGGGGGGCAAGTCCATTCATTGTCAAATATCTCGGATATTAGAGAAAGCCTAGACCAATCCACTATGCTAATTGATGGCCTCTTTGGAGCAGGTTTGAACCGTGATATCGAAAAGCCTTTATTATCTGTAATCGATGAAATTAATCGGGCAAATCTTGATGTTTTGGCCATAGATATTCCGTCTGGGGTAAATGGTGATACGGGGCAAATTATGGGAACGGCAATAAAAGCTTCCCACACCTGCAGTTTCCACCGGCCAAAACAGGGGCATTATCTTTATCCTGGTCGAGAGATGTGCGGAGAACTAAATATTGAAAATATTGGCATTTCTGTACGTGTAAGCAATCAAATATTACCAAAGCAACATATAAACTCACCTGATTTATGGCGAGGCAGTTTAAATAAGCGAGCCATAAATTCACATAAATATCACCAAGGAAGCGTTCTTGTGGTCAGTGGGGATCAGACTATGCAAGGAGCTTCTGTCTTATCATCAAATGCAGCGGTAAAGGTTGGTGCAGGACTTGTGACAATGACCGTTGCTAAGAAAGAACTGCAGACACACCCAAAATCATATGCAGCCATTATGCTGGCTAACTTACCAGAAGGTGAAGTGGCTAAAGGTTTAGACGCGCTCGTAAGGTCAAAAAAAATAATAGCATCGTTAATTGGCCCTGGAAGTATGCCAAATGTCAAAACGCAAGAAAGAGCGTTAGCGTTGCTTAAAACAAGCAAGAGAGTTGTCCTTGATGCAGGTGCTATCACTGCTTTTAAGGGGCAGGGGGAACTCTTAAGTGCAGAAATAAAAAATCGAGATGTATTACCATCTGTAGTGCTAACCCCTCACGAAGGGGAGTTTAAAACATTATTTCCCGACTTAAATGTAAAAAATAAAATAAAAGCTGCTCGAGAAGCGGCAAAGCGAATGAATGCTGTAATAGTATTAAAGGGCGTCGATACAGTGATAGCCTCCCCGGATGAGAGGGTGATTGTAAACGCAAATGCGCCTGCAACTTTGGCAAGTGCGGGGACCGGTGATGTTCTGGCGGGAATTATAGTGGGACTGATTGCAAATATTGACACTCCCCTGTTTGAGGCAGCAGCTGCAGCAGTTTATATTCACGGGGAATGTGCAAATAAAATATCAACTGAGCTAGTGGCAGACGAATTAATCGATCATGTAGCTGATGTAAAACAAGTCCTTATAAGTCATTCTTAGTTTATAAAAAGACCACTAATCAGAATTCGGAGAGGGGGATTAAAGAAGGCGGGCATAGGCACGAGCAACAGAAGCTGATGTGGGCTGCCCGGAGGAACTAGCAGGTAAAGAGCTCGAAACACGTTCGATATTTTGTTCTAAATTCTGCACACGAACAGTTTCGGTTGCGTTTAGGAGTAATTTCGCCCCGGCATGTTCATTCGCTTGTTCAACTAGCGCATCATACTCTGTCTTTTCAGAAACACTTAATTGACTGACAAGGCGAGGGACATCAATATTCGCAATTTGCTTTTGAATATTCTGAACTTGTCTGATAGCAACAATATTAGTGGAATCATCTGATAAGCGCTCTTCAAAGCCTGTTAAAAGAGTGTTTAACGTTTCTAGCCGTCTTTCCTGTGGGGGAGTTAGGCGAGGAGCAAGTAAATCATCGATTTGTTCTCGAATTCCATCGAGAACATCGTCATTTTCAACATTTGCAGACGGTTTTCCAATAATTGTGTCGGCTTCTAAAAATAATGCAGCACGATCTTCAATTTCATCAGAACGTATAGTGCCGTTCGCAGCTTTTTCACTAAGCTTGGAAATTTCACCTTGAATTTCAGTTAGCCGTTGATTGTCAGCTGGAGTTAAAAGCGGTTTGTAGCCGCGAATTCTGTTAATTTCTTGTTTACCTGCATTTACAATGGTCTGTGCGGCAATCTGAGCGTCGGTCGCACCACCGCTCTTACCGGCAGCAAAAATGCTATCGGCTGAACCACCACCAAATATAGACGTTGCACTAACAGCCATAAGAAAGTTCTCCAAAAAATGGCACAAAATTACTCAAGCTAAATTCAATTAGGGACAATAATACCACTGATTCCGTTAATTTTCAGTAACGAAAGGTGTGTGGTGGTAGGTAAGCGGTTGTATTAATTGAGTTTCTTCTTGGCCGCAATGATCCTCTGATAGGAGGCTTCAATTGAAGATCTTTGAATTTCACCACGTTTGACTGCAGCTAAGATAAGGTTTTGTATGCGGGTAATAGAGCTTGGGTTCGCATATTTACCATCTACAATCAAGAGAATGTCATTCCCAGCTTTAACCGCTTTGATTAAAGCATCGTCAAACTCAAAGTATTTTTTAATAGCTCCCATACCTAAATCATCAGTAATAACAATGCCCTTATAGCCAATGTCTCGGCGCAAAACGCCTTCAATGGCTTTTTTAGATAAAGAAGCAGGTAGTTTGTCACTGTCGCTAAAAGAAGGATGATAAAGATGACCAACCATAACCATATCAACTAGCCTCTCCTTGACCATCAGTTTGTAAGGGGCCAATTCAATCCTTTTCCAGCTTTTCGTTAAGTCAACAAATTGTTCATGACTATCAGTCCAGGAACTGCCATGCCCTGGAAAGTGTTTTAAAGAGGTCAGGATTTTATTTTGGCGATGTGCAAGAATAAAAGCACTAGAGTAAGCCTGAACAGTTTCGGGCTTAAAACCATAACTACGTTCTCTAGCTCCAATGATCGGGTTTTCAGGAACAATATTCAAATCTACAACAGGCCCAAAGTTCACATTAAAACCAGCACTTGCCAGTTCTTCAGCAAGTGTTTGATAGGTTTGTAGTGCGGAAATTTGATCATTTGCAAGGGCAATAGAAGAAGCTGTTGGAATGGTCGTAAAGCCATGCTTTTCTTTTAAACGCTGAACTTGACCACCTTCCTGATCAATAGCCAAAAGTGGAGGGTGCTGCTTTGAAGTGCCTTTCTTCATATAGGATACAAGTTGTGTGATTTGAGATTTAGAAGACATATTATGCCCCATAAATATCAAACCACCGATTTGCCCATCCTTTAAAAGACTGTGGACCGCTTTTGACCCTTTATCATTTGGCGTGACCCCTTTAAAGCCAAGCATCAGCATTTGCCCAATCATTTCCTTCAGACTGGGTTGTGACGTTGTTTTAGTGGTTATACCTAATGCCATCAATTTAGATGAGTTTTTAGAAGCTGCAAAGCTGTCTGAGATTTGCAAAGAAAAAACACCAATAAGTGCCAAGAAAAACGCGCTAACTAAATAGCATATTGACGGCGCTCTAAGAGTGCCGCTAACAACGGAAACTTCAGGACTATGATAATCATATGAGAGGGGCGATTGCTTACTGTACCTGTTAAATGACATTAAATTATTATTCAAATTTTTCATTTAAGCGCCTTAAATCTCTAAAATTGTCAAATTCTTGACCCGAAAACTCGCTAAATTGCGACTAACATATGAATATCATCATGAAAAGTTAAGTTAGTTCTATGCCTGTCTACTCATATCAGAGTATAGTCCGCAAGTGTGAAACGATAATCAAAGCAGATTGCCCCCAAATTTAGGCCTAAAATGAGGCCAAAAGTAAGGGGAGTTTAAAACATGTCATTAAGATGATTTCGCAAATGCGATGGAGCCCTTTAGTGATATCAAGATTTAACAAAATGAATAGAGTAATAGCTGACGAGAAAGCCTTTTGCGAGCGGCAAGAGAGATCAATGATGGGTAAGAAGACACTGAATATAGTGACGAAACTAACTCTATCACTAGCATTAATCACTTTGGTTAGCTTTTCTCCCTTTTCAAATTTTGCCAACGCGGCTGAAAGCGCAAGCCTTTTAGCGCGTAAAGGCAATGCAGCTTTAAAACGAAGAGAAAACGAAAAGGCCATCCAATATTTTTCCGAAGCTCTTTTCGCAGGCTCGCTGGAAATTTACACCAAAGCTTCCATTTTAAATGATCGTGGTTTGGCTTATAGCCGAATAAAAAAGTTTCATTTGGCGTTGAAGGACTACAATAGAGCAATTGAAGCGTTTCCCGAATATGCAAAAGCCTACAACAACAGAGGTTTACTCCTTCATCAATTAGGCCATAATGAAGAAGCAATTAAAGACTTCAATCGTGCAATCGCGCTTCACCCATCCATGGGCGTGTCATATCATAACCGTGCAAATGCATTTTTAAAAGCGGGTGCAGAAAAGCCCGCATTTAGCGATTTTGGCAAGGCTGCAACATTATTAGCTGACAAAAGTCCCGCCCATTTGGCCAGGGGACAAATACACTGGAAGCATATGCGCCATTACGCTGCATTGCGAGAGTTAAACCTGTCCTTGGAGAAGAATAAAAATCAGGCTCTGGCTTATTTTAATCGAGGTCAAGTTTATCATTCACTTGGAAATAGAGTGCGAGCTATTCAGGATATCGCAAAGGCCAGTTCGTTAAATCCATCTGATCTTACATATAAAAAGCAATTGGCGATTATTTATCTTGAAAACAGACAATTGCCAAATTCATCAAAATTACTCACTCAGATTTTGAATGAAGAACCTCTCAATGTTGAAATTATGATTTTGAGAGGGCGAATCAATGGTGAATTAGCGCGCTATCAAAAGGCACTTGAAGATTTGGATCAGGCTGTCTCTCTTTCTGCGAGTGCTACCGCCTTTGCTGAACGGGCATTAGTCCAGGCAAAAAACAGACAACCCGAATTTGCAATTTCTGATATCAGTGAATCAATTCAAAAGGCCCCTAAAACAGGGCGTTCATGGGCAGTACTAGGGGATGCCGCACGTTTAAGTGATAAATTAATTGATGCTGAGCGTTATTACCTTGAAGCTTTAAAACGAGATAAAATGCAACCTAAAGCCTTAGCTGGCTTAAAACAGCTTGGCTTTGGATTAGATGAAGAAGAAGTTGAAAGTGTAGCTTCAATTGGCACAGACGTGAACGGTTGGTCAATTCAAGAGCCTGCAAAAGGGCAATATGTTGCAATCAATCCACTTTATAAAAAATATAAGATTAAACTGGATTTATACGGCCCTAAAAAACCAAAAATTCTCGAATGGACAGTTCTTAAAGGAAATTACAAGGGCTACGGATTGTTGCGCTATGATGCGGGAAGCAAAAATGCAAAGGCACCTATTGAGCATGTCGCAATTTTAAACCTGCGAAAGCAAAGAGTTGAAACGATTGAGCCCTATCGTTGGGGCACTAAAATTGCGAAATGGACCTGGAACCAAAATGATGTCGTAATCAAGGATCCAGATGGCATCGAGAACAAGATCACTTTAAGAGTGCCGGCGAGACGCAGACCTCCGCGTGTCGCGAGCCAAGAGGAAGATGCTTGGCATAGTGGCTTCTGGAATTCAGGCCCAAAAAAGCGAGTATCTAAGAAGAAAAGAAGACGCAAAGTGCGACGGAAAAAGAAGAAATCGTTCTTTGGTGGCATCTTTGGTTTCTAAAACATAGATTATTTAAAATGAATTGTTCTGAAACTCTGCGTATTAATTTTTAAATCTCAAAGTACAAATGACTGTTGCAAGAGCCACACAAATCATAAAATAAGGCAATAATTAATGTACTACTCGTGTGAAAACGAGGGAGTAGTCTTGCCAATACTTAACCAAAACTGGCATTTTAAAGTTTGAGATTCTTAATTTTCAGTCTCGTTTTATAATTACGCCTTATCTTCACAAAATTGTGTGAACCTGAAAGTGGTAAGAATATTCAAATTTTGCTATCTATTTGAAGAAGATAGTGAAGCAGTAGTATTATTTAGAATTTAAGGGCTGTATTTTAAAAAGGCGCTATATTTTAAAAGGCTAAGTCACGTGAGTAAACTTTTAGAAAAAGTTAGAAAAACGACTTGTTTCATAGCACTGATAGCTGTCTTTTTTTGCCAATCAATTCTCGTAAGCCAGGCAAACGAAGTTATTAAACTTAAAAAGCAGAGTTTAAAGAAATACCCATATGGCTCAATAGTCGTTGATACATCAGAGCGCCGTCTTTATTACATGCTCAAAGATGATAAAGCAATTCGCTATAGAGTAGCTGTTGGCAAACCTAAAATGCAATGGTTTGGCGATACATTTGTAACTTTAAAACGTAAAAACCCAGGCTGGAGACCAACACCGCGTATGCGTAGACAAGGTTATCCTAAATATGTACCGCCAGGGCCTCGTAACCCGCTCGGAGTGAGAGCTATTTATCTAGGTTGGAGTGAGTACCGTATTCATGGGACAACATCACCTCGCTCTATTGGCCGGGCAGCGTCTAGCGGGTGTATACGAATGTTAAACAGAGATGTAATTGATTTATATAAAAGGGTGCATATCGGAGCACCAGTTCATGTAATCCGATAAAATAATTATTAAAAAACAGTTTGGTCAAAAAATTAAAGGGTAACCACAGGCAAATTAATATATTCTTTTCGATGTTCAGTTATAGGATATAGTTACATTTAAATAGACCAACATAAATTTTAGATTAGACGACAATCATGAGGAAAATTGAAATGAAACGTTCAAAGTCTATAGCAACGCTCGTTGCAACAATGGCAGTTGCTGTATCTATGAGCTTCAGTGCCACAAATGCAAATGCCCAGGATTTATTCTCAGCACTATTCGGTGATGGACCAAGTGGTGGTGCTAGCGGGAAACAGCATGTTTCATTTTCCAAAAAGTTCAGTAGAAATACTGTTGTTGTAAGCTTTGGTGATCGCCGCCTTTATTATATCAACAAACGCGGTCAAGCCATTTCATATCCAATTGCCATTCCAAAGGGTGATGCACGCTGGTCAGGTAATTCTCGTGTCAGTCAAAAACGCGTAAATCCATCATGGACGCCAACAGCCTCTATGCGCCGCGAAAATCCAAAATTACCAGCCTTCGTTCCAGGTGGTCATCCACGTAACCCGCTTGGCACACGTGCACTATATATTGGTTCATCCCTTTATCGTATCCACGGAACAGATGCACCATGGACAATCGGCAAGGCAGCTTCAAAAGGTTGTATTCGCATGTACAACGAGCATGTTCAAGACCTTTACCCTCGAGTACCAGTTGGAGCGAGAGTTATCGTGACATGGAAAAAGTTTAAATCAGCGTAAGTTTAGATATCTAAAAGTCTTTTAAGCTGAATTCAAATCACTAAAGATAAAAAACACCCTCTGATAAAATTATCAGAGGGTGTTTTTTTGTACGACTTATAAAAAAATAAATGGAGAATTATTGATTTAAGGTTTCATACATTTATTGATCTCAATGCTTAGGTTTTTCATCATAGTAAAATAAGCAGCTGGACCAGCTTCTAGCTTCGCTCCAATTGGGTCAAGTACTGCCGTCTTAACTTTATGTCCTTCCGAGAGAGTTTTAACTAATTTAGGATTGTATTGAACTTCAGAAAATATGCAGATAACCTTTTTCTCTTTCAATCTACCAATCAACTCTTTCAGGTGTTTTGCGCTGGGTGGAGTTGCCGGATTAAGAGTAATCGCGCCAGAAAAGTGCAAATCGTACGGAGCAGTTAAGTACTGATAAGCATCATGAAAAACCATATATGATCGCTCATCTAATGGTTTCATCAAAGCCGCAATCTCAAGTGATAATTTATCAAGTTGACCAGACAGCGCAATAGCATTTTGTTGGTATATTTTGCTATTTTTAGGGTCAAGCTCAGACAGTTTCTTGGCTACCGCTAACGCAATTGTTTTTGCATTGCCTGGATGAAGCCACATGTGAGGATCTTTTTCTGAGCTATCATCACTCTTGTGGTCGTCGTGATCATCATGGTCGCCATGCTTTGCATGTTTTTCTTTATGATGGTCGTGATCATCGTGGCCGTCATGCTTAGCTTGTTTTTTCTTATGATGGTCGTGATCATCATGATCGTCATGCTTAGCATGTTTTTCCTTATGATGGTCGTGATCATCATGATCGTCATGCTTAGCATGCTTTTCTTTATGATGGTCGTGGTCATCATGATCGCTATGAGCTTCATCATCATGATGATGATGCTTAGAACGCATTTTGTAGAATGTAATCCCATCTAAATCTACGGCATTCAACACTGAACCTTTCTTACTCAAGCTTTTGAGCACCTTATTCATGGGAGTCTCAAGTAGAGGACCAACTCTAACAATCAAATCAGCTTTTTTAATTGCTAACGCATCAGATGGTTTGAGTTGAAAGTGATGAGGGCTAGATGCACCCTTAAGAAGAAGTGTTGGCTCACCAACACCTTCCATCACACCGCTAACCAGACTGTGCAGTGGTTTAATTGTTACCACAACTTTAGGGGGAGAATTCTTCTCATCGGCGTGAAGAAAAGGGAATGCAGAAAACAGTGTTATAAGAAACACTGATATGAAAGAAAGTAATTTATTAAATCTTGGATAAACCATAGGGTAAGCCCTTTGTAAAATTTATGTTACAATATTACAATTGAAAAATTGTTACAATATAACTAGAACTCATGCAATGAATTTCTCATTTTGAACAAAATTTATGGTAGGGTTATTGTTGAATTTCCGAGAAGTCCTATTTGTCTAGGAATTGAGTAAAAAATATATGTAGTCATTAAAAAGGCTGGATAAGAAGGAAACTAAGATCTTGTCTTTATGTCGAGAGCGAACTGATCAAAATCAAATCTATCAATACCTAAGCTATATTGTTTTGGGAATAGTAAGCTTGACCGTAGTTCTTACGCCATCAAAAGCCAATGCGCATCCTCATGTGTTTATTGAGAGTGAAACAAAACTACTCATGAATAACACATTCGAGATTACAGGGTTTCGTCATCGTTGGAAATTTGATGATGGATACGCTGCCTTTGCTCTAGTCGGTATGGATGTCAATAAAGATGGAAAATATTCTCAATATGAACTTGAGCCCTTAGCGAAGGAGAATATTGAAAGCCTGCACCAATTCGACTTTTTTACTTACGGTAAACAAAAAAAAAGAAACTTAGAATTTAACCAGCCAATAGACACAGTGCTCACATATAAAAATCAAGAGCTGGTACTAGAATTTACATTGCCTTTAAAAAAGCCGCAAAAAATTCTGGCAAACCCATTAAAGTTCGGAATTTACGACCCTGAATTTTTCATTGCGTTTCTAGAGCCAAAAAAGAACTCACCTGTTGTCTTCTCTAAAGGGACATCACCGCAATGCATGATAGAAAAGAAAAAAGCTGGTTCGGACCAAACAGCCTTGATTGAACAAAGGTTAGGGCAACCAATGGACCTCTCAGATGAAGAAAATAGAGGAACCGGCGCACTCTTCGCGCCAACCTTCACAGTAAGTTGTCTCTCAAATTAACAATTCAATTTAAAATGAAATTTATTCTCGATATGTCAGTTTCTAACATTGCTTCATTAATTTTAAGCGTGCTTCTGTTCATCAATTTCAGCAGTGCAGCTGTAGCCACCTCGTTAGAAAACGATCCCTCACTTAAAATCCAGCTTGCAGAAAATGTTAGCAGGGGAGCAGTAAATGAAGATAAAGCGGGTCGCTCCCTGTTAGATTTTGGTAAAAGTTCATCTACTGAAAACAACGTCCCTGCTGGCAACAACATCCTAAAACCCAAAAATGAAAGATCTTTGTGGCAATCGCTCACTATTTGGGTGAATCAAAAACAGGTTGTTCTAAGCAACACACTCACAAGCTATTTGCAGAAATTTAAAAAAACAAATGATTATACCTTTGCTGTGATGTTGATCGGACTTAGCTTCCTATATGGGCTTGTACATGCTGCCGGACCAGGTCACGGTAAAGTCGTTGTCTCTTCATATATTATGGCAAATAATCAAACCATGAGAAGAGGCATCTTTCTCTCCTTTTTATCATCTCTAGTTCAAGGAACAGTCGCTGTTTCTCTGGTTGCCATACCGGCCTTAATTTTCAGTGCCAGCGGTTCAACCATAAAAAAGCTAGGGCTACAATTCACTCAATTGTCTTATATCCTGATCATCTTGCTTGGGCTCTATTTGCTCTATTCACTTCTTTATAAAAAATGGAAAGCTAAGTCTGCCAAATCACATAAACACCCCCACAATCATACTCACAGCCATGCACATAACCACGACCATAATCATGATCACAGTCATGATCATGATGAAAATTGTGGCTGCGGCCATAGTCACATTCCTAGAGCAGAAGAGGTGCAAGGCAAGTGGGACTTAGCAAAGATCATTTCACTTGTTCTCTCTGTTGGCTTGCGTCCCTGCACGGGAGCGCTCTATGTTTTGGCTTTAGCACTGATCAAGGGTGTGTTCTGGATAGGTGTATTATCCGTTTATGCAATGGCCTTAGGAACGGCGATAACAATTTCACTGGTCACGATGACTGTTGTGGGCGGGCGAAAATTTGCTTATTTTTCTTCAGGTGGCAATAGCCGGTTTGGTAGCTATGTTTATGATTTTTGCACGCTTGGCGGCGCAGTCATGATTATATTCTTTGGAACTGTGCTGCTCTCATCTTCATTCACGCCAGTTTCCCCATTTTAACGAGTATATCAACCTCTTAGCAACCCAGTAACGGCAAATCAAAGGCCCGTTAAGTAATTATTTTAACTAAGTAAATTAACTAGTTAGACAAAACTAGATTGAGCAAAATCCAAATAGCTGAGACATTCCACCTAAGGGTAAACAGGCCGTTAAAGGCTCAGTAGGGATGTAAAAAATGACGCGTTGGATTGGCTATCTAGCCATGGCATTGGTCGGTGCTTTTTTAGCTCAAACAGTCGTGCAGCAAACTAAAGAACAATTAGAGACAACTTACGAATTGATCATGTTTAAAACCAGCATATGCAACCATTGCGCTGTTTTTGATCAGGATGTTGCAGGACTTTATAAGTCACATAGCTTGGCTAAAAAAGCACCATGGGTAGATGTTAACCTGGATGACGCCGGCACAGGCAAATATCACTTAAGCAAACCAATAGAAATAGTGCCGACTTTTGTGATTATGAAAAATGGCAAAGAAATAGGGCGTTTGGCAGGTGTGATAGATAAATTCATGTTTCTGGCATTTGTTCGAGATACAGTTTACCCAACAACAAAAATTGCCAACCGTTAATAGGGCCTGCTAGTATCTTTTATAGAATAGGAGTTGGGTTTTTTCATAACCCAAAATGGGAATTAAAATTTAGCCACCTGAAATTGAAAGGTTGCTTAATTCCTAAATAGGGAAAGTAATGCGTTGCTGAAATTTTTTGAACGGGTCAGCAGTAATATTGATGACCTCACGGTCAAAGCAGGTAAAATTTCTTCTTGGATCATCTTAGCTTTGATCCTGGCTCAATTCACTTGGTTAATTTTCAAAAACATATTCGGGATGAAGTTGATTGCTTTTTTTGAGTTAAGCTGGCTGTCACTCGGTCTTATTATCTTGGCAGGCTCTGCCTATAATCTCATTTTAAACAAACATCTCAAAATTGAGACTGTCAGTAAAAACCTATCCCAACAGAAACGAGAGATCATAAATATTCTAGGCGCTCTTTTTTTGGTCATTCCAACAGCCGCTCTCATTTTCGGATTGTCGTGGAATTACTTTTTAAGTGAGTTAAGTCAAAACCAATTCCTCTTTTCGCTGGAAGCATTCTCAGACCCGTCATCATTGAGAATTATCAGTTTGAGCATTTTTATCTCGATCATCACAGTGTTCACACAACTAACAGCACTTGCAGCCATATCAATAGCGTGCAAGGCAGCACTGATTTTGCAGCAGTTAAAATATGTGAACTTTGTAGAGAGTGCAGAAGAGAAGAGGGGGGCTTAAGACATTATGGAATTTCTTTATTCTAGTTTTGATCTTTTAACATCCTCTCTATTTTCAATAAATTGGCATGATGGAGCTGGCGCTTTACTCTTGGTGTTAGTAAGTGCTCTGTTTATTTATTCAGGCTTCCCCATTGCTTTTGTTCTTATTGGCACCGCAGTTTTATTTGCAAGCTATGCACTGGTTTCAGGGGGGATGACTGGCGCGGCTTTCACTCCATTCGCAGAACATCTGGAAAAAATCTTATCAAGTAAAACTCTGCTGGCCTTGCCCTTATTCCTCTTTACAGCAGTGATAATAGAGCGGGCATTTATAGTTGAAAATTTAATTCTGAAATTCATTGATCATTGGCGACATAAGTCGGAAGCCATGTTGTTTACGGTTTCATTGCTAGATATAATCGTTTCTGGGTTGGCAGCGCTAATATGTGTTTTATTCGCGCCGTTAGTGGCTTTGCGGTTGCCTTTGCTATTAAAAACAAGAAACCATAAATTTTTAGAAGCAAAGAATATATCATCGCTTTTTGCAAAAGGTTTGCTGAAACAACCAAGTTTCATTCCTATAACAGTGATGCTTGTGATTATCGCTGAGCTGCTTTCAACTGTTAACTCGTCAATGATGAATGCCGCAAAAACATCGCAACCTGTTCTCGGACAAGAAATAACAAAATACACAACTGAAGATTTTTTTATAGCAAGCTTAATTCCTGGGATTTTATTTACGGCTCTCTATTGTCTCTATCAATTGTGTCTCATGTTCAAATATCCAAATGAATATGTTTTTAAAAATATTGAAAAAGAAAAAGACTTAAAAGTTTCGAGCAAAACAGAGCTTCTTAAATCATTTTTCGCACCAGCACTTTATGGCGCCATAATATTTAGCGCGTTATTGATAGTAAAGTTATCCATTCTAGAGGTCGCAGCGATTGCAGCAGTCGGTTCAATTTTTCTGGCCAGTCATAAATTAGCTCCAGAAAAAAATAATATATCTCTCAACGCAGTGATTTCATTTCTGAGTTTGTTTTTCTTGAGTAAAATCTTCACACTTGAAATTAGTAAGTTTGAAGCAACACCTTTGAACGGTGCAGTGTTTGCAATATCAATTTTCTTCATTGGGTATATTGTTTACGGAATTTATAATGTTGTTGTTCCTCTGATGAGGAATGAAACTATAAAGGAAAAGCCCATAACTCATTCGTTTATGGGCATTGCTCTGATGGAGACACTAGAACAAACCTCAAGAATAATAACCCTCCTCATTGCCGCAAGCCTATATGTTTTGGTTTTCAAAGGATTGGGCGGTGATCAGCTATTAAAACTATTTTACGAGAATTTCACCGGTAATAATAATCTCGTAATTCTTTTAAGTTTTATGATCTTAGTTCTCGTTGGTCGAATATTCACTCCGGTCATTGCCTTGCTAATTGTAGTGCCAGTTTTGGTACCTCATTTATTAATGTTAGTAAAAACAGGTATCCCGGAACTCAATACACTTTGGATTGGTATATTAATAATCATAACGCTTCAAATCCTTGGGTATTATTCGATATCCATGAATGGAATCGATAAAAACATAAACAATCAGTCATCACTCGAGATGTTGAAACCACAAATTTATCAAACAAAAATACCTCTCATAATCGTGCAAATAATCATTCTAGCTCTGTGTTGGCTGTTTCCCTGGTTGGTACTCGGTTTAGGCGCAGCAATGTAATTCTTTGATAAATTATGTGGTCAATGCACTTAGGAACAAGTTTTTTTAAAACCCTAGTTGCAAATCATTCCTAATTGCATTATATCCTAATATAGATACAACTCATCAAAACCTTTTTGAAGGAAAGATGAGCGTGAAGAGTCCGCAAAGCAGTTATTTGGGGACCTAAACGAGATTTAACAGGGCAACATCAATGACTGAACTCGTATTAAGAACAAGTAGATTAGCTCTTGAGTGGACAGGCTTAAAACATTTCGCTCATCCAAATCGTTTGTTACTGATCACCCTATTAAGTCTGATGATGTTCTCATCGGAACTACGCCCCCTCATCTTAGGTGCAATGTCAGACGCCTATCTTGCTGTTACTGTTTTTGTTGCAGGTACACTGGCTGTATTTTACATGCTAGAAAAAGGCCTCGGTGTTGATTTGGGGCAAAAGATGGCCGGAGCCAAACAATGGCAAGCGCCCATCGCTTCCTTTTTAGGAGCATTACCAGGGTGTGGCGGTGCTATCATCGTTGTTACTCAATATACAAAAGGCAGCATTTCATTTGGCTCTGTTGTAGCCGTTTTAATTTCTACTATGGGTGATGCAGCATTTCTTTTGCTAGCACGCGAGCCCTTAACTGGTGCAGCAGTACTCGCAACAGGTTTCGTTTGCGGAACATTCGCCGGTTGGATCATCGATTATATTCATGGGCAAGATTTTATGCGCCCCTCGAAAGAAGAATATGAGAATAAAGTTGCGAAAGAAAAGCTTGAGGCCAATGCCAAGAAAAAACCTTTCTCACTTGATTTTTTAAATAATATTTGGCTCGCAATCTTAATTCCTTCAATTGCTATTGGTCTGGCTCTTGCTTTCTTAGTAGATGTCGATGCTTTATTCGGCGCAAGCCTTGCGGCTTATGAACCAACATTATGGATCGGGGCAACAGGTGCTTTACTTTGTTTAACTCTCTGGGCCTTTTCATCTCCGGATCAAGGCCATGTTGGCCAGGAAGTAACAGACATAAACGGTCAGTCATCAATGCTGAAACGCGTTATGAAAGATACAAACTTTGTAACATCCTGGGTGGTCTTTGGTTTTCTTGCTTACGAACTGGGCGTTCATTTCACAGGCAGTGGTATCGAAACCTGGTTCCAAACATGGGCGCCATTTGTACCACTTGTTGCAATTCTAATTGGCTTCATCCCTGGGTGCGGACCACAAATTGTTGTTGTCACCATGTACCTCAATGGAGTTGTGCCAATAGCCGCTCTATATGGTAATGCAATCGCTAATGATGGTGATGCTCTCTTCCCAGCCATCGCGTTGGCACCAAAAGCTGCAATCCTTGCAACGCTTTATAGTGCGCTTCCAGCATTGGTCATTGCCTATGGAATTTACTTTGCAGGTTAATTAATCTGCAAAGAACCGCACTACTAGCACTAAAATAGCAGATAAATCACTGAAAAGATGCAAATAACACTTGCAAAGCCCAAGATAGTTCTTGGGTTTTATGGCATCATTAGCTAGTTTTATGCAAATCAGTCAAACACTACAAACAAGTGCGATTAAAACGGTCGTTAAACTCATTAACACCGTAAGCTCGCAAGCTAATGGAGGCGCTTTGTGCGGCACCGTCGATCCTTTACGAAACAGCAAGACCCAATGAAGTTCGCACCAAGCGGGCATCCAGAAATTAAGCGCCGCAAAGTTGGGGTTCTTATCGTTAATCTAGGAACACCTGACGCAACTGATTATTTTTCGATGCGTCGTTATTTGAAAGAGTTCTTGTCTGACAGCCGCGTGATCGAAGCTCCAAGACTGCTCTGGTGGTTTATTTTAAATTTCATCATTCTAACCAAACGTCCAACAGCGTCTGGTGAGGCTTACAAATCCATCTGGAATAAAGAAAAAGATGAAAGTCCTTTAAAAACCATAACGCGCAGCCAGGCTGAAAAAATTGCCAAAGATTTTAGTGAACATGATGAGGTCGTAATCGAATGGGGAATGAGATACGGAAACCCATCGACCAAGGCCGGCATCGAAAATCTACAAGCTCAAGGCTGTGATCGTATTTTAATATTCCCTCTTTATCCTCAATATGCGGCAGCAACAACAGCAACAGCTTGTGACAAAGCTTTCGATGCGCTGAAAGAAATGCGTTGGCAGCCAACTGTCCGCGTTGTCCCTCCTTATTTTGAAGATCCGGATTATATCGAAGCTTTGGCAGATTCTATTCAGGATCACATTGCCGAAAAAGAATGGACGCCAGATTTGGTGATTGCCTCATTCCACGGTTTGCCACAACGTTACTTTGATGCAGGTGACCCCTATCATTGCCAATGTGCCAAAACAACGAGATTGCTGAGAGAACGATTAGGTTGGTCAGAAGACAAATTGAAGCTAACCTTTCAATCAAGGTTTGGTAAAGAAGAGTGGCTTCAACCCTATACAGATAAAACGATCGAACAACTTGCCAAAGACGGTGTAAAAAACTTGGCGGTTGTATGCCCTGGTTTTTCTTCTGATTGCGTGGAAACTCTTGAAGAGATTGCCTTGGAAGCAGGGGAAATATTCGAAGAAAATGGTGGTGAAAACTTTACCCTCATTCCTTGTCTAAATGATAGTCAAGACAGTATTCGAGTGTTGTCTGGAGTTATTAAAAATGAATTACGCGGCTGGGTAGATTGTTAATACTAAAATAACCATAAGAACATCTAGTTTATATCTTTCGCGAAAGCCATATATTTCATTAAAAGAGGTTACACTCTTTTAATTTGTCTAAGTGTACCTATATGACAAATAGGTCTTTTTTCTATTCAATGTCATATATTGAACATAACAGACTGGAAAATTAGCTAGGGCAGGTTGGTCAATCAGGCCGTTTTATTACTGCTCGCCAAATCATGGAGGGAAAGATCAAATGGGCGTAGATATTTTTTTAATTGTGATGGTGCTTTTAGTACTGGCCGTCATTTATTCTGGTGTTGTTATTGTTCCTCAAGGACATAACTACACAATTGAAAGATTTGGGCGCTACACTAAATCTTTAACTCCAGGTCTGTCATTAATAACCCCGTTCATCGATCAAATCGGTCATAAAGTAAACATGATGGAACGGGTATTGGATGTTCCAAGTCAGGAAGTCATCACCAAAGATAATGCCATGGTGAAAGTCGATGGTGTTAATTTCTTCCAGGTTTTAGATGCCGCTCAATCTTCATATGAAGTTAACTACTTAGAAAACGCAATTCTAAACCTCACAATGACAAATATCAGAACGGTTATGGGCTCAATGGATTTGGACCAACTCCTTTCTAATCGCGATGAAATTAACGCGCGTCTGTTACACATTGTTGATGAAGCAACAAACCCATGGGGTGTAAAAGTTACTCGAATTGAAATTAAAGACATTGCCCCGCCAACTGATCTTGTCGATTCAATGGCGCGCCAGATGAAAGCTGAGCGCTTAAAACGTGCAGCCATCCTTGAATCTGAAGGTGAGCGTCAATCAGAAATTCTAAGAGCTGAAGGTGAAAAACAAGCTGCTGTTCTTGAAGCTGAGGGTAGAAAAGAAGCCGCCTTTAGAGATGCCGAAGCAAGAGAGCGTCAGGCCGAAGCTGAGGCAAAAGCCACTCAAATGGTATCTGAAGCGATTGGTAAAGGTGACGTACAGGCAATCAATTACTTTGTTGCAACCAAGTACGTGGAAGCATTGAAAGATATTGCTACATCTCCAAATCAAAAAGTTCTGATGATGCCGTTAGAAGCGTCTTCTGTAATTGGCTCTGTTGCAGGTATTGCTGAACTAGCCAAAGAAGCCTTTAGTGAAAATAAAGGTAAAAACAGTTCTGGCAGTGTTCCAAAAACTTAAAATTTCAATCTCGAAACTTATAAATCTATAAAAATGTATTATCTTTTTTAAGGAGCGAGAAATGGGAAATATAATTCCATATATAATGAACATAGGGCCCTGGAGTTGGTTAATCCTTGGGTGTATCCTACTAGGTCTTGAAGTCCTTTTACCAGGCACATTTATGCTCTGGTTTGGCGTTGCGGCGATTGTAACTGGGGTTTTATCATTCTTGGCGCCAATAGGACTTGAATTGCAGCTAATAGTTTTCGCAATTGTATCACTTATTAGCGTACTCATTGGGCGTAAACTCTACTCATCAAATGAAGCCGCTTCAGATCAACCCTTACTGCACAAAAGAGGGGCCCAACTTATAGGCCATTCGTTCAAAGTGACAAAGGCCATTGAAAATGGCAAAGGCAAAGTGAAGGTTGGTGATAGTGAATGGATTGTCAAAGGTGAAGACGCCGAAGTTGGTACAATTATCAAAGTTGTAGCACTTGATGGGAACACTCTTATAGTAGAGCACTAAACTTCCCGGATGTTTAAAATAAAAAGCCCCTGAAACTTATTCGCTTCAGGGGCTTTTTTATGACAAAAGTTTCAGTTTAAAAACCTAACCAACTTCAATAGGGAGTTGTGAATTTGCTCCCCACTCAGACCAGGAACCATCATATAGTTTATTGTCTTCATGACCAATCTGAGCCAGTGCAAGCAATGGGATAGCAGCCGTAATACCGGATCCACATGTAGTTATAATTGGTTTATCCAGGTCAACGCCTGCTTCACTAAAGACGTCTTTAATCTCTTCATTCGTCTTAAAGCTGCCATTCTCATGTAAGAACTCGGTTCGAGGGATATTAATCGATGTCGGTATATGACCGCGGCGCACACCCTTACGAGGTTCATCATCAATGCCTTTGAAACGTCCTTCGGGACGGGCATCTACAATTTGCGCAGAACCATTTGTTTGCGCATCAAGTACATCCTCTAAAGAAGCCAGCATGGTGCTGTCGAGGCGGGCCGTGAAATGTCGCTCAATGCGCGGGCGGTGCGGGTATTCATCAACAGGGCGGTTTTCATCCGTCCATTTACGCATTCCACCATCGAGAACATAAACTTCAGTAACACCCATAATACGAAACATCCACCAAGCTCGCGCAGCACTAAAAAGGTCAAGATGATCATAAATAACAATTTTCATACCATCGCCAACACCAAGTCGGCGCATGCGAGAAGAAAATTTAATGGGGTTCGGTAACATATGTGGCAAAGGAGAGTTTAAATCACTGATGTCATCAATATCAAAAAACAGACTATTCGGAATATGTTCTTCCAAATATTGCTGGCGGGCATCCGTTCGCGTACCAGGGAGATACCAGGTTGCATCAAATACAACCAAATTAGGGTCTCCTAATTGTGAGTTCAACCAATCAGTATCGACAAACCAGGATTTTAGTGCAGGTTCCATATGTGCATCTCCAGAGCCCAAAATCTTTTCGTTGAGTTTAATCTCAATTCATATTTATAGACCATCGCGAAATGAGGCTGAGGTCAAGGGGTGATTATGCATAAAGGACAATTTGCCCGTATTTTTATAAAACATAAGTTAATAGAGTGAGATAACACCCCAAATCAAATCTTAAATTTAGATTAGTCAATAAACACAGAAGGTATCTCAGAACCAGACTGACCGCTCATCCAGCTTGGTACTGGCAAGTTCTTTTGTTTTAAAAATTCAGGATTGAAAATTTTGCTTGCATAGCGGTTGCCATAGTCACATAAAATCGTAACGATCGTATGCCCAGGCCCCATCTCTTGGGCGAGCTTTATGGCACCAGCAATATTAATGCCGCTGGAGCCACCAAGGCAAAGTCCTTCTTCTTGAATGAGATCGTAAACAAGTGTCAAAGCCTCAGTGTCAGAAATCTGAAATCCTTGATCAACAACGATATCTTTCAAGTTCTCAGTAACACGGCCTTGGCCAATGCCTTCGGTGATGGAATCTCCAGATGATTTAAGTTCACCATTTACAAAGTAATTATAAATAGCTGAGCCAAACGGATCTGCCACAGCAATTTGAATGTCCTTGTTCTTTTCTTTCAAGGCAAGTGACATTCCTCCAAGAGTGCCACCAGTTCCAACAGCGCAAGCAAAACCATCAATGGTCCCATTTGTTTGTTCCCAAACTTCAGGTCCCGTCATTTCAATGTGAGCAAGGCGATTATCAGTATTATCAAATTGATTGGCCCATAAAACACCGTCTTCAAGAGTTTCACTTAAATGTGCTGCAAGTCGTTCAGAATATTTGATATAGTTGTTTGGGTTCTTATAGGGTTTGGCTGGCACCTCAATTAATTCAGCGCCCAGCATACGAATAGCTAACTTCTTTTCATCCGATTGAGTTTCAGGAATAACAATAACGCTCTTATAGCCCAATGCCTGGCCAATAACAGTCAAACCAATACCGGTATTGCCTGCAGTTCCTTCAACGATTGTTCCACCCTTTTTAAGAAGGCCCTTTTTCTCGGCTTGCCGAATGATAGATAGAGCAGCCCTGTCTTTTACTGATTGACCAGGGTTCATAAACTCAGCTTTACCTAGAATGGTACACCCGGTTAATTCAGAGGCCTTCTTTAATTTGATCAAAGGAGTATTGCCAACCGCATGAGCGGCATCTTGTTTTATATTTATCATTCTATTGGCTCGCAGAAGCTTTCAGGACGGTGCTGAAAAAGGCTAAAAATCAAATTTTGAGAGTGTAGAGAGGCAGACCCTATAACAAACATTCTCTTATCTCAATATATTATCATGTAGAAAGAATTCACATATTTCAAGTTACGGCTTTAGAAATCTCTCTCAAAACAGCCAAAATCCAATAAAAACCCCCATATCTTTGGCATAGCCATTGCAACTCTTTTTATAAATTTAAAATGTTGTTTCATTCTGAGAATGAAAGAGAGTTAAAATGTCTAAATTTCTTATATTAGCCGGATTTTTATGGTTATCTGCAGCTTGTTGGGTCGAATATGGTGGTGATCCTCTATATTTATGGATGGGATTAATTCCGTTGATCTACGTTCTTTGCATCCAAATTCTTCGAGATTGATAAATAAGGACCCTAAATCACCTAGATAGTGAGCAAATTCTTGTTTGCTTCTTCCCATCATAAAAATATTTCATCAGCCTCAATAAAAAAATTGTATCAATTTAAGAAATAGGGCTTGTATTTCCTTAAAAACATGTGCAAAAAGTGATCTGAATTTTGATGCGGCGATAAAACACGCCATCAAATAGCAAAGAATATCTATTTATGTCTTGCCAGACTCAATCAGCAGAACTATAAGGCTGGTTTTCCAGTATTACAAAAGACTGGTTTAGAGTTTGAAAAGAACGCTCTAAGGTTAGTTTTTTCATCTTCATGCGGAAGGTTGAGACGAACTAATTTTTATGAATTAGAGCATATGCGGATGTGGTGAAATTGGTAGACACGCCAGATTTAGGTTCTGGTGCCGCGAGGCGTGGGGGTTCAAGTCCCTCCATCC
This sequence comes from Methyloligella sp., assembly GCA_021604645.1. Lineage (GTDB taxonomy): Bacteria > Pseudomonadota > Alphaproteobacteria > Rhizobiales > HXMU1428-3 > HXMU1428-3. The sequence goes on from BQJJ01000007.1 coordinate 65,901, forward strand.
GCACCATTCAATTAATGTCTCCTCTAAATATGAAGTGTGGGACTGCTCATCAAACACCGATGAGTGATTATATATAAAGGCCCCATTAATCGGCGCCCCTTTCTTGGCGCTAGCAATTGAGAGCCTCAGCATAAAACAGCAATAAACAAGTGGGTAAACAGGCAGCATGCAAATTACAGAAACAACAAATAGCGGTTTAAAGCGAGAGCTAAAAGTTGTAATCGGCGCTGAAGAATTGGACAACAAGCTAGAAGCACGTCTTGTCGATCTAAAAGACAAAGTGCAAATTAAAGGGTTCCGTCCAGGTAAAGTTCCTGTAACTCATTTGCGTAAAATGTATGGTCGCTCAGTTATGGCTGAAGTACTGCAAGAAACAGTAACAGAGACCAGCCGGAATGCTCTAACAGAACGTGACGAACGCCCGGCTTTTGAGCCAGAAATTAAGCTCACGGAAGATAAAGAAGAAATCGATCAAATCATGGATGGTAAGGCAGATCTGGCTTACACCATGGCATTTGAAATCTTACCTGAAATTGAAATCAAAGATATGAGCTCATACAAGTTTGAAAAGCTTGTAGCAGAAGTTGATGAAAAAGAACATCAGCGCGGCATTGATCAGGTCCTAGAGGGCCGTGTGGATTACGCAGCTGTAGAGCGCGAAGCACAAGACAAAGACCGTGTGACAATCGATTTCCTTGGCCGTATTGACGGCGAGGCTTTCGATGGTGGTGCCGCTGAAGATACGCCTGTAATTCTAGGTCAAGGTCAATTCATTCCTGGGTTTGAAGAAGGCCTTTTGGGCTCTAAAGCCGGTGATGAAAAAGATGTAACCACAACATTTCCTGAAGAATATCAAGTGGAGGCTCTAGCTGGTAAAGAAGCAATCTTTGAAGTGAAAGTAAAAGAAGTTGCAGAGCCAAAAGCGCCTGAGCTTAACGACGAGTTCGCCACTTCGATGGGCCTTGAAAATGTAGATAAATTCAAGGATGCTGTAAAAGAAAAGCTCCAGGAAGAGCTAGATACAGTCAGCAAGAACCGCTTAAAGAGAGAATTGCTCGACAAATTAGAAGAAAGTCACCAATTTGAACTTCCTGAAAAACTAGTTTCATCTGAATTCGATGCGATTTGGGGCCAGCTCACAACAGAAATGGCTCAAAAAAATAAATCTTTCGAAGATGAAGGTACAACAGAAGAAGAAGAGCGCAAAAAATATCAAGATATTGCTGAGCGCCGCGTTCGTCTGGGCTTAATTGTTTCTGAAATTGGAAGCAAAAATGAACTGAAAATTTCTGATGAAGAAGTTCAACAAGCTTTAATCAATAAAGCAAGCCAGTTCCCAGGCCAAGAACGTCAAGTTCTAACCTTCTATCAACAAAACCCTCAAGCTCTTGCTGAGCTAAGAGCTCCTCTGTTTGAAGAAAAAGTCGTTGATTTCATTTTAGAACTGGCTAGCGTCAGTGAGAAAAAAGTATCAATCGATGAGTTAACAAAATTTGATGAAGAAGAAAACGAAGGCGAAGCAAAAGAATAACGCTTTGCCTTAATTTCAACTCATGAAGCTTATCTTTTGTGAGTTGAAACGTTTTAGTTTCAAATGATTAGACGTTAATTAACTTCATTTCTATATAGCCTACATAGATGAACAAAGATAAGTTAGCGTAATCTTTGCAAATTTATTGCTAGTTATAAAAATACAGGAGCCTTCCATGGTTAATGAAATGAATACCGTGATGAACACACTTGTTCCTATGGTTGTTGAACAAACAAACCGTGGCGAACGTTCTTATGATATCTACTCACGTTTGTTAAAAGAGAGAATTATCTTTGTAACAGGTCAAGTAGAAGATCACATGGCTTCATTGATAACAGCTCAGCTTTTATTCCTTGAAGCTGAAAATCCTAAAAAAGAAATTTCAATGTATATCAACTCGCCAGGCGGTGTTGTGACATCAGGAATGGCGATTTACGATACAATGCAATTCATTCGCCCACCTGTAGCAACCCTATGTATTGGTCAAGCAGCAAGCATGGGATCATTGCTTTTAGCCGCTGGTGAACCTGGTATGCGGTATGCTCTACCAAATGCTCGGATCATGGTACATCAACCATCTGGTGGCTTCCAGGGTCAAGCAAGTGATATTGAGCGTCACGCACGAGAAATTTTAGACCTAAGAGACCGTTTAAACAAAGTCTATGTGAAACACACGTCTCAAAAGTTAGAAAAAATCGAAGAAGCTCTTGAGCGCGATACGTTCTTAACAGCTGAAGAATCAAAAACCTTTGGTCTGATCGATGAAGTTATCGAAAAACGCGAAATATCCGATGACGATACCGCAGGTTCAGATACAAAAAGCGATTAATAGAATTTAAGAAGCTGGATTATTTAAAGTCTCCAACTTCAATTAAATTTAAGATTATAGAAACCCTGATTCTTTCTACATAGTAGAAAATCGGGGTTTTTTATTGTGTGCTCAAAAAAATCTCAAACAAAAACAAGAAAATGCAAAAACCTTCATTAAACTGATTAAAAACTAAGTATTTAGTTGAGAGTAAATAAAAGTTTATTAATGAAAAATTGATCTTCTGACCTCTAAAATACCTGTGAATCAGGTAATTTTAGCAAGAGTAATCCCTCTTGCACGTAAATTGCTTAGTTACGGTGATACGTTCTACACATGTTAGATATTGATACATCAACTATGGACGTTTAAATTAGATTCTGTTCTTATATTCTGGCAAACTGCCTTTAAAGGGCCAAAGTTGAATATGAATTTATAAGAACAATAAAAATTAGTTTAAGGCTTTGGATAGACTTTGGTTTTATAGTCATAGACAAGTCTAATTAGAAAAACAGGTTAAAGCATGAGCTCAAGTGAATCGAAAAATACTCTCTATTGTTCCTTTTGTGGTAAGAGTCAGCACGAAGTTAGAAAGCTGATTGCAGGCCCAACTGTGTTCATTTGTGATGAGTGTGTCGAGTTATGTATGGACATAATCAGAGAAGAGAACAAAACCTCTCTTGTGAAGTCTAACGATGGCGTGCCAACACCTCAAGAAATTTGCAATGTGCTAAATGATTATGTCATCGGGCAACCTCATGCAAAACGAGTTCTATCAGTCGCGGTACACAATCACTATAAACGTTTAAACCACGGGCAAAAAAATGGTGATGTTGAGTTAGCAAAATCAAACATTTTGCTTATTGGTCCTACAGGTTGTGGTAAAACGCTCCTGGCGCAAACCTTAGCGCGCATACTTGATGTTCCATTTACAATGGCAGATGCAACAACATTAACAGAAGCTGGTTATGTCGGGGAGGATGTTGAAAACATCATTCTTAAACTTCTTCAAGCAGCGGATTACAATGTGGAACGCGCTCAGCGTGGTATCGTCTATATTGACGAAGTTGATAAAATCAGTCGTAAAGCAGACAATCCATCAATCACTCGCGACGTCTCTGGCGAAGGTGTGCAGCAGGCGCTGTTGAAAATCATGGAAGGCACTGTTGCAAGTGTTCCACCTCAAGGAGGGCGCAAGCATCCTCAGCAAGAATTCCTACAAGTCGATACCACAAACATTCTATTTATATGTGGTGGTGCATTTGCCGGCCTAGAGAAAATCATTGCAGATCGTGGACGTTCAACATCAATTGGCTTTGGTGCCAGTGTCGAATCAGAAGATGAACGCAAAACAGGCGAATTGTTAAAAGCAGTCGAGCCAGAAGATCTCTTGCGTTTTGGTCTGATCCCAGAATTTATCGGACGTGTACCTGTTCTTGCAACATTGGAAGACCTAGATGAAGCAGCACTGGTTAAAATCTTAACAGAGCCCAAAAATGCTCTTGTGAAGCAATATCAGCGCTTATTTGAAATGGAAGACCTACAACTAACATTCTCAGATGAAGCATTGTCAGGCATTGCTCGTAAAGCAATTGAACGTAAAACAGGTGCTCGTGGCCTTCGCTCAATTATGGAAGGTATCCTTCTAGAGACAATGTTCGAATTGCCTGAACTTGATGGTGTAGAAGAAATTGTTATCAGTCCAGAAGTTGTAGATGGACAGGCAAAACCATTAAAAATCTATGCGGAAAGAACCGCAGCAGCAGACGAAGCGCCAACAAGCGCATAAATCTAGCTGAAAACTATAATTACTAGAATTAAAGGGCGAAGTTGCATTGTAACTTCGCCCTTTATTTGTTTCAAAAACCAATAAAGCGTATAACAAGGCGCAATTCATTGAGTCAAAAAGAATGAAATACATTCATCACTTTACTGAAAATCTTAAAAATTAAGCTCAAAAAGACAACTTACCTTGATTTATTGGGGAAATGCCCCATTTTTACAAAATCGCCCATATAAGAACACATGGCTTTGGAATGAATCATGTAGTCTTGAAAGAATGAGATTAGTCACAATCTAATCAATGCGAAAAACTGTTTAAAATAGCACCATAGTGTCAATTTAGAGTGTCAATATCGCACTATTTTTATGAATAAGCTTGATTAGAAATGAAGACCAACCATATATTATAAGGTTGGTGTATACTGTATGAAAAACAATGCAGTGCTTCGCCTGCAATGTTTTAAGAATTTGCCCAAATGGGGCTTTAATGCCGCACAATAGGGCACACGGAAAGGCCGAGATTTTATCATGACAGATGAAACAGAAAACACACAAGAAGAAGCGCAAGATGGAGTATATCCAGTTCTGCCACTTCGTGACATCGTTGTCTTTCCCTATATGATCGTGCCACTTTTTGTTGGCCGGGAAAAATCAATCAATGCACTTGAAGAAGTAATGAGAACTGACAAGCAAATCTTGTTAGTAGCGCAAAAGAATGCCAGCGATGATGATCCTGAAACAGACCAAATTTACACAACAGGTACATTAGCAACTGTTCTACAGCTCCTAAAATTACCAGATGGCACAGTAAAAGTGCTGGTCGAAGGTAGCAGTCGTGCAATCGTCAAAGACTATGTTGAAAATGATGATTATTTCGAAGCGGAAATTGAAACAATTGATGAAGGCACAGAAGAAAGCGATGAAATTGAAGCGCTTGCTCGCTCTGCGATCACTCAATTTGAAAGCTATGTGAAATTAAACAAAAAGATTTCACCTGAAGTTATCGGCTCAGTTAATCAAATTGATGATTACTCAAAACTAGCTGATACCATTGCCTCACATTTGGCAGTTAAGATTTCTGAAAAGCAAGAAATTTTGGAGGTGACATCAGTCTCTGACCGCTTGGAGCGCGTCTTTACTTTCATGGAAAGCGAAATTTCAGTTCTGCAAGTTGAAAAGAAAATCCGCTCACGCGTTAAACGTCAGATGGAAAAAACACAGCGCGAATATTATTTGAATGAGCAAATGAAGGCCATTCAAAAAGAACTGGGTGATTCAGACGAGCGTGATGACATCAGCGAATTTGAAGATAAAATTGAAGAAACCAAGCTTTCAAAAGAAGCACGGGAAAAAGCTCTGGCTGAAATTAAAAAATTGCGCCAAATGAGCCCAATGTCAGCTGAAGCAACTGTCGTTCGTAACTATCTTGAATGGTTGCTTTCAATTCCATGGGGCACAAAGGGACGTATTAAACGTGATCTGGATGAAGCTCAAAATGTGCTTGATGAAGAACATTACGGCCTTGAGAAAGTTAAAGAACGCATCCTTGAATATTTAGCCGTGCAACAACGCACAAATAAATTAAAAGGTCCGATCCTTTGTCTTGTTGGCCCTCCAGGTGTTGGTAAAACATCTTTGGGTAAATCAATTGCCAAAGCAACCGGACGCGAGTTTGTTCGTATGTCCCTTGGCGGTGTGCGTGATGAAGCTGAAATCCGTGGACACAGAAGAACTTACATCGGCTCAATGCCAGGTAAAGTCATCCAGTCTATGAAAAAAGCCAAGAAAACCAATCCATTATTCCTTCTCGATGAGATTGATAAAATGGGACAGGATTTCAGAGGCGATCCAGCGTCAGCATTGCTTGAAGTGCTAGACCCAGAACAAAATGGTACCTTTGGTGATCACTATCTTGAGGTCGATTATGACCTTTCAAACGTTATGTTCGTAACAACAGCAAACTCATTGAACATTCCTCCAGCCTTGATGGACCGTATGGAAATCATCCGTCTAGCTGGTTACACGGAAGATGAGAAAGTTGAAATTGCAAGACGTCACTTGATTCCAGCATCAATGACAGCCCACGGCTTAGAAGAAAGCGAATGGAGCATTGATGACAAAGGTCTACAATTAATGATCCGCAGCTACACACGTGAAGCTGGTGTCCGTAATCTTGAGCGTGAAATTTCTAACCTGGCACGTAAAGCTGTTAAAGAAATCATGACGAAAGATGACGTGACAACTGTGAATGTCACTGATGAAAATCTAAATGATTATCTTGGCGTTTCGAAATACCGCTTTGGTGAAACTGAAGGCGAAGACATGGTTGGTGTTGTCACCGGCTTGGCTTGGACTGAAGTTGGCGGTGAGCTCTTGACCGTTGAAGGCGTGATGATGCCCGGTAAAGGCAAGATGTCAGTTACGGGTAACTTACGTGATGTGATGAAAGAATCAATCCAGGCGGCTAGTGCTTATGTACGTTCTCGCTCTGTTGATTTTGGCATTGAACCGCCTTTGTTTGAACGCAAAGACATTCACGTACACGTGCCAGAAGGCGCAACACCAAAAGATGGTCCATCAGCTGGTGTCGCAATGATCACAGCTATCATTTCAATCATGACCGGCATTCCGATTAAAAAAGATGTCGCTATGACAGGTGAGATCACATTACGTGGCCGTGTATTACCAATCGGCGGCTTGAAAGAAAAGCTCTTGGCAGCCCTTCGTGGTGGTATTAAACGTGTGATTATTCCGGAAGAAAATGCCAAAGACTTGGCAGATATTCCTGATAATGTGAAAAATGGCCTGGAAATCATTCCGGTTTCACGTATGGAAGAAGTGATTGAACTAGCTTTGGTAAAAAAGCCAAAACCAATCATTTGGGATGAAGAAGCTGAAGATGCTGCCGCTTTGAAGAAAAAAGAAGAAGCGGGCAGCAATTTAACAGCTCACTAAATACATGGTTGCGAGGGAGCGTGAATATCACATTCCCTCGTAGCATTTTAAGGCAGATAAAATATCAGCTTTTGCTAAGATTATTTTAGAATAAAAAATAATTGAGATTTTCTGCAATTTCTTTGTATTCAGAGCTTGATTTTATCTCAAAGCTCTTTTACAAGGGTCTCTTCGAAACAAAGACAAACCTTGAAATTAAGGAATGTTTTGAAGTACGCCAAAGCTATTTAAACCAGCATACCCAAATGGCGCAATACGAAAGTTTCGGGCGATTAGCTCAGTTGGGAGAGCATCTCGTTTACACCGAGAGGGTCGGCAGTTCGAGCCTGTCATCGCCCACCATTATAAATGGTATATAAAACAGTCAGTTAGTTAAATCTAGCTGGCTGTTTTTTTGTTTCCTCTGAAATATTATAACGTACCATGTACACTAACTCAAAATTAATTGGCCAATTTTCCATCAATAAACTTGGCTGCATCATTAAAAAATTCCGGTGTTGTCTTTGCATAGACTGATTTTGTTATTTCTAAATTTGAATGGCCTAACCACTCGCTTACAACTTCAAGGGGTACACCTTCTCTTAAAAACGTCCCAGTTGTATGTCTGATTGTGTGAGGGCTTACCCCTTCAATCTCTGCCTTTTTGCAAGTTCTAGCAAATGACTTCTTAATTGCCTTGATCCCTTTGCCGTTATACTCAATCACATATTCAGACAAAGCGTTTTCTTTGGCCTTTAATAGGGCCGCTGTTGCTAGACTAGTGAGTTTTTGAATAGCTCTTCTTTTTTGCCGCGTCTTTGACATTGGATCAAAAGTGTACTCGCCTCTTAAATCTAGAATGCCAGTTTCAAAATCTATTTGGCTCCACTTCATTTCCAGGATTGCGCCTGATCTAGCGCCTGTTGTTAAAGCCAGAATAAAGAACAGTTTCAAATGAGGTGTTTTGGCGTGCAGCATGAAGCTTTCAATTTCAGCGCTTGTCATAACCCGTTCACGCGGCTTTGACTTCGAAGGTAGCCAGATATACCGTGCATGATCTGCTTTTAACCTTCTTGTTTTAACAGCCCAGTTGATTAAAGTTCTTAATTGCAGCAACTCAGTCCATACGGTGGAAGGTGCGCGGCCTAGCTCAAATCTCTCTCTAGCGTAATCTCTGCAAATATCTTCTGTGATATTTTGGGGGAGTGCATCTTTAAATCTAGGTGCCAGGGCTTTCCAAGAATTCAAAAAATTAACAGACTTCTTTCCATCCTTAATTTTCTCAATCAGATAAGCCTCAAATAAAACACCACATGTTTTTTCGTCATCAGGTCTTATTAGTTCGGCTTTTGCTGCGAATTGATCGAGCGCAGTTCTTGCAGCGCTTTCGACTGTTTCGCCGAGTTTGACTTGGTGTTTTTTGCCGCTTTCATCGTACCAGTAAACGATTGCAACACGGCGGTGTCTTCCAAGTCTGAATTTTCCGACTTCATATTTTTTCCAGCGCTTTCGTTTTCCCACCTTAAAACCTCACTTAATTTTATTCTTAATAGTGCACCACCGATTTTAAAAGTTTTAAGATCGCCTTTTTTTATCATAGTTCTGATCGTCGTTTCAGAGCATGCCCACCTATCAGCTAAAGTTTTAGCGCTAAAAATTGCTGGCATGTTTTGTTCTGTCTGTGCCATTCCTTTATTCCTCCTCTAATCTCGACAATAATTATCTACATCGACGCCTCTTGATTTTAAACGATCTCTTAATTTCAATATACGTTTCATCGCTCGTATCGCTGTTATTTTACGTTCTTCTTCATTGATACGTGTTGCTGAATAAGTTAGTTCCATTCTCTTTCCTTCTCTAATCTCATTTAAAGCGGGCAAGTTGCGAGCCTGCTATGGTGCTATCCCGCAATCCCATGTATAAGTTTTGGGGCCGTCTTCACCATCTTCCCACTTTTTGATTTCTTCGTGGTACTTGTCACCAAGAAGAACTCTAAGCATCTGGTCAATGACCCACATTTTGTGGTGCCCTCCATCACAGCCCGCATAATCAAGACCTAGCTCTATGGCTGCCTGCACTCTTTCTTTGTCTGTCATTTTCTTTCCTTCTCTCTAATGCGTGTCTATTAAGGTGCGCGTCTCACCTCCACACAGCCGCATGGTTCTACTTGCATTCCATTTTGCTTTTGTTGCTTGGTTCAAAGTGAATTTTATTAGGCATTGTGAGCCGACCAAAACCGAGCAAACCTGAAACGGAACCCATCTCATCAATGAAAGAGATCATTTGCCCTTTGTTGCCCCTGCAATCCAATTGGATATATTGGATTGCGCTATTACCGCCGCCTGTTGAGTATTTACTGCCAAGTGGCAGGGTGCACTCTTTTGGGTATTTGCAAACCAAATTGCCTGCAATTGCTGGGGCTGTTGTGGCTAAAAATATTATGGTTGCAATCATGATTGTTTTATTCATTCTCTCTATTCTTTCTCTTTAGCTATTGGCTATTGCCTCTAGCTGGTCTTGTTTCTTAATTCTGTCGTAAATTATTGGGTGCACGTACATCGTGTTTGTGTCTCTGCAATGGTAAGAGCATGGCTCGAAGTCGTATCTTAAAAACACTTTGCGAGGTTTTTTCGGATAGATAAACGTTTTGTCTTAGCTGCTCGACTTGTGACAAAGAATTTCATCTCACTCACCTACCTCTTTGTTGCTGTTGGTGGGTTTAGTTCCACTAAGTCCTTTGAGAAAACCTGCCAAAACCTCGTTATTGAAAACAAAGTTCATCACTGAAAATATTAAAATGTAGCAAAGTACATTTTCAATAAATGCAAACTTATGAGCGACTAACGTACATTCAATCATTCACGTATCCTCCATTTGTTTCTGTTGAGGGGAGGACAGGAGGAGTAAAGAAAGCTTTGGGGTTCTTGTAAATTACCCCGTTGTTTTCATCGAACCATTCGTAACGATATGTCCCATCGCTTGTAGGCACTTTTGTCCAGGTGGCAATAGCAGCATCTAAATAGGTCCCTTCAACGTGACCAATAGCTTCCTGCCAAAACACTCCATCTGTTGATGAGCTATCCCATCCTATAATCAAAACTTCATCTAGTTCTTTAGCCTTCTCTATAGGAAGGCCGTTTTGGAACTCAGGGAGCTTTTCTTCAAGTTCAACAAGACGGTTTTTAAACGTTGCAATTGTAGCTACTGCCTCTGCGTAGCTCTCATCTTGGACGTGAGCCATGATCATTTCAAAATGTTCAATGAGGTTCGGATATTTCATTTATTCTTCTCCCTCTGGAAGTTTGTTGGGCATTAGAGGGAAAACACGCTTAATGTCTTCTGTTTCGATTGTATCGCTGTTGACATCAACCCAAACTATTTCTGGAATGCACCAGTCATCAATCAAGCCAATGTGTACCTGTTGGTTGAATTTCTCAACTGCGTAACACATACCTGTTGTGGCATCTTTAGGAGCCATGCCGTTCTTTCGGGCGTCTAAATCCGCCTCTAGAGATGCAATTCTTATAAGCAGGCTTTGAATAAATTCTGCGGTTTTCACTGCCCCTAAGCACAAGACATGATTTTCCATTTGTTCATCAGTCATAACTTCTTTTAAGTTAACTGGTTTGATCATAGTTTATGCCTCCTCTTGTGTGCTGGGAGGGGTGGGGATATTCATATACGCAGTAGGGCTTATGTCACCAAGGTGATGAAATGAATAATCTAGGCCTGTTTCGGCCTCGACATCTTCATACCAGCCTTCAGGCCAGTAATTGCGGTCTGTTTTTTCGTCGTATTCAGTAAAGTCACCTATAGAAAATTCATCTTCTATTTCGTACTTACCTGCGTACAAAGCTTTTACAACGCGGTCTTTGCCTAAGCTGTTTTTGAATGTGATAAACATTACTTTATCTTTCGGCGCGTCTTTAATATCTCTCCACTCATATAGAGAGAGCTTTTCTTTAAGCTCTTTGTTTTCTTTATGAAGCTGCGCGATCCAAGTCTCAAATAACCAGCGGCAGTCTCTTAAGCCCTGCAAGTGACTATCATGATGTTTGTTGTTCTGGATGGTCTCCAACATTTCTGTAAAATGATCGGAAGTTTGCTCCACTTCTTTTAAGCTAACTGGTTTAATCATGGTTCACGCCTCCCCTTTAGTTGGGATTTCATCTGTTGTGAAAATTTCACCGCATGGTTTTATGGCTATGTAATGATCCCACTCGACAGGAATGTCGCCATCTTTAGTGCTGATGTGGAGCTTGCCATAATCAGGAAGGCCCCTATTCCGCAAGCGGCCAACAAAATACAGTTCATCAGTAGGCCTATTCCACGCTTCAAGTAGCCAATTAGGCCAACTGTTTTGCTTGGAAGCGTTATCTTTAGTAATGCGGAAATACCTGTATACTATCTCCTCTGTAGATTTATGTGGTGTCCGCCAAGTTCTAAAATGTGTTGGGTGAACCACAGGATGCCTCAGCCATTTCTTTTTAACGGCAACCCATTCAAAATGACTGTGTGGTACTCTCCTGAAAAAAGCCGCCCCTTGCCAAGCATTCCCATCTTTATCAAACCCAATAACCTCTACAGGTGTATCAAACCGCTGGAAATCTGATCTCTTGTGTCCGCTTATAGGTATCCATTGTTCTTCTGACATATCTATTGCGCCTCCCCTTTAGATTGGAAATGACCACACCAGCAGTATTCAGCAATGAGAGGCCAAGCGCCAAGCTGATTAAATTCAGGATTAGACAGGAATTTAGGAGGGCATTTTCTGCATTCAATTAAATCAGTTTTTTTGTCGGGCTCTCCAAATTTACAATTGCCACATTGTTTCTTTTCTTCTGACATATCTATTCTTCCTCCCCCTCTTCAAGAGCAGTCACGACCTTTTGAGCATTACTTTTAATTGTATGACCAGCGTTGCTTAATGCTCTCCAGTCCTCGATAGCTAACCCGCCGTTTCGCTGGCTCAACAATAACGAAGGGAGCATTGAATGAGTTGATTTAAGAGCGTCAAACACACTGCTCTGAGCTTTGCATTTTTCGGAGTTTGGTTTCAAAAACTCGCCGTATTCCCAAGAAGATAGTTCATGGTTCTCTTTATCTCTATTAGAGAGTTGAGAATTGAGGTCACGGTTTTCTTTGAAGATTTTGTCAGCAACCTGCATGCGTTTTTCGATGTCATTTTTCAGCTCATCTCTCTCTTTAGTAAGAGAGGAGACTTGGGCTTGGAGCTTAGTGTTTTCTTCTATTAATTCGTCACACTCTTTATTCGCTGCGTTTAGCTGCTCATCTAGTGTGAAGAGTTCGCCACGTTCATTCATTTTCTTCTCTCAACCCCGCCGCCGAATTTGGCTTTAAATTTACTGTCTTTGTTTGTCTGAAAGCCTCTTGATTTGATGGGTTTTTTAGAACCTGTTTTTGTCAAACCTCTAAGCCTTTTTGACTTCGCTATGGCGTGTTTGTCTGAGCCTAGCGTGGTGTGTTTTTTACCGTTAGTCTTAAGCTTGTGGCAGGCCTTGCAAAGAGGAACGCAATTATCAACTGTATTGTCACCCCCAAGCCCGTCGGCTAATTCATGATCAAAATCTATCTCTGAAAGCTTGCCAAATTGACCCCCGCATTTAGGGCATCTTGCGTATTTAGCGAGCGCTTCAAGTTTTGTCTTTTGGGTAAATTCTGATCTAGCCATCACTTACTCCTTTTCATTTCATAATCAGCCAAGAGGAAAAGACAAAGAGAGACTGTTAGATATAATATCTCGTTCATGCTGCTCGCTCTTTCTTAAAGTCTTCTAGGCTCATGTTGCATTCTGCGTTTAGAACGTCTGAGACCTTTTGAGTTAGGTCTGTAAATTCTGACTGTTCCATCTTGTCCCAAGCAATTGACTGAGGGACAAAGCCAACTAAAAGGCTGTTATGAGATTTAAAAAATATATTTCTCTGGCCAAAAGCTTTTTGGATAAAAACAGAAAACATCTCAGCGCATTTGCTGGCATAATCTGGGTGGTCTAATTCAAGCTTTATGCAGTCGTGATATCCTGCTTTACAAAGTAACCAGCCGCGTAGTTCTTCTTTATTTTCGAACTGTTCCGCGTGGTCTTCTGGCCAATTGTCATAAGCTGTTTGTATCGCCGCAAAGAATAGTCTGTGATGAGGTGAGGACCGTTTCTTAGTGAACTTGCATTTAACAATTTGGCCCTCTCCTAGCTTTAAGATTTGCTCTAAAGCTTTTTTATCGGCTGGAATTAAATTGTGATCTTTGCGGCGTACGTGGATATCAGGCATCTTCTGGCACCTCTTGTGCTATTGCCTCACGAGCGAATTCCATTTTTTCATGCAGCTTGTTAGCTAGAAATTCCTTGGTATCTTCAGGTACAACCTTAGCTTTAAACATTTCAGCATTGTCGGTTTTTAATTTTTTGAGTTGATCATATGTTGAAAGCTCGTCAACCAGCGTGCTAAAACTGCTTACCCATTCTTTGACCTCATTTTCAGTTTTGACCCTTGTTTTAAGTGCCGCCTCACTTGTTGCGGCAGGGTTAAAGTCAATGTCATGTTCTTCTATGTCGTCGCTTGTGTTGAGCAATAAGGTCTTTGCTAAGATGTATTTATATGCGTAAGAGTAGGCCTTACCTGCCCCCTTATCCTGCTTATCAATACCGTAACCAACGCCAGCCGTTGCAAGATTTTCTTTAGGGTCGTCTATATTGTAAAAGGTCCCTGTTACGTAAGTGATTGTCATATTCCCCTCTCGCTCAACCTTATCGGTCGTTGGGAAAAATAAGATTCCGTTCTTAGTTAGAATTCTTTTTGCTTCCTTCACAACATCATCATGCTTAACGTAATCATATTGTAGTCCTGCACCGCGGGGGGTCTTTTCAAGCCTTTGAGCATCCTTTTGAGCCAGCATTAAACGTGTGAATAGGTTGGCGCTCTTGTCCCATCCATCTTGATCAGCGGTAGGGCTTTCTTGAGCGTCTGATATTCCCTCAAGCTCACTGGCTTCTGTGCTATCCATATCCATGCTTCCATCGCGTCCCATGGTTTTTCCCCTATCTCTGCTCTATAAGTTTCATCATCTGCAAGCAGGCCTGTTTCAAAATCGATCTCTTGCTCTAACCAAATTCTTGCTGGTATATACGGCCCTCGGGACCATGCTCTTGTCTTGTAATAACCCGCTTGAGGGTCTCCCTCATGGATGGGCATTTGCTCGCCTTCAAGTGATCGCCGCCACCATTCAAGTTGAATTTTGAGTGGTGTTGGCTGGCGCATCACTCACCCTCATGATCTAAGCGTTTAATCTCTAAAAGATTGATGTATTCGTAAAAACTATCTTTCATGATTTCTCTGATAGCTCTTAAGGCCTTGGCTTGGTCTTCATATGAAGTTCCAACCTTTAAACCTCTACTAGCTATACGGCTGATGTTTTCGGCAGCTGTTACTAAGGGCGTTGCAGTCCATTCAATATGGCCACAGATGCCCTCTTGATAATCAGCTTTGACAATGTCGCCATACTTAGCGATTGCGCCGTTAGTGATGCTCTTATTGGATTTCGCAATCTTCATTCCCAAGGCTTTGGGGCTATCGTCGTTGCTGTATACGAGCTTGATAGTCATTAGAGTGTCCTCCCCGCATTATTGCCGTAAGAAAAATGAAGACCGTCATTATCCGCAACACTGGGCCAAGCTCTGACTTTGTGTTCAGTGCAATCAGGTTCACCTGCGTATTTTTCTATAAGCTTGTCTCTGACTTGATCTGCTACCTGATCATTGTAAGCTTTAAATAAATCGAATAGAGGCCTAGGCATTGGGGCGAAGTCTTTTTCTTGTAGGTAGACATCTTCGCCTCGAATGTAGCCGCCTGACTTAAAGTCTAGAATTTCAAACTCTAAATCATCCTTGTGAGAAGGCTTGTTATGGTCAACCACCGCCAAGCCTCTAAGCTCATCATGGATGATGCGCTTTTTGTTGTGGTAAGAGCTGATTGTGATGGTCACTAAGATTTCATCTCTCATTTTCGTGACTTCCTCTTTCTAATCTCAATTGCTAATTTGATAACTTCTAGGTTGAACTCTTCAGCTACAAACTCTGCTAGTTCTATTTCTCTGTTACTCATTTTCTTGACTGACTTTCATTTGTTAAATTTTGGTTTGTCAGCCTGCCTGTTAACGCTTGTTATTTGGCCGGTCCCCATTGATAGGAGATACTTAGGAACCGGCCACCCTTAGGGGAGGGAAAACTGTTTCGGGTTTGCTGGTCATGAACGCATCTTTAAAACCCTCTACCGTCATGACCAGCTACCCCGCTATCAACTTTGAAACTGTGCATTATGCGGTGCCTCGTTTCGTTGTTGATGATTAGACTGTACATATTGTACTGTTAAAGGTCAAGTACAAAATGTACAGTTTTTTAAAAAAAATGATTTAAGTTGGAAGGGGTGTGTTTTTAGGTGGGGGTAGTGATTTTATATATTTGAAATTCTTTGTACAATTTTTCCTATAACGATTTCTTCTAAATAACCTTCAACCTCAATGGTTGGGTAATCGCTATTAAGTGGCACTAATTCTATAGTGGCAAAACCGTCATTGTCAGTTTTTACAACTTTGTATTTACGGATCATTGCTTCTTCTAGGTTGGGAACCAGAGCTAAAATGAAGTCTCCAGGCAATACTTTTGCTTTTTTGTCTATAACGGCGACATCACCAGCAGTAAAAGAAACGCCCTTAATAAAAGGGTTTTCTATCATACTATTGTCAGGTATTTCCACAGCAATGACGTCATCGCTTAGTTTGCTTAAGCCGCTTATACCTATGAATTTCTGATCTGCTTCAGAAAAACCGTCATTAGAAATACCCATATATACTTGCCCCAATTCTAACAAGGGCACATATCTTATTGGAATTTGATTGATGCCCGTCGGTGTGCTGATAGAATGTTCCTTATTTGTACCAGACTTATCCACACCTGTTAAGAGCCAGTCTACAGAAACATTAAAAGCATTGGCATATTTAATGGCAGCACTCTTTGATATATCTCTGTTTCCGTTTTCATGGCTTCTATAGGTATTAACATTCCAGCCGAAAGCACGCGCTGCTTCACTTGGGTTTAAGTAGCCCCTATCAGACCTGGCTTTTTTAAGCCTCTCATTCGAATCAATCATAATACATATCGTACAGCAAAATCCAGTGCAAAATGTATTGACATCATGCTGTACAATATGTACTCTCTAATTCATGATGACACATTCTGACATAATTGAGTTGTGGCCAACAATTGCAGAATTCGCTTCGGATGTAAGTGTTGAGTACCAGGCAGCTAGAAAAATGCATGAAAGAGATAGCATAAGTTCTAAGCACTGGTATCGCGTTATCGAGGCAGCAAAAAGCAGGCAATACAACCATGTTACGCTCGAAGCTTTAGCAAATTATAAGGCCAAGAGAAAGAGCAAAACTGCGTTTGAAAACCACACAGCAGCATAACCACTAAAGAGTTAACCCCGCGTATTTGGGAAATAGGAAATTATTTTTTAGAAAGCGGGGGGCGCTATGGCCTTAAATACCGGATGGACAGAAAAAGAGAGTCAAATTCTCAAGAAATTATGGGAAGAAGGGCAATCCGCTAGTAAATGCGGCGCTATTCTAAAGCGGTCTAGAAGCGCAATTATTGGTAAGGTCCACAGAATGGGCATTAAATCGCATGGGCCTAATATAATTCGATCACCACGCAAGAAAACGCCTAAGCCGAAAGTCGCAACTGGTCTTAAAGATAAAGTTTATTATATCCCAACATTTCCAACTAAGCCGATTAATAAGAAACATTTTGAGGCTGGTAGTCATACACCGGTCCCCCTCGATTATTTAACCACTCTTACTTGCCGTTGGCCTTTAGAGGACGAAAACGGCAAGCATCTGGGTTATTGCGGTTGTAATAAGACAGGCACTGAATATTGCGATTATCACGCGGCTATAGCTTACCCAGCTCTTAGAGAACTCAAGAAACAAAAACAAGAGGGGGTGGCTTAATGCAGGAGCTTAGAGAGGCGGCCTTGGATGTCGTTCAAAACATGACTTGCACAAATGTTTATTTTGAGAAATTGACGGGCGTTAATTTCTACAAATTTGAGAACTTTGCACATGGTTTCACAAACCCAAAACCAGAGACAATTGAAAGATACAAAGACGCTGTTCAGGTTATGAAAAAAGTCTGGAGCGGCGAGTTCACACCAAGAGAAGTTTTTGACAGATTTTATATTGAAAATATGAACACGCAAGAAATAGCCATAAGCCTAAATATTGCTGAGCATGTTGTTGTTAGGTGCATGAGAAATCACCCAAAGGTTAGGAAGATGGCGCTTGTTAGAAGGGGTAAGGCTGCATGAAGAAGACGAAGCGAAAAAACAATGTGACGAAGATTGAAAAGCTCAAAGTTAAACGTGACGTAAAGTCATATTTCATGATGGATGATCCTATCCCGTGTGACGACTGGAAGCCAGCTAGATGGTACTATGACGAGTATTGTTTGAGTGGGCTAACTGATTGTACTTTCAGAACATTTGCTCTTCTAGCAAGTAAGTACTGTGACAAGAAAAAAATGATTGGTCACACCAAAAAATCAGGTACGTCACACTATAAACTAAACCGTCACACTCTTAATATTTTGAGCAAAAGAGCTCTCGTCATATATGGGGAGGAATATAAAAAGGCCGCTTAACGGCCTTTCCTCTAAACAGCAAAAAACCCCAAATCAAGTTGCGAGCTTGAAGAGGGGTTTTTGAAGAATGACGATCTTGCCGGATCGTTAAATATCAATCGAACTTACAGAAGGCAATTCCATAAATAGGAATGAATTGATGCCTTCGTTTATACACAAGTTCTCAACAGAAGGCAATACTTTAATGATGCCACTAAGCAACTTTCCACCCGATTTAAATACACCCTTCAATGACATGGTGGGCTTTCTCTTGCGCGAAACTCAAGGGGGGGATTGCAATGATTATGTTTATATTCGTGCTGTTTCTAAAACCTTTGAGAACTTCACAGATTTGCCTCATGCAGACATTGTTGACTTGATCGCTCTTTGTATCCGTTACGGCTATTTTGACGAGCCTATGAGCCGTCTAGTGCCTACTAATGACGAGTTCATATCCATGGGTGACTTACTTGACGGTGTGGCCCGTGCAAACGGCTTGGGAGGTTATGCTAATGAGTAACATTGGACATAATAACCCACCTAGAGACGGCTATGTTTTAATATTTAGAAAGCTTCTCAAGCATCCTGTTGTTGGCATGATGAAGCCCGTCAAACCTCACAAGGAAAACAAGCCTTCAGCAAGCCGTTTAGAGGCTTGGTTAGACCTCTTAATGATGGCTACTCATGACAGCAAAACAGTCACTGTAAACGGTCATAAATTCGAGCTTGAAAGAGGTGAGCAGGCGTGCGCAATGAGCTATTTATCTAAGCGTTGGAACTGGTCTCCTAAGACAACTAGAGGCTTTATCGAGCGCTTAATGAGCCATGAAATGGTAGAAAGAAAAGGGCAAACAAAAGACAAGCGCCCTTCACACCTAAGTATATGTAATTATTCAGATTATCAGGATGGTGCTCAATATGGGGTAGAAAATAAGGGCAATAGAAAGGGCAATAGAAAGGGCAAAGAAGAGGGCCAAGCAGGAAACGAGCTAACCCCCTGTAAAAACACGATAAATATGTTTAGCGATGATAGCGAAGGGCCAATGGAAGGGCAAGCGAAAGGGCAAAAGAAAGGGCAACAATATAAAACAAATAATAAACCAAATAAAAAAGATATATGTCCAACTGAAAAATCAAAAGCACAGATTGCGCTTGATGAGTACAACCAGCTAGCAGAGCGTGCAGGGCTTTCAAGGGTGAAAGTTCTGAGTAAGTCACGATTAACGAGTTTAACAGCTAGGCTAAAAGAACACGGGCTTAATGGCTGGCGGCAAGCCTTGGAAAATGTCGAGCGTTCAAGTTTCCTTTGCGGCGATCAAAAGGGCCGAGACTGGAAAGCTAGTTTTGATTTCCTTTTACAGCAATCAAGTTTCCTGAAAGTTATCGAGGGCCAATATGGCAATGGTCGGGTTAGAAAACCTCAAATTTCACCAGAGCGCGTCAGGGAGCTGAGGGAAAAATACAAAGCTCCTCCTCCAATTATCAGCGAGGACGCCCGATGAAAACAGCTGATGAACTTTGCAATCAAAACAAAATACACCAGCGCCAAACGCTCAAGGCAGGTCACAACTACACGACATGTCCTGAGTGCAGTCACACCAGAAAACGACACAACCGCAAAAAGAAATGCTTGAGGGTTACGGTGGACCAGTTGGGGATTAAATTCACCTGCTTTCATTGCGGTTGGTTTGGGCACGGATTTTATGATGAGGACGAACATGAAACATATCAAAATCGAGGAAATGGGCTGGGCCGAAAGTCGGGGGCTGGACGTGGAGCTAGCAGCGAAACACGGGCTGGTGACAGAGGGCAAAAAGATCGGGTTCCGGTACGAGTTTGGCGGCCAGACGAAATTCACGAAATGGCGCAATCAGGACAAAACGGGGTGGCACATAACACCCAGTGGCCAGCCCCTGCAATTGTTCAACGTGGATTGCCTGAGCGATTACAGCGTAACACCGGACCAGGTGCAAACTCCCTTGATCATAACCGAGGGCGAGTTAGACGCGATAAGCTGCATTCAAGCGGGGTTACCGTTCGTCGTTAGTGTCCCTGCTGGCGCTGGGTGTTCTAAATCTGAGGGGATTATTGAGGCTCATAATGATAAGCAATTTCAATATTTGTGGGATGCTTACGACGTTATTAAAAATTTTAAAAAGGTTATTTTGTTTACAGACAATGATGATGCTGGTCTGACCTTACGCAATGAACTGGCCATCCGAATTGATGAAAAGAAATGCTTTTACGTACCCATGCCAGAGGGATGCAAAGACGCAAATGACATTCTTGCGCGGCATGGCGTTGAAGCGCTCAAAAAGGCGATTGATGAAGCAAGACCTCTAGTTTCAGATGATATTGTTGGATTGTTTGAGTTGCCGCCAATGCCTAAAATGCCAGTTATTTTAACTGGTTGGGAGCCTTTAAACGAGCATTGTTTGCTTACACGGCCTGAATTTATGGTAATTACTGGCGAACCAGGGACGGGAAAATCTCAATTTGCAAGAGCTTTGGCTTTTCATTTGAGTTTTGGGGTATCAAAGGAAACATTCAAATCTGGCAATGATGTTTTGAGAGGAATGTTTTTCACACTCGAAGACCCTGCAAGCCGGTTACAGCGTGATAGCTACCAGTATATGAAAAATATACTGGGCTCGACATCTGACCCCAAGAAGCAGCAAAGAATTCGTGAGGTTATATCAGATCGGATTAAAGCGATTAAACCCTCTGACGATGTCCTGAGCCTTGATTGGGCGGCTGAGCGGATTGAATGGGCAGTAACTCGTCACGACTGCAATTACATCGTGCTAGATCCATGGAATGAGATTGAGCATGATTTCGGTAAACAATCGGAAACGATTTACATAGGCAATGCCATCAGAAGGCTAAAACGTATCTGTTCGCGGTTAGGTGTTTTGCTGATCGTTGTGGCTCATCCTACGAAAGTTGATAAGAAATCCGGACCCGTCGATCTCTATTCAATCGCAGGTTCTGCAAATTGGTACAACAAGGCAGATCACGGAATTGTCCTATCAAAACCAAAGTGGGGCGAAAACATTCTTAAAGTTGATATCCAGAAATCCAAAGATTGGGAGACCATGGGCAACCCTGGCGCAGTTTATATGCGTTTCAGTCGCGATAAAAAGGATTTTGCCTGTATCCCCCCGCAAGAGGTTGAAGAACTAAAGGCAGCACATGGAGAGAGCGAATGATAACAGGAATAATAATTATTTTGATATTGGCGGCTATTGGGGTTGGTTTTCTTGCAGCATTGTTTTGGAAGCGTGCAGGGGAGCAACGAGAAGAAATTAAATGCCTCCAGGATTCCCAAATTGAGTCACCAGCGAGCGAAACGAGCAAAAAGGTAGATTGGGAGCCTGATGATTACAAAGACCTCTCAGACGGCGTCCCTGTAGATGTAAAAACTAAATTCAAAAAGCATAATTACAAAAGATTTGAAAAAGACGAACTTGATGAGCTTCAGCAATTAAATTCAAAGCAGCTAAAACAGATCGGGGGCTAAATGAGCAAGAGCAAAGTCAGAGTCCAAGGGCCTCCACCTGTTCCCAATCTTAACGGTTTTCCAACACCTCAGAGATTAGCACAAATGCCTAACGGAATGACGCCAGGGGTTGAGCATCCAAGAATAGGCCCATCGATTGTTAACTCGCCAATCAGGCCAAAGAACGCCCCACCTCAAGCAAGACAGGGGGCACTAGAACAAAACCTAGATAAGCACGAGCAACATGTTTTAACCAGATATCTAGCAGCAGCCCTCACAGTGAACGGGCGAGCTAAAGTATCAAGCTATGACGGAGGTAGTTTATCAAAAGGCTCAAAAGCAGAAGGAGAGCTACCCTACACAGACGAAGAGCAGCATATGATTGAATGGTATAATCAGATCATGAAGCGCCTTCCACATCGCACGCAATGCGGCCTACAGCTATTATATAAAATATATCTAGGTGAAAACAATGGTGTAACCTTAGATGATATAGGTCGCTCAATGACCAGACACGATGACAAGAAAGTAATTAAGGGCGGTTATATAACCTTCTTCAGAATGGTGGTTCAGGACATTGAACTTGCAGAGAAAACAGTTTCTCATATCCATATCATGCGCAAGCAAATTTCGAATGCAGTAAATTAATTTAAAAAAAGTTGTAAATGTGGTTGACAATAGTTTTAAAATATCGTATCAAGAAAACGCCCTTATTGTGCCTTGCGCCGGAGGTTGAATGTATTTGTCTATTACAGTTTTCATTGTTTTTTATTTAGCTGTTGTGGCTTTCTATCTTTTTAGGTTCTGGCAACATGAAAGAGAAATGCAACATTTTGCTAATGTTATGCAACAGGGCTTAAAGGTATACGGAGATAAAGTTGAAAAACTCAATCGCGAAAACCCTGAAATAGTAGCAAGGCGGCGGGCTGCAAGATATTGTGATACTTAGTAAGATTTAAAATGTGCGCGAACACATAAACCCCACTCCCTATTTTTAGGCTGTGGGGTTTCTTATATGGACTAACACTGTGCAAAAAATGCACATTGCTAATCATGGGATTATTCCATGTTTTTCACCTTGAAGTGTAAAACTCAGTTTTACGGAAATATCGTATAGGTAGAACTGTTGCGCCAGTAAACCAACGCAACAGTCCCAGAGGCCTATTTCTTAGGTTTAATAGTTTCCACAACATGTGTGTTTTTGTATTGTTGGGCTTTTTTAACGGTAGTAAACCGTCCTGATTTGGCGCTACGGCCTATTTTGGTGGTTTTGCTCATGGCAAATCCCTTTCTTTAGTAAAAAGGGGTAGCACCAAATACTTGAAATTTTAACATTTAGAGTCCAATATAGACTTCCGGGTTCAAGTGGGGTGCTACCCAGTTGACCTTCTTTCGAAGGGTATCGCTACTACAATAGCGGTACCCTTCCTTATTACACCGTTGGAAAAGCGGAGTCTAGCATATATTCTCCGTTTGTTCTTGTGATAATGAGGCCGTTATTTTTAAGTTTATAACGTGTGAAAAACTCATAATATCCACTGAGTTCAGTACCTGCATTAAAGTTTTGGTAAGCTTTTCTATTAATCTTTATTGATTCCTGAAGCCTGACCATTCTCGTCTAGTGTATGCAGAGGGACGGCAAACCGACTGCATTATCTGACATGACACTAGATGTTAACCCCACTGTTTTGCCCATAGGGTGGGGGCTAAGTTCACTTAACAGTCTGAAAACAAACGAGTTACCATAAATACGGTCAAATCCCGTATTAAACTGGTAACTGCTATTAATTCAGTAACTTACCTACAATTAAAAAAGTTTCACAGGTTCAGGCGGGTGTACTACCTCACTGAGCAATACACCATTGCGCCGCCCCGCCAATTTGGTGTGTAGCTCCACCCCCTGAACACCTAACACAAGTTTAGCTCACAACAGAACCAAGCGAACCTATACAGAAGCAATCGTAAAACATAGCGCTATGGTGTGTTGTGGGCTGATATACAAAACACCAATCAACCCGCTTTAACAGGCGGGTTTTTTATTGGGGGCGACTACAAAGGAATAAACAATGCCAAAGAGACATATTGGAATAAACAGGAACAACAAAGATGTTCTTTATGGCGTTCATTCAAAGCTTGATGGGGAATTTTATTGGGCCGTCCAGAGTGAAGGTGAGGCTATAGACTACAGAGTGGAACTAAAGAATTGGTTGGATGAAGGCGAGACCATCTCAAGTGTTAACGAAACAGCTGGCTCACTTACAGCAGCAAAGACAGTCAACACAACATCAGTCGATTACATATTAGAAGGTTGTGGAGAGCTAGAAACAACAATCACTACATCAAACGGGGCTAAGAAGGTCATTAAGCTATGCATAGTTGATCCATGCAGAAATAGCTTTGATGATTATAGATCAGCAGGGGGGAATTATTCATATGGCTAAGAAAAAAAAAGAAGATAAAAAAGTAATAGGACGCCCTACTGATTACACTGATGAATTGGCGGATAAGATTTGTGAGTATATTGCTAACGGCAACTCTCTTAATAGGTGGCTAAACGAAGACAAGGCCAATAAACCGAACAGAACAACTATTTATGACTGGTTGAATAAGCACGCTTACTTTGCCGACAATTACGCACGCGCGAAGCAGGACAGTGCAGATTTTCATGCTGAAAAAATTCTTGAAGTTGCTGAACGTGAAGACCTGAACCCAAACGATAAAAGAGTTCGCATAGATGCTATGAAATGGGTCGCCAGTAAGCTTAAGCCAAAATCATACGGCGACAGAGTCGCGCATGAACACACTGACGGAGAAGGTAAGCCGCTAGAAAACAGCGTCAATCTGGCTGTATTGAAAACTGAAGATTTAGATTCGCTTGCAGAACTCCTTAATAAAGCAAGCTCTTAGTGATCCTAGAGTTGCTGAAAAACTTTTAAAGGATGTCCGCAAAGAGCAAGCAATAAGATCGCTAGCTGCGTTTCATAAGCAAGCCTGGGGCGTTTTTGATCCAGCTCAGTACAAACATAACTGGCATATTGATTGTATTTGCGAACATTTAGAGGCCGTTACGAGAGGCGAGATTGATCGTTTATTGATCAACATGCCCCCACGGCATTCTAAAAGTTCTATTGTTGGCGTTTCATGGCCTGCATGGGTTTGGACCCAGGAGCAGCTTAAAAAGCAAGATGTCGTTTTGCCGACTTGTGGCCCGAGCGCTCAGTTTTTATATCTGAGTTATGCACAATCACTATCAACCAGAGACAATGTTAAAACGAGACAGCTAATTGAGTCTGAATGGTATCAAGAAAATTGGGGCGATAAGTTTAAGTTTAAACCGGATCAGAATCTTAAAACCATTTTTGGTAATACTGAGAACGGTTACAGAATGGCCTCGTCAATTGGCGGCGTGGCAACTGGTGAGGGTGGATCTGTCATCGTTCTTGATGACCCTCACAACGTTAAGCAGACGGATTCAGAGAAGGTCAGAGAAGAGGCTGTAAGGGTTTTTCGCGAGGTATTACCCTCAAGATTGAATGACCCGGCTTACGGGGCGTTTGTGTGCGTTATGCAACGTATCCATGAGCAAGATATATCCGGCCATATATTGGCGAATGACATGGGTTACACGCATGTTTGCTTACCTGCTGAATATGAAACTAAACACCCGTTTCTATTTATGGGCGACATGCGCTCGAAAGAAGGTGAATTATTGTGGCCTGATCATTACGGACCTGATCAGGTAGGCAAGCTTAAAAAGGGTTTAACCGAAAGAGCTGTTGCAGGCCAATTGCAGCAAAGGCCATCTTTAGCCGAAGGAACCTATTTTAAACGCGAATGGTTCCATTGGTATGAGCAAGCACCACAGCATTTAAGGATTTACGGAGCTTCTGATTACGCTGTCACTGATAAGGGCGGCGATTGGACTGTTCATCTGGTTGTGGGAATTGATCCTGACGACAATATTTACATTTTAGATTTATGGCGGGATCAAACCGTTTCAGATGTTTGGGTTGAGGCATTTATTGATCTTGGTCTAAGGCACAAACCATTAATTTGGGGCGAAGAAAAAGGCCAGATTATCAAAAGCCTTGGGCCGTACATTGAGAAAAGAATGAAAAAACGTCGCGCTTATTTTCGTAGAGAGCAGTTTGCTAGCGTTGCAGATAAACCAACGCGGTGCAGGTCTTTTCAGGCAAGCGCCTCTCAAGGCAAAGTTTACCTGCCTAAAGACGCTGAATGGGTGGATGAGCTCATGACTGAGATGCTCATGTTCCCAGCTGGAGCCTATGATGATCAGGTTGATACACTGAGCCTAATAGGTCAAATGTTGGACGCTATGATAGGCGGAACCATTCCGGTAGGCAAAAACAAAGATAACAGCGGATACAGCTCTAGAAAAGGAAGTTCAAACTCATGGAAACTGGCTTAGAAGCTTCTTATGAAGAGGATGAGGTAAAAAAAGAAATAACGCATTTTCTATCTGGCTCAACTTTAATAAAACAGTTCCGCACCTGGAGAGACGCAAAGCAGGAAGAACGTTTAAACCAAAAGGATTATTGGCGCTATTACCATGGTGATCATTGGACAGAAGATGAAAAGGCAGAATTACGAAGACGTGGGCAACCTGACACATATTACAATGAGATAAGACGTAAAATAAACGGAACTATCGGAGTTGAGGAGCAGATGCGCCGCGATCCTAAAGCCTTTGGACGCAACCCTAATCCGCAAGACGAAAATTCAGCATCTATTGCTACAAAGTCAATTCGTTATGTTTGCGACAACAACCGGATGGAAAAAAAATCCTCAGAAGTGTTGAAGAATGGCGAGGTATCAGGGATTTCAGGGTTTAGGTTTGACGTTAATGCAGACAATCAAAGCATTTCATTTGACGTTATTGACGAAGAAAACACATTTTATGACCCGCGTTCCAAAAAAACAGATTTTAGTGATAGTAAGTTTTTAGGCTTTTGGGAGTGGGTGGACAAGGATGACGCTAAGCAAATTTTGAAAGATAGTGAAGACAAAATTGATGCTATCTTTGAGGCGTTCAAAGGAGGTAATTTTTCAGAAGCCCCAGAAGACATTGACCATGGCAATGAAAGCTGGGTTAACACAGAAGAAGACACCATATTTTTAATTGAACACTGGTATTTAAACGGTGGTGTTTGGTATTGCGCTTATCATTGCGCTGGAGTTGTTCTTAAGGAATGGATTAGTCCTTTAAAAGACGACCAAGGCAAAAGCTGCCACATGTTTGAATTATGGTCTCCTAATATCAAAAAAGATCGCACACGCTATGGTATTGTTAAGGACATGATCCCAGTGCAGGACGCAATTAACAAACGTGCATCAAAATTGCTCCATCAATTGAACACACGGCAAACTAAGGCTCCGGCTGGAGCTGTAGAAGATATTGACGAAATGAAGCGTGAGCTTCATAGGCCAGACGGCCATATTGAAGTCCTTAGTGAAGGCTTTGAGATTATAAATAATAATGATCAAATATCAGGTCAATATCGATTGATGCAGCATGATCTCAGCCAGATGGATAGAACAGGGCCAAACAATGCATTGATAGGCCGCGGCACTCAAAACCAATCAGGCATTGCACTTCAAGAGCAGAAACATTCAGGAATTACAGAGTTATCCCCAGAGCTACAAGAATTCAGAGACTGGAAACTTAGAGTTTACCGCAAAATATGGAATATGTGCCGCGAGTATTGGACAAGCCAGCGTTTTATTAGGGTTACTGACAACAAGGGAGCACCTAGCTTTATTGGAATAAACCAACCTTCTTTAGACGAATTTGATCAGCCAGCAGTTGATCCGACAACAGGCTTACAACGGTTTGACAACAGCATAGCTGAGCTAGATGTTGATATTATTTTAGATGAAGGCCCGGACACTCTCACGGTCCAGCAGGAAGACTTTAAAATCTTATCTGAGTTAATGCCGTTCATGAGGCAAAACGGCCAACAGATACCAGCTAAGGTGTTGTTTGAGGCGAGTCCAATTAGAAACAAAGAAGAAATTATCGCCGCTCTTGATGAGCAAGAAAAGGCAACAAAACTACAAGGTCCTGACCCAATAGCAATGAAGCAAGTCCAGCTTGAGCAAGCGGAGTTAAAAGCCAAGATTAATGAGATTGCCAGCCAAATCCAACTCAACAATGCGCGTGCTGCAAAAGAGTTGAAAGAAGCGGAAAAAATTGACCTTGAAACGGAAATAAAGGAAGTAGAAAACCTTCCGCCTCAGCAAGAATTCATAGACCCTATGGCTTTGGACCCATCAATTGTGCACCCCAGCTCATTTGAGGCCATAGACTACCAATAACAGTTTTGTAAATGCGTAAAGAGAACCCTGCCATTGAGCGGGGTTTTTTATTGCCTCGCTTTTGGCGAGTTCGGCTTACTCACCCCCGCCGCGAGTGGGGTGCCGGTCATCATATCCAACCGAAATGGGAATGCTCGTAACCAGCAACGAAAAGCGGAGTGCTAAATAATGACAATCGAAAATGAGAACGAAGACTTTCAAAGTGTTTTTGATGGTGAGGCGACTGTTGAAATATCAGAAGAGGCTCAAGCCCCTGAAGAAGTTCAACAAGAACCAGAACCGGACCAAGGCCAATCAGAAGTGACGCAACCGGAAGATAACTCAGAAGGCGAAGACATTAAAGGTGGTGTTGAAGATGAGAACGCCCAAAAAGACGAAGATCCAAAGCTTGTCCCTATAGCAGCACTACATGAGGAAAGAGACGCAAGGAAAGCATTAAAATCTGAAGTGAGCGGCTTACAAAGTCAATTGCAGGAAATGCAAAACTCACAACAGCAGTTAATGCAGTTCATACAGTCTCAAGCTCAGCAACAGACAGCAAAACAGAATGAGCAACAATTTGTTGATCCTCTAGAAGACCCGTCCGCATTTGTGAACAATGTTGAGAATAGAGTTCAAGAGCTAATAGAGCCCGTGCAGCAAAATATGCAGCACCAGGAAATTGCTATTAGAGAGCAAAATTCATTCATGCAAGCGCAAATGCAGCATGGGCCTGAGATCGTCCATGCTGCAATTGATGCGGCACACGATGCAGGATTAACCAATCAATTTAGAAGCCAATCTGTAAACCCGGTTGGTGACGCGGTTGAATGGTACAAAAAACAACAAATCTTAAGCCAAACTGGTGGTGACTTGAACGCCTATACGGCTCAAATCATCGATAAGGCAAAGGCCGAGGCTATTGCAGAGATGCAAGCAAACCAAGGCCAGCAAGCTCAGACTAAACCGCTGTCTAAAGATTCAATCCCCCCATCACTAAACAAGCAAACAGGCGCAACGGATGCCAATGCAAGTGAAACCGATGGGGATTTTTTCAAAAGCATTTTTTAAATTAAAGGATAAAATCAGATGGCACTATCAACATCAACAC
This sequence comes from Methyloligella sp., assembly GCA_021604645.1. Lineage (GTDB taxonomy): Bacteria > Pseudomonadota > Alphaproteobacteria > Rhizobiales > HXMU1428-3 > HXMU1428-3. The sequence goes on from BQJJ01000007.1 coordinate 94,571, forward strand.
CAGAGCTAAAAAAACAAAGTTGGGAAAGAAATTTTCTGAAAGAATATGTACGCGAAAGCGGCTTCAAGTCGTTTATGGGTACTAGCCCAACTTCTGTCATTCAGGTTAAGAATGAGGAAAAAGTGGGTGGTGAATCTATCACACTTGGTCTTGTCTCACGTTTGAAAGGCAATGGCGTTAGTGGTAATGGTACACTAGTGAATAACGAAGAATCTTTAGGAGAGTATTCGCACAAAATTACCGTTGATTACCGTCGTAATGCGGTGGCTTTGACGCGTCGCGAACAACGGTTCACAGCTCCTGACCAGCTTGAAGTGGTTAAGCCGCTTCTTAAAGAATGGTGCATGAATGAAACTCGCAATGACATTTGCGATGCTTTGTTAATGGCTGCTAACCAAAAAACATTGGTAGACCCATACAATACAAACTATTCAACTGTTGCTACGACAGGCGAGGCGAATAGCTGGCTTACAGATAATGCAGATCGCGCATTGTTTGGCAATTCAAAATCAAACACAGTCAGTGGTGATTTTGCGGCATCTCTGGCAACAGTAGACGCCACAAATGACAAACTCACAGCGGCTCGTGTTTCTCTTATGAAGCGCATGGCTAAAACTGCTGACCCTCATATCCGCCCTATTCGAGTAAAAGATAAAGGCCGCGAGTATTATGTGCTATTCACTGATACAAGAGCTTTCCGCGATCTAAAAGAAGACATGAAAACAACTAACCTTGATGGCCGCGATCGTAATGTAGCTACTAATCCAGTGTTTCAGGATGGCGAGCTTATTTATGACGGTGTCATAGTTTGCGAAATCCCTGAACTTAAAGTGTTTGCGAGTGCCGGTGCTGCTGGCATCGATGTATCGTCGGCCATTCTTTGTGGTGCTCAAGCTATTGGCGCTGCATGGGGCCAGATGCCTCGATCTACTAAGCGGCAAGAAGATGATTACGACTTTATTAAAGGCCGCGGCATTGAAGAGTGCATTGGCATTAGTAAGGTCCAGCGTTATAAATCTGGAGACCCTCTCAAGGATCACGGAACTGTAACTGGCTTCTTTGCCGGTGTTGAAGACGCTTAAGTAAAATATCATTGGGCGGCTTCGGTCGCCCTTTATTTTCACAATAATTACAAGGGGTTTAAAATGGCTAGAGTTACTTATATCGGGACTAAAGATACCACATCAACACAAGGTTTCAATTTCAAAAAAGGGCAAGCTGTTGATATTGAAAGTGATGCAGTGATTAAGCGGCTAGAAAACAACAGATATTTCGAAGTTTCATCTGAAAAGAAAGAAAAAGAACCAACTGTTGCAGACTATAAGGCGGCTTTAGAAAAGGCCGGCGTCGAGTTTGACAAAGCAGCCAAAAAAGAAGATCTGAAAAAACTGATCGACGAGAAAAGCCTTGCGGTAGTTCCTGCTTAAGCACGACCTCACAAGGAGAATAATTAAATATGGCGCAAACTAAAACAATACCAGATCTCGTGAACTACACACTGAGAACGGCATTAGGCATAATTGACGGCACAGAAACACCGTCTGCAGATCAGGTTAGGGATGTGAAGGATGTGTATGATGTAGCTTACCATGAGCTTGCCGATAAAGGCCTAGCTTATTGGGAAGAAGCTTCAATTCCATCAGCGATCTTCGATCATTTATGTAGGTATTGTGGTAGCAGGATTGCGCCATCTTTTGGCTTGCCAAGAGATATAGCTCTAGAAAATTATACCGAGAGTGAGATTAGAAAGCACGTCTCTAAATCATCCTCTAAACTTCCAATTCCAGGACAGTATTTCTAATGCCAGTAGTTCCTATTAACCTGGGTGTTCAATCTAGAAAAGATCGACACAATGATAACGCACGTCTTGTGAATTGTTTTGCTGAAAGCGCAGGAGAAGGCGGTAAGGTTCAATATCCTATTTATGCGGATTATGGATTAAAGAGATTTCTGGCCTTGCCTTATGGCGCTGCTATACGCGGGGCCATCTCTGTAAGAGATGATGCTTTGGGTGTAGAGTTTTTATATGTTGTCTCGGGGAACAACCTATTTAAGATCTCTAAGGACGGGGCATATAACCTGCTTCCAATCTCTATAGCCGAAGGGCGTCTTACAATGGCGTCAAATGGCAAACTTCCTTTTCCTGAAATAGCTATATGTGTCAATGGGATTGCCTATCTAGTTCAAACCGATTTGCTTGATGATAATGATACTTATCAATTGATTTCAGATGTTGATTTGCCTGCTCCAAATTCTGTAGAAGAGGTGGGGGGGTATTTTTTATTCACAACCTCTGGCGGCACGTTTCACTTATCAAATTTAAATGATGGTTTGAATTATGAAGCTATAGACTCCAATGCGGCTGATGTAAGCCCGGATGGCATATTAGTGTCAAAACGTTTAAGTGAAGGCCGCATGTTGATATTCGGCCCTAAATCAATTGAGAGTTGGAGACACACTGGAGACGAGGGTTTTCCATTAGAACGGGATATCGGATCAACAATTCAATACGGGACTTACTCACCTGATAGCATCGCTAAATATCAAGAATATCTAGGGTTTGTAAGTAGCGATGGTGTTGTTAGGCTTCTTACTTCTGGTGGGTCTAGAACTATTTCAACGACATCAGTTCAAGATGATATTTCCAGTGTTGATTTAAAATCAATCAAAGGTACTTTCTATTCAATCGAAGGTCAGAAGTTCTATTGTATTAGTTCAGATGAATGGACCTGGAAGTATAGCCTTGATACTGGGCTCTGGCATGAAAATAAATCCTACAATCAAAACCGCTGGCGTGGTGGCATTTCTGTTGAATTCAATGGCAAGACACTTATTGGAGATTTTAGAGATAGTCGTCTTTATGAACTTTCTTCTAATTATCATCAAGAAGATGATGAACCTCTAATAATGGAATTGTCGTCTCCAGATCAACAAGCTTTTCCCTCAAGATATAGGTGTAATGCCCTTTTTCTAGATATTCAGACAGCAACTGGTATTCAAACCAATGATGCTCATAACTACGAACCTAAAGCAATGGTTCAATATTCAGATGATAGTGGGCGAAGTTGGTCAAATGAGAAAACAGTAGAAATAGGCCGTATCGGAGAAACTAAGAAACGTGTTCGATTGCGCCGGTTAGGACTCTGCAAAACTGGCGCTCGTTCATGGCGGATTTCAGTTGCGGCTAATGTGGCCAAAGGTATCTATCAAGCCTCCGCAGATATAACCCAATTAGGAGCTTAATATGAGCCGCTTAAGATACCCACTACCAACGAATGAAACCCCAGCCTTAACCATTAATAAAACTCTCACAATACCTTATAGAGATTTCCTTCTTGAAGTTGAAAAAATATTAAAGCCGCAAATTGCTAAAATTCAAAAGCTGGATAGCGGCGCATCTAATCAAGAAATTATCACAGCATTAAACGAATTAATTGATGGGCTGACAGCCCTGAAGATCATGGAGAAATAAATATGGGCTTCTTTTCAGATATCACAGGAAAATCAGCTAAAAAAGCCTTGTTCAGAAAAGCTGATGATGACCTGAGAGCGGCTAGAGCATTAGGCGGTGCCATCAACACTGCATACGATAGTTTCAGTGATGCCCAAGAGCAAGGTCTAGGTCATGTAGTAGATAGTTATGATGATGCAAGAAAAAGACAGACAGAGGGTTATGACCAAACACTAGGATACTACAATCCATTTATTGAAAACGGTGCTTTAGCTTCTGAGCAATATTATAATGGTCTTGGCATCAATGGAGATGAGGCCCAAAATACATTCTATAATAACGAACAAAATTCAGCAGGTTTCCAATCTGGCTTAGACGCTGGCGTCGATAGTTTGATGAGACGGTTTGGGGCTACTGATACGGCTCGTTTAGGCGCTGATGGTCTGCCACGCTCAGGAAGGGTTTTAAAGAGCCTGCAGGACTACGGAAATCGCTATACGACTGATTATATCAATAATAAGCTTGCCCATCTCAACGGGCTTCAAAATCAAGGCTATGATGCATCTGGAAGAGCAGCCTCTATAACTGGTAATTACTACGATAACCAGGCCAACTTAGATCTGAGTCAAGGGCAAGCAGAAAACCAATATTACCAGGCACCGGCACAATCTCGATTGCAAGGAAAGCTGGGGCAAGCGCAAACCGTATATCAAGGACAAACAGGATATAATAGCGGAATTGCTCAAGGTAAGATTGCGAAGTCGAATGCTACGAATAATTTGTTTACTCAGGGGTTGAGTTTAGGGACTAAGGTAGCGCCGACAGTTGGTAATTATTTAGGCAATCCATTGGGTGGCGCTTCAGGGGGTGCTTATTATGGATAATTTTCTTGGCCAAATAAAACACTTCAGCGTAGAGCCTGCTGTACGTAATTTGTATCGAAATGACGAGCAGAAACGCCTTGGAGAACAAACAGCTTATAACCGCTCAAGGGATAAGTTAGGTGATTTTCGTTATGATCAGAGGCTTAAGCAACAAAATGAAGATAGAGCTTATCAGAGAGGGCGGCAAGTTAAAGCTGATCGTCGCTCTGATCAAATGTATGGCTTGAAGTTGGGGCAGATGAGGGAGCGGAAAGCCGAAAGAGCTGAGAATAAACAACATGATCATTTAGCAAGAGTTGCATACTTAGCTGACACTCCTGAGAAATGGGCTCGTATGACAGGCGCCTTAAAAAATAAAGGTTATAACTTCGGAGACCAGTATAACGACTTTGCTTCTAGAGAAAGTGTTTTAGCTGAGTATGGCGATTTGAGTATGATTAAGTCATTGTTTAAACCTCAGATAGATCCATTAACTCAGTCTAAGATAGAGTTGAACAGGGCTAAGACGTTGAACTTTGATAAGTCATTACAAAGCAATGCTTCTCTCAACGGTTTCAAGGACAAAAAGCAAAAATTGAGCGCACAAGGTGACTTTAGAAAAGAATTTAATAAAGTCTCTGGTGACTATATTAAAGTTCGCGATGCTCATTCAAGAGTGGTAGCAAGTTTAGAAAACCCCTCAGCAGCAGGCGATCTGGCGGCAATCTTTAATTATATGAAGGTTCTTGACCCCGGATCAACGGTTCGCGAAGGAGAATTCGCAACTGCTCAAAATGCGGCAGGTGTCCCAGATATTGTGCGGGCTCAGTTCAATAGACTTAAAAATGGTGAGTTTTTAACACCTAAACAAAGAGGGGATTTTTTAAATAGGTCTGGCTTGTTGTTCAAGAAACAAGAAGAGCAATACAATAGAAACAAAGAATTCTATCGAGGTGTCGCCAAGAGAAACGGGCTAGATGTGCGAAACGTTATTCCAGACCTAAGTATAGGAAAGCCCCCTGAAAAGAAGGTGCTAAAAGATCAATTTAGTACAAATAACATTCCTAAAGAAGTGCGAGATGCAGCCAAGAGGGCCATTGCTAACGGAAAATCCAGAGAGTCTGTTCTTAAGTTTTTGAGAGAAAAATACGGGCGAGCTGAATAATGAGAAATAAATATGACGCTATGTTTGACCACCTTCCAACTAAAGGCGAGCCAAATGAATTTGATAAAATGTTTGATCATTTGCCAAATGAAAAGCCTGTTAAGGGTCCTGTTGTTCCTAAGGTAGCAGATGAATTTACATTTTTGGATACCCCTAATAAAGAAAAGGGGATGTTTGATCGTTTTACAGATGCTGCTTCAAAGGGTTTCAATACAGGTTTTGGCAAAAAACCTGTATTTGATGCCGTACCTACTCAATATTTTCCACCAAGTCATTTCCCTGCTGTTACAAATGCATACAATCATGTTGCTAATACCGTTGTTGATAGTGGAGAGGGGCTGTTACGAGGGTTAGCTGGCACTATCCGTGCAGGTACTCACGTTGCTGCTCAAGGCGCTCAAGAATTGGGGATGTCAGAAGGTGACGCAGGCCGGTTAGAGCGAGACCTTATGGGGCTGATTGATACAGCTGGTATTATGACTGTTGGGGCAAATGTTGCTTCTCAAGGGGCTAAATCTATTAATAAGGCGCAGAGACAGGCGGGTAGAATTAAAGACGTTAAAGCTTACGATAAATTAGAGTTAGAACCATTTGCACCTACCTTAACAGATACGCCAGTTATCGGGAATTTGTCGCATGTAGCAAGTAAAGTCCCGTTTGCTGGAGCACCAGTTAGAGACACGGCAACAGATCTTTTAACTAATGTTTCTGCATCTGCTAAGAAGGTAGTGAATGACCTTTCACCTTCAAAAATTGATAGTTTAGAAGAAGGAGGAGATATAATCCAAAAAGGTTTGAAAAGGTTCAGTTCTGAGAAGACTTACTACAAACCAATTGAAGAGCTCTCTGACCAAGAATTAAAAAAATTAGTCGTTCATGAGTCTTCTAACTCTTTGTCATTTGCTACTAAGCAAGAAGCTATGTACGAGAGCGCTTGGAGAAAATTACCACCAAGGTTTAAATCAAATGGTTCAAAAAATCCTGATCTTGTATCAACTGCTAACTCTAGAAAAGTGCTGCAAAATATAGAGCGACTACAAAAACAGATTGGTGTTTCAGGTGGCGCTTTGCAGGGTAAGTTTTCTGGAATGGCTGAAAAACTACGTAACAGAGGTAATCTTGAAGTTTCCACATTAAGAAACATGAGAACTGAGGTTGGCAGGATGTTAGGGCGTGGACCAGATGACAATGTCAATATGGATAGAAAACAGTTAAAAGAGCTTTACGGAGCAATTACACAAGACATAACTAGTGGGTTTGAAAAGATAGCTCATAGGGCGGCTAGTGACCCTGCAATTTCCAATGCGGGCACTGTAAAAGCGTTCCAAGCCGTCAGAGCTTTTAAGCGTGCTGATCAATTTACAAAGAAAGGTATAGAGCGTTTAGATAATCTTTTGGAGTTAACTAAAGCAAAAACGCCTGAAAAGGCAGCTAGTAGAATTATGAGCGCTGCCCTTAGCTCTGGGCAAGGAAACTTAGGCCTTTTACGTGCTGCTAAAAAGTCTCTTAGAAAAGATGAATGGTCTGACTTTTCCTCTTTGGTCTTGAACCGAATAGGAACTCCAAAGCCAGGAGTTAAGGGATTAAAGCAAGAGCTAGAGTTTTCGCCAGCTACGTTTGCTACTGAATGGAATAAACTTTCGGATCAAGGAAAGCACCTGATCTTTGGTGGAAAAGGTACACCTTCCAGAGAGGCTATTGATGCTCTTGTTAGAGTAAGTGACCGGATAGGTGGGCTGGAGAGTTTGGCAAATCACTCAAATACAACCAATCAAGCCATAACTGCTCTATCAAGTTTAGGAGTATTGGGAACAGTTACTGGGCAGTTACCTAAATTTCTAGGAGTGTTGGCTGGAACTTATGGATATTCTAAATTAGTCTCTAGCCCTAAATTTGCTCGCTGGCTGGCAAGAAGTGCAGAGCTTAGTGCAAATCCAAATTTTGAAAGATTGTGGGCCTCACAGCTTTCTCAACTACAGATGATGGTTAAAGAGGATCCAGAGTTAAGGCCCTTTCTTGAAATTTTAGAAGAAAGGGGAAAGCAAGAAGAAAACTCCCAAACAAATTAGGCCAACTATGGCACCTCCAAGAAAAGCAAAGAAACTACTGTAGCCGATGTTTTCTAAGAGGTTAATTGTATACAAGCTCGGGACGAACAAGAAGATGATTAATAAACCAGCTTGTATATAAGTGATCAATTTAGATATGAGATTTTTCTCTTCATTCATCTTTTTAACCCCTCTTAATTATTTGAGAATTACACAATCTTAGGGGGAAGGCAAAAAAGTTATAAACATTTTCTTGACGAATCGTCTTTTTTTATGAGAATCATATGTAAGCTTTCGCGGAGCGTATGCGAAAATACATAAAGTTATAAACATGCTTTTTATCGCGTTGACAAAAGCGGTTATACGCCCTAAATCTTGATAAAATCGCATGTTTAGTATGTATCAATAACTCGGACCTTTTAGGTGCCGGGTTTTTTTATGTCTGAAGTTAGAAGGGTATCCAGAGGTCAAACTCTTTGAGTATAGATTCCATCCTTTTTTTGATTGGGTAAGTGTTATTTCTGTTAGCTTCCCAGTCCTCCATGAGACTGGGGATTTCAGGCCATAAAGCGTTTATTTCTTCTCGTTTCAAGTTATTTAGTTTTAGGTCTTTAGCAAAATATTCCCAAAACTCTCTAATAAAATTAATAAGCATATCTTCTTCATAGTTCATGTATTTAGACATGCCTGGAGTTTTGAACATCTTGATAGTGCGAACACCTTCGTCGGGATCCCAAAAGTGGAACCAGTTGAGATTGCAATCTCGCGTGAGTTCTCCTCCTCCGTCGCCTTCGTATTCTTGGTTGATGTCAATGTCTGCAGCTTTCTCTTGTATAGCACGTTCGACAAAAGTCGTAATCGACATTCCTGATATTCGACTGCAGAAATCTAGCTGAAAACGAGTTTTATTATCAATTCTAAGGGTCAATTGCTGAGTTTTACCAGTAGTACTTTTTTTGGGCGGCATAACTATAACCTTCTATACAGACAACTAAAGCGTATAGATAAAACAGTGCAAAACTTTACACAAGCCTTATTGACATAATAAAATTATTATGTATGGTAATAACCATACAAATACAGAAACAGATATAAATTGAGGCAAGAGGTAGATATGCAGAAATTAGCATTTAATGTTGATGAAGTTTCAGAAATGACGAGCCTTTCTCGGGGTTCAGTAATGAAAGAGATTAAAGAAGGGCGGCTCATTAGTAGCCGTGTAGGTGACAGGCATTTAATTAAGCCAGAAGAAATCCATAAATGGCTAGATAAAGCCAAAGGAAAGAAACTAGAAAATACGAAATAAACAAGCCCCGCTGGTGCAGGAACACCAAACGAGGCTCTAACCAAACCGAATATACGAGGTATTCAAAATGGCTATAGAATCTTTAAAACATGAAACTCCAGAAGACAACGTTAACTTGCTATCAGAAATAGCAAAAGTTTATACATCCCTAGAAAAATTACACAGTTTAGGCGCTCATCTTTGGCCAGAGGATGAAGACGCATTATTATTATGTATGGATAGGCTCTTTATCGCAGCTCTTAAAGTAGAGATAAAAACTCCTGAAGACTGTTTGGCGATGACTGCCATATCAAGCCCTTTAATAGATGAAAAGTCAGAAGAGCCAGGGCTTTATGAACAAGCGCACAGCAAGATCACTGATTTTGCTCTACAGCACATAAATGTAGAAGAACAAGAAGCCACACTAACAATTTAAGAAATTTAAGCTTTGCCGCTGAGTTCTCAGGCGAAGCGGCAGGAGAGAGAGTCCGGCCTTCGAAACTAGGCTCTCTCTCCACCATACCAAAACCTGGCGAGACCCTGAGACCTCGCTAAGTACAGGAGTTGCGAACATGGCAACTGAACTTAAAAGAGTCAATGGGACTCTTCCCTCAAGAGAGATTGAGAAGCAAACAACAGAATTAAGAAGAGCAGGTATTATTTACAGAAAGAACCTCACTGACGCAGTCCAGATGTTTAATGGATATGTTGATAGTGAAGGCAAAGCTTCTACCAGGCCTAAATGGGCTTATAAAAATATCACTACAAAGATTTATGCAAAAAGAAATCTCAATGTAGAAATGGTAGATGCTCGTTATGCTGGAAAAGTTGGGCGTGATGTGGTCAGCGATGATGACCTAAACTTTATTCAGGCGGCTGAAAACCTAGTTACAAATCTTTTATTGACAGGCATGCAGTCAGGTAAAACAAGAAAAAAAATAAAAGAAATTATAAATATCAGAATAACCAAGTTAGCCGAAGCGCACAGAGTAGATGATATGGGGGACGCAGCATGAGTGTAGTGCCAATTAAGCAAAATCAAGAAGTTGCATCACATGATGTCATTGCTGCAACTGAAAGAATAAAACTTTGCATGAAACGCACTGCAGAGGACGTAATCTCAATTGGTACGGATTTGATTTTGCTTAAAAAAAGTTTGTCACATGGGGAGTTTCTCCCTTTGCTGGAAAAAGAGTTTGCAATGAGCCCTCGAACTGCCCAAAGATTTATGGGTGTTGCAGAAAAATATGGATCCAAATGCGCGGGAGTGTCGCATTTGGACCCTAAAGTTCTTTACGAACTTTCTTCACCTTCCACACCTGAGCCCGTTCGTAAAATTATCGAGGCAAAGGCTGAAAAAGGTGAGACTGTTTCTGTCAAGGAAGTGCAGGAATTAAGACGCCAAGTTAAAGAGACCAAAGCTAGCCTGAAGGATGCTGAAGCTAAAGCAGATAGTGCTACTTTAGAAGTGCAGACACTTAAGGACAGTCAAGAGCTCGCTAAAATAAAAGCAAAAGAAGAAGCTCAGGCAGAAGCAAAAAAAGAATTAGATGAATTGAATTCAAGGCTGCATTCGGAACAATCCAAAAAACAGAAGGAAATTGAAGAACTTAGAAAACAAGTATCTTCGGTCCAAAAAGAAGCCCAAACACATGCTGAAAAAAAGGCTACGGATCTTGTAAAGCAAAAGCTTGCTGAAAAAGAAAACGATCTTAAGAAACTTCGAAGTAACGTGAGAGAGGCAGAGCGAAAAATTGAAAGCTTAGATCGAGAAAAAGAGCAATCTAGACAAATACTAAAAGAGCTAGAAGATCACGCGAATAAAATCTCCAGTGCTGATTGGGAAGCAAAGAGCTTGTTGCAAAAACTTGATGAACTAGCAAGGCAAATGACCGATGTTTTGCTAGAAGTGCAGGGACTAGAGCATAAGCATTCTGGAAGGACTTTAAAGGTTGCAAACCAGACGTCCAGCATGTGTGAAAATCTCGCAATAGCATTAAAAATGGTACCGCAAATTGAGGATGTCAAATGACAGAAGCAGAAATGAAATTCAAGGCTGAGACAGAAGCAGAAGTTTGGCTTGAGCTTAATAAAAGAGAGATTAATGACATTGCGGACAGAGACCGAGAGACAGCTTTAATTTCTGCATTCTATGAAGGGTATCTTGTTAGCTTTGTTACTTTCACGGATTATCTGAGACAGATTAAAAAGCTCAAAGAGGATGAAGTAGCTCACTAAATTTTAAGACCAAATCGGCACAAAATGCCGATTTGGTCTTGCGTATAACACTTATTATAAATGTAGGAAGTGATTGAAAGGGCAGAAAAGTTAATGAGGCTCATCACCAAACTTTATATAATGTAAAAAATATTCCTGCGAGTGCTAGACCAGTGGATATATTTATTACCATCAATGTATCAGAAATGTCTTTAGTTGATTTTTTAAGATCTTTTTTTGTAGCTAGCTTTTGATATTGTTTTTCAAGCGTATCGATTTTTTCTATCAGAGTTGATAGTTCTGACTTAGAAATTGTAGTTGTCTCTTCTTCGTTCATAGTTATGCCCCTGCTTATAATTTTGAAGTTTAAAACTAAAAGAGCCTTTAGGGGAAGGCAAAAATTTTTCTTCTATGGCTCTCTTATGGGGCCGCTGTGCTATTGGGCGAAAAACCGCAAAACTGTTATAGGAGCTTCTTAAAAATGGGCAAGAAATGTGGTTTTTGCAAAAATTTATCCCCTAGATCCCGAATTTTGGTCATAATGGTTAATTATTCAGTTATGTAATAAGCAGTTGCAAATTAATAATGCAATAGATAACGTCAGCCCCGATAAAAACGAATAGATATTAAGTATTATTTCTGATTTGTTGGGGTGTCTGTGGGAAAAAAGCAAAAAAAAGTAAAGTTTATTGTCGATATATTTACCGAATCAGCAGAGCGTATAGGGGTTGATTCTTTTTATTTTCTTGTATTGGCGCTTCTCTCTTTTACCTCTATTTACTTTGGAGCGCCTCCAGAGACAGTCCTGTTGCTTGCTATTTTCTTGGGTTTGGGCTTTATAGTGATAGCTGCTGTGAGAGCAAATGCAAAAGAGCGAAAACGGCGTTATAAACTCGAAAAGTTGAAAATTGAAAGAGGCCTGCTTATTTTGAATAAGCACAAAGATATACATCATAATTTAGTAGAACCTGGTAAGGATTAGTACCGATGGCAATTTTTGGAGAGAATATAACCAACGTGATGAATAATCTATTTGGTGAGCTCGGAATAATTGTGATTTTAGCGTTCGCAGTTGCTTTTTGGTTTCGCCATTTAGCAAATAAAGCGATTGCAAGAGGGAAATGCTTGAAGGTCGCAATTAAATCTACTCAAGATTTTTATGATAATGCAGAAACATTATTAAATGACTCAGTGTTGCCGGATTATATAAAAGGTCATGTTTATGATATGGTACTTGCGGTAACCGATGAAGATGCTAACAGAATAGCACTGAATGCTATCGTAGATTCATTTGACTTGCCGGAAGAAGAAATCAAGAATCCAGGAAGGCTCTCTAAGTCTCTAAACGAGCTTAGCATGCATAGGCCTGAACTCGTCGATATGTTCTATGATACTATGTCGGCTGGATTAGTTTCTATACTGTTTTCTCAGGATAAAAATACTCAAAGAGTGTCTACAACATACGCTGGTAATAACAATCACAAATTGGTGCGTGCCCTGGCCTCAAAAATTGAGAAGAAGCTATCTTCGTTCAATATAGGCAATGGTGAGGGGAATAAAGAGTATTTTGTTCCAGCTCATAGATAAGTATTTATTAGAAATTTTTTTTAAAAAAGGAGCCCTTTGAAGGCTCCTTTTTTTATGGGAAAATCCAAAAGGGAATATCCACCATGGAACTAAGAGACTACACACCAGATGAAATAGAAGCTCTAGTCAATGAAATTGAATTAGGAGCTATGAGGCGGGACGCTGGGATTGATCCGTCTATTCCTCAGTTTGATGCGCCGAGAGAAGCACCAAGCTTGAGAAGCTCAAATACTAAGCTAGGTGATTTTGTTGGTAGTAATGTCAATCCACTAGCGGGTGAGATTACTAGTGGGGCTGAAAGAGCTATAAACAGCTTACCTGATGTTGCATATCATGCTTCAGGTTTAGGGATGGTTGAGCATGGGGCTAAGAATGTATCCGAAGGCATGAATGAAGGATCTGTGAGCCGTGTAGCTGGCGGTTTAGGCGAGGTTGGACTTGCAGCCATGCCTTTATCAGGTAGAGCGCTGGGAGCAGCATACAGAACTATTCCACGCGCTTTAGGAACTGGGGCAGCCTATGGGGCCTCTCCATTAGTGGCGGCTGGTGTTTTAAGTCCTGAGGATGCGCAGGCGGCTGAAGAGGGCAGTGTATTTGATTTGCCTGAAAAGGATACTCTGTCATACGTTGCTCCTGTTGTTGCTTCAGCGCTTGCGGCAGGGGTTGCTAAAGGTGCGGGCAAGAATTATGCCCTTAACCAGAAACAAGCTGCTGTTGATTTGGATCGCATCCTTGCTAACAGAGAACGGGGGCAGATCGTTAAAGATGATTTTCCTATCCCCAACTTTAAAACCAAGATAGAACACGAATTAAGGGAGAAGGAGCCTGTAAAATATCATAATAAAGACAATGATAATCTTCTTAGAGAAAAAGTTTCTTTTGATGAAGCTGGAGATCAGAATTTAGAAGATTTATGGAAGATTGGAGCTTTATTTGGTGGATTGTCTGGGGGCGGTACGGATATTGCTGTGAATGGATTTGATCTTAGTAGCAACATACCAGCTGCTCTTTGGAATGGTGCTTTAGGTTCTTTCATGCCAGCGTTTTCAAACAGAAGCTCGAAGAATATTAAAACGGATATTGAGAGATACGACCCTAACCCTGATAAAAAACCATTTATTCCAAACGGCCCGTCTGATCAGTTAAGGTTAGGCCGAAGCCCTATAGCGGAAGCGCACCCTATTGAGACCAGAACAGCTATTGAGAGACGTTTGAAGAAGGGTGAAGCGGTTAAAGACTTGGCGGAAGAATATGGGATTCATCAAAGCAATCTATACCGCTGGAAACGGAAATTAAATAATAGAGCCAAGATCAAAAAAGCTGATGATAAGAAGAAAACCACAGATCGCGAATAATAGGATAAAATAAGTATATCTGAAAAAGTCCCTACGAGCCATTATTTTTCTTACAAAGGTCTCAGCTTCAGCTCTCTCCATACCATCTGGAATTTTAATTGGTTTGAACATATAGGCACTCAAAAGAGATATGCTTGAGTACAGAACATTTCGAGCAATATCGCCATTAAAGTCGTATCCGAAGAAATAAAGAACGGTACAAATTGAATAATATAGGCAAAAAACTAACGAGCCATAATACCAAACAAAATTCCAGTTGATCTCGTTCCTAGAGTGTCTCATTTCAGTGCTTGGTGTTTTCATATCTAAGCTTCCTATGACACAATACCCAAGATTCTAACAGTAATTTTAAATAAATCAAATTTAAGCACAACGTTTTAGTTTTTTGTATTCATCACTTTTTTCAAGGAGGGTTGTCTCAAGATCAAACTTAGTTTGTATCTTCAGCCAGGTCTCAGCTTTCCAAGCAAAAACCTTACTAAGACGTAGCGCAGTGTCAGCAGTAATACTGCGCTCACAACGTATAAGTGATTCAACGCGGCTACGAGGCACATCAAGCATTCTAGCCAACTCAGTCGGCTTTAAATCATAATCCACCATGAAATCCTCACGTAGAATTTCACCAGGGTGCACTGGTTCAAGGTTTTTACTCATCGTAGCAGCTCCTTTTGCAAGTAAGTTAGTGATAATCCGTTATTTCTACGTCATAAACTCCGGACTCTAGCCAGGTAAAGCATATACGCCATTGTTCGTTAATTCGTATTGAATGCTGGCCATCTCTATCTCCTGACAAAGCTTCTAAGCGATTTCCAGGAGGACTGTAAAGTTCTTCAAGATCGCTAACGCTATCAACTGCAGTAAGTTTTCGCTTAGCCCTTTGCTGAATATCTTGAGGGAATTTTTTTACGGCCTTGCCCTGAAATATCTTTTTTGTCGATTTGCATTTAAACGTTTCGATCATAATATAATGTACCGCGTTTCGGTACGGATGTCAATAGCTATAAATAAATCAAATTATCAAATCACCCGTCTTTATGGCGGGTTTTTTATTGGAGAAACCAATATGAACCAATTTGTATTACCCAAACAATTTGTACCTGATGAAAACGGCAAGCCAATTGTAGGGGCGAAGGCTTACTTTTATAAAACTGGTACATTGCAGTTTTTGACCGTCTATCAGGATGCTTTATTCGCAAGCCCTCACGATCCTGAGAATATAACAAGTGACGCCCGAGGCGTGTTCCCACCAATATTCATCAAAGACGAGACTTATAAGTGTGAGGTTCGTGACGCTGATGATGTTGTTATATCAGGTCCGCATGACAATCTAACTGGACAAGTAGATTTGTCCGCAATTGCCTCGTCTAAAGAACTTTACAACACTCCGGTTAAGGAAATACAGACTGATTATACGGCTACAGTTAGCGATCTTCAAAAAAATACATTTCTCAATGTAAAGCCAATTGCAAATAATGTAATAATTGAACTTCCGTCAGCTGCTGAAGTTGGCAATGGGTATGGGGTGACTATAAGAAATGGACACGCCAGCGCCTACTCTATCACCATCAATTCAAAAGATGGCACAGACGAACTTATTGACGGAGCCTCCTCTTTCACAATCACTACGTTTAATGAACAGCTAAAGCTAACATCTGATGGCGCTAACTGGATAGCAGCTCGTTATGAGATTCCTGACAACTCAGTTGATATTGACCAATTAGCACCAAGGTTGCGCGGCGCTTTTCTTGCTACGGGTCAGATTGTTCCTTGGGTTGGGGATCCTGGTAAAGCACCTAATGGTTGGTTAATAGCGAATGGTCAACTAGTTAATATAAATGATTATCCTGATCTGCATGATAAGATAGGGGTTATGTATGGGGGTGATGGCGTTACAACATTTGGCCTACCAGACCTTAGAGGTTACTTTGTACGTGGTCTTGATGACAGTGCAGGGCGTGACCCTGATGTTGAATCACGTGCATTACGGCCAGACGGTGCCGGTGGCAACTCAATCGGCACAACTCAACCTAGTCAATTTGCATCACATACGCACAGTCATGCGCTAGGAGATGCGGGATCTCATGATCACACTGTAGTTGGGGCCTTCAATAACGTAGGTCTTTCCACAGGGGGTAGTGTGTACCCTGCGGGTTTATCATCAAGAACCACATCAGCAGTCGGTAATCACAATCACTCATTGACTATATATAGCGCAGGCGGAAATGAAACCAGACCTCTAAACTTTGCGGCTCGTTGGTATATTGTGGCCGCGCCTGAGCTATCAGCTGGTGCTAGTGGGGTTTTAACCAAAGTTCATTCAAGCATTGGAGTTCCATCTGATACAGTAGGAATAAATGGGGACTTGTGCTGGGATAGCACAAATAAAATTATGTATGGCCCAAAAGCATCAGGAAGTTATACTGGAACTGGTGTCAATTTATCAGGAACCAACGGCCTAGATGGTGCAAGTAACATCTTCGTGCAGGACATTGAGCCGGGCGGTAATGATGGTGATATATGGGTAAACGGAACAACTGGCTCAATAAGTAAGAAAGAAGACGGCATTTGGGGTGCGCCGCTCGGAAGCTTTCAAGGGCCTCAGGGCGTTGAGGGGCCTGCGGGTCCGCAAGGCGCGCAAGGACTAATTGGCCCGCAAGGTTTACAAGGAATACAGGGGGATGAAGGCCCGCGGGGTGTGAATCATCTTGGGTCATGGGGTGTATCGATTGATTATGTGATAGCTGATGCTGTTGAGAGGAATGGATCATCATTCATCTGTAAGTTAGACCACTCATCGACTATCAACGATGATCCTGGGGCAGGCAGTTCATGGGAAACCTATTGGAATTTACTTGCTGTAAAAGGAATTGATGGTTCAGCCACTATAAACCCTGCACCACTTGTTGGCGTGAACATAACCGCTGATACAACAAAACGTTTTGCCGTAAGGTCTCCGGAAACATTTTTTGATAATGAGGGAGGCAATCACGAACTGAAAGTTAATAAAAATGCGCAGGCTGATGATGCGGGTATGATTCTCCAAACTTCTTTGATGAGCCATGCAAAAGTGGGCCTTGTAGGAGATGATAACCTACATCTACAGGTCAGCCCTGATGGTACTGCTTTTTATGAGGGCATGGTCATCAATAAAGATAACGGTATTCTCACGAAGCCAAATATCCCTGCTTTTTCAGCAACTACAAATTATAGTAGTAGTCAAGATTTTAGTACTGCTGGTGTTGTTGATTTTGGTGCAATAGTAACCAACAATGGTTCTCATTACACGGCTGGTAGATTTACGGCTCCAGTGGCTGGGCGATATCTTTTTAATGCCAGCCTATTTTATTTCTTAAATGGCAATGGTTTTTTCGGATATTTCCGCTTTACAAAAAACGGAGTGGACGCAGGTGGGTCATACCATTCGTTAAACTCTTCGACCGCCAATCATGTAAATTACAACACGGTTTCTGGCTCGATCATAATTGATATGATCGCAAGTGATTACTGCGAGGTAAATACAGTTACAGGCGGGGGAGCTACTTTGTTTGGGGGTAATTACAGTTCTTTTTCAGGATACTTAATAGGATAATTTTATGACAAATATAACATTAGAACTAACACAGGCTCAAAATCTCGCCTTGGATCTTGTGGCTATTGACAAACAGACCTGGGTAGACAATTTGGTTATAAACCGGGCTCGCATTGCCCTAGAAGAAGTAATTTCTGACAAACTTATTTGGAATCAAGCGATTGTCTCAGCTTCACACAATGGCATTGACACAGCAGATGACTGGGCCGTTCTTCTCCATGCTCGGGATGCTAAGTTAATAAAAACAGCGGCAGAAAAAGAGGCTGCTCGTCAACTTGAAATCCAACAAGAAATTAAAAGCTTAACCGCCCCTGCCGACCCTTTGTCTCTCACACTTAATCAGGTACAGTTTTTTACATTATTGGAAGTCAATTTTGAAAAAACTAGAGATGAGATAGTTGCGGTTATTGAGTCCATGATTGTTGATCCGATGGCAAAATCTGCTGCGAAAAACAAGTTTCTTTATTCGCAAGAATACCATCGAGACAACGAGCTATTTTCAATTCTATCCCCAGAACTCAGTATATCTGATGCTCAAATTGATGAGGCTTGGTTGGAAGCTCTGCAAATATGACAACCATAAATATCAGTTAAATTTCACACCCGCCATTGAGCGGGTTTTTTATTGGAGAAAGCAATATGAGCCTATCAATCTTCTTTGATGAAATCAGGTCTATGTTTCCAGCCAAACGCCTAAAGCCCAAGCAGGTTGAGGGTATGGAGACAATTATCAAAGCCTGGCAAGCTGAATATCCCGAGGGTGATGATAAATTCTTAGCTTATCTCTTAGCTACAGCTTACCACGAAACAGCCCATACAATGCAGCCTATTAAGGAATATGGTGGGGCGCGCAGAGCTAACCGACTTTATGGCATAGAAGGGCGCAATCCCTCTAGAGCTCGCCGTATGGGCAACAGAAGGCGCGGAGATGGTGCACGCTATATGGGACGCGGATACGTCCAATTGACATGGAAAAACAACTACAGAAAGGCTGGCCTCCACTGTGGTATTGACTTGATCAAAAAACCTCACTTAGCCATGCAGCCAGATATAGCAGCAAAAATATTGATTGAGGGATGTATGAGCGGCTGGTTTACCGGTTCTGCTCTTACATCTCATATAGACCCCGTGAAAGCCAATTATAGAAGTGCAAGACGTGTTGTAAACGGCAATGACAAGGCCTTAATGATTGCACGCTATGCAAAGGAATTTGAAAGCGCTCTAAGGGCTGCTGGTGGGGTTTCTAACCTCCATTTTAAAAACTCTAAGGAGATTGAAGAGGAGCTTTATAAAGATGGCTCAAGAACAATTAAGGCTACAAAATCCAATGACGACGCGGGTAAGGCTGTTATTGGCGTTGGTGTTGGGAGCGGCATTGCAGAAGCTGTCACAAGTTACAAAGACAAGCTTAAGGAAGCTTCAGAGTCTCTTAGCGAGTATCGCGCTATTGCTGATGCTTTCATTGATTTCTTTGTTTGGGCTGCTTCTTATTGGTGGGTGTTTGGCTTGGCTGCTGGCGGATTGGTGTTGTGGAATAATAAACAAATCATCAAAGCTAGGATCTCAGATGAACCCAAAATAGGGAGACTTGCAGATGATTAATTTTGCGCTCGGTGTATTGGGTCTAGGCCGGAGAAATCCTCTTGTCGCTGGCCTTATAATATTTGCAGTTTTGGGCCTGACCTATAACTTTTTTGAAAACAGGATAATCGCGAATGATGCTGTTAGAGAGGCACAAGTCGAAGCCATCAAAGAAGATGCCAAGGAAAATCGCAAGATTGTTGAGGAGACCCAAGAAGATCTTGAAAAACTCAATAATGAAATATCACAGGTTAATAAAACAGAGGCTAAAGAAATTGATAAAATTGAAAAGCTTACTCCTCACCAGTGCCTTGATCTCAAGTTGTCTGATCTCGGGCTGTAGCAGCGCTGATTATCTATCTGTCCCAAAGGCCGATAGCAGCTTAACTAATAATTTGAAGTGGCGATATTGCAAACGACAGACCGTGAAAGATGGCCTTAAATGTCTACCCAATTATGAAGCGCAGCTTAAAAGAACTGTAGCCAAGGGCAATGCACGAGGCCGCTATATCAAACGCACTGAGAAACATAAAAATTGAGGCTTTAGAGATGAATGACGCAATGGCAAATGCAGCATATAATAGCGGACCTTCTAAGGCGCATCGAGCGGTTAGAGAACGTCGTTTACAAGCAAGCGAATTCGAATGGCACCCGACGCGAGAAAAGTTCTCCGAAAGATTATATTCTGTTTGCAATTGGTTTTGTTGCTTTGGCCTGGCTTTGGGACGAGGAATTAGGCAAATCCCTGGTGCCTTTGTTAAAAGTTATTTTGCTGTAAGGGCATTGCCAGTCTGGCGACAGATCAACGTTTTCTTTCTTATGCCTCTAGTATTTTACTCTCTAACATTCCACACTGTAGATTGGTGGTTTAAAGAGCCCCCAGAGGATTTATTCACTAGCGCTCAAGCCTCAGAATCAATCCAATCTAATACCTATCGTAAAACTGAAAAGCTGGGGTATTTTTTAGAGGACTGTTATTGATTATGTTTTTCGAACATGAACTCCAATGAGGCCACCAACCTATCTTTCTCATTAATAACCTCTTGAACCTCATCAACACTCACATCTAATTTAAAATGTTCTTTTAATAATACTGCGTCTTTTGGTTGTGTGACGTGGATTATTCAGGGAAGGCCCTGCTGAAAGGGTTCTAGAAGATCGCTGTTTTCTCTAACTATTCTTGTAGGCCCGTTACATCTCTTATCATGACACTTAGTTCCCGCCTCAACATCTGACATAAAAGTACGCTTATCAAATTTCTTTAAAAGCATCCCAACCGAAATACGTTTTGAGTTTCTGCATTTCTTGCACTCGAAGACAAACGTTCTATCCGGCTCATTATCTAAGTCTAGAAGTTGATACTCTTTTTTCCATGACATAACGCTATTTCCTCATTAATTGAAACGAGAACATAGCATGAACATTTATTGAGAGTCTATAAGTATCATTTGTGTTAGTTAAATACAGCTAACTAACGAAATTCATAAAAAACGTTATTTAATAAGTGATTGAAAGGAATTTTCGTCAGGCGTAAACAGCTCATCTATACCTTCTTGCCCAGCTGTAGTCGCAACAATAGGGAAAGACTCGATAAATGAAACTTTAATTTCTGCTTTTCTCTCAAGCTCGATATTTGCCTTGTGAACTAGCTGGGAGATGTAAAGTCTTTTGCCAGGTAAGTCTTTCAAATCAGTTTCGAGCCTCTTCACCTCGCATTCTAGATTTGAGAGATTAAGCGATATAACGTTTTTTATACTCTTACTTAAAGGCTCTTCGTAATTAATAACTTCGAATTCTATTTTCGTTTCAATTTTCATTTCACTTATTCTCTGTCTCTATATATAGGGGTTAATCTTCACACACTTCAAATGTTTCCATCTCTAGATATATCTGAGCGCTACGAGAAGAAGAGAAGCCCATGACTTGGGCGATCTCTCTAACTGTTAAGCCCTGCTTTTTTAGTGATTTGCATGCTTGGGCCTTTATTTGCTTTTTGTCAAAGCCATACGACATATTAACTTTGATAGAACCACACCCCCCACAAGTTGGACAATTAATTTTATGCAGTTTATCCCTCATCTCTTCACCTCTCTTAGTTAATAGCCAGTTCAATTTTTGCTTGTTGATAAGCTTCATTAAGAGCGTTCCATTCGCCTTCACTGCCTCCATGGTCAGGATGCAAACGCTTTGCGAGATTTCTGAATCTAGTTTTAAGATCAAAGGGGCTAGGGTTATATCCTGACTCATAGTCAAAAACTGACCTCCACCCACTTTTTTTAGGTGCAGGCAAAGCCTCAAACCCTCTAAAGGCTTGCTCCATCATTTCGGATGAACCATGACGCTTGATAGCCCTTAAACTTTCAATAGTTAAACCAATCGCCCTTAGATTTGATGTCTTAGTTTTAAATTTATCGCAGGCAAAGCAGTAAGACTTCCCCCCAGAATTAAAATAAACGGCGACTGGCGCTTGCTCCGGAGTTGAAGTGATTTTCACGTTAGAACCACGCATGAGTTTGATTTGTTTTTTTATGTGGGCTCTAGCGGTTTGGTAATCTACCTTGAACATAGATTTTTGCCGGTGTTGCCTTGGCGTTATGATTATCCCATCTGGCCATTGTAATTCGTTAATCTCCATATTCACCTCTCTTAGTTAAAAACATAAATAAAAGAGTTAATGTACGAGGTACGTTATAATTCAAATGGTTTACGCGCCGGTTGTGCCTATTTGATCTGAAAGCCCAGTATATAGGGTTTAAATTGCTATTTGAGGCACTTAATCCCTCGTTTACACCGAGAGGGTCGGCAGTTCGAGCCTGTCATCGCCCACCATTATAAAGCCAGCGGTTTGAGAGATAAAGCTCTCCCGCTGGTTTTTCTTTATCTAGCCAATCGCTTACAAATTAATAACCTACAATTTTCTAAAACAAGTTATCATAGATATTGACCCTGAAGAGGAAAGAATAGGAAGTAGGAATGAAATACGCAGACTTTTTTTTAACAGCCCTTACACTTATTTTAGCCCTATCAGGGGTAAAAACCGCAAAGGCTAATCCTGATATCAAAGATGGATCAATCAAAGTTCTGTTGAACTATAAAACAAATTGTAACTTACAAAGTTTAAGTCGCGAAATCACAAAGGACAACGGTCTCAAATTTAATGTGAAATGCGGTGATAAGACATTTTACCCTGATGGCTTAATCGTGCTTTGCCCTATTCGCGATGTTGATGTGAGTTGTAAAATCATGACAAAGCCTAAAAGTTTTAAGTATCTAAATCTCATCTATGGCCCTATGAGTAAAAGAGTTCATGCCTTTGACGAAAAAGAGGAGAAATAAAACTCTCCCACTTGTTTTTTTGCTTCTCTTAACAAACTACCTTAATTTCGACTTCGGCAATCCTTTATTTTCCCAACCAGCTGGCATTGGGCCATTGAGAGAAAATTTAGGCTGACCGCCACCTGTTGCCTTGCATGATATAATTCCAGTCTTCAGAGCTGCTACCACTTCCGCTGATGCGAGTAGAACTGGTCGAACATGCTTGAATTTTTTTAGATACTTCATCGAGGCTTTGTTAGCAGCCACTCTCACGTTGGATTTTTTACGAAGTAGATGAAATGGTTTTGTACAGTAAATGAGAACAGGCACGCAGCCAGAACAACTTCTCATTTCATATCGATGAGACGCTAACTTCCTAACACCAATATGAGTAAAAACAGCATCAAGAAACTCTACATGCTCAGCGACATTGAGCGAACGTATACTTGATGGAGAAACAACTTGTTTCGAAGGTGTAAGCAAAGCTGTTTCTGTTTTTGTCTTAGGGGGGGCTGCTTTCTTTTCAGTAATTTTCTCAGATGTAGTTTTCGTATTACTTTTCTTTCTTTGCAGTTGAGCTTCTAAATCCTTAAGGCGTTTTTCAAGGGCAGAAACTTTAGATTTCGATTTGTCTGTTTTTTCACTCGAACTAATTTTCTTCAAAGAACTTAAAGAGGGAGTAAAATAAAATTCACCCTTCATCTGATCATAATAAGCAGGATATTGATCGTGATTAACTTTACTAGCTAGCTCTTCAACTTCTCCTCGCAGACGTTTCGCCATTTCAGTCAATTTAAGCCCAGGTTTTTGAATGAGAGGCAGAAGTTTTCTCGTATATACAGAATTCGCATTGCGATCAGAAGAAGAAAGACGATCAAGCGCGGCTTGCCGTGAACCAGCTGAATACATAACAAAGGTTCCCTTAGGCGGGTCACTGCGCCCAAGCCCTCGTGTTGTCCCAATGGAGCGCGTCCCCTCTTTAGGAAAAGGATTATCCCGGCAAGCATCTAAAATAAAAATAGCCAACCGCGAGCCACGCTCTTGAACCGCTTCAATTATATCATCAACAGCGAAGGCTTCTTTGGTAACAAAACGCTCATTACCAGGTTTCACCTTAGGTATATCTGTTGCTAAGAGATAATTTCGTGAGCGGATCTCAATGCCATGGCCAGCATAATAGAACAACACTTCATCATCTTTTTTAATAGAAGAAATAAAATCAGAATAAATGCCACGCGTCATCGAGCGGTTATTCAAATTTTCCAAATGGGTAACCTTAAAACCAACAGTTTTTAGTATCTTTGAAATAGACCGAGCATCACTTACAGCTTTCTCTAGTTTTGCAACAGATGAATAATTATCATTGCCAATCACTAAAGCAATTCGCTTTGCATTCGCTTGAAGAGAAGCGCTTGATATAAGAATAAGTATCAGAGGAAGGTAAAGTAACAAACCTGAAAAATGCGAGCGGTTATTCATATATTTCTCCTCCAATTTAAAAATGGACATGAAAGATTATATACCCAAACACTTAAAATAAAAGCGCTAGAAAATTAAACATATTTAATAATCGCAAAAACGATAAAAGATCGCGCATAGGCTAATTCTATCCCCGCTATAGAATACTATTATATATTTCTTAGATCAGAACAAATTAATGAGTTGGTCTACAGGAATAGTAAAAATGAGTGATAAGTCCGCAAACCTAAAACTTCCCTTTATTCAAAGTGCACAAGCACAAAAACATGTCACTCATAATGATGCAATTACCAATCTCGATATCTTAACGCAGCTAACGGTTGAAGATAAAGACCTCTCCACACCTCCACCCTCTCCAATAGAAGGTACATGTTATATCATAGCAAGCGCCGCGACAGCAGAGTGGGCAGGCAAAGAAAATCAACTCGCAGCTTGGCAGGATGGAGCATGGCGATTTTATGAACCAACTGAAGGTTGGGTAGCCTGGATCAGAGATGAAGGTATCCAAGCTGTGTTCGATGGAACTCTTTGGAATGAGCTCTCAGGTTCAGGCGGAGGAGGAAGCACAAACCTAAACCCTGTGACGGGTGGGTTACTAGGTGTGAATGCAACAGCTGATACAACAAATAAATTATCACTAAACTCAGATGCCACATTGTTTAATCACAATGGGTCTGATCATCAGCTAAAAATAAATAAAAACGCAAATGCTGATAATGCGAGCGTAATGTTTCAAACCGCTTTTTCAGGCCGGGCTGAATTTGGCTTAACAGGAGATGATGATTTTCATATGAAGGTCAGCCCTGATGGCACGACTTTCCATGAAGGCATTGTGATTGATAAAGACACAGGCGCAGTCACATTCCCCAACACTACTTTTTCAGGTGGGTCAGTAAGTTCTGTTTTTGGAAGAGCAGGAGCAGTTGTTGCAGCTGCTGGTGATTACAGTTTTGATGAAATCGGCGGCGTTTCTCAAAATGTTTTGATCGGTAGATTAACAACTGGAACAGGGACACAAGAAGCTTTAACCGCTTCACAAGTTCGTTCATTTTTAAATGTTGAAGATAATGCAAAGGCTGATCAAACAGGAAGTGAAATAAAAACAGCACTGTTTGCAGAAGCAGATACAAATAACTTCGATGATGCAAAGCAAAGCAAATTAGCCGCCATTGAAGCAGGTGCTACTACAGATCAGACAGGCGCTGAAATAAAAGCTCTATATGAAGCCGAGGCAAATACAAATGCGTTTGATGATGCGGCTGTTTCTAAATTATCTGCAATCGAACCACTTGCAGACGTAACAGATGAGACAAACGTAATTGCTTCGTTAAATGGATCATCTCTCACAGGCATAACAGTTGCTGGTGATGATAAAGTCATAATCCAGGATCTATCAGATAGTGACAACATCAAAACCGTAACGGCCCAATCCATTGCAGATCTAAATGCAGGAAACAATGGAGACGTCGTAGGCCCATCAAGTGCGACAGATTTTAGAGTGGCTATGTTTGATGGAGCCACAGGAAAACTAATCAAAGAACTAGATGCAGGAACAGCAGGACAATTTCTAAAATCACAAGGAGATGGCTCAACTCCTGTTTGGGATAATATCTCGGGAGGAGGGGATCTTCTAGCTGCAAATAATTTATCTGATATCGCAAGTCCATCAAATGCAAGATCAAATTTATCACTAGGAACATTATCAACTGAGAATAGTGTAAGTACGGCTATAATAGAAAATGATGCTGTCACAGCAGAAAAAATTGCAGATACGGCAGTAACACCAGGAGCGTATACAAATGCTGACATAACTGTCGATCAGCAAGGCCGTGTTACTTCGGCTAGTAACGGATCGTCTGGAGGAGGTACCTCAGCTCAATTATGTTCTGCTTGGGTCAATTTTTCAGGAAAAAACACAGTAACAATAAGAGATAGTTATAATGTTAGTTCTATCACAGATAACGGTGTAGGCGATTATACAATTAATTTTTCTACGCCATTAGCCAATGCAAACTATTCTATCTCAGGAATGTGTCAGCATGATCAGTCATCAGGAGCAGACACTAACAGTCATGTAGCAATTCATAGAAGCGCGAATGCTTTGCAAACAACATCATGTAGAATTGTGACAGGTATCAACACTAATTCTACAACTTATGACGCTGAGACAGTTTGCATTCAGGTTTTTGGAGGTAATTAAAATAAAGTCACTTTTGAGAAATTTAAAAAGAAGCTTTTTATAAATATCATCCTGAAAAATATGTAAAATATCCTTTTTCTAATTCCTGTCAGGTCATTAAAAAATAAAAATAGTAAAATTTAAAAATAGTCATGAAAATGTCTTGACGAACACGATTCCTCGAGCTACAAACGGCACTTCTCAACTGCACAGAATGATTTATGTGCACATAAGAGAATTACCGATTTAGTTCGGTTGCGGGGGTGTAGCTCAGTTGGTTAGAGCGCTGGCCTGTCACGCCAGAGGCCGCGAGTTCGAGTCTCGTCACTCCCGCCATTTTTTCTAAAAATACTTTTCCCGAAAATCAGTTCTTTGAATGAGATTGTTATTCCTAGTGGATCTATGATTGCTATAAAAACTAGGCAATCTGTAGAGTTGACAGGAACCTCAATTTTCTCCCATTCTTAAAAGATGAAAAAGCAAAGATCATTAAATAAGTGCTCCTTAGCATGGGATCTCCTGGCAGGCTGGGGAATTAAAAAGGCAACAATTCATAGTGCTGCTATCTGCGCATCAATTTTCATTATTTTCTCCCACATACCATCAGTTAGCTCTGCTACTCTTAAATCGAAAATTGTGCAAACAATTCAATATGTTGAGATAAGAAAGGTCAGTCTGAATAATCCTAAAAAACATTGCGTCAATAAAATAGAGATCAAATCGGAACATCTATTTATGCGAGATGGATGGCAAAGAAGAGTAGAATATCAAACTAAAGCCAAATGGGCTGAAAGCGTCAAAAAACGCTATGGAAGCGTTTATAGCCAGTGGGATTCTGCTAAGAATAAGAAATACGAATGCAGACGCATCGGTTTCGGTAATGATAAAGAAGGAAATGTCGGGACATCAGTGCTCTGTATGATCGCAGCTGAGCCTTGCGTAAACTTAACGAATAAATGAAAACAATGAACTCAGCAAGATAAGAATTTCAATTTTCTCAAATTTTATGCCCACCCGTAAAAACTATAAATTACTAGGTCAAAAATCCAATAAAAAGTCATTCTTGGACTTGTACGAATAATAAAAATCTGCACATATGGCGCGAGTCAGTTAAACAAAAATAAAGACTTTGCTGTTTAGAGGAAAAAATGTCGCTGCGCGGTTTCGCCACTTGCTGAAAAAAAAGCAGTCTGCAAAATTTATAATACGATAAATTTTAAAAAATAGACGCGGCTTTAGAGGTGGACATCAAAGGGTGACTAACAAAGGTAACTAGTCTGTGCTGAATTATCTTAACCTACGATTTATGACAATTTTGTCGTTGGTCTCGGTTAAAAATAATCTTGATTGTGTAAAAATCAGATAATTGAGCAAGACATACTAAATTTGAAGGTGCATAACCTACAAATTAGTCTACACTTTCCTTGACCACAGCCACACACATGACAAGCAATACAAATTAAGTTTTGCATGAAAATGAGGGCAAAAATATGGATACAGTAGCCGCGCAATATCTGCCAATCGCGATATTTATAGGAATAGCTGCTGTTATTGCATTAGCTTTAATGGCTGCCCCGTTTCTAGTTGCCTACAAACAGCCTGATAAAGAAAAACTCTCACCTTACGAATGTGGTTTTGAACCATTTGACGATGCAAGAATGAAATTTGATGTGCGATTTTATCTAGTCGCAATGTTGTTCATCATTTTTGACCTTGAGGCCGTCTTCTTATTCCCATGGGCTCTCACATTTAAAGAAATTGGTGATGTTGGTTTTTGGGCCATGATGATTTTCTTAGCCGAACTGACAATCGGTCTAATCTATGCCTGGAAAAAAGGTGCCCTTGAATGGGATTAAATTAGAGTATGGGATTTATAGCGAGTAAAAGCAGGCTTATCTGAAACAGTGATGATTTAGATCAAACCAGCTTAATTTGATTGAATTTAATATTTGAAGAATTTTAAAAGCGTTAGAATTTTAAGACAGCGTGGGATTTTAAGAAATGGGATTAATTACAAAACCTCCATTCAATAATGAGATGAGTTGGTCTCCTGAAATGGAGCAAGGTCTAAGAGATGCCAATGGTCAGATCATGCGCGCTGACGATCCTTATTTCAATGAATTATCAGGCAATTTAACAGATCAGGGCTTTGTTGTTGCGGCCTATGAAGACCTCATCCAGTGGGCAAGAACCGGGTCATTAATGTGGATGACATTTGGTCTGGCTTGTTGCGCTGTAGAAATGATGCAAGCGTCAATGCCACGCTACGATGTTGAACGATTTGGTTTTGCTCCAAGAGCCAGCCCTCGTCAATCAGATGTGATCATTGTAGCTGGCACATTAACAAACAAAATGGCACCAGCTATTCGTAAAGTTTACGATCAAATGCCAGAGCCTCGTTATGTAATTTCTATGGGAAGTTGCGCAAACGGTGGTGGCTATTATCACTATTCATACTCAGTGGTTCGTGGTTGTGACAGGGTGTTACCAGTGGACGTTTATGTCCCAGGGTGCCCTCCAACAGCAGAAGCACTGGTCTACGGCATTCTTTTACTACAAAAGAAAATACGCCGGACAGGAACAATTGAGCGCTAAGCACTAAATGGGGTGAGCACTTGCGGGGTAAGTGTTTATTACTAAGTGTTTTGATTTGGGTTAGGTCTTGAAAATTTCAGAAAGAATGTTTCTGAAATAAAAGACTTAAGATCTTTAAAGGAGACAGTTTTGCAAAGCGGATTGCAGGATATTGGAGATTTTATCTGCTCTAAAATGGCCAGCGGTGTCAAAACTGCAACCGTTGAGCATGACGAACTCACATTAATCGTCGAGCGCGACGAGATCTTAAATGTATTAAAATTCCTAAGAGACGACCCTCAGTGTAAATTCAACTGCATCATTGATCTATGCGGTGTTGATTATCCGCAAAGAGAAAATCGTTTTGACGTGGTCTACCATTTGCTAAGTTTAAAGCAAAACAATCGTATTCGTGTGAAGTTAGAAACAGATGAAGACACACCTGTTCCAAGTTGTGTTTCAGTCTACCCTGGCGCACTTTGGCTTGAGCGGGAAGCTTATGATATGTACGGCATCGCCTTTGATGGTCACCCAGATTTGCGCCGCCTTCTAACAGATTATGGATTTCAAGGCTATCCATTGCGTAAAGATTTCCCAACAACCGGTTACGTTGAAGTCCGTTATGACGAAACACAAAAACGCGTTGTGTATGAGCCTGTAAAATTACCCCAAGAATTCAGAAATTTTGACTTTCAAAGCCCATGGGAAGGAACAGACTATGTCCTACCCGGTGATGAAAAAGCTGGTGATGGGGAAGGATAAGTCAGATGTCAGAAACAAGTTTAAGAAATTTCAGCATCAATTTCGGCCCGCAACACCCGGCAGCACACGGTGTGCTACGTCTTGTCCTTGAGCTTGATGGCGAAATAGTTGAGAGGGTAGATCCGCACATTGGTTTGCTCCATCGCGGTACTGAAAAATTAATTGAATCAAAAACATATGCCCAAGCAGTCCCTTATTTTGATCGCTTGGATTATGTTGCGCCAATGAATCAAGAGCATGCATTCTGCATGACAGCCGAAAAGCTTTTAAAAATCGATATCCCGCGCCGCGGTCAAATCATTCGTGTTCTTTATTCGGAAATCGGGCGCTTGCTCTCGCATCTTTTGAACATCACCACACAAGCCATGGACGTCGGCGCACTAACACCGCCACTTTGGGGCTTTGAAGAGCGTGAAAAACTGATGATCTTCTATGAACGTGCATCAGGTTCACGCATGCACGCAGCTTATTTCCGCGTTGGCGGCGTTCATCAGGATTTACCCGAAGACCTGATCCAGGATATTTATGATTTCTGTGATCCTTTTTTGAAGGTTTGCGATGATATCGAAACACTCCTGACAGACAACCGTATTTTCAAACAACGAAATGTTGATATCGGTGTAGTCAGTTTAGAAGATGCTCTGGCATGGGGCTTTTCAGGTGTGATGGTTCGTGGCTCTGGAGCCGCTTGGGACCTGAGAAAATCACAACCTTATGAAATTTACGACGAACTGAAGTTTGATATACCGATTGGTAAAAATGGTGATTGTTATGATCGCTATCTCATTCGTATGGAAGAAATGCGTCAGTCAGTTTCACTTATGAAGCAATGTTGTGACTTACTAAAGACAACAGGCGGACCAGTGATTGTTGAAGATAATAAATACGCACCACCACGCCGCAATGAAATGAAAGAATCAATGGAAGCATTGATCCATCACTTCAAACTTTACACTGAAGGCGTAAAAGTTCCAGCTGGTGAAGTTTACGCCGCCGTTGAAGCTCCAAAAGGTGAATTTGGTGTCTATCTGGTTGCCGATGGGTCTAATAAACCATATCGATGTAAAATTAGAGCCCCCGGGTTTGCTCATCTTTCAGCAATGGATTTCTTAAATAGAGGACACATGCTAGCAGACGTATCAGCCATTTTGGGCTCATTAGATATTGTGTTTGGGGAGGTTGATCGATGAGTGTAAGACGTATTGCACAAGAACAACCAGAAAAATTCGAGTTTAACGCCGAAAATATGATTTGGGCGGAAGAACTCATCAAGAAATATCCGGTTGGAAAAGAACGTTCAGCAGTGATCCCACTTTTGTGGCGCGCTCAAGAACAGAATGATGGCTGGACCTCAGAGCCAGCCATGCGCAAAGTTGCAGATCTTTTAGGCATGGCCTACATCCGTGTTTATGAAGTGGCGACATTTTACACTATGTTCCAGCTTTCACCGGTCGGTAAAAAAGCTCATGTTCAAGTTTGTGGTACAACACCTTGTATGTTGCGTGGCTCTAAAGAACTCATCGAGATTTGCAAAAAACGCATTTCAAAAACACCTCACACCTTATCAGAAGATGGTGATTTCTCTTGGGAAGAAGTTGAGTGTCTAGGCGCCTGTGTAAACGCACCAATGATCCAGATTTTCAAAGATACTTATGAAGACTTGGATGAAAAAGCACTAGAAGACTTGCTAGACGCATTCGCTAAAGGTGAACAGCCAAAACCAGGCCCACAAATCGAGCGCACCTTATCTTGCCCTGAAAGTGGTCTAACAACCCTGACAGACGTGCCAGACTATGTACCGCTAAACTTATCAAGCAGCGCTTCGGATGTGGCAGAAGCACCCGTATCTCAAGAAGAGGCGTCTGGAGAAATCCTGACAGCTGTGAGTTCTGTAGCTACTGAAGAAAAAACAACAGAAAAAAATGAAGCATCTTCTAAAGAAAACTCATCAGCTGATAAATCTTCAGACGATCTAAAAAGCGCTGCAGCTACTGCACTTTCTGAAAAGTCCTCAGAAGGTAAAACAGCAGATGATACCGTCTCGGATGAGGATCGCCCCGAATATCTGGACGGTCCAAGAGATGGTAATGGCGATGACCTGAAAATGATTAAAGGCGTTGGCCCAAAACTAGAAGCCACACTAAATGCACTTGGCTTTTACCATTTTGACCAAATCGCAAGCTGGACACGTGAAAACATCGCTTGGGTTGATAACAGTCTCTCATTTAAAGGCCGTATTGACCGCGAAAATTGGTTAGAACAAGCAAAAAAATTGGCCAGTGGTGAAGAGACAGAATTTTCTAAACGGGCAAATTACGATGATGCACCCAAAAATGATGCTCCGAAAGGAGATAAATAATGCTCCAGGATAAAGATCGTATTTTTACAAATCTTTACGGCATGAAAGATGTTGGCCTAGAAGGCGCACGAAAACGCGGCTCATGGGACAGCACAAAGTTTTTCATCAATAAAGGCCGTGATTGGATTATCGATGAAGTGAAATCATCGGGTCTGCGAGGCCGAGGTGGCGCTGGCTTCCCAACAGGTTTGAAATGGTCGTTTATGCCAAAAGAATCTGATGGTCGCCCACACTATTTGGTCATCAACGCGGACGAATCTGAACCAGGCACTTGCAAAGACCGAGATATCTTGCGCAATGATCCTCACCATTTGGTTGAAGGGGCACTCTTGGCTTCTTTCGCAATGGCAGCTCACACCTGTTACATCTATGTGCGCGGCGAATTTATTCGCGAAAGAGAAGCACTACAACGCGCCATTGATGAAGCATATGAAGCTAAATTAATTGGCAAAAACAATGTTCATGGCTGGGACTTTGATTGTTATGTCCATCATGGAGCGGGCGCCTATATTTGCGGTGAAGAAACAGCTCTGATTGAATCAATTGAAGGTAAAAAAGGCCAACCACGCCTCAAGCCACCATTCCCAGCGAACGTTGGCCTTTATGGCGCACCGACAACTGTGAATAATGTTGAATCAATCGCTGTGACCCCAACCATTCTGCGCAGAGGCGGTGGATGGTTCGCAGGGTTAGGCAAGCCAAACAACACAGGAACAAAACTCTTTTGTGTGTCAGGCCATATCAACACCCCAAGCACTTTCGAAGAAGAAATGGGCGTCCCGTTCAAAGAAATGATTGATAAGCACTGTGGTGGTGTCAGAGGCGGCTGGGATAACTTGCTAGCTGTCATACCAGGCGGTTCATCAGTTCCTTGTGTCCCAGCAGAACAAATGATGGACGCCACAATGGATTTTGATTGCCTAAGTGGTTTGCAATCAGGGCTCGGAACCGCGGCCGTTATCGTAATGGATAAGTCGACCGACATGATCGCAGCCATTGCCCGTCTTGCTTACTTTTATAAGCATGAAAGTTGCGGCCAATGCACACCATGCCGTGAGGGCACCGGTTGGATGTGGCGTGTTCTTGAGCGCATGGTCAAAGGCCAGGCAACAAAACGCGAAATCGACATGCTGTTTGAAGTTTCAAAACAAGTTGAAGGGCATACAATTTGCGCCCTTGGAGATGCAGCAGCCTGGCCAGTTCAAGGTTTGATCCGTCATTTCCGACATGTGATTGAAGAACGAATTGATCAATACGCAGCCAACCCAGACCCTGATGGGGCAGTTGGCGAGCCAGTAGCTGCTGAGTAGCAAGTACTGAACAAATATTTAGCGCATTTCTCTAAACTTGGGTTTAGTAACGCATAGAGAAATGCATGGTTTTGGATTAGATGGAGAAAAGGCAACAATAATATGCCAAAGCTCAATATCAACGGAACAGAAATCGATGTGGAAGACGGCAGTACCGTTCTTCAGGCATGTGAGCAAGCAGGCTTCGAAATTCCTCGTTTCTGTTACCATGAGAGATTGTCAATAGCAGGCAACTGCCGCATGTGTCTTGTTGAAGTCAAAGGCATGCCAAAACCAATTGCCTCATGCGCAATGAATGTAAATGATCTGCGCCCAGGCCCTGAAGGTCAACCACCAGAAATTTGCACAATCACACCGCCGGTGAAAAAAGCACGTGAAGGTGTGATGGAATTTTTGCTGATCAACCACCCATTAGATTGCCCAATCTGTGATCAGGGCGGTGAATGTGATTTGCAAGACCAAGCCATGGCATATGGTGACAATGCAAGCCGTTATGACGAAAATAAACGCGCTGTTGAAGATAAAAACATCGGCCCATTAATTAAAACTCAAATGACCCGCTGCATTCACTGTACACGCTGCGTTCGTTTCATGACTGAGATCGCAGGCGTTGAAGAATTAGGTCTTATTGGACGCGGTGAAGATGCCGAAATCACAACTTATCTTGAAAAAGGCATCACGTCAGAGCTTTCAGGCAATGTAATCGACCTATGCCCCGTTGGAGCGCTTACCTCAAAACCATTTGCTTTTACAGCACGGCCTTGGGAATTGACCAAAACGGAAAGCATCGACGTAATGGATGCTGTTGGCTCAAACATTCGCATTGATAGCCGCTCGGGCGAAGTGATGCGCATCATGCCACGCAATAATGATGCCGTTAACGAAGAGTGGATATCAGATAAATCTCGCTTTGTTTGGGACGGCTTACGTAGCCAAAGGCTAGACCGTCCATACATCAGAGAAGAAGGCCAACTACGCGAAGCCAGTTGGGACGAAGCTTTGGGGCTTGTTGCCAGTAACATGACATCAACAGTGCCACGCAAAGCAGCAATGATCGTAGGCGACTTAGCCACAGCAGAAGAAATTTTCTCATTAAAGCTTTTAGCTGAACGTCTTGAGTGGAAAAATATCGATTGTCGCCAAGATGGAACGATCCTGAATAAAAACTTAGGTGAAGCATCAACACTATTTAACAGTACCATAGAAGGTATCGATAAAGCTGATGCCATTCTTCTCATCGGTGCCAATACACGCCTCGAGACACCGGTCATCAACGCCCGTATTCGTGGACGCTGGGCAGCTGGATTAGTGCAAGTTGGTGTCATCGGTGCTGATGAAGATCTTACCTATGAAACACACCATATTGGTAACTCACCAGCTGATCTCTCTAAGCTAGATCATGGAGCCGGAGGCTTTGCTGAAATTTTACGCAATGCAGAGAACCCAATGATCATCATCGGCTCAGCTGCGTTAAAAGGCGAAGATGGGCTAAACAATCTTATCGCAGCGGCTAAATTAGCTGAAGGTTATGGTGCGATTAAGCAAGGCTGGAACGGATTTAACATCCTCCACACAGCCGCCAGCAGAGTTGCAGGGCTAGAACTTGGCTTTGTTCCTGAAGAGGGTGGTTTGCCAACAAATGAAATCGTCGCCCAAGCTAAAAACAATCAAATAGATTTCCTTTACCTCTTAGGTGCAGATGAAATCGACACCACGAATTTAGGTGATGCATTTGTCGTCTATCAAGGTAGCCATGGTGACGCAGGAGCCTCTTGCGCTGATGTGATTTTGCCTGGCTCTGCTTATACTGAAAAGAACGGCACCTATATGAATTTAGAAGGCCGCGTTCAGCATACAAACAGAGCTATCTTCCCACCAAATGATGCCAAAGATGACTGGGCCATTTTAAGAGCACTTTCAGGAGCCATCGGCAAACCATTTGGATTTAACAATTTAAATGAGCTACGCACACAAATGTACAACACCAACCCTAAGTTGGCCGCTGTAAATAGCTTAGAAAAAGCAGATAGCCAAGCTGTGATCAAACTCGCATCAAAAGATATTGGCGATTTGTCGACACAACCACTTCCTGTTTGTGTTGAAGATTTCTATGACACAAACCCAATCGCGCGCGCGTCGAAAGTAATGACTGAAATGAGCGCTATTAAACAACAATCAGCAGAAAAGGCGACAGGCACCCATGACTGAGTTCATGACAACTTACGGCTGGCCCTTCTTTTGGATTGCATTGCATAGTCTTGCACTCATGGTGGGTCTATTACTTTTAATAGCCTATATACTTTACGCAGACAGAAAAATCTGGGCCGCAGTTCAGTTGCGTAAAGGACCAAACGTCGTTGGCGCGTTTGGTTTGCTGCAATCCTTTGCAGATATGCTCAAATTCGTTCTGAAAGAGCCAATCATTCCGTCTAAATCAGACAAATTTGTCTTTCTGCTGGCCCCAATTGTAACAACTGTCTTGGCACTGGCCGCATGGGCAGTTGTACCGATCGATAAAGGTTGGGCAGTTGCCGAAATTAATGTAGGTATTCTCTATATTCTCGCTATCTCATCTCTTGAGGTTTATGGCATCATCATGGGTGGCTGGGCATCAAACTCTAAATACCCATTTCTCGGTGCTCTTCGCTCAGCTGCACAAATGATTTCCTATGAAGTTTCTATCGGCTTTGTAATCGTCACGGTGCTCTTGCTTGTTGGCTCGCTGAACCTCACAGATATCGTCATGGCTCAAAAGGGAGATTATGGCCTGTTGAACTGGCATTGGTTGCCATTGTTCCCAATGTTCATCGTCTTCTTCATTTCAGCACTAGCTGAAACCAATCGCCCACCATTTGATTTGCCAGAGGCTGAATCTGAGCTAGTCGCCGGTTTCATGGTTGAATATTCATCAACACCTTACATGCTCTTTATGCTTGGCGAGTATGTGGCGATTACATTGATGTGTGCGTTAACAACCATTCTTTTCCTTGGCGGCTGGTTACCACCAGTAGACATTGCACCATTTAATTTAATTCCAGGCTTTATTTGGTTCATTTTAAAAACCTTAGCGGTCTTCTTTATGATCGCAATGGTCAAAGCAATGGTACCTCGCTACAGATATGACCAACTGATGCGCTTGGGATGGAAAGTATTTCTACCTCTTTCACTCTTCATGGTCGTGGCTGTGGCAAGCGTTCTGCACTTTACGAAAGCAGGGGGCATGTAATGGCGTTAGAAATGACACCGTCATTAATGGGGTTAGCAGTAGGCGCAGCTATAGGTGTGCTCGATTATATCGTTCTTACCTTCATCGGCAATCAAATGGCAAAAAAAGCCATTGATCATGAAGCAAGCCAACAAGAAACACGTCAAGTAACTGGGTTTATGAGAAATATGGCTTTAATTTCTCTCATAATATTTCCAATCATCGGCTATTTTGCCGGTCCATATGTTTTCGGATCGCACTTCGAAAGCGTAGGAGGATAAATCTATGATGCAATTTATCAAATCACTTTTCTTATGGGAGTTTGTAGGCGCATTCATTTTGGCAATGAAATATTTTTTCAAACCAAAAGCAACCATCAATTATCCATTTGAAAAAGGGCCACTAAGTCCACGTTTTCGCGGTGAACATGCGCTACGCAGATACCCCAATGGTGAAGAACGCTGCATTGCTTGTAAATTATGTGAAGCGATTTGCCCGGCTGGTGCCATTACAATTGAAGCGGGGCCAAGTCGCAACGACGGTACACGCCGCACCACGAGATATGACATCGATATGGTGAAATGCATCTATTGCGGCTTCTGTCAGGAAGCATGCCCAGTTGAGGCCATTGTCGAAGGGCCTAATTTTGAATTTGCAACAGAAACACGCGAAGAACTTTATTATGATAAAGACCGACTTCTTGCCAATGGTGACCGTTGGGAACGTGAAATTGCAGAAAACATTCGCAGCGATGCGAAATTTAGATAGAGATTGAAAGGACACTTATTAAAATGCTTACCGCTCTGTTCTTTTATCTGTTTTCAGGCCTGTCTATTCTTTCAGGTCTTATGGTAATAGCTGCGAGAAATCCGGTTCATGCTGTACTATTTTTGATTTTGGCATTCTTCAATGTAGCTGGACTATTCCTGCTATTAGGGGCTGAATTCCTAGCCGTTATCCTCCTCATCGTTTATGTGGGAGCGGTTGCCGTTCTCTTCCTATTCGTTGTGATGATGCTGGATGTTGATTTTGCTGAATTGAAATCAGGATTTTTAAGTTACTTGCCTGTTGGTTTGATGATTGGCGGCGTGCTGCTATTAGAAATCATCATGGCAACTAGTGCCTGGGTTTTAAATCCGGCAATTTCGAAACTAGAGAAAAACACACCTATAGATCAAAGCATAACCAACACCGAAGCGTTTGGCCGTGTTCTCTATACAGATCATCTCTACTATTTTGAAGCGGCTGGTATTTTACTTCTAGTCGCCATGGTCGGCGCGATCGTCTTGACATTGCGGACAAGAGAAGGTGTGAAACGTCAAGATATCAGGGCGCAAGTTGCAAGAAATCCAAAAGATGCAATTGAAATAAAACAAGTTGAAACGGGTAAAGGTATTTAAGCAATTAAAGCCAGATCCAAAAGAGAATTAGGGCAGCTTCTAGTTGCCAGAAATTAAGACGTAAGAGGGGGACAACCCATGGAAATCGGACTGTCACATTACTTGTCAGTCGCGGCAATTTTATTCACACTCGGTGTGATTGGCATTTTTCTAAATCGGAAAAATGTGATCATCATTTTGATGTCAATCGAGCTGATGCTGCTAGCAGTGAATATCAATTTGGTCGCTTTTTCAGCTTTTCTGAATAATCTTTCCGGGCAAATCTTCGCACTGATGATTTTAACTGTTGCTGCTGGTGAAGCCGCAATTGGTCTGGCGATCGTTGTAACTTACTTCCGTAACCGCGGCTCTATTGCGGTGGAAGACATTAACATGATGAAAGGCTAGAGTATGTTATATCAGGCGATTGTCTTTCTTCCTCTCATAGGTGCTCTAGTAGCCGGGCTGTTCGGTCGTATGATCGGCGCAAAAATGTGTGAATATATCACATGTGGCCTTATGGTTATTACAGCAATTCTATCTTGGATTGTTTTCATCGACGTTGGCTTTGCTCATACAACAGCAAAAGTACAAATCTTACCCTGGATCCAGTCTGGTTCATTAGACATCAATTGGGCCCTGCGCATTGATACGCTAACAGCTGTTATGCTGGTGGTTGTAAACACTGTTTCAACCTTGGTGCATGTCTATTCAATAGGCTATATGCATCATGATCCACACCGTCCGCGCTTCTTTGCTTATCTCTCATTATTTACATTCGCTATGTTGATGCTGATTACCTCAGACAACCTCCTGCAAATGTTCTTTGGCTGGGAAGGTGTTGGTCTAGCATCTTACTTACTCATTGGTTTCTGGTTCAAAAAACCGTCAGCAAATGCGGCTTCAATGAAAGCCTTCATCGTCAACCGTGTCGGTGACTTTGGCTTCGCACTCGGCATCTTTGCGATTTATATGGTTTTTGACACCATTAGCCTTGATCAAATTTTCGCAGGCGCACAGGCCCAGGTTGGTAAAACATTCACATTCCTAAGCTGGGAAGTGGACATTCTAACAACCATTTGCTTGCTGCTCTTCATGGGTGCAATGGGTAAATCAGCGCAATTTTTACTCCACACTTGGCTACCAGATGCGATGGAAGGCCCAACACCAGTGTCAGCGCTTATTCACGCGGCGACAATGGTGACAGCTGGTGTTTTCATGGTTGCTCGTCTCTCACCACTCTTTGAAATCACACCAGATGCCTTAACAGTTGTAACAGCAGTTGGTGCAATCACAGCATTCTTTGCCGCCACCGTTGGTTTGGTTCAGAATGACATTAAACGAGTGATCGCTTACTCTACATGTAGTCAGCTTGGTTATATGTTTGTAGCCTTAGGCGTTGGTGCTTATGGCGCGGCTATTTTCCACCTCTTTACTCACGCCTTCTTTAAAGCGTTGCTTTTCTTAGGAGCTGGTTCAGTCATTCACGCAATGTCTGATGAGCAGGATATGCGGCACATGGGCGGGCTTTATAAAATGATCCCGCTTACCTATGCAATGATGCTCATAGGCACATTAGCTCTCACAGGTTTCCCTGGCTTTGCCGGCTTCTTCTCGAAAGACGCAATCATTGAAAGCGCTTTTGCTGCAAGCAATCCCGTGAGCATGCAAGCCTTCTATATGCTTGTTTTTGCAGCGTTCTTAACATCATTCTATTCATGGCGTTTGATTTTCATGACCTTCCATGGTCGCTCACGTGCAACACCAGATGTGCTCTCGCACGTTCATGAAAGCCCAAACATCATGCTAATCCCGCTCTATATTCTAGCGATCGGCGCAGTCGTCGCTGGCTTTATCTTTGGTGGGTATTTCTTTGGACATCATTACGCAGAATTCTGGGGTAAAGCTCTCTTTACAAGTGATGGCAATAATTTGGTTCATGAGTTCCACAATGTACCTTTATGGGTGAAACTCTCACCATTCATTGCAATGCTATTAGGCTTGGGGCTAGCTTGGCTTTATTATATCTACAACACGTCACTTCCAAAAATCACAGCTAAAATATTTGAGCCAATCTATAAGTTCTTGCTCAACAAATGGTACTTCGATGAGCTCTACAATGTGATCTTTGTGAAGCCAGCTCTTTGGCTTGCAAATATCCTATGGAAAATTGGCGATATGATTTTAATTGATGGATTTGTAAATGGCATCGCGTCCCGTTCACTTGATGTGACAGGAAAAGTGAAATCTATGCAATCCGGTTATGTTTATCACTATGCATTCGTAATGATGATAGGGCTAACAGCACTCATCACATACTTTGTTGTTACAGGGGGAACAGGGCAATGATGACAGATTGGCCAATCTTGTCCGCGGTTACTTTCTTGCCGCTCATCGGTGCTGCTTTTATTTTCCTCATCCGGGGTGAAACTGAAGGTGCCCAGCAAAATGCACGCTATGTCGCATTATGGACAACAGTAATTACATTTCTAATCTCTCTGCTTATTTGGGTTGATTTTAATAACGCAACAGCAGACTTCCAATTCGTCGAACGCCATGATTGGCTTGGCGGTGCCTTTAACTATTATATGGGCGTTGACGGCATTTCGATGTTGTTTGTTATCCTGACAACATTCCTGATGCCCA
Source organism: Methyloligella sp. (assembly GCA_021604645.1). Lineage (GTDB taxonomy): Bacteria > Pseudomonadota > Alphaproteobacteria > Rhizobiales > HXMU1428-3 > HXMU1428-3. Next base: position 134,920 of record BQJJ01000007.1, read on the forward strand.
TTTGTATAATCGCAAGCTGGGATAGTATCCAAAACCGTGTCAGAGAATATATGATCGCGTTTCTAATTCTGGAAACATTGGTCATCGGTGTATTCTGCGCGCTTGATCTTGTCTTGTTCTATGTCTTCTTTGAAGGTGGCCTTATTCCAATGTTCTTGATCATTGGTGTCTGGGGCGGCAAGCGCCGCGTTTACGCCAGCTTCAAGTTCTTCCTTTACACCTTGGCGGGCTCTGTTCTTATGCTGATTGCCATTATGGCTATGTATTGGCAGGCAGGCACAACCGAAATTCCAAAGCTTTTAGCTCATGATTTTCCAGCTGAAATGCAAACCTGGCTCTGGATTGCGTTCTTCGCGTCTTTTGCAGTTAAAATGCCAATGTGGCCGGTTCATACTTGGCTGCCAGATGCTCACGTGGAAGCACCAACAGCCGGCTCAGTTATTTTGGCGGGCATCTTGTTGAAATTGGGTGGCTATGGTTTCTTGCGGTTCTCAATCCCAATGTTCCCAATCGCAAGCGCCGATTTCGCGCCGATTGTTTTCTGGATGAGTGCCATAGCTATCGTCTACACATCGCTCGTCGCCTTAGCGCAAGAGGATATAAAAAAGCTAATTGCTTACTCATCAGTTGCCCATATGGGCTTTGTGACGATGGGTATCTTCACGGGAACCGCTCAAGGTATTGAAGGCGGCATTTTCCAAATGCTATCTCACGGTCTTGTCTCTGCAGCACTCTTCCTTTGCGTCGGCGTGGTGTATGATCGAATGCACACAAGAGAAATTGCTGCCTATGGTGGCTTGGTGAATAATATGCCAATTTTTGCCTTCACTTTCATGGTCTTCACCATGGCCAATGTTGGTTTACCAGGCACATCAGGCTTCGTCGGCGAATTCCTAACTCTCATTGGTACATTTAAGGTCAATAGCTGGGTGGCATTTGTCGCAACATCAGGTGTAATCCTGTCAGCGGGTTATGCACTCTGGCTTTATCGCCGGGTGGTTTTTGGGGAATTAGAAAAACCAAATTTAAAAACGATCAAAGATATGAACCGACGAGAAATGTCATATCTAATACCGTTAATTATACTGACTATTTTATTCGGTGTTTATCCAAAACCAATTCTAGATGTCATGTCTGTGTCTGTCGATAAACTCATCACAGACTATAACCAGGCCGTGTTGGTTTTCGATCAGGCTAAAATAGCCCTGAAGCCGTAATAAGAAGAACAGATAAAGGAATAAAAACGAATGGAACATGCGAGCCCACTGGTAGAATATTTACCACTCTTGCCAGAGATCATCGTACTTCTTGGCGCGCTGATTTTGTTACTCCTTGGTGTTTTCCAGGAAGGAAAAGGAGAAAAGCTGGTTTGGGGCCTTTCAATGCTGGTAATGGCGCTAGCGTCTTTCGTAGCTATTAAGGATTGGGGGGTAAATGCAACCCTCTTTAACGATAGCTTTGTCATAAATGATTTTACACGTCTCTTGAAAGTTATGGTGCTCGTCGGCGGTATTATTACGATCTACATGTCCATTTCATACCTGACAGAAGCAGGCATGTTTAAATCAGAATATATGGTTCTGATGTTATTTGCACTGTTGGGCATGATGATGATGATTTCAGCCAATGATCTCATTGCGATGTATTTAGGCTTGGAAGTTCAATCACTAGCGCTTTATGTGATGGCAGCCTTCCGCCGCGATAATGTTCGCTCAAGTGAGTCAGGCATGAAATATTTTGTGCTCGGCGCTCTTTCATCAGGCATGCTGCTTTATGGCTGCTCAATGGTTTATGGTTTCTCAGGTTCAGTCTATTTCTCAGAAATTGCAAAAACAGCAATGGGAGACGGCACAGTCAGTGTTGGAATGATCATTGGTCTGGTCTTTATTCTGGCCGGCCTTGCTTTTAAAGTTTCAGCTGTTCCTTTTCATATGTGGACACCAGACGTTTATGAGGGTGCCCCCACGCCGGTGACAGCATTTTTCGCCGTATGTCCAAAAATAGCAGCTATGGGCATTCTTCTACGGATCATCTATGAAGCGTTTCCAGAACTAACAACCCAATGGAACCAAATCATTATCTTCATCTCGATAGCAAGTATGCTTCTTGGTGCTTTCGGTGCAATTGGACAAACAAATATCAAACGTCTAATGGCATATTCTTCCATTGGCAATATGGGCTTTGCGTTAGTTGGCTTAGCGGCCGGTAACCGTGAGGGTGTTGAAGGTGTTTTGATTTACCTGATGATCTATCTTGTTATGACCGTTGGTGTATTTGCTTGCATTCTTTCAATGCGCCGCAATGAAAAAATGGTCGAAGAAATCGATGATCTAAAAGGTCTTTCTCAAAACAATTTACCAGCAGCTTTTATGCTTGCATTGTTAATGTTCTCATTAGCAGGTATTCCGCCATTAGCCGGTTTCTTTGCTAAATTCTATGTATTCATGGCTGCCGTTAAAGCAGATATGTTCATCCTCGCCGTAGTCGGTGTGCTCGCCAGTGTGGTTGGTGCGTTTTATTACCTACGCATCATTAAAATCATGTTCTTTGATGACGCCAAAGATGCATTCAACGAAATGCCAAGCCAATTAAAAGTGGTCCTCGGACTTTCAGGTCTGTTTGTACTGTTTTACATAGTCTATCCAAACCCTCTCATTGATGGGGCAAGATTAGCCGCCAAAGCATTATTACCAACCGTTTAAGGGCTAAAAAAATCCTTAAATAAAGTTCAAAGCAATAAAGGCTCAGATCAGGAGAAAAATCTCTTCTCATCTGAGCCTTTTTTTATGTGATTGAGGGCATTTAAAGAAGATATATTGTCATTCTGTCTTGTTCAGGGTAGATAAATTAAATGAACGATCAATCTAACAAACCATCTAATCTAAACATCAAGCGCTTTGAAAGCCTTAGTTCAACCAATGAGCATGCAAAACAATGTTTAGAAAACGACGAGCCTTGCCCATTCTGGATCGTCAGTGATGAACAAACAGGCGGCCGTGGGCGTCAAGGCAGAGATTGGGTCTCCATTAAGGGGAACCTTTACGCAAGTTCAGCACAAATTATAAATGCAAATGGCAGCAAACTTGGCGGCCTTTCACTAGTTACCGCATTAGCCGTTTATGATGCGATCCAAAAGAATAGCCAAACACCTTTAGATTTAATGCTAAAATGGCCAAATGATATTTTGATCAATGGAGCAAAACTAGGCGGTATCTTAATTGAAAATGTCAGCAATCCGGATGCTGAATTTTCTCATGTGGTCATTGGTGTTGGGATAAACATTCAGTCAAGCCCCGTGGTTGAGGGAAGAGATACAACCTGCCTCGCCAACTATGATTATTTTATCTCTCGAGATGATTTATTATTAGTGTTGATTGAAACGCTTAACCATTGGATCAAGCGCTGGGATAATGGAAATAACTTTGCAGAAATTAGACAGGCATGGTGTGAGAAAGCAGCTCCCATTGGAGCGCCTTTATCTGTGCGTATTGGACATGAAAGAATTGAGGGCAAATTCGCCGGCCTGGATGAAAAAGGCGCTTTAAAGCTTGAGTTAGAAGATAACTCAATCAAGTTGATTACTGGCGGTGAACTTCTTTAGTTGCCCCGAAAGGAATAGCTCACAATATGAGTGATAAAAAATCGGACACCCCCAAAGCCGAAATGGTTATGGTTCCATTAGGTGGTGTTGGTGAAATAGGCATGAATTGCATGATGTATGGCTACGGCTTACCAGGCGATTACAAATGGATCATGGTAGATTTGGGGCTAACATTTGCAGGCCCAAGAGAGCCAGGCATTGAAATTATTGTGCCGGATATTACGTTTGCTGAAAATGAAAAACATAATATAGAAGCCATCATCTTAACCCATGCCCATGAAGATCACTACGGTGCAATACCTGATCTTTGGGAAAATTTAGAAGTCCCAATTTACGCAACGCCGTTTACAGCGTCGATGTTAAAAGCAAAATTAACACGAGACGGTATGGATGGCTTTGTACCGATTAAAGAAGTTCCAAGACGTGCAAAATTTGATTTAGGGCCTTTCTCCATTGAAATGGTTGATATGGCGCATTCAATTCCAGAACCATTAGGACTTCACATCAAAACAGATGTCGGAACTCTCTTTCACACCGGAGACTGGAAACTAGATCCAGATCCTATAGTTGGCCCGCCAACTGATGAAAGCCGTTTGAAAAAATTAGGCGATGAAGGCATCGATGTTTTGGTTTGCGACTCAACCAATGCAACCCGCGAAGGGTCTTCCATATCTGAAGTTGATGTAGCTAAAACTCTTGAAGAGATTATAGCTGAAGCAAAACAACGTGTCGTTGTTACAACTTTCGCCTCAAACGTCGCACGAATAAAATCAGTTGCGGAAGCTGCCTATAAAGCTGGACGATATGTGATTTTAGCAGGCCGTGCGCTAGATCGTGTGGTCGGGATTGCCAAAGAAACCGGGTACATCCCTCAAGATTATAGTTTTCTCTCTGACGAAGATTACCAGCACTTGCCAGCAAAAGAATGTGTTGTTTTAGCAACCGGCAGTCAAGGAGAAGGACGCGCCGCGTTAGCCCGTATCGCAGAGGGCAGTCACCCAAAGATAAAATTAAAACCCAAAGATACAGTAATTTTTTCCTCTCGTACAATTCCTGGTAATGAGAGATCCGTTGGCTATGTCATCAATCTTCTGGCCGCACAGAACTTAAACATCATCACTGAAAGTGATAAACCTGTTCACGTAACAGGGCACCCAAGACGCGGCGAGTTGGAAAGGCTTTACAGTTGGGTAAGGCCAAATGTTTTGGTGCCAGTACACGGTGAAGAACATCACCTAAGATCACAAGCCGCTTTTGGGAAAAGCCAAAATATTGAGAAAGTACAATTGATCAAAAATGGTGATATGCTGTCTATTCTACCGCAAGATCCCAAGATTATAGATGAGGTCCCCAATGGCCGCCTTTATCGAGATGGGCATTTTATACTCGAAGATGACCTGGCCATTCGTGTTCGCCGAAAAATATCAACACTTGGCTGTGTGACAGTTTCATGCGTGATTGATAATAAGGGAAATCTTATCTCAAATCCAAGCTGGTCTGAATTAGGGGTGCCTCATGAGGAAGACAGCGGTGAAATGCAAGACATCATAGAAAATGCAGTAAATGGCACGTTTAAAAGCATCCCGGCAAAAAGGCGATCCGATAAAAACAAGCTAAAAGAAGCACTGAGACGTAGTGTGCGCTCAACTTTGAACGAATATTGGGGCAAAAAACCAGTTGTAACCATTCATTTGCACCAAATATAATAGATTAATGAGCTAATTTTCTAGACAGAAAGCCTCTTTCTGGATTAGATCATCGAAACAAAGATTAATAACGAAATAAAAGACGAAAAAAGGACACAGAAATGATCGGACGTTTGAATCATGTAGCCATCGCAGTACCAGATATTGAAGCTGCAGCAAACACCTATCGTGCTAGCCTTGGCGCTACACTTTCTGCAAAAGAAGAGCAGCCAGATCACGGTGTGTCTACGATCTTTATTGAGCTACCAAATACTAAAATTGAACTATTAGAACCTCTAGGCGAAGATAGTCCAATTAATGGTTTTCTAGAGAAAAACCCAAGCGGCGGCATTCACCATATCTGCTATGAAGTTGATAATATCATTGAGGCCAGAGATAAGCTAAAAAGTGAGGGTGCTAGAGTATTGGGAAGCGGTGATCCTAAAATTGGCGCTCACGGTAAACCGGTTTTATTTCTGCATCCAAAAGACTTCTGCGGCACTTTGGTTGAGTTAGAGGAAGCGTAAATGAGCTTAAGTCTTTCAATTGCGACTTACTTCATAATCTGGTGGTTGACCCTGTTTATGGTACTGCCATTTGGAGTGAAAACCCAAGAAGAGGACGGCAATGTTGTCCCTGGATCTGTTGAAAGCGCACCAGCAGTGCCACATATTTTTAAAAAGGCACTCATAACGACGATTCTAGCAGCTATAATATTTGCGATAGTCTATTCAGTTTATACATATAATCTTATTTCAATGGATGATATTCCATTTTTACCAAAATTTGATTAGACAACTTAAGTTCAGCACTATCAAACTGAACTTAAGTTAATTCTATGAACCAACTCTGTGCAAAATTAAATTTCAAACGAACTGAGTTAGTTTTTCTATTTGCCGAAAGGCAGCTTAACTTATAAAGCTAACATAACTAAAAACCTCTGGGAGCGATCAAACATGCGCTTAAGCCAATTCTTTCTGCCTGTCCTAAGAGATGTGCCAGCAAGTGCTGAAATTGTGTCTCATCAACTTATGTTGCGTGCAGGCCTCATTCGTCAATCCGCGGCAGGTATATATTCATGGTTGCCATTAGGCCTCAAAGTTCTTCGTAAAATCGAAAATATAGTCAGAGAAGAACAAAACAGAGCAGGTGCCGTTGAATTGTTAATGCCAACAATTCAACAAGCAGATATCTGGCGTGAAAGTGGCCGTTATGATGACTATGGCAAAGAAATGCTTCGCATCACAGACCGTCATGACCGAGAGCTATTGTTCGGGCCAACAAACGAAGAATTAATCACGCAAATTTTCAGAGATAGCGTGAAGTCATACAAAGATTGCCCTAAAACCCTTTATCATGTGCAATGGAAGTTTAGAGATGAAATCCGTCCTCGCTTTGGAGTTATGCGCGGCCGTGAATTTTTGATGAAAGATGCCTATTCTTTTGACCTATCTGAAGAAGAAGCCAGAAAATCATATCAAAAAATGTTTGTCGCATATTTGCGCACATTTGAGCGTTTAGGCGTAAAAGCCATCCCTATGAAAGCAGACACAGGTCCTATTGGTGGTGACTTGAGCCATGAATTCATATTGTTAGCTGAGACCGGTGAGAGTGAAGTCTTTTGTGATCAACAATTGATAGATATGCCGGTGCCGGATGAAACAGTTGATTTCGACAGTGATCTAAGCCCGATTATCGAAAAATGGACATCTCATTATGCGGCAACAGAAGAAATGCATGATGTTGAGAAATTCGATACTGACGTGAGCAAAGAAAATCAGGTCAGTGCCCGGGGTATCGAAGTCGGTCATATTTTCTATTTTGGTGATAAATACTCAAAACCTATGAAATGTGAAGTTCAGGGGCCTGACGGAAAATTGATTGCCCTTCAAATGGGCTCATATGGTATTGGTGTGTCCCGTTTAATGGGTGCTATCATCGAGGCTAGCCATGATGAAAATGGTATTATCTGGCCAAAAGCAGTGTCACCTTTCGATGTTGGGATCATCAATTTGAAACCAGGTGATGAAGAAACAGACAAAGCCGCTAATAATTTATATCAAAGCTTACAACAAAAAGGCCTTGATTGCTTGCTAGACGATACAAATGAACGCGCCGGCGGAAAATTCAAAACCATGGATCTTATTGGATTACCTGTACAAATGATCGTAGGGCCAAAAGGCGTTAAAAATGGTATTGTGGAAATTAAATATAGAAATTCAGGTGAACGCGAAGAGCTGTCATTTGAAGATGCTATCAATAAAATAGGGTGTTAGTTTAGTAAATGGATGAACTAAACAAGAACACAATTTAGGACTATTGCGGATGCTGGTGGGCAACTGAAGCTAAAAAAATATGCATTGTGCCGGTTGCTTGTGGGCAACCTGAAGGCACGAAAAAAAGTGCAAATGAATCGCAAAAAAAGAGATCGAAGATCAATGAATGAAACAGTGAGCGTAAAGCAAGTAAAAAAACGCACTAAAAGCGCTGTGACCATGCCATTTTCCTCTTTTGAGCGCATGATTTCCTTTAGGTACCTTCGTCCACCAAAGGGAGAAGGCTTCATCTCGGTGATCGCCATTCTCACTCTTCTTGGCATTGCTTTAGGCGTAACAGCTCTAATTGTTGTTCTAAGTGTTATGAACGGTTTTAGAGATACGCTTTATAAAAACATCCTCGATATGAACGGTCATGTTGTTATTCAGCAATTTGGCAAACCGTTCACTGGCTTCGATGATGTCGCAAATAAAATCAAAACAGTCCCTGGTGTAAAATCTGTCATTCCTGTAATTGATGGTCAGGTCATGGTGACATCTAAATACCAGGAATATTTCGGCAATGTCCGCGGTATCAGAGCCGGTGATCTGAATAAGCTGGCAACAGTATCAACCAATTTAGTCTCGGGTTCTTTGGAAAACTTTAAAGATGATAGTGGCATCATTATAGGTAGTCGTCTTGCCAATGTATTAGGTGTCCGCGTTGGTGATAAAATAAACATTGTCACCTTAAGGGGAGCGAAAACACCGTTTGGAACAACCCCAAGAGTAAAACCATATCGAATATCAGCCATCTTTGAGGTGGGCATTTATGAATATGATTTAAAAGTCCTCTTTATGCCTCTGGATCAAGCTCAAAAGTTCTTTTCAAAAAAGCGGCAAGTCTCAGCTCTTGAAGTTATGGTGAATAAACCAAAGCAAGTAGAATTAATCGAGCAAGACATCGCAAAAGCCGCCGGTAATGATACCAACCTTTCAACCTGGAAACAGCGCAACGCAAAGCTCTTCAGCGTTTTAGCGATTGAGCGAAACATGATGTTCATCATTGTGAGCCTGGTGGTGTTTGTCGCGGCGTTAAATATCATCTCCAGCATGGTTATGTTGGTAAAGGTGAAAACAAAAGACATTGCAGTACTTCGAACTATGGGCGCAACAAGAGGCGCTATCATGCGCGTCTTCATGACAACAGGCTCATTCATTGGTGTCTGCGGCACCGTCTTAGGTCTTGTCCTTGGCGTCACCATCTGCTTGAACATAGATGCAATTCAAAATTTTATCGGCTGGGCCACAGGTGTTCGAATTAATCCGGAAATTCAGATCTTATCAAAACTTCCAGCAAAAATGGATCCGGTAGAGACAACAATCATTGTCATTGTTGCGCTGATACTTTCATTCCTGGCAACGATATACCCTGCATGGCGTGCAGCTAGTCTCGATCCTGTGGAGGCACTACGTTATGAGTGATTATTATCAAACAAACCAAGAGCAACAACACTACACAGAACAGCCTAAAGAGCAGCCAAAACCAATCCTTGCCATCAGAGATATAACAAAAACATATCATCAGGGCACAAGAGAAATTCAGGTTTTAAACTCAATCTCTGCTGATATATTCAAAGGAGAAGCCATTGCGCTTGTTGGGCCATCTGGCTCAGGTAAATCATCCCTATTGCATATTCTAGGAATGCTGGACAAAGCGGACAGCGGCAAGGTTTATTTAAACGGTCAAGATTGTACGAACTTTGATGATGCAGAGCGTACAGCCATTCGCAGAAGTGACATTGGTTTTGTTTATCAGTTCCACCAACTCCTGCCAGAATTCAGCGCCCTTGAAAATGTGGTTATTCCTCAACTGATCAACGGACATTCTCGAAAAGACGCTGAGGCTCGAGCAAAAGTCATTTTAGAATTTCTAGGTCTTCAGGAAAGAGTAGGGCACCGCCCAAACGCGATGTCCGGCGGTGAGCAGCAAAGAGTTGCAATAGCCAGAGCAATTGCCAATGAACCAACACTCTTACTGGCTGATGAACCAACAGGTAATCTTGATCCAAATACAGCGGAGCGTGTGTTTCAGTCTCTCATCGGCCTAATCCGCCAAACTGGCCTCGCTGCCATCATCGCTACTCATAATCTAGAGTTAGCAAACAGGATGGATCGTGTGCTCCAGATGCAAGATGGCAAACTCTATTCTTATGTCCCACAGCAACAACAGCAGCAGTAATTTCACCTGTAGCTAATCTTTATACAACCGCTGAGCCATACCCATAGCTATAGGGAACTGGGCCAGAAAATGAAATATGGTCCCCTTCATCAATGGCCACTTCAAAATTGCATTTTGGATTGTTTGCCGGATAAATTCCTTTGGTAACATCCCGTCCATTTTTCATAGCAAGAAAAATCTTGTCCTTTGGAATTCCCAAAGCTTCAACCAAATCACGTAAGGTCGAACCAGCCTTCATTTTCATAGGCAAAGGGGCTCCGTTTTTGGCCACAAAAGGAGTGATACTATTAAAGCCTTTGACTACAAATTCGATGTTCGCATCACCAGAATTGTGTCCAATTGGCGCTACGTCGTAAGAGCTATCCTGAATGCTGTCATGAGAAGGTTTATCCATTAGAACGTCCGACATTGACCTGATCCTTTATTTTATAATTTTGTAAGTTCAAATATAATGCATATTATATACATCAATATGAGGCCGTCTTTGACAAAACTCAATAGGACCAAGGGAGAATTTTTATTAAATAAAGAAATCAACTTAAAATCGAAGCAATAAATTGCGTGGTTGCTTATGGGCAAACAACAACCAACGCATAAAACGATATACGAAGAAGGAATGACGCTTCTTCAGCGTTATGACATGGCAGCTCTGCTGTCCGGCGCAAGCGCCGCCCCTCGGAGGCTCAAGCGCTAACACGGTTGTTTATGGGCAACTGAAGTGTCTGTAAAAAGCGCTTGGAATAGCCGTGAGAGAAAACAGAGAAGAAAAATGTGAGTTAGAAGCATACAAAGCCCCTCTAACATTGAGAAAGCTATAATATTAAAGTTTGCTAAAGTTTAAAAACACAAAAAACGCAATGAGATAAGAATGGCGAAACCAAGAGCAAAAATATCAGGCAATACTCCGAAGTTCATTCATCTAAGAGTGCACTCAGCATATAGCTTGCTTGAAGGTGCGCTCCCAGTTGAGCGCTTGGTCAATTATGCCGTTGATGAAAATATGCCAGCACTTGGCCTGACAGATACAAACAATCTGTTTGGAGCGCTTGAGTTCTCTGAAAAATGCGTCGGCAAGGGCGTTCAACCTCTCATAGGTTGTACACTAGACATTAAAATGCCGTCACTAGAGGGCGAAGCCAAAAAATCTGTATTCGAAAAGGCTCAAGAAACACATAAGACGGATGGAGAAATTGCTCTCATTGCTCAAAATGAACAGGGCTACCAAAATCTTATGGCCTTAACAAGTATTGCTTTTCTAGATACGGCTGGGGAAACAGATCCATTTATCACAAATGAATTTTTAAGTGACCATTCTGAAGGGCTCATACTTTTAAGTGGTGGCGAAGACGGGCCATTAGATCTTGCTATTAAAAACAATCAGGCAGACTTGGCTGGTAAATGGGCAGCATTACTCAAAGAAACATTCAAAGACAGGTTTTATATTGAGCTGCAAAGACATGGCCGTCCAAGCGAAAAGAGAAGAGAGCAAAATCTAATCGAAACGGCCTACGCTCTGGACATACCCCTCGTTGCGACAAATGAAGCTTATTTTGATAAACGAGAAGATTACGAAGCACACGATGCACTTATCTGTGTCGCAGATGGTGCCTATGTCTCTGAAGATGAGAGACGTCGGTTAACTCCAGATCATCATTTAAAATCAGCTCGTCAAATGGCAGAATTGTTTAAAGACATTCCAGAAGCAATCGAGAACACAGTTGAAATCGCCAAACGTTGCTCTTACCGCCCCACAACTCACGCCCCCATCCTGCCAAATTATCTCAGCAGCGATGAGCAAATGGATAATGAGGAAAAACTGGAAGCGGAGGCAAAAGCTCTAAGAGATCTCGCTGAAAAGGGGTTAGAAGAGCGCCTCTCTCATATTTCAATGCCTGAAGGCATGACGAAAAAAGATTATGTAGATCGGCTCAATTTCGAGCTGGATATCATCATCTCCATGAAGTTCCCTGGCTACTTCCTCATTGTGGCGGATTTCATCCAGTGGTCGAAAAACAATAATATTGCAGTCGGGCCTGGCCGTGGTTCTGGTGCGGGTTCGGTTGTTGCCTGGGTGCTAACCATTACAGACCTGGACCCCTTAAGGTTTGGTCTTCTGTTCGAACGTTTCCTAAATCCAGAACGGGTTTCAATGCCCGACTTTGATATCGACTTTTGCCAAACAAGACGTGATGAAGTGATCCGTTATGTGCAGCAAAAATATGGTGATGATAAAGTTGCTCAAATTATCACCTTCGGTAAATTACAAGCGCGCGCTGTGCTACGTGATGTGGGCCGTGTTCTATCCATGCCTTATGGTCAGGTAGACCGTCTTTGTAAAATGGTTCCTAATAATCCGGCTAATCCCTGCACACTAAGCGAAGCACTAATAGAAGAACCCAAATTAGCCGAAGCAAGACGTTCAGAAAAAGTCGTCGATGAACTCCTTACCATTGCTTTGAAACTAGAAGGGCTCTATCGCCACGCCTCAACTCACGCTGCCGGCGTGGTTATCGGTGACCGCCCTCTAACCCAGCTAGTCCCCTTATACCGCGACCCGAAATCAGACATCCCGGTAACTCAGTTCAATATGAAGTGGGTAGAGCCTGCTGGCCTTGTGAAGTTTGACTTTCTCGGCCTCAAAACCCTCACGGTTATTGAAAAGGCCAGGGAATTCATTGCCGCAAACGGAACTGAGCTCGACATACCAAACCTACCTCTTGATGATAAGCTAAGTTATGAACTGCTGGCCAAAGGTGAGACCATTGGTGTGTTCCAGTTGGAGAGTACGGGTATGCGCGATAGTTTGAAAAAACTACGCCCCGATAGATTTGAAGACATCATTGCGATGGTGTCTCTCTATCGTCCTGGTCCTATGGATAATATCCCAACATACATCGCCAGAAAGCAAGGTGATGAAGAGCCCGATTATTATCACGATATGCTTAAGCCTGTCTTGGAGGAAACATATGGTGTGATCATCTATCAGGAACAGGTGATGCAAATCGCCCAAATCATGGCCGGCTATTCTCTTGGTGAAGCGGATATGCTGCGCCGTGCAATGGGTAAAAAGATTAAAGAAGAAATGGCCCGGCAAAAAGCAAGGTTTGTTGAAGGCGCTGAGAAAAACAATGTCGATAAAAAACAAGCTGAATTCATCTTTGAGCAAGTGGATAAATTCGCTGGTTACGGTTTTAACAAATCTCACGCTGCAGCTTACGCCCTATTGGCATATCAGACAGCATATCTACGGGCCAATCATCCAGTTGAGTTCCTCGCCGCGTCAATGACACTTGATCTGGGCAATACAGATAAACTAAGCATGTTCGCCAATGAGGCCAGAAGAATAGGGATCGAGACCAAATCCCCAGACGTAAATGCATCAGAGATCGACTTTCTGCCAAGAGGCAACACCATCCTCTATTCAATGGCAGCCTTGAAAAATATAGGTACAGGCGCTGTTGCGAGTATTGTTCAAGAACGAAAAGATAATGGCAACTACAATAGCTTATCTGATTTTGCCAATAGATTTGACCCAAAAGCTATCAATAAACGCGGGCTGGAAACTCTCTCATGCGCTGGGGCTTTTGATCAAATAGAACCGGACCGGGCAAAAGTACACGCAAACGCTGAACGGATAGCCGCAGTTGCCACTAAACTACATAATGACCGTAAAACAGGACAATCTGATCTGTTCGGCGGCTCATCAGATGCGGGAACACCAGACTTGGAACTTTTAAATGTTCAACGCTGGCGTGAAATGGAGAAATTGACGCGAGAATATGATGCCGTTGGGTTTTACCTCTCAGGTCATCCGCTAGATGAATATGAAGCTGTTTTAGATCGTTTGAATGTAGATCAATGGGTGCATTATGAGAAAAAAGCACTTGATAATAATGGCGGCCTTGGTGTGTTGGCAGCAACTGTGTCTGCTGTTCGAGAGCGACGCTCAAAATCAGGAAACCTATATGCCTTTATCGAATTCTCCGATCAAACGGGTCAATTTGAAGCCATTGCATTCTCAGACACATTAGAAGCCTGCCGTGACATCTTAGAGAGCGGGCAACCTGTTCTTTTAAAAGTAGATGCCGATGTGGAAGAAGATACAGTTCGCTTGCGCTTACAAAAAGCCGAATCACTCGAATTCGCGGCGCAAAATATGGTGCGTGGATTGAAGCTTACAGTCACCAAAGATATGGATATGGCAGAACTCGCCAAAGCGCTGGGTGATCATCAGGGACGTGGAAAAATCAAAGTTGGCCTGATACTTGATGACTTTAAACGTGAAGTTGAAATGGACCTTCCTGGTAAATATAGCGTTTCATTAGAGCGTGCCAGTGATTTGAGAACGTTAAAAGGGATTTTATCAGTCACTGAAATCTAACTGCAAAAACATAATATAGTGTATATGGTTCGAATTATAGGTAACCATGCACCTATAGAGCTAAATCGATTGAATGATCCTAAATACGTAACAAAAAGCTTGTCATAGCGTGAAATAACCACTATAACCCCTCTCATTCCACACGCGGGGGTGCGGTGGGCATATGTATTATATGCCATCCCGACCGCTCCGGTGCATGTCGATAATCTTTAAATCAGGCACTTCCCTTTGAGTTTTATCTCAAATGGGAAATTTTATGCGTTGTTTTATTGAGTTAGAGGCGTTTGTGCATGTCCCCGCGGAGGTTAAACCGGAAAACTGAAGGATTATAAAACTATGGCAGTGCCATCATTTGACATGCGTCAACTCCTAGAAGCTGGCGTACACTTTGGACACCAATCTCACCGTTGGAACCCAAAAATGGACCAATATATCTTTGGTTCACGCAACAATATTCATATCATTGACTTGGCTCAAACAGTGCCAATGTTGCACCAGGCTCTTCAAGCTGTAAGTGATACAGTTGCAAGAGGCGGCCGTGTTCTATTCGTTGGTACAAAACGTGCAGCATCTGACGCAATTGCAGATAGTGCCAACCGTTGTGCTCAATATTACATCAACCACCGTTGGTTGGGTGGAACGCTTACAAACTGGAAAACAATCACCCAGTCAATTAAGCGTCTGAAAAAATTAGATGAATTATTATCTGGTGAAGCTCAAGGCCTAACAAAAAAAGAACGCCTTCAAATGACACGCGAGCGTGATCGTCTAAACCAAGCTATTGGCGGCGTGAAAGATATGGGGGGTATCCCGGATATTCTTTTTGTCATCGACACAAATAAAGAAGCCATTGCAATTGCTGAAGCAAACAAACTAAACATTCCAGTAATTGCTGTTGTAGATAGCAACTCAAACCCATCAGGCATTACATTCCCAATTCCAGGAAATGATGACGCTGGCCGTGCAATTTCACTATATTGCGATTTGATTGTTAAATCAGTACTAGACGGTATTGAGCGCTCTCAAGGTGCTTCAGGCATGGATTTAGGCGCTTCTGAAGAAGTCGTTGAGCAAGCCATTACTGAAGAAGAAGTTTCAAGTGAAGCAGCAGCAGCTCCTGCCTCTGTAGACCTAAAGGGCTTTCAAGGCCTGGAAGCTCCAGAAGGTGAAGCTGATGATCTGAAAAAAATTGATGGTGTAGGACCAGTTATTGAAAAGAAACTCAATGAACTTGGGATCTACCACTTCAAACAAATCGCAACACTTAGCAAAGAGCAAGCTGATGCAATTGATGAAGCGATTGCATTTAAAGGCCGCATCGAACGTGATGATTGGCTAGGCCAGGCAACTAAGCTTCAAGAAGCTTAGAGCAAATACAAACTGAGGTAAGATCTTGTCATCAGGATCTTACCTTAATAATTCACGATCAAAATCTATTAAACAAAATTTGAGGCAAGTGATATGGCTGAAATTACAGCAAGCATGGTTAAAGAACTGCGCGAAACAACCGGCGCAGGCATGATGGATTGTAAAGCTGCACTAAAAGAAGCTGACGGCAATCTAGAGCAAGCAATCGATTGGTTGCGTACAAAAGGTTTAGCAAAAGCGGCTAAAAAAGCAGGCCGTGTAGCTGCTGAAGGACTTGTTGGCATTAAAACAAGCGGCACGCAAGGTGTTGTTGTTGAAGTTAACTCCGAAACAGACTTTGTTGCTCGTAACGATCAGTTCCAAGAAATTGTAGCTAAAATTGGTGACGTAGCCCTTGAAAAAGGTATTGATGATCTAGCCAACGTTGAATTTCCTGGCAAAGACATGTCAATCGAAGATTATATCAAAGAAATGGTCGGTACAATTGGCGAGAATATGAGCTATCGCCGTGGTGCTCAGCTGTCCGTTGAAAATGGTGCAGTCGCTGGTTATATCCATAACGCTACTGTTCCAGGTCTTGGTAAAATCGGTGTGCTAGTCGCGTTAGAAACAACTGGCGATGCAGCTAAAGCGGAAAGCTTGGGCAAGCAAATTGCTATGCACATTGCAGCGATCAACCCACTTTCAGCAACTGTTGAAGATCTTGATCCAGCAGTTGTCGAGCGCGAAAAAGCTGTTTTAACAGAACAAGCTCGTGAATCAGGTAAGCCAGACAACATCATTGAAAAAATGATCGAAGGCCGTATCCGTAAATTCTATGAAGAAGTTGTTCTATTGAAACAAGTCTTCGTTATTGATGGCGAAAATACAGTTGAAAAAGCCATTAAAAACGCTGAAAGCGATATTGGAGCTCCTGTTGAATTTAAAGGCTTCGTACGTTTTGAACTCGGTGAAGGTATCGAAGTTGAAGAATCTGATTTTGCAGCGGAAGTGGCTGCAACAGCAGGCGTTTAATTAATATACATAATAAAAAAAACCGGTTCAGAGAGTTACTTTGAGCCGGTTTTTTTGTGTCTAATTTAGTCTCTTACAAAACAAATGGTTCATTTATTTAGCTATTTAATTGAGCAATGCTAAGAGATCGTATAAAGCTTTTGAGCAGCGTTAAATAAAAGAAGGAGAGCCCCTTATGTCAGATAGCCCCAAATATAAGCGCCTTTTATTAAAACTATCTGGTGAAGCTCTCATGGGTGAAGATGACTATGGCATCAACATGGAAACCACCCGCCAATATGCCAGCGAGATTGCAACCGCGGCTAAAAAAGGTGTCGAGATCGCCATCGTTGTTGGTGGAGGCAATATTTTTCGCGGCATGACGGGTGCTGCAAAGGGTATGGACCGTGCTTCAGCTGACTATATGGGTATGTTGGCAACTGTCATGAATGGTTTGGGCTTGCAAGGCGTTTTGAAAGAGTTCGGCGTGGAAGTCGTTGTCATGTCAGCTATTCCTATGCCAACCGTATGTGAGCCATATGTTAGAAATCATGCTCTTGATCATTTAAAAGAAGGCCGCATTGTAATTTTTGTCGGCGGTACAGGAAATCCTTTTTTTACAACAGACACTGCCTCAACTCTAAGAGCTATTGAGATGAATTGTGATTGCCTAGCCAAAGCAACACAGGTAGATGGTGTCTACACAGCAGATCCTAAAAAAGACCCAACAGCCAAACGCTATGATAGCCTTGACTATGATACCATTTTGGCAAAAGATTTAAAAATTATGGATGGGGCAGCTATAGCCTTGGCACGAGACAATAAATTACCGTTAGTAATTTTTTCTATTCATGAAAAAGGCAATCTAGTAAAAATGGTTGATGGCACAGTCTCAGCAACCTATGTAAAAAGCTAAACAAGTAAAGTGTTAAGTTATTCAAAAAATAAAGAGAAAGCATAAAGGAAACGATCATGTCAGATGGAACATTCGATTTAGCAGATATTGAAAAACGAATGAAAGGGGCAATTGCGTCTCTAAAAAGTGACTTTTCTGGTTTGCGTACTGGCCGTGCCAGCGCTTCTTTATTAGACCCTGTAAACGTAATGGCCTACGGCTCACCAATGCCGCTAAGCCAAGTAGCAACTGTCTCTGTTCCAGAGCCACGTTCAATCACTGTTAGCGTTTGGGACCAATCTCAAGTCGCAGCCGTTGAAAAAGCAATTAGAGAATCTGGCCTAGGGTTAAATCCTAATGTTGAAGGAGCCACGCTTCGCATCAATATCCCAGAATTAAACGAAGAACGCCGTGCTGAACTAACTAAAGTTGCTGCAAAATATGCTGAACAAGCACGTGTAGCAGTGCGTAATGTGCGCAGAGATGGTATGGATGTCTTGAAAAAACAGGAAAAAGACGGAGATATCGGCCAGGATGAACAACACAGCCAAGGCGCAAAAGTTGATGATTTAACAAAGAAGTTTGTTGATGAGATTGACAGCACTTTGTCCACTAAAGAAGCTGAAATTATGCAAGTGTAAAAAGTAGTTGAGTTGAAATTGGCCTGCCTTAGACTGTTTATATTTCAAACTTAGACTGTCTTAATATCAACAAACCAAATTCGAGTGTTATTTATGAATGATCAAAGCGATAATTTGAGACAAGAATTGCGTCCCGAATTACGCCATGTTGCGATTATCATGGATGGCAATGGTCGCTGGGCAGCAAAACGAGGCTTACCCAGAACCGCAGGTCATAAAAAAGGGGTCGATACTGTCAAAGCAACAGTAAAAAATGCCATCGACCTTTCAATTCCCTACCTAACCCTTTTTAGTTTCTCATCAGAAAATTGGTCTCGGCCAAAGCCTGAAGTCGATGAGCTCATGCGCTTGATGAAGCTATTCATTGAACGAGAAGAAAACACCTTACACAAGGCTAATGTTCGTATCAGGATGATTGGTGCGCCATTAGAAGAAACATCAGAGCTTTACCAATTGGTGAAAAAAGCTGAATTAAAAACAAAAGAAAATACCGGCCTACAACTTACTGTTGCCTTTAATTACGGTGGGCGTGATGAAATCATCAGAGCTACGAAGGAACTAGCTGAACAAGTTACCAAAGGCTTGATCAAATCTGAGGAAATCACTGAGGATCTTTTTAATCAAAGCCTGGATACCGGTGATTTACCAGATCCGGACCTTTTAATTCGTACAAGCGGTGAATATCGCATCAGCAATTTCCTTCTTTGGCAACTAGCATATGCTGAATTTGTGTTTCTCGATTGTAATTGGCCAGATTTCACTAAAGAAAAATTCGAAGAAGCCATTGATATCTTTCATAATCGAGATCGGAGATATGGCGGTGTATGTGCGAGGGCTGCGCCGTGAAAGACAAGTTTGTGAAAGATAAATTTAGAGATTTGCTAAAATTTAATATGGACGCAACGGCCAATCATTCCAGCGAGAAAGCACCTCAAAAAAAGATATTCAATCGTGAATTATTAGTTCGAACAATATCAGCTATCATTCTGGCAGCCGGAGTAATCTATTTATCATGGCACAGTTTCACTGCTTTCATAGGACTGTGCGGTGTATTTTTGGTTTTGATGTGTTGGGAATGGGGACGATTGACGAATAATGATACGTACCTTCAATTAACAATTCAGGTTTCATCAATCACTATTGCTATCGCCGCGTTTTTTTTAAATGAATGGTTTCTTTTTGCAGCCATTCTTTGCGCAGCTGGTTTCTTAGCATCCTGGTCAACCCATTATTGGTGGCGGTCTAAATGGGCTCTATCAGGTTTGTTTTATGTAGGTCTTCCGATTTTTAGTCTCATCTATCTGCGCTCAGATCCTTCCCTGGGGTTTTATGCAATTCTCTTCCTCTTTTTCGTTGTATGGGGAACTGATACTGCAGCTTATTTTGCAGGAAGGCACTTTGGCGGCAAAAAATTAGCGCCAGCAATATCACCCGGTAAAACGTGGTCAGGCTTCTTCGGTGGGCTGTTTGGCGGTTTTATTATCGGGGCGTTGTTTGCCTTCTCAATCAATCAAAATCCAGTAATACCCGCTCTTATAGGTTTGGTGCTTTCAACCATTGCTCAATGTGGTGATCTGTTTGAAAGTGCTATAAAACGGCACTTTGGCGTAAAAGATAGCAGTCATTTAATCCCTGGTCACGGAGGTATCCTAGATCGATTAGACGGCGTTATTTTTGCTGCAATCGGTGCAGCGATTATAGCAGCCTTGCATAATGCAGAAAACCCAGGCCAAGGCCTGCTTATCTGGCTGCTTTAAAACTAATTAAGCTTCTAAATAGGACCAAAGCTCTCTATCCAAAAGCGAAGAACAATATTTATAAAGCAAGAATGCTGTAATGATTTCTTATAAGAGACCTAAGGCACTCAATAAAAACCTCTGTAGGGAAGAAATTAATGGATCAAAATTCTATCAAGTCTGTTTCCATTTTGGGTGCCACAGGAACAATAGGACAAAATACTTTAGATTTAATCAGACGAAATAAAGAAAAATTTCAAGTCGTCGCCATTACCGGCAATCAAAACATAAAAGAATTAGTAAAACAGGCCATAGAATTTCAGGTTGAATTTGTGGCAACGGCCTGTGAAGAAAAATATCATGAACTAAAAGAAGCTTTAGCTGAAACTAATATTCAGTGCGCGGCCGGGGAACAGGCAATAATTGAAGCTGCGACCAGACCTGTTGATATCTGTATGGCGGCGATTGTAGGGGTGGCAGGACTAAAACCAACCTTAAAAGCCTTGGAGAGCTCTGAGCTAGTCGCATTAGCGAACAAAGAATGTCTCGTCTCAGCTGGCGATTTGTTTATGCAATCGGCTAAACAACACCAAACTAAACTTATACCAGTAGATTCAGAGCACTCAGCAGCCTTTCAATGTTTATCTGGCCATCAGATCGCAGAAATAACGAAACTAACCCTCACTGCCTCAGGCGGACCGTTTCGATCTTTTAGTAAAGAACAGCTACAGGTCGTTACCAAAGAGCAAGCTTTAAAACATCCAAATTGGGAAATGGGAGCTAAAATAACCATAGACTCAGCCACCTTAATGAACAAAGGGTTGGAGCTGATAGAAGCCAAACATTTGTTTTCTCTTACAGCCAATCAGGTGGATATGGTCGTTCACCCTCAATCGATTATCCATTGTCTCGTCAGTTTCATCGATGGTTCGGTCTTGGCACAATTGAGCGAACCTGATATGCGCGTACCAATCGCCTACAGTCTCTCATGGCCCAAAAGAATGAAAACGCCAATTGAGCCCATCAACCTGGTCGAAATAAGCAAAATGGATTTTGAAGCTGGCGATGAAGAACGCTTTCCCTGCTTAAAGTTAGCAAGACAAGTTATGGAAACTGAGACGTTTAATGGCCCCGCATTAAACGCAGCAAATGAAATTGCAGTGGATGCATTCCTTTCAGATAAATGCTCCTATATTCAAATTCCACAAATAATCGAAAACGTATTAGACAAGATGCAAAATGAACTTAAGACCATTGATAGGTTCTGTATTAACGATATTTTGCAAACAGATAAGCTGGCGAGAAATATGGCTTTAAACTTGCTCTAAATTACAGTGATTAACTTTTTGGACGTCTTTTTTACCTGAATAAACCTTCGTTGTGCCGAAACGTTCATTGATCAGGCTTACATTGTTTAAAAACGAGACTAATTTAAGGGTTTAAAAGTCCGTGCAAATAACATAAATGAGAACGATACGGCCTGAATTTTGACAAATTAAAATCTAATTTTGGAACCAAATTAAAGGATACACTACATTATGGAACTAATAACACAGATTATAACCTCAATTCCGGGAGTAATAACCGGATGGGTGTTGCCAATACTGTTTGTTATGACACTTGTAGTGTTTTTTCACGAACTCGGACATTTCATGGTCGCAAGATGGTGCAATGTAACAATTGATGCTTTTTCAATTGGATTTGGTAAAGAAATATTTGGTTTCACAGATAAACGGAACACAAGATGGAAATTCTGTTGGATCCCACTTGGGGGCTATGTGAAATTTGCTGATGATGCAAATGCCGCGAGTGCTGCAGACAAAGAAGCCTTTGAAAAACTTACTCCAGAACAAAAAGCTGGCGCTTTCCACAATAAGCCGTTATGGCAGAAATCCTTAGTTGTTGCAGCTGGTCCTATCGCAAGTTTTTTACTTGGTTGGGTCATTTTCACCGGAATTCATTACGCAAAAGGGCAGCAAGGTCCATCTACCTTGATCAATTTCGTTGTAAAAGATAGTCCCGCAGAGAAAGCGGGCATTCTCAAAGGTGATAAAATCACTCACATTAATGGTACTCAGACTACATTTTTCAATGATATATTCCGCATAATTTCTTTCAGCGGAGAAGAAAATTTAAAACTAACCATTTTAAGAGAAAAAGAAGTTCTAACCATTCCAATTACACCAGAGCTTAAAATGGTGGATAATGGTATGGGCCGAGAAATTTCTATGGGCCGTATTGGTGTTGGACCATCAAGCGATAAGACAACCTGGATTGTAGAAAAATATACCCTTCTAGGCGCGGCAGATGCTGCAAAAAATCAAACCCAATTCATTATCACCAGCACTTTAGGATACATCTCCAAGTTATTAACAGGCCGAGAGTCAATTGATAAGCTAAATGGCCCAGTTGGTATTGGTAAAATTGTAAATCATTTCTCCGGGTTTGGGCTTGTTTCAACGCTTTATATCGCAGGACTTTTATCTGTAAGTATTGGATTATTTAACTTATTCCCAATTCCAATGCTGGATGGCGGACATTTATTGTTTTATGCAGTTGAAGCTATTAGAGGTAAACCAGCTAGTGAAAGAGTTATGGAATATAGCTTCAGAGCTGGGTTAGCCCTTTTACTGGGAATGATGCTTTTGGCCACAAAAAATGATATTGGATGGTTTAATTAACGACTTAAGAAAAGCAAAAAAGCTAAAAAAACATTAATTAAAGTTAAATGTTGCTTAAAAGGCTCTTTGCATTTGGGGAATGAATCTGTACAGTTAAACAGTAAGCTACACTGAATGTGTCCGCAGATTAGGGAACTTTTTATAAAATTCTTTGAATTGTCTTATAAAAGGATCTGGGGATACATGTGTTTTCGTGTGGTAAATGCGTATAAAAAAGTCAAATTAGTGTTGTGTAACAAGCGCACTTTTTAAGGGGCACGTATTTAGAATGGTTTTTGTAGGTAATGCCAAATTGGTAAAGTCAGCTAAAGGGAAAAAATCCCTTGGTCAAACCATCAAGGCAGCAATCTTGTGTTTAGGGATAACAAGTGCGACTTTAGCTATTGGTACTTCATTTAATGAAACTCAATTAGCAGGAAGCTTAATTTCACCATTCAGCATAGCAACAGCTCATGCTCAATCAGGTACAGTTCGTGCCATTCGGGTGACAGGTAACCGCCGTGTTGAACCAGAAACAGTCAAATCCTATCTGAAATTTGGAGTGGGTGATCAATATTCAGCTTTTGCTGTTGATGAATCTCTTCAATCTCTATTCGGAACAGGTCTTTTCAGTGACGTTTCTATCGATAAATCAGGCAGCACAGTCACAGTTTCCGTTGAAGAAAACCCCGTAATTAACAAAGTCGCTTTTGAAGGCAACAAAGAAGTTGATAACGCATCAATCTCAGCCGAAGTGCAATCTAAAACTCGTGCCATCTACACACGTGCCCGTGTTCAGTCAGATATTCAGCGTATTTTAGACCTTTATCAAGTTCGTGGTATCTTCACAGCTAAAGTTGAAGCTAAAATCATCAAGCTTCCTCATAATCGTGTAAACCTTGTCTATGAAATCTTAGAAGGTGATGCAACAAAGGTTAAGAGTATTAACTTTATTGGCAACCAGGCATTCTCAGATAGTCAACTGAAAGATGTTATTACTACAGGTGAATCGGGTCTTTTAAGTTTCTTTAAATCAAATGATATTTATGATCCAGATCGTCTAAATGTGGACCGTGAATTAGTACGTAGATACTATCTTTCTAACGGTTATGCTGATGCTCGCGTGTTGAACGCTGTTGCTGATATTGACGCTGAAGGTAAAGCCTTTTTTATCACCTTCACTGTTGATGAAGGTGAGCTTTACAGAATTGGCAACGTAAATGTTGAAACAACTGTTGCTGCTATCAATGTTGACGTTTTAGGTTCAAGCGTATTAACAAAACCGGGTAGCATTTATGATGCCACAAAAATTGATAAAACAATTGAAGCCCTAACTTTAGCTGTATCAGCTCAAGGTTATGCTTTTGCCCAGGTGCGCCCACGTATTGAACGTGATGCAATTGGCCGTACAGTCGGCATTACATATATGATCGAAGAAGGACCGCGGGTTTATATCGATCGTATCAATGTTTATGGAAATACACGGACAAAAGACTATGTTATTCGCCGAGAGTTTAGACTTGTTGAAGGCGATGCCTATAATAGATTACTCGTAAGAAATGCAAAAAAACGTCTTCAACGTCTTGGTTTCTTTGAAAAAGTTAATATTTCACGCGAAACAGGCTCTTCTCCTGATCGTGTTATTCTTAACGTAAGTGTTGTTGAGAAAAACACTGGTGAACTAAGTTTTGGTGCTGGTTACTCAACATCAGAAGGTGTCATTGGTGATATCTCAATTACTGAACGTAACTTACTAGGTAACGGTCAATTCCTTCGCTTAAGCTTAGGTGGTAGTTTTGAACGTCAACAAATTGACCTAAGTTTTACAGAACCTCGTTTCTTGGATATGAACTTGGCTGCAGGCTTTGATATTTTCCATAAAGAAATTGATCGTTCAGACGAATCTAACTTTAAAAACCGTAAAACAGGTGGTGGTATTCGTCTTGGCTTCCCAGTAGCGGAAAATTTACGAGGTTCAGTACGATATACATTTACTCGTGACGATATCTATGAAATTACAAACGGTGCGTCTGATGCAATTAGACAACAAGAAGGTATTTCAAATATCTCATCTATTGGTTACTCATTAACTTACGATACTCGTAACCACCGCAAGAATCCTAACCGTGGTCTATATCTTTCTGTATCACAAGATTTTGCTGGTGTTGGCGGTGACGTAAATTACCTAAGAACAGTTGGTGAAGCTCGTGCTTACTACCCTCTATGGAATAAAATAACCTTGGTTGGACGTGTCATAGGTGGCGTAATTGCTGGCACAGGTGGTGATAAAGTAAGATTGAATGACCATTTCTTCAAAGGTGGAGAAACAATTCGTGGTTTTGAGTCTGGCGGTTTAGGACCTCGTGAAACCGCAGGTGATCGTGATGCATTGGGTGGTAAAGTATTCTACGCTGCGACAGTTGAAGCACGCTTCCCAATTCCTTACTTAACTGAAAACACCGGTATTTCAGGCGCTGTATTTGCTGACGCTGGCTCTGTGTATGACGTCGATCTACCAGACAATACGACAACGACAGCCTTTGATGAAGATTCAATCAGAGCTTCTGTTGGTATATCAGTATTGTGGGATTCACCTGTTGGTCCAATTCGTGCTGATTATTCTCATGTTCTTCAAAAAGAAGACTTTGATGAAGAAGAAGTTTTCCGCTTCGGTGCTTCAACAAAGTTCTAATCTAGGTTATAATTATCTAAAATTAGCCCCCTCATGCTTTCATCAGAGAGCATGAGGGTATTTTTATAAAGGACCAGTCCATGGAGCACCCCGGATTTTTCCAAAAGGTCGGTCCATTTCGGATTGCTGAAATTTCTGAAAAACTAAATATTGAAGAAATTATTTCCGAAAATGGTAATCAAGAGATAGATCTTTCTGATGTTGCAAGCCTTGCATCTGCAAAAGAAGGGCACTTAAGCTTTTTCGAAGATAAAAAATTACTTGATACGTTTCAAAATTCTAAAGCTTCGGCTTGTTTTCTTAACGCAAAGTTCAAAGATAAAGTGCCAGAAAACATGGTTGGCTTCATAACCAATAAGCCTCATGAAACGTTCGTAGAAGCCATTAAACTATTTTACCCCTCAGCATCATCACAAGGCGCAACATTAAACACAGGTAGTTTAATTGATCCTTCAGCCGTCATTGAAGAGGGCGCTATAATCGAAGCTGGTGCCATAATTGGAAAAGAAGTCCACATTGGCTCAGGTACAATTATTTCGTCTGGTGCTGTTATCGGTTACAGAACTTATATAGGCCGTGATTGTAAAATAGGCCCAAATTCCGTACTCACCCATAGTCTGGTTGGCAATGAAGTAACCATACATTCAGGTGCGGCTATCGGGCAGGATGGTTTTGGGTATATCATGGGCGCTGGTGGTCATAAAAAAGTACCGCAAATTGGCCGTGTAATCATACAAGATAAGGTTGAAATTGGGGCAAATACATCAATTGATCGTGGCGCATTAACTGACACAATCATTGGTGAAGGCACAAAAATAGATAACCTTGTGCAAATAGGTCATAATGTGGTAATTGGCTGTCACGCAGTGATCGTGTCTCAAACAGGCATATCTGGCAGTTGTAAAATTGGTAATTACGTTGTTATGGGGGGCCAAACAGGTGCTGTTGGCCATATCGAAATTGGAGATGGTGCTCAAATTGCGGCCTCAAGCAATGTTCATAAAAGTGTTCCTCCCAAAGGTCGTTACGGAGGCACCCCAGCCAAGCCAATGAAACAATGGTTTAAAGAGATTATTGCTGTTGAAAAGATGGTTGAGACACGCGATTCAAAGTTAAAAAAACCTGGCGTCTAGCCCATGATCTTACCTTACCAATAAGGCATCAAATCATGAGCTATATGATGGGTATAAAGTAAAAAAATTTAAGGATTAAAAATTATGGATGAGAGCGCAACAAAAGGAGAGTTAGGGACAGCAGATATCGCAGATATTATGAAGTATCTCCCTCACCGTTACCCCTTTTTACTCATAGATCGCATCATCGACATGTATAAAGATGAAAGTGCCATTGGGATTAAAAATGTCACTTACAATGAAAACTTCTTTCAAGGACACTTTCCAGAGCACCCAGTGTTTCCAGGTGTATTACTTGTAGAAGGCATGGCCCAAACGGCAGGTGCATTATGCGTTGCCAACTTAGAAGAAAAAGCAACTGAACAGTTGGTTTATTTCATGGCAATCGATCGCGCACGTTTTCGCAAGCCTGTAGGCCCTGGTGACCAGGTTCATTACCACGTTCAAAAGATTAGAAGTCGCGGCCGTGTATGGCGTTTCGCAGCTGAAGCAAAAGTAGATGGCGAGCGCGTTGCTGAAGCCGAAATTAGTGCTACCATCGTGGATGTATAGGGTCAAATGTCAGAAAATAAAATACACGCTTCATCCGATGTTTCAGCAGACGCAAAAATTGGATCAAATGTAGAAATTGGCCCTTTCTGTCAAGTTGGGCCAAATGTAGAAATTGGTGATAACGTAAAACTACATTCACATGTTGTTTTGTGTGGCCAAACATCAATTGGAGATGATTGTGAAATCTATCCCTTCGCGTCCCTTGGAAAAATTCCTCAAGTCGCGAACTTTGAAGATCCAGAACAACAAAGCAAACTCATCGTTGGAAAAAACAACCGTATTCGCGAACATGTGACAATGCATTCCGGCACAGAACATGGTGGTTGGATAACAAAAGTTGGTGACAATGGTCTCTACATGGCCGGCTCTCACATCGCCCATGATTGCTTTTTAGGTAATGAAGTCATTTTTGCCAATAACGCAACATTAGGTGGTCATTGCTCCATTGGTGACGGCGCTATTCTTGGTGGTCTCACAGCAGTTCATCAATTTGTGCGCATTGGACACAAAGCCTTCATTGGCGGCATGTCAGGCATTGAGCATGATGTAATACCCTACGGAATGGCCATTGGTCACAGAGCCGGACTTGGTGGATTGAACATTGTTGGCCTAAAACGCTCTGGTTTTTCTCGAGAAGACATTCATCAATTAAGAAGCGCTTATCAAGATATTTTTGCTGATAGAGCAACTTTGAAAGAGCGTGTTGATCAAGTTGAGATTGATTATAAAGACAATAAATGTGTACAAGAAATGATCACATTCATTCGCAATGAATCAAGTCGGGCATTGTGCGTACCAAGAGATAATAACTAAAGCATATTAGTTGAATAGACTGATGCAATTAGATAAATCCATAAATAAACCAAAGGGTTAACATAAAACCCTTTGGCTTCGCAGATGTTGCTAATTTTTTCGCATCATTTTATAGCATCTAGGAACAATAACATGATGCAACAGTCCAATTTGCCAAAACAGCAACCAGACCAGCAATCAGGGCAACCGCAAAACAGCCCTAAAACACCATTGGGCATATTAGCTGGTAATGGCTCTCTTCCACTCTATATAGCTGAGCGAACAAAAAAAGCTGGCCGAGAGGTCTTTATCGTTGGCATTGAAGGAACAGCATCTAAAGAGATAGAAAACTATCCTCATCAGTGGGTAAAATGGGGAGAGGTCGACAAGCTTTTTAACACCTTGAAAAAAGAAAACGTCGAACAAATCCTTTTCATTGGCGGTGTCTCTCGCCCAGAATTTAAAAACATTCACTTTGATTTCGGTATGATCAGAAATCTACGTTTTGTCTTTAGCTTAACCATGGGCGGCGATGATACTATTTTGACCAACATAGTCAATTTCGTTGAGAAAAAGGGCCTTCAAATCGTTGGTGCTCATGAAGTGGCGCCTGAACTGACAGCTGATGGTGGTACATTCACCAAGAAAAAACCTTCAAAAATAGATCGTAAAGATATTCAAAAAGGCATTAAAACGGTTCTCTCCCTTGGTGAAATGGATATTGGCCAAGGCGCCATCGTGGCGCGAGAATATGTGCTTTGTGTCGAGGCAGCTGAAGGTACCGATAACATGTTAAAGCGCGCAAAAGGCCTGAGACAATGGGGCAAAGGCTGGCTGAACAAACGTCATGGCGTATTGGTAAAGCTGCCAAAACCAAATCAGGAACTTCGAATAGATATGCCAACTATTGGCCCAAAAACTATTGAATTAGTCGCAGACGCAGGGTTGAATGGCATAGCAATTGTTGAGAATAAAGTCCTGATAAGTGAAAAACAAAAAACCATAGAGTTAGCCAATCAATTAGGGGTCTTCATCATTGGCCTAAAAGAAGAAGAGCTCAATTCTTAAAAAGTCATCATCTCAATAAATCAGTCATAGAAAATAAAAAGGCCTGTAAGCTATGAGGAAAACCCCACCCTTCAAACTACACATCATAGCAGGTGAGCATTCTGGGGATGCCTTGGGCGGCAAATTAATGCAAGCCTTAAAAGAAGAATTGGGAGAAGAAAACCTGATATTTCAAGGTCTAGGTTCAGACGCTATGACAAAAGAGGGACTAAACTCTCTGTTTCCAATGGAAGAAGTTGCGATAATGGGGCCATTTGCAATTCTCGCCAGGTTACCAAATTTAATCAAACGCGTTCATCAATGCGTAGACCATGTCATCGAACACAATCCAGACGGCTTAATCATTATAGACAGTCCTGAATTCACTCATCCGATTGCCAAAAGAGTGCGCAAAAAAGCACCCCACATACCAATTGTAAATTATGTCAGTCCAACCGTTTGGGCCTGGAGACCAGGCAGAGCGAAAAAGATGAAACCGTATGTCGATGAGGTGTTAGCTTTACTTCCCTTTGAACCTCAAAAACATAAAGAACTCGGCGGCCCCTCTTGTCACTATGTTGGTCATCCACTAATTGAACAAAAGCAATGGATTAGTGAGCTTGATGAAACAAGTTTATTAGATAAACTTGGGGTTGAAAAAGGCGCCAAAATACTCACAATCCTACCAGGTAGTCGCTCTAATGAAATCAAACATTTGATGGAACCTTTCGGTGAAGTAGTTGGACAATTAAATAAAAATATCGGGCCGATAGAAGTCTTGTTACCAACAGTCAGATCAGTAAAAGATTCAGTTGAAGAAGCTATTAAATCCTGGCCGGTTAAACCACATATTATTGACGGTCAAGATGATAAATTCAAAGCATTTAAATGCGCAACTGCAGCACTTGCTGCATCCGGTACCGTCACATTAGAGCTAGCTATAACTGGCACGCCAATGGTTGTTGCTTACAAATATGATAAATTACTGCACCTTTTAAGACCTTTAATCAAAGCAGATATGTTTGCTCTGGCAAATCATATTTTAGGGAAAAAAGCATTCCCTGAATTCATTCAGTATGATTGTACACCTGAAAAAATTGTCGCCGCGCTAACCCCCTTATTTGATCAATCCACCAAAGAATACCTGTCTCAAAAAGCGCATCTTGAAACGATAGAAGAAAAAATGTTTGAAGCTGGTCCAAGACCATCAATTGCAGCAGCCAAACAAACCATTGAAACAGTTTATAAAAATAAGAAATAAAAAACCACCCTCTAAAAATTTAGAGAGTGGCTTAATAAATTAGATTGATTCCAGTCGCTTAGCGATTTGAAGTCGGAACATAATCACGCAATGTCGGGCCAGTATATAGCTGACGAGGGCGACCAATACGTTGTTGTGGATCTTCAATCATTTCTCTCCATTGAGCAATCCAACCAACTGTACGTGCAAGTGCAAACAACACTGTAAACATCTCAGGTGGGAAACCTAATGCACGAAGTGTAATACCTGAATAGAAATCAATATTCGGATAAAGTTTCTTCTCAACAAAATAAGGGTCTTCACGAGCAATACGTTCAAGTTCCATAGCAACTTGCAGTAAAGGCTCATCTTTAAGCCCAAGCGTATCCAACACTTCATGACATGTCTTTTGCATAACAGTCGCGCGAGGGTCATAGTTTTTATAAACCCGGTGACCAAAGCCCATAAGACGGAAAGGATCACTCTTATCTTTCGCACGGCGAATATATTCTGGAATGCGATCAACTGAGCCGATCTCTTCAAGCATGGTTAAAGCAGCTTCGTTAGCACCACCATGCGATGGTCCCCAAAGACAAGCAATACCAGCAGCAATACAAGCAAATGGGTTCGCGCCAGAAGAACCAGCTAAACGAACTGTAGAAGTAGATGCATTTTGCTCATGATCAGCATGAAGAATGAAAATACGATCCATTGCACGAGCAAGCACAGGGTCAACTTTGTAGTCTTCAGCAGGTACGCTGAAGCACATGTTCAAGAAATTAGCAGAATAATCCAAATCATTTCTAGGTGTTACAAACGGTTGACCAATAGAATATTTGTAAGCCATTGCAGCAATGGTTGGCATTTTAGCAATCATGCGCAAGCTGGCAATGTTACGTTGTGTTGGGTCATTAATGTCTGTTGAGTCGTGATAAAACGCTGAAAGAGCGCCAACAACACCAACCATAATCGCCATTGGGTGCGCATCCCGGCGGAAACCTTTATAGAATGTGTGGATTTGTTCATGCAGCATAGTGTGATAAGTGATGCGATGTTTGAAATCTTCAAACTGTTCACCTTGTGGCAAATCACCATAAAGCAACAAATAACAAGTCTCCAGGAACGAACCTTGTTCAGCCAGTTGATCAATTGGATAACCACGGTGCAATAAAACACCTTTATCACCATCAATATAAGTGATTTTACTTTCACAGGACGCTGTAGAGGTGAAACCTGGGTCATAAGTGAACATGTCACTTTGAGCATACAAACGGCTGATATCCATTACACTTGGCCCAATAGAGCCTTTGTAAAGCGGTAAGTCGAGTGTTTTCCCTTCAACTATAAGATTGGACTTATCACTATCCTGATTAAGCTGGTCACCATTAGTAGAAGTTTGAACAGTAGTCATAAACATACCCTTTTATTTATCGCGCCGAATGTCAGTACACCGCGTCCCTATGACGCAGTTGACGTAAGACCTAACATAAAGAATTTTAAAATGCTATAAGCCCGCTTTATAATTCATAAAAATGAAAAAAATACGAATTTTAGCTCTTTGACGGTTCAGAATAAGCGCATTCATTGAAATATGTATATAAAACAGATTGTGAAAATCTGCTTTCGATGCCCTCTTAATAAGTCCTAGAGAGCAATTTGGCAAGTTTTTCTACAACTTTAGGCCTTAATAACCTCTTGAAGCCGTTTTAAGACCTCATCACGCCCTAAACTGTGTATGACATCATAAATTCCAGGTGAAACCATTGAGCCAGTGAGTGCAGAACGAAGCGGAGGGGCAATTTTTCCAAACTTTAGATCATGCTCACTTGCATAATCTTTTAACAATCCTTCAATTTCATCGCGATTCCATTGCTGCAAATCAGTAAATTTTGAGCAAACACCTTCTAAAATGTCAGTCACTCCATCTTTGTTAAGCGCTTTTTCTGCTTTGGCATCCATTTCTAACGGCACAGATTTAAACAGGTAGGCCGCTGTCTCTAACAATTCAATTAGTGTCTTAGACCGTTCTTTTAAGAAAGAGAGGTTTGATGAAAGCACATCAAGATCAATGAGCTTAGAAGAATAGGAAAGTTCAGGCGTAAAGACATTATCTTCAATAAGTGATTTCAGAGATGAGAGAAGGTCATCATCAGAACTAGTTGAAACATAATGACCATTAAAATGATCTAACTTTGCCATATCAAACCGAGCAGGCGCTTTATTAATACCGGCTAAGTCAAACCATTCAATAAGCTTATCCGTCGGGATGATTTCATCATCACCATGGCTCCAGCCAAGTTTTGCCAAATAATTTCTCATGCCTTCTGGTAAATAGCCCATAGCTTTATAAGCTTCGGCCCCAAGGGCACCATGGCGCTTCGATAGTTTTGCCCCGTCACTTCCGTGAATAAGCGGGATATGAGCAAATACAGGCAAATCCCATTGCAGAGCATTATAAATTTGAATTTGCTTTGCACAATTTGTCAGATGGTCATCACCGCGGATCACATGTGTAATTCCCATATCATGGTCATCAACCACGACAGCAAGCATATAAGTTGGAGATCCGTCAGAACGCAATAAAACCAAATCATCCAGCTGATCATTGCGAATAACAACATCACCCTGTACTTGATCTGATATTTTAGTCTCTCCCTCAATCGGCGCTTTAAAACGAAGGACGCAGCGATCTAGAAATTCATCAGCAATTGGCTCATCCCGGCCTGGGTAGCGAGCAGCAACCCCGTCCGCGCGGGCTTTGTTACGGATCTCTTCTATTTCTTCATCTGTTGCAAAAGAGCGATAAGCATAACCATTAGCTAATAACTGCTCTGCCACTTCAACATGCCGGTCTTTTTGCTTTGATTGAAATACCGGTTCCGCATCAGCCTTTAAGCCAAGCCAGTCCATACCTTTTAAAATAGCTGCAATCGCGTCTGATGTTGAACGCGCTTTATCTGTATCTTCAATACGTAATAAAAATTGGCCACCCTGAGACTTCGCGAAAGCCCAATTAAAAAGAGCCGTACGAGCCCCGCCAATATGTAAATAACCAGTTGGACTTGGAGCAAAACGAGTGATGATAGGCTGAGACATTGTAAATTCCTGAGAGTGTCTTAATACGTAATCAAAATAATGGATGTATGGGAAACAATTAAAAAGGTCATAACATAGCTCTAGCAATGCGCATAGCGGGAAATAACCGGAGAAAAAGTAAGGTCAAAATTCTTTAATTCTGATAGAATTTTTGAGAAAACATTACTCAGATAAATAAGCCAGCAAAAACTTGAATTGCATAAGAGTAAAAGTAAAAAAGTACAGCTGTAGTGGAGAAGTTAATATGGCAGGGGAGCAAAAACGTCAAAACTTTTTGAAAAACCACTTGTCATTTAAATCCTTTTGGCCTCAAAAAAACAATTCTTCTTTCAAACAAAACGCGCAAAACCAATATAGCGTTCAAAAAAAACAAAAACCTGTTATAAAAAACAATAGTCCAATCACACTATTATGTATCGCAACTGGCATAGGTCTTTATTTCAACTTACCAGGTGAGGGCAACTCAAAAGTCTGCGCTCTTCTCCTTGTCATATTATTATGTTGCGTGGCCCTAACCCGTAACTACAGATATCTTAATAACCTAATTCTCGGAGCTTTAATCATAAGCATCGGTTATAGCCTGGCACTCTATAGAACTCACACAAGTTCAACTCACCTTTTAAGTCAAACCCTAAAGTCCTTCGACGTTGTAATGATGGTCGAGGAAAATGAGCCCCTACAAAAAAATCGTATCAGATACACCGGTAAACTTCTTTCCTTATCTAAGCGAACTCAAAACAAAATACCGAAACGAATTCGTATTCGCACATCAGACCAAGGACCAAGATTTAAATATGGTGACTTACTATGCATGAGAGCAATGCTAGCTCGGCCCAAAGGACCAATAAGAGCTGGTGGGTATGATTTTGGTTTTGCACTGTGGTTCAAAGAAGTCGGAGCAACTGGGTTTAATATTTCCCCTATAAGACTATGTCCCTACAATCAAGAACGCATAGATCATCAATCTCAGTTAAGTCAAATCATCGCAAATATCAGAAACTTTATCGGCAATAAAATTGACAATGGTTTAAATGAACCCGAAAGGGCCATGGCAAGAGCTCTCATTCTAGGAGATAGAGGCCGCGTAAAAAAGGAAGATTTAGAGGCTATGCGTAAGGCCGGACTAGGCCATTTATTAGCAATCTCTGGGTTACATATGGCCGTCTTTGGGGGAACGCTTTTTATTTTAATACGGGCGCTTCTGGCACTCTTTCCAATTTTCAGTCAAAACCATCCAATAAAAAAATACGCACCCTTCGGCGCTCTAATCGGGAGCTTTGCTTACTTTTTAATTTCAGGACAATCTATCCCAACACAGCGCGCCGTTCTAATGATCTCAGTTCTCTTCACAGCAATCATGATCGAGCGAACTGCGTTAACTCTTAGAAATGTGGCTGTTGCTGCCCTCATCATCTTGGTACTAAAACCAGAAAGTTTAGTGTCAGCAGGGTTTCAAATGTCTTTTGCAGCTGTAACCGCGCTAATTGTGACATACCAAATGTTCAGGGAATATGAGCCCTTAAACAATCTAAAAAGTTCTACGGCAAACCGTTGGCTAAAACCCTTTTATTACCTGGGCGGAATTTGGG
Organism: Methyloligella sp.; assembly: GCA_021604645.1. Taxonomy (GTDB): domain Bacteria; phylum Pseudomonadota; class Alphaproteobacteria; order Rhizobiales; family HXMU1428-3; genus HXMU1428-3. The sequence continues at coordinate 169,518 of BQJJ01000007.1, forward strand.
TAACATCAATTATAGCAACCGTTGCAACAGCACCATTTGCCATCTATCATTTTCATAATGTCTCTTATATGGGCCCGGTTGGGAATATGTTAGCAATTCCCGTTTTCAGTCTTTTGTTAATGCCTTCTGCGCTCATTTCATTGATATTGATGCCTCTGGGCTTAGAAGTAATAGCCTTAGTACCCTTAAAATATTCAATCCAAATTCTATTAAGCACAGCCCACTGGACCTCAAGTTTTGACCCTGCAGTAATAACGATAGGTGCAATAAATTTAAGTTCTGTTTTGCTCATAATGGCTGGTCTCGTTCTTGTCTTTTATACAAATCGACCAGTCAATCTAATAGGAGCAGCGCTTATAATAATCGCACCAATATCTGCACTGAAGAATGAAAAACCAGATCTATATATCGGCGCCTCAGCTGAAGTTATTGCCTTAAGAGGAGAGGACAAAAAACTATACGCACCAACAGGGCGCAAGGGCACCTTTGTTCTAACCAATTGGTTGAAAGCAGATGGAGACACGCGATCATTAAATAATGTAAGAAATTCACAAAATTTTCTCTGTGACGATACTGCCTGCACAGGTAAAACATCAGGAAAAAGAGTAACCCTCATTAAATCCATTGCGGCTCTAGAGAAAGCCTGCGAAACAGCGGATATTTTAATTTACAAATTTTCAATCACAAGAAAATGTAAAAATCCAAAATTAATTCTATCAAAAAGAGAATTAACGAACAGCGGAACACTTTCTCTATATATAAAAGACGGAAAAATAAAAATTATCTCTGCTAATCAATTTAGAAAAAATAGAATTTGGTCCGATTACCGTTAAACTAGTGCAGTAAAACTTATTTCTATTTGCGAATTCATAAAAGGTGACATGGCTTAAGAAGCCCACTTTTAGCTAATGATATTTTCGAACAAGCCCTACAAGCTGTCCTTGAACCTGAACTTTGTCAGATGTAAACTGGCGAGGTTCATAAGCCGGGTTAGCAGCAACGAGTTCAATTGTGTTCCCTGATTTATAAATCTTTTTCAAAGTTGCTTCTTCTTCTTCAACGATAAAGGCAACAACAATATCGCCATTTCTCGCAGATGAAGTCTCTTTAATCAAAACAGTATCACCATCTAGAATGCCTTCATCAATCATCGAGTCGCCATGAACTTCTAAAGCGTAATGATTACCAGCACCAAGCATATCAGGTGAAACAACCAAATCATTATTATGATCTTGAATAGCCGAAATCGGAACACCAGCCGCAATACGCCCCATAACAGGAACCGTGAAAGAAGAAGCGTCAGTTTGAACTTCATCAGCGGGCTTTAGCTTCGCATCTGCAATTGAAACAACATTATTATTCAATCCAGAATTCGCAGGAGCAGGTGATGATGTTCCCTGCAATCCTTCTGGTAATTTCAAAATCTCTAATGCCCGCGCTCTGTGGGCTAATCGACGTATAAACCCACGCTCTTCAAGTGCTGTGATTAACCGATGAATGCCGGATTTGGATTTTAACTCAAGCGCATCCTTCATTTCATCAAAAGAGGGGGAGACACCAGTTTCTTGAACTCGGTTATGTATAAAAAGCAATAAGTCTTTTTGTTTTTTAGTTAGCATTGAATATGTTCCCTCTTTTGCGATCATTGATCTTGATTGGTTCTTGAAAAAATAAAACCTCAAAAGTTCCAAATAGAATTGGACTTTGAAAGCATATGATTCGAAAAACAATCAAAAGTACGAATCGAGAACATTATGCATGTTCTCGTCTTGTTCCGCAAGAGGGAAAATTCTCACATAACAGGAAACAAAAAAGGATCGCAAAAATTGAATTTTGCGATCCTTTTTATTTATAATTGAAAAAGGGATAAATTTAGTGAAGGTTAGGCTTCATTTTACCCCATTTTGGTAGATGAATATGGCTTAAAACATCACGAGCAGTAGAAAGTGCTGTCGTTCCTGAATGGCCAATATGTGAAAATGCATCATACACAGCTTCACTTCTTAGTTTGTGAGCTTGGTTAATGTGATAGTTCACTTCATCAATAGTAATGTCTTTAGTTTCATATGACATTTTGTTTCTCCTTAAGTGTTTGGTGAACACCGGTTACTGAGAAAACTTTCTCTTGTACTAAAGATAGTGAAACGGAATGAATTGAGGTAGATCAATTTGATCAACTCAGCCCTGCACATTTTACAAAGCTTGTAACAATTGGTCTAAACAGCTGGTTTTAGTGTAAAAATAGTGATTATAGCGCTAATCAAGCGGATAAATATCAACAAAATCACCTTGATTAGCCGCCTCAGAATGAGGCTCTCGAACGATCAAGCAATTAGAAAAAGCAAATGTCGCATGTAAAGAGCTGTCCTGATTCTCACGACATTCAACGCGTTGCTGCCCTAATTCATCTACCCAATAGTAACTGCGCATATAGTGTTTTCGGGGACCATTTGAGCTAACTTCATTTTGCAAAACCGCTTTGCTGGTGACTTTGATCGGAGAAGGGTGATCAAGCATAGATCGAATAAGCGGCACAACAAAAATCTCAGAACATATAAGTGCAGATACTGGATTTCCAGGCACCCCCACTATACTCTGATTGTTCAAATTCCCTACCATCAGTGGTTTGCCAGGTCTCATTGCGATGCGCCAAAAATCAAGCTCCATACCCGCTAACTTTAAAGCTTCTTGTACCAAATCATGGTCTCCAACAGAAGCCCCCCCAATAGTGACAATAATATCAAACTTATGTTCAGCTGCTTTTGCGGTTGATAAGATATCGTTCAGACTGTCTAGATTATCCTTCGCAATTCCCAAACAATGGGCTTCCGCCCCAGCTTGTTCGAGAAGGTGTTTCATCCCAAAAGGGATTGAAGAAATAATCTGTCCTTCCGACAAATCTTCTCCGGGATAAACCAATTCATCACCCGTCGCAATAATGGCAATTTTTGGTTTTTTATAAACTTCAACCAAAGCAACATTCATTGATGCAAGGAGTGCCAGGTGCCTGTATCCAAGTAACGTAGCTTCTTTAACAAGCACCTCACCTTCATGAAAGTCATAACCGGCAACACGTATGAATTTACCTGGCGGAGAGGCTTCTTTTATAACAACCGTATCTTCATCAATCCGGTCACAATCTTCTTGAATAGCAATTGCATCAGTGCCAGATGGTAAAACAGCGCCTGTAAAAATGCGAACAACTTCACCGGTTGAGACAGTACCTTGAAACGGATGACCAGCTGAACTCTCACCAATTATTTTAAAGGAAGAGGGCAGAGAACTGCAATCAGAGTGCTGGACTGCATAACCATCCATAGCAGACGCGTCAAACGGAGGTTGAGTGATGTTGGCTGAGATATCTTTCGCCACGACACGACCAGCACAATCCTCTAATGGTAACATTTCAGTTGCCTTTAGAGCTTTTTGTTGCCCCTTTGAAATCATCCGGGCTTGGGCTTCAGCAACTGAAAGTAAACTCATTCATCACTCCGAAATAAACTCAAAAATAGACATCAGCTTTTATTCAGCCGCATCAGGAGCTCTATATGTCCCTGACTTACCACCAGTTTTCTCAAGCAAACGAACGCCAGAAAAAACCATGCCCTTATCAATCGCTTTTGCCATATCATAAATTGTCAGACAAGAAACGGAAACAGCTGTTAAAGCCTCCATCTCAACACCGGTTTTGCCATCGACCTTAACAGTAGCATGAACTAAAATTCCGGTTTGCGTGTCCGTCACAGGAGTAAAGGCCACTTCAACACCTGTAACCGGGAGAGGGTGACATAATGGAATAAGGTCAGATGTTTTCTTAGCAGCCATAATGCCTGCTATTCGTGCTGTCGCAAGAACATCACCCTTCTTCATTGCGTTCTGTTGGATCTGAGCAAGTGTTTCAGGCAGCATAGAAACAAAACCTTCAGCTGTCGCAACACGCTGAGTAACACCTTTTTCAGAAATATCAACCATATGAGCTGCACCAGCTTCATTTACATGAGAAAGTTTAGGGTCTCCTGTAGTTTTGCTAGCAGGAGTTTCCTTAGCAAGCTTTGGATCCGGAGCTTGTAAGCTTTGCTTTTCTCCCGGTGCGACAGCTTTAGCTTTAGCAACCTCAGCTTCTTCAGAACCAGAACTAATCATAGCTCCTAGCTCTTCAATAGCAGATTCAAAATCATCACCTAACAATTGCACATCTTGAATTTTAATATGAGCGGCATCACTGGTCTCTGAGCCGGTTTGTTGTAATTCCTCATGAAACTTATTCTCATCTACCGACGGAGCGTCTGATTGAGCCTTAAGAGGAGGAGGACTTGAAGCTTGATCGTCTTGTGAAGAAGCAGCTTGTGGAACTGGTTGATCCGCGTCATTCTCCCTCTTCACTTCGGGAAAAAAATCTGGTGCAGCCTCTTGTCCTAAAAGAACTCGTGTTGCTTGCTCAACATTTTCTTTCCGCATTAAGGTCTCACCAACTAGAAACGTATTGGCTCCAATTTTAGAAAGGCGAACCAGATCATCATGAGTAGAAATCCCGCTTTCACTTATAATGATGCGGTCTTTAGGAATAAGAGGCGCTAAACCTTCAGTCGTCTCTAATGTAATATCAAATGTTTGTAAATTTCGGTTGTTAATACCAATCAAAACAGAATTAAGTTTCAACGCGCGTTCTAGTTCTTGGCGGTTATGAACCTCAATAAGAACATCCATACCCCACTTATGGGCCATATTTGTAATAGATTGAGCAGTAACATCATCAATGGCCGCCATGATCACCAAAATACAATCTGCACCCCACGCCCGGGCTTCAACAACCTGGTACGTATCAATCATAAAATCTTTTCGTAAAACGGGTAAAGTAGAAGCTGTACGAACTTCTTTCAGATATTGAGGATGGCCTTGAAAAAAAGCAATATCAGTTAAAACTGAAATACAAGCAGCTCCCCCATTTTCATACGCATCTGCTAAATGAGCTGGATCAAAATCGGGACGAATAAGACCTTTTGAAGGGCTGGCTTTTTTAATTTCAGCAATCAAGGCAGGTTTACCTTCATCATGAAATTTCTTAATCGACTTTATAAATCCTCGCGGCGCTGTCGCAGCCCTGGCTTGTGTCTCAATTTCTGAAAGTGGCAGAATGTTTTTGGCATTCGCTACCTCTTTAGCCTTGTGAGAAATAATTCGATCCAGCATATTTTTCATAACTGAGGTCCTAAAATAAAAAAATAAAATCAGAGCTTGTTAGCTAGTTAAACAACGCTCGTAGCTTAGCTTCATAGAGCCGGAATTAATTTAAGCAATTTTTCAGCTCTTATTGGTCAGCTCGATAAGTGTATTTAATGCCTCAAGGGCTTTACCGTCATCAATGGCTTTTCCAGCAAGAGCAACAGCTTCTTTCAAATCATCAACTTGCCCACTAACCACAAGGGCAGCACCAGCATTCAGCAAAACAATATCCCTGAATGGTCCCATCTCACCCTTTAAAACTTCCTTAATGGCTACAGCATTCACTTCAGAATTCCCCCCTTTTAGCATATCTATGCTTGAAAGCGGTAATCCAACATCTTCAGGATGGACAGTAAAAGTCGTAATTTCTCCCTTTTCAAGCGCTGCAACTTTTGTTTCACCAGTTGTTGATAGTTCATCGAGCCCATCAGCGCCATGAACAACCCAGAGCTTGGTCGAACCCAAAGTTCTAAGCACTTCTGCTATGGGAACGAGCCATTCATCAGAGAAAACACCAAGCACCTGTCGTTTTGCGCCAGCCGGGTTAGAAAGAGGGCCAAGTAAATTAAAAATTGTCCGCACACCAAGTGAAGCGCGAGCAGGGCCAACATGGCGAACAGCAGAGTGGTGCGCAGGCGCAAACATAAACCCAATATTAGCCTTGTTGATACAAGTCTCAACAATCTCAGGCGTCACATCTAAATTAACACCTAATGAAGCAAGAACATCGGCAGACCCAGATTTAGATGAAATAGATTTATTCCCATGTTTCGCAACAGGGATACCAGCCCCCGCAACAACAAAAGAACTACAGGTAGAAATGTTATAGGTACCAGAACTATCTCCGCCCGTACCACATGTATCAACCGCTCCCTCAGGGGCTTTAACACCAGTTGCCTTAGCCCGCATTACTTCAGCAGCACCCGTGATTTCATCAACGGTTTCGCCCCGCACCCTAAGCGCCATGAGAAACCCGCCTATTTGAGCTGGTTCAGCTTGTCCAGTCATCAAAAGCTCAAAAGCTTCAGCTGCTTCTTGCCGAGACAAACTCGCCCCTGTTGATACAATCTGGATGTAATCTTCTATGCGCGCCATTGGAACCCCACTACCAAGCTAATCAAATATAAAACGTAAAAATAAATACCAAAAAACTTCGGCCTATGCACTGACATGTTTTTCTAAAATTTTATGATCAATGGAAAGTCCTGCAATTTCAAGAAAATTAGCTAAAATTTTATGTCCATAATCAGAAGCAATGCTTTCAGGATGAAACTGAACGCCGTAAATAGGATGATCTTTATGAGCAAGCCCCATAATCAGTCCATCAGAACTTTCAGCAGTGATTTCTAAACAGTCTGGCAAAGTCTCTTTTTCAACAATAAGTGAGTGATAACGTGTTGCAGTGAAAGGAGATGGCAGTCCTTTAAAAACAGAATGTTCTTCATGGCTGATTTGAGATGTTTTACCATGCATAAGCTCAGGTGCTTTCAAAACAGTGCCCCCAAAAGCCTGGCCAATCGATTGATGCCCAAGGCAAACGCCAAAAATAGGAAACTTACCCGCAGCTTTTTTAATCAAATCAAGACAAATACCAGCCTCATTAGGAGAACACGGCCCTGGCGAGAGCACAATTGCCTGTGGTTTTGCTTTCATGACCTTGTTGACTGTAATTTTATCATTACGAACCACATCAGAGCTAACCCCAAGATCTCCAATATAATGGACAAGGTTATAAGTGAAACTGTCGTAATTATCGATGAGAGTGATCATAAAGTTTAGTCGTCCTGAGAAAGGTGCTGTTTAGGTGTAACTGTACAATAAAGGGTTCCACTGTTCGGGGCAAGCTTCGTCCAACAGTCTGTGTCAATTTGAATATGAACAAATGCGCAAGTGGGAAACTTGGACGCAATTAATAAATAATCTGAACTGGTTTTATCTTTAATAAGCAGATCTAACAAACTTTCTAAACCAGGATTATGCCCAATAATCATCAAAGATCTGATTAGGTTTGGTGTTTTCTTAATGACACTTATGAGTTCATTGGAACTTGCAAGGTAAAGCTTGTTTGAGAAAACCTGCTGATCGACACAAAAATCCTCAGCCAGCAGACGTTTTAAAGTTTGTTTACACCGTTTAGCCTTGGAACAAAGGACCATATCCGGAGAGAGTTTGGCGTCTCTTAAATAGCGTCCCATGAGTATAGCATTTTGCTTGCCACGTTTGTTTAACGGGCGATCAAAATCATCAAGCGTTTCATCACTCCAACTCGATTTAGCATGCCGCAATATATAAAGATCTAACAAAGGAGAACTCCACTTCAACCCGAGGCACTAGCTAAAGCTCTAATTATTTCTCTTAATGCCTGCAAACCTGAGCGCTTCTGCCCGCGCGCTAAACAAAGCTTTAGCCTTGTTCACACATTCATCAAACTCAGATTGCGGAACTGAATCTGCCACAATCCCAGCTCCAGCCTGCACGTGCATCTCACCATCCTTAACGATCGCCGTGCGCAGGACTATACAGCTATCCATCTCACCCGTGGCTGAAAAATAACCAACACAGCCCGCATAAACACCGCGCTTATGGACTTCCAACTCGTCAATAATTTGCATCGCCCGCACCTTTGGCGCCCCAGATACAGTACCAGCTGGAAAACCAGCCATTAGAGCATCAATCTCATCAAACTCAGGTGCGAGCTTGCCCTCTACATTAGAGACAATATGCATCACGTGACTATAACGCTCTAAAAAGAATTGATCAGTCACAGTAACACTACCAGTTTCAGCAACACGGCCAACATCATTTCGGCCCAAGTCCAATAACATAAGATGCTCGGCACATTCTTTAGGGTCAGCCAACAAATCCTCACCAAGAGCTATATCTTCAGCCTCTGTTCCCCCGCGTGGTCGTGTTCCCGCTATCGGGCGAACGGTGACAACTTCATCACGCGCCCGCACCAAGATTTCAGGACTAGACCCAATGACCGAAAAGTCTGTAAAATTGAGATAATAGAGAAATGGTGACGGGTTCGTACGGCGTAATGCGCGGTATAGCGAGAAGGGCGGTAATGAAAAAGGGGCTGTAAAACGTTGGCTCAATACAACCTGAAAAATATCACCTTCAGTGATGTAATCCTGCGCTCTTTTGACCATCTCTTTATATTGTTTAGGAGATGTATTTGAAGATGGTTCTTCAAAGACAAGTGAGCTATCTTCTTCGTCAACATCAAACTCATGCATATGAGGAACAGGAGCATTCAAATCTAAAATGGCTGATTTTAAATTCTCAACAGCTGACAGGTAGGCCTTTTTTGCTGTCACTCCTTCTTTCACATCAACCCGGTGAACCATAACCATTTCATCTTTAACAGCATCAAAAATGACCATAATGGTCGGGCGAACAAATATACTATCAGGCACGCCAAGAACATCTTCATTAACATCCGGCAAATGTTCCATCAAACGGACTGTATCATAAGCCATATAGCCAAACACACCAGCTGACATTGGCGGCAATTCATCAGGCAAGTCGATTTTTGAGCGCTCTAGCAACTCTCGCATAGCATCAAGTGTTGGCGGAGCTAGCGGAGTAAAATCAGATTGGCCTTCAAGACAGCTCTCATTGATTTCAGCTTGCTCACCATTGCTTTGAAAAATAAGATCCGGCTTTAAACCAATAGCTGAATAACGTCCACGAACAGCGCCCCCTTCAACACTTTCAAAAAGAAAGCTGTTTTGCGGGCACCGCTCTGTTAACTTTAAAAAAGCCGAAACAGGTGTTTCTAAGTCAGCAACCAGACGCGCCCAAACAACCTGCGATTGCCCCTTTTTATAGAGTTTTTGAAAGGATGAAAGTTCTGGAGCAAATTTACGCCCCCCCGAATTTGGAACTTCATTCATAAAAATAGCCTCTAAATAAAAACGCGTAACTTAGAAAAACAAAACTGCACCCAAGGTAAAATCAAAAATGATCATTCCCTGAGTACAGTGATTAAACACAGTAAAATGGCACATTGAAATCGACACAATTTAAAGCGTATTAAATAAGAAAATAAAGACCTTTAAAGAGCATCTTTAAGCTGATTAAAGACCTGTTGATTTTCACTAACACCAAAATGTGCCTTTGCACCTTCTAAATATTGAGTGACAAGATCATTCGTCATCTCTTCTTGAAGTTCATTCTCAAGCTTAATCGCATAAGCATCATAAGCCGGGCCACTGGTTTTAGCAGGAATATGTTTTTTAACTCTCACTATGAGCCAGTTTTTATTTGACGCATCTAAGCCTGAAGCAATACCCCCATTTTTAACACTAAATAACCGGTTAGTGAAAAAGGCTGGAATATCTTCAACTACAGCACCACGACCAACTGGTTTCACGGGTACGATTTTAGCTTTTAGGCCTTTAGCAACATCAGCGAAGCTTTTTCCATCCTGAATTTCTTTTTCAAGAGAAGCTGCATATTCATTGGCTAATTTTTTATTTTCACGGGCTAACCACGCTTCTGTTACAGCGTCTTTTACTTCGTCCAGTGGTTTAATACGAGTTGGTGTAATTTCTAAAACATCAAACCAAACATAACCACCATCAGCATGACGAACTGAAACGGTGTCATCACCTATAGCAGAAACAAAAACTGATTGAATAAGTTTTGGAGCTGCTGGCAAATCTTTAACAGCTTTACCATCAAGTCCCTGACTTTTAGGAGAAACCGCATCAATCAAAATAGATTTTCCACCCATCTCTTTAGCAACATCAGCTATATTCATTCCACTAGCTCGAAGATCTTCTACCTTGTCAAAAAGTTGGCGGACCTTCTTACGAGCAGCGATTTCTCTTAAATAGCTTTCAATTTGTGGCCGCACATCTTTGAGTGTCTTCTCAACTGCCGCAACCGTTTTAGTCACCTTTGCAATAGTGATAGCGAAAGTGCCTCCAATTGGAGCTGTAAACTCACCATCTTTAATATCAAAAATCGCAGTGGCAAGCTTAGGGTCTGCCATGCTCTTCTTGGTTACAGGACCAACAGCATCAGCTTTTTTATTTTTGCCAAACTCTTTTGCAACGTCTTCAAATTTCTTACCAGCCTTCAGTGCTTTGTGCGCTTCAAGTGCTTTTTCCATACTATCAAAAACGATTTGGTTGTACGATCTGTTCTCAGGAGAATTAAAGCGTTTTTTACGAACCTCAAAAGTTTTCTTCACATCGTCTTCATTAAGAACAGCTTGCTTTTTCAAGTCTTCCAAAGAAAGTTGGAAAAGTGCAACCTTACGATATTCAGGTGCTCTGTATGCACTTTTAGTAAGAGCATAATAGTCTTTTAATTGAGCATCTGTTGGTTTCACAGCATTTTTAATTCCCTTATTCGGAACAACAAAATACTCAGCTTCAACCTTATCTTCACGGTAATGATAAAGACTATTGATAAGAACTTTAGGAATACGTTTCTTTTGTGTGAACAGACTAGTCACTTGTGTGCGCAGTGCAGAGCTTCTTTGCGTATCGAAATAACCCTGTTCAGAAATGCGCTCTGAACGCAAAATTTGCTTCAGTAATTCTTTATTAAAATTACCAGCCTGGTCTTGAAACTGGCGGTCATTTTTAATCGCATCACCAATGGCATCATCAGATACACCCAATGCCAACTCTTTAGCATGATTATCAACCACTGCCTGATTGATGAGGCGGAACTTTACTTGGCTCGGAATATCAAAGGCACGTAATTGTTCTCGGCTTAACCGGCGCTTTAAACGAGTGTTCCACTCATTAACAACTGTCGGGTAAAGTCTTTCATAGTCTTGTCGAGAAATTTCAATTTCACCAACTTTAGCAAGTTCTGTTTGGCCCTGAGTTTGTATCAAACCCTGAACACCCCAAACAGCAAAACTCAAAATTAATAAACCAATTAAAATTTTGGCTAACCAGGTGGTAGCACCTTTGCGAAGAACACTTAGCATTTAAATTCCATCTTATGTTTCGATTCGCCGCATTGAAATTAATGATAATCATTGCCATTAATACAAAAAAAGACGATCTATGTACAAATTCCACCCATCATAGTATCCACTTAGGCGGATGCCAACAATTCTTTGGTGGTAAGGTTTCTAGCTTAATAAACCTTCCTAAAGTGGATAGGAAGGTCTTGGCAAGCCATTTTTTAAGCAAAAGACCAAAAGGCTTAATTGCCTTTGTAAAAAGATCAAAATAAATACACATGTAAACTGAGGGGCGTTTCTCAAAAATGATTAGACCAATAGTAGCCGGCAACTGGAAAATGAATGGAGTTTCAAATTCCGTATCTGAAATCAATTCATTAAAAGAAAAGGTCAGTTCACCTTCTAATTGCGACATCTTAATTTGCCCTCCAGCAACATTAATCATGGCATTTTCCCATATTTTAAAAGAAACGCCGATTGAATTAGGTGGACAAACTTGCCACTCAGCTGCAAGTGGCGCTCATACAGGTGATATTTCTTCAGAAATGTTAAAAGATTGCGGTGCAAACTATGTGATTACAGGCCATTCAGAGCGCCGTATGGATCATGGCGAGCTTGATAAAATCGTTAAAGCTCAAACAGAAGCCGCCTGGAGAGCCGGTTTAAAGGCAATATTGTGTGTTGGAGAGCTAATTGGTGAGAGAAAAGCCGATTTAACATTGAAAGTAATTGAACGCCAATTAAAGAATTCAATTCCTGAAGGCGCAACAGCTGATAACTTAATCATTGCTTATGAACCTGTTTGGGCCATCGGAACCGGCTTAACACCAACTGTAGATGATGTTGCAACTGTACACACATTTATCAGAAACAACCTTATTGAGACCCAGGGCCAACAAGTTGGCTCCAATATGCGTCTTCTTTATGGGGGCTCTGTTAAACCTGGCAATGCAAAAGAGTTAATGGCAGCAAGCAATGTCAACGGAGCTCTTGTGGGCGGTGCCAGTTTAAAAGCTGAAGATTTTGCAGGAATTATTGCAGCGTACGAATAGCTGATATAAGGTGCAGTCCAAATCCTTATGGTTAAAGACATAAGCCATAGGTAGGACTGTACCTACTTACACTATTCGGGGCATAAAATTCATGTTTGTTACGCGTATCCGCTGGGCAATTTCATTCATAAAATCACTAACTTTGGGGCTAGCAGTTCTTTTGCTCACTGTGAGCGTATCTTCCATTCAACCTGTAAGCGCTAAGCCCCTGGCCAAGAAAGAATGCAAAACCCTTAAGAGCAAAATAAAAACACTAAAAGCCACTCCAGCCGTGATGAATATGTCAAAAGGCTTTGAATGGGTAAAAGACAACATGAAAGGTGATGACCTCCTACCAATTAAGGAATTCATCGAAACCGAAGAACAATATAAATTCCGCTGCCCCCAGCCAAGAAAGAAAAAAGCACCTAAGCCAAAGCCTAAAAAAGCTGATCCTAAAAAGGATTTAGTTGACAAAAAAGCGAAAACAAAAGCTAAGCCTGAGAAAAAAGTACAAAAGCTAAAACCTAAAAAGAAGAAAAATACCAAGAAAAGTACGACAAAAAAGAAACCGGCTAAAAAGAAAAATAAGAAATCAAGCCTAGAACCAACGAAAAAACCTGAACCCACACTGTTTGAGACTATTTTCCCATCAAGCGTTGAAAACAAAGAAAAGTCTTAAACTAATGGTCTTAAGCAGGATTAACTCACTGAAATAAATGCGAAAAAAAGAAATTCATCAGGTTTAATCATTATCTATCTGATTTAACTTGTAACATTAAAGCGTTTCTCTATTGATTTTTCATCAAAGAAGGCGATATAAGCCTTAAATCAACTGATTTGGGCACTCTAAACTATTTGCTCCTTTAGAACCGAACATTTACGTTTAAAAGTTTGAGCAAACTGACAAAAAAGTGCTCGTAAATATATGGCAATTAATCTTTTGTCTCATTTTTCTTGTGTCCTGCGACAATTAAGTTAAATAAGACAACAAGCTAAAGAACTCAGCGTGACGCCATAAAGATTTGTCACTCTCTTAAATAGGGATAACTCTTTGGCCCGTCGCAGCTAACAAAGGAAGTCTAATGGCAACTATATTATTGGTCGTTCATGTGCTAATCGCACTGGGCATCATCGCCACAGTGTTATTGCAACGCTCTGAAGGCGGTGCACTTGGTATTGGCGGCGGCGGCGGCGGTATGACGTCAGGACGCGGAACAGGCAATTTACTCTCCAGAACAACGGCCATTTTAGCGGCTTGCTTCTTTCTTTCAAGCATCGGCCTTACAGTTTTAGGTCGTAATGCAACCACAACAGAATCTAAAATTGACGCAATCAAAGTTGATGGACCGAAAAAATCTGGCAAAGTTTTAGACGGCCTTCCAACACCACCAGCCGCACCTAAAAAACTTGATGGTCCAGTTGTTCCAACACCTGACACACCAAAAAAATAGCGCGGATATTTTGTGACGGTTGCTTCGTATCGTTTTCTGGTGAAAAACCTGAAGCATAAAATAGTACGGTAGCTAGTGGACGACCTGAAGTACATCAAAATAAAATAGTGCGGTTGTTTGTGGGCAACCTGAAGCACATCAAAAAAGTCATACTTTTAAATGACATAAGGGCGATAAGTGTGACGAAAATGTCATCACTATCGCCCTTTTTCTAATTTAACTGTTCGCAACTGAATTTTTCTATACGAATCTATAAATAAACATGCAATCTAAGGTCCCATGGCGCGTTATATATTCATTACAGGCGGCGTGGTATCTTCCCTTGGTAAAGGGTTAGCCTCAGCCTCTCTCGGAGCACTTTTGCAGGCTAGAGGCTATTCAGTCCGGCTGCTAAAGCTTGATCCATATTTAAATGTAGACCCGGGCACAATGAGCCCATATCAGCACGGCGAAGTCTTCGTAACCGATGACGGCGCTGAGACTGATCTTGACCTCGGCCACTATGAGCGGTTCACGGGCAATCCTTGTAAACAAACAGATAATATCACCACCGGCCGTATCTACCAGGACATCCTTGCCAAAGAACGCCGCGGTGACTATTTAGGCGCCACAGTCCAGGTCATTCCTCATGTTACAGATGCCATCAAGAATTTTGTGATTGATGGCAATGAAGATGTTGATTTTGTCCTATGCGAAATTGGCGGCACCGTTGGTGACATCGAAGGCCTCCCATTTTTTGAAGCCATCAGACAATTGCGCAATGACTTGCCAGTGAATGATAGTATCTTCATTCATTTAACGCTTATCCCTTACATCCCCAGCGCAGGTGAGCTGAAAACCAAACCAACTCAGCACTCTGTAAAAGAATTACGCTCAATCGGTATCCAGCCAGATATTCTACTATGTCGCTGTGATCGTGAAGTCCCTCAAGATGAGCGCCGCAAAATCGGCCTGTTTTGTAATGTTCGTGAAGAAGCTGTTATCCAGGCCTTAGATGTTTCTAGCATTTACGATGTTCCAAAAGCCTATCATGAACAAGGCCTCGACCGTGAGGTTCTAAAAGCCTTCTCAATTGAAGACCGTAAAAAACCGGAACTATCTCGCTGGGATGAAATTTCCAATCGGGTTCATAATCCTGAAGGTGAGGTCACAATTGCCATTGTCGGTAAATATATTGAGCTGAAAGACGCTTATAAATCCATCAACGAAGCTTTGTTGCATGGCGGCATGGCTAATAAAGCCAAAGTTAACATCGAATGGATCGACGCTGAAATCTTTGAAAGAGAAGATCCAAATCCATATCTTGAAAATGTGAACGCAATCCTTGTCCCTGGCGGCTTTGGCGAACGCGGCATTGAAGGAAAGATAGCGGCAGCAAAATTTGCAAGAACAAGCAACGTTCCCTATCTGGGAATTTGTTTAGGTATGCAAATGGCCGTTGTTGAATTTGCCCGAAGCAAGGCAGGCTTAATGGGCGCAGGTTCAAGTGAATTTGGTTCACCAGAGATACCTCTTGTTGGCCTTATGACTGAATGGGAAAAAGATGGTTCACTAGAAAAACGAGGCAGCTCAGATGACCTTGGCGGCACTATGCGCCTGGGTGCCTATGAGGCCAAGCTTCTAGAAGGTACAAAAGTAAGAGATATTTATGGTGCAGAGACCATCTTCGAGCGTCACCGTCATCGCTATGAAGTTAATATGAATTACAAAGCTCAGCTAGAAGAAGCAGGTATGACTTTTTCTGGAGTTTCTCCAGATGGATTGTTGCCTGAAATTGTAGAAATAGAAGACCATCCATGGTTTATCGGCGTACAATTCCACCCAGAATTGAAATCCAGGCCATTTGAACCACACCCTCTATTTGCTTCTTTCATATCAGCAGCATTAGAGCAAAGTCGTCTCGTATAGTTAAAAATGGCACTTAAATTGTAGTTATTGCCACTTTGTGTGCAAGAATCTAAGATTAACCATAATTTTCAATGACTAATATTAATCAGCTTAAATAGAAACATTTAACCATTTTTACAGCCTATTGATTTAATTATAGTATGTAATTTAATATAGGGATAAATTACCCGCAAAATCTGATTGATATAGAGATAAAGCATGTTCACTCAAGTGACAGAAAAATTAGCTGACGTTCTGCAAAGCCTGACTGCGTTGGTATATGGGGAATATTCAAACGTTAGTTTTAATGCAATGAATGGTGATATGATCTCTCATTTTGAGAGTTCAAGAATTTCATTTAATCAAAATAGTGAACTCTTTCTACTGTATGGCCTGATCCTTCTTGTTTCCTTCATTATAGGTATAGGGGTCTATACATTCACTCACACAAAACACAAAAACAAAAAACAATCTTAAACCCTCTCTTACCTACCACACGTATCATTAACTCCGTTTGCTGTTTTATAGATCCGGGATCTCTCTATAAAGAGCTTGCTTATACGCATTGAAAACTTTATTTAGATAAGTTCTTATAACAGTGCTAAAAGCCGAAAAAGCAAAGCAATTAGGACAATCAATGCAGCCCAATTCCTCAGTGTCTATCCGTAACAATGTGATTAGTAACACAGCTCCATTCATGCTCTTTGCCGGTCCTTGCCAACTAGAGAGCAGAGACCACGGCTTCATGATGGCTGAAGGCATCAAAGAAATTTGCAGCGAGTTAAACATTCCCTTTGTCTTCAAAGCTTCATTCGATAAAGCTAATAGAACCAGCGCAAGCGGCAAGCGCGGATTGGGCCTGGATAAAAGCTTAGAGATTTTCGCTGAAATTAAAGAGCAGCTAGACCTTGCAATCCTCACAGATATACATGAGGTAAGCCAGTGTGCCCCTGTCGCCGAAGTGGTCGATGTCCTGCAAATCCCAGCGTTTCTTTGCCGCCAAACGGACTTGCTAGTAGCCGCCGGTAAAACCGGTAAAGTCATAAAAATTAAAAAAGGTCAGTTCTTGGCTCCTTGGGATATGAGAAACGTCGTCGATAAAGTCCTATCTACCGGCAATCAAAACATCTTGCTCACTGAGCGCGGTGCAAGTTTTGGCTATAACACCTTGGTAACAGACTTCAGAGGCCTACCCATCATGGCAGAAACAGGCTGTCCGGTTGTGTTTGACGCAACGCACTCTGTGCAACAACCAGGCGGGCAGGGCACCTCAAGCGGCGGCCAGCGAGAATTCGTGCCCGTATTGGCAAGAGCAGCCGTCGCAGTCGGCGTTAGCGGTCTATTCATCGAAACCCATGACGACCCAGACAACGCCCCCTCAGACGGCCCCAACATGATCCCGTTAAAAGAGCTAAAGGCTCTCCTGCAAAGCCTCAAGGCAATTGATGATGTGGTGAAGGGTTAAAAAGATAAGCCAGCAAAAGCTTCATCAGTAGCGTCTTGCAATTTCCCAAGGAACAATGGCTCACTTTCTTTTATGTGCACCGTCCGCTCCTCAACATAGCCCCTCGTCAATGGTGCCGCATCAGGAGAACGTGCAAGCTGCATCTGGAACACATGAGACGCCCCATGCATAAACGCGCCTTCACAGGCCGCTAAGTAAAATTCCCACATCCGATAAAATTTCTCATCATAGAGTTTGATGATCTGATCTTTATTCTCAGCACAGCGCATGCGCCATTCGCGAAGCGTGTGCCCATAGTGCTTGCGCCAAATCTCAATATCAAGCGCCCACAAGCCGCTATGCTCCACAGACGTAATCGCCTCCGATAAAGAGGGGCTATAGCCGCCCGGGAATATATATTTCGCTAAAAACGGACCTGTAATACCAGGAGGCGCTTTAGAACTGATAGAGTGAATAAGTGCCAAGCCATCCGCACTCAAACGATCCCGCACATTTAAGAAATACTCATCTAAATGCCCAACACCCACATGCTCAAGCATACCAACAGAAATCACCCGATCAAAGGTGCCAGATACTTCACGGTAATCACAAAGCTTGAAATTCACACGGTCTGTCAATGATGCCGCTGCCGCTCTGGCGCGTGCTATATCAATCTGTTCTTTCGAGAGCGTAACCGCCGTGATCTCAACATCAGCCAGTTGCGAGAGATAAAGCGACAAGCCACCCCAACCACAACCGATCTCTAAAATCCGCTGTCCATCTTCTAATCCAAGTTTGGCGGCTAGGTGACGTTTCTTGGCTAATTGTGCCTCTTCAAGAGTTTGCACGCCCTCAGCATAATAACCGCAGGAATATTGCATATCCTCATCAAGAAACAGTCGGTATAACTCATTCCCTAAATCATAATGATGCTTCACATTTGCCCGCGCTCTTGCAATCGGGTTGTGCTGTTGAAAACGTTTGAGCTTGCGTGCCACACCTTTCCAGTAAATCTGGCTGGCCGTGAGGTCAAAGCTGCGCTTATTAAGGAAAAATAATTCAAGAAACGAATAGATATCGCCCGTTTCAATCTTAAGGGCGCCATGCATATAAGCTTCGCCCGCATAAAGCTCCGGGTTGAGAACGATTTTCCAATCGTAGGATGGATCTGTGATTTCAATGCTCACCTCGGGGCCGTCCTCAAGCCCGCCTATGAGATGAACCTCACCCTTTGGTCCCCTTAACCGCAACGTACCCTTCTTGATAGCCTTTTTAAGCAGTTTAGGAAGTAGACGCATGGGGAAACACCTTTTTTACTCTTGATAGAAATGAAATCAGATAAAAATGGCCTTAGGGCCTAACCACGACCGCGATAATTCGGCACATTCTGGTCTGGCAGCCAAACACTTTCAGGTACAGTACCAAATTGCCAAAACACATCAATAGGAATGCCGCCGCGTGGATACCAATATCCACCAATACGTAAATAGTGTGGCTCCAATAATTCAGCTATTCGCTTACCAATCGCTACCGTACAATCTTCATGAAAAGCGCCATGATTACGAAACGATGTGAGATAGAGTTTCAGAGATTTTGATTCAACCAGCCATTCACCTGGCACATAATCAATCATCAGTTGCGCAAAATCAGGCTGACCGGTCACAGGGCAAAGAGACGTAAATTCAGGGCAAGTAAAGCGAGCCACATATGGAGTATCGGCTTGCGGGTTCGGCACACGCTCAAGAACAGCCTCTTTAGGTGAGGCCGCTATTTCATTTGAGCCACCTAATTGTGAAATATGTTGTTTTAAGTTCTCTTCATCACTCATAACTAAAGCCTAATCTTTCTTATGTTGAGAGCTTCTTATGCTGAGACCCGCGATAAATACAGCCCTCACCACAACTATCACGCATCACACTTACCTCATAAATCAATGGCAGCTCATGATGCAACTCACCCCAAATCCATAAGGCAATATGCTCTAGCGTTGGAAGTTCCAAGCCTGGAACATCCTCATTTAAAAACCGATGATCAAGTTTACCTTGAACAGTCTTCAGCTTCTCTTCAACTGTACCTAAATGCAAAATAAGCCCCGTATCATCATCAGGCGCACCCTTTAATGTCACACGTACCCGAAAAGAATGCCCATGAATACGGCTATTCGGCGTTCCCTTTTCCGCAGAAGGTAAGAAATGTGCGGCTTCAAATGTAAATTCTTTATATATAAGCATGATGGTTTCGGCTGTATGTTCTCATTTAATGGATTAGCTAGGGTCTAGTCTTAACTTCTTTAGAGCACCCGGTTTGAAAGGGCAAGTTGCACCTCAAGCGATGTTTAAGATCTTATGGGTCTGCAAGCTGAGTTTCCATTTAGGATGAGCCTTGCAATAGGCAATCACTTGATCAGTGAGGCTGTCTGTTTCGTCACGAATATTAATCTGTGAATAATCCCCCCTATTACTACTCACCCTCAGGGTGTCCATTGGTTGGAGATAGAAATGATCAAAATCCCAACTTTCAAACTCTTCAGGTGTCAGTCCTTTTTGCCCAAAAACAAGCTTCAACTCATTTCCAGACTTTTGAACAATCTCAGAACCAGCCTTTGGACTGACGCAAACCCAGTCTAATCCCGCAGGAACCTTAATCGTGCCATTTGTCTCAACCGCAATTTCAAAACCCTGTGTATGTAAGGCATCAATTAAAGCAGCATCCACTTGCAACAAAGGCTCGCCCCCTGTGAGCACAATAAGCAAACCATCAACGTTCGAAGTTTCTTCTCTGTCACCAATCGCGACACGACAAGCCTTTAAGGCCAACTCTTCAGCTGTAGCGTACTTCCCACCATTCTCACCATCAACTCCAACAAAGTCCGTATCACAAAATTGGCAAATCGCCTGAGCGCGATCAATCTCACGGCCTGTCCAAAGGTTACAGCCACTAAAACGCATAAAAACAGCCGCGCGCCCACTGTGAGTCCCTTCACCTTGCAAGGTGTAAAATATTTCTTTGACTTGATACATAAAACTAGATTTTAGACTTTCTCAAATTTAACAGGTCTAATTATATTAAAACTTAGCTTTCCACTCAGCATACCCCTTGGCCCGCAGTTCACATGCAGGGCATTTCCCACAGCCATAACCATAGTCATGCAGTTCTTCCCGAACCCCATTATAACAAGTATGGCTCTGCTCACGAATGAGAGAAATAAGATCGTCACCGCCCAAGTCATGCGCCAGTTTCCAGCTTTCTGCCTTGCTTTTCCACATTAGTGGAGTAACAAGCTCAAAGTCAGTTCCCATACCGTGATTAAGAGTTAAAACAAGATATTTAAGTGTCTCTTCCCTGCAATCAGGATAACCGGAAAAGTCGGTTTCACACATACCACCAACTAGAGTGCCTAGATTGCGATTATAAGCAATGACTGCAGCATAAGTAAAAAAGAACAAATTACGCCCTGGAACAAAAGTCGTTGGTAAACCTGTCTCACCAACTGCTATTTCCTGAGTATGGTCAGTTAATGCACTGTTCGATAGCGAAGCAAATGTAGAAAGATCAAGTAAATGATCATTTCCAAGTTTGGCAGACCATTGAGGAAAGTCCTGTTTTAAACTTTTCAAAATTTCAATGCAGCACTCAAGTTCAATCCTATTGCGTTGCCCATAGTCAAAACCAACAGTCTCAACAGTGTCATAATTTTCCAAAGCATAAGCTAAAGAGGTTGTTGAATCTTGTCCCCCAGAGAATAAAACAAGAGCACGACTTTGATCTAAATTTTTAACACCAGTCATTTTTAAAACCATTCATTGTAAAAGAGGGCAAGCTCAAGACTATTTGACGCATCAACAAATAAACAAAAAAGCGCCAAAAGCAGTTAATTCAAGAGACTACGGCCTAAAGCCAGCTGGCATACCATGCCAAAGAGCAGAGGAAAACTGAAAAAACTGGTTTTTTTCGGTTTTAACCCTTCCACTACGACATGAGATGAGCTAAAACCCGCAAAACAAATGAAATTCCCATATAAATGATTTGTTATGTGTGTAAGTGCATTCTAAAGACAACCATGAACAAATCTCCTCATGAAAGGCAAATTAAATGACAGCTATTATCGATATTTTGGGTCGCGAAATTATTGATAGCCGTGGCAATCCAACCATTGAAGTTGATGTGATGTTGGAAGATGGCTCTGTTGGCCGCGCAGCTGTTCCATCAGGCGCTTCTACTGGCGCTCATGAAGCTCATGAACTTCGCGATGGTGATGAGCGTTACATGGGGAAAGGTGTCCAAAAAGCCGTTGAGAGTGTTAATGGTGAAATTTTCGATTGCTTGCAAGGCTTGGATGCAGAAGACCAGCGCCGAATTGATGCAACAATGATTGAACTAGATGGCACTGAAAACAAAGCCCGTCTTGGCGCCAATGCACTATTAGGCGCATCGCTTGCTGTTTCTAAGGCCGCTGCAATGGCTGCAGAATTGCCGCTTTATCGTTACCTTGGTGGTGCTGGCGCTCACATTTTACCTGTTCCAATGATGAATATAATCAATGGCGGTGAGCATGCTGATAACCCGATCGATGTGCAGGAATTCATGATTATGCCCGTCTCTGCAGAAACCATGTCAGATGCCATTCGCATGGGCGCAGAAGTTTTTCACAAATTGAAAAAAGCTTTACAAGACGAAGGCCACAACACAAATGTCGGTGATGAAGGTGGTTTTGCACCAAACATCGGTTCATCTGAAGACGCACTTGCCTTTATCATTAAAGCCATTGAAGCAGCTGGTTATAAAGCTGGCGAAGATATTTACCTAGCACTAGATGCCGCTTCAACTGAATTTTACGAAGATGGCAAATACAACCTAAAAGGTGAGGGCAAAGTCCTTGATGCAGGGGGTATGATTGATTATTACGAAAATCTCATCTCAAAATTCCCGATCATCTCAATTGAAGATGGTCTTGCAGAAGACGATTGGGACGGTTGGAAAGCCATGACTGACGCAATCGGCGATAAATGCCAATTGGTTGGTGATGACCTGTTTGTAACAAACCCAGCGCGTTTAAAAACCGGTATTGAAAAAGGCACTGGCAATTCAATCCTGGTGAAAGTAAACCAAATCGGCACGCTAACAGAAACTTTAGAAGCAGTTGAAATGGCCCAGCGCGCTGGGATGACAGCCGTTATCTCACACCGCTCAGGTGAAACTGAAGACGCAACCATTGCAGATCTGGCTGTTGCAACCAATGCAGGCCAAATTAAAACCGGCTCATTAGCTCGCTCTGACCGGTTAGCAAAATACAACCAACTCATCCGCATTGAAGAAGGCTTGGGTACAGCAGGCATTTATGCAGGTAAATCTATTTTGAAGTAACGCGGTTGCAGCTGGGCAAACTAAAGCGTCACTAAAAAGTGCGGTTGTTTGCGACGGTTACTGGTGGGCAACCGAAGGCACACTAAAAAGGCAATCTAAAAAAACAAAAAAGCGATCCTTACATTTTGTCAGGATCGCTTTTTTTTCTAAAAAACAAAGAAATCGACTTAAAGCAAAAACTCTTCAGATTCCGATTTCCTCTTTTCTTTCTCTAAATTTGTTTCTTTCCCCACTTTTTTTCCACCTGTTGCAGATTGGCCTTTGCCACGATCTGAACCAATTTTCAAAATCACGCCACCCTGCACAACAGCGATAGATTTTTCTTCATTTTTAGGAATGGGAATATGAAATCTTTTACAATATCGAATGAGAGCAGCCGCGACAAAACTGCTGGGAACTTTTACCGGTGAACTTGTCCCAGTAAAAAGGAATTCTATCACCAGTCCCTCCCTTTCTTTTTTTTCTCTAGCATCACGGGGGCTAGACTTAGGAAGTTCAACTTGCCCTTTATGAGACAAGTCTCTCAAGGCTTCAATCACTTCATTTAGCGTAAATTTAATAAATCTAATTTCTACAGGCATAATCAGTCACCAATATTTCAAATAGCGCCAGTCTAAGAAAAAAGCGTAAAAAACTAATCAAGTACTTTCTGTGTAAGGATCATTAAAGTTACAAATTATACTATTGATCGGATTTAATCGTGCGGCAAAGTTGAGCCAATTAAAATTTAATTCCAAAAATTGGATCGTTTTCTTTTACCGACTATTAACCTCAAGCAACTATCTTAGCTCAGTAAGCAATTGGTAGAGAGTTAAGTATTGCGTGTGTTTACTAGAGTTTACATAAAAATTAGCAAAGGAGCGCGCGCGCTGTTTCCTGTTGTGTTATGCGCTGCGCTCTTTTGCTACTTCTCTCTTCATTTTGCTGGTGGAAAATATGGCCTCGAGTCTCATGAGCGCCTTGAGCAAAAAGTATCTAGCTTAAAAATATCTCTAAAAGAACTATCATCAACGCGTAAAATTTATGAAAATCGGATAGATCTGATTGCATCAAATCGCGCCAAAAAAGATTTAGTTGATGAGCTAGCTAGAACGTCTCTTCAGTATGCGGATCCTAAAGACCTGGTCCTTTTTGACTAATCTATAGTTGGTAATTTAAACTACCCAATACTGCGTATCCCATTTCGAAAAATTTTTAAATCTTTGACATAGTTCGTAATAATCATTTGAAATTCGACTAAAGTTGGGTTTATACATTAGACCAAGAAACTGGCTTCAATTCCCTAAATCGTAAGAAATTTATCAATAACTTACCAATCAAGTGGGACATATTGAAGCATAGAAACATTAGAGAGGTTTATAATGAGCGAGGTATTTCACACATGAGCTCAAAATCCCAAAAATCAGTATCTAAAAAAGATCTGTATAAAGATATGCTTTTAATCCGGCGTTTTGAAGAAAAAGCCGGTCAATTATATGGCATGGGACATATTGGTGGCTTTTGTCACCTCTATATTGGACAAGAAGCTGTCGTGACAGGGATGAACGCTGTCATGATAGAAGGTGACCAGGTTATAACTGGTTACCGCGATCACGGCCACATGCTGGTAGCAGGCATGGAACCAAATGGCGTGATGGCAGAACTAACCGGCCGGGTCGATGGGTATTCGCGCGGCAAAGGTGGTTCAATGCATATGTTTTCAGTTGAGAAACATTTTTATGGTGGTCATGGCATTGTTGGCGCTCAGGTTCCATTAGGAACCGGCCTGGCATTTGCAAATAAATACCGTGAAAACAACAATGTCTCATTAGCTTACTTTGGCGATGGTGCGGCAAACCAAGGTCAAGTCTATGAAGCCTTTAATATGGCAAAGCTTTGGAACTTACCCGTCGTATACGTCATTGAAAACAACAGATACGGCATGGGCACCTCAATCGAGCGAGCCTCTTCAACAACAGACCTATCCCAACGGGGCTTAAGTTTTGACATACCAGGCATCCAAGTGGATGGCATGGATGTTGACGCTGTCATGGAAGCAGGGCGTAAAGCTCTCGATCATGCACGCTCAGGGAACGGTCCCTTTATCCTAGAGATGATCACTTATCGTTATCGCGGTCACTCAATGTCTGATCCGGCTAAATACAGAAGCCGTGATGAAGTCAACGAGATGCGCCAGGATCATGATCCAATCATCACCTTAAAAGAAAAAATCTTGGATGATGGTGACATTGATGAAGATGGCTTGAAGCAAATAGACGCTGAAATACGAAAAATCGTAAATGAAGCCGCTGAATTTGCCCAAAACGCTCCGGAACCAGATCCGTCTGAACTATATACAGACATTCATCTGGAAGAGACCGCTTAAATTTGAAGTGAGGACACTATATGCCTATTGAGGTTTTAATGCCCGCCCTTTCTCCAACAATGGAAAAAGGCAATCTAGCCAAATGGCACGTCACCGAGGGAGATGAAGTAAGCTCCGGTGATGTAATAGCTGAAATTGAAACAGACAAAGCAACGATGGAAGTTGAATCTGTTGATGAAGGCACCATTGGCAAAATATTAATTGAAGAAGGCTCAATGGATGTGGCCGTAAACACACCCATCGCCATTATTCTTAGTGAAGGCGAAGACGCCGAAACTGCCATATCTGAAACTAACACTAATGCAGTCGTAGCAGATACACCTGTCACAGAGACAGTCGTTGCAACTGAAGAACCAGCCCCGCTCACCAATCAAGTCGAAATTACAGTTCGTGAAGCTTTGCGAGATGCGATGGCAGAAGAAATGCGCCTTGATGATAGAGTGTTCATCATGGGTGAAGAGGTTGCCGAATATCAAGGCGCTTATAAAGTGACACAAGGCTTACTGGACGAGTTTGGTAAGAAGAGGGTCATTGATACTCCAATTACTGAATATGGCTTTGCTGGTATTGCTTGCGGCGCAGGCATGGCTGGTTTGAAACCAATCGTTGAATTTATGACCTTCAACTTTGCTATGCAAGCCATTGACCACATCATCAACTCAGCTGCTAAAACCCTCTATATGTCGGGCGGACAAATGCGCTGTCCCGTTGTATTCAGAGGAGCAAATGGCGTTGCATCACGTGTAGGAGCACAGCACAGTCAGGATTATTCAGCCTGGTATGCCTCAGTTCCTGGGCTTAAGGTCTTAGCACCTTACAGCGCAAGTGACGCTAAAGGCTTACTTAAAGCCGCCATTAAAGACCCAAACCCGGTCGTTTTTCTTGAAAATGAAATTCTCTATGGCAAATCTTTCCCTGTCCCGGACACAGATGATCATATCATCCCAATCGGCAAAGCCAATGTCAGACAACAAGGATCAGATGTAACCATCGTTTCTTATTCTCGCGGCATTGAATATGTCGAAAATGCTGATGTTGAACTGAAAGAAATGGGCATAAGCGCAGAGATCATTGATCTCAGAACCTTGCGCCCGCTGGATATGGATACGGTGTTAGCTTCCGTTCGCAAAACCAATCGTTTGGTTGTTGTCGAAGAAGGTTGGCCGATATGTTCAATTGGATCAGAAATTTGTAGCAGTGTAACAAATCTCGCTTTTGACGAGCTTGATGCACCACCTCTTAAGGTTAGCGGCGCCGATGTGCCTATGCCTTATGCAGCTAATCTGGAAGCATTGGCTTTGCCAACAACCAACCAGATTGTGGATGCAGTCAAGAAAGTTACTTACACAACTTAAGCTACCAGAACATAAATCATTTTTTGAAAGAAAGAGCACAAAATGCCTATTCCAATTTTGATGCCGGCACTAAGCCCAACAATGGAAGTCGGCACTCTAGCTAAATGGCATGTCACTGAAGGAGATGAAGTCTCCTCAGGTGACATCATAGCAGAGATTGAAACCGACAAAGCCACAATGGAAGTTGAAGCAGTTGATGAAGGAACCATCGGCTCAATAACAATCGAAGAAGGAACTGCAAATGTTGCGGTCAATTCAACCATCGCTGTCCTCCTTCTTGAAGGCGAAGATAAAACTGCTTTAGATAGTATGGATGCAGCACCGGCCGCAGCAGCGAAAGCTCCTGTTGGAGAAGAAAAACCTACCGCAACACCATCTTCTGAACCAGCAGCTGCCCCCAAAGCGGCAAATGCAACTAATAGTAATGCCCCTCAAAGCAATACAAATGGGCGTATCATTGCCTCCCCTCTTGCAAAACGGATAGCCAAACAGAAAAACATTGATCTTACAGCCATTAAAGGCTCCGGCCCAAATGGTCGCATCATCAAAGCTGATTTAGAGGGTGCACCTGAAGGGACAGCTGTTTCTCGTAGCATTGGTGAGATCGCACAAGCCGCTCCTGTTACAGGCGGACATGCAATTTCTCCAGTCTCGGATAAAGAGATATTTGCCACTTATGAAGAGGGCACATACGATCTAGTCCCATTAGATAATATGCGCAAAGTAGTCGCCGAGAGACTAACTGTCGCAAAATCAACAATCCCCCATTTTTACCTGACAATTGATTGCGAGCTAGACAGTCTTCTAGACGCACGCAAACGTTTAAATGCACAAGCTCCAACAGAAGGTCCAAATGCATTTAAAATTTCAGTAAACGACTTCATCATTAAAGCTATGGGGCTAGCCCTACAGCAAGTACCAGACGCAAACTCAACATGGTCAACACAAGGCATCTTGCGTCACAAAAGATCAGATGTCTCAGTCGCGGTTGCTGTTGAAGGTGGTTTGTTCACTCCGGTTATTCGTCATTGTGAATTAAAAACTCTGTCTGAAATTTCAAACGAAATGAAAGACCTTGCATTCAGAGCCCGCTCTAAAAAACTGGCGCCTCATGAATATACAGGTGGGACAACATCAATCTCAAACCTGGGCATGTTTGGCATTAAAAAGTTTGATGCCGTAATCAATCCACCTCAATCAACGATTTTAGCTGTAGGTGCTGGTGAGCGCCGTCCAATCATTGTTGGAGACAAAGTAGAGCCACGTACAGTCATGTCTGTCACGCTCTCTTGTGATCACAGAGTGGTCGATGGAGCTTTGGGTGCTGAGCTATTAGGCGCATTCAAAGGCTATATCGAAGACCCTGTGACAATGCTGGTATAAACAATGTTGGTTTACCGATGTTGGTAAAAGGAACAAACAAAATGAGTACAATATACGACGTCGCAATCATAGGCGGCGGACCTGGTGGTTATGTAGCCGCCATACGCGCATCACAGCTAGGTTTAAAACCAGTTTTGATCGAGCGTGAAAATTTAGGTGGCATCTGCTTGAACTGGGGCTGCATCCCAACCAAAGCACTGCTACGCTCAGCTGAGATCTATTCAACCATCAAACATGCTGATGAATTTGGCATTTCAGTTGAAGGCGTGAAGTTTGATTTTGATGCCATCATTAAACGGTCAAGAAAAGTCTCTGAAAAACTAACGCAGGGCGTTGGCTATTTGATGAAGAAAAACAAAATCGAAGTCATAGAAGGTGAAGCCGCAATCGCCAAAGACAAAAGCCTGGTTGTAAAAACAGGCAAAGGCGATCAAACAGTAAAAGCGAAAAACATCATCATCGGAACCGGTGCCAGAGCACGAAATTTGCCAGGTCTCGAGCCAGATGGTAAATTCATCTGGGCCTACCGTGAAGCGCTGATGCCAGACATCATGCCAAAGAAGCTTTGCGTCATCGGCTCAGGTGCTATCGGCGTTGAGTTCGCAAACTTTTACAATGCCCTTGGTGCAGATGTCACCATCGTCGAATTAGCAGATAGAATTGTGCCTGCTGAAGACGCTGAGATTTCTGACTTTGCCTTAAAAGCCTTCAAAAAATCTGGAATTAAGATCCTTACTCAATCGAGTGTTAAGGAAACCAAACCAGGCAAAAAAGATATAAGCCTAACCATCGAAGGCAAAGACGGCAAAACCAAAACTGAAAGTTTTGATCGTGTAATCACCGCAATCGGCATTACACCGAATGTTGAAAACATTGGTTTAGAAGCTTTAGGCATTGAGCTTGATCGCGGCTTTATCAAAACGGATGGCTGGGGCAAAACCAATGTCGCAAATATCTATGCTATTGGCGACGTAACCAACCCACCATGGCTCGCTCACAAAGCCAGTCACGAAGCGATTATTGCGGTTGAGACGCTTGCAGGTCATTCCGTGAAACCACTGAACGGTAACCTCATTCCTGGCTGTACCTATACAACGCCGCAAATTGCGTCCGTTGGTTTAACTGAAGATCAAGCCAAGGAAAAAGGCCACAAATTAAAAGTGGGCAAATTCCCATTCCAGGCAAATGGTAAGGCATTGGCGCTGGGTGAACCTGATGGCATGGTCAAAACTATTTTTGATGCCAAAACAGGTGAGCTTCTGGGTGCCCATATGATCGGTACAGAAGTGACCGAGCTTATTCAAGGCTATGCTGTTGCAATGGGCTTGGAGACAACAGAGCATGAGTTGATGGAAACAGTCTTCCCTCATCCAACGCTTTCAGAGATGATGCATGAAAGTGTGCTTGATGCATACGGTAGAGCACTTCATTACTAAAATTTGTAGCGCAATATAAAAAATAAAAAAGCTGCAAGAAATAAACATCTTGCAGCTTTTTTTATAACCTAAGACCTTTGGTCTGAAATGCTTTAAAGAAACCGACAACTAATTTTATACTGGCTAGAGCAGGGCGCTCGATGAAATGCCAAGAAAGAATAGCAGCGAACAAAGCAAACGGTAAACTGATTAAAAACAAATTAGATGCCGAGATGGTTCCATAGATTTGGCAAAATAGCTGCTCAATAGGGTAGTGCCAAATATAAAGTCCATAAGAATAATCCCCAAGTCCATTATAATAGCGAATAACTCCGCCAGGAACATAAGCAAGCCAACACCCTAAAATAGCTGCTGATGGGATAAGCAAAAACTCTCCAGTCTCTAAACCAAATTGCCAAACAATAAAGAGCGCTGCGATTAGCCCAATAAATCCAAGTCGAAGATCAAGCGAAACTTTGTCTCTGAAAATATGAAAGGCACTACCAACCAAAAACGCATAGCCAAAATGCATAAGATGATCAACCGCAGCTATAGAGCGCAAAGACGTTAAATGGGTCACTCCAAAATAAACACAAAGAGCAACTCCCGCAAAAATTAAAAACCGGGACCTCACATGCAGCCAGCCCAACAAACCAATGAAGGCAACTCCAACATATAGCAGCGCTTCATAACGAAGGGTCCATAAAGGAGCATTAATCACTGCATCGTTAGGCATCCCCTCATAGACACCGGGTAACGTCATATCAGGATTTAATAAAGTCGTAACAGGCCAGTAAAACCATACAGTTGGATTAGAGAAATATTCGCTCAAAGGAAGCTTTGTTA
The DNA here is from genome assembly GCA_021604645.1 of Methyloligella sp. Classification (GTDB taxonomy): domain Bacteria; phylum Pseudomonadota; class Alphaproteobacteria; order Rhizobiales; family HXMU1428-3; genus HXMU1428-3. Next base: position 199,220 of record BQJJ01000007.1, read on the forward strand.
CAAAAGGTCCTAATAGAAAAGGCAGAACAAACGAAACAACCATCAACCCCGGAATTATGCGCATTACGCGAGAAACAGCATAAGTAATTACATCAGAGTGCTTCATCCAACTGGCAGTCACCAACATACCAGAGAGAACAAAAAACAAATTGAGCGTGGTAATTCCAAGTGTGTATTTAACAGGATAAGTCTCAAAATTAATATCATCGCCAATGGTGATAAACATGGCATGAGCAAACATAATCGTTAATGCCCCAATCATGCGGAGCAAATTAAAATTATTATTTCTCCCCTCCATATAAGAGAGCAATGATGGTTTTAATGTAAAAGGCAAAGTCATATCACTTCTGGTCTAAATTAGCTGGGTTGAGCAACAGCTGCACGTTTCATTCGTGGAAGTAATGCAAGGCTAGGTTTTTCAACCAACGTCCAGGAAATTACCGCACAAATCAAACTGAGTGGTAATGCAATTAGGAACAAAGTTAATGGCGTAAACCCGCCAACATACTGCATGAGCAATTGTTCGATTGGGTAGTGATAAATATAAACCCCGTAGGAATAGTCACCAAGCTTATTAAATTCCAGTAGAAACCCACGTGGCACATAAGCCAGCCAAAAAACTACATAAGCGGTTGCTAGAATAATAAACGGTTCAGCAATTGAGCGCGGCAAATAGATATACATCAGCAAAGCAAGAACAGATAAAACAACAGCAATCAGCCAATGCAATGGAATCTTATCTTTATAAACAAAAGCCAAAGTACCCATATAAAAACTCAGACCAAAATGCACAAGATGATTGATCGCGGCTATGTCTCGAAGGTTAGTAAAAAAAGTAATACATAGAAAAGCCAGCAAAACCCCAAGAGTAACAAAACCAAATTTAACCCGGTCAGTTAAAAGTCCAAGCATCCCCAAAGCTGCTAACCCGACATAACAAATCATTTCATATCGAAGCGTCCAAAGCGCCGCGTCAATCTCATTTGGATTAAGGTTGTTCGTGAAAACACCTGGTAAAGTTCTATCTGGCTGAAGAGCAGTTGTAAGCGGAACATAAACCCAAGTATCTAAAGACGAGAAATACGATCCAAGAGAAACCCCCGTCACAAGAGGGCCCATAACAAAACAAATCAACAAGGAAAGAACAAAGATCCCAGGAATAAGTCGCAAGACCCTGGCAACAAAATATGAGAGAAGTGAAGAGCGCCGTGTAAAACTAAGCGCAATTAAAAACCCACTGGTAATGAAGAAGAAATTAAGCGCAATTTGACTGAGTTCATAAAGGCCAACATAGACCTTTTCATCCATCTGCGGCCCCAGCGCCATGAAATAGCAATGATAGTAAGCTATAAAAAAGGCAGCTAATAAACGAAGCAGGTTGAAATTATTATTTCGACCATCCATTAAACTAGAAATTGAACTCATAAAATTCTCGCATTATTCGACTTTAGGTACATGTTTTATAGCCATTTGACCTAAAAGCTGATATTAAATAACGACCTTAAAGACTATAGTCTTAGAGAAGATAGACTATAAGTCTTAGCAAACGTTCAATCTTTTAAAATTTTTGAATAAAAGCCTAACGTCTAGAAGCATGGCCTTATTAGATAAAAAGCCCTCAAATTCAAAAGTTTAATTAAAAAGAAGATTAACAACACACAAGCTCTATACACAAACTTCTATGCACAAAAGGATGATTGCCCCGAATGGTAACTCTTATTGACAATAAAAAGCAGCAAAACAAAACAACTGCTGAAAAACAGCCAATTCGCCATCCAGAGAAACGCAATAACCCGGTCTCTACGCCATTACGCAAACCAGACTGGATCAGGGTTAAAGCACCAGGGTCTAAAGATTACCAAACCACACGAGACATCGTAAAAGAACATAAGCTCACAACAGTCTGTGAAGAAGCGGCCTGCCCAAACATTGGTGAATGCTGGGAAAAGCGCCATGCCACTATGATGATCATGGGCGAAATTTGCACAAGAGCATGTGCTTTTTGTAACGTTAGAACGGGTCTACCTCTAGCTCTAGATAAAGAAGAGCCAAATAGAGTGGCAGACGCCGTTGCAAAATTAGGCCTTAATCACGTTGTTATCACATCTGTTGATAGAGATGACCTGGTAGATGGCGGCGCTCAGCATTTTGCTGAAGTTATCACGTCGATTAGAAAAGCAGCACCATCAACAAGCATAGAAATTTTAACGCCTGACTTCTTGCGTAAAGAAGGCGCGTTAGAAGTTGTAGTGGAAGCCAAACCAGATGTTTTCAATCACAATTTAGAAACAGTGCCTCGTCTATATTTAGACATCCGCCCAGGCGCTCGTTATTTCCATTCAATTCGACTATTGCAAAAGGTTAAAGAAATTGACCCACTGATTTTTACTAAATCCGGTATCATGGTTGGCCTTGGTGAAGAAAGAAAAGAAATTCTCCAACTTATGGATGATCTTAGAAGTGCTGATGTCGATTTTCTTACCGTTGGGCAATATTTGCAGCCAACACTTAAGCACGCCCCAATTGCTAAATTCCTCACACCAGAAGAGTTTAAATCTCTTGAGCAAATAGCATATTCTAAAGGCTTCTTAAAAGCCTCATGCACACCTCTCACCCGCTCATCCCATCACGCAGGCGAAGATTTTGAGGAATTAAAACAAGCACGCGCTAAAAAAGTTGGAGCTCACGCTTTATAATGCTAGAAAATAGTGCTGGTTCGAAAGGGCCTGTACGACTATCATTATTAAGAGCTAATAAAGACCCATAAATGCCTAAGTTTGAAACAGTTCACCGCGTCCAACATGAATGCGATGTGATGTACGACATTGTTGCAGATGTTGAAAAATACCCTGAATTTTTAGAACTATGCGATGACTTAAAAGTTCTCTCTAAAGCAGATAGCCCCATGGAAGGGGTGCAACTTCTAGAAGCTGACATGACAGTAGGCTTTAAAGCCATCCGAGAAGTATTTCGCTCTAAGGTAATGCTGGACAAAGCAAATAACATCATCACCTCAGAAAATATAAACGGCCCCTTTAAATATATGAAAAACAAATGGCGGTTTGTACCAGTTAATGAAACAAGTACAGATATTCATTTCTCTATAGACTATGAGTTCAAAAATTGGATGATGGAAAAACTTCTAGGTGGCATGTTTGATAAAGCATTTAGGACATATGCCAAAAGTTTTGAGAACAGAGCTGATACATTAAAAAAAACATCGAAAATTCTTTAAGCACTTCTTTGTTTTAACTTTGTGAGTTAAGCGCTTCTAACCCAAGCTCTAACGCTTTAAGTACGGTCTCTCGCCGCACTTCACTGCGACCAATGTCACCAAATTTAAATTCTTTAACTCGTAGCGCATCTTTGCTTGTACCACCCGCTGCAGCTATATAAACCAACCCAACAGGTTTTTCAGCACTCCCACCACCAGGTCCGGCAATGCCTGTTACTGCAATGGCTAAGTGAGCTTTCGCTTGTGCCTGAGCACCTCGCGCCATTTCACCAGCTACCTCAGAACTAACTGCACCATAAAGATCTAAGCTTTTAGAAGTAACATGCAGCGCATCCATCTTCGCTTCATTAGAATAAGTGACAAACCCAGCGCCAACACAAGCGGATGCCCCCGCAACAGATGTCAAAGCCCCTGCAATCAAGCCGCCAGTACAACTCTCAGCAGTTGAGATCCAAACACCTAAACCGCTGGCTTTTTTCACCAACTCTTCAGAAACTGCCGTGATCTTTTGATCAAACATGAGAAAAACCTTTAAAAAATTAAAGTCGCAGTCGCAAGCGCGCTAATTCCTTCACCCCGCCCAGTAAAGCCAAGTCGTTCAGTCGTTGTTGCCTTAACACTGACCCGCTCAACATCAAGTCCAATAATCTTAGAAATGCTTTCACGCATTTTATGGCTATGAGGTCCAATCTTTGGCTCTTCACATATCAAGCTGACATCAACATTAGAAATACGAGCGCCCTTTTGTTCTGTAAGATCACAAGCGGCTTTTAAAAATACATCAGAGGAAGCCCCGCGCCATTGCTCATCAGAGGGAGGAAAGTGAGTCCCGATATCTCCAGCGCCTAACGCACCATAAATCGCATCAGTCAAAGCATGAAGCCCAACATCAGCATCCGAATGCCCCTTTAACTTTTTATCAAAAGGAAGAGATACACCACATAATATAATTTCATTCCCATCTTCAAAGGCATGAACATCAAATCCATGCCCAACACGCACATCCATCATGTCATTCAAATAATGTTCTCCCCTTTTA
>BQJJ01000008.1 GCA_021604645.1 Methyloligella sp.
TTTGAGACAAATGAAGACCACACAATCGAAGTAACTGCAACCTCAACTGACGGCACAACATCAACTCAAAGCTTCACTATAGATGTTACAGACGACACATCAGAAGCAACAGTTTCAAGCATCACAGATACAGATGGCACAACAAACGCCGTCGACGAGAACAGCGCTATCGGCACATCTGTCGGCATAACAGCTTTCGCATCTGACGCTGACAGCTCTGACGATGTAACATACAGCCTATCAGATGATGCAGGCGGTCTGTTTGCAATCGATCCAAACACAGGTGAAGTAACTGTCGCCGGCAATATTGATTACGAGACTGCCACATCTCAAACAATCGAAGTAACAGCAACATCAGACGATGGCTCAACTTCAACGCAAAGCTACACCATCAACGTCAACGACGTAGACGAGTTCGACGTCTCAGCCATCACAGACACTGATGGTACAGCAAACACCGTTGCCGAGAACGTATCTGTTGGCACATCTGTCGGCATCACAGCCTTCGCATCAGATGCAGACGGCTCAAACAACGGCATAACATACAGCTTGAGCGATGACGCAGGCGGCCTCTTCGCTATCGATCCAAACACTGGCGAAGTCACAGTCGCCGGTTCAATCGACTTCGAGACAGCCACAAACCACAATATCGAAGTAACAGCCACCTCAGAAGACGGATCAACATCAACTCAAACATTTGCTATCAACGTCGACAACATTAACGAAGGTCCTGTCGCTCAAACAGTTGATCTTGGAGCAACGAATGAAGACACAGGCATTGTCATCACTGAAGCACAACTACTTGCTAATAGCTCAGATGTTGACGCAGGAACCACATTAAGCGTTACCGACCTTACATTACAAGATAATGCACATGGATCACTAACTGACAATGGTAATGGCACATGGACATTCAACCCAACAGGCGATCTATCAGTAGATGACGTTGCTTTCAACTTCACTGTATCAGATGGCACTTTAACAGATAGCAGCACAGCAATAATTGATGTAACCGCTGTTGCAGATGCTCCAAGCCTAGCAGTAAGCGCTCCTCATAGTGGCAATGGCATTCAAACTATCATTTCAAACAATTCAACACCATTTACTGGTGGTGGGTTCACACGCACGATAGACGGATGGCAAACAGATTCAGATGCTCTAGAACAACACACAACTTATAGCGCAAGTGAAGGTGATTGGTATTTTGAGTTAAATACAGACGCAATCGGGCACTTTCCTGATGCAGCGAATATGTATCAAGAAATCGCTACTCATGACGGAGCTGATTATACCCTAACCTTTGACTTCTCAGCTCGCCCCGGCATTGACGCAAGCACATCAAGAATTGAAGTCTTATGGGATGGAGTTGTCGTCGATACAATTTCAGCAGACGGAACAGGACTTTCAGACACCAGCTGGTCAACATTCACTTACAATTTCACAGGCGATGGTGACTTAACACGCCTTGAATTAAGAGAAGCCGGTACAGACTTGAATTATGGTCGCGGAGGATTCGTAGATAACATAAGTTTAGAAGAAACCACAACAGAGTTTACTGCAACAGGCCAAGAAGATACTGCAATTGACTTACCCGACCTTACAGCATCTTTAAATGACCTTGATAGTTCAGAAACATTAACACTGAGCATTGCTGATATCCCTGAAGGTTCGGTTCTTTCAGATGGAACAAATGTGTTCACTGCAAGTACTGGTTCAACAACAGCAGACATCAGCAATTGGGATCTAGATACGATGTCATTTACAGCACCGACAGATTTCGATGGCGAGGTCAGCCTAACTGTAAATGCGACATCTACAGAAACATCTAATGGTGACACGTCCACAACAAGTGAAACATTAAACATCAATGTACTCAACGACCACTCTGAAGATACACCAACATCTTTTTATGGATCAACAGGCAATGATACATTAACCGGCACATCTGGCGATGACGTTCTCGTTGGTCGAGGCGGCAACGACACCCTATCCGGCGGCGATGGCTCCGACCTTTTCATCTTCCAGGAAGGTGACGGCAACGACACAATCTACGGCGGCGCAGGCGCATCCTGGACAGATACAATCGAACTTCAAGACGCCATGGGCGGGTCTGACCTCGGCACTTACGGTACTGATTGGACAGTAACATTAACCGAAGGCTCAATTGAAGAAACCAATTCAGACAACCTCCTCTTCTCAGATGATGCAGATGGAACCATCAACCTTCAAGATGGTAGCTCAATCGACTTTACAGACATCGAGCGTATCGACTGGTAATGAAAAATAAATACATATGAATGAAAAAGCCCTGAACGTTTTCAGGGCTTTTTCTTTTTAAAGCACTAGATGAAACGAACAATCAATTTAGACACCATCATGCCAATGATGAGAGCTATAAAAAAGATCAGCGCGCTCACCCCCCCAAATGTTAAACTCGCGAGCGCAGGCCCGGGGCAAAGCCCAATTAAGCCCCAGCCAACACCAAATAAAATAGGCCCAACAATCAACCGGCCATCTATCTCCGACTTTAAAGGCCTTTGAAATTCACCAGAAACAAAAGGGCGCTCCATCCGCCAAACAAGTCGATAGCCTATAAATGTCGTCACAACAGCCCCAAGCATCACAAAAATCAAACTCGGATCAAAAGAACCTGTTATATCGAGAAAGTTCATAACCTTAGCAGGGTTGCTCATGCCAGAAAGCACCAAGCCATACCCAAAAATCAAACCCGCAATTAAAGAAATTAGTGTTTGCATGGATCTCTCTCCCCTATATCACATGACGCATGACATAAACCGTCACAATCGCACTTAGCATAAACAAAGCTGTTGCAAAAAATGAGCGCTTAGAAAGCCGCGCCATCCCGCAAACACCATGTCCAGAAGTGCATCCACTTCCAAGGACAGTGCCAAGGCCAACAAGCAATCCCCCCACAATCAAAATCACTACATCTGATGAAACATGATACTCAGGGGTAATCCCCGTCGCTTTGCGGAATATGAAGGGCGACAAAATTATACCAACAACAAAAGCCAAACGCCATAAATTGGTGAAAGGGGCAAATGAAAACAAACCACCCAAAATACCTGAGACCCCAGTGATACGTCCGCTACTCGCCATCATCAAAATGGCTGATAACCCGATTAAGATCCCTCCCATCAAGGACATTATCGGTGTAAATTCTGTTTCCATAAACTTTATCCAATTCCAGTTTGAGTAAATAAGGTGAGCAAAAAAGCTCCATCAATTTTATTTTGATCTTTATATATATGCGTAAGCGCGAATGTTAAAGGGCACAATCGATCAAAAAATTGTAATCACTACAAACAATCTTATTCATATACCACAAAAGATAAAACTAGAGAGAAGGTCAAACATTTGCTAAAAATCAGCCACTGAGTCGAAGCAAACCAAAAATTGAAAACACCCCTATGAAATGGACCCCACAACAAGACGCCGCTTTAAAAGCCGTAGACGAATGGCTCGAATTTGGAAGCGCTCCGGTATTTCGCCTCTTTGGCTATGCAGGAACAGGCAAAACAACTTTAGCCACCTACATTGCAGAGCATGTTGACGGAAAAGTTCTTTTTGCCGCTTTTACCGGCAAAGCCGCCCTTGTCATGCGTGACAAAGGTTGCGCAGGTGCCTCGACAATTCACAGTCTTATTTATCGCCCTGGCGAAGGCAACTCAGAAAACCCAGATTTTTTTATGAACCGCGATAGCCCGGTTAAAAAAGCAGATCTCGTCATCATTGATGAATGTTCCATGGTGGATGAAGAATTAGGCCGGGACCTTCTCTCATTCGGCACAAAAGTTCTTGTCCTTGGTGACCCAGCACAGTTACCTCCTGTAAAAGGCGCCGGTTACTTCACAGAACATGAACCAGATTATTTGCTAACCGAAGTCCACAGACAAGCAAGAGATAACCCTATAATCTCACTATCCATGGATGTAAGAGAAGGCAACTCTCTTGAATATGGGCGCTATGGTGAAAGCCGCATCATCACAAAAGATGATTTAGACACAAATGAAGTGGTTGAAGCAGATCAAATCCTGGTTGGTATCAATAAAACAAGACGAAGCTTTAATCAAAGAATGCGCCAACTGAAAGAGTTTGAAGGCGATCTCCCAAATGTAGATGAGCGGCTCATTTGCCTGCGAAACAACAAATCAAAGGGTCTATTGAACGGCAGCCTATGGGATGTCACTAAAGTTTCAAACGACGTTAAAGGACGGCTAAACATGCGCATTAGCCCCGAATCTGAACTGATGAATGCCAAAAATATCAGAGTGAAAGTTTGGAGACATTTCTTTGAAGGCCGAGAACAAGAACTAACCTGGACACAAAGACGAAATCTAGATGAGTTTGACTATGGTTATGTTCTTACAACCCATAAATCACAAGGTTCACAATGGGATAATATTGTACTATTCGATGAAAGTTGGGCTTTTAGAGAAAACGCCCGTCAATGGCTTTATACGGCAATCACGAGAGCCGCAGAACAGATCACAATTGTTCGCTAAAAAAGCACAAATCACAATTGTTGAATAGAAAAGAGAAAATAATATTTTTAGGAAATACAATGAGGGTTAGGAGGAAAAAAGCTAACCCTCTCAAAAATTTAATTTGAACGACTTTGTTTCTTTAAAGTTTCAGCAAATCCATACTGGAAAATATTCACCAAACAATCACAATGTTTCTCAACATCCATATCAGAAACCTCAGCATCTTCACTAAGCAAAGCGCCTTCCCAGATAAAATGGGTTGTAATCATTCCAAATAAAAGAGACGCACACTCTTTGGGATTATGCAGAGTAAGATTGCCTGCTGCAGCAACTTCCAACAAAAAACGCTCCAAGCCCTTCAAAAATTTTTCAGGTCCCTTTGCAAACAATTCTGCTGACAAGTCTGATTGGGAATATAGGCCACAAAATAATAAACGAATAAATTGCCTGACTTTAGGATCAGTAAAAGTCTTCGTGAGCATAAAAACAAAAGCTTTAAACTTCTCACTGTCCAAACCATCTTCACCTGATAAACCATCAAGCTGTTCAATCAACGTCCCAATCGTGCCATCGATACGTCGAAAAATTTCTTCATTAACTGCCTTTTGCAAACCGTCTTTATCATTAAAAAAATCATAGATAGCTCCCTTTGAGCCACCAGATATTCGAATAATTTTATCAAGGTTTAGATCCCGGTCCCGCCCAAAAACCAGAATAGCAGCTTCAATAATCTGCTCTTTTCGTCTCAATTGCTTTTTCGTTAACTCTTTATGTTCATGCATCCATGGACCTCCATTCTATGTCCAAACAAATCAGACATACAAATTCAACCTAAAGCTGCATCGTAAATAACGAATATTCAAAGTTACAACATATCTTAAAACAGCAAAATGAAAGAGAAAACAATATTTAACTAAGTAAAGTAATAAAAATCCCTTAAAACTAAGAATATTCAATATAAATTTCAATGCAGTCTATTGTTATCACTATAGTACAAATACTACCCGAGATTGCATTTTTTAAAATCTGTAGTTAACAAAAACAAACTCCGTCAACGCCATAAAAAACAGTAAAACAAAAAAATTTTAAATAATAAATTAGACCGTACGCGCCCTAAACTTTAATCAATATTTACAAAATCCCACTAAGTGTAAGAGTAAGAAAAACAACCAAAGATTGCGGAAGTGATAAATAACTCAAGGGACTTAAATAAGTAAGAGTCTTTACATTCCACACTCTAAATATACAGATATGAAACGAACATTTTTATTCAAGCACTCATTAGAAAATAAACAAAATGACCGTAGGCAAGTAGATGGACAATAACAGCAGCGCAAGAGATGAAGCCCATATTCAACTGCTTCACGTCACCAACAATGACGAACAAAAATTACATTATTTAATAAATAAATTATGGTTCTTTTATTCGCTCAAGCATATCTCAAACCAAGATCAAGAAACCGAGCTACTAGGAAAACTAAGCACAGAAAAACCAGAAAATTTATTTGATATAATTATCGCAGATTTAAGGCCAAGCTCACCGTTTAAACAAGAGAATAAAGAATTACTTTTTAGCCGATTAAAAGAACATCAACGGCCTCTAATTTCAATTAGTAGTGATGATAATTATACTTGCGATGATCACAACCCTAACTGGCTTCATATCACTCTACCAATACATCAAATCAACAGATACGCGCCTGAAATAAAAGATTCTATCGCAAATTTCTGGTTCTGCCTGCCAAAAAAATGATCTTACAATCAAAGAAAATTAACAAGCTCAAAATGTGAGGGAAATCCAAGAGCTTCTCTAACCATCAGCTAGATCTCCCAAATACGGCACTTGCCCTCATTTAAGAACAACTAGAATTGCCCCAATTTTCGATAATACTGAAATGTACCATATAAAGCGTCTGGTTGGTCATAATCACCAGAAATACCAGCAGAAAAAGTAAACTCCCCAATACTTGTTTTATGGCGAGAAAAAGCACCCAATCGCAAAGCGTCAAATTCTTTATTTCCAAAAACCCCAGCTTCAACCCCAACATCAATTGCCCCTATATAAGGAATATCAGTTAAAAGCGGCAGACCATAACGACTATGCGCTACATAATATTCGCTACCAGTTGAATAAGAACCATAAGAAGAAAGCCAGTGACCTGAGGCAAACTCATACCAACCTTCAAGTAACATTTTAGCTCCATATTCAGACCCCTCTAAACTGTTTTGCGGGTCCCGAGGGTCAATATGATTTGTCTCTGAAATCACACCTCCGTAAGCTTTTAAAATCACCTTACCTAAACGAAACTCATAACCAACCATAGCCTCGTAGAATTCAGATTCACCTTTAAACAAAACATCAACATAACTATCACCAATCTTCTTGGAAGACGTGTAGCTATAATAACCACGGCCATAGACCGCCCTTAATTTCAAATTCGGCAAATTAAAACGAGATCCAAAAGCCCCCATAACAGCCCCAGAATAAAAACCAATCTGGTTCTCAGTCGCATCAACGCCAGAAAACTGCTCTAAGCGCAAGGAAGACAATGATGAATAAAAAGGAGAAAATGATTTTGTTTCATTTGCGTTCGGCCCCTTAAGCCTCTCTGTTGAAACAACCAGATCTTTAAACGGTTCAGAAGCTTGAGGAATAATTTCTTCAGCAAATAAAGGAGTAATATGAGTAGGAAAACATACAAGAGTTAGTGAAATAAAAAAGACAATAAAAAACTTATCTAGCGCTTCAAATAATGCACTAAAAAGCGATTTCTTGCCTTTATTGCTACCCCACACAAGCATGCCCCCAAAAACACAGCCGAGATTTCAGTTTACTGAACATCAGCGTACATACTAAGAGGTACTATACAAATCCGGCTCAGAGGCAGCAAGAAATATAATTAACAAAAAGTTAACAAAGCAAGAACAAACCTTATAAACATAAGGAATCAATGGTTATTTTTTTTCAAAATTTCAAGTAATACGAGGTCAATTACTGTCGCACCCAAACAATACGAAACATCCACTCAATATCTTTCAGGTCAATAAATTGATCTGGTTCACTTGTTTGCAATGGAGCCAATTCAATTCTTTTCGCCGTTTTACGGATTAATTGCTTAGCAACAACCTCCCCATCAATGAGCTTCACAACGACCCGGTCACCACGCCGCACTTCAGCCTGCGGGCTAATAATTAATATATCTCCAGCCCAGTAAACTGGCTCATAATCATCAACAACAACCTCCAAAGCAAAAACATGATCATCACTCACTTCAGGAAAGATGATTTCATCCCATTCTTCAGAAATTGGCTGCCCATGGCCATTAAAATAATCTGGGCTCCCGGCAAGGTCCATATCAAGCAAAGGAATTGATCGCCCAAAAAAATCAGACTGAGGGCTTGCATTCATCATTAGCTTTACAAATTCCTCAAAATCAGCACCAGTAGCCTCCAAAACCTTAGCAATGCTTTCAGTATTAGGCCAACGCTCACGACCACTTGCAGTGAAACGCTTAGACTTGTTAAAAGTAGTTGCATCAAGTCCGGCCGCACGAGCGAGCCCGGAAGGAGAAAGTGTATAACGTTCCGCAATACCATCAATAGCAGCCCAAATCGTTTGGTGTGTAATCATCAACAGCCTCTTTTTAGCGATAGGTTTATATACCTAAAAAGGTATTCATGCCTTAATATAATGAAAAATAGTGATTGCACAATTGAGATTTGAAATAAATAGACAAAAATTCCTATGATTAATAGGTGATAACGCTGAGGACCAAAGTAAAAATATGACCCAAATTTACAAAATTATGGATAAAACAACCTGGAATTCTGTAAAAAACACTGGTGAATTCACGGGCTCCGAACATGATAAAAGAGATGGCTTCATCCACTTCTCAACAAAAGAGCAATTAGCGGGAACTTTAGCAAAACATTATCAAGGTCAACATGACTTGCTATTACTAGCTTTTTCAGCAAGTGATTTCGGTGAAAACCTTAAATGGGAACCTTCAAGAGATGGCGCTCTATTCCCTCATCTCTATGCCCCATTGCCAACCACATATGTTTTGTGGGAAAAGCTTTTAGAAATCGCAGAAAATGGTACGCATATCATTCCTAATGTCTCAGAACACGAATGAACTAACTAACACCAGAGTTTATAAAATTGTGAGCTAATTCTGTGCGAATAGAAAAGCACAACAAATTCACTTAAGAGTGTGCCATAAAACTTTAGGCCAAAACGCAAAGTCAGCATCTCTGATAAAAAACCGCATATATTGAGGGGAAAAGTTACAGTGGTTAACTTTTACAAATTAGCGCAACCAGCAATCTTTAAAATGGATCCTGAAAAAGCGCATGAGTTAACAATCAAAGCCCTAAAAACAGGACTAGCCTTTGATAGATGCAAACATCAAGACAAAAGGCTAGAGCAAAACTTATGGGGCCTCAATATAACCAACCCTCTTGGCATGGCCCCAGGATTTGACAAAAACGCCGAAGTCGCAAACGAACTGATAGATTTAGGCTTTGGCTTTGTAGAAGTTGGCACCCTTACTCCTAAACCTCAAGAAGGCAACCCAAAACCCCGCATTTTTAGATTGGTCAAAGACCAGGCCGTCATCAATCGACTAGGCTTTAACAATGAAGGCCAAGACGCAGCTCTTTTAAGGCTCCAGGCCAGAAAAATGAATGGTGTCATTGGCGTAAACATCGGCGCCAACAAAGAGAGTAACAATCGTATTGAAGATTATTTAAAAGGGTTTCATACCTTTCAAGGCGTAGCAGATTATTTTACTATCAATATTTCATCCCCAAACACACCAGGCCTACGTGACCTACAAAGCCCCCAAGCTCTCGACGAACTTTTGGGCGGCCTCATGCAAGCTCGAACAAATATCATCGACCATGGGGGAAAAATTCGACCCATTTTTGTAAAAATCGCCCCGGACATCAAAGATAATGATCTGGAACCAATCATCTATAAATTGCTGGATCATAAAATTGATGCCGTTATCATTTCAAATACAACCTTGTCGAGAACAGGCCTAAGAGAACAAAATTTGAAAAATGAGGCTGGCGGTTTGTCTGGCCGCCCCCTATTCAGAAAATCAACAAGAATGCTAGCCAGAGCCCATCTCATTTCTGAAGGCGCCCTACCTATTATCGGGGTCGGTGGAATTGAAAATGCTGAAACCGCTTGGCAAAAACTTGAGGCCGGAGCAAACCTCATCCAGCTCTATAGTGGTATGATCTATCAAGGCCCAGCCATAATTGGCAATATTCTAAAAGGTTTAAGCCAAAGACTTGACCAAGAAAACCTCCACTCACTTGCCAGCATTCGCGGCCGCACTGCAGATCAATGGGCCAATAGCAAACCAGAGTAAATAATCCATTGAATTTGAATAACAAAAAGTCAAAGTCAGCCCAAAAACTGCAAGTTGATAACAGCAAACATTAAATTATACAGCTCACCTTTTCTTAAGTGATTTTTTCAAGTAAACTAATCATCATTCATTTTCTTGAATTCTTGTTATCTATGAAACAAAAGAAAATGACATGAAAGTACATCAAAAAATACACCAGAACGCGAAGCCAAAACACCGAAGTAAATAGTGGAACGACGGAGCCCATTATGCATAAAATTGTATCAAAATATTACCTACTCCAAAAGCAAAGCTACAACCTATCTAAGACTTTCTTGTTACCACTTTTTCTAATCGGGCTGATGCTTTCATCAACTACAATGCAAGCCAATGCATCACAAAAAAGAGTGGCTCTCATTATGGGCATCTCAAATTATACCCATGCAACTCAGCTCCCTAATCCTGTACAAGACGCTACAAAGTTAGCATCAGTTCTCAGCAATCTTGGATTTGATGTAACTCTCCGCACGAATTTAGGCATTAATGACATGCGTTCAGAAGTACGTAACTTCGCAAACAAAGCAGATACAGCCGAAGTCGCACTCGTTTACTTTGCTGGGCACGGCATTGAAATGTCAGGCAAAAACTACCTCATTCCAAATGACGCTGAATTGCGCCGTGACAGAGATTTAGAACATGAAGCCTTAACTCTAAACTTAGTCTCAAACGCATTAGAAGGCGCCAAACGCCTTCGTATCATTATGTTAGACGCCTGCCGAAACAATCCTTTTTCAGCGCAAATGAAATTATCAGGCAACAGAACGCGCAGTGTCTCACGCGGCCTTGCAGCAGTGGAGCCCGTAGGTGACAGCTTGATTGTATATGCCTCCAAACACGGAACAGTCGCAGAAGATGGTGAAGGTAGTAACAGCCCTTTTGCTGAAGCTCTGGTCAAAACACTTCCAACTCCTGGCCTTGAAATTAGCCTCATGTTCCGCCGGGTAAGAGATCAGGTGATGAAAGCAACAAATAGACGCCAACAACCCTTCGTTTATGGCTCTATTAGTGGCAAAGAATTTTATTTCAAACAATCAATTAAGATCGAAAATAAAGTTGTAATCAACAACAACAACCCTCAGATAACATCCGCTTGTAGTATATGGCCTCAAATCGCTACCACAGCAACCAAGGCCCAAGTCAAAGCTTTCTTGTCAGAATGCCATGAAGGCATTTTTTATCGCTTAGCAAAAGCTCGCTTAAAAGAACTCAAGGGCAGTGCCGTTGCAACATTAACAACCCCCAAAGTGGATCTATCAACTCCTAAAAAATCTCACGAACCAGCCGAAGACCTATATCTCCGGGCCAAAAATTACCAAAACGGCACTGGCGGCTTTAAAAAAGATATGAAAAAAGCTTTGTCAATTTATATGCAAGCTGCCAACCAAGGACACGCCAAATCAATGACTGATGTTGGCTGGATGAATGAAAATGGTTTCGGCACACCTCGCAATTATCACGTTGCCCTAGAGTGGTATCAAAAAGCGGCAGATAAAGGTGAAAGCATGGCCATGAACAACCTTGGCTGGATGTACACAAACGGCACGGCAGTTGAAAAGAATTACACAAAAGCCATTCACTATTATAAAAAAGCCATCGCTCTTGGCGAGCCTCTCTCGATGACCAATCTTGGTTGGATGTATGAAACAGGCAAAGGCGTTGCAACCAATTATTACGAAGCCTTCAAATATTACAAGCAGGCCGCTGACGCCGGTGACCTACAAGGCCTTCATAACACTGGATGGATGTACGCAGCAGGGCGCGGTACAAAACAAAATTACAAAAAAGGCGCTGAAGCTGTTTTTAAAGCCATTAGAAGTGGAAATAAGTTTTCCAAAGATCAGATGATCGGCAATCACACCGTATGGCCAATTGGCTTTAGAAAAGAACTACAAAAAATTCTAAAGAATTATGGCTACTACAATGGCGCAGCTGATGGAACCTATGGCCCAGGAACAGTTAAAGCCGTTCGTAAAGCTGCTGGTGAGTAGAATAGCAAGTTAGTGGGTAAGTAATCCAAAACAATAATAAATCTAAAGCCTTCACATTATTTGTGGGGGCTTTTTTATGTTTTTTATTAAAATCTACCCCCTCCACTCACCTATAGATGATAATTGCCCCATTGCATCTATTGAAAATACATGCGATCAAGCCACATCATTGAAGAAATTAAATTAAATTCGGCCAAAGAACAAAAACTCAAGCCCCCAAAAGAGAAACGAAATGACCGTACAGATCTACCACAATCCGCGCTGCTCAAAATCAAAGCAAGCCCTTTCTTATTTAGAGAAAAAAGGTATCTCCCCAGAAATTATCCTCTATTTAGAAACACCACCAACAGCTGATGAACTAGGATTGACCCTGTTAAAGCTGGACTTAAGCCCACGCGATATCATGCGCACAAACGAAAAGCTTTACAAAGAACTTGAGCTAAATGACCCATCTCTTTCAGATGAAGCATTGATCACAGTGCTGTGCGCCCATCCAATCCTGATTGAACGTCCAATTGTCATTAATGGCGACCAAGCCAAACTGGCTCGCCCCGCTGATGTAATAGAAGAGATTCTATAAATTGATGAAGTTTAAGAGGGTAAGCCAGCCTTTTATAAGGGCTTACTCTCTTTAAAAACAAACTAGCTGATACACCCAAGTTGATACGGGCTAGGTTGATACAGGCCAAGTTAATAAAGGCCAGACTACACAAAGCTTCATGGCCTACCCAACCTTTTACCTCGGACGAGCTGACACTTAGTCCCGTTTCGCTTTTTCTCCGCCATTTGGTTTCATAGTTGCAAACAAGCGCAAAACCAACCAAATAGGAAAAACAATAACGGCGCCTAATAAAAAATAATCGCCAATCCAAATAAACGCGTCAAAGCCCAAGTCATAAGCATAGCGAATAAGCTCACGAAGCTTATGCACCAAAGCAAAAGCATCCAAGTTGAAAGCGGCTAAAACAACACCCAATACCAACGAAATAAGCGCAAGGCGCAAAATCACATATAAAACGGGCCCACCAAAAAACTTTTCCATAAATCCAACTTTCCAACTCTCAACCAAAGTAATAATTAGGGTCTAGACCCTAGAAAAATACTAAAAACGGCCTCTTTATCCAACAACAAATAACACAAAGCCACTTATACATCCGCTTATCCATTTCATATGTGCAAAAACACAGAATAAACAAAAGGATTAATTTCTGTTAACCTTTTCATAAACCGAATCATTTGACCATAGAAAAAAGTCAATTTGGCCACAGGTTTAAATAGTTATATTTTTTTATTTAAGTGAATTTAACCTGCTGAAATCAGCCAAAAACAATAGAACCAGTCGGATTTTAAAGAGCAAAACCTATGGAGACACAATTACTCCAGCAAGTCATTCATACTGAAGAACACATCCATCTTTGCGGAAAAGATTTTTACGCCCACCCAACCGGCGCCCTCATCTGGCCTGCCGAAGAAACTTTGGTGGTCGCAGACACATACCTTCGAAGCGGATACGTTCTCAATGCACTAATGGCAGGCGCGAATAAGTCTTTCGCAACCAGCATCATAAAATCAATTGAAGGCTTGATAAGCACCCATAACATCAAACAGGTGATAGCTCTTGGTCGTGTATTCCGCAGGTTAGACGACACCTATCATCTCGACACCGAAGATTTAACGCGCCTTTATGCAATTCAGAAAAAAGTAGATTGGATCTGGGTCGCAGGCCCCATGGCTCGCCAGTTGCCAAATCTTGTAGGCGGCATTAGAGCTGCACACTTTTCACATGCTGATATTCACTTTTGCGCAAGCCCAAAGCGATCAGATACAACAAATGAAATCGCAGCCGGCATGTACCCGATGGCACGAACAGAGCCCATAAAGTTCAACCCAATTACAAATGAAGAACTCGAGGGTGAAGGCACAAAACCTTGCTTTGTCTCAAACGGAAAGCGGTTATTAATGCCAGCCTTCGGCGGGAAATTAGGCGCAAAAAACATCCTCGGCGATGAGTTTTTACCGCTTTTTGGTTATGATGACCTTCTCATCCAAGTGGTCGACAGCTACAAAACCTACCCCGTCCCGCACCATGCCTTACTTGCTGGTTGAGTATAATTATTTTCACTCTTTCTTCTACAAACTCTTGCCTTGCATCAACAAAGGCACATCCCCGTTTATCCCAGCCGCTTCTTTCACGAAGAATTCTTTCAAAGGCGGCAACCGATCAACAAGCCGAAGACCAAACCCGCGCAGTTCACGCAGCACTGCCTGATCATTTGAAAACAAGCGCTTTAATCCATCCATAGCTAAAGCAGATGTAACCCCATCAAACCTCCGCCATTGCTGATAACGCTCTAAAGCCACATTACCTCCAACATCAAGACCAAGTCGTTTCGTTTCGACAATCACCTCAACAAGCGCTGCCACATCACGAAGCCCAAGGTTCATGCCCTGACCTGCCAAAGGGTGCACCCCATGCGCTGCATCACCAATAAGCACAACACGTTCCGCAATAAACGAACGAGCAAGCACAAGAGATAATGGAAAATGTTTCCGCGGGCCCGCCAACTCAGCCGTACCAAGTTTTGGTGAAAACCTTAAATTCACTTCAGATATAAAATCCTCATCATCAAGAGCGCACATATCAGCAGCCTTGCCGCGCTCTTCAGTCCAAACCAAAGACGCACGATCTCCGGGTAGAGGTAAAATAGCAAATGGACCAGATGGCAAAAAATGTTGAACAGCTTTGCCATCATGAGGCTGACTTAAATCAACGGTAACAACAATGCCATCCTGATCATAATCTGACGTAATCGTCTTTATCTCTGCCAATGAGCGCACCTTTGAGCCACGCCCATCAGCGCCAATACATAAAGAAGCAGTAAGAGATACCCCATCATCAAGATGAAGTTGAATAAAATCCGGCTTTTGATCAAGCGTCTTTAATTGACATCCTTCAAAAATTTCAAGAGAAGAAGCTTGACGCAAAGCTTTATAAATAGGAGCTGCAAGCGGCTCATGCTCAATGATATAAGCCCCAACTTTACCCAGCGCAATTTCACCACTGAAATTTAAGAACACAGGTCGAAACGGGCTATCCAAATCACTATCCGAAATATCAACTTCCTGGATAGGCTGGGCAAAAGCTTTCATGTCATCCCAAAGCCCAAGCACATCTAAAATAGCCCGTGAACTTTCTGAAAGCGCATAAGCGCGGCCCGATGATTTTTTATCTGGATTTTGCTCAAAATCAGAATAATCTTCAAGTGTATGACGTTCAATCAAAGCTTGGCGAAAGTTCTGGCCTCCAAATTTATCAAGACACAAAGCCCCAACAGCACCAACAAGGCCGCCACCAACGGTTACAACATCTTTATTTTGATTTGTCCCACTCATATCTTCCAGACAATCCCTTTTCCTGCACTGAAGAAACAATCGCTTGCCAAAAGCAATCTCATATAAAACTATAGTACTATTCAAACCCTCAACTTTGTGACAATCTCAAACTATCAGCTAAGCGTTTTGCGTCAAGCATCATCAATTAAACCCAAAATATCACCTTTACCAATCAACAAAAGCGAAAATATCAAAGAGTGAAAATAAAATGACAGACCCAAAAAACCTACTAGAAACAACGCTTAATCTCAAAGAAATAGCCCCATATGAATACGAAGCCCCTTCACATAACCCGGGGTGGAATAGAATCTATGGTGGGCAAGTCATTTCACAAGCTATGCTAGCAGGCTCTCTCACGGTTGAAGACAAACTCTGTCATTCTGTTCATGCCTATTTTATGCGCCCCGGCAATCCGGATAAATCTGTTGTCTATAAAGTGAACCCCATTAGAAATGGCCGTAGCTTCGCAACTCGCACCATAGAGGCCTTTCAAGGAGAAGAAGCCATTTTAACCATGTCCGCGTCATATCATAAAGATGAACCGGGCTTTGATCACGCAGACCAAATGGGAAATGCCCCAAACCCAGAAGACCTCCCTTCAATAAAAACCATTTTAGACCATTATGGCGACAAAATACCTGAAACAGTACGCACCTACTTTAAAAGAGATCGTCCCTTTGAATTACGCCCAACAAATGTAGAAAGATATCTGGATCCCAAACCAGAAAAACCAGAGCAATCCTTTTGGGTCCGCGCCCTATTACCCTTGGATGAGCGACCAGCCTTGCAACAAGCCGCCCTCGCCTATGCCAGTGATTTTACACTTCTCGATACAGCTCTAAAGGCACATGGAAAATTATTATTCGACCCTAAAATCATGGTCGCCAGCCTAGATCATGCAATTTGGTTTCACCGCCCCTTTAAAATAAACGAATGGCTGCTTTATAAGCAAACATCAAGCAATGCTAACGGTGCACGATCTCTCTGCCAGGGACAGTTTTTTGATCAAAACGGCGCTCTTATAGCGTCAACAGCACAAGAAGGGCTCACACGCCCAATCGAATAAAACACCCTCAAAATTCAATAGATCAAAAAATAGGCAATAACATATTTGTGCCTATTTTATATACACAAGAATTTGTTAACCTATGCCTGATTAATAAGCAATATATATATTTTTCTTTATTTTCAATAACTTAAAAAAGATGCCTTTTTTGGCACGCCCCTTGTAACGGTAAAAAAGTAGTTGCCCAATTATGGCAGCATTTATCTTAGTCCGAAGATAGGGGGATGAAATGAAACTCATCACAGCAATAATCAAACCTCACAAATTAGATACTGTTCGTGAAGCCTTAAGTGCCATTGAGGTGACAGGTCTCACAGTAACTGAGGTCAAAGGTTACGGCCGCCAACGTGGTCAAAGTGAAATTTATCGTGGCGCTGAATACAGCGTTAACTTTGTTCCAAAACTCAAACTAGAAATTGCCGTTGAAGCAGCTCGGGTTGAACCAATCATTGAAGCGGTCAAAACAGCTGCCGGATCTGGTGAAATCGGTGATGGAAAAATCTTCGTAACGTCGCTCGAACAAGCCGTGCGTATCCGCACAGGTGAAACGAACGAAAACGCGCTATAAAAAATACAGGATAGTAAAATAATGTCACAGGTAAAAAAACTATTAGCTCTGGGTTTGGCTATTGCGACTGTCGCAATTGCTACTCCAGCATTAGCCGAAGAAGCAGCAAAAGCGGCTCCCAAAGCTGATCCAGCATTTCTTTTTAACACTCTTTTATTTCTAATTGGCGGCATCCTCGTTGTATGGATGGCAGCTGGTTTTGCAATGCTAGAAGCCGGCATGGTTCAAACCAAAAACGTTTCCATGCAATGTACTAAAAACATCGCCCTATACTCTATCGCGGGCTTAGTGTTCTGGCTAGTTGGCTACAATGTCATGTATGAAGGCGTTGATGGCGGTTACATAGGGTCTTTCCTTCCAAAAGACATTCCCGTTCCAGACAAAGACTCAGGCGACTACGCAACGTCATCAGACTGGTTCTTCCAAATGGCATTTTGCGCAACAGCTGCCTCTATTGTTTCTGGCACACTCGCTGAACGCATCAAGCTTTGGCCGTTCCTAATTTTCGTATGCATACTTTGCGGTATTATTTACCCAATCGTTGGTGCATGGACTTGGGGCGCAGGCTTCTTGAACAAAATGGGCTTCCTAGACTTTGCTGGTTCATCAATCGTTCACTCAACAGGTGGTTGGGCGGCTTTAGCTGGTGCACTTATCCTAGGAGCACGTAGAGCCAAGTTCCACGATGGTGTAATCACTCCTCTACCAGGTTCAAACATGCCGCTTG
This sequence comes from Methyloligella sp., assembly GCA_021604645.1. Classification (GTDB taxonomy): domain Bacteria; phylum Pseudomonadota; class Alphaproteobacteria; order Rhizobiales; family HXMU1428-3; genus HXMU1428-3. The sequence goes on from BQJJ01000008.1 coordinate 17,671, forward strand.
CAACATTAGGTACATTCATCCTATGGCTCGGTTGGTTCGGCTTTAACGGCGCATCACAACTTGCTTTTGCAACAAACATTGACGCCTCTGCTGTATCTAACATCTTTGTAAACACAAACTTGGCAGCTGCTGCCGGTGTTGTTGTCGCAATCGTCTTGTCACAACTTCTTTATGGCAAAGTAGACCTAACTTTCGCACTCAATGGTGCACTAGCAGGTCTTGTAGCTATCACAGCTGAACCTCTAACACCGTCTCCAACAATGGCCATCGCAATTGGCGCTGTAGGCGGCGCAATCGTTGTCTTCACTGTCCCACTTCTTGATAAACTAAGAATTGACGACGTCGTTGGCGCGATCCCTGTTCACTTGTTTGCAGGTATCTGGGGCACAATGGCTGTTCCACTAACAAATACAGATGCAAGCTTTGCAACACAAGCAATCGGTGTTGGCGCAATCGGCGCAATGGTGTTCACAGTCAGCTTGGTTCTTTGGGTTATCTTGAAGTTCACAATCGGCATTCGTTGCACACCAGAGCAAGAGCAAAAAGGTCTCGATATTACAGAAATCGGCCTGGAAGCTTATCCGGAATTCAAATAATAAATTTGAATTCCGATCCCTCCCAAAACTATGAATATGGGGACCGCAAGGTCCCCATATTTTTTTAAATCCCTTCCATACGCCGACCTTTAAAAGACAAGCTATCATTTTTACTATGCTGGATAGCAGCCTGATAAACACCAAAAACAAAACCTGCGATATGCACAATATTTATGCACCGCTTAAATTTTATGCCTAATTAATAGGCTGTTTTTAAAAGCACAAAAAAAGTGCAAATGCCTAATATGTTGATTCAATTGCTTAAATTTAATGCACGCACCTTGGCACGTCCTTTGAAACAGCTACATCCTATTGAAATTATAGAAAAAAAATTTTAAGGGGATTCTGGATAGATGAACAATTTATCAACAGGTGGCGATTTATTCTTCGTCCTAATGGGGGCAATACTTGTTTTTGCCATGCACGCAGGTTTTGCATTCCTTGAAGTAGGAACAGTGCGTCACAAAAATCAGGTCAATGCTTTGGTCAAAATTCTGGTTGATTTTGCCCTCTCAACAATAGCCTATTTCTTCATTGGCTATTTCATTGCCTATGGCACACACTTCCTAGTAGATGCAACAGTTCTATCAGGAACAGCCGAAGGGTCTTCGTTTGAACCCCAAGGCCTAACGCTTGTTAAATTCTTCTTCCTGGCAACATTTGCAGCAGCAATCCCTGCTATTATTTCAGGTGGTATCGCTGAACGAGCAAAGTTCTTACCGCAATGCCTGGCAACGCTTGCCCTCGTTTCCCTCATCTATCCTTTCTTTGAAGGTATGATCTGGAATGGCAATTTTGGATTAAACGACTGGATGGAAGCAAACCTAGGCGCTCCATTCCATGACTTTGCTGGCTCGATTGTAGTTCACGGCGTTGGTGGCTGGATCGCACTGGCAGCGGTTATCTTGCTTGGCGCAAGAGAAGGCCGTTATTCAAAAACTGGCCAAACAATTGGCATTCCACCTTCATCTATCCCATGGCTAGCACTTGGTTCTTGGCTTCTTTGCGTTGGCTGGTTTGGCTTTAACGTAATGACCGCTGGTTCATTAAAAGCTGCCTCTGGTCTTGTTGCGATGAATTCTCTCATGGCTATGGTAGGTGGCATCATCGCTGCCTTACTAGCTGGCCGCAATGACCCTGGCTTCGTACATAACGGCGCACTTGCAGGTCTCGTTGCTGTTTGCGCAGGTTCAGACATTATGCACCCAGTTGGCAGCCTAGTCACAGGTGCTGTAGCTGGTGGATTATTTGTCATTATGTTCGGTTATTGCCAAAACAAATTAAAAATCGATGACGTCCTCGGCGTGTGGCCTCTTCACGGCCTATGTGGCCTTTGGGGTGGTATCGCAGCTGGCATCTTCGGCTTAACATCTCTAGGCGGCCTTGGCGGCGTAACTTTCATGAGCCAACTGGTAGGTAGCCTGCTTGGCTGTGCTTACGCATTCATTGCCGGCCTCATTGTTTACGGCATTTTAAAAGCAGTATGCGGCATTCGCCTCACCAAAGAAGAAGAAATCAAAGGCGCTGACTTAGCCATCCATAAAATCAGCGCAAACCCAGAACAAGAATTTGTTGGCGGTCGCTAATCGACCCAACAATCAAAAAATAAAAATGCCACCTGAAACTTTCAGGTGGCATTTTTATTTAATTACAAAAAGATACCATTAAGTTTGCGACCCATCTAACCTAGGACCCCAATCTTCCACAGCATCTTTTGTTAATCTCCGTTCAGCCAATCTCCGCCAATTAGGAGCTAAAAAAGACAATTCGAGCAACTCACTCAATGCCGTAAAATTTTTCACGTCAACATAAAGCAATTCAGTGACCCGCCCTAAAGTCCATGTGGGAGCCAGCCGCTCTTTTAAGCACAAACAATCACCAGCACCAACCACCCCATCCTCAAGTACACGGTAATACCATCCAGTGCGCCCCGTTTCCTGAACTTGCCTCGCCATCATGGAAACACCAAATCGCTCATTCAATTTCCAGCAAGGTTGCCGTCCTTGAGAAATTTGAACAACGCCCGTGCCTAAGTGAAATATATCACCAAGACAGACCTCTTTTTCAGTTAAACCAATCGTAGAGATATTCTCACCAAAAGCACCTGCCTCTTGTAAAGATGGCCCGCAATAATCACGCTCTTCATCTAAAAGAATGCCTGTCCAAAATTTATAATGATCAAACGGATAATGGTGAATGGCCTTCTCAACTCCGCCATGCATTCCCAAATCCCCCTGCTCATCACCAAGCAAACCCAATTCACCAAAGACAAGTGGGCCCTTAATAGGAGATTTATCAATACCACTAGGTGTGCGGCGCGCTCCCAAGGGTTTAACACGCCCGGTTAAAACAGATGTTATTTCAAATCGCTTCATCAATTCACCAACTATAAGCCACCCCAGATTAGATGCATATATAAAGCATTATAAAACAATGGAAAGAACATATTTGCCTCAGATGACAAGAAACTCTATAAACAAAAAAGTGCCGCTCGGCAGAAGTAACTCAGTGCATTAAAATAGGGAACGCACCCAATGAGCATCATGCTATCAATCGACTATCCAGCCATTAGCGCCGAAAAAGGCAATGCCATTAAAGATGAATTACAACGCCAAGACATCTTAGGGGATTTTGGACCCGGCCTTGGCATTCTCAGCACATTGTTGGGTAAGAAAAAACCAGATATGACTTGGTGCAACATCATTGAACCAAACTGGTTTGAAGGTAATTATGATGGCTCATCTGACCGTGTCCCATTAACTGAAGAAGGCATGAACAAATTAAATACAGCTGTTCAAGCCATCTACAATGTCGCAAGCGGACCGATAACTGTTCTTTGTCACAGACACAATGAAAACCCAAAAGGGCAAAAAGAGCTCAACATCCAAGAATTTAACACAATGCTTCATGCTGAAGGCCTGCCCTATCGCACATTGATTGTACTAGATAGACGCCTCGAAGGTCGCAGCGATTAAAAATTCAATCGAGCGTTAAACCAAAAGCGATAATAAGATCTACTGAAATACCGAAAAGAGCAAAAATGACGAATAATTTAATGCATCTCAGCAGCGAAGAAATGCAGCAAAACCTCATCTCTATAATTAAAGAAAAAAGTTTTCAAAAAGGAGATACGATTAAACTGGCTTCCGGTAAAAGCTCTACTCATTACTTCAACATGAAACCAACCATGCTAGATCCTGTAGGTTCCGTACTAATTGCAAACTTAATGTTGGATGCCGTGAAATCATTTGGCAAAAAGTTTGACGCCATTGGCGGTGTTGAGCTTGGTGCCGTTCCTATCGCTTCCTTTATCGCTCCCATTTCACAATTAAGAGGCGAGCCGGTGAAAGCCTACATGATCCGCAAAAAACCAAAAGACCACGGCACAGCAAGTCTTGTCGAAGGGCTAACAAAAGGCGAAACTCTTCAAGGCCAAAACATTGTCATTGTTGAAGACGTCACAACAACAGGTGGCTCAGCCCTCAAAGCGATTGCAGCTTGCAGAAAAGAAGGAGCAACTATCGAGCACATCATCACAATCGTTGATCGAGAAGAAGGAGCAACAGACGCCTTCAAACAAGAAGGCATCCAATTAACAAGCCTGTTTAGCGCTTCAGATTTTCTCTAAAGCGCAACTGCTTATTGCGGATGCAGCCCCGGTTGCTAGTGGGCAACCTGAAGGGGCATTAAAGTAGCCCACTCTAGCTCTGTTTATTACCAAGGGGATTATGCTTCAAAATTAAATCAGCCATAACTCCCTTGCGCTCAGAAACATTTTCATTAATTAAAATATGAATTTGGGTTGGTTTATATTCACTAATAATTTCATCAGCGATCGGGTTTTGCCGAACCAAGTCCATGCGATTTGTTTGGTTCACATAAACCAATGAAACATCATCAACAGACAAAGCCCGCACATAAAGAAAAATAGCGCCCATAGCATCAAATTTTTGGTTTAACCGATAAACCCAAAATTCGTGAATTCGCCCCGAAGCTCCCGTCCAATTATACAAGTCAGATTCCATAGCTATCCCCCTTAAGCCTTCATCCAACCAAATATTTACGAAAGAAAACCATCTTTCAAAAACAAGAATACCAAACAAGTACGCTTATTTAAGTACTAACAAGTACCTATAAAAAGTAAACAAATAATTCATAAGTGCATAAATTTATCCAATATATTAGCTAAAACAATTGCTTTAAATTTCCAGGAAACTAATGTGCCTCATCCCAATTTTTAGCAAATGAAGCATCCACTTTAAGCGGCACCTTTAACTCAATAACAGGACTATTCGCTTGCTCCATCACATCACAGATTAAAGGCAAAATAGCCTGTGCTTCAGTCTCGGCCACTTCAAAAATAAGTTCGTCATGCACCTGCAACAACATAGGAGCTTCAACTCCAGCAGTTTTTAAGGCTGGCCCCATTCGCACCATAGCACGGCGAATAATATCGGCAGCTGTTCCTTGAATTGGCGCATTAATCGCAGCCCGTTCAAAAAACGCTTTTTGCTGTCTATTGTTCGTTTTCACACCTGGGTAATGAACACGGCGACCAAACAAAGTTTCGACATATCCCTGATCGGAGACCTGTTCCTTAATGTCATTCATGTATGTTTGAATGCCGGGGAACCGTTTAAAATATGTTTTGATGTAATCACTGGCCTCGCCGCGCGAAATACCAAGTTGGTTCGCAAGCCCAAAAGCAGAGATCCCATAAATGATCCCGAAATTAATCGCCTTGGCACGCCGCCTCGTCATCGGGTCCATATCTTCAAGCGGCACACCAAACATCTCAGAGGCCGTAAGCGCATGAATATCCTGCCCCTCATGGAACGCTTCAATCAATTGCGGGATATCAGCCATATGCGCCAAAATACGCAGCTCAATCTGGCTATAGTCAGCCGAAAGAAGAACATTACCAGGTTCAGCTACAAATGCCTTTCTAATCTCACGCCCCTCTGCCGTGCGAATAGGAATGTTTTGAATATTAGGATCAGTAGAAGCAAGCCGCCCCGTACTAGTCGCTGCCAGAGAATAAGATGTATGAACCCTCTGCGTTGCCTCATTAATAAACTTTGGCAAAGCATCGGAATAGGTTGATTTTAATTTCGACAATTGCCGCCACTCTAAAATAGTTTGAGGCAGCAAACGCTCTTCTTCACTAAGGGCCTCATCAACAGCCAGTCCTTCTAGAACCCCAGCTCCTGTTGCCCAGGCCCCTGTTTTTGTCTTTTTTCCGCCCTTATAATTCAACTTTTCAAACAACACTTCCCCAAGTTGCTTCGGGCTAGCAATATTAAAACTCTCATCAGTCAATTTGTGTATTTGCGCTTCAAGCTCTGTAAGCTTTTCAGCAAACCCCTGACTAAGCCCAGCCAAAATAGAGCGATCAACAACAACACCCTCCATTTCCATGCCCGCCAATACAGGAACCAAAGGCCGCTCCAAAGTTTCATAAACGGTCATGCGTTTAGCAGCCGTCAATCGAGCCTTCAAGACATGCCAAAGCCGCAGTGTCACATCAGCATCCTCAGCCGCATATTTCGTTGCCTCCGGCACCGGCACCAAATCAAAAGTAATTTGCGACTTACCAGTCCCGACGATCTCTTTAAAGGCAATCGGTTCATGATCAAAATAATGTTTTGAAAGTTCATCCATCCCATGGCCATGCACACCGGCATCAAGCGCATAGGACATCAACATCGTATCATCGATCGGCGCCATATCCATTCCCTGGCGCATCATGATGACCCAATCATACTTGATATTCTGACCAATTTTTAAAACCGAAGGGTCCTCAAGAAGTGGCTTTAAAAGAGCCAATGCCTCAGCCATCGGGGCCTGTTCAACTTCTCCATCCCCTAACAAATCAAGCCCATCAGATGAGCGGTGCGCCAAAGGAATGTAGGCAGCTTTTCCTGGCGTTAATGCTAGAGAGATACCAACCAAATCAACAGACATCGCATCAAGCCCGGTTGTCTCAGTGTCAATAGCCACATAGCCTTGTGTCTTTGCTTCTGCAATCCACTCTTCAAGAACGTCAAGTGATGTGATTGTCTCATAAACGTTAGCATCAAGTGGCACAGCCCTCATCTCTTCAAGAAGAGCGTTGGCAACAACCTCTGCCCCTCCACCTAACTCTGCATCCCCCTCTTCAGAACCAGCTCCAGCTGCAAGTGCCTGTGCAGCTTTTGAAGGTTGCTTGGCCTTAGGCGCTTCAACCCCAAAGCTCGATGCCACACGCTCCGTTAATTTAGAAAAGCCCATCTCTCCCAAAAAGTTCAAAAGCGCCTCTTCAGAGGTCTCTGATAAAGTGAGACCATCAAGCCCTTCTAAATCAGGTACGTCTTGACAGAGTGTCACAAGCTCGCGGCTAATCCGCGCTTGCTCCGCAAATTCGATTAAATTTTCACGGCGTTTTTTCTGCTTAATTGTTTCTGCCCCAGCAAGCAGCTGATCCAGATCACCAAATTCATTAATCAACAATGCTGCAGTCTTCACCCCAATGCCCGGAACCCCCGGTACATTATCAGAGCTATCCCCAGCCAGAGATTGAATATCAATAACCTTGTCTGGCCCAACACCAAATTTGGCAAAAACTTCATCAGGGCCAATCACCTTGTTCTTCATCCCGTCAAACATCGTGACACCCGGTTGTATCAACTGCATTAAGTCCTTATCAGAAGAAACAATCACAGCCTCGCCGCTCTGCGCCACGGCTTGTTTCACATAAGACGCAATAATGTCATCCGCTTCATAACCATCTTGCTCAATCCGCGGCAATCCAAATGCATCAACTGCTTGGCGAATAAGCTCAAATTGCGGCACCAAATCTTCAGGTGCAGGTGGCCGGTTAGCTTTGTATTCAGGGTAAATATCAGAGCGAAACGTCTTGCGGGCCGCATCAAAAATCACTGCAAAGTGTGTCGGTTCGCCGGCTTCTTTCGTGTCTTGCAAAAGTTTCCAAAGCATCTGGCAAAACCCATGCACAGCGCCAACTGGCATCCCATCAGACGCCCGCGTTAATGGCGGTAACGCATGATAAGCCCTAAAAATATAACTCGACCCATCAATTAGAAAAACCCGCATGTTCTTGTGCTCCAGAGAAAATAAAGAATTGCCGCAACTATGGCATTAATAGCTAAGAGCTCAAAGCAGGAAGGCACGATAAAAAAGACATTTCCCCATAGCCCTTTGAGCAACAGAAGAAATGCATAGTTGGAATTTAAGTGAAATTTAACCAAGAAAACAAAAATAGGAAATAAAAACAGTCCATAGGTGCAATTTAGTCCTATTTTTTAAAACAATTATATCATGCTTAGCGGATGTTATTGAAGAGCAACATACCAGAAGCACAAAAGGTGCATACTCGTCTCTTAAAAAAAGACGAGCTGGATATGTATTTGGCACATTTACAAAGGTTAGATCGTAAAACAAGAGAACAGCGTTTTGACCATGCCATATGTGACAAAGCCCTTGAAGCTCATTGCAATACATTAAACAAATACGAAACAAGGGTCCTCGGCGCATTTATAGACAATAAAATGCGCGGCACGTGCGAAATCAGCAAACGCTTCTACCTCAATTGCCAACCAGTAAGAGAATTAGCATTTTCAGTAGAAGCGCAGTTCCAAGGCCATAAAATTGGCTCCAGTCTCATGAAAAAATCTTTAAGGCTGATCAATCCATCCACCGCAATGATTTATTGTCAACTATCAAACATAGGAATGATCGCCCTGGCAGAGAAATTCGATGCCAATATAACTCTAAAACGAGATCACGTTGTTTCTAAATTAAGACACAAACAAAAATCCAAGAAAAATATTTTCCTCAATTCCAATAAGTTTGAAATGACAAACTTAAGTGACCTCGTCAGCATCAACCCGCATTTCTAAGAACATCAAACCTTATCTTCTTCAGGTTTCTTAGCGGCCTCTTCACCAAACTTTTCAGCAATATATCCTTGGAAATATTCATCAAGCATCGGAAAGCCTCTGGCAAACCGTTTGAAGTCATCTCGAGCAACCCACAAACAAATTGAGTTTTCAGTTGCTCTCACCTTTCCTGTCCGCTTATCACGCCCTAAAATAATCCTCTCTCCAAAATGCTGGCCAGGTCCATACGTCCGCTGAATATGTTTACCCGTTTCAGTATCTTTGAAATCAAGCTCAAACTTTCCTTCCATCACCGTATAGAACCCATCAGCGATCATGCCACGATCAAAAACCACATCCCCTTTTCTAAAGTGAACATATTTTGTCGCAGCTCTCTTTGGCGGCTCAATCAGAGAAATATTTCGCGGCACAAAAGAATGCAGCATCCAATTCAATAGAACACGCATTTTCGTCACGAACCCAGGCAAGAAGGAGAGATAAAAAGACCGCCACAGCAACCAGGCCATAAAGCCTTTTAATTTAATACCATTTACTTCAGCAACAGCCTTCGAGGCACCAAGTGACGCCATCGAGCCCTGGCTCACATAAGCAAATTCTTTCAGCTCCCAGCCATGCAGCACACGGCGAATATTCAAACCCAATTGCTTACCTTCGCGCACAGCAAACTGAGCCGTTGGTGGTGCAAAATCATGCCGCTCTGATGGATTATCGGTCAAGGGAATAAGCGCAGCATCACCCAGCGCCCAAACATCATCTTTACCAGGCACACGCATACAACGATCAACTTTAATTTTACCCCACTGCATCTCAAGCCCAAGCTTCTCAACCAATGGGTTCGGTCCAGTGCCAATTGTCGCAACAACTGTTTTCGTCGGTATGATATCGCCGGTTGATAACTCAGCACTCGTCGCCGTCGCTGAATTCACCCCTACATTGGTTAAAACTTCAATACCATTTTTCTCAAGTTGTTTTTGCGCATATTCACCTAATGACGCCGGAAGCTCCAACAAAATACGATCAGCAAATTCAATCAATTTCACTTCTATCTCATCCGGAGAAATATTTGGAAAGTATTTCAGAGACTTATCAATCAAATGCTTAATTTCACCAACGGTCTCAACACCAGAAAAGCCTGCACCAACAACAAGGAAGGTCAAAAGACGTTTCTTAATTTCAGGCACTTGCGCCACATCAGCATGTTCAAGACAACGAATAACATGATTACGCAAAGTGAATGCATCACCCATATATTTCATGGTAAGCGCATGCTCGGTCATACCAGGAAAACGAGAAAGGTCAGCAGTTTGTCCCATCGCCAAAACCAACTGATCATACTCAACTTCAACCGGCATTCTGCGCGTTCCCTGCAGAACAGTGATTATCTTCTGCTCAAAATCAACATTAATGACCTCAGCTAGGCGAACCTGTACATTTTTAAGCAATAATCGAAGAGACGTAATCGCATCAGATGAGTTAATCCCACCCCCCGCAACTTCAGGAAGCAGCGGCTGAAAGACAAAATAATTATCTTTATTAATCAACTCAATATCGGCATCCTTGCCCATTTTACGTCTGAGTTCTTTGGCAGCAAACACACCTGCAAAACCGCCGCCAATAATAACTATTTTCTTCTTCGCCATAAGTAAGCTTTCATATAATTAAAGGAATTCGACCACATCCATAAATGAGGAAACTATGTCGCTCATAAGTTATATTTATCACAACCTCAACACGATAAAAATTCGCCTAACAAACAATAAAAGAGCAAGAAATTTGATCTAAAGAGGAATAAAAGTCAGATAAACACCATGAAATTAGCGGCAAAGACAAGTGATATGGAAAACACACTAAGAAGTAAAGGCGCAAGAACAACTCAAAGAAGCAATGAAACAATAACCAGCGAAAAATATTGAAAGAAGGGAATTGCAGCCCCAGATAAAGTCAGCTATGGTGGCGCCAATTCATTCAAAAGCACCCGTAGCTCAGCTGGATAGAGCGCTGCCCTCCGAAGGCAGAGGTCGCACGTTCGAATCGTGCCGGGTGCGCCATTTCTTTTTTAGAAATGGTCGCCCCCTCATTTAAAAATTCGTTCGAACTATGTTCGATAAGATGCACCATTATTTCCAACTCTCTCTGCTCTAACAATGTCATAACTTAGCTTCATCTGGCTCTATATCAACAGGATCATAGAACTACCTTTTTTCTGCCTTTAATAGCTAAAAAGATATTTATAGAAGCTATGAAGAGGGATCTTAAACCAAAGGTCTCCATCAACATGAGTTCATATATCTAAGCAGGAAACTAGAAAGAGCAACCACCACCAATCGCATTTAATAAACAGTCGTGATTGGCTTAACATCAATTCCTTTGCCTTAAACAATGGGTATGTACTTTGGAATTGAGATGTTGGTTTGCTTCAGGTGAAGCCTGTAAAGGTTAGCAATCAATCTAAACTTCTAATTAAGTGCACTCCACTCATATATACAAACATACCTAAATATATTTCTAAAAGTACTATAGATTATAGTATGTTTAATCTGCATAATATAATTGTGCTCATGCTAAATATTACTAAAGCAAGTTTAAAAATAAATTATTATAAATATAATCAATCAGGAAAACTAAATGAGGAAAGTTAGTATTATTTTATTCTTGAGTTTAGGGCTCCTCTCAATTGGTTTAAATTCTTCTAAAACAAACGCTGCTGAAGCTGGGGTCAGTTTTTATGTTCCTGGTTTATATGGTGATATTGCTGTTGCAATCCCCCCTTCACCTGGAAACTATATGTTATCCACTTCCCTTCATTACCGCTCTATGACTTTAAGTCCGAGTTTGCCAAATCAGATTGACGAAAATATTAGAGCTGAAACTTTTGCTGAGTTAATTCGAGCTTTTTGGGTTCCGAAAGAAACTGTTTTGGGTGCGCAAGTACTAATGGGTTTGAGAGTTATAGCATTAGATGTAAATGTCGAGGCCGATATAAATACCCCTCTTGGGTTACTTAAAATAAAGGATAGAAATTCTGGTTTTGGAGATTTTTCAATTATACCGTTGTCACTTTATTGGCAATTTGGAGATTTGTATATCAATCTATATGAAGTTATCAGTATTCCTGTTGGTCAGTTTGATAAAAACCGATTTGCTAATGTTGCTTTAAATCATTGGGTGTTTGACACAGTATTGGGTATAACTTGGCTGGACCAGAAAACGGGAATAGAACTTTCATTAACGCCTGGTCTTATTTATAATACAGTCAACAAAGATACAAATTACCAAACCGGCATTGAATTTCATATGGATGTTATGCTCAATTGGCACATTTCTTCATCACTATCTATTGGCCTTCACGGATCAGTATATAATCAGCTTACAGGGGATAAGGGCGGACATCCGTCTCTTGGCTCTTTCAAAGGACGATCCTACTCGATAGGCCCTTCAATGACTTACTACGATAAATCTTCAGATCCAAATTATTTAGTATCACTTAAGTGGTTGCATGAATTCAATTCAAAAAACAAAGCAGAAGGTGATCTAACTTTACTTACAATGGGTATTAAATTCTAACCTAGATTAATTAGCTATCATATTCATATTTTGAATGAGTAAGTTATTGATACAAAATGCAAAGGTTAATCTTTAGCGTATATAAATGATCCAAACTCGTACCAAGCTATCCATTACTTTTTCATAAATGGATAGCCCCTTCATTTAAAAAACCCGTTCGGATTTTATACTATGAAGGTGCGCAATTCCTTAGTAATCGGCGTTACTTCCAAGCTCGACCTTGCTCCGTCTTTATAATTCCGACATACTTTCTATAAAACAAACACTCACCAATTAATGTTACGGAACAATAGAGACCCTACATGCTCAATGAAACCAAGACACTCTCAGCAAACATCGCAAACCTCACAAACTTCATTGATCAAAATATACTCACAAAATCAATGGCGATTGAACTATTCATCATCGCCATAGCACTCCTAATTGGCTGGCTTTCATCCCATTTCTTATTCACATCAGCTGAAAAAGCTCTAAAGAAAGAAAAGCATAAAAACCTAACCAATAAGTTCAGCAAATATCACAAACAAATTAGTGAAATTAGCGCTGTTCTCTGGCCACTCGCCTCAGGTATAATCTTATGGACCATTCATAAAACATTACCAACTTATGACATCTACATACTTGGTATCCTAAGCAAAGCCATCCCCCTTGAAGCTGTAAGAATATCCGCCATACTATTACTCTCATGGGCCTTAATCCGCTTTGCCTCGATTTTTATTAAATCCCCTGAGCTTTCTCGCACTTTTGAGTTTGTAACCTGGGGCACAGCTGCGCTTGCCATCCTTGGTTGGTTATTCCCCCTCATCAACACACTTGATACAGTTGGCATTCACACAGGCAACACGAACATTTCAATTTGGCGTATATTCCAGGTTATATTTTTACTCGGCCTATTTTTCTGGTTAGCCACCGTGGCATCAAATTTTATCAGAAAGCAATTGCAAGTCAGCACCTCCATTGCCCCTTCATTACGTGTACTATTTAGCAAAATATCATCCTTCATTCTTTATACAGCCGCCATCATCTTCGCCCTCAATACAGTCGGAATTGATTTAACCGCCTTTGCAGTATTTACCGGCGCACTAGGCGTAGGCCTCGGTTTTGGTTTGCAGAAAATCATCTCAAACTTCATCTCAGGCATCATTCTATTATTAGATAAATCCTTAAAACCCGGTGATGTAATCGAAGTTGAAACTGGAAATGGGATTACTTATGGCTGGGTTGAAAAATTAGGCCTGCGCTACACTTCTGTCACCACAAGAGATGGCACAGAAACTCTAATCCCCAATGAGACATTCATAACAAACCCTGTAACAAACTGGTCGTTTTCAAACTCAAAAGTCCGGCGTAAAATGCCCATAGGCGTTGCCTATAATACAGATGTCGAAAAAGCCATGGAATTATGTATCGAAGCCGCTTGTTCAGTAGACCGTGTCATAGATAACCCAACCCCTGTCTGCCAATTACGCGGCTTTGGAGACAGCTCCGTCAATCTAGAAGTACGCTTTTGGATTGGAGATCCCCAAAATGGGGTGAAGAATGTTGAAAGCCAGGTTAATGTAAAAATTTGGAAATTATTCCAAGAACACAATATTGAAATTCCATTCCCTCAAAGAGATGTCAACCTACGCTCAGTCGACGGCACCCCACTCGAGATAAGAACAAAAGAATAAAACTATTAAAAATACTAACTCAAAGGCACAGCACATTCGTGCATGAATTTAACAGCCGAAACGTCAAAACCGCTAAAACGGGGGTTACTCAACACAAGTTTGCTATTTGCATCTTCAATCTTCACCCATCGAAATTCTTCTATAGGAACCCCTCGCGGGTTAACAATCCCATCAAGCTCAAGCGCCAAGAAGTTATCATCTTTAGAAACCGTTTTTCGAGAAGCAACCTTGTACCACGGCCCTTTGCCTTTTTCGTCATCAGTCACATAGACATTAAAGGTCTCATTCCAATTAATGTCAGAACGAGGTTCATGGACAATAATGTCAGGTCCCTTACCATTACGAAAACATTTATGCGGGCCTACAACCACATACCCTTCATGGCCCAATGTCAAAGAGCCTTCTAAAGTCGATTTTGGACAACCAAGAACCCGACGCGAGGGATTCACCAATCGTGACATATGCAAGCTCTTAGGTTCTCTATATCTTTTGCCAAAATCCATTGACAAAGGCCCTTTTAATTTGACCCAATATCCAGCAACAAAATCATGCAATAAACTGGCATATACCCCATTCTTATCAGAGTACTCAATCTGACAAGCCGCTTGCGCTGTATGAGTAACATTTAGGCTAAGCGCGAAAAATAAAAACAAAACTATAAAACTTCGCATATCAAAACCTCCTATCAAAAGCTGTAAATCCCAGATAGCCAATATAGCTCAAAATAAAAATTTCTGAGTGTAAGTAAATCTTACATTTGAGAGAGGTGATAATTCAAAAAAAGATTAAACAAAAAGATAGGGCTCTATAAATAAAAAAGGTCAGCAATGAAAACCAAAAGGACCCTCTATTGCTAACCTTTAAATTTTACAAATTAAAACTAGTTTTTAGAAATGCTCAATTGAGAAAATATGCTGTTCATCTTTCAAAGGTGCATGACATTCAGCGCATTTAGCTAAATCTTTTTTAGCAGGCGATCCATCTGGTTTGAAAGTTGCGAAATCCCAATCACCATTATTCAGGTCACCCTTCCATTTTTTACCAGCACCCTTAATTTTTTCCATTACGGCAACAAGTGCGAATTTTCCTTCAAGACGGCGTCCAAGCGTGCTCTCAATAACATCACCATCTTTATCTTTTTTCGCTTTATAAACTTCTGCTGTTATCACAGACCCATAAGGAAATTTACCGTCTTTTTTCATACCCTTAACAGCAATATCATTCGCATAAATACGAATGGTCTGACCATCATTGGGAGATTGGCGGTCTCCAGTAAAGTATAAAGTGTGTGACTTATAGTCCTTTGGAAATTGTATTTCGGTTTTTTTATCGTCTGCCATCGCCCCAGTTAGACCAAGAGCAAATGTCATACATAGTAAAACAAGTATCCGTTTCATTAATGACTTCTCCGTTGATTATCTCATATGCTTCTATTAGGTTATTCTTATTATGAGAGACATAATAACCTCAAAAAACAATAATGACAATAATTATTGTTATTATTGACCTTTAGTCTAGATTTTTGTATACTTAAGCCACACAAACAAAAAAGACGGATACCGAATAAGTCTATGACAACGAAAGATAAAATTCTGAAAACTCTCCGCGAGTCTCCAAAAACAATTTCAGAATTAGCAAATGGTTTTGGCTTAGCAAGAACTGCAATCACCACTCAGCTCGATCGATTAGTATCTGAAGGCTTGATTGAAAAAGGGATAATGCGTCCTAGCAATGGAGCCGGGAAACCAGCTCAAGAATATAAAACAGTGAGCGGAACAGAAGACGTCGGCTCATCAGCATATCTTCCTTTTGTAAAAACTCTCTTAGAACATTTACCCGATCATTTAGACCAAAAAGAACGCCGGAAGTTACTCGAAGTTGTCGGCAAAGACATGGCTGAAAAATCAGGTTTAAATGGCTATGAAGAAAACAATAAATCACTAGTAAAAAAAATCGAAGACGCTATCGAGATCGTTAATGACCTGGGTGCCACAGCTGAACTAATAGACGGTGAAAAAGAAATCATTGTTCGTAACATTACCTGTCCGCTTGCAAGTGCTGTTAGAAGTGAGCCCTGCGTCTGCGACGCGGTTGCCGCATTTTTTCAAGAAGCTACAGGCTCGAAAACCCAAGCTGCTTGTGAAAGAGGCGAAAATCTAGTCTGCCGATACATCATAAAAAAATAGGGTTATAGGTTTTTCTGCTCTGCAGCATTTGCATAGCACCTTTGCACTTCACCGGGGTACTCAAATTCAATAAAAATGCTTAACTGAATAGCAGATGATAATTCATGTTCAAGAAGGAGAATGATCATGGCTATTCAAGCAAACCCTCAAATGCACCACAATGTTGGCGGCTTCAAAGGTAATTTCGGTTCGAAAAACACATTTTTCACCACTTTAATTGAAAAAATCACGGCAACATTCTCCAGCTTTAAAAAGTCGGTCCAGGCCACTAAAGACTTTAACGAGCTAAACCAATTGTCAGACCGTGAACTACGAGATCTAGGCATTTATCGTGGTGACATTGCTTATATCGTGAACAACCAAAACCACACGAAATAAATTTGAAATAAGTAAGTCTTCTTTTTTGTTATTTATTTTTCTACTACTTTTAAGGCGCGTCATTTTAATGGGGCGCCTTCTTTGTTTTAGCTTTGCCATAAAACTCAAAAAAAAATATGATGGAGAGAAATAAAAAGGAAACTAACAAAAATGCATGGCTCATTGACGGATCTTAACCAAGCAAAAAACATCATAACAAAAATATGGTACGAGGCTGTCAATGAAGTCAAAGGCGAAAGAGCTGTTGAAAAAGTTCTGCAAGATAATGATCTTCCAAAACCAGATCAAATTATCTCAATCGGCAAAGCTGCTTCATCCATGTTTAAAGCAGCTTTTCATCATTACCTTAAAGATGAAAAAGAGCCTGAAAATATTAACGGCCTAGTCATCACAAAATATGACCACTCTGAAGCACTTCCCTCACATATAAAACACTCAAACATAAAACAATGGGAGAGCAGTCATCCAATCCCTGATCAAAACTCTCTCCTGGCCGGTAAAGATGCCTTAGAAAATATAAGTATGATGCCACCTGCGTCAAAACTGCTCCTTCTTATTTCGGGCGGCGCCTCGTCTCTCGCAGAAGTATTAAGCGAAAATGTGAGCATAGAAGGTCTACTCTCATTAAACTCAGATCTATTAAAATCTGGCGCCGATATTGAAAAGATCAATACAAAGAGAAAGCTCATTTCAAAAATAAAGGGCGGCAAACTCTTAAGCCATTTTAAGGGTAAGCATGCCACCACAATTGCAATTTCCGATGTACCAAATGGGAATTTAGAAGTGCTGGGTAGCGGAATTGGAAGCGGCGCTCTCATCAACAAAAAAACAACGACTTTTAATGCCTATCTGGCTGCCACTAACGAGACCGCAAGAAACAAAGCAGCAGAGTGCGCGAAAGAACTAGGCTTTGAAATCATTGAAAATTCTGAAAGCCTATATGATGATATCACCCCTCTTTCAAAAAACTTAAGTCACCGCCTAAAAACTGGGCCAAAAGGCATCTACATTTGGGGAGGGGAACCAACAGTCAAGCTCCCAGACAATCCCGGTGAAGGCGGGCGAAATCAGGCTCTTGGATTACTATTAGCCAAGCAAATAAAAGATGAAGAGAATATAGCAATCATCGTTGCAGGAACTGATGGCACAGACGGCCCCACAAACGCCGCCGGCGCGATAATTGATGGCTCAACCTTTCAAAGATCCAACGAGGCCGAAGAAGCAATAAAAGAGGCCAATGCCGGCCCTTACTTAAAGTCAATGGAGGCATTGTTCACATCTGGTCCAACCGGCACCAATGTTATGGACCTCATCATCGCAATTAAATTTTAAACATCTCAAACAAAAAAAATGAAGCTATAAAACGGTCACTTTTTTTTGATCTTTTATCTCTACAAATTTTCATCACAATTTGCGAGCTTAGTCTTGTAAAGGAAAATAAAGGAACACCGCTATGCGACTAAAAAAAACCATCCAATCACTCTGCCTCTCGATAGCTCTCATTTACCCACTAAGCATGAGTACAACGGTAAGCGCAGCTGAATTGATAAAAAAAACAAGTCCACACTCAGTAAAACAAACCATCGATCAGTTAGAGGCCGCGGTTAAAAAAGCCGGCGCAACGGTTTTTGCTCGCATCAATCATGCTGCTGGCGCAAAAAAAGCTGGCTTAAGCTTAAGACCAACAGAAATGCTTATGTTTGGAAACCCTAAATTAGGAACACCAGCTATGAACTTATCGCAATCAGCCGGTTTAGACCTACCACTAAGAGTAGTCGCATTTGAAGATAAAGATGGAAAGGTTCACCTTGCATATCATGCCCCAAGCGAACTTTCTAAAACTCACGCCATACCAGAAGACGCAAAAGTCCTAAAAAAGATGACCGGCGCACTGGATAAACTAACAAACGCAGCCATCAAAAAATAATCTATAGATTCTCAATGAAAAGGTACACCAACTTCAAAAACTGTTGGTGTTCACTTTTTCAATTCATCAAACTTTATAAACTAGCCTCAATCAACTGTTTTGCAGCCAGACCTGCCTCTTCAATATATGCACTATCATGATGCACCATCATAACAGCAAAAGATCCATCCAATAACAAAACAACTTGACGAGCCAAGCTGGAAGAGTTTTTCAATTTATACTCAACAAAAACCTCAACCAACCAGTTTTCAAATCGTTTCTTATGAGCAGCGCCAGCTTTAATAGCAGGATGCCCCGGCATATTCGCTAATTCTCCTGCCGTCCTCAAAAACCCACATCCCCGCCATTTAGGATGCTGGGATGATCGTACAACTCCATCAAAAATAGCATAGACTTTATCAGCAACAGAACCATCAACTTCATCAAACCATTTGCGCATGGCATCCAAATTTGGTTGATCCCGAGACATCAGATATTCAGCTACCAAATCATCTTTACTTTTAAAATGATAATACAAAGTTTTCTTGGTTATTCCGGCTTTTTCAGCGATCGCATCAACACTAACAGCTCGAATACCATCAGAATAAAACAGCCGGTTAGCTGCAGTTAAAATACGAAGTTTAGTGTCTTGTGAATTACGTGCCATGGCTATGTATACTCATCAGTGAGTTTCCTTTTTCCAAGACTACTCCTACCCTGGTTTTAAATCAAACGGAACAGGGAAGGAAAGTCTCATGTCAGATTTAATCTTAGTAGAAAAAGAAAATTCAATCGCAATTCTCACATTCAACAGGCCCGAAAAATTAAACGCACTCAACTATGCAACAAATGATTTTTTGCTCTGCTTGCTTGATAAATTCGAAGACGACAAAGATGTAAAAGCTCTCATCTTAAAAGGAGCTGGAGACCGAGCATTTTCAGCCGGTGGTGACATTCACGAATTCACAAATTCCATTAAACAGAACTCAGAACAAGCCATAAAAGATTTTTGCCGTCGCGGTCAAAAGATGACGGCCCGATTAGAGGCTTATCAAAAACCAATCATTGCAGCAGTAAATGGCATAGCCTTTGGAGGTGGCTGTGAAATAACCGAAGCTTGTCACCTGGCTATAGCTAGCGAAAAGGCAATTTTTGCTAAACCAGAAATAAACATCGGCATCCCACCCACATTTGGAGGAACCCAAAGATTACCCCGCCTAGCTGGGCGGAAAAGAGCACTTGAATTATTATTAACCGGAGATCAATTCTCTCCTCAACGCGCTCTAGAGATGGGATTAGTGAACAAAGTTGTTCCCCATGAAAATTTACTTAAAGAAACAATAGAATTAACTGAACGCATCATAAGACATTCCCCACTAGCTGCAGCACGCATCATAACAGCTGTCACACGGGGCATAAACACAACGATTTCAGAAGGGTTACAAATCGAGCAAGAGCAGTTCGCACGAATGACCACAACAAAAGACATCACAGAAGGCTTAAATGCCTGGATAGAAAGAAGGCCCCCAAGTTACACTGGTCAATAATAAAGATAGTTAGTTAAAAAATTTATGTGGCAACATAGAGCGTATAAAAATGTTGCCACATAAATCGGGGGGTTAATTCATTTATTAAGCAGCAGCTACACCTTCTAAGAACTCATCAACAACGCGGCTTAATTCTTCTACATCCCGTGTCACGCAATCACTAGCGCTAGACATCGTCTCAGAACAATCAGACGTTTTCTCAACAGCCTGTGTCACAGTCTCCATATTAGCACTCACCTCTTGAGCACCAACAGCAACCCCATCCACATTCCGGCTAATTTCAGAAGTCAAAGCATCTTGCTCTTCAACAGCACAAGCAATTGAGTTAGAAACAGAATGGATCTGCTCCATAGTGTCAGTGATAGAAGCAATGGCATTCACTGAAGAGGTGGAATAACCTTGTATTGATAAAATCTGCTTAGAAATTTCCTCAGTCGCTTTTGATGTTTGATCCGATAGAGATTTCACCTCACCAGCAACAACAGCAAACCCTTTACCATTCTCACCCGCACGCGCTGCTTCAATGGTTGCATTCAAAGCAAGCAGGTTTGTCTGTTCAGCAATGTCACGAATTAAAGTGACAACCTCACCAATCTTCTTAGAAGCTGTATCAAGGTCTGACATTGTTTTGCTTGTCTCAGAAGCTCTGTCCATAGCCGTTGATATAACACTTGAAGCTTTGGTTGAGTGTTCACTAATTTCGCGAATAGCCAAAACCAGTTCCTCTGTTTGTTGCGAAACAGATTGAACATTCTGAGATGATTCCTGACTAGAAGCCTCAACTTCACTAATTTTCTCAGAAGCATCCAGTGCAATACTATTTAGCTCAGTCGCGTTCCCATTCATAGAATGAAGCGCACCAGTAACAGAATCTAAAACTGTTTTGATAGACGTTTTAAAACGCTCGATCAGCAAAGATGTTTTTTCTTGCTGTGCTTCTCTGCGTTTCTGTTCAACATTACTAGCCTCAACAAGCTTCACACGTTCAACTTCATTATTTCTAAAAATCGAGACAGCCCGGTACATATCACCAATCTCGTCGGTCCGATCTGCATCCTTTAAATCAATTGAGAGCTCACCGTGCGCCAATTCATCCATAGATTTAACCAAATTTTCTATCGGACGAGATAATGTTCGAGCAAACCAAAGCCCCGCAAAGAACATAATAGCCAATGTAATAAACGTAACCATGAGTGTCGCATTGCGCATCTGATAAACAGCACCCAAAACCTGGTTTTCAGTCTTCAATGCCAATAAAAACCACTTTTTACCAAAAAACTCTAGCCCTGTATAAGAGATATAGTTCGTCGCATCTAACCCACTAGTAACATGAAATCCTTTTGATTTTTCAGTATCAATCTGTTTCAAACTCTCCTGTAAAGAAGTTATTTTCTGAGAAGCAACAATGGGCTTTAAATGCTCATCAACAAGCAAAACAGTCGCATCTTTGAGAGGGTCTAATCCAGAAGCCACAGCAGTTTTAAATGTGCCATCAGATAAACGAAATACAAGATATCCAAGCTTCGTCTTTTTTCCCAAAAAGTCTTTTGTCACTTCAAGTCCAAGAAAAGCCGAGTGCTCTCCACCCTCAAAGTCATATTTCGCAAAAGGAACATAAGCCTTTTTTGTTCCTTTTGTAGAGATCATTTGAAAGGCTTGTGCCAACCCGGATGATTGGATGTTGGTTTTAGACAAATCATGTAAAAATTCTTTTGATTTCGTCACACTATAAAGAACGAACCCCTTAGGACTAATCAAATAAATATCGGCAATACCGTTTACAGTTACTAATTTAGAATAGTGGTCATGGATGCTAGCGTGTTTCCAGGAATAAAATGTTTTATTATTCTTGCCAGATAATTTAATCCGCTCAGACCTGCTTAAATCTTTTTGTCGAAAAAAAGCTTTAACCTTAGGGAGCTCATCTTTCATATCCACAACAGCAGTCGTCATTTCCTCGAAGGCTTTAATGGTCACTTCATTGGTTGAAAAAATTTTCAGCTCTTCTTCAATCGTCTGCAATTGACTTTTGACCAGAATATCTCGGCTGTTAACAAGAGCGTTCATTCCAGTCTTAGAAGCATCAATTAAAGCAGATCGAGATGTGAGATAATTTAAAACACCAACAGAAGCACAACAAACAACTGAAATCACAACCGTCAAAGCAGCAATTTTTCCCAAAATACTATTCAAAGCGAAAACTTTAAATTTCTCAAACATAGCCCTTGCCTCCCTAAAACAAAATCTGTGCAAGGACTATCCACGAAGAATACTAACAAATCCTATACTTTAGTATAGGTATGCAAAAAAAATGATTTTTTACGTTTTTGAAGGTTTTTTAGCTATAAAAAGCAATTTTTAAGAGGTTAAAACACTTAAGCTAGTAAGTAAAATAACTTACGGGCGAACCAGAATATACCCCTTAGCATCAAGTTCCATTATAGTCACAACCCCAGCTGGCACCACTTTAGCGAATTCAAAAACAGGAACATCCTTGCCAGATTTACGCTTCATCGAACTGATCGTATTTCCGCAAGCCTGAAAAACAACATTCGGCATGCTAAGAGAAAAGTTCGAAATTCTTTTAGCAACAGGAGACGTATCACGACGCAACATATGTAACCCAGCATTAAAGGCAACAATCTTAATATCAACCTCTTCACCAAGACTAGAATAATGACGAGAAACATTAGCTGCGACATTCAAAGCTGCATTCATTTTACTTGGATCATTATCACTGACTTGCAAAATCAACTTGCGAACCCCCTCTTCCGCCTGAGCCATTATCGGTGAAACAAACAACAGAACAAGAGGTAAGAAAGTCTTCAAAAGAAATTTCATAAAATGGCTCCAGATAACAATGAATAATACATTTATATTCGCATATTCATATATATGCGCAAGTCAAAAAACCATCCTGCCGTTCAAAAAATCGTGTAAGAAACCAGCTCGATCACCTTTTCACCTCTAAAGACCAGGATTTTCTCTTCTCAGACAATTTATCCCGTCGTTCCAAATCTTGCTTCTTCTTCCAAAGCATCTCCTGATATTCCAGATGTTTAAGCAAAGCACGTTTCGCTTTACTTGAAGATCCGTCCTCAATAGCGCGAACAATATCCTCATGTTGGGTCAGTATAACTTTCAATTCCTGTCCATCATTTAGAAAAAATTGATGACTCTGTTCAATTGCATGACTCAACACATCCTGCAAAGATCGCGCAACTTGAATGGTCACAAAATTTCCCGTCGCCTCAAGGAGAGCCATATGAAAATCCGTATCAAGATCGCTGATTTTAGAAAACTCACCAGCATCAAACGCTGTACACATCATTTCATGCAACCGCCGAACCTCTTTCTTCTCCTCATCACTCGCGTCCCGAGCAACTTCAGTAACACTCTCCCCTTCAATTAACATACGAAACCTCAGATAATCTGAAATAGCATCATCAGAGCTTTCAAGCAGGTTTAAAAGCGGGTCAGAAAGAGACCGACCAATCGCAGTCGAAACTTTAAATCCCGAGCCATGACGAGAAACCAACAACCCCTCTGTCACCAAAGCCTGAAGTGCACTTCGAATAGATGTCCTCGAAACATCCATACGAACCGCAAGCTCTCTTTCTCCAGGCAATTGATCTCCAGGTTGCAACACATCTGAAGCAATTAACTCTCTAATTTGCACAATAATGGCGGCCGTAATGTTAGGTGCGGCAACAGGGGTAAAAGACACGGGCTTGCTTCTCCTTTAAAAAATTGGTATGACCAACATACCAATAAATTGATAACACCACTATACCAAAAAGTGAAAAGTAAAAAACCCTCCATTTGAAGGAAAAAAGCATGCGTCTCTCAAAATGCCATAATTTCCAGGATTTTAGAAAACTGGCACAACAAAAATTACCCTCCCCCATTTTTCATTATATTGATGGCGCTGCTGAAGATGAAACAACCTACAAACGCAACACGGCAGCTTTTGAAGAATGTGACCTTGTTCCAAACATATTAGCCGGCATCAAAAAAGTTGACATGAGCACAACCATTTTTGGCCGCAAAATCGACATGCCATTATTCTGCGCCCCAACAGCTCTACAAAGGCTTTTTCATCATGATGGCGAAAGAGCCGTTGCGAAAGCCGCTCAAAAGAACAACACCATGTTTGGCGTCTCATCCCTTGGCACGGTCAGCATTGAAGAAATAGCCGAACTAATCGACACACCAAAAATGTTCCAACTCTATTTTCACAAAGACAGAGATTTAAATGACGCAATGATCGAGCGGGCAAAAAGGGCCAACTTTGACGTACTAGCACTTACTGTTGATTCAATTACCGGCGGCAATCGAGAAAGAGACGTAGTAACAGGCTTCACCTCTCCGCCAAAGCTCACATTAAAAAGCCTTATCAGCTTTGCCACTCATCCCGCCTGGGCCATCAATCATTTCACTCATGAAAAATTCAGACTACCTCAATTAGAAGATCATGTTGACCAAGGAACTGACATCGCGATTTCAGTAAGTAACTATTTTAAAACCATGCTCGATCAATCCATGTCTTGGCAAGACGCTGAGGACATTTGCAAAAAGTGGGATGGTGAATTCTGTCTAAAAGGCATCATGAGTGTAGAAGACGCTAAAAAAGCCGTAGATATTGGAGCAACCGGTATCGTCGTCTCAAACCATGGGGGTCGTCAACTGGATGGATCACGTTCATCCTTTGATCAGCTAGCTGAAATTGTTGATGCTGTTGGAGATAAAATCGATGTCATTTTTGATAGCGGCATCCAAAGAGGAACACACGTCCTAAAAGCACTATCCCTAGGGGCAAAAGCCTGTGCTGGTGGCAGATTATATCTCTATGCGCTGGCAGCCGCAGGTCAACCTGGCGTCGAGCGCGCCCTTAGATTGTTCAAAGAAGAAATAGAGCGCGATATGATGTTAATGGGATGCGAAACCATAAACCAACTATCAAGACAAAACCTCAGATTCAGAAGTTAAGAAAACCAACGAGCAAAAAAAGTCTCTAGAAAATAAGGCGAACAATCACACTCAAAAACGCCTTATTTTCAAGCCAATCTTACAATCATTAGTCCCAACAATGAAAACCAAAACTTATCCGTGACGCATCAAAAGGCCCTAAATTAAGCAGCATTCTATTTGTTGCGAAACAAACCTAATTAACTTAAGGTTGGCGCCAATATCACAGATATTAAAGGTCAATAAAACTATCAAAGGGGTGTCAAATGGTTCGGTTTATTCTTAGCGCTGGTGTAACACTAACTATCTTACTAAGCCTTTTAATCTCAACCACATCTATCGCTTCAGCCAGAGCATGCGGCAATACATCAAAAGGCTTTAATAGTTGGTTGAGCAGCTTTAAAAAAGAAATGAAAGCAAAAGGTTTTTCAAACCAAGCCGTCAATTCCTCTTTAAATGGTGTAAAATATAGCCACAAAGTCATTCGCCTAGATAGAAGCCAAAAATCATTCAAACAAAGCTTTAACGTTTTTTACAAGCGTCGCACCAAAGGTATGGTTCGCATTGGCCGCAAAAAAATGAAACGCTACGCCAAAACATTCAAACGTGTTGAAAAAAAATATGGCGTCCCAGCGCCGCTTCTCACCTCAATCTGGGGCTTAGAAACAGCCTTTGGCACCTTCATGGGCAAAAAAGACATCATGAGCTCACTAGCAACTCTTTCATATGATTGCCGTCGGTCTGCTTTTTTCACAGCTGAACTCATTGCTGCAATAAAAATTGTCAATGATGGACATTTAACACGCAAACAAATGCGTGGCGCTTGGGCTGGTGAAATTGGCCAAACTCAGTTCCTCGCAACCCGCTTTGTAGACTATGCCATCGATTTTGATGGTAATAAAAAAATTGACCTCTATCGCTCAGTCCCAGATGTTTTAGCGTCCACAGCAGCCTGGTTCAAAGGCAATGGCTGGAAAAGCGGAGAGAGCTGGAAACCTGGATCACACAACTATGAAGTTATCGCTAAGTGGAACAAAGCCCGGGTTTATCAAAAAACCATTTCTCGCCTGGCTGATGAATTAGCGAAATAAATTACATTACAATATTTAAATTAAGGACCGTGTCCGTGAAATCCATAAGCAGAATCATAGTCGCCACACTTTTTTCTTTTAGCCTCTTTTCAACCACCGCCTCAACAAATGCCATAGCAGCTGATCGCAACCAAATGATCGGCCAAATGTTGATGATGGGCTTCCAGGGCGGAAGTGCAAAAGGAGCAAGTGCCAAAAGGTTAGCTAACCAAATTAAAAAAGGCCAAGTGGGCTCCGTTGTTTTTCTAGGATATAATTTCAAAAGCAAATCCTCAGTGAAGCAACTCACTTCCCTTTTCAAAAACGCAGCCGGCAGTAACAGGCTTTTCATCGCCCTCGACATGGAAGGCGGCTCTGTCCAAAGACTAGGGAGAAAACTCGGCTACCCTTCAATTCCTTCAGCCAGATCCATCGCAAAAAAACAGTCCCCAGCACAAGCCAAATCTACATATAAAAAACTAGCCTCTATTAGTAAAAGCGCAGGTTTTAATATGAATTTAGGCCCTGTGGTCGACTTGCTCATAAATCCAAGAAACCCAGTAATTGCAAAATGGAACAGAGCCTACAGCGCAGACCCTAAAAAAGTAACTGAGTTTGCAAGGAGCTTTGTAAAAGCCCATAAAGAAGCCGGTATCATTACAGTTCTAAAACATTTCCCTGGCCATGGCTCAAGCATCGGTGATAGTCACGAAGGCTTCGTAAACATCTCAAGCACTTGGAAAAACAAAGAGTTAGATCCATTCAACCAATTGATAAAATCTGGAGATGCTCCTGCAATTATGCCTGGTCATCTCATTCACAAACGTATCGCAAGTGACGGTGTCCCAGTTTCAATTTCAAAACCTGCCATTTCCGGCTTGCTAAGAAAAAAATTGAACTATTCCGGCTTGGTGATCTCAGATGATTTACAAATGGGGGCAATTGCCAAAAATTATAGTTACAAAAACACAATCATTCGAGCCGTTAACGCAGGCGTTGATATTTTGATGATTTCAAATTCAAGAAAACCAGATGCCAACCTCCCGGCAAAAACAATTGCACTCATTTCAAAAGCAATTGATGAAGGAAAAATTGCACCTGGAAAAATTGAAAGCGCCTACAAAAGAATTATGCGCGCCAAAGCCACTATTAAATAACTCAAAAAGTAAGCCCAATTCATTTAAAAATGAATTGGGCTTATATAAAAACAAATTTAAAAAAACTAAAAATTAGAAACTACAGCCAATCTTTTCTGCGACAAAAACTCCCGCCGCAAATTTTCATTACTTTCTCTAAAGCTTTTCTCTACAAACTCAATATGATCCCAGGCAGCTTGGCCAGCATCATCAGCCCGCCCTTCCAAAACCGCATGCCCTATCTCTTTATGTTGGCGAACAAGCTCTTCACCGCTCCCAACAACTGCCAACAAAAAGTCAGGATTATAAAACACACCTCTATGTGTTAGTTCATAAATGGATGCCATTGTATGGATCATCATAGTATTATGACTGGCATCAACAATCGCTGCATGAAAACTAATATCAGCTTTTTTAGCAAGCTTGTCTTCTCCAGCCAAATGTGCGCGTTCGTGCTCTTCCAATATATTTTTAATAATTTCTTTATCAGAATTGGTAGCCCGCTTAGCCGCTAAGCGAGCCGCAAAAGCTTCTTGCTCCCGGCGATATTCAAGATAATCATAAAAAGCACCTGGATTACGAGAAATAAGATTAATCAAAGCTGGGTTCATCGCAGAACCAATAATAGGCGCTACAAAAGAGCCCTCACCATGTTTTACAACAATGAGCTTTAACTCTTCTAATCGCTGCAAAGCTTCACGAATTTTAGGTCGAGATACATCCATCGCATCTGCCATTTCTCGCTCAGAAGGAAGCTTAGCTCCTTCTTTTAGAACGCCAGTAACAATCAAATTCTCAATTTGATGTGTCACTGAATCAACCACTGTCTCATGGTCAATCGGTTCAAAAATAGCAGATTTCTTCTTCATTTAATGTCAATCTCATAACTGGTAAATTCTAATTATAAATTATATAGCTATTAAATACAAAAGTGTCACCAACCATTATATAGCAAAAATACGCATACCAATAAATACTTACATCAGAACTAATAAGCTATTGTTTTTTATAAACTTTACCTTAATAGAACCATAAAAGTTCATAAAATTAATAAAAAAACATTGAACTATCGTACTGGTAAACTTAATATACCACCACTCACAAGCTTTTAAAACAATGAATCATAAATATGGAAAAAGCTTAGTGAAGATTTAATGTCGTGGAGGAATCATGAAAAAATCTATTTTAGCACTCGCAGCTACTGTAGCTGCAGTCTCTTTTGCACCTGCCGCTTTCGCAGCAGACAAATTATTACTCAAAACACCAATCGCTTTTAAAAGCACACTACCTGGTCTTGGCTCACCAATTCCAAGAGTAGCTAAAGAGCTAGACCGCATGTCTGGCGGCTCTTTGAAAATGAAAGTCTATGAGCCAGGTAAGCTTGTAAAAGCTTTTGAGATTTTAGACACTGTTTCATCAGGTAAAATTAACTCAGGTTACGCAACAGCGGGTTACTGGTCAGGTAAAATGCCAGCAGCTTCATTGTTCTCTGCAGTACCTTTTGGTCCAGAAACTGGTGAATATATGGCATGGATGTACTATGGCAATGGTTTGAAATTATACCAAGAAATGTATGATAAAAATGGTTACAACGTAAAAGTTCTACCATGCGCAATCATCGCACCTGAAACTTCAGGCTGGTTTGGTAAAGAAATTAACAAACCAGAAGATCTCAAAGGCCTAAAAATGCGTTTCTTTGGTCTTGGTGGCAAAGTTATGCAAAAACTAGGTGTTGCAACATCTCTTCTCCCAGGTGGTGATATCTTCCCAGCACTTGAAAAAGGAGCAATCGATGCAACCGAATTTTCTATGCCTGCAATCGATAAGCTATTGGGCTTCCACAAGCTAGTTAAATACAACTACTTCCCTGGCTGGCACCAACAATCAACTATCTTCGAACTTCTTGTGAACAAAAAAGTTTGGGACGGAATGACAGCTCAACATAAAGCAATTCTTGAAAACGCATGTAAAGCCTCAATGGCAGATAGTTACGCTGAAGGCGAAGCTATTCAACATGATGTTTTAAAAGAAAATGTTGAAAAGAACGGTGTGAAAATCAAACGTTGGAACCCTGAAATGCTAGCAGCTTTCAAAGGCGCTTGGGGCGAAGTCGTAGCTGAAGAAAAAGACGAATTTTTCCATAAAGTTTTAGATGACATGAACAAGTTTCGTGATGGCTACAAACTATGGAAAGACAACGCGTTTCTTCCACGCTAAAGCATGTTGAGCAAAAACACTTCGTTTTTGTAAAAAACAAGCGCAATTAAAAGATTAGCACATGTAGAAAAGTTAAAACAAAGCTACATGCGCTAATCTTCAGCAACCAGGTTCATCATAAAATTAAGATGAGAGAGCGGCAATTAAGATTTGCCGCTCTGAATGGTATAAGAGTAATATAAAAAAAAATAAAAATTCAATAATCGGATCAACCGAACAAGTGAGATCAAACTGAATTTGGGGAAGTAAACATGGCAAATGAAATAAATATCGCAGATGATCCAGTTGAAAAATATCAACAACTGGCAGAACATCCAGATAGTGACAAAAGTTCATTTGCTCTCATTCTCGACAAATTCGTAAAATCAATTGGTCATGTTGTGATGTGGGCCAACGCGCTCCTCATTGCAGCCATTATAACCCAGGTCACTCTGCGTTATTTTTTCGATATCAACTTTCCAAAACTAGATGAAATCCAATGGCATTTTTATGCACTTGTTACAATGATCGGCATTTCCTACGCCATGGTAACAGATAGCCATGTGCGCGTTGATATTCTCTATACCCCCTTAAGCAAAAAATCCAAAAGACTTATAGAAGTCATTGGTATTTTAGCACTTTTAACTCCCTTTATTTACCTAATGATCGATCAGGGCCTCGATTATTTCTATGATAGTTACAGAGTAAATGAGCGATCCGATAGCCCAACTGGTCTTCCTGGTCGTTGGGCATTAAAAGCCATAATCCCTATCAGTTTTTGTTTACTTGCAATCGGCGCCCTAGCCAGGCTTATACACGACACCCATGCCCTCTTTATAAATGATGCCAGCGAAAGAATTGGCAAAGACTTAAAAGTCATTTTATTCGCTTTTATCTTTTTTGCAGCTCTAGGCTATGGCCTCACTCATTTAGTTGAAAGTACAGAAGATAAACTAGTTGTAACTATGTTTATCACTTTTATTGCCCTCCTATTCTCAGGCTTCCCTGTCGCATGGGTTCTGGCCGGTGTCGGTGTTGGCTTTTGTGGCATCTCATACATGTTTGATAATGACATGATGAAATGGACAGGCCTTGAAAGCACCCTTTCCGGTCTCGATTACTTAACCCTCGGTACTGTCGTAAATCGCACCTATTCGACCATGACAAGTGCAGTGCTTGTAGCCCTACCAATGTTCATCTTTATGGGGCTTATGCTTGATGAATCAGGCGTGGCTGAACGTTTGATGAAATCAATGCAAAAACTCTTCGGCACAGTCCGCGGTGGTCTTGCAATCACAGTCGCTTTAATCGGTATCATTTTAGCCGCCTCAACTGGCATCATTGGCGCCTCTGTTGTCCTCCTTGGCGTCCTCTCCCTACCAACCATGATGCAACAAAACTACTCAAAGTCTCTTGCAGCTGGTGTGGTTTCAGCCTCAGGAACATTAGGCATTCTGATCCCTCCCTCAATCATGCTTGTCATCATGGCTGATCAAATGACACTCTCCGTTGGAGACGTTTTCATGGCTGCTGTATTCCCAGGCTTCTTACTTGGTCTTTTATATTTAGGTTATTTATTCACATACGCTCAGCTAAACAAAACTGCGGCCCCCGTTCCTGACGACGCTGTAAGACCTGATTGGACAGCTGTTAAAGAATTGATGATCGCAATCATACCAACATTATTGCTGATCCTGTCAGTTCTTGGAACAATCTTCGCCGGCATCACCACACCAACAGAAGCCTCAGGCGTTGGCGCAATCGGCGCTACAATTCTAGCCCTTGCTTATAGAAAACTCACATTCAAAAAATTACACAACGTTCTAAAATCAACATTCAATACAACAGCCTACATCTTCGCAATTTTCTTAGGCGCCACAGTGTTCTCCTTCGTATTACGTGAACTAGGTGGTGATCAGCTCATTGAGAGCATGATCCACTCAACAGGCTTAGGTGCATATGGCACCGTCCTCTTCATCTTATTTATCGTCTTTTTACTGGGTTTTGTTCTTGATTGGATCGAAATCACATTGATCATCTTGCCCTTAATGCGCCCCATCATCAGCGCACTAACGCTAGATGTCCCTGGCTTTGGTCTAGAAGATCCTCAAATCATTTGGTTTGTTATCCTGGTGGCTGTCACCCTGCAAACGTCCTTCTTAACCCCGCCTGTTGGCTTTGCCCTCTTTTATTTGAAAGGGGTCTGCCCGAAAGAAATAACCCTTTGGCATATTTATAGAGGTGTCATCCCATTCGTGATCCTGCAACTAGTCGGTCTCGCTATTGTATTTTTCTTCCCAGAACTGGCGACTTGGCTGCCCTCGGTCGCTTATTAAGCAGCCGAAGAAATCACAAGGCGTAAATAAATTATAGGTCACTAATGAACAATAGAGAGCTCATCAATTCCTTTAAAAAAATTTTAGGAAACAAATACGTAACAACTGATGAAAAAAGCATGGAACGGTTTTGCAAGGGCTTTCGCTCCGGTGAAGGAAAAGCCCTTGCAGTCCTTCACCCCGGAACTCTGTTAGAACAATGGCAAGTCGTCAAAGCCTGTGTTGAAGCTGATAAAATCATCATCATGCAAGCCGCAAACACAGGCCTAACTGAAGGCTCAACGCCAAATGGTGTCTATGACCGTGAAGTTGTGATCATCAGCACCAATCGGATGGATCAAATCCAGGTGTTAGATAAAGGCAAACAAATTTTGAGCTTTCCGGGCTCAACTCTTTTCAAGCTCGAAAGAATACTAAAGCCCTTAAACCGCCAACCACATTCAGTCATTGGTTCTTCTTCTATCGGTGCATCAATCATTGGCGGCGTTTGCAACAACTCAGGCGGCTCCCTTATTGAACGTGGCGTAGCTTACACAGAACTCGCTCTCTTTGCTCAAATCACTGATCAAGGCGAATTGCAATTGGTCAATCATTTAGGAATAGAGCTAGGTGACACCCCTGAAGAAATACTCACACGCCTTGAAGAAGGAGACTACACTGAAGACGATGTGCTCCAAACAAACAAGAACGCCTCCGATAAAGAATATATCGATCGTATAAGAAACATCGACGCAGAAACACCCGCAAGATACAATGCTGATAAAAGCAAGCTCTACGAAGTAAGTGGGTGCGCCGGCAAACTCGTTGTCTTTTCAGTTCGCCTGGATACATTCCCAAAAAACACCTCAGAGGCTACATTCTACATCGGAACAAACACGCCTGAAGAACTAACTGAGCTAAGACGAATAATCCTAAAATCATTTAAAAACTTGCCTGTCTCTGCGGAATATGTGCACAGCGGAATTTTTGATCTGGCCAAAAAATATGGCAAAGACACACTAATGATGATCAAATATTTAGGTACAGATTATCTGCCAATGTTTTTTGCTCTCAAAGGAACTATTGACGCTCACTTAAATAAAATCAAGTTTTTGCCAAAAAATTTAATTGACCATTTTATGCAACTTGTCAGTGGGCTTTGGCCTGAAATGTTGCCAAAATCAATTTTAAAATGGCGAGAAGACTATGAGCATCACTTAATTTTAAAAATGCATGGCGAAGGAATAGAAGAAGCCAGAGAGTTTTTAAAATCCTTTTTTAATGAAAACTCTGGAGACTATTTTGAGTGCACCCCTAAAGAAGCTAAATTAGCAGCTCTTCATAGATTTGCCGCAGCCGGTGCACCTGTTCGCTACCAAGCCGTTCATCACAAAGAAGTCGAAGATGTAATAGCTCTAGACATTGCACTCAAGCGAAATGATAAGAATTGGCTAGAAGTTTTGCCAAAAGAAATTACAGACAAACTAGTACATACATTTTATTACGGCCATTTCATGTGCCATGTATTCCATCATGATTACATAGTCAAAAAAGATGACGACCCTAAAGAAATCAAAGCTAAAATGCTGGAATTACTCAATGAAAAAGGTGCTGAATATCCAGCAGAACATAATGTTGGGCATATTTATAAAGCCAAACCTGATTTGGCAAATTTTTATAAATCAATAGACCCAACCAACAGCTTAAACCCTGGGCTTGGTAAAATGTCCAAAGCTAAAAATTACGCAGAAACACCGTAATACATACCAAACATCCTGGATGAACTCGCAGTTAGACCGCATTGATAGACAGATGCTCACTCGAGTAAGACATAAAACAAAAATAAGACGACCAAAATGAAGGGTGTCACAATGACAGAGTTCAAAAAAATCCTGATCGCCAACCGCGGTGAAATCGCAATCCGTATTTTGCGCGCAGTAAACGAGCTTGGCAAAAAAACTGTCGCCATTTACGCTGAGGAAGACAAACTATCCCTTCATCGATTTAAAGCTGATGAAGCCTATAAGATCGGTGAAGACCTAGGCCCCGTCGCAGCTTATCTCTCCATAGATGAAATCATACGCGTTGCCAAACTATCAGGCGCGGATGCCATCCACCCAGGCTATGGCCTCTTGTCAGAAAATCCTGAACTGGTCGACGCCTGTGAAGCCAACGGCATCACCTTCATTGGCCCCAAAGCTGCGACTATGCGCGCCCTGGGTGATAAAGCAAGCGCAAGAAAAGTTGCAATGGAAGCTGGTGTCCCAGTTATCCCAGCTAGTGAAGTCCTAAGTGAGGATTTTTCTGAAGCAAAACAAGTCGCCAAAGAAGTCGGCTACCCCATGATGCTAAAAGCAAGTTGGGGGGGCGGTGGTCGCGGCATGCGCCCTATTCACTCTGAAGACGAACTAGAAGAAAAAATCAGAGAGGGACGTAGAGAAGCTGAAGCCGCCTTTGGTAATGGCGAAGGCTATCTTGAAAAAATGATCCAACGCGCCCGCCATGTTGAAGTTCAAATTTTAGGCGATACCCACGGAGAGATTTATCACCTTTTTGAGCGCGATTGTTCTGTCCAACGACGCAATCAAAAAGTTGTAGAGCGAGCACCAGCCCCTTACCTCACAGAAGAACAAAGAGCTGAGATCTGTGAGCTGGGGTTAAAAATCTGCTCCCATGTAGGCTATGAATGCGCTGGCACTGTTGAGTTCTTAATGGATATGGAAACAGACAAGTTCTATTTCATTGAAGTGAACCCACGCATTCAAGTCGAACATACAGTCACAGAAGAAGTCACTGGCATAGATATTGTCCGCGCTCAAATTCTAATCGCGGAAGGTCAAACTCTAAGTGAGGCAACCGGCAAAGAAACACAAGACGACATCCGCTTAAATGGTCACGCCCTTCAATGCCGCGTGACAACTGAAGACCCACAAAACAACTTCATCCCAGATTATGGGCGAATTTCAGCCTACCGTTCAGCCACAGGAATGGGCATCCGCCTTGATGGCGGCACAGCCTATTCCGGCGGTGTCATCACAAGATATTACGACAGTCTACTGGTAAAAGTAACAGCCTGGGCCACCACCCCAGAAGCCACAATCGCCAGAATGGACCGCGCTCTGAGGGAATTCCGCATCAGAGGCGTTTCAACCAACATCGCATTTGTTGAAAATTTATTACAGCATCCAACCTTCCTCTCAAACGAGTACACAACCAAATTTATTGACACAACACCAGATCTTTTCAAACTGAAAAAACGAAAAGACAGAGCGACAAAGATCCTAACTTACATAGCTGATATCACTGTCAATGGTCACCCGGAAACAGAAGACAGAGAAGAACCGGCAGCTACCGTAAAAACACCAAAAGCGCCAACCCACGAACCAAGCGCACCCCCTCCTGGTACCCGAACCATGCTTGAAGCTGAAGGACCAGAGGCAGTTGCCAATTGGTTATTGAACCAAAAGAAAGTGCTGATAACGGACACAACCATGCGAGATGGCCATCAATCGCTCCTTGCAACACGCATGCGTTCATTTGATATGGTCAACATCGCTGAAACATATTCAAAAACTTTACCAAACCTATTTTCACTAGAGTGCTGGGGCGGTGCCACTTTTGATGTATCTTACCGCTTCTTACAAGAATGCCCCTGGCAACGACTACGAGATATCAGGTCAGCATGCCCCAATATCATGACACAAATGCTCTTACGAGCATCAAACGGTGTCGGCTACACAAACTACCCAGACAATGTTGTTCAGTTCTTTGTTAAACAAGCCGCAGAAACGGGCATCGATGTTTTTCGCGTTTTTGATAGTCTGAATTGGGTTGAAAATATGCGCGTAGCTATGGACGCCGTTTGTGAAGCCAATAAAATCTGTGAAGGTACCATTTGCTACACAGGTGACATCTTAGATCCCAACCGTGCCAAATATGACATCAACTATTATGTCACAATGGGCAAAGAGCTCAAAGCCGCAGGCGCTCACATTCTTGGTTTGAAAGACATGGCGGGCCTCTTAAAACCGGCAGCCGCTAAAATCTTAATTAAAGCCTTAAAAGAAGAAATTGGCTTGCCCGTCCATTTCCATACCCATGACACCAGCGGTATCGCAGCTTCCACCATTCTAGCCAGCATTGACGCTGGTGTTGATGCAGTAGACGCTGCAATGGATCCTTTCTCAGGAGCCACCTCTCAACCATGCCTTGGCTCAATAGTAGAAGCATTGAACCACACCGAGCGCGACACAGGTCTTGATATTAAAGCCATTCGAGAAATCGCACTTTATTGGGAGCAAGTTCGTACTCAATACACAGCCTTTGAAGCCGGTCTTCAAGCACCAGCATCTGAGGTTTACTTACACGAAATGCCTGGCGGCCAATTTACAAACCTCAAAGCACAAGCCCGCAGCCTAGGCCTCGAAGAACGTTGGCCTGAGATTGCCCAAACCTATGCAGACGTCAATAAAATGTTTGGTGACATCGTGAAAGTTACGCCGTCTTCAAAAGTTGTTGGCGACATGGCATTATTAATGGTCAGCCAAGATATAACTCAAGCGGAAGTAGAGGATCCTGCTATAGAGGTTGCCTTCCCTGATAGCGTCGTCGATATGATGAAAGGTAATTTAGGCCAACCACCTGGCGGCTTCCCTAAAAACTTACAAAGTAAAGTTTTAAAAGGCGAGCAACCACTTCTCACACGGCCAGGCGCTGATATGCCAGCTATTGATTTGGAGCAAACCCGCAAAGACCTATCAAAAGAATTAGAGGGTCTATCAATCGATGATGAGGATTTAAATGGTTATTTAATGTATCCAAAAGTCTTCCTTGATTATATGGGGCGCCATAGAAATTACGGACCTGTGCGTACATTACCGACCCTCACCTTCTTTTATGGCATGAAACCCGGCGAAGAAATCGAAGCCGAAATTGCTCCTGGTAAAACACTTGAAATCAGATTGCTAGCCGTTGGTGAAACCAATGATGATGGTGATGTAAAAGTCTTTTTTGAACTAAACGGACAACCAAGGGTCATACGCGTACCAAACAGAAAAGCAAAAGCTAGCGTCACCTCAAGGCCAAAAGCCATTGAAGGGGACCCAACCCATATTAGCGCACCAATGCCAGGCGTCGTTGCCTCTTTAGCTGTTTCGGTTGGTCAAAAAATTAGCGCAGGAGACTTACTGTTAACCATCGAGGCCATGAAAATGGAAACCGGCATTCACGCCGAAAATGATTGCATAATCAGTGCACTACATGTAAACGCTGGCAGCCAAATTGATGCAAAAGATTTATTAATCGAGTTAGAATAAAAACCTAAAAGATAAGATAAGACAGATGGACAGGCATCAAGAACAAAGATCTTTATGCCTGTCTATTATTAATCATTAAAAGATCGACCAAGTAACAAATCAAACGCCTCACGAGCACTCCCGCTTAGCACCCAATGCAAACCAAAACTTGCGCCAACAAAAATCGAAAATAAGGCAATCATCGGAGAAAGCGCTAAGGTCGAAACTCCAGAAATTCCCTGTCCAATTGTACAGCCATGCGCCGTAATACCACCAGCGCCCATCGCCATAGCGCCAAGCATATGACGGCGCATTTCACGCACCCCATCATAGCTTTCAAAGCGAAGCTCATTGCACCAATATGCCATTATGAATGAACCAAGAAATGTCCCAAGAACCAATGCAACAGGAAAAGTGATAACCGAACCACTATAAGTCATCAGGTAAATCAAACTATCTCCAAGGGGCAAAACATAACTAATCGCTTGCACCCGCACTTCATCAAACGGGTCAGACCCTAAATATCCCGTTGCCCCAAACGCCCCAACAACACAAAGGCCAATTAAAATACCGGCGGCAACATCTCTTCGAGACGCTCGAAAATTCTTATCTTTAAAGCAAAAATAAAGGAGTGCACCGCCAAACAAAAATCCAAACCCAAGCCATAAAAAAGAGCTTTGTGGGCCAGTGTCAATTCCGAAAGCCCATTCAAGAAAATGCGGCACTCCCTGTCCTTTAATGGGCGTAAGTTCAAAATCGAACCGGTCAATCAGTCCATTCCTGAAAATCGAAAATAAACCTCGCGCAGTCATATAGCCAGATACAGCAAGAACCAAAAAATTACACAATGATTTAAGATCACCACCAGCTGCACGGATAATAACGCCATACCCACACGTTCCAACCATTGCCATACCCAAACCAAACAAAAGCCCACCAACAATAGCACCAAGCAAACCAAACACTGGGCCGAGGTAAAACACTTGATCAATACGGGCGACATCAGAAAACAACAAAAGCTGCACACCAAGTATGGCGACAGCAATAGCTAAAGCCCAAGCCCGCAAACGATCCGTTTTTCCGATTAAGATATAGTCTTCGACAGCTCCAAAGGTACAAAACCGAGCACGTCTTGCTGTGGCCCCCATAACAACGCCCAAAACCAAACCGCTTAAAATCAAGTATTCAGCCGTTGAAAAAAGTTCCATAAATCCTCAAATTTAAAAATCTAAACTATGGGCAACCAGGCGTATCCTTACAATATAAATTATAAAGAACTGCAATCACTTCAGAAGCTTCCTTGCTACCAAGTGAATAATAAATCGTCTGCCCCTCACGCCGTGTTGTCACCAAGTTATCAGCCCGCAATCTGGCGAGTTGTTGAGATACAGCTGGTTGGCGCAAATTTAACAACGCTTCCAATTCACCTACCGATTTCTCACCCTCAGAAAGCATACATAAAATCATCAAACGCGTTTCTTGAGCCAACCCTCGTAAAAGATCACAAGCAGCTTTAGCGCTGTTTGACATACTTTCATGGCTTCCCTTTTCCATCAGGGTTTCAACAATATCCATAAGTAAAATCCTTAAAAAACCTCAAAATACAAACATACATACATTCAGCATATACATATTATACAGTATCATTCCTTTTTCAGCAAAATAGTACAAAGATAATTAAACTCTAATGTACTTTAGTCTGAACGATTTTTTCGTTCGGCAGCTTTTTTAAAATTATTTCTAACTGCCCCCAAAAAAACGATTCCCCAGGGTAACCTGTTATGCGACCAACTTCTACACCCTTATTCACAACAATAAAAGTAGGAGAAAAAGCAAGCTGTTTCAAGAAATTGAGATCTTCAGGAAGTTTCTTATGCAAATCAACGCGGCGTAATGGCGCGATTTTTCCAGCAGATGTCCTATGATAAATAACACCAATTTCTTCATCCCACACTTCACACCAATGGCAGCCCCCCGCTTCAACCATAATAAGTTCAGCAGCAAGAGCTCTTGTTCCTCCAAAAACACCCCCAAATAGAAAGGCAAAGAAGAAAAGTGAAATGAAAGTTTTATAATATTTGTTTTTTATCATTTAAGAAACTTACATAAGTTTTTAGAAACATTCAATATTGCGAATATTAGAACAGTAAATTGACTAAAAAGAAATAGAGAAAAGAAGTCGAAAACTTCACATTAATTTGATACAAATCTACTATGAGGTAGGTAATGAATGAACGTGAAAAGCTAAACTCATGGCATACTTAATACCAATAAATTTATGATTGAAAAATCTTATTATTCATATATGCGAATATAGCTATTGATTTATATCAAAAGCTATGTCATGTTAGTTCTTAAGTGCTAATTCGGATAAAAAAACCCTCCAAAAAACCGAATAGCACATAGTGGAGGGGGAGGAAAATCTAGATATGAAAAAAGCAATTTGCACGATTGCT
This sequence comes from Methyloligella sp., assembly GCA_021604645.1. GTDB lineage: Bacteria > Pseudomonadota > Alphaproteobacteria > Rhizobiales > HXMU1428-3 > HXMU1428-3. Next base: position 56,854 of record BQJJ01000008.1, read on the forward strand.
GCGTGCGCGCTCATCAGCGCTACAGCAGCGTCTAGCGCCATATCAATAAATACAGCCTTAGCAAATCCCGTAACACCCGATAAGGTAAAAATCGTTAATGGAGAAATTAAAACTCCCCTTACGAATAAACCTGGCAATGCTGCTGACGGGAAAAACTGGTTTGCCAATCGCAAACTTGGCAATTGTCTTGCCTGCCATGCCAATCAAGATATGTCCAGCAAACCATTTCACGGCGAAATTGGACCGGCAGTAAACGAGGTGGCAACAAGATATTCACCAGCTCAATTGAGAGCGATACTGGTTGATGCAAAATCAGTTTTTGGTGATCAAACCATCATGCCCGGTTTCTATAAGCTGGATACAGGTGAACGTGTCGCAAAGAAATTCAAAGGCAAAACCATTCTAAACGGCCAACAGGTCGAAGATATTATTGCCTATCTACTGACCCTTAAAAAATAAGGAACTTTAATAATGAAAGACTTATCACGTAGAGAAGTCCTAGCCCTTGGCTCAACAGCAGCTGCAGCTGCTCTATTCATAAACCCATTAACAGCACATGCTGAAACTGATCTAGCAAAAGATCTAATGAAGAAATTCACCGGCGGCAAAGCAGCGACTGCTGGCAAGATTAAACTTGAAATGCCTGAAATCGCAGAAAACGGTAATACAGTGCCATTGAGTTTCACCGTTGAAAGTCCAATGACTAAAAAAGATTACGTCAAACGCGTAATCATCATCGCAGGCGGCAATCCACGCCCAGAGGTAGCAACCTTTAACTTCTCTCATTTAAGTGGTGTCGCAAAGGCATCATCTCGTATGCGCCTCGCCAAAACTCAAAATGTAATTGCAGTAGCTGAGCTTTCAGACGGCTCATTCCATATGGCAAAAACTGAAGTGAAAGTAACAATCGGCGGTTGTGGTGGCTAAGCTTTTAAGCTGAACCCTAAAGCAATTTATCAATAAGTTCTGATTGTAAAGACTCAAATTGAAAGACGAATAAACATGGCAAAATCTAAACCAAGAGTGAAAGCGCCGAAAAAAGCTTCAAAAGGTGATATCGTCACTATTAAAACTCTGATCTCTCACATTATGGAAACAGGTCTTCGCAAAAACAAAAAAACAGGCAAGATCATTCCAAGGCGAATTATCAATAAATTCCAGGCCAAATTCGAAGGCACTGAAATTTTCTCAGTTGATCTAGATCCCGCAATTTCAGCAAATCCATTTTTTCAATTTTCAATGAAAGCTGAAAAGTCTGGTGAATTTGAATTTATCTGGACAGATGACAACGGCGAAGTTTACTCAAAAAAATCAAAATTAACAGTAAGTTAAGCCAAACTTTGTCAATACCAGGCACCACTAAATATAGAGGACCTGGAAATAAAACAAAGGCAATTCAAAGTTTAGCGCTGCGACACTTGAATATGCCGGGGAGGAAAATGATTATGAAAGGTACCGCAAAAATCAAAGCCCTTAGCGCTTTATTTGCAGTTACAATGCTCTCAGCTACCAGCATCACTTACATGCAAACGGTAAAGGCCGAGGATGGCCTGAAAGATGATGGTTTACCAAACGGCATATCTAAAGTGATGGTAAAGCCTGCAACCAATGATGGCCCACTGGACGAAATCTTTTCTGGTTGGCACTTCAGGTCGAAAGAAACGAAAAACTTACAAAAAGACGACTTTGAAAACCCAGGATATCTTTGGGTCGAACAAGGTGAAGAACTTTGGGCAACAAAAGATGGCTCAGAAGGAAAGTCATGTAAGTCATGTCATAACGATGCCGCCAAAACCATGAAAGGTGTCGGCGCTGAAATGCCAAAATGGAACGCAAAATTAAAGCGCCCCTTGACACTTGAGCAACGCATCAATACTTGCCGAACCGAAAGCATGGGGGCAAAAGAGTGGAAGTGGGAATCAAGTCAAATGCTTTCAATGACAGCATTCGTCCGCAATCTCTCTCGTGGCATGCCAATGAATGTTCAAGCCGATGGTCCTATGAAACCTTGGGTCGAGAAGGGCAAGAAAATTTATTACACCCGCGTTGGTCAATTAAATATGTCCTGCTCAAATTGTCATGAAGACAATTACGGCAAATATATTCGCGCAGATCATCTAAGCCAGGGCCAATCAAATGGCTTCCCAACTTATCGTCTAAAATGGCAAAAGCTAGGTTCGCTTCATCGTCGCTTTAAAGGCTGCATGAAAAACATTCGCGCAACCCCTTATAAACCAGGGTCAGATGAATTTGTCGCACTAGAGATTTATCTATCTCAACGCGGCAAGGGCCTCGAAATCGAAACACCAGCTGTGCGCAATTAATTTAGAAAAAACCTCAATTGCGCAACCAAGTTATGGGTAGAATAAATTGCCCATACCCCTACTTTATCCAAAACCGGGCTCAAGAAATCTCCTATTCGGTTTTGGGTAAAGTTTGACTGAAGCTTCTGGTAACGAAACAGTACCGTAATGATGCTCATGGATTGAACTTAAAGTCCGTCCATTACGAAAAACAAAGGAACCCCAAATGATATCTCGTCGAGAATTCATGCAAGCATCTGCAGCCCTCGCAGCTATTTACGGCACAACGACCCCTTTGGGCTCTTTAAATGCCAAACAAAAAATAACTGAAGACGATCTTCTAGGTATGAAACCTTTTGGCAATGTCACGCTAGCTCATCTCACAGATATTCACGCCCAACTCATGCCTGTTTGGTTTAGAGAACCATCTATTAATCTCGGTGTCGGAGAAGCAGAAGGTAAACCACCTCACCTGACCGGTGAAGACTTTCTAAAACGTTATAATATCGAAGCCGGCTCAGCCGACGCCTATGCCCTCCAATCAAAAGATTTCTTAAAACTAGCCAAACAATATGGCCAAATGGGTGGCATGGATCGTATCGCAACTGTCTTAAAACACATTCGCTCCGAACGTCCAAACAACACCCTCTTCCTGGATGGTGGAGACACCTGGCACGGTAGTTACACAGCTCTACAAACAAAAGGGGCTGATATGGTGGAAGTGATGAATGCACTAAAACCAGATGCCATGACAGGTCATTGGGAATTCACACTTGGCGAAGAAAGAGTTCAGGAAATTGTAGATAACTTACCCTTTGCCTTCCTTGGCGCAAATATTTTTAACAATGAATGGGAAGAACCAGCATTTGATGCGGTTAAAATGTTCGAAAGAGGCGGCGCTAAAATCGCTGTAATCGGTCAGGCATTTCCATATACCCCCATTGCCAACCCTCGTTGGATGATACCTAATTGGTCTTTCGGCATTCGTGAAGATGAAATCAAAAAGCAAGTTCAAAGCGCCCGCGATAAAGGCGCGAACCTGGTTGTTCTCCTCTCTCATAATGGCTTTGACGTTGACAGAAAAGTTGCAAGCCGTGTAAAAGGCATTGATGTCATTCTTTGCGGACACACTCACGACGCAATGCCAGAGCCGTTAAAAGTTGGCAATACATTACTCGTTGCCAGTGGCTCAAACGGCAAGTTCATCTCAAGACTAGACCTCGATGTTGATAAAACTGGGGTCAAAGGTTTTAAATTCCGCCTCATTCCAATCTTCTCTGATGTCATCACACCAGATAAAGATATGACGGCCTTGGTCAAAAAAGTTCGCAGCCCCTATGAGAAAGAATTAAACCGCGTTGTTGGTCAAGCTGATGGACTTCTCTATCGCAGAGGTAATTTCAACGGCACAGTCGATGACCTTATCTGCGATGCTCTTTTAGAAGAGCGAGACGCCGAAATTGCACTATCACCGGGCTTCCGTTGGGGACCAAGTTTATTACCTGGCCAAAAAATCACCGTTGAAGACATCCACAATGTCTGTGCGATGACTTACCCCGCCGCCTATAGAACCAATATGACAGGCAAGCAACTAAAAGACATTTTCGAAGATGTTGCAGATAACCTCTTCAATCCAGATCCATACTATCAACAAGGTGGTGACATGGTCCGTGTTGGCGGCCTTGGCTACACAATTGATCCTAAGAAAAAAATTGGTGAACGCATCACCAACATGACAGAACTAAAAACCAACACACCGATTGATATGAAAAAAGAATATGTCGTCGCTGGTTGGGCAAGTGTAAATAAAGATACACAAGGACCGCCAATCTGGGATGTGATCGAAAAATATCTCGCCAATCACACGCCTGTTCAAGTCAAAGCCAACGACGGAATAAAAGTACTCGGTATGTAAAAAATATCGAACATATAGTTTTTTATTTATCTAAATATATGCAAATTTACGCATGCAAGCATCTTCAAGGAGGAGTGCTATGACCACAAAGCTTAACACACCAGAGCTAAGCCGCAGAGCGCTGCTAAAATCAGCAGCCGCAGGTGGTGTAACCTTGGCAGCAAGTGCTACAGTGACTGCAGGAGCAACTACAGCCGCACAAGCTTTAGAAAAAGAAACAAAAGAAAACCCAATCACAACCAAGCAAGACTGGAACCAGGTTCTAGGAGATGGTGTCGATGCCAACCCCTATGGCAAACCATCTGAATATGAAAAGAATGTCATTCGCAGAAGCGTTCCCTGGTTAACCGCCTCCCCAGAGAGTTCCATAAACTTCACCCCCCTCCATGAATTAGATGGCATCATCACGCCCAACGGTCTTTGCTTTGAGCGTCATCATGCAGGCATAGCTGAAGTTGACCCCACAGAACACCGCTTGATGATCAATGGTTTGGTCGATAAACCACTAGTTTTCACAATGGAAGATCTAAAACGCTTCCCACGTACCAATAAAATTTACTTCCTAGAGTGTGCGGCAAATTCTGGTATGGAATGGCGTGGTGCTCAGCTGAATGGCTGCCAATTTACACATGGTATGATTCACTGCGTCAATTACACTGGCGTATTATTAAAAGATATCCTCGCCGAAGCCGGTTTAAAAACAAACGCAAAATGGTTGATGCCAGAAGGGGCGGACGCCTCTGGCATGAACAGATCTGTCCCAATTGAAAAAGCCTTAAAAGATTGCATGGTCGCTTTCAAAATGAATGGTGAAGCGCTGCGCCCCGAGCAAGGCTATCCACTTCGTCTAGTCATCCCAGGCTGGGAAGGCAATATGTGGGTTAAATGGTTACGCCGAATTGAAGTGGGTGACATGCCATGGCACGCCCGTGAAGAAACCTCTAAATATACAGATCTTATGGAAAACGGCAAAGCCCGCCGTTTCACCTGGGAAATGGATTGCAAGTCCATTATCACCAACCCAAGCCCGCAAGCCCCTATCACTCATGGCAAAGGACACACAGTCCTGACAGGGTTAGCCTGGTCTGGCCGCGGCACAATTGACCGTGTTGACATCACATTAGACGGAGGAAAAAATTGGCAAAAAGCCCGCATTGACGGCCCAAGCCTAGATAAAGCACTACACCGTTTCTACTTCGAATTTGAATGGGATGGTCGCCCTCTCTTACTTCAATCAAGAGCGATAGATTCAACCGGTTACGTCCAACCTACCAAAGATGAGCTACGCGAAGTTCGCGGTACGAATTCAATTTATCATAACAATGGCATTCAAACTTGGCATGTCAACGGAAAGGGAGAAGCTGAAAATGTTGAAATTTCCTAAAACTCTATCAATTGTTTTTTGCTTGTCTTTATGTGCGACGCCTGTTTTCGCAGGTAAACTAAACCTGGGCCGCGAAGCGACAAAAGCCGAAATCAAAGCCTGGGACATTGATGTTCGCCCCGACGGCCAAGGATTACCTGAAGGTAAAGGCACAGTTGAAAAAGGCGAGCAAGTTTTTGCTGAACAATGCGCTGCTTGTCATGGTGACTTTGGTGAAGGTGTCGATAGATGGCCGGTTTTAGCTGGCGGCTTGGGCACAATCAAAAGTGAAGATCCTGTTAAAACTGTCGGATCATATTGGCCATACGCTTCAACTGTTTTTGACTATATTTATAGAGCAATGCCATTTGGCAACGCCCAGTCACTCAGCCCTGATGAAGTCTACGCAGTCACCGCTTACATTCTTTATTTAAATGAAATAGTCGCGGAAGACTTTGAGCTATCAAAAAAGAATTTCACATCTATAAAGATGCCAAATGAGAAAAACTTCTTTGCAGACCCAAGGCCAGATACACCTTCGAGAAGCAAGAAAAAACCTTGCATGAAAAATTGCAAGAAAGAAGTTAAGATAACCAAGCGAGCACGGATAATAAACGTAACTCCTGAAGAAGATAAAAAAACAGCTGCTAAAGAATAAAGTTTAAGGCTCAAAAGTTATTTTGAGCCTTTTATTTTTAATGAAAAACAAAGGGGGAAGACAATGAAATTAAAACTTTTAAACCAACTCGTCATAATCATAGCCATCACGATCGGAATGCTAACTTCATCAGTGCAAGCAAGCCAATCCATTAAAGATCAATACCCAAACTCAATGCTTTATTCAAAACCCATTGAAGTCATCCCAAACGTTTGGTCAGCCATTGGCACAAGCGGCCCCCCTCTTTATGACAATGCAGGCCATAACAACAACCTCTCCTTTATTGTCACAGGTGACGGCGTCATCGTTATTAATGGCGGCGCGTCTTATCTTTTAGCCAAAGCCCTACATGATGAAATCAAAACGATTACCAAACAACCAGTAAAACTTATCATCAATGAAAACGGCCAAGGCCATGCCATGCTTGGCAATTCATACTGGGCAGAACAAAACGTTCCAATTCTGGCCCATGTTGAAGCAAAAGCAGAATTTAAAGAACACGGCTACGATAGCTTGTCTCAGCATCAAAACGTCATCAAAGAAAAATCAAAAGGCACAAAAGTCCACTTACCAACGGAAACCTTCGAAGGCAAAAAAACAATCACAATGGGCGCTTACACCATTGAAGTCATTAATTTTGGCCCCGCCCATTCACCTGGCGACATTTCAGTTTGGCTTCCCAAACAAAGATTAATCATCACCGGCGATATGGCGTTCCATGAGCGTTTACTTGCTATCTTTCCAGACACAGAAGTATCTAACTGGATAGAAAGCTGGGATAAAATGGAAAAATTAAAACCGCTTTATGTCATCCCAGGCCATGGCCACCCAACAAATCTTGATCAAGTCAGACGATACACAAAAGATTATCTGCTGTTCCTAAAAGGCAAAGTAAAAAAGCTCATCGACGCAGGCGGGACTTTACAAGATAGTTATAGCATCGATCAAAGCCCATACGCCCACCTCGACACATTCAAAGAATTAGCAAAAAAGAACGCAGGCCGCTTATTTGAACAATTAGAGTTCGAATAAAAAACAACACGCCGAATTCAGGTGGGAGTTCACTTCCCATACTGAAACGATGAGACAGTCTCTAAAATGTGAATTAATCAATTAAACTTCCCCTCTGATTAGCCATTCACAAGAGAAACAAAACCTTCTCCCTCCCTCAATAGAGACTGTCTCATCAATAACTTTCCCCTTCATCAAAAAAACTAATCAAAAAACACGCCCCTCATACTTGTATTTTGAATATAAGTTATATATAAACATTTATATATGCAGACAGAGGAATGTACCATGACCCAATATCCAGTGAATATGAACATCACTCCGGAGATCACTTCGTTTTTTGACCCTGCAACAAACACAATAAGCTATATCGTCAAAGATCCATCAACGAACCATTGCGCAATTATAGATTCAGTCATGGATATTGATTATGCCGCAGGCTCTATCAGCTACACACACGCAGATGCAATGATAGATCACATCAAGTCAAAAGACTTAAAGCTTGACTGGATCATTGAAACCCACGTGCACGCTGACCATCTCTCAGCCGCTCCTTACATCCAGGAAAAGTGCGGCGGTAAAATTGGTATCGGTGAAAACATCCTCATTGTCCAAGACACCTTCGGTAAATATTTCAACGAAGGCACTGAATTCCAAAGAGATGGCTCACAATTTGACGCACTCTTTAAAGATGGTGACACTTACTCAATTGGTAAAATGGAAACCTTTACCATGTTCACACCTGGTCACACACCAGCTTGCATGGTCCATGTCATAGGAAACGCCGCTTTTGTTGGTGACACCCTTTTCATGCCTGATGGTGGTTCTGCCAGAGCAGATTTCCCCGGCGGTGACGCAGGTCAGCTTTATGATTCAATTCAAAAACTATTGGCTCTCCCAGATGATATGTGCCTCTTCATGTGCCACGACTATGGCCCGAACGGTCGCAACATAAAATGGGAAACAACAGTTGCAGAAGAAAAGCAGCACAACATTCATGTCGGTCACGGCAAAACCAAAGAAGAGTTTGTAAAACTAAGAACTGAGCGAGATGCTACTTTAGACATGCCAACTCTGATTATCCCGTCTTTACAAGTCAACATGCGAGCTGGCGAAGTTCCAAAAGATAAAGAAGGCAACCCAATGCTAAAAGTCCCTATTAAAGGTCTCAACTAAAACATTAGCAAAAAACAAAACCTCAACCTTGATCTAACCAAAGAAACCAGGACCTCTCTTATGGATATTAAAACAATTGATGAAGCTCTCTCGGTCAGCCCTCAAATACAACTTGAAGATATGCCAGAAATAGCACAACTCGGTTTTAAATCCATTATCTGCAATCGCCCAGATGGAGAAGGCTCTGATCAGCCAACGGTAACAGAAATTAAAAATGCAGCAGAAAAACTAGGCATCTCAGTTCATTACTTGCCCATAACTCAAGGGAAAGTCAGAGATGAAGATGCAGAAGAGTTTGCAAAATTACTAGATGGGCTGAGCTCCCCCACACTTGCCTATTGTAGAACAGGTACCCGCTCAACAACTCTGTGGGCTCTAAGCCAAAGCACAAAAGGAAAAGACCTTCACTTTATTTTAGAGATCACAAAAGCTGCTGGATACAATATGTCTGGTGTGATACGGCGCATTGCAAATGGTGGCCAAACACCAACCGAAGAAGGTGATGCATCCCATGACATTGTCATCATTGGCGGTGGTTCAGGCGGCATAGCAGCTGCCTCAAGTCTTTTAAACAGAGATAAAAATCTTGATATCTGCATTATAGATCCGGCAGACACCCATTATTACCAACCAGGTTGGACAATGGTCGGCGGTGGCATCTTTAACGCCAAACAAACAGCGAAACCTCTGGCAGCCCTCATCCCTAAAGGTGTTCATTGGATTAAAGCCGCAGCATCTGCCTTCGAGCCGGAAAACAACGCTGTCATTCTCGATGGGTGCCGTGTTATTAAATACAAACAACTCATAGTGGCCCCGGGCTTAAAACTTAATTGGAATGCCATCGAAGGTCTCGTTGAAACTTTAGGAAAAAATGGCGTCACTTCAAATTACAGATACGACCTCGCGCCTTACACATGGGAACTTGTAAAAAGCTTAAAATCCGGACGCGCTCTCTTCACCCAGCCGCCCATGCCAATAAAATGCGCCGGCGCTCCGCAAAAAGCCATGTACCTATCAAGCGATCATTGGTTCAAAGAACAAGTCCTTAATAATATAGATATAGAGTTTTACAATGCAGGTGGTGTCCTCTTTGGTGTCAAAGATTACGTACCAGCCCTGATGAATTATATAGAAAAATATAATATAGACACTCGCTTCACTCACAATCTGGTAAAAATTGACGGCCCATCTAAAACTGCCTGGTTCAATAAAACAGATAGTGACGGCAACAGTGAATTGATTGAAACAACCTTTGATATGATTCATGTGGTTCCTCCTCAAACCACACCAGATTTCATACGTGTAAGCCCTCTGGTTGACGAAGCCGGCTGGGTTGATATTGATCCCAAAACATTGCGGCATAAAACTTATGAAAACATCTGGTCCATAGGTGATGTTATGAACGCACCAAATGCGAAAACCGCAGCAGCAGTAAGAAAACAAGCCCCTATCGTTGCAAACAATCTCCTCAAAACTATGAGCAATAACAAAGACAAAAATAATGGCATGGCTCATTATGATGGATATGGCTCCTGCCCCCTCACTGTTGAGCGCGGAAAGATCGTATTAGCTGAATTTGGTTATGGTGGAGTTTTATTACCAAGTTTTCCTGAATGGGCCCTTGATGGAAAGAAACCAAGCCGGGCCGCCTGGTTCTTAAAAGAATCCATGCTCCCTCCAATTTATTGGAAAGCTATGCTGCGCGGTAAGGAGTGGATGGCAAAACCAGAAATCATCGGATAACATAAAACACGAACTTGGCCATACTCCAATGGCCATAGAAACAAATGGGATCACCAATCAAGTGTGGCCAAACATTAAGAACAAGAGCGTGAACCTAAAGCAGTTTTTTCCTATTTTTGAATGGGGAAAAACCTATGACAAAGGTCAGTTCACCAATGATGGCATCGCCGCCATCATCGTCACCATCATGCTCATTCCCCAGTCTCTGGCCTACGCTTTATTAGCTGGCCTCCCGGCAGAAATGGGCATTTACGCATCAATAATCCCAATTATTCTTTACGCTATTTTTGGAACCAGCAGAGCATTAGCCGTTGGCCCTGTAGCAGTTGTCTCATTAATGACCGCCGCTGCTGTTGGAAACATCGCCGAACAAGGCACAGCAGATTACATAACCGCCGCGCTAACCCTCGCATTTCTATCCGGCGCATTTCTAATTCTTCTCGGTATCTTTCGCCTTGGCTTTATAGCAAACTTTTTGTCCCACCCTGTTATCGCAGGCTTTATCACCGCCAGCGGAATTATCATCGCAACCAGCCAGATCAAACATATCCTCGGCATTAATGCGAGCGGACATAATCTTTATGAACTTATAAGCTCTATCTTTTCTCACCTTGATGAAACAAACATCATCACATGCCTCATTGGCCTTTCCTCCATAGCCTTTCTATTTTGGGTCAGAGGGGGGCTAAAACCACTTCTTTTAAAACTAGGCCTAAAACCTAAGCTTGCAGAAATACTCAGCAGAGCAGGACCAGTTGCAGCCGTAGTCCTAACAACTCTCATTGCCTGGGGCTTTAATTTAATAACGCAAAATGTTGCTGTTGTGGGCGATGTCCCTCAAGGTCTCCCACCTTTAAGCAGCCCCTCTTTTTCTTTCGACCTTTGGTCAAGCCTCATAGGTTCAGCCATCTTAATTTCAATCATTGGCTTTGTAGAATCGATCTCAGTTGCCCAAACTCTCGCTGCTAAAAAACGACAACGCATAGATCCAAATCAAGAGCTTATCGGCCTCGGCGCTGCAAACCTTGGCTCCGCATTCTCAGGCGGCTATCCAGTCACCGGTGGCTTTGCCCGCTCTGTAGTAAATTTTGATGCAGGCGCAGCAACACCAGCCGCTGGGGCATACACAGCCATAGGTCTGGCTATCGCCTCTCTCTTACTAACCCCTCTAATATTCTTTCTCCCCAAAGCAACATTAGCTGCAACCATTATCGTCGCAGTTCTTTCATTAGTAGATTTTTCAATTTTAAAACGAACATGGGACTACTCAAAAGCAGACTTCATTGCTGTCACGGCAACAATTTTAATCACCCTATTGTTCGGCGTAGAAATCGGTGTCAGTGCCGGTGTGGTTATTTCTGTTTTTATACATCTTTACAAAACTTCGCGGCCTCATATTGCCATTGTCGGTCAAGTCCCTGGTACCGAACATTTCCGCAATGTAGATCGCCATAAAGTCATCACTCAAAACAACATTCTGACCATCCGTATTGACGAAAGTCTTTACTTCGCAAACGCCAGATTTTTAGAAGATCAGCTTTACGACATGGTTGCAGAGCATCCCAAACTAGAGCATGTCATTCTTATGTGCCCCGGTGTCAACGAGATTGACATGAGCGCTCTTGAATCTTTAGAAGCCATCAATGAGCGCTTAAAAGATTTAAACGTAAAATTCCATTTCAGTGAAATCAAAGGCCCTGTAATGGATAAATTACATAAGACCGAATTTTTAAAACATCAAACAGGACGCATTTACCTCAGTCAACATCAAGCCATCTGCGATCTGACCAAAGGAACAGATCCGAGTTGCGATGAAACTGAAAAAGTCCTAGAGGAGTAAAAAACATGAGCTTAAAAATAGGTGAAACAGCCCCCAATTTTACAATAGATACAACCAATGGCCCGATAGATTTTCATGAGTGGATTGGTGACAGCTGGGTATTTTTCTTTAGTCACCCAGCAGATTACACACCCGTTTGCACAACAGAAATGGGAAAGACATCAAAGCTAGAAGGTCAGTTTACGAAAAGAAATGTAAAACCAATTGGTCTATCAACCGACACAGTCGAAGAGCATAAAACTTGGATTTTAGATATTAATGACACCCAGCAAACAACACTAACTTTTCCCATCGTCGCAGATCCAGATTTAAAAGTCGCCAAACTTTATGAAATGATCCATGAAGAAGAAAGCGAAACCGCAGCAGTGCGCTCCGTCTTCATAATTGATCCAAACAAAAAAATTCGGCTCACAATGACATACCCAATGTCAGTCGGTAGAAACTTTGATGAAATTTTACGAGTGATAGATGCATTGCAATTAGGTGATGAGAAAAAAGTCGCAACACCAGCTGATTGGCGTCCAGGCGAAAAAGTCATCATCCCACCATCCATTTCAAATGAAGATGCAAAAGGCATTTTCCCGCAAGGCTGGGAAGAAATCAGACCCTATCTAAGAATAACCCAAGTTTAATGAAACCAAACAAAAAAGCCCGCATCTTCTAATTTAGAAGATGCGGGCTTTTATAAAAACTTCCCTTAAAGGTTAAAGCCCCTTTTCGATGCGCTCTAACAGCTGATTACGATTAGACGCAATATCAGCCACAGTTAAATCATCTAAGACAGCCATAAACGCATCTGTTGCTTTCATCATAGCTTTCGATAATTTGCAAATCCCAATCAAAGGACAACTATTGGTCTCAGGGTTAAAACACTCAACCACATCAAGCGGCCCCTCAGTTAATCGAACAACATCACCAACAGTAATCTCTTCTGCCGGGCGCCCTAAACGAAACCCACCATAACGCCCCCGCACAGTTTCTAAAAAACCAGCCTTACCCAGTTCATGAACAATCTTCACAATATGCGGTTTTGATAATTTATGAATGGTCGCAACATCTTCAACTCGCACAAGATCAGGTGAGTGCAATGCAGCCAATTGCATTGAGCGAAGCGCATAATTTGAGTAGCTGGTCAGTTTCATAAATAAAAGTCCAGAAAATAAATTTTAGTCATCCACAAAAACTCAAGATTTAAAATCTGAGTCTAGGAGGTATAATAAATATTATCGAAAAAGGGAAGTTCTATCTCATTTATATCAAAGAAATGCTAGATTTATAAAGAAGATTACAGCCATATTAAAGACGTGGCTTTAAGGTAAATTGATCTCCCAGCCGGTGCCGCCAAGCACGCCCACTTAACCCGGCTTTGTACCCAACAACATAAAGCTTTTTCATATATTCAGGGTCAAAAATTTCTTTAGGTTTTTCCTGAAAGCTCTCTGGAACTGAAGTTAAACGAAAGGCAAATCCATCACGCCGAGCAAGTCGCTCCAAACCAATAAGATCCCCGCGTCCTTGATATTTAATCAAGGTACTAATCGAGCGTTCTGCAATGTCAGTCACACCGAGTTTCACAGATTTATATTCAGCGGCAATCTTTGTATTTCTCAAAAGCCAAAACGTTTTTTTCGGGCGAATACCAAGTCGCCGCTCAATCGCTTTCACTTTAATAGATGCAGGATACGCAAAAATTTCATGTGTCACCCCACCATCGACATGTAGTTCCTGATATCGTTTCCCATCAATCACCACGTCAAAAGCAACCGGTGGGAATACTCCCGGAATAGAAGCCGAAGCCAATAAAATCTTTCTGATTAAATCAGCAGCCTCAGGATGACCAGATGTGGCTATCTCACCGATGTTCCATATCATCTGCCGTTGCGCATCCAAATTAGTTGTCCCAATCAAAAGAAGGCGGCCTCTTCGATGCTCACGTGCAATGGCCCGTAACAGCTTTACATCAACTTCTTTTTTAATTGTTTTTATCAAAGGAGCCGGATCACCCAGCGCTGCTCCACCAAACAATGCCGCCAAGGGTTCGATCGAGAGAATTTGCGACGTTTTGGTCTCAGTATAAAAACGGCGAAGCGTTTCATCATATTCGGGCCCTAAATACGCAAACGGCGCGATTAAAGCCCCCGTAGAAACTCCCGTCACCAAAGTAAACTCAGGACGGTCCCCCCGTTCACTCCATCCTTTTAAAAACCCAGCACCATAAGCTCCATCAGCTCCGCCACCAGAAAGAGCCAAAACATCATTGCGCCGTGCAAGAGCTGGATTAATTCGTATTTTACGGCGCCGTTCTTCAATCACACTTTCAATAAAGGGCGGTAACTCATCTCCCCACGATCGAATGCGCTTAAACCCTAAAATATGCGCCTTATGATAAGAAGCTTTGGCTGGAGCTGGATGAAGACGACCAACTGTCGAACAGCCCGCAAGAGAGGTCATAAAGCCGATCATCAAGAGAGAAGGAAAGACAAGTCGCAAAGAACTCTTCTTTAAACTAAGAAATGAAACAACCTGAACGCAAAACATGAAGGGCACATCCCAAAACTCTAAAATGACGAAAACGATCTGACTAACTTAATTGATCATAGCAACCTAACAAATAGAAAGCCAGAACCTCATATCTTAAACATTGCGAATCCCATTTGCCTGTAACAAAGAAACCGCAGCCTCTTTTGCCTCAAGGCCAGCAGATCCACTAACCCTCATATGCTTCAAAACGATGGCGCCTTCCTTAAGCAAAAACAATTGTCTTGTAAGCTTCTCAGCAATTTCTGGAGAGAGTTTCCCGCTATCAGTTTCCAATTCACGAACGATCTTAAGAACCGAGTTAAACATCAACTTTTTATGTTCGGTACATTGATTATAAATAGGATCATCCACACATTGAAATTCCGACGATGCTTTAATAAACATACATCCCTGAAAATCAGGTTGCTGAAACCATTCTTCCAAAACATCAAACACGGCCAAAAGCTGACCAAGAGGGGACGAAGCCAACTCCTCAACCCGACGGAAAAACCAATTCCTCAATTGCTCATCACGCAAGCGCAACACTGCCAAAATCAGGTCATCTTTGGTTCGAAAATGTTTGTACATAGACGTTTTAGATATACCTGTTTTCTTCACCAGCATATCCATGCCAGTGGCAGTAAAACCATTTTGGTAAAACACCTTAAGAGCTTCCTGAACCAATTCATCACGTTTAGAGGGCCTCATATCATCTCCTATATGAACAGATCAGTATATATACCTTACAAGCTAAAAAAACTCAATAATTGAGTTTAAAACAATGATTTGACTTCTTTTTAGATCAAATTCTTCCCATAAAACCACATAGAAAATTTTTAAACTTGACAAAAAAGAACAATCGGTACACTTTAAAGCTAACTAAGTGTACCGATCAGTAAGTATTGATCTTCTTAAAAACAGTAAGCTTTCAAAAAAGGAAATGATCATGTCACGCCCTCCCCTGCCTCCTTTCACGAAACAAAATGCCATTGAAAAAGTACGAGCTGCAGAAGATGGATGGAACAGCAAAAATCCAGAAAAAGTCGCCCTCGCCTACACCGAACAAAGCATATGGCGAAACAGGTCAACATTCCTAAAAGGGAGAGCTGAGATCATCGATTTTCTAACCAACAAATGGAAAAAAGAACAAGACTATCGATTGATTAAAGAAATATGGGCTTTTAACGAAAATCGCATTGCCGTTCGTTTTGCCTATGAATGGCATGACAATGAGAAAAATTGGTTCCGTTCATATGGCAATGAAAACTGGGAATTCAACAAGGAAGGCCTCATGCAATGGCGCATTGCTAGCATTAATGATCTTGCGATTTCTAAAAGCGAAAGAAAGTTTTTCTGGGACACAGATCTAAACAAAGGCCGCAGACCAGATGATCACTCAGGCCTTTCCGATCTTTCCCTCTAAAATTAGAAAACAACCACAAACTCAAAGATGAATTCTCTATAATAAGGAGGCTTAAATGGCTCGCGCTTTTGCAAAACTAGCATTCACTCCAACTGTCCAGTCGATACAAAAACAACATGGATCAGCTGAAACATATCAAAAATTTTTAGAAAATGAAGCTGAACAAGCCAACAAACTCACAAATAGAGAAATCGAATTCATTTCTGAAAGAGATGGCTTTTACCAATCATCAGTATCTGAAACCAATTGGCCATACGTCCAATTTAGAGGTGGCCCGAAAGGCTTTTTAAAAATCATAGATGAGCAAACCATTGCTTACGCTGATTACCGAGGCAATCGCCAATATATCAGCACCGGAAATTTAACGACCAACAACCGCACATCATTAATTCTCATGGATTATCCAAATCGCCGGCGTTTAAAAATATGGGGTGAAGTCAACATCATTGAACCGTCAAGCAATCCCACCCTCATCTCAAACTTACATGACGAAACATATAGAGCCCTCCCGGAACGAGTCATTCAAATCACCGTCAAAGCATTTGACTGGAATTGCCCGCAACACATCCCTCAAAGACTAACTCTTGAAGAACTCGAACCCCACATCCAACCCCTAAGAGAGGAAATTAAAAAAATCAAAGAAGAGAACGAACGCCTAAAACAAACATCAAAGCCATCCTCTTAAATAAATTGAGAAAGGAAACCCAATCAAAATGATCAAAAAATCATTGAAACTCAGCACCATCGTACTTTCAACCACACTTAGTATTAGTGCACTACTTGGCTTATCATCAATGAGTGAAAGAACAAATCTCATTGCGGGCACCAATAAAGCCCACGCTATGAAAACAATTTCAGAAGCAAAGAACTTACTTACAACCAAATTCAAATCTGAAAAAATAGATGGCCTTACTATCGCCTACAGAGAAGCCGGCGATCCAAGCAAACCCAAGGTACTACTCTTGCATGGTTTCCCAACATCTTCTCATATGTTCCGTAATCTCATTCCTCATTTGGCCAAAGACTATCACGTCATTGCACCAGATTACCCCGGCTATGGCGCGTCAAGCATGCCAACGATTGAAAAATTTGATTACACGTTCGATAACATCTCAAATGTAATCGGAAAATTATTAGAACGAAAAAGCATTAATCGATATGCGGTTTACTTAATGGATTATGGTGCACCTATTGGATATCGTCTCTTTGCCAAAAAACCCAAACAAGTAAGTGGTTTCATCATTCAAAATGGCAATGCTTATGAAGAGGGCTTAAGTGACTTTTGGAAACCATTAAGAGCCTATTGGAAGACCCCATCAAAAGAAAACGCAGATAAGTTACGAGGGTTTTTAAAATTAGACGCGACGAAATGGCAATATTTACACGGGGTGAAAAATCCTGAAAAAATCAGTCCGGATAATTTCTGGCATGTTCAGTATTTACTGGATCGCCCTGGTAACCAGGAAATCCAGTTGAAACTCTTTCTTGATTACGGTACCAATTTACAAAGATATCCACATTGGCAAAAACTATTCCGCGAACATCAGCCACCAGCACTTATCGTCTGGGGTAAAAATGATCCTATTTTCCCGGAGAGCGGCGCTCATCCCTATAAACGCGATCTAAAAACAGTCGATTTCAATTTACTAGATACAGGACATTTCGCACTAGAAGATCACGGCAATGAAATTGCAGAAAAAATATTGTTGTTCCTAAAGCGCATAAATTAACAAAACAGTTAGAGTTACAAAAAAAGAAGGCCCCTTACTAAGTAAGAGGCCTTCTTTATAAATAGTCACTTAAAGTGAAAAACTAAGCAGCATGCTTAGAACGAACACGTCTTTTTTGCTGTCCACCAAATTTATTGCCTGAAGGCTTCTGCCCATCACGCTTTTCAGATTTTTGTTTTGCTGTATTCTTTGCCGGGTTTTTCTTCTTACTAGCATGCTTCACACCATCAGAAGATTTACCGTGAGCCTGTTTCTGACCCTGACGTTCATTAGAACGTTTATCTTTTTTACCTTCAAAACGCTTGCCTTCAGTACGAGCACCATCAGCTCGTTTCCCTGAAAATTTCTTACCTTGAGAAGATTTCCGCTCACTCCCGCTCTCACCCACTCGTTCACCCATTGGTGACCAATCAGAGCGCTTTTCACTAGATCTTCCACCATCACCATGTCTGGAGCGACCAGCCTTAGATCGTCCGTTCTTAAAGCCACCTTGCCGGGCACCGCCAGAACTGCGCCCTTTATAACCACCGCGCTGAGGCTTCTTCTTACCTGCAGCTGGTCCATTTTTAGGAACTTCAATATGAAACTCGTGATCTTCGTCAACTTCAATCGGCAAATTGATCAAACGCTCGATGGCACGTAAAGTCCCTACATCTTCCGGATCACAGAAAGACACAGCTATACCAGACTTACCAGCCCGGCCAGTACGACCAACACGGTGAACATAGTTCTCTGGTTCAATTGGCAATTCATAGTTCACAACATGTGTAACATCATCAACATCGATACCGCGCGCGGCCAAATCCGTCGCAACCAGAACTTTAATCCGACCATTACGGAAGTTTCTCAAAATCTTTTCGCGTACACGTTGACGTTTGTCTCCATGAATAGCGTCTGCCTGAAAGTTATTTTTAAGAAGAAAATCGGTAAGCTTATCTGCACCGCGTTTCGTCCGCGTAAAAACAAGCACCCGCTCAATTGCATCACTATTAAGTGTTTGAATAAGCAAATCTCGTTTATTAGATCCCTTAACATTCATCACTTTATGATCAATGGTTTCCGCAACCGTTGTTTTTTGTTCTATTTCAACAAAAACTGGATCATTTAATAAAGCCTGAGACAACTTACGGATCTTCGGGTTCATTGTAGCAGAAAATAAAACCGTCTGATGTGACTTCGGTAAAGCCTTAGAAATATCCATAACATCATTGATAAAACCCATATCAAGCATACGGTCAGCTTCATCTAAAATAAAACTATGAGTTTCATCAAAAGTAATACCGCCACGCCCAACATGATCCATCAACCGACCTGGTGTTGCAATCAACACATCAACGCCGCGTTTTAGTTTTTGAATTTGCGGACCATAAGGCAAACCGCCCGCAATAACCAAATGCGTAAGTTTCGTACCAGCAGAAAAGCCTGCAATACATTGACCGATTTGTTGAGCCAGCTCACGAGTTGGCGCTAAAATCAAAGCTTTCGCGGTATTCGGCAATGGTTTCGATGGGTTCTCAATGAGCTTATGTAATAAGGGAAGTGAAAACGAAGCTGTCTTACCACCACCAGTGTGAGCAATGCCCATTAGGTCATGACCTTCCATCAAAGCTGGAATAGACATAGATTGTATTGGTGTAGGCGCTTCAAAACCTTGTTTCTCTACAGATTTTAAAAGTGGGGCAGCCAAGCCTAGCGCATCAAATTGCGTCAAAGCAAATATCCTCTCGCGGTTTCAATGACATATATAAATGCCATGTTTTCTCCGCGAACACAGTAAGCTTTAACAATGAATTCTTTGAAAAAGAATCTCACAAAGCTACTCTTAAGTTTTAAACTTAAGAAGGGAAGGCGGAATTAAAAATTAAATGAAAAATCATCGCACTAACTTTTGAAGTGCAACAAATCTGTCGCTTAAGTCACTTATTAACGAAGCAAAGTCAAGGAGAAACGTGAAGTTTATGAAAAATATTTAAAACGCTCCTCCAAAATCTTTAAGCATTTCACCTAAAAAGCGTGTAGCAATTTTAAGAAATACCCGAAAAATTTCGCGGTAACTTTCGTGCCAATTGTTTAAGTCGGCAACCTGAAGTCCCACTTAAGAAAGCAAGTTGCTCGTTGCGGTTTCTGGTGGGAAACTGAAGCGACACTAAATAAAGAACACCTTAGAAGGCGCTTAAAAAATTTAGTATCTTTTTCGTGAAAAAAAATCGTTAAGGTTAAATTCTAGACCGTTCTAAACACCCCAAAAAGAAACTGCACAAAGTAAGTTTGCGCGAATCAAAAACAAAAAAACGAATCATTTTCCTTAACGAACACAGTTAATTCACAAAACTCCTATGGTTTTTAAATACAAAAAAAATACAATTTCAAAATTTTTTTCCACAAGTAGAAAGAAAAAAAATGATCACCTCAACAAATAATTTTTCACTCGCTCCAGAGTTATTAGCGGATACAATCCCCCTAAAATCAATCGGTGGAAACACCTTATCGCTTTGTTATCTCGGGCTCATGAATAATCAACATTTTCCATGGCTTATCATGGTTCCTCAACAAGCCAATTTGAGAGAAATCATCGACCTTTCGAAAGCAGATCAACATAAATTAATGGATGAAATCTCTCTTGTTTCAACTCAAATGCAAACGATTTTTGCACCCTATAAACTAAATGTTGCTGCCCTAGGAAACATAGTTGCACAGCTTCACATTCACATTATAGCACGCAACGAAAACGACGCTGTCTGGCCCAATCCGGTTTGGGGACATGCCCCCACAAAACCTTACGATGAAGAAGAAAAACTTAAGATAATCAACCGCCTGAAATAAAGAAATTAAAATAACACTCAGCTATTAACTGCAAATTTTTCCTCTTGGCCCACGAGTTGCTTCTATAAAACTGAAACGTTCAAGAACAAAGACGCAAGAACGACAGATAAACTTCAGCCAGCAGCAAAGGAGCGCAACATGTCAATTGGTGGAATATCCGGCGGAACCTTCGATTTAGCCAGTTTAAAGGCTCTAAGACACGAAAAAGGGCTAGAACTCTTTAAAAAGAACGATACAGATAAAAGCGGTGGGATCTCAATTTCAGAGTTTCAAAAAGCTCATCAGTCAAATCCTCTTGCCCCTTTGACACAGGCAAAAAATACCGACCAGGCCTCTCTAGAAGAAATTTTTACCCACTTAGATACAGACGGAAATGGTGAAATCGGTATCAAAGAATTTAGAGATGCAAAACCCCCAGCACCAGGTGGTAACTTTGCTCCTGACACACTCGCTTCACTTCTACAATTACAAGAAAAGAGTTCTGAAAATCCATTTCAAAAATTAGTAGAAACAGCATCTAATAAACAAGATACGAATTCTGATTTATTAGATGGCCTCTTAAAAACATTGTCATCAGAAGACAAAAAGTAAGATCACTTTTTTAATTTTAGAATTAATAGATAAAAATTGAAATGCTCTGCAAGTTATTGCGGAGCATTTTTTAATTGAAATCCTCAAAATAGCTGGAAGCACATCTCTAAAATTTACAATCATAAAAGCCAAATCAATCAAACCTGAAAATCTCATTTCACGAACAACAAAAGCCTCCTAACTCACTGTGATATTTAAGACTCTTCAATCCGAGAAATTAGTTAGAAAGAAAAAATTAATCTTTTAGATTCATTTAGATAGATAAGGTTACGTATCGTTATCTTTCAAAAACAGCAGGAAACAAAAATGACTACAGCAACAAAATCAAAAGCAAAGCCTAAAAAGGCCGTCGCTAAAAAAACATCTACCATTACTAAAAAAGTAATCGCAGGTGAAAAAATCTCAACCAAAAAAATCAAAACAGCTAAGAAAACAACAGCTGCTAAAAAGGCTCCGGCTAAAAAAGCAACTGTGAAAAAAGCTCCAGCTAAAGCAGCTGCGAAAAAAGCAGCAGCTAAAACAACCGCAGCTAAAAAAGCTCCAGCCAAAAAAGCAGTAGCTAAGAAAACTCCAGCTAAAGCAACTGCTGCAAAAAAAGCTCCGGCTAAGAAAACTGCAGCTAAAAAAGCTCCGGCTAAAAAAGCTGTAGCTAAGAAAGCACCAGCTAAAGCAGCAACTGCGAAAAAAGCGCCAGCTAAGAAAACTGTAGCTAAAAAAGCGCCAGCTAAGAAAACTGTAGCTAAAAAAGCACCGGCTAAGAAAGCTGTAGCAAAAAAGGCTCCGGCTAAAAAAGCAGTAGCTAAGAAAGCACCAGCTAAAGCAGCAACTGCAAAAAAAGCGCCGGCTAAGAAAACTGTAGCTAAAAAAACTACGACTAGAAAAGCACCAGCCAGAAAAACGACAGCAAAGAAAGCTTAAGTTTTATTATGATCAACACATCAGGGTTGAACTTTATACAAAAATGCACCGGCGAATAATCATTCACCGGTGCATTTCTTGCTATTCACATAAATAAAACTTAGATAAAAATTACATCACTCTGCTTCATTGGCAGATTGTGCGTTCAATTGGCCATATTTCTCTTCACCCAATTTCTCAAAAAGCTCCAATTGAGTTTCAAGAAAATCTATATGGCCTTCTTCATCTGAAAGCAGATCTTCAAACAATTTCATTGTCACATAATCACCAAGTTCATTACAAACTTCTCGTGATTTCTTATAAGAAGCGCGGGCTTCAAGCTCACCAGCTAAATCAGCTTCCAAAACTTCTTTGAGGTTTTGTCCAATTTGCAAGGGAGCAACAGTTTGCAAGTTAGGGTGTCCTTCAAGAAAAATAATCCGCTCAATAATCTTGTCAGCATGCTGCATCTCTTCAATTGATTCTTCACGCTCTTTTTTGGCTAATAAGCCATAACCCCAGTCATCCAATAAACGATAGTGCAACCAATATTGATTAACCGCACCAAGCTCTAAAAACAAAGCCTCATTCAACCGCTCAATGACTTTTGCTTCACCCTTCATGCTCTTCCTCCTCGAAGATTTATTTGTGTTTTTTTGAATTTATTCAGGCAGTGTAAACTATAATAGAAAAATGACAGAAAGAAATCATTCCCCCGTACAACCTAAGCAGCAGATACTTTACGCAAACGTTCACGCGCAATAAGCCTTGCCGTTTCACATTGCACATGCTTTTTCTTCAACCTGTCTATGAAAGAAATAATTTCAGCTTCTGCGGTTTCCTGCTTGCGGTGATAAGCTTCAGTAACACGAACAATAATATCAACAACTCTAGGAAAACAACCACAGCACTTACCGCGCTTACTCAACGCATGATAAACTTGCCCCGGAACAATGAGCCGCCAACAATCTTCCTCTAATAATTCAGTTATAACACCAGCAATTTCAGCTTCACTAATCACATTACAGCTACAAACAAGCATTAGCAGTACTCCCTATTTAGAGAAGCTAAAAATGCAAAAGAACTTATAGATTGAGATATTTTGGATGATAAAGAAAAGAAATCTGTCAAAGAAAAAAGCGTGCATGAGAGCACATAATTTAAGCTGATAGAAACAGCACATAAAGCAAGCAAAATCATATTGTATGTCCTAAAATCGAAAGGGTTCAAGGCCCCAGCATCTAAGGTTAAGTTGCTTGATTATGCGTGAAAGCTAAAAAGAGTCAAGTTAGCTACAGGTTTAAGTTAATTTCCCGCCTCACAATTGAGTTATACCCAGCCAACTCACTACCACATCTTCAATCCCGCCTCCTTCTCTTTTATAGTCTTTTTACCTTGACGAACATCTCACACAAAAATAGAACAAAATAAGAACATTTTTAACGAATATCAATTTAAACTCAACTTTAAAACATCAGGCTCAAAAGGGTGCAAAGTAAAATTATGTCAACCACCACAATGAAAACCACATGCCCAAACTGTGGGACAGAAATCAAATTGGAAGATCAAATTGCCGCCCCCCTGATCGCTGAAAAAACAAAAGCCTTCGCTCTTAAAGAAAAAGAGTTTGAAGAGCGCGCCAAAGAGTTTGCAAAACAAGAAGCTGCCAAAGAAATTGAATTTACCAAACAGCTCGAAGCCCAAAAACAAAAAATTGAGCAAGACGCTTTAAAAGCTGCAACAGCAACAGCAACTGAAAAAGCCAAAGCTGAAGCCGCTCTAGAAATGGAAGCCAAGAGCAAAGAGTTAGAAGCAGCCAAAAAACTCATGGCTGAACGCGAAGAAAAGTTAAAACTCGCCCAGGAAAAAGAAGCCCTGTTTTTAGAAAAAGAACGCCTCCTTCAAGACAAAGAACGCGAGCTTAACCTCACGGTTCAAAAACAAGTCAGTGCTGCAAAAGAAGAGATGTTTAAAAAAGCCCAGGCTGAACTAGGCGAGACACAAGCCCTCAAGCTTAAAGAAAAAGATGAGCAACTCTCTTCAATGCAAAAGAAAATTGAAGACCTTCAAAGACGCGCCAGCCAAGGCTCCCAGCAATTACAAGGCGAAGCCTTAGAGCTCCAGCTAGAAGAACAACTCGCAGCAAAATTCCCTCATGACACCATCAGCCCTGTCGGCAAAGGTGTCTCTGGTGCTGACATTCAGCAATTTGTCATCACCCAAACGGGACAAGCCTCAGGCTCTATTTTGTGGGAGTTAAAGCAAACCAAAAACTGGTCAAATGACTGGATCCCAAAACTAAAAACAGATCAAAGAAACGCCGGCGCAGAAATCGCCATACTCGTCTCCAACGCCCTGCCACAAGGAGTAGAAACCTTCAACTTCCATGAAGGGGTCTATGTCTGCTCCCCGCGCTATGTGCTGCCCCTGGCATTGATCCTACGCCAAACCCTAATGGGCATCACCAAAGCCAAAGTAGCGCAACTCGGTCAAAAAGATAAAATGACATTGGTTTATGAGTACCTCACCGGCAACCAATTCAAACACCGCGTTGAAGCCATCTGTGAACAGTTCCAATCGATGCAAGAAGACCTCAACAAAGAAAAAGCCGCCATGAACCGCATGTGGGCCAAGAGAGACAAACAAATCAACGCAGTGATCGAAAACACAGTTGGCCTCCACGGCGACCTAGAAGGCATCGCCGGCCAATCCATGCCGCAGATAGAAGGGCTGGAGATTGATTTGTTGGCAAATGAGGAATGAATTTAAAACAACTGTTTTTCACAATAGAGAGAAATAAATGACTGATTTTGAACTTTCTTTGCCTGATGACTTTGATAAGTATGCTTGGGAATTAAAGTCAAAAGGTTGGTATGATCATGCTGTGATGAGCTGTAAGGGAAATAAATATAAATTAAGCTTCTACGATCCAGTTAGGTTAGCTCAGGAAATACAAAATGAACTTTCATCTGTTGATGCTTTTTTAGAAGATAATTTAGTGGTCATTAATACCATAGATCGTTCTTGTATGGAAAAAGCAGTGAAGTATTTGGCATTGACAGGCAGGTATAAAAGCTTGCAAAAAATGACATGATGCCAAATCCCACCTCAATAGGCTCTTCTTACTCAACAACAATAAAAACATGGTATATTTTCTATGCGCCGCATAATAATTATAATCTTTTCAAGCCTTATAACTGCTTTTTTTATTTTTTTTGTGATAGGTCGCATTGCAACAAGCCCCGCAAATCGGTCTATTGGCAAACCACCATTAGACTTATCTATAGAAACAATTTCTTTTATTGATGAAAAACAAAAAAAGGTTAGCGGTTGGGCAATTGAAGGTTCTGTTAATCACGGTGCTGTTTTACTTTTACATGGTATAAAATCTGATCGCCGCTCCATGATTGGGCGAGCAAGAATGTTAGCTGATAGTGGATATTCTGTATTGCTAATTGATCTACAAGCACATGGTGAAAGCATAGGAAAAAGAATAACTTTTGGATATCGAGAAGCAGATAGCGTTGTTGCTGCTATAAAGTACATCCACTCAAGGTGGCCTAAAAAACGTGTAGCGATTATAGGAACATCCTTGGGCGGTGCTGCTGCTATTTTCGCCGCTGAACGAAAAAGAGCTGACGCTTATATACTAGAAGCTGTGTACTCAACTCTAACTGACGCCACTGAAAATAGAATAAAAATGAGATTTGGTAATTTAGGTGTAATTTTTTCACCGTTGTTATTGTGGCAAACTCAATTACAATTGGGGTTTAATGCTCAAAACTTATCAACTATTGAAAAAATCGATCAGATTGATGCACCTATTATGATTATTGCAGGCGAGAAGGATAAACGGACAACTCTAAAAAATTCCAAAAACTTATTTTCAAAAGCAAAACACCCTAAATCATTATGGATAATACCCAATGCAAAACATCAGGATTTCTTAAATCTATCAGAAGAGGAATATCATAAACGTGTTGGTGGATTTCTAGAGCAACACCTTAAATAAGACAGACCTTATTTTAGAATAAAGACAATACTCATCTTAAAATTTCAGTTAAAAAGATATAAATTTCCATGACCGTAAATCGGCGCTTAGACAGCACAAATTATGGTTATCTATATTCTTTAATTAAAGCTATGAAGAAACCAATCTTACATTTCAAATTTACCTGAGATTGATCTAACTATAAGAAAGTATTAAAGATGAATGCTCCCAAAACAATGGATAGTCAGGATTGGGGTTTATTAATCCTGCTTTCTGTTTTATGGGGCGGCGCCTATTTTTTTGCTGGGGTCGCCGTTAAAGAACTCCCACCTCTAACAGTTGTCTTAGCCCGAGTTCTTTTAGCCGCAATAGTCCTTTTGCCCTTATTTTGGTATTGGGGTCATTCTTTACCACAGTCATTTACTGCTTGGCTTCCTTTTTTCGGTATGGGGCTTTTAAATAACGTACTGCCTTTTGGTTTCATATTTGCTGGTCAAACCCAAATCACAGTTGGCCTCTCATCTATAATAAATGCAATGACACCATTATTTACTATTCTCATAATGGCTGCATTTCAGGAAGAGCGTTTAACAAAAAATCGTATCATCGGAGTTTTGTTAGGTGTAATAGGTGTAGCCATTTTACGAGGCTACGAAACACCACTAAATGGCAATCAAACTTTAGGTATTCTATTATGTCTAGCCGCAGCAATAAGTTATGGGTTCGCGGCTCTCTGGGGGCGCAAATTTCTGGCTGGTATTCCACCCATAAAATCCGCAACATGCCAATTGCTATCTTCCACTCTAATCATAACAGTAGCTGTTTGCCTCATTGATAAACCATGCACACTTTCAGTACCGAGTAAAGATACTGTTCTCTCACTTCTAGCACTTGCGATTTTGGGCACCGCCCTTGCTTATATTGTCTTTTTTAAAATATTGGTGCGCGCTGGAGCGAGTAATGTAATGCTTGTAACACTACTTATTCCCATAACAGCTTTATTCTTAGGGAATGTATTCCTAGAAGAAACAATTCAATCAAAAGAAATTATAGGAGCTATCATTATAGGAATGGGATTACTTTTCATTGATGGACGTTTGATTAACCGCTTAAATGGAAAGTAGAGATTTTTAGAAAGAATAAACAAAAAAATGTTCGATCACGTCACTTTCATTTTATTCCTGACCATCCTAGCCACATCCGTAATGGCGGCATCCGCTGCCATTCAAGCGGTACGATACAAGTTTGATTATTTCGGCGCGGTTTTTCTATCTGTTATAACGGCTGTCGGCGGCGGGTCATTGCGCGATGTACTCATCGGCATTTCTCCGGTTTTCTGGCTGAACGATCAAATCTATTTACTCACGGCCATCCCCGTCGGCATCATCACCTTTTTCCTGACTAAAAAGATAGATTTCGCAACAGGAAGCAAATTAAAACTGCTCTCCCTGTTTGACGCCGTTGGCCTTGCCCTCTTCACATTAATCGGTGTTAAAATCGCACAAAATAATGATCTATCAATATTAGTTTCAATCATCCTCGGCTGCATCACCGGTATCGGCGGTGGTTTGCTGCGCGATATGCTCTGCGGTGAAACACCAATCGTTCTTAAAAAAGATATCTACGCCACTCTATCGATAGTAGGCGGCGCACTATACCTGGGACTGGCCGCTTACTTCCCAGATAAAGTCAGCATTGTCATAGCATTTTTATTCATTGCCCTCACGAGAGCCTACTTCGTCCTCTACTGGCCTGTAAATATGGCAAATAAAGAATAGAAGATCAGGGTGGTCTGATTACCCAAATTTTGGAAAAACAATTTCAAGGAAATTAAAAAATGACCTACATAGCCACTTTCGTTGCATCAGTACCAACAGATAGCAAAACCATTTATACAGAACATTTAAGCGAATCCGCAGAGCTTTTTAAAAGACATGGCGCCACCAGAATAGTTGAATGTTGGGGAGATGATATTCCAGAAGGAAAACTAACTTCTTTTCCATTAGCTGTTAAATGCGAACCAAATGAAACAGTAGTCTTTGGTTTTGTTGAATGGCCCTCAAAAGCAGCCCATGATGAAAACATGCCAAAGGTCATGACTGAAATGGAAGAAAGCATGATGTCAGGTAAAATGAAAGAACCACCCTTAGATGGCAAACGAATGATCTTCGGAAGTTTTGAAGTGTTATTAGATACCTAAATAAAAACCCCCGCTTAGCTATTAGCTATACGGGGGTTCTTTATTCTTGTTTATTTTATCAAACAGATTATTTGTTTTGTCTGTTCTCAATCAGGTCATCAACAACCGCTGGTTCTGCGAGTGTGGAAGTATCACCAAGATTACCAAAATCATCTTCAGCAATCTTACGCAAGATACGGCGCATGATTTTACCAGAACGAGTTTTCGGTAAACCAGGTGAGAACTGAATAAGATCAGGTGACGCAATCGGGCCGATTTCTTTTCTAACCCAAGTCACAAGCTCTTTCTTCAACTCATCAGTTGGCTCATCACCTTCCATCAAAGTCACATAAGCATAAATGCCCTGTCCTTTAATATCATGCGGGTAACCAACAACAGCCGCTTCAGATACCTTATCATGTGCAACCAAAGCACTTTCCACTTCAGCAGTACCCATGCGGTGACCAGAAACGTTGATCACATCATCCACGCGGCCCGTGATCCAATAGTAACCATCTTCATCACGGCGTGCGCCGTCACCTGTAAAGTACAAGCCTTTATAAGTTGAGAAGTAAGTTTGAACAAAACGCTCATGATCACCATAAACAGTTCTCATTTGGCCAGGCCAGCTATCAGTGATAACCAGGTTGCCATCAGTGGCTCCCTCAAGGAAGTTGCCTTCATTATCAACCAAAGCAGGCTGCACACCAAAGAACGGACGTGTGGCCGAACCTGGCTTCAACGCTGTAGCTCCTGGTAGCGGCGTAATAAGAATGCCGCCAGTTTCGGTTTGCCACCATGTATCAACAATCGGGCAACGACCATCACCAACAACATTATAGTACCAATCCCAAGCTTCCGGGTTGATAGGCTCACCAACAGAGCCAAGCAAGCGCAATGTTGAACGATCTGTGCGTTTTACCAAGTCTTCACCAGCACCCATCAATGAGCGAATAGCAGTTGGCGCTGTATAGAAGATATTTACACGGTGCTTATCAACCACATGCCAAAAACGGCTTGGTGTTGGGTAAGTCGGCACACCTTCAAACATCAAAGTAGTCGCACCATTAGCAAGTGGACCATAAACAATGTATGAGTGACCAGTTACCCAGCCAACATCAGCTGTACACCAGTAAATATCACCTTCATGATAATCAAACACATATTCATGTGTCATCGAAGCATAAACAAGATAACCACCAGTAGTATGCAAAACACCTTTAGGTTGGCCAGTTGAACCAGATGTATAAAGAATAAAAAGCGGATCTTCAGCATTCATTTCTTCTACAGGGCAATCAGCACTTACTTTTTCAAGTTCGTCATGGAGCCAAACATCTTGCCCCTCAACCCAAGCGATTTCTCCGCCAGTGCGCTTAACCACAACATTTTTCACATCATGCTGTACTTTTTCTAAAGCTTTATCGACGTTAGCTTTCAAAGGAACTTTACGTCCACCGCGAAGGCCTTCATCAGCCGTGACAACAAGCTTACTATCACAACCGGTAATCCGGTCAGCCAACGCATCAGGGCTAAAGCCACCAAACACGATAGAGTGCACAGCACCAATACGTGTACAAGCAAGCATCGCATAAGCTGCTTCAGGAATCATAGGAAGATATAAAGTAACACGGTCACCTTTTTGAACGCCTTGGGCTTTCAAAACATTGGCAAATTTACATACACGTTCGTGCAGTTGCTTATAAGTAATTTTCTCATCTTCGGTCGGGTCATCACCTTCCCAAATAATAGCAACTTGATCGGCGCGCGTTTCCAGATGACGATCAATACAGTTATAACAGACGTTTAACGTCCCATCTTCAAACCATTTAATATTTACATTATCATGATCATATGAAGTGTTTTTCACTGTAGAATAAGGCTTGATCCAGTCAAGGCGCTTGCCTTGCTCACCCCAGAATTCATCAGGGGTTTCGACACTAGCTTTATACATTTCAAGATATTTATTATTATCAATATGGGCATGGGCTTGCCACTCAGACGAAACATCAAATACTTTTGTTTCTGACATATTATTGCTGTCCTCCCCTTAGCACAGTTATAATTGCGCAAAATTTAGAATTTAAAATTAAGATATATTTTTAAAATAATTCACGAAATAAACGCAGGAATAACCTCTAATTATTAACAAAGCTAAAATTAGAAATTATCCAATTTATTAGGGCAAATACTCAAAAATACAATCTAACTAGGCTGTTATTAGCTTAAATCTCTAAAAAGCAAATGCATGATATCGACCACATTGCTAATTAGAATTTTCCATACGAAATGTTTGACAGAATTCTTCGCAGATAATAATTGACTATTAGGCTAATTTTTACCTCATCATGGCCACTTTAGGCCAATTAATCCGCCTAACACAAGTCCAACAGTCTAAAACAACATACTAAAATACCACCAAAAGCGTTTTTTTTTGAAATTTGCTTCAAACAACAGAAAAATACAGTTTTAGCTTGCATCAAGACACATTCAAGCCTATAAACCCTCTTTCATTTCATATGTCGTCCGGCAGGGCATGCCGTGGCGACCAATTTCGCGTTTGTGCAGCACATTTTCTAAAACTTATTAGATAGATCTGCTCACATTCATATTTTTAGTAGGAGACGCAAATGCCCAAATTGAAAACCAAAAGTGGTGCAAAAAAGCGGTTCAAGCTCACAGCCAGTGGCAAAGTGCGCGGCAATCAAGCTGGTAAACAACACGGCATGATCAAAAGAACCAACAAATTTCTCAGAAACGCCAGAGGCACACAGATCCTTAAAGAATGCGATGCACGCATTGTTAAGAAGTTTCTTCCTTACGGCT
The DNA here is from genome assembly GCA_021604645.1 of Methyloligella sp. GTDB lineage: Bacteria > Pseudomonadota > Alphaproteobacteria > Rhizobiales > HXMU1428-3 > HXMU1428-3. The sequence continues at coordinate 87,840 of BQJJ01000008.1, forward strand.
AATTTTTTTCTGTTTTTTACTTTTTTAGGAGCACCATCATGTCACGAGTGAAAAGAGGCGTCACAACTCACGCCCGTCATCGTAAAATTATCAAAGCTGCAAAAGGCTATTACGGCCGCCGCAAAAATACATTCCGCATTGCAAACCAGGCTGTAGAAAAAGCCGGTCAATACGCATATCGCGATCGCAAAGCAAGAAAACAAAATTTCCGCTCACTATGGATCCAGCGTATCAATGCAGCAGCCAGAGAACACGGCCTAACATATGGTCGTTTCATCAACGGCCTCACAATCGCAGGCATCGAAGTTGATCGTAAAGTCTTAGCTGACCTGGCTGTCCATGAGCCAGCATCATTCAAAGCATTGGTAGAAAAAGCACAAGCTTCTCTAGCTTAACGCAAACCAATTGCCAAATTGAACGAATTTAAAAATACCCTCCAATTTGGAGGGTATTTTTGTATGCACTTTGAAAAAGCAAGACAAAGCCGTTCAAAAAACCTCTACACCTTTAATTCAAATTAAGCTAAACACGTCTTAAATCATAAATAAGCACTTAAGTGTGCCAATTGGGACAAAAGAGAAGGCGCCCCTCATGGCTGAGCTGGAAACATTAGAAAAAGAGTTAATCTCATCAATTAAAGAGGCAGCAGATCTCAAATCTTTAGAAGAGATCCGAGTTGGCGCCGTTGGTAAAAAGGGCTCAATCCCAGCTCTGATGTCTGGTCTTGGCAAAATGCCTCCTGAAGAGCGCAAAAGCTTTGGTCAATCTGTGAATAAAGTTAAACAAGCTGTCACCACAGAGTTAGAGTCTCGCAAAGCTGAGCTAGAACGCATCGCCCTTAATGAGCGCTTAGAAACGGAGCGCGAAGATGTAACACTCCCAATGCGCCAAAGCCCAGCGCTCACAGGCCGCATTCACCCCATCAGCCAAGTCTGGGAAGAGATCACCGAAATCTTCGCTGACCTGGGCTTCTCTATGGCTGAAGGCCCGCATATTGAAACTGATGAAAACAACTTCACCAAACTCAATATCCCAGCTGAACACCCCGCAAGACAAGAACACGACACCTTCTACTTTAATGAAAAAGAAGATGGCACAAGACGCGTTCTTCGCACTCACACATCCACTGTGCAAGTCCGTGTAATGGAAAATGAAAAACCGCCTCTGCGCATCATTGCACCAGGCCGCGTTTATCGTTGTGATAGTGACCAAACCCACACCCCAATGTTTCATCAGGTAGAAGGGCTCGTCATTGATAAAGACACCCACATGGGTCACCTAAAATGGGTATTAGAAGAATTCTGCAAAACTTTCTTCGAAGTTGACGATGTAACCATGCGCTTTAGAGCCTCTCACTTCCCCTTCACTGAACCATCAGCAGAAGTAGACATAGGTTATTCCAAAAAAGGCGATGAGATGATTATCGGCGGTGAAGAAAAATGGCTCGAGATTTTAGGCTGCGGCATGGTTCATCCAAACGTGCTGCACAATGTCGGCCTTGACCCTGAAGAATATCAGGGCTTTGCCTTCGGCATCGGTATCGATCGCCTCGCCATGCTGAAATATGGCATGTCTGATTTACGTGCGTTTTTCGCAGGCGACAGCCGCTGGCTCAAACATTATGGCTTTAGCCCACTCCATGTCCCAACCATTGCAGGAGGACTGTAATCATGAAGTTCACACTTAGCTGGCTAAAAGACCATCTCGAAACAGACAAATCTCTGGATGAAATTCTAGAAAAACTAACTCTCATCGGCTTAGAGGTTGAAGAAGTCGTCAACCCAGCCGAAAGCTTAAGCAATTTCGTCATCGCGAAAATTGAAACTGCAGAAAAGCATCCAGACGCTGACAAGCTCCAAGTCTGTACTGTGAACAACGGCAGCGAAAAAATGCAAGTGGTTTGCGGCGCGCCTAATGCCAAAGTAGGCCTCCTTGGCGTGTTCGCTCCTGTCGGCACTTATGTCCCCGGTATTGACTTCACACTCACCAAAGCAAAAATCCGCGGCGTTGAATCAATGGGCATGATGTGTTCAGAAAGTGAGCTAGAGCTCTCTGAAGATCATGAAGGCATCATCGAGCTTGGTGAAAACGCCGCTGATAAAATCGGCACCCGCTATGTCGATTACGCCGGGTTAGATGACCCAATGATTGAAATCGCCATCACGCCGAACAGACCAGATTGCTTAGGCGTTAGAGGCATTGCCCGCGATCTGGCAGCAGCTGGCCTTGGCACATTAAAAGATGAGAACCTTGGGTTTACTGATAAAGGCGACTTTAAAAGCCCAACTGATATCAAGCTTGATATTGCAAAAGACAACTCTCACATCTGTCCAGCCTTTTGGGGCCGTTATGTGAAAGATGTAAAAAACGTGTCATCACCGGCTTGGTTACAAGCACGCCTAAAAGCCATTGGCCTGCGCCCGATTAACACGCTAGTCGATATCACAAACTACATCTCCTATGACCGCGGCCGTCCGTTGCATGTTTATGATGCTGACAAGCTAACAGGGACTGTCTCAGCTCGTCTAGGCAACAAGGGTGAGAAATTCACCGCTTTAGATGGCAAAGACTATGAAGAACTTGAAGACGCCTGCCTCATCGCTGATGAGAAAAACGTCCTCGGCCTTGGTGGCATCATGGGAGGAGAAGATAGTGGCTCCGTGTTAGAGACCACAAATGTCCTCATCGAATCTGCTTATTTCGACCCAATCCACATCGCCATGACTGGCCGCAAACTAAACCTCATCTCAGACGCTCGCTATCGCTTCGAGCGTGGCATCGACCCGCAATCAGTCGAGCTCGGCGTTAATCTCGCTACACAAATGATCCTGGATATTTGTGGTGGCACAGCCAGTGAAATGATCAAAGCCGGCACACCGCCAAAGCCTGAGAAAACACTCGAGTTCGACCTCCAGCGTGTCACCAAGCTAACCGGCGTAACCTTGTCTAATAAAGAAGTGACTGAGACCCTAACCAGCCTCGGCTTTGAGGTGAAAGGCAAAGATCAAACCGTAACAGTTAAAGTCCCAACCTGGCGCCCAGATATTGACGGAACAGCAGACCTCGTAGAAGAAGTCATCCGCATAGTGGGGCTAGATAAAGTCACTCCAACACCATTGCCGCGCAACTTCGGCATTGCCCGCCCTGTACTAACGGAAAGCCAAAAGCGCGTGCGCACAGCAAAACGCGTGCTGGCCTCAAGAGGCGCCGTTGAAGCGATCACTTGGTCTTTCATCACTGAGGATCAAGCCAAACTCTTTGGCGGCGGCGAAGCAGAGCTTAAACTCGCCAACCCAATTTCAAGCGACATGTCAGACATGCGCCCATCCCTCTTGCCAGGCCTGATCACAGCCGCCGCCCGCAACATCGCCCGCGGCACCCAAGATCCAGTGCTAATGGAAGTTGGCCAAACTTATCACTCAGATAAAGAAGACGGCCAGCACATGGTAGCAAGCGGCATCAGATGCGGCACCGCCAATCACGCCGGCAACGGCCGCCACTGGAGCGGCAACAGCGCCCCTGTCACCGTGTTTGAAGCCAAAGCCGATGCGTTCGCGCTGCTAGCAGCCTTCGGCATGGAAGAAAGCAAAGTCCAAATCACAACAGACGCACCAAGCTGGTATCATCCTGGTAGGTCAGGCGTCATTCGTTTGGGTCCCAAAATCGTCATCGGTACCTTTGGCGAACTCCACCCAGAGACGATTAAGAAGCTAGACATCAAAGCCCCTGTTGTTGGCTTTGAAATCAATCTGGATGCGATCCCAGAGCCGAAGAAAAAATCACGCACAAAAGGTGCCATGGAGATCACAGACTTGCAGCCGCTGACACGCGACTTCGCCTTCATCGTCGACAGCGATGTGCCAGCAAGTAAACTAATCAAAGCCGCCAGCGGGGCTGACAAAAAACTAATAACTGAGGTTAGCCTCTTTGATCTCTTTGAAGGCGCATCACTTGGCGAGAATAAAAAATCCCTCGCCATCGAAGTAACCCTACAACCAAAGGCAAAAACACTGACCGACGAAGAAATCGAAGCCGTGGCCGACAAAGTCATCGCCTCAGTGAAAAAAGCTACTGGTGGTGAGATAAGGTCTTAAGTGCGGATGCTTTTTGGGTATCTGAAGCAAAAAGAAGAAAGCTTTTTCTTACTTATTTAGATATTTCATTAGGGCGCTGTTTAATAAGAACAGCGCCCTTTTATTAAGTCTCGGTTATATTTACAACTTAAAGAAACTTATACTTTTAAGGAAAATCTTTTGGCATTCGAATTAGATGAGAAATTTTTAATTGATGTCGAAAATCAATTAGGAGCAAAATTGCCAAGCAGTTATCGTCAAGCCATGATGATCAGAAATGGTGGCGAAATATCTGTTAAAGGAGATAGTTGGCAACTTCATCCAATATTCGATCAATCAGACCGAAAAAAAATTGCTCGAACTTGTAATCATATCATTAAAGAAACCGAATCTATGATGGATTGGCAAGGCTGGCCCTCAAATGCACTTGCAATAGCCCAGAATGGTAGCGGAGATACCCTTCTATTTTTACGAAAAGAAAAAATGTTCTCTCCAGAGGTTTATGTATGGGATCATGAAAGCGGAGAGTTACATATAGTTACTGAAGAATTTGAAAGTCTTATCTAAAACTGACTATTGTAATTTAATTGTTTTTTTCTACTACAACCAAACACTAACAACGTAAATACAAAAACTTGTATTCAATTGTTAATTTTAAACCAATCTCAAACAACCTGCCCAGCAACGCAGCCTGATGACCACGCTCATTGAAAATTATAGCTCCCAAGCCAATCGGTCACATCTACCAATTCACCAACAAAATGAAACTCAGAAAATCCTGTTCAATCTCTTCCCAACATATCATCAAAACAGATCAATTAATAAAGTCATGAGCCTTGTATCAAATTCTTGATGAGATAAACTAACACTCATGAAAAATTTTCGAGCCAAACCATTAGCAAGTTATTTTCTTTTTTTATTGGTCATTTTCACGTCATTGATCAAGCTCCACGAACCTGCAAATGCTGAGACAAAGAAAACCATTTGGGCCTATAGCCAAATAGAAAACCCAGACAGCTTAAAAGAGCCAGTCAAGCTCTCCATAATGAATGCCATTACAAAGCTTCCCATTATCACAGCCAAATGCCTTGCTGGAGAAAACGCTGACAAAATTCCACTCCGACTTTGGCATTCAATCACAGATCTTTCCTCACAAACAAAAGTCACCTTTTCGAAAGAAAAATATAAAGCCACTTTCAAAACCACTAAAGGCAAAACCAACAAACTGAAAATCACATCCTTGCAAATGAAAATGTCTTTAAGGGCCGAATTTTGGAACGCTCTACTGGCAACCAAATCCATTAATTATCAAGTGCATCGGTCTCACATAACAAATCTAAATTTGATGTATGGAAGTGAAAAACGCATTTCAGAATTTTTAAGTTCGTGCCGCGCGCGTTCCCTTGGAATAAACCCTCAAAAGAAACAAGATAACGTCATCACACGTCTTTTCACCTGCAATGCGAAAGAAGACATAACTGTAAAAATCAATATGTCAGGCACGAAGCCAACCGTTTATCTGAGTTATAAAAATGACAAAGATGTTAAATTAAATAGCTCACTGGAAACACAAGGCATAATTTACAAAAACCCTAACTACAAACTTTACCTACAACAAAACAAAGCAATCCTGGAGAGCAAGGCTGAAAAACTAACATGCCGGTCCAAATAAATGTGGTCTAAAATCAATGGTAAGGCTTGAAAAGTCACTTTAGACCACCTGCCCTGCAACCCAGCCTGATGACCACGCCCACTGGAAGTTATAGCCCCCTAGCCAGCCGGTCACGTCCACCACTTCGCCAATGAAATAAAGCCCTGGCACATCCTTCGCCATCATCGTTTTTGAATTAAGCCCGTTGGTATCAACCCCGCCTAGCGTAACCTCAGCCGTACGATAACCTTCTGTTCCAACAGGCTGGACAGTCCAACGATTAATTACATTAGAGACTAGTCTCAACTTTTTATCTGACAAATCAGCAATATTTCCCTCAAATTCAAATTGCTCAGTGATCATATCCGCAACCCGCTTTGGAAAATATTCCGAAAGCACCGTTTGCAGGGCAATCTTACCATTCGTTTGGCGCGCCTCTTTCAAAAGCTCAAACACATCACGCCCAGGCAGCATATCCAACTGAATGTTTTCTCCCTCGCGCCAATAAGATGAGATCTGCAAAATAGACGGCCCACTAAGCCCGCGATGAGTAAAGAGCATCGCTTCAGAAAATTTAGTCTTTTGATGAGACACAACCGCATCAAGCCCAATGCCAGAAAGCGGGCTTAAACTCGCCAAAAGCTGCTCATCAAAAGTAAGCGGCACTAAAGCGGGCCGCTGCTCAACCAAATCAAGCCCAAACTGTTCCGCCACTTTATAGCCAAACCCAGTTGCCCCCATCTTAGGAATAGACCGCCCGCCAGTTGCGATAACAAGAGAGCGACAAGAAACATCTTCAAGTGGTTCTTCTGTTTTTGAATGTTTTAAACGTAGTGAGAAACCATCTTCAGATTTTTCAATGCTCTCAACTTCCGTCTTAAGAGCAAGCTCAACATTTCCCTTGCGCATTTCTGCAACAAGCATCTCAATTATCTCAGTTGCAGAGCCATCACAAAATAATTGCCCCAAAGTTTTTTCATGAAACGCAATGTCATAAGATTTCACCAACGAGATAAAGTCATGCTGCGTATATTGGCTAAGCGCTGATTTGCAATAATGCTTATTTTCCGAGAGAAAATTTTTATGCGAGCACCCACTATTCGTAAAATTACACCGCCCACCGCCAGAAATTCTAATCTTCTCACCAAAGGCCGTGCTGTGCTCAATCAACAATACAGACCGACCACGCTGCCCGGCTTGTAGCGCGCACATCATCCCAGCAGCCCCGCCACCAATAATAACAACATCAAATTTTTTCATGATTTTCTTTCATTAAGTAAGGGGCAGATAAATCAAATAAACTACATATCATCTACACGAAGAAGGAGTGATACACTTCGGTGTGAGAACATGGCAAAACCATCAATCAGCTGAAGGCGAAAAACATAGGCCTCTGCGCGGTTGCTAAATGGGCAAGCTAAAGCGCAAATAAAAAAGAGGCCATCAGTGCTTAGCGCTGCACCTCGTAGGGCGGCAGCTTCCCTGCCATTGCCCGTGAGAGAAAAAAAACCGAGCAGAAAGTTTCTGCTCGGTCTTTTACAAATTCATAGCTCTATTAAAAGCCTGGACTTTTATCTCGGTGCCAACACCATAATCATCTGGCGACCCTCAAGCTTTGGTTCTAGCTCAACTTTCGCAATCTCTTCAGTTTGCGCTTTCACCCGTCTAAGCAATTCCATGCCCAGCTGTTGGTGAGCCATTTCACGTCCACGAAATCTCAAGGTCACTTTCACCTTGTCACCAGCATCAAAGAACTTCTGCATATTGCGCATTTTCACATCATAGTCATGTGTATCAATATTGGGGCGAAGTTTAATCTCTTTAACATCGAAGGATTTTTGTTTCTTGCGAGCTTCAGCAGCTTTTTTCTGGGCCTGGTATTTGTACTTGCCATAATCCAGAATTTTCACAATAGCAGGTTTTGACCCGCCATTAATCTCTACCAAATCCATATTGGCGTCAGCTGCTCTATTGAGGGCATCCTCAAGGGGCACCATCCCAACATTCTCTCCAGTTTCATCAATCAATTGAACCTCAGCATCATCAATATCATCATTGATGCGTGGTCCCTCATCCTTTTTTGGCGTTGCCTTCATTGGTCGGCGTGCGATGGCAGTATCTCCTATATAATTAATATAAATAATTTCAAAAACGTCTCTCTCATCAACTTCAAATAATCTAAAAATGAAAATCCCGCGAAGGTGAGAGAAAACAAACCCGTTAAAAACCGGCCTGTTTTATGTATAACACATAAATTACAACCAAAGAGCTATAATTTCGTCAAGTGAATTAGCAAGTTCTACCCCTATTTTAGCCCCTAACTGTGGCTAGAGGCCCACCTAATAGGGTCTCATAGACCTGAATTGTCTGATTTTGCATGTTTAGGGTCGTAAAATTCTCTTTTATATAGCGGCGAGATATATCAGCCATAACCTGTAATTCGTTAGGTTGAAACTCTAAAATACTAAGAATTCTGGTCGCAATCGCCGCTCCATCAGCAACTGGTACAAGCCATGCGGTTGCCTGATCCTGAGCTTGGGCTTCACCCTTTCCTAAATTCAAAAATTCAGGCGGCGCCCCAATATCTGTAGCAATAACCGGGCAACCCATCGCCTGAGCCTCAGCCGCAGCCCGACCAAACGCTTCAGCTTCTCGCGACGCAACAACAACAATGTCCGCCAACTTATAAGCCGCTGCCATATCGCTCACATGACCAACCAGCTTTACATGTTTCTCTAACCCATCTTTTTTAATGAGCTCTTTTAAATCATTTTCATAAGCAACACGACCCTGAGCATCTCCTGCCAAAATCATAACAGAGCGATCATCACCTCTGCGCTTAAGTTGAGCTGCAGCTTCAATCACATCGCGCTGTCCTTTCCATTCTGTCAACCGGGCCGCATGAAGAATGATTTTTTTATTCTTGTATTCATCTATGTCCAACCCCCATGAAGAACGCATCGCCTGTTCTCGTTCAATTGAGACAGCATCAGGGTCAATATCATCCACATCAACACCGCGGTAAATTACAGTCAGGCGGTCTGGGTCTGGCGCATGACGATCAAGAATTAAATTTGCCGTGAACTTGGAGTTTGCAATGACCCAATCACCTTTTGCCATCACGCCATTATAAAATCCTTTGAGAGAAGACTTCTGATTATATGCACCATGATATGTCGTCACAAAAGGAACTTTAGCAGCGCGCGCGGCCCAATACCCACTCCACGCCGGCGCGCGAGAACGCGCATGTACAAGAGAGATATTTTCATCTCTAATTAATTTGGCGATTGCTTTGCCATTTAACCACATCTTCATAGGATTTTTCGTAGAAGCAGGCATCTTGATAATTGTACCGCCCTTAGCAATCACATCATCACAAAGCGCCCCGCCCTCAGTCACAACTAATGAACGCCCACCAGCCCGAACGACGGCCTCAGTCATTTCAACAACAGACTTTTCAGCCCCGCCGGTTTTTAACTCAGGGATTATTTGTAAAATAGTCGCGCTCAATTGAGATGGTCCTGGAAATGAAATTTAAATCGTATAAATAAAGAACATTTTATGAAAACAGTCTTGCCTCATACAACAGGAACAGTCAAAGAAAAATCAGACTAATTTGCTAGGGTCTAGCCCCTAACTCACAGTGAGAAAGAGCCGCTTTCGCTCTTGCTTTAACTTGCCATCCATACAATAGCTCAGTTTTTTTAGACTTTAGCACCTCTTCTGTAGGTTCGGCCTTTTTGTCTTTATTATCGGTTGTATCTTGCGTCTCTTCTGGCACTTGCAGTCTTAGTAAAACACCCGTCTTTTCTTTATCTAATGTATAGCGGTCAGCATTGGCAAAATCTTCCAATTGCTGTGTTAAATCCCCAAAGGCCCAGAAAAATTGCGGCGTTCTTTGCACTAACCCTCTAACTTTCTCCTTTGGTAGCCTACCAACTAAATCAATAAGCAAAGTCTCCGCCTTGCGCTCAGAAGCATCTGCCAATCCTAAAACATAAAATGTTTCTGATAAAAATTCTGGCTTCAAAACACAGCGATCTAGCAAATTGAGAGAAACATCTGTCTCGCCTGCAAACAGAGTTTTATAAAATTTCATCGATGAAGATTGAACGCGCCGACGGTGATCTAACAATTGTACTGTAAGATGGCTGGCCCTTTGATGTAGCAAACCCTTAAACAACACAGCATCCAAAGCTTCCTTTCCGCCAAGCCTGGCTAGCTTTTCAGGCAGAACCCAAAGAGAATAATCCCGCTTATGAACACCCGTTTTGCAATCAAGAACCGTTTTTTTCAAAGTACAATTCTCAGCACTAAATAAAGGGTTTGTTTTATCGATAGTTTTATAAGCGACGCCACCCATATAAGTATGGCTAACATAATCAACATCAACAGGCTCAATCAAAGCATTTTTATCGGTTACCAATTTAGAAAAGTCCACATCACGAAAAACGCAAGCTAAACGATCTCGGCAAGCCCCAGCTTTTTTTATCAAACGCAAACCAGAACCACCATCATAATAAGTCGCAGTCTTTTCCAAGCCATTACTGACATAACACCCAGCTGCACCACACAGAACAAGATCTGCCCCAGCCGTTACATCCCAGGCTGAGCCATCAGCTTGGAGCGGCATGACAACAAGCGCTACAGTATAAGTTTCAGCTAAAACTTTCGCCTCTGGCTTATCTTTGGTTTCATTGTTTAAAGGGTCTTTTTCAGAACTTATTGGCTCTTGAGATAAGTCCGTCTCTTTCTGTGTTTCAGAAACTAGCTCGCTTTCACTATCCTTTTCTGCAACATCATCATTGACGAAATCTAATTTGGGAGGGTAGTCAAAATACAAACTGTCTTGAACAACATCCGCTTCAGAAGCCTCTGAACTGGCCAAAGAGCTGAAAAATATGGAACTAAAAACACCACAGACTATGAGTGGCAAAATCAAATTTTTTTTCAAATTATTCTTTTCCATACAAACCATATAGGAACTGCCAAGTAGGTTTTCGACAAAAAATCGCATTCAATTCTAAGCAAATGATCTCAAAACTATCAATGTGTGAACTTAAACCTAAAAACAGGCACAAAATATGTTATGAAAACAAAAACTTACATCCTACAAACAAGCCCTAGGGCCCTAAAAGTCTGAAATAATGCCTTTTGTTTCCCAATCTCCGAAACGAACAGGATCAGGCCCCTCTCGCCCACCAATTTCTTTAGGGCTTTCAGCTTGTTTTTGCTGTTTTTTTCGTAATTCAGCCTCTTCTAAAGCTCGCTGTGCAACTGGCGAAAGTTTCTTTTTATCTCTATTTTCATCCATAAACTTGTCTCTTTACCCTTGCGAGTTAAACTTGTCATACCCATATTAGCTTCACTATTATAGTATAAATTAAATCACGGCATAAAGTCATTTATTAGAGATTAGAAGCTAGATAAATTGTATTCCTAGCACGATTGCTAATTCCGGATGCCGGACCGGTTGCCTTGTGGGCAACTTGAAGGAGTACCTGCGACGGTTGCTAGTGGGCAACCGAAGGAGCACTAAAAGAGAAAGAAACAAAAAATGAGCTACGTCAAAACCGCATTACTTCTTGCTGTAATGACAGCCCTGTTTACAACCATTGGCGCCATCATGGGCGGCCAAACAGGCATGCTTATCGCATTTGCCATAGCAATTGCTATGAACCTTTTCAGCTATTGGAATTCTGACAAAATGGTTCTTTCAATGCACAATGCTGTTGAAGTTGATAGACAATCAGCTCCGGAGTTTTACAGTATCGTCGAGCAACTCGCTATGAATGCAGACTTACCAATGCCAGCCGTTTATGTCATCCACACAGATCAACCAAATGCCTTCGCCACGGGTCGCAATCCAGATAATGCTGCTGTCGCTGCTACCACAGGTCTTCTCGATGTGTTAACAAAAGAAGAAGTCGCCGGCGTTATGGCCCACGAATTCGCTCACATTAAAAACCGCGACACTCTTATCATGACCATCACAGCAACCTTCGCTGGTGCCATTTCAATGATCGCAAATTTCGGCATGCTTTTTGGTGGACGTAGAGAAAACGGCCCAGGAATGATCGCCTCAATAGCAATGATGTTCTTAGCTCCCATGGCAGCTGGTTTAGTTCAAATGGCCATCAGCCGGACAAGAGAATATGAAGCCGATAAAATAGGGGCTGAAATTTGCCAACGCCCACTATGGCTTTCTTCTGCCCTATATAAAATTGCGAGTGCTGCTGGCCGCACACCTTTTGCAGAAGCTGAAGACAATCCAGCTGCAGCACACATGTTCATTATCAATCCGTTGAGCGGCCAGAAAATGGATAATTTATTCTCAACTCACCCGGATACAGAAAACCGAATCCAGGCTCTGGAAAACTTGGCTGAAGATTGGGGACAATTAGAAGCTCCCTCAGGTCAACCTATGGGTTTTTCTTCACATCAATCATCTGATAAATTTGATTTATTCTCTGATAGTTCAGCAAGCTCAGAAATATCAAATCATGAACGTGGACCATGGGATACACAACCCAATAATAATCAAGCTAAGAAAAAAGATAAATTCGGCGGACCTTGGGGGTAATAAATAGGGATAATAAGCGGGAGTAAAAACACCACACCCCCTCAACCCGCTCCCTAAAAAAACGGGCTAGCCCGCTAACTCGTTAGTCTTGTTTGAAGAGGGCTGTTGCGGTGAGGCCCGCGATGGCTGCTAGGATGACAGCAAACACGCCATAGAAAAACGGATGATCGTAGGCAAAATTATAAATCAAACGCTCAAAGCCAGATTTATGAATTGTTATTGGGGTGCTGCGCCGTCCCAAAAGCTTCCCACCGCGAAACAGATAAACATCAGCAAAAAATTCACCTGATGGCACATTCGCATCCAATTTGATATTCACTTGAAACAACCGGTCACCAACAATTTTAACACCGCTCGCACCAGATTTGTACAACCCCTGCTTCTCCATAATCCGAACGACAGCTTCAGAATATTGTTCAGCCAGATTGCTATCTTCAACATCAATATTACGGGAAAGTTCACTGACTAAGGACGGAAAACCAATATCTAAACTATCAAGCAAAGACGCAGGCGCAATGTCCAGCAATGGACGGGAACTAGCAACAGAATAATAGAGCGGAACAGAGCTAACTTTATTTGGGTTTTTATTCACCCAAATACCAAAGGTTCTTTCTTTTTTGCGAGCCACAAGTCCCTTTTTAGGTCCCCTGACAACAACGATCACATCCGGTTTATTATCAGGCCTGATCTCACCTTCAATCGCCCCAAAAAGAAAAATATTCGCACCAGTAAAATTCCATTCAATTGGGACTTTATCAGCTGTAAGATCAGTGATAACTCCATCAGCAGCTTCAGCAGAGGGAGAGAAAACAAACAAAGATAGTAAGAGTATGAAAATGCTCAAAATACAATGTAATAGATATTGAGAAATGTGAGAGGTGCTGATCATTAAAAGCCCCCTAACATCTGAGACACAGAATAAAGCTCATCAGGCTCAATAATCAAATCAACAAGCATTCGTAAACATACAGCAAGAACCATAAAGCCAAGCAAAGCTCTCATTTGTTCACCGCGTAAATGCTGCCCAACACGAACACCAAATTGCGCCCCAATCACTCCTCCAATCATCAATAAAAGAGCTAAGACAACATCAACAGTTTGATTTGAGGTCGAATGAAGAATGGTCACAATAGCCGTGACAAACACAATTTGAAAAAGAGAAGTCCCTACAACAATGTTCGTGGGGATCCTCAATAAATAAATCATCGCTGGCACAATAATAAAACCACCACCAACACCCATAAGGGCTACCAACAAACCAACCAATAAACCTAAGATCAAAGGAGGTAGAGCACTGATAAATAATTTAGAACGATGAAATCGCACTTTAAGCGGCAAACCATGAATCCAACTATGACGTGATTTATTCCGTTTAGGTGTAATATTTAATTTTGAACGGCGCATTGCGTTCAAGCTCTCAAGCATCATCAACCCACCAATAACACCAAGAAACGTCACATAAGCTAATGAAATAATCAGATCGATCTGACCGATCGAGCGAAGCCAGCGGACCAGCTCAACACCAATAAAAGACCCAACAATACCGCCAATCAGTAAGATAGTGCCAAGCTTGACATCAACATTCCCACGCTTCCATTGTGCCAAAGCACCTGAAATAGAAGACGCAACAATTTGATTAGCTCCCGTCGCAACAGCAACGGTTGGTGGAATGCCAGTAAAGATCAATAAGGGCGTCATAAGAAATCCCCCTCCAACCCCAAAAAGGCCAGAAAGGAAACCAACCGCTCCCCCCATTGCAAAAATCGCAAAAATATTGACGGAGATTTCAGCTATCGGCAAATAAACTTGCATCGGCGAACAAATCCCAACAGTGGCACTACGAACTTAAAACTCTACACCTCAAAAGAAAAAAATTCGCCATCAAAGATAGACTGATGGAGGATCAAAAAATCTTTTCGTCAAAATGAGAATGACATGAAATGTCAAAATGTGAATGACACAAAATTTAATGGTGTAGAAAAGACATTCAACTTTCTTAATATATAAAAAAAGCTTTGTATATGAAAACAACAAAGAGAATAAAAAACTTCTTCTATCTATTTTGGCCATCAATTTATAGGACGTCAATCACAAAGCCTATAAATCCTTAAGTCCATAAATCAGTAAAAAAGGTCAAAACAAAATGAAATGACATCTAAGAGAAACACAAAAATGATTAAAGGGTGGCCTTATTCAACTTTTGAATCAAATCCGGATTAATTTTACCGGTAATTGGTAGGCCCTTATCTTTTTCAAATTTCTTAACCGCACGAATAGTTTCCTCATTCATAGATCCATCAGCCACCTTAAGGCCGTATCCCAATTTGCGAAGTAAAATCTGTGCAGTTAAAATACGAGACCGAGAAACAGTTTCATGAGCATGAGACATCGTACTCGTAATATGAGAAGAAATACGTCCAACATCATTCGCTTTAGCATCAATTGTTAAAGCTCTCCAACCTTGCAGCAATTGGCTCGCCTTGAGCAATTCTTCTTTTTTCAGTTTTTTCTCAAGCGTATCTCGCCGGGCCGCAGCATCAACATCACCCTGACGAGCCGCTAATGAAAACCATTTGTAAGCTTCAACATTATTCTTTTTAAGGCCAACACCATTTTGATAAAGAATAGCTAAATTAAACTGGCTATCTGCCAAATTACGATTTGCGGCTTGCTTAAACCAATAAATAGCAGCTTTATAATCTGTGTCTTCCTTATCAAGCGCCGTACTGATCACAGCCAAATTATGCATCGCTTTAACATTGCCAAGCATTGCAGCACGTTGGTACCAAACTTTAGCGCGCCCTAAATTCTTTTCAATACCGCGCCCACGCTCATAATAAGTCGCCAACCGATATTGAGAAGGAGCAAATCCTTTAGAAGCCCCTTGCATGTACCATTTCACAGCTTGTTCAGCATCCTTCGGAACCCCAAGGCCATAGCTAAACCGACGTGCCACTTCATATTCAGCGCGCACATCACCGCGTGCTGCTGCCAACCTTAAAGAATAGGGCCCAATCAAAGCTGGTGGCATACCAAGCTTAACACCACCTCCATCTAAAACTGGTTGATCGGAAGGCTGGCCTAATTTAATACCGTTTTCACCAATATTACCTGTAATCTCAGGCTCTTTTCCTAAAATAGGCGATGACGTTTCATAGTTTTTCATCAAAGAACCAAGTCGGTCATCTGACTTACTATTGTTTAAAGGCTTTTCCTTTAACTCATTTTTTTCTTTATTCTTTTTATCCGTCTCTGTTGCAGTCTTAGCTGATTTTTCTAAAGAACCATCCTGCCCCAAAACTCCTTTTACAGTTGCAACGATATTAAAAATTGCGTCTTGAAAACCTTTCGTATTCCCGCGAAAAGCAATACCTGTTGCAGCCAAAAGCAAAGTGATAACAACTACGGTCACAACCACACGCAACCCTCGAGGCTGCATAGTATGTAAATCGGCATCATTTGAAACAATATCAGCATTGTTAAATTGATCTCTTAGCGTTGCACTCTTCGCTAAAAAATCATCTCCTCGAACCTGGCCTTGTGTCCCACCAAGATCAGCGCCTTGAATTCCAGAAGGAGCTCCTTCTAATTTCTCACTGGTAGCAGAAGTAGACATCCGAGCTGACATTGTCCCATCTCCTGTTTCATTTTCAGGTTTTCCAAAAGAGCGCTCTGAGGCAGATTTGCTCATAGCTTGCCTTAACTTCGCAATGGCATCCGCATCTTGGTCGCTAGAAACAGTCTCGTCCGGTTTTGTATCAAAATTTTGCAAAGCTTCAGGTGATAACAGAGGGGGTGTCTCATCAACAGATGATTGAATATCAGTAATCCGTGCTGATAAGTCAGCCCTTTCACCAACTAAATTCTGGGTTTCCTTATTGTCTGTCGGAACCTGAATTTCATCAACGCGATAGCCTTTAGACCTGCTGACATTATCTCCAGTCATCTCACTTGGTTTCTGACGTACCTCTAAAGAAGGCGGCACTGCATTCTGCATAGCTTCAGGCCCAGCAGGTCCTTCACCTTCCCTTGCCTCAATAGATGATCGTAACGGTGCGACAGGGTCAATTTTCTTATCTAACTTTTGAGCCTCATGAGTGTCTGTAGAGATTTGAGATACAGTCTCCATTTTCATGAGAGCACGGCCAAGCTTATCAATCGTTTCTTGAGTTTCTTGATTCTTTTGCGCCTGGTTTTTCTGATAAAGAATAAAAGCTGTTTCAACATCAGCCAATCGGCGTCCCAAAGCCGTATCATCTAAATTATTAATAGCAAGCTTCATAGCTGCCTGAGCCGCCTCATTAGCTATTTCTTTACGGTCTCCAAAATGGTGACCAATCACTTGCTCTAATTGAGCAATACGATCCACAAGCTCATGACGTAATTGCTTAAATTGCCCAGATTGATCATCAGGGCCAAGCACATCAACAGAGGAATGACTGCGAGCAAAAGGATTTTCAAATTTTATCGGACTAAAAATTTGAGATGGCTGGTCCAACCCATTGCGCTCTGCCCCTTGAGGAAAGTCCGCTGCTAGAGGTGACTTAGGTGCAAGAGACGGAGTTTCTTGTAATCTCGTCTCTTCCGATTGACCAAATCCAAAATCGGCCGGTGAAAGTTTTTCTACAGGATCAGCCACGTTTGTTTTCCCTCCCTTATCATCTACATTTTGCAAAGGAGAGCCAACAACGTCTGGCTGCTGAGGATCCAATGGAGCATCCCCCCATAACAATACTTTTTTAGGTTTTTTTATTTCTTCCTGAACAGAAGACCCTGAAAGCACTTCTTCAGAAATAGATTGAGATTTTTGTGAGCTAGCCAAGCTATCATTAGGGTCTAAAGAGTGCCGTTCATTAAAATAATCACGCACTTCATTTAGAACTTCACTATATGGTTGGAGCATATCTAGCGGTTCAGAAACCTGAAACTTATCAGCTTTCTGTGAATCCACTTCATACGTCGATTGCGATAATCTCTCATCTAACATCTCTTGAGAGCCTGCTAAAGAATTCTCAGCTGAAGCCGGTTGTAAGTCTTCATTTTGCAAATGATTTGTTTGAGGAGGTGTAGACTGACGAACAATGTCAGACGCTTCATGAGCCTGTCCAACGTCTTGCCCATCACCAGCGCCATCAGTCATAATCGCATTGATCCGACCAAGGATATTTTCCAACTGCGAAGAACTAGCCGTTTCATCAAACTCAACATGAGGTTCTGATGTTTGCGTCTCTTGAGACAAAGAGAGATCTTTATTATTTTGTTTTGGTTGAAACGACATTTCGTTACCCTTGAATTAATCTCAGACGCCAAAAACGCCACGAACTCACTCAGAACTAAATATCGAAATCACAAACTACAAAACAGCGACCTCTCAAACAAACTCAAACACTCATAAACTCTAATTTCTTAATCGTGCACAAATCACAATAGCTTTACACCAGAACCAAAGTTCAAATAAAAATGACCCCAAATAGGTAAGCCAATGAAAAGTTTAACTTAACTAATATGAAAACCTCTGGGCCCTACAAAAGGAATCAAAAACATAGTTACCTAAAGGAGATATGTGATTCACCCCTTTGAAGCATCCCCTAATTTATGAAAAACGGTGCGAAAAACGAAAAAAACAACAAAAATGCAACTGATTTTGCCCAAAAACAAAGTTTTTTAAAAAAAACCGAAAAACAAACATCTTTCCTATTTACACTCACATCCTAAAAAGAAACTGGAATTTCAGTTAAATGCTATCACAGAGACCAAAGATCATGCCTTTCATTCTGCCAATTCACTCAAAAACACTAATTTCCATCAATTCAACTGCATGGCCTTCCTTAAAGCCTAAAATGTTTTGTCTATTCATATTACTTACCTTAATCACGCCAGTTAAGAGCGTACTCGCAGAAGAAAACAGCAGTCGTTACACAATGATAGAAAGCAAAAACGGCATCATCCGCCTTGATAAAAAGACAGGCGCCCTATCAAATTGTAAAAAATCAGCAGATGGATGGACATGCCGAGCTATCAAAGAAACAAATGAAGTGAATAAAAAAACTGGGGCAGACAACAATCAAGACAATACTGATGAACTCTTCTCAGAGCTGCAAAAAGAAAACGAAGCACTAAAAAAAGAAAATCTAAATTTAAAACAACAAATTGCAAACCTTGAGCTTGGATTAGAAAGTGAGCCAACAAAGAAAAAATTAAAACTCCCAACAGATGAAGAAGTCGATGAAGCCATCACTTATATGGAAAAAATGATCCGCAAATTTGGCGGCGCAATGAAAAGGCTACGTGAAAAACATCCGGATGTGCCGGGCACAGAATTATAAGTCAAACACCACCCGTGGTACGGCGTGGCATGGCCAAACGTAACAAACGGTCATAGAGCGCTTCACCACCTGGTGTTCGAATATCAAGTAAAACTTCCATATCAGCCCCATTCGGCTTCGGACCAAGAAACGCCCCAGCTATACTGCACACAAAAGATAAAAGAATTAACAGGGCAGCACATTCAAATAGGCCAGCCCCTAAGACCTCACTATTTAAACCAAAGTTTGTTAAATAAAGAGCAACGCACCCACCGACCAGACCAATTAAAAGCCCAAAAACATACCCAAACTTGGTCATCCTGTTCCACCATATACTTAAAATTAATACAGGAAAAACACTACAGGCACACAAAACCAGACCAGATAGAAACAAGGCAAAGCCGCTAATATCGATATATATAGCCCCCATCAATAAACTCAGAGTAACCAGTACAATCATTAAGCGCGTCCAAAGCAAATTACTTAATCCAACAACATCAGCTTCCATTTCAGATTTTTGAAAATGCAGATCTCGTGACAATAACTTAGATAATGTCATCAACCGGCCAACAAAGCTCGCCATAGCTGCAGCCATCAAAGCTGCAAAACTAAGTGATTGCATAGTACCATTTAATCCTGCAACCACGGGCAAACCAAGCAAACCAACATCTCGTGAAAATAAAAATTCAGAACCAACAATTTGCCCATCATTATTAATATCTTTTGCACTTAATAATCCCAAAGCCTCTAATTGCTCTACCCAATCAGGTAAATCTCCAACAAGAAACTTAGCTTCAGGATTAAAAATCATATATTGCAGAAAGATCGCACAAGCAGGAATTGAAAGCACAATTAATCCAACAAGAGCAACGGCCCAAGCAAAACTCTTACGTGCTTGAAACACCGTTAAAGTCATTGTTGATCGCAGCAAGACAGACGGCATCGCCGCAACACCAAAAGCAATCACAATCATCATGAAAACTTTTTCAAAACCAGTTAAAGCCCTCTCTCCACCAATAAACGGAATGGATAAAGCTTGTACTTCATTTTTCAAGAGGCTTGCCCATTGAGTAATTTCTACTTCCCCTTGATCAGAAGACAGGCGATCACCGGAAAGCCCTTGAAAATTAGAAATTTCATCAATCAAACTGCCATAAGTCATTTGCGCTAGTGGCAAGTTCGTCAATTTTAAAGAAACAATAATTAAGGGAATGATCAGCCCCAACAAGACAACAATTGCCAAAGCACACTGCGCCCACCCCATAGATCTAACACCGCCAGGTAATAAAACACATAAAGCCAAAACCAAAACGATCAGCAACGTAAATTCACTAGAAAGCCCAAAAACAAGAGGCCCCATAAACTTCAAAAAACTAAGCTCAGCAAAAGCAAACAAGACCACAGGAGCAACCAAAGCAAGTGCTGTGAGGAACCCAACAAAACGGCTGCGAAATCTCACCTCAAAAAATGAAGGCAGGGTATAAACTCCGGATTTTCTAATAAATGAAGCTAGAAAAAATCCAGATATGAGCAGGCCACCCAAAAGCCCGAACAACAAACCATAACCATCCACCCCAAGAAAAAAGATAGCTCCGGTAATACCAGACAAACCCGCCCCGCCAACAGAGAGAACAAATAAAACAAATCCATTTAATCCAGCTGGAACACGCCGCCCCGATACATAAAAATCTTCGCTTTGGTTTGTCATCGTCGCCAAAGAAATAACAACCGACAACACAAACGCTGCGCCAGTTAAAGCATAAAGAATATACTCATCAATAATTTTCATATGTTCTAGAATGAGCAAAAAAACGACAAGCCCAATAAAGACCGCCGTGAAAATTCCATAATAAACACCAAGAAGGGGATTAACTGTTCTCTGGCGAGCATACATATTGAAAGTCTCTCTTATAAATCTTCATCCGCACCGTAATGTGCATCAATCTGATCTTGAAAACCGGTAAACCAAAAAACAATTCCAATAGACAGTAGTACTAAAAATTGTCCTGTAATTAAAACACCAAGAGGAAACCCAAATAGACGAAAATCATCAAGCAGGTAAGAAAAAATAAGACCAAATACATTTGCAAGGAAACAGATCAAAGCCAATGCAACAACCAGTCGCTTTGTCGCGGCCCAATAAGGCCAAAATCTTTCATTTTCCATCATATCAAACCATCCTCAATTCAACTTGAAGGTAAAAACCAAAAAGTAAAGGTCAACAATAGTTATATTCAAGACATAACAAAAGAGCATATTCTCTTTTAATATTAATCCTTTATAATTTTACATTACCCTAAATTATCACTGCCATTTTTCTTAAAAGAATGATAAGAAAAGAAAATAAAACTGTCAGATGGCACCAAATAACCAGCAATGAAGGGAATTATATCATGGGAATGCTAGGTGAATTCAAAGAGTTTGCTCTAAAGAGTAATTTTGTGGACATGGCAACAGGTATTGTTATTGGCGGTGCCATTGGCACAGTCGTTAAATCCCTTGTCTCAGATATCATAATGCCACCAATCGGCCTAGCTTTAGGCGGAATAGACTTTTCAGAGCTGGCAATAAAACTACAAGATAAAGTTGGTGATAAACCTGAAGTTGCAATTAAATATGGCTCATTCATCAATAATTTAATTAGCTTTCTCATCATCATGGCCGCAATCTTTATGATCATTAAGGTGATTAACACTGCAAAAGCTCAGTTTGAAAAAGAAGAAGAAGAAAAAGCATCTGAGCCACCACGCAATGAAGTTTTGCTTGAAGAAATTCGCGATCTATTGAAAAAATAAATCTAGAATAAAATTCTATATATTTAAAAACGCAGTTGATCATCTCAGCTGCGTTTTTTCGTTTATATCATACGATTTCCAAATATTATCTAGACTTATGAATGTAAAAAAACGAATGTATTCAAAGATAAATCGAGTTAATTTAAAAGGAAAACCATGCCAACATATAATTACACATGCGATACACATGGCACCTTTAGCGCTCAAGCTTCGATGGCTGAATTCGATGCCCCACAAAACTGCCCAATCTGCCAAAAACCATCTCCAAGAGATCTAGTAGCAGCTCCTCAAATCTCCACCAAAGGTGACCGCCCCAAAGCCAATCAATCAGGCGGAGCAACTGGTCGCAAAGTAAAACACGCCCCAGGCTGTCCTTGCTGCTCATAAGCAGTTTTTTCTTTTTAAGAAATTAAAAGGGGTTTCGCACACGATTACTCAAGTAAACAAGAATAAAAAATCGCGAAAACAATAGATTTACTTGAAATAAAACTTAGCGAACAATAATTAACCAAACAAATTAAATATATATCAAAACTTATCTGCCAATTTCACCAGTCAAGCAGAGGAGTTTTATCTATGAATTTTTTATTTAGTTTCCATGGGCGTATCAACCGTTTAGAATGGTGGCTCGGACAACTAATTGTTTTTGCTTTTGTTTTTACGGCTATTGCTATTTTTCCATTCTTAATGACACCAACATACGAACAATCAGGCCTTACATCTGCTTTCGATGATGGAGTACTTAGCACTAGTAGCATAATCTATATTATTGGCGCTATATTATTGGCGCTATATTCCTAGCTTATTGGATTAGCCTAGCAGTCTCAGCCAAACGATATCATGACCTCAATAAAACTGGATTTTGGGTTTTGGTTACTCTGATACCTTACATAGGAGCACTATGGCAAATAATTGAATGTGGCTTTTTCCCTGGCACCAATGGAAGCAATGACTATGATGCTCCCAAAGATACCACAAGTAGTTGGTCATCAGATAAATATAACTCTCAAGATCAGAGCTATAACAATATTGATGAAGTAATCGCTCGTCATGTTGCTGAACACAAATACCGGTCTCCAAACTTTTCAGATAGTATCAAAAAACCTATGGGTAGTAACAAACCAGCATTTGGCAAACGCACATAAAAGATTATGAAAAGTTCGAAAAGAACCACCAATCAAACAAGATGTTTTTATTAACTATGTATGTAAGGAATAAACTATTCTGCCTTAGGCAGTGGTGCCGCTGGGGAGAATTGAACTCCCGGCCTCACCATTACCAATGGTGCGCTCTACCACTGAGCTACAGCGGCTGACAAAGCCTAAATGCGCTTAAAAAGCATCAAAATTTAAAGGTTTTTCATCAGGTGGCCGGACACTGCCACAGCTCAAATGATCTTTCAAGCCCTGAAAAGCTCTATTCTTTTGAAAAGACACTTAACAAGCCCCCCTTGATCAGCGTATAACCGCAAAAACAAACTTTCAAAAGCAACTATTTATTCAAAATTGATAGTTAAAAGAGATGACAAACAAGAGTAAAAATGCAAACGATCGAGAAAATCGTTTAAAAAACAATTTGCGATCTAATTTGCAAAAACGCAAATCGCAAATCCGTGCCCGCAAAACTGAAGAGAATTCTAAAGAAGACAGCCCCAAAGAAGATAACAAAGACACTAAAGAATAACCCCGCTTGATTTAAGGTAACAAATAAAGCACAAAAATCCGACGATTGCTTGTGGGCAACCTGAAGGGCAACTAAGGCGGATGCTTCGTGGGCATCTGAAGCCTTTTTAATAAAAAGAGAGAATGCAGAATGGATAAAATTGAAATCACTGGCGGCAATGAGCTCAATGGTCAGATTCAAATCAGCGGCGCAAAAAATGCAGCCCTACCATTGATGATCACCAGTCTGCTCACGCCGGACACTCTTACATTAAAAAATGTGCCCAACTTACGTGATGTCAATCAACTCAAAAAAATTCTTGGTAACCACGGAACAGACCTCACTGTCGAGGGCAAACGCGCCAATGGTAACAAATATGCTGGTGAAACATATCATCTCACAGCAAGAGACATTGTGGACACAACAGCCCCCTATGAAATGGTCTCAACCATGCGGGCAAGTTTCTGGGTACTTGGCCCCATCTTAGCCCGCTGTCATGAAGCCAAAGTTTCTTTGCCAGGTGGTTGCGCCATCGGCACACGTCCTGTTGACCTCCACCTAGCTGGTTTGGAAGCACTCGGCGCACAAATCGAACTTGAAGATGGCTATGTGATTGCCAAAGCTCCAGGCGGCCTAAAAGGCGGACATGTTCGCTTTCCAAAAGTTTCCGTTGGCGCCACTATCAATGTTCTCATGGCTGCCACCTTAGCCAAAGGTGAAACAATTATTGAAAACGCCGCAACTGAGCCAGAAATCGGTGACGTTGCAAATTGCCTTGTTAAAATGGGGGCCAAAATTGAAGGCATCGGTCGCAAAACCATGCACATTCAGGGCGTTGAAAATCTGGAAGGCGCTGTTCATAACGTTTTACCAGACAGAATTGAAACTGGCACCTTCATGATGGCCGTTGCAGCCACTGGCGGTGAAGTTGAACTTTTGGGCGCTGTCCCAGAAACATTAACAGCAGCCATCGAAGTGCTACGTGAAGCTGGTGTATCAATAACCGAAACACCCAAGGGCTTATTGGTCAAACGCGAAGGTGACAGTATCAAACCAGTTCACATTGAAACACAGCCTCATCCAGGTTTCCCAACTGATTTACAAGCTCAGCTCATGGGCCTGATGACCATAGCTGATGGCCGCTCGGTTATTCGAGAAACGATCTTTGAAAATCGCTTCATGCATGTTCAGGAACTCGCCCGTCTTGGTGCGAATATCAGTTTGAATGGCGACACAGCGATTGTCGAGGGCGTTAAAGAATTACGCGGCGCTCCTGTTATGGCAACTGACCTAAGGGCCTCAGTTTCACTCGTCATAGCCGGCCTGGTTGCGCAAGGTGTAACAACAGTTAACCGAGTATATCACCTAGATCGTGGCTTTGAACGTATTGAAGAAAAACTCGGTAATTGCGGCGCTCAAATCAATCGCGTGAGTGACTAATACAAAATCACTGTTAAGAGAAAAAAATGTCAGAGACATCAAAACCCTTAAAACTCATCGCCCTTGATGCAAATGACTTAGAAGTCATTTCGGCTCATTGTCAGGATGCTGTTTTACGTCTCGATGATATTGGCTATGTGAAAAAAAATCGCCGTTTCGCAATCATACTCAATCGCTTTGATTGGGAAACCGCACTAAAAACGGGCAGAGATCATCAATTAAGACGCCGGCGCACAGCCCTGCGTTTTGAATGCGTTGACCAAGCCGAGCATATCAACCTCAAATCGAAACAAAAAGATCATGCTCTGAAACTACTCGCAATTAACTTTGAAGAAAAAGACGCACCATCTGGTGTTTTATCGCTTATTTTTTCTGGAGATTGTGAAATAAAACTAACCGTTGAATGTATTGAGATAGAACTCAATGATCTAGGCGCTATGTGGGAAACAAAAAATCTGCCTGATCATAAATTATAAAATATGCAAGTCTTGTTAATTACATTTTTTAACAACAACCAAACTGCATAAATTTTGACTGAAAGTATGGAAACTATGGTAGCGCGCCTCAACAACCAAGACACTGAGTTTGAGCAACAATTTCAAACCCTTTTGAACGCCAAGCGCGAAAGTGCAGCCGATGTAAATGAAGCCGTGAGCGAGATTATCAAAAATGTGCGCTCCAATGGAGACAAAGCTCTATTTGAGCTTACAGAACGTTTTGACAAACAGGATTTAAGAGCGTCCGGTCTCGCCATCACCAACGAAGAAATTGAAGCTGCGATAAAAAACGTTGCACCAGAAACAATGAAAGCTCTTGAACTGGCCGCTGAGAGAATTGAAAGCCATCACAAAAAACAAAAACCTGATAATCAAAGATACACAGACGAACTCGGCGTCGAACTCGGATATCGCTGGAGCCCTGTCAGTGCAGCCGGTCTTTATGTACCAGGCGGCACTGCATCTTACCCAAGTTCAGTTTTAATGAATGCCATCCCCGCCAAAGTCGCTGGTGTCGAAAGATTAGTTATGGTCGTGCCAACTCCTAATGGCATCACTAACCCACTTGTGTTAGCTGCAGCCAAATTAGCCGGCATCACAGAAATTTATCGCATTGGCGGCGCTCAAGCCATAGCTGCCTTAACCTATGGCACTGAGACCATAAACCCGGTTGATAAAATCGTCGGACCGGGCAACGCATATGTGGCGGCAGCAAAACGACAAGTTTTCGGTACCGTAGGCATTGATATGATCGCCGGCCCTTCAGAAGTTTTAATCATTGCTGATAAAAACAATAACCCAGATTGGCTCGCAGCTGACTTGCTGGCACAAGCTGAACATGACGTCGCCGCCCAATCTATCTTAATTACTGATGCCCCAGACCTCGCTTCAGAAGTTGAAAAAGCGGTAGAAGCTCAGTTAAAAACACTGCCACGTAAAGAAATCGCAGAAAAAGCCTGGCAAGATTTTGGCGGTATCATACTCGTTGATGATTTAGAAAAAGCAGCAGAACTTTCTGATCGCTTGGCACCAGAACACTTAGAGCTTGCCTTAGACGATCCTGAAGCCATGTTTGAAAAAATCAAACATGCTGGCGCTGTTTTCATCGGCCACCACACACCAGAAGCCATTGGCGATTATGTCGGCGGCTCAAACCATGTTTTACCAACAGCTAGATCTGCTCGTTTTTCATCAGGGCTTAACGTTCTTGATTTTATGAAAAAGACAACAATTCTCAAATGTTCAGCAGAAGGATTACGCGCCCTTGGTCCCTCTGCCATCACGCTAGCTGAAGCAGAAGGACTAAACGCACACGCTCGAAGCGTATCAATTAGAATGAATTAATCATAAAATTCAAACCTGTTATATCAATAGCTTTTTCCCCTGTTGCAGGTATCTCAATGACAGGGCATAAAGAAAGGGATGAAATTAAGGGTTTAAAATAATGAGCGATGACGAGAATACAAATACCAATTGCTTATTCGATATCATTCTGGATGAAGACACTATTCGTCGAAACACACCAGATATCGACCATGAGCGTGAAGTAGCCATTTTCGATTTATTAGAAGAAAACTATTTCGAATTGGCCCCGCGTGAGGGGAAGCCATCTGTGTCAGGTCCGTTCATCTTGACACTTTCTCTGGTCGAAAACCGCCTATTATTCCATATTGCAGACCAGCAAAACAATCATCTGGTAGCTCATACACTGTCATTATCTCCTTTTAAAAAAACCATCAAAGACTATTTCTTAATCTGTGAGAGTTATTTTGAAGCTATTAAAACAGCAACTCCCCAGCGCATCGAAGCCATAGATATGGGCCGCAGGGGCCTTCATGATGAGGGAAGTGACCTATTGATTGAACGTTTAAAAGATAAAATCTTACTGGACAAAGCAACATCTCGCCGCCTTTTTACACTCATTACGGCCCTCCACTGGAAGGGCTAATTTATGAGCGGCGCCCGTCCACAAGCCATTCTCTTCGTTTGCACTGAAAATGCAATACGCTCACCCATGGCTGCAGCGCTCTACCAACTAACTTATGAAAATGAAAGCTATGTACAATCAGCAGGCATTCGAGCAGGCCAAGTCAATCTCTTTATGCCCGTGGTCATGAAAGAAGTCGGTATTGACTTAAGTAACCACATCCCCCAAACCTTAAATGATCTGCAAGACAGCCTGTTTGATGTGATTGTCACACTAAGTCCAGAAGGGCATCACCAAGCCATGGAACTCACAAGAACCATGGCAGTAGATGTTGAATATTGGCCCACAATGGATCCAACTTTAGTTGATGGCAATCGAGAACAAAGATTAGATGCATATAGAGCCTGCCGTGATACATTAAAAAAGAAAATTAAATCACGTTTCGATACACCATCAGAAGCTTAAAATGGCAAAAGAAAAACCAATTCCAAAACTCTCAAACCAGAGCTCAGACTTAAAATTTGTGTGAAAATCAGCTCAAACCTATAAAACTCTTCTCATTTCTTCCCCTTTTTTCCTCTATTATCAAGCGAAAGACACAAATTGTGCACGTGACTGCAATTGAACACTTGATTTTATACGCGTGAAGAAGGAAACTCCGGCGCAACAAAACTTTTATCAAAGACCTCTGAATAATGAGGAATTTTTGGTTCTGGCATTAGAAATGTGAAACTGCGGATGCTATGTGGGCATCTGAAGCACCGTTAAAAAGAACGGAACATAGATATAACTATTTGAGTGCCGCAAGTGAACATTGACGGCGCCAGAAACAAAAAGAACCATTATGCAGAAGTCTTTATCAAGAAATGAAGGAATTTATGGCTAAAGAAGAACTACTAGAGTTTCCCGGCATCATTACCGAGCTCCTACCAAACGCAACCTTTCGAGTAAAACTTGAAAACGATCATGAAATTATCGCTCACACAGCTGGCCGCATGCGCAAAAACCGCATTCGTGTTCTTGCTGGCGACAAAGTTCTTGTAGAAATGACACCCTACGACCTAACAAAAGGCCGCATCACATACCGTTACAAATAATCCTGTAAACTATGTGATTAAAATTTTTAGTGATAAATTGAGGATGGGTTTGTGGTTGATTTTTCAGCAATTAAGCGCCTAGGGCAATCTAAAAAACCAGCCGTTATAAATCCTGACGGTGCTAACAGCCTTGTATTGGCCTCAGCGTCTCCACGCCGTTTAGCTATTTTAGGCCAGGTCGGCATTGAGCCTGATGCTTTGCGTCCAACATCAATTGATGAAACACCCCAAAAAACAGAACCACCACGTGCTTACGCAACAAGAGTTGCGAAAGAAAAATCAATGGCAGCTCTTAAAATTATCGATGAAGAACCAGAATTAGCTGGTTCATTTATCTTAAGTGCTGACACTGTGGTAACAGTCGGCCGCCGCATTTTAACAAAACCAGAGCTCGTTGAAGAAGCAGCCAGCATGCTACAATTGCTCTCAGGTAGAGCGCACCGAGTTTACACAGCCGTTTGTTTAGTCACCCCCTCACGTAAAGTTCGCCAACGTATCGTCGAAACAAGGGTTCGTTTCAAACATTTATCACCAGAAGAAATTGATTGTTACCTCGTCTCAAACGAGTGGCGCGGCAAAGCAGGTGGTTATGCAATCCAAGGCATGGCAGGGGCTTTTGTCGAGCGTCTTGTTGGCTCATACACAAATGTAGTCGGCCTGCCGCTCACAGAAGTAATAAAAATGCTCCGTTCAGAAGGCTATCCGGTGACGTACCACTGGATGAAGCGCGCCGGTCGAGACTTAGAGTAGAGATCTTGAGTGATACTCGAATTAAGCGTTCAAAAATTTCTGCAAGTGGTAATTAAAAAACCGCTTGAATCAAACAATTTATTTGAAGACCATTCCCAATAAAGATATTTGATTAAAATGACCGATAAAAAAAATAAAACTCCAAAATGTTCGCTCTGCGACAAACCAAGGTCAGACAAATATCGCCCGTTCTGCTCAAAACATTGCGCTGACTTAGACCTCAATAGATGGCTCACAGGTCAATATGCCATCCCCGTCGAAGAAGAAGAGCCAGACGATTTCGATCGAGCAATCAGCCAAGCAAACGCTCTCTCAAACGAAGAGAACGATCCTAAAAAACTGAATTAAATCAGCTCTTTAATTATTGCCTTTATAATTAGAAAAACGGCGAAGAGCTGTAATCTCCCCCCCTCCATTTGAGCGAATTCTCTGGACAGCAGGTTCTAATGGTTCAATTGCAACAGCCATATGATGAGCATTGGAATGAAGCATCTGCGTTTCATCAACCATCACACCTATGTGCCCTTTCCAAAACACCAAATCTCCTCGTTTCAATTGAGAAAGATCAGTCGTATTATTCAATAATTCCCCAAGAGAAGCCGCCTGTAAGTCACTATCTCGCCGACTAAATTGCCCCGTCGCAAGCAATCCTATTTGAATAAGAGCAGAACAATCCAGCCCAAGGGATGTCCGCCCACCCCATAAATAAGGTGTACCAACAAACCGTTCCGCCACAGCCACAAAATCTACCTCAACCTCATCAACCGGTACAAGGTGAGTATGATAAATATACCCCTTATCAGCTAACTCACAAAAATCCCCATCGCGTCCATTCACGGTAACAGGGCTCATCATCGAAATTAAAGCAATAGGAGGTGATTTGAGATTGGCTTGCTCGTAAATAAAGGTGCGCAAACTAGATACGCGATGCGTTGGTTCAAGAAGACCTGGTGAGAGAGCTTCTAGCGGCAAATAACCAACATAGTCATCTGTTAAAATTTGCCCCCAAGCCCAGCCATCTCTAATTTCAAAAATCCGAACGGCTTCCCCAAAAAGAGCTTCCGTTTGCAACTCACCATCAAAGCTAGGTTCACTGAATAATGGCACACTATCTCTATGTACATGGGATAAGTCTCCCGGAACATAACGTTCAGCTTTAACTTTGTCAGTCAAACGTTCATCAGCCAAATCAGCGCGATACGCATGAATACGAGGATCAAGTTTTTCCATTTATTTATACTTCTTTTCCAAATAATCAAAAACGGCGCGCGCAACCTGCGGCTCCCCGCCAACCGGCTTGCCGGGAAGCGCCTTTGGCGTCCATCCATAAATATCAAAATGGACAAATCGTTTTGCGTTTTCAACAAACCGGCGCAAAAACAAACCAGCCGTAATCGATCCAGCAAATGGTCCTGCTGAAATATGGTTCACATCTGCAATCTGCGAGTTCAACCATTTATCATAAGGCTGCCAAAATGGAAGCCGCCACATATAATCGAATACGGTACGGCTGCTACTTTCAAGTCCTTCAGCCATTTCATCATCATCAGTGTAAAACGGCGGCAAATCCGGCCCCATACCCACTCGGGCAGCTCCCGTTAAAGTCGCAAAACAGAAAAGCTCATCAACTTCTTGCTCATCAGCAAGCGCAAGCGCATCCGCCAAAACCAAACGCCCTTCTGCATCTGTATTTTCTATCTCCACAGATAAACCCTTGCGGCTCGGCAAAACATCCCCCGGGCGAAAGGCATTTCCAGAAATATTATTTTCTGCAATAGGGAGTAAAACCCGCAAATTCAAAGGAAGCTTAGCGCCCATCACCATAGAAGCAATGGTCAAAGCGGTGGCACTGCCACCCATGTCTTTTTTCATCAAATTCATTGAGGCACCAGGTTTTAGGTTCAAACCACCTGTATCAAAACAAATGCCTTTACCAACCAATGTCACTTTAGGGTCAGATTTCTTACCCCAATTCAATTCAACCAAGCGCGGTGCCTGAGTTGAAGCTCGTCCAACGGCGTGAATGAGAGGAAATTTCTTCACCAACAAAGCATCGCCTTTAACAACACTCATCTTAGCTTTATTTTGCGCTGCAAATAATTTGATCCGCTCCTCATATACATCCGGTCCCAAATCATTTGCCGGTGTATTAATCAGATCTCGTCCCAAATAAACGGATGTTAAAATGTTCAATAATTTATCAGCATTAATGGCTTTAGAAAGTTTAAGAACTCGCGCTTCTTTCACAGCACTTGGTTTATACTCATTAAACCGGTACGTCCCAAGGCCCCACGCTAAAGCCGCATCAAACAGCTCAACTTCAGGTCTTTCAGAAAAGTCGCCATCAAAGTGATAAGCCCCTTCCGGTAATTTAAACGGCACATCTCCAAACAGATTGTAAATCATCGGCTCATCTTTGGTACCCAAACCAACGACTGCCGCCTCGACTGCACCCCCTTCATCAAAAAGCAACTCAACCTGACCGGCCGTACCTTTAAATGACTTAACATCCAGGTATTTTTTTTGTACGGCACTGAGACCTTTAACAAAAGATGAACAATCTTCTTTATTAACGGCGTAAATAGGAGTTGTTTTCTTGCGAGAACCGGCCTCAAGAAAAAGGTCCTTAACCTGTGTGTCAGTCATTTATTTGCCTTTCAAACAAAATCTCAGCTCAAAAATAGCTTCAAAGCTCACATCAGAGACAGATAATATTTACAAATACTTAATTGCCAGCCCCATCAAAAAAGCACAAGAGCAGACAAACTTTTTTTTTATAGTTAATCATTTGTTGACCGGTGTCCCATAAATTAACGGGTGTAGAGTTAATTACAGTGTAAGTGGAAGTAAAAAATGAATACCTATCAGACACCTATCTTGAGCTTTAAAAGCCACGTAAAACATGGGCTACTCATTGCAGTCCTATCAACCATTGGTTTATCTGGTTGTGCATCAAGCTATAAAGACACTGATCCAAGGTTCACTCATTCTCTTACACAACAAAAAGAACTAGATCATTGGCAGCAAAAATACAAAGCCAATAGGAAAGATAGCGCCAACGCAATTGGTTTTGCGAAAGCCCTGGTGAAGACCAAGCAAGAAAACCGTGCGCTCGACGTTCTTGAAACAGCACACAAACAAAATCCAAATGATAAGCATTTAACCAGTGAATATGGCCGAGTTGCTTTAATGGCTGGTGAAAACAAATTAGCCAGCAACCTTTTAAAAACCGCAAGCAAAGGCAACAAAGCAGATTGGAAGATCCTATCTGCCAAAGGTGTATTAGAAGCACGTGCTGGTAAAAATAAAAACGCGATTAGATATTTCAAACAAGCCCTAAAACATAACCCACGCCAAGCCTCAATTCTAAACAATCTTGGTTTGGCCTATGCAGTTACTGGAAATTACAGACAAGCTGAAAAATACTTAAAACAAGCTTTGTGGGACACACGCCACATTCGTCAGGTCAGACAAAACCTTGCTCTAATTTATGCAATGCAAGGTAAGGTGAAAGAAGCTGAAGCCATCGCGTTGCAACCGTTACCAAAGAAATATAAAAAAGTTTCTTCAGCACAAAAACATGTTCGAAAAACACCAGTTGCACTAAACAATTTCAATACAAAAGTTATTCCAAATAAAAGGTAAAATTTAAACAAGCCTTTTCAAATTGCAATCGTCCCAATGGGAAAAAAGCAGCCCTTCACTGAAAACAAAAGTGAAGGGCTCTTTTTTTGTGTTTTGAAATTAAAAATAAGATTTTGATAAAATTCTATCCTGCATCCTAATCACTTTTAGGTAGATTCAAAAAACACCCCTCTATATATACGAAGAAGGAGTTCAGCCCATTTCGGGCTGAAAGACATGGCAGCAAAGCACGGTTGTTTATGGGCAACCTAAAGCGCAGATACAGACAAAAGCTGCCCGGCGTAACGAGATCAGCCTGAGCGGAGCTTTGCGAGCACGGATAAGCTGATCGCAAAAAACACCGCCCCTTTGGAGGGTCTGCCGCTTCAGCAGCGACGGTTGCTAGTGGGCAACCTGAAGGAGCATTTAAAAATCATAGCCCGTGAGATAAAACAGAGTTTTTTATTGCAAAGCTTTTTCAAAAAACTGAGGTTTAATCCGGCGCGTCATACCAACTTCCTTCCAGCCATTTAATGCAACGGGTGCAGTACTCGTTGCAAGTAGAGAGCGCCGCGGTAAACCTTTGTGTGCAAAACTCATAACATCAGACCAAATTCGAGCCGGTAAGCCGCCGCCCGTCACCTTTTTCATTGATGCGCCATTATCATTACCAACCCAAACACCAGTAATATAATGACCGCTATAGCCAACAAACCAACCATCTTTAAACCGCTGTGTTGTGCCGGTTTTTCCAGCAATATCATGTCCATTTAATTTCGCAATCTTACCAGTGCCGACTTTTAAAACTTGGCGCAACATTTTATTCATTTGGTTCACATGAGTCCCGCTGACCACTTGCCCCATAGTTGCTTTCTTATGTTTATAAAGCACACGGCCATTAAAGGTGCGAATAGATTTGATCACATAAGGAAACACACCGCGCCCACCATTTGCAAATGGCACATAAGCCGATGTTAATTCTAAAACAGATTGTTCAGCCGTCCCAAGTGCTAATGAGAGGTCTTTCTTCATCTCACCTCGCAAGCCTAAACGACGAGCCGTCTCAATGGTCTTTGCAACCCCAACAGTTCCCATTAATTTCACAGCAACCACATTACTCGAATGAGCAAGCGCCGTACTCAATTTAATTTGACCACGATAGATATTTTTGTAATTACGAGGCTGCCACTTATTAAATGATGTTGGTCGGTCAAAGATCAAACTATTTGAATTAAATCCGGATTCTAACGCCGCTAAATAGACAAACGGCTTAAAGGTTGAGCCTGTTTGCCTTCGGCTTTTAATAGCCCGGTTAAATTGAGATCTTTGATAATTTTTCCCGCCAACCATCGCGCGCACAGCACCATCAGGAGCCATCATTACAAGAGAAGCTTGCCGCACATTCTTCTTTTTTCCGAACTTAGAAAGATAATGCCGAACCCGCCCATCGGCTTGCATCTGAACATCACGGTCAATACTTGTTTCAATAATCAAATCAGATTTGTAATCCGTGACATATTCAGGAACCAGATCTGCAATCCAATCAACAATGTAATTTGAATTAATCGGCAATCGTCGTTTTCGCAATTGCGCTGGTGCGATCAATGCCGTTTTCAATGTCATAGGTGAAATAAAGCCAGACCGTTTCATAGCAAGTAAGACCAATTTAGCACGTGCCTTCGCAGCCTTATAGTTCGATTTTGGGTTTAACCGAGACGGCGCTTTCAAAAGGCCCGCAAGCATAGCTGCCTCAGGCAACGTCAACTTCACAGCTCGTTTGCCAAAATAACGGCGAGCTGCTTGATCAATACCATAGGTTTGATGTCCAAAATAAACCCGGTTAAGATATAGCTCTAAAATTTCTTGCTTTTCAAATTTCGCTTCAAGCCAAAACGATAGGCCCATTTCTCTAAGTTTGCGAGTAACCGTTCGATCAGAGTTTAGAAATAAATTCTTCGCCAATTGCTGACTAATCGTTGAACCACCTTGAACTAGGCGCCCTTTTCGCAAGTTTGAAAACATAGCTCTTGAAAAACCGATCGGATCAAACCCCAAATGCGAATAAAATCTACGATCTTCAATGGCAATAACCGCCTGGCTCACAAACTTAGGTAATTGCTCCAACCTGACATAATCTTTCACAAGACCGCGTTCAGCAATAACGCTACCATCCGAAGCCAGCACCTTAATCGCTTGACCACGCTGTTTTAACCCCGCAACAAGCGGATCCGGTAAAGTAACGGTATAGAATAATAACAAACCACCCAAAGCAATCGAGGCCCACAAAACAGTAACAGAGCTCCAGTAAAGCAAGGAAAAGGCTGAAAATAACGGACGCCCTCTAGGGCCCCATCCATCACCATATATTTTATTTTTATTTGAAGCAGACCGTTTTTTAGATCGTTTCGGTTTTTGAGACTTAAACAAACCAAAAGGAAAAAAATCGACATCAACCATCTGGACTGATGAACGCCCAGAAGTTCGCTTCCGGCTTGTATTCCCTGATCTTCTAGTCTGAGATTTTCCACTTTGAGATTTTGCGGGTGAATAGACTTTGATCTTTTGAGAAGATCGTTTTGAAGTTGTACGCTTCACACCAGCTGAAACCTTAGGTGCACTCCGAGGCTTCTTTTTAGCTGTTTTTCGCCCCGTTGCCTTACTAGAACTAGTTTTCTTTCTGGCTTTAGCCTTCGGCTTTGGATCCTCGCCAAACCACCCCATAACTCTTACCCCAACCATAACGCAATACAATAGATGGTCTTAACCTATAGATGAAAAACTCATTCACCCAATAAGACCGGATACAAAACATGAGAGAACTATAAAGAAAGGACTTTAAGAGCCAGTTAACTTTAAGAAAAAATGAACAAAACGTCTTAAAAAGGAGAATCTAAATAATAAAAAACTGGTGTCCCAAACAAATAGAACACCAGTTAAAACATGTATTATCAATAATTTAGCGCGACATCATAGATGAAATCGGCCACATAATCAGTGAAAGAACAATCCGAGCTAACATCACAAAAAACATTAAAACCAAGGAAGCTTCCTCGATAATGTAACTATAACCGTTTTTGAAATGAATATAGCTAGGAGAATCTGGAATATAAGAATTAATACTCAGTTTAACATATCCGGCAAAATGCAAGATCTGCTGAAAATGCCAAGGAAATTGAATGGCCACAAATAACAATAACAAAGCCCCTAAAAAGAAAGCAAAAATCAAGTTACCTATACTCATAAAAAAACGCGTCACAACAAAGTCCCCCAAATAATTGATTTATAACTTAAAAAGCACATTCACAACCAAAGACAAAAAATTACTTAATTCACCATAAACCATTACAAATCACAGAGTCTATTGTAAAATGAAAAGTAAGATTGTTGAGTATATTGCATGATCAAAAACTAACCCTGAGAATGATTAAAACAATCCCAAAACACTACTTTCTTTTTACAACAAAGAAACGACGGCCATCTGCATCTCGTGTCTTAGCTATCAAGTTCGTACGCGCATGCGCAGGTTTTGAAAGACCGACCAATTCTTTAATATCCTTTAAAATACTGGTAGCCTCAGCAAAATAAGAATGGCCTAACAAACTGGCATCAACACCTGTTGCATCAATTGTATCAATATCATCAAGGACAATAAGATTTTCACCAGCATCTCCAGCACGAGCATAACCACCATGCACCTCACGAGACGTTTGCAAGGCCCTGTCATCTGCAGACGCATAAAGAGTGGTGTTCTGCGAGGCTTCAACCAGCTTTGGCGCTAAATCATTGATGAAAACTTCAGCATCAATATCTGGAGCCGCCAAGATAATTTCTTTAAAACGTTTTTTTAAATCTGGCCGTTCAGACATAACACCAGCCACAGCATTCGATAAAACACGGGTTCCCATAGAATGAGCCACCAAATAAATATTATCCGCCTGAGTATCGGTTGCGATCTGAATCAAGAATTTTTTCAAATAAGAATATGACCACTTGGCATTCGTTTCATCATGAGTATAAGACGTCAGTGTAATCTCACCACGAGAGGGCCAGCTAAAAAAGATTGGCGCCCCATCAAATTTCAAATCATGATGGATCTGTGCAGTCCGGCGAGCTGCATCTTTAAATGCCACATTGTAGCCATGCACAAAAACAAACGCATTTTTACCAGAAGCCCTAGAGATCGTATCATTAAGTTGTGCAGCCACACCGCGCCAACTTAAAGTGTTCACCTTTTGCAAAACCACATGTTTTGTTGGATCTTCGCTAAACTCCATCTTCCACCATTTCGGTGCTTCAAGAGCTCCTGTTTTATGCGTCAAAGGAATAGCAATTTCACAAATCCCATAACTCATTTCACCGCGAGTTTTTCCATAAAATTTATTGGCTTCTGTCTCACCAGTCCTGTTTCTATTGGTACCGTAAAACACCTTAACCCTGTGAAAGCCATCCTTTTCAGCACGGTCAATTTCAAACTTCCGCACTTTAGGTTTCGTTGTTGTAAGAGGTCTTGCCTCTGGTTTCTCAATCCGCATAGCTTCGGGAAGAGGTGTCGTCGCTACTTTTCCTCCATCGGGTAATTCTTTTGGATAATCAAGTTTTGATGGCGCCTCAATAGCAGCAATATCATCAGGACTACCAGGCGCCACTTCTTTTTCTGCCTTTTTAGGCATTGAAGTTATATCTTCAGCACTACAGGCACTTAATAACAGACCTCCACCCAATAGAAGGCATATCACCATAAAGAATCTCTGCCACTGCATTTGAATAACTCCCTCAAGATTTTTTGTAAAATGATGGTAAAATAAAAACCGGCCATAAACCAAACCACACTATAGCCCCATAGTTAACCTGTAAAAAGTGAAATTAATTTGTCACCACCGCTTTCTATTAAAAAAACATACAAATAAAAAAAGCCCGGCTCTTTTCAAAGCCAGACTTCATGTAACTCATTAATAAAACTCGAATTTCAAGACATACTATTTAATTTCAAGCGCACCAAGTACCGGGCCAGATGCCCCAACTTGAGCTAAAAATATACAATGTTTGCCATCCTTAGGTCTAATCTTGTCTCTTGCAACTGTCAGATCAACACCGCCTTTACCAAAATCAGCCACCTTTTCAACACCAAGAACAATATTATGGTAAGCAATGGTACGGCCTCTGTTCTCGCCGCGGCGTATAGCAACATTAGCCTTATCTTTCACCCAAACCATCCATAAAACAACACCTTGAGTTGCAACAACATCATCAGACCAAATGCGAACCTTTTCACCTTCAATCTCAGAAACCTTTAGATTAATTAATTTAGAATTTAATCTTTGCTTCGTTTCCTTGATCTTGGTGTTAATTTTATATTGGCTCGCCCCATTCATATGCTCAAGCCCATTCACAACAGCTTGCGGTGTATAAACTGATCCATCACCTCTGGCGCGTGCATAATTTCTCTGACGCTCACTATTTGCTTTCTTGCCATAAGTATCCCGCCATCCAAGGTAATCCCAATAATCAACTGAGTAACTAAGAGCCACTACATTCGGGGCTGTTACATATTTCTCCAAAAGTACATCTGCTGGCGGACAAGATGAACACCCCTGGCTAGTAAAAAGCTCAACCACTGTATTGGCTGGCTTTATTTTAAAAGTCGAAAAGGTCCCAGTTTCAGTCCCTTCAGCAAAACTAGCTGTTCCGCTAGAAATTAAAAATGAAAGACCGATAAGGCACTTTATAAAAATAGATCTCATTAGCATCCGCCAATTCTCCTGCTCTTCAAGTTAAGTGCATTATAGCTGGTTAAAAGAAAAGCACATCTCAATTAGGCTCACATTTTCGCGAGAGCCACTTGATAGCCTCATAAACCACATAAATGTTCATAAAAAAGCCAGTACTTTTAGTTAAGCACCGGCTTGAAATCTAAAAATATTTATCAATCAAGTACGCCACTAAGCACGGTTTCCTTTGCGGATGCGTAGTGGGTACGCTGAAGCACACTAAATTTGCGGATGCATAGTGGGCATCTGAAGCACACTAAAACAGAACAACTCAACAGGCGCATTATAAAAACTCTCATATAACATAGAACTAACTACACGAAGAAGGAGCATTGCCCTCTTCGGGCAATGGGACATGACGAAGCGCAAGCGCAGTCCGGCGCGTTGCGCCGTCCCTCGAAGGCTCAAGCGTGTTAACGCTTGAAATAGCCGTGAGAGAAATGAACTACAAACAAAAAGAATCAAGACGCCAAATTGCGCAACACATAATGCAAAATGCCACCATTGCGATAATAAGAGAGCTCATCCTCCGTATCAATACGGCAAAGCAGATCAACATCCTTGGTAGCCCCATCCTCAGACGTCACTTTTGCGATCAAGCTAGTCTGCGGTGACAAATCTGTAAGCCCTTCAATTGTAACAGTTTCTTTTCCTGTTAAACCAAGAGATTGCCAATCTTCATCTTTTTTAGAAAATTGCAGCGGCAATACGCCCATACCAATCAGGTTCGAGCGATGAATACGCTCAAAACTAGCAGCAATCACGGCCCGAACACCGAGTAACCTCGTGCCCTTAGCTGCCCAGTCACGACTAGAGCCCGTGCCATATTCTTTGCCAGCAAAAACAACCAAAGATTTTCCCTCACTAGCATAGCGCATAGCAGCATCATAAATAGACATCTCTTCGCCTGAGGGATGGTGAAGTGTCACGCCGCCTTCAGTGCCTGGAACCATCTGATTTTTAATGCGAATATTAGCAAATGTTCCACGCATCATCACTTCATGGTTCCCGCGTCGTGAACCATAGGAATTAAACTCAGCAGGTGACACATTATGCGATTTCAAATATTGCCCAGCGGGCCCATCAGACTTAATCACCCCAGCTGGAGAAATATGGTCAGTTGTAATCGAGTCGCCAAACAATCCAAGAATTTGAGCTCCTTGAATATCAGATACTGCGGGTGGTTCTATTGTCAGTCCTTCAAAATACGGCGGGTTCGCAACATAGGTCGATTTCTCGTCCCAGCTATAAGTTAAACCACTTGCCCCCCCAATGGTTTGCCACTGCTCATCACCTGTAAACACATTGCTATATCGCTCCGCAAACATTTCTGGGGTCACATTTGAGCGAATAAGTTCCGCGATTTCACTGTTAGAGGGCCAAATATCTTTCAAATAAACAGGCTCACCGTCCTTGCCTTCACCTAATGGCTCCGCCACAAGGTCAACTTGCAAAGACCCAGCAAGCGCATAAGCCACAACCAACGGCGGAGAC
Organism: Methyloligella sp.; assembly: GCA_021604645.1. GTDB lineage: Bacteria > Pseudomonadota > Alphaproteobacteria > Rhizobiales > HXMU1428-3 > HXMU1428-3. Next base: position 127,506 of record BQJJ01000008.1, read on the forward strand.
GCAAGAAAGTTCGCTTTAATATCCGGTCCAATCCGGCCTTCAAAATTTCGATTTCCAGAAAGAACAGAACAAGAAACCAAGTCATGTGTCGCAATAGCTTTCGCAAGGTCGGTTGGCAATGGTCCAGAGTTACCAATACAAGTGGTGCAACCATAACCAACAAGCGTGAACCCAAGCGTATCTAAATCATCCTGCAATCCAGCTCGATTTAGATAATCGGTCACAACCTGGGACCCCGGCGCCAGTGAGGTTTTCACCCATGGCTTAACTGATAAACCTTTTTCCAATGCTTTCTTTGCTAACAATCCTGCAGCTATCATCACAGATGGATTTGAAGTATTCGTGCAAGATGTAATCGCAGCAATCATCACATCCCCATGCCCGAGGTCATGATCACGGCCCTCAACAGGAAAACGATCATTCAGCCCCGTAGATTTCTTATATTCGGTCTCCATGACCTTTTCAAAAGTTGCCTTTGCAGCGTCAAGGTCAATACGATCCTGCGGACGCTTTGGACCAGAAATCGACGGCACAACAGTGCCAATGTCTAAATATAAAGTATCAGTAAAAACAGGGTCTTCCATACCACTCATACGGAACATACCCTGCGCTTTCGAATAGTCCTCAACCAAAGCTATCCTGTCAGCATCACGCCCCGTTGCTTTCAAATAGTCAAGCGTGTCCCCATCTACGGGGAAGAAACCGCACGTCGCCCCATATTCAGGCGCCATATTCGCAATCGTTGCCTGGTCTTCAAGTGAAAGGTGATCAAGACCAGAGCCATAAAACTCAACAAACTTACCAACCACACCTTTTTCTCTGAGCATTTCAACAACTCGAAGCACCAGGTCTGTCGCCGTAATCCCTTCAGCCATCTCACCTTCAAGTTTAAAACCAATCACCTCTGGGATCAGCATTGAAATTGGTTGACCAAGCATCGCTGCTTCCGCTTCAATACCACCAACCCCCCAACCCAAAACAGCAAGGCCGTTCACCATAGTAGTGTGACTGTCAGTGCCAACCAATGTGTCTGGAAAGGCTTGAGTCACACCGCTTACGTCTTTGGTCCAAACGGTCTGGGCTAAATATTCTAGGTTTACCTGATGACAAATACCTGTGCCTGGCGGCACAACACGGAAATTATCAAACGCCTGTGATCCCCAGCGCAAAAATTCATAGCGTTCTTTATTGCGCTCATATTCTTTATTTACATTTTGCTCAAAACTATCAAACTGGCCAAAATAATCCACCATCACAGAATGATCGATAACCAAATCAACCGGCACAAGCGGATTAATCTTAGAGGGATCTCCCCCAATATCAGAGAGGGCCGCTCGCATCGCAGCCAAATCAACAACAGCTGGCACACCCGTAAAATCCTGCATCAAAACCCGGGCAGGTCGATAAGCAATTTCTCTAGTGGAACGTTTATCAGTTGCCCATTGTGCAATGGCCCGAATGTCATCAACCGTGACCGAACTCCCATCTTCAAAACGCAAAAGGTTTTCAGCCAAGACTTTCAATGAAAATGGCAATTTTGAAAGACCATCAAGACCATTGGCTTCAGCATCGACCAATGAAAAATATTCATAAAGCTCGCCATTAACCGTCAACTCTTTACGGCAATTAAAACTATCTAATGATTTAATTGAATTCGTCAAAACGTCTCTCCTTTAAGGTATAGACAGATTTAATAATCACGAGTGACCTAAAATCCAACACGTCAAACAGCATATTTGTCTTATAATGATGCTAGTTATTTATAAAAAAAATTCCAGAGGAGCGTTGAATATATTTTTGAGCTGTTTAAGGTACCAAAAATCAAATTTTTCGCTAAAAAGAACACTAATGGCACTTAAAATTGAAGAAATAAGCCTCAAACGAGGCAATCGGCTGCTGATCAAAGATTTAAATTTTTCTCTAAAAAAAGGAGAAAGCTTGCTCATAACCGGCCCAAACGGCGTAGGCAAGACGACTTTAATTCGCTCAATAGCTGGTTTCATAGAGCCATTGACAGGAAAAATTACCTATCATCATCAAACCCAAACAAACAATCAGTCCCACAAACCTGAAGATGATGACGAAAATATAAGGGAACATATCCATTATATCGGTCACAAAAACGGCATACGCACCAGCCTAACAGTTTTAGAAAATCTTGAGTTCTGGCAATCTTTTTTCGGCTCAGTTACCGACCTAAAGAAAATCATAAAAACCTATTTTCTCGAAAGCCTCATTAATATTCCAGCTGGATATTTATCCGCGGGCCAAAAAAGGCGACTAGGTTTAGCTAGGTTATCCATTATCGAACGCCCCATTTGGCTCCTTGACGAACCAACAGTATCACTTGACGAAATGTCAGCCAAAATCGTTGCAAATGCAGCAAATGATCATCTAAAAAAGGGTGGCATATTAGTAGCCGCCACTCACATTCCATTAGAAATACCCTTCACTCAACATATTCAGCTCTCTAAAAATATCGAGCAAGATTGGGAAGACATCATATGAGTGCTTTTTTCGCGCTTTTAAAAAGAGACATCCTGTTAAGCATCAGAGAGGGAGGAACAATCGGTATCGCTCTTGGCTTCAACCTCATCGTTGTCACCATTCTCCCCCTTGGCATCGGGCCAGATCAAAACTTGCTCAACCAAATCGCACCAGGTGCCTTATGGGTCACGCTGCTTTTATCGCTTTTATTATCTTTAGACCGCCTCTTTTTGACAGATTATGAAGAAGGCACCCTAGAACTCATGACCCATAGTGAAATTCCCCTTGAGCTCATTGTTGTTGCAAAAGCATTAGCTCATTGGCTCACAGTTGCTGTGCCCCTCGCCATCATGGCACCGGTTCTTGGCCTCTTGATGAACTTATCACCTAGCCAATTCGGAATTCTCACATTATCCGCACTCATCGGCACACCAGCTCTAAGCTTTTTAGGAGCAATCGGCGCAGCCCTCACCTTAGGATTAAAACGGGGCGGCTTGTTGTTACCACTATTAATATTACCGTTCTTCATCCCAACCTTGATTTTTGGTGTGAGCACCACAACAGGGTTTTTATTCACAAGTGGTAATTATGAGAGCTCACTCGCACTACTCGCTGCCATTTCCATCAGCGCGATTGTCTTAGCCCCATTCCCAACAGCCTGGGCCCTAAGGTTCAATCTGTAATAAATTAGGCAAGTGCGATAAAATGACGGTTGTTGGTAGGCAACAGAAGGAGCACTAAAATGCGACGGTTGCTAGTGGGCAACTGAAGGAGCACTAAAAAAGGCTACCCCCTAAATTCACCATTTCAGATGTTTCATTTGAAAGTACCAAAGATCTGACCTAAATTAGGGTATAAACCTACGATAGGACCCTTTATAATTATGAACGATAAATACTCATAACAAAATAGCTTCATATAAAAAGCTGCATATTATTGTAAGAAAGCTGAAACTATAGATGAATACCAAAACGGAAAATTTATCCCTGTGGAACCGCATAGGCAATCTTTTCAATTTTTTAGCCAATCCAAGCCAATTCATAAAATACAGCGCTTACATTCTTCCATGGCTAGGGATTATCTCCCTTATTGGCTTCGCAACTGGGCTATATTACACCTTTTTTAAAACCCCTCTTGATGAGGAAATGGGCTCAACTGTGATTATAATGTTTGTCCATGTTCCAGCAGCTTGGATAGCGATGATGTCATATGCCATCGTTGCCACTTCAAGCATCGGCCTTCTCATCTGGCGTCATCCCTTAGCTGACGTATCAGCAAAAGCTGCAGCCCCCTTGGGCGCAACAATAACATTTCTATGCCTTGTAACAGGTTCACTATGGGGGCGGCCTGATTGGGGCACATATTGGCAATGGGACTTAAGAATGACCTCTGTTCTCATTCTTTTTCTTCTTTTTATTGGCCTAATTACATTACGAAGCTCTATCGAAGAAGAAACTCAAGCCGGCAAAATCACAGCACTACTAGCCATTGTAGGCATAGTTTTGCTACCCATCATCAAATATTCAGTGGAATGGCAGCAATCTTCTCTACACCAAAAAGCAGGAATTTTCGAAGGCCAAGTCGCAACAGACTTCCTAATCCCGCTTTTCATCATGGCCATCTCATACACCACTCTTTTCTTTTATTTACACATGAAAGCAATGCGCGCAGAAATCTACAGACGCCGCACAATTTCACAACAGCGCAAACACGCATTTGATGCCACCAGAAAAGAAGAAGAAAATTTGGATCGTGTTTCGTAAAATCGATATTGCTGTTCTAAAAAACTAACAAACTGAAAGAAATAGATAAAAGGAAGACAAATGCTTGAGTTAGGACCATATGCAAACTTTATAATTGCCTGCTACGGTATCTCGTTCCTGACATTAATCGGTTTGGTAATATGGGTTCATCGTAGTGAAACTCATCATAAAAAAATGCTAGATCTCTTCACAACAGATAAGAAACAAAACTAAGTAAAAAAACAAGCCCAAAACACAAAAGCGTTTCAGGCTTGTTTTCCAATTTATTTCTAAACTTGAAAAAAGGGTGAAGCGAATAGCAAAAATTATTATTAATTTCTGGCGCAGGCTCCACCCTTCCCCGCAGGCTCAATAACATCACAAAAGGTAAAACCTTCTCCGCCAGGATCTAGTGATGAATTCGAGCACTATGTATAGTCTCTACTATCTGGCTCAAAGTGTCCAAAAAAATCTCACGTTGTTCCGCAGGTAATGCAGATAAAATTTTCTTATCAGCATCAGCTGCAGCAGGCATCGCCTCATTTAAGATTGCTCGCCCCTTGTCGGTAACATAAACAGCGTAAGCTCTCGCATCATTTGTCATTCTTTTACGGCTAATCAAACCTTTGTTCAACATCCGCCGCACTATATCCGCAAGAGTTGATCGATCAACTCCGGTACGATCAACAAGATCCGTTTGATTTAAGCCTTCATATTTAGCAACCGTTTTTAAAATCGTAAATTGACGAGGAGTTAAACCTGCAAATTTCACCTTTTGTCCAAAGACATCTCCAGCACATTGTCCCGCTCTATGCAGAAGATGAATTGCCGAAATTTCTAACTCTTTATCTTCAGAAGTTGTATCTCCGATTAACATTTATATAGTCCCCACTTTTAAGGGAAGTTCTTTGTTTAAAGAAAATAAAGATTAAGTCTTTCACGTCGATAAGAAGATAGTGAATAAGTCATCCAAATTTAAAAATCAAAAAACAGAGTGCTTATTCAGTAATATCATCAGATCCTAAGGCTAAATCAATCATCTAAAACAAAAACTTCGATTGGATACTAGGCCACACACATACACCTATAGGTTGAATATTTACTCCCTATACGCGCAATGTCAACTAGTAATTAACCTTAAGTTGTATAATTTTTATGAGAAAACCATAATGATAAAAAATGCATCTCTTCAAATAATGAGCCGAAATTAATTCGCTTCTTCAGAATTATCTTCCTCAGGCAAGATAATCTCATTCCGAATAAAAATCAGTTCCAGAACAGAAAAACCTAGGGTCAATGGAAGTAACATAAAGGCCTTAAACTGCACCCATGTTTCCTCATCAAAACTCCGCCAAACATATTCGTTCAAGCCAGCTAGAAACAAAAAGAACAAACCCCAATGCAAGCTCATTTTAAACCAGCCTCGATCGGTCAACTCAACAGCTTCTCCCAAAACTGTCTTCATTAAAGAGCGCCCAAAAGCCAACGCTCCTAAAAGGCCAGCAGCAAATAAACAATAAATAATTGTAGGTTTGATTTTTATAAAGAAAGTGTCATCAAAATATAAAGTCAAGCCGCCAAAAACAAGCACCAAAGCCGCCGTAACTAAAGGCATTGTCGCCACTTTTTTAAACACAAACCAAAACACTATAATAGAAAGTGTCGTGGTGATCATTAAAGCAACCGTTGCCTCCATCAAACCCATATATTTATAGGTGATAAAGAAGATTACCAAAGGCGTCATTTCTAAAAAGAGCTTAAACAATTTCATAACAACTAATCCTTTGTTATTGTTGTCTTTTATATATAATTCATCAATTACTATTCAGCCACTCCAGCAATCGCTTTGGCAAAATCTGAAGGATCAAATGGTTGCATATCTTCAATGGATTCACCAACACCAATCGCATGAATAGGTAGCTTATATTTCTCAGCAATCGCCACCAAAATACCACCTCTAGCAGTACCATCCAGCTTGGTCATGATAAGCCCGGTAACACCGGCTATCTTTTGAAAAATTTCAACTTGGTTCAAAGCATTCTGTCCAGTGGTTGCGTCTAAAGTTAGCAACACATCATGAGGACCAGTTGGATCAAACTTCTTTATTACGCGAACAATTTTCTCAAGCTCCGCCATCAAATCAGCCTTATTTTGCAACCGACCAGCCGTATCAATCATCAAAATATCTGTGTTCTCAGCTCTGGCTTTTTCCAAAGCATCATACACCAACCCGGATGCATCAGCACCAATCTGACCAGAGACAAATCCAGCCCCTGTTCTCTCACCCCAAACCTTAAGCTGGTCAACTGCAGCCGCTCGAAACGTGTCCCCCGCAGCGAGCATAACGGAGCGTCCTTCGTTCTTAAATTTCAGCGCTAATTTGCCAATTGAAGTGGTTTTACCGGCCCCGTTTACACCAACCATAAGCAAGATATGTGGCTTATTTTCACCACTAACAACCAAAGGTTGTGCAACCGGTTTCAGAATGGTTTCAACCTCATTGGATAAAATTTGCCGAACTTCTTCACCTGAAATCTCTTTATCATAGCGCGAACTAGACAATTGATCAGTGATTCGCATGGCCGTTGCCACGCCCAAATCAGATTGAATGAGCAGATCTTCTAAATCCTGCAAAGCCTCATCATCTAGTTTGGATTTAGTGAAAATACTAGTAATGCCTTCAGTTAATTTTGAAGACGATTTAGATAAACCAGACGTTAGACGTGAGAACCACCCTTTTTTCGGTGGGGTTTCAGGCTCTTTTTGGGTTTCATCATGTGAAACATCAGGCTCAGTTTGCTCTAGAGAAGTTGAGAGAACCTCTTCATCGACGACTTCATCACCTAAAGAAATCTCTTCGCTTGCTTCCTCTCCCTGAGTTTGGTCAGCAAGATCTGTAGCACCATCATTTTCATTCAAAGGGACATCTAAAACATCTTTTTCTTTTTTTCCTCCAAAAAGGCGCCCAAACAAGCCACTTGCCTTTTCCTTTTCACCGCTGTTCCCGTCACCGCTCATACCAAAACCTCACCTTTCAATTGCCCATCCTCTTGTCGTCTCACCTTAGCTCGAATTATCGCTCCAGGCTGATAAGGACCATCCAACTGAACTTCAATAAAATTCTCTGCGCGGCCCATTTGACCACGCTCCATTAATAACTCAACAGGCTGCCCATCCAGTGTTTCCATATAAGAAAGTAACCGCTCATTCCCAAGCGCGCGCAGCCGTGCAGCTCTTTCTTTAATCACAGCCTTCGTCACTTGCGGCATCAAAGCCGCTGGTGTACCTGGCCGCGGGGAAAAAGGAAACACATGCAAAAAGGTAAGCCCGCACTCTTCCACAAGACGCAAACTATTCTCAAACATCTCATCAGTCTCAGTAGGGAAACCAGCAATAATATCGGCACCAAAAACAATATTGGGTCTAAGCTCTCTCACTTGGCTACAAAACGCAATCGCATCTTCACGTGAATGACGCCGTTTCATGCGCTTCAAAATCATATTGTCACCAGCTTGCAGCGAGAGATGCAAATGAGGCATCAACCGCTCGTCATTCGCGATAACATCCATCAAAGCATCATCAGCTTCAACAGAGTCAATTGATGAAATTCTCAATCGCTTTAAATCAGGAACATGCTTTAAAATTTGCTGACAAAGCTTGCCAAGGCTTGGCTCCCCCGGCAAATCACGTCCATAAGCCGTGATATCAACTCCTGTAATGACAATTTCTTTGTAACCCTCATCTACAAGATGAGACACTTGATGCACCACCTCACCAGCTGGAACCGAGCGAGAATTCCCTCGCCCAAACGGAATGATACAAAATGTACACCGATGGTCACAACCATTTTGCACCTGAACATAAGCCCGTGCCCGCCCACCAAAAGCAGATATTAAATGTCCCGCCGTTTCAGTTACAGACATAATATCATTAACTTGGCAAGGTTCTGAAGTTTCTGTAGCCAAGCCCTGAAAGGTCTCAGCTTTCATTTTTTCATCATTGCCAATAACAAAATCAACCTCATCCATCTTGTCAAACATCTGAGGATCAATTTGCGCGGCACAACCGGTCACAATAATTTTAGCGTCTGGGTTTTCTCTTTTTAAACGGCGCACCGTTTGCCGTGCCTGGCGAACAGCCTCATTCGTCACAGCGCAACTATTAATTATAATCGCATCATCAAGGCCAGCATTGCGAGCATGTTCACTCATCACCTCAGATTCATAAGAATTGAGCCGACAACCAAATGTCACAATTTGTGGAGCATCAGATTTTGGATTTTTATTCATTTAAATACGCTAAACTCGCTTTACCCAATTTCATTTCAGGCCAGTACATTCCCACTAGGAAATCTCAACCTCACCCTTATACTCAACTTCAACAGGTCCTGTCATTAAGATATGATCATCCGCTTCACGCCAATGAATTTGCAAATCACCACCAGGCAATGAAACAGAAACATTCCTTCCAGTCAGTTTTTTCCGCGCCGCACAAACAGCAGCGGCACAAGCCGCCGTACCACATGCTTTTGTCAAACCAGCACCACGCTCCCAAACATGAAGAATAAGAGAGTTTTTGGATGTCACTTGAGCCAAAGAAATATTAGCCCGCTCAGGAAACATTGGGTGGTTCTCAAGCATAGGACCAAATTTAGCTAAGTCATGCGCTTCAACATCATCAACCCAAAAAATACTATGCGGGTTCCCGACATTTACAACCGAAGGAGAATGCAATACAGGCGCATCAATTGGCCCTATTTGCAATTCAATCATCCTCGTATCTCGAAACTCTTCCATTAAAGGAATGTCTTCCCAACCAAATTTGGGAACCCCCATATCAACTGTGACTTGGTCTTGCCCAATAATCTGAGCAATTAAAACCCCCGCATTTGTCTCAATCGTTACCCCAGCACGGTTCAATTCACCGGCAACAATCCGCCCAACACATCTGGTCGCATTACCACAAGCATCAACCTCAGACCCATCAGCGTTCAAAATTCGCATAAACACATCAGCTTTAGAAGATGGCTCAAGCACGATCACCTGATCACAGCCCACACCATCATCGCGATTAGCAACAAATGCAGCCTGTTCAGAACTCAACGACAAAGGCTGTTCTCTGCTATCGAAAATAGCAAAGTCATTCCCAAGTCCATTCATTTTAATAAAGCTAACGGTGTTCATCTACTTAGTCTCAGTTCTACGGGCTATACCCAACTTAATCTTTAGGCTTTCATCGCTCTATATAAGCATGAAGGCTTATAAAACCAAATTTAATCTCACGTCACCCCGTATAGAGTTAAAGAGCTGGATCAGGTAAACCATTCAAGCGGGCGCAAGCTACAACGCTATTTCGAAGCAAACAAGCAATCGTCATCGGCCCAACTCCTCCGGGCACTGGCGTAATAAAGCCAGCAACCTCAGCCGTCTCGTCATACGCCACATCGCCTTTTAACTTTGTTTTTCCTAACTCATTCACAGTCCGATGTATGCCAACATCAATCACAATAGCACCAGGCTTAATCCATGAACCCTTCACCATCTCACATTGTCCAGCCGCCGCCACAACCAAATCAGCGCGGCGTACAATCTCTGGCAAGTTTTGTGTTCTGGAATGAGCAACCGTCACCGTGCAGTTTTCTTGCAATAACAATTGTGCAACTGGTTTCCCAACAATGTTAGAGCGCCCAATAACAACCGCATTCAATCCAGTTAAATCAGCTTGAGCTTGCTTGGCTAAAATCACACAACCAACAGGCGTGCACGGCACCAATGCTTTTTGCCCTGTCGCCAACCGACCAGCATTAATTGGATGAAACCCATCAACATCTTTTGCTGGGTCAATCGCTGAGATGACTTTGCGCTCATCAATATGATCCGGCACTGGCAATTGCACAAGAATTCCATGAACCGTATCATCATTGTTCAACTGCTCAATAAGTTGAAGCAAATCATCTTCAGCAGTTTCAGCTGGTAGCCGATGCTCAAAACTTGCCATACCAACTTCAACAGTTTGTTTTGCTTTGTTTTTTACATAAACTTCAGAAGCCGGATCTGCGCCAACAAGCACAACGGCTAAACCTGGGGTTACACCAACAGTTTCTTTAATCTTGGCAACTTCATCCGCGATAGACGCTCTAAGCGCTTTAGCTGTTAGTTTGCCATCAATGATTTGAGCTGTCATTTATCAGCATCCTTACATGTAAATTTTTAAGAATTTTAATTTCAAAGATTTGATAGAAGGTTGTTGACTTCATCCATCAAATTTTGCCCGTCTCCCTCAATCAAAACAGTCTTATGTCTAGACTTCGATCCAGTTAATAAAATGACGGTAGACTTTGGGACATTCAACCACTTCGCGATCACTTTAAGAACGGCTTTATTCGCAAGACCTTTATCAGCAATGGCCCGAACAGAAACTCGTAAAAGTTCAATCTCGCCTTTTCGATCATCGCATACGACCTCAGATCCTTTAACTTCATCCCTTTGTGCTTTTGGAGAAACAAGGATGTGAAGTTTAATCCCCTCATCAATGACTTTATAAGGCAAATTTGCCAATCAATTTCACCGACTAAAATTTTGTCTTAAATACCAGCTTGATGGAAAAAAGGAATGAGCCACCCACGAATGACCACAAATTGCAAAAACATAAAAAATATCAGTAATAGCAATGGCGCCAAATCAACACCATTAATCGGCGGCACAAGGGAACGAAACGGTCGGTACATTGGCTCAGTAACTGTATGTAAAAATTGCATCACTGACTGCACAAAATTATTGTAAGTATCAACAATTCCAAAGGCCACAAGCCAGCTTAAAATTACACTGATAATCACAACCCATTTTAAAAGATCAATGATAACAACATCAATAAATTGCAACAAAGGGATCATAGTTCGCTCTTTCAACTATTGGTCATTTTTTTAAATGTAGCCTTAGCAGTCAAAGGCTTGAAAAGCAATAATGAACCAAAGCTGTTAACGTTCTGCTATTCACCAGCAACCCCGGTTAAAAAGATCTCTTTTTATATAAAAATCCCATAAGTGGTGCCATTAAGCTTCCTGGAATAACGCGCAAAAACAAGGCCGCCAATGAATATATAAAACCAGGCGTGATAATTGCCCAAATTCTCGTCAACATCCCCCGATGAACTGAACGAGCCACAAAACGTGGCTTCAAATGCCAAAGAAGGTAATTATACAAAGAATTCTGTCCATCAATCTTATGATGAAACGCCGTTTTCGTCGGGCCAGCTAAAATAGCTCCAATATAGACCCCTTTCCCCCTCACTTCATTGGCTAAGCTTTCAGTAAAATTAACAACATAAGCTTTGGTGGAAAAATAAATCGAATTGTAAGGCCCTGGTGTCACACCACCAAGCGACGCCATATTAAGTAAAGTCCCAGAACCACGAGCAGTCATTTTTGGCAAATAACGATGTGTCAGGGCAGTCAAAACCTTAATATTCACATCCAGTACATGCTCTAGCTCACTCCATTCTGCCTCAAGGAATTCGTCTCGCTCTCCAAGTCCAGCATTATTCACTAAGATTTCAACATGATAGCCCTTTGACTCAAGTAAATCATCTATCGTGTCGTGGAGTTCAAAATTGGCAAGGTCCATGGCTAATGACAAAATTTCTCCTGAGCTAATTTTTTGCAAACGCGCTGCAACCGAGCGCAAACGGTCCTCATTCTTGCCGATAAGTAATAGATTATAGCCAGCTTCAGCTAATTCATGAGCAAGTGCAGCACCAATACCACCAGATCCACCAGTAATCAAAACAAGAGGCGTGGTATGAACTTCAGGAAGGTTAGAAGGCAATCTACGCCTACGCCAAAATTCAGTAAGTTTTCCAATTAATGCCGCAATTTTTAAAGTAAAAGATTTAGTTTTCATTCTTATTATTATACCTAAATTCCAAGAGATGTCTGATCACATCAAATGTCGCAACTCTTTTAAACAAGAATGCCTAATATAACATCAAACTTAAATCAAAACTTCAGACTTAAGAAGGAAAGTGTTGTCACATAGGAAACAATTATAAATGATAAGCCCAATCATGTTTTTAACTATACAGCAATTTATCAATTGCGTTATCACTGTCGCAAAAAACAGCTACAAAGCAGCAATTACCAAATGTTCAGCTAAGCTCAGGAATACAATCATCTTCATGAAAACAAAATATGAGAGTATAAAGTGACACAGCAACCATTGAATGTCTTATTCTTATGCAATACGAACACAACCTGCTCAATCATTGCTGAAGCCGTCATGAATAGGTTAAGCCAAACAGATGCTGCCGGCAGGTTTAAGGCTTACAGTGCTGGCAGTTTTCACAGAGGCATGGTCCACCCCCATACCCTTCATCTTCTGGCAAATAATAATTATGACCCGAACGAATTCCGTTCAAAAAACTGGCAAGAGTTCGCTGAACCAGATGCCCCGACAATGGACTTCATCTTTACTCTCACAGATGAAATTACCCAAGAAGCTTGCCCATCATTCCCTGGCCTCCCCCTCACAGCACATTGGAGTGTACCAGACCCCGCCATGGCAAACGGAACCAACGCTGAAATTCATTATGCATTTTCAGATACACTACGTATGATCGAACAGCGGGTGAGCATTTTTGTCAATTTGCCGCACAAAAGCCTAGATAAACTAACACTCCAACAACGCATTGATGATATTGGAAACCGTTAAACAAAAGCAAATAGTACGCCCATTTGTTCAAGACAAAGCCCACCAAAAATAAAGCGGAACCAACCCATAACTTGCCGCCCCCACAATCAACCCGGCCTTAAGCAAAGCGCTATCAAACCGCCTCCATAAAACCACAATACATAACAAAGCCAGCAAACATTCAAAGAAAGAAACCACATCTCCATAGTGCTCCCTGTTCCAATAAGAAAGCGGTGAATGAAATCGAAACTCGGTAAAGGGCCAAAAATGTTGGTGTGCATCTGCGTGATGAAACGGCAAATCAAAAGCCAAATGCAACAGCGCAGCACCACAAAGAAATTGCAACCATTGCACTTTCAGAAACCACCCAACAATGAAAAGCACCACATAAAGCGGCAATGAATTTGAAATGGCCGAATATGTTTGCCAAGGCTCTTGCCAATAGACGGAAGTCCATAATTCATGAGATGAAATTCCAGCAATAAACTTCGCCCATAGAAACAAAATATAAATAGATAAATCTGGCAGCAGTGCCCCAACAATGACAGCACAATTCAGCCCCCAAAAAGCACTTCCTCTATCAGAGATTTCTGCACTCATATCTGAGCTCTGGCCTGATCTGGAAAGAGCAGCTCCAGCAATTAGCAAATGTGTCGGCGTCATCATGTTAAAGAGATCCTATGCTTATCATCTTGGCCCTCATAGCAAAAAAGTTAAGATAGAAAACTTTAAAAAAAACAAGCAAAGAAACCAAATCACTTTCTAGCTATCTGGCTAGCTACCTGGTACACAAACGGCCAATCCCAACTTAAAGCCATATAATCACTGAGCAATTAAACCTTATACAAACTATCAACTTTATAGGGACGGTAGGAAATGCTAGAACCAAGCAGTTTAATATAGTGCTGTAGTCAATACCAAGGCTCTGGGAGCATCAGAAGCACGTAAAAACCACGATTAGAGAGATCCAAATGCAAAAATTTTCCCAAAAGTTTTCCAAAACTTTACCCTTTCTCATTTCATCTCTTGTTTTTATTTCTTTTGTGACCATTGCAATAAGCATTGCCCACGCACACGGCATGTCAGACGCCGAAAAAGCAACAGCCATAGGTGGCAGTAACCTTCAATACATCTGGCTCGGCGCCACACATATGCTCTCAGGTTTTGATCACCTTGCTTTCGTATTCGGTATTGTTTTCTTTTTGAGAAGCTTTGGTGAGATTGCTAAATATGTCACCACTTTCACAGTCGGTCATTCCATCACCTTGATATACGCAACCCTCAACGGCATCCAGCTCAATCATTACATCATCGACGCAATCATTGCTCTGAGTGTTTGTTACATTGCTTTTCATAATCTGGGTGGCTTTCGAAAATATCTCAAAACACCAGCCCCCAATATGCTTTTGATGATTTTCGTTCTTGGCCTCATTCACGGCTTTGGCCTGTCAACCATTTTGCAAGAGTTGCCATTAGACAAAAACAATCTCCTGGCCAATATCATATCCTTCAATATCGGTATCGAGCTTGGCCAATTACTCGCGCTCGTCCTTATGCTTATTGTCATCATGGCCTTGAGGAAAACATCTTTGTTTCCACTCTTCAGTAAAGTTGTGAACTTGTGTCTTATACTCATCGGCGCAGCATTATTCTTCATGCAAATGAACGGGTATATAACTTCTCAAGAGTCAAAGCTTATTGAAAAAAGTGCTGAAGCCCCAGCCAAGACTAAGACAGAAAAACAACGATTGGTTCCACTAAAAGAAACCAACCTGGAATGGCAAGACACCATCACGATCAAAGTGCCAGCCAACAAAGGCATCGAATATAAATTCACAGCTGAAAAAGGTGCAAGCTTCAGCTACACATGGAAAACTGAAAACGGCGAAGAAATCTTCTTTGATTTTCACGGCGAGCCAAAAGGCAACTCAACCGGCTATTTCAAAAGCTATAAAGAAACCACAGCCAACACCTCATCCGGCACTCTAACAACCCCGTTTGAAGGAACCCACGGCTGGTACTGGGCCAACAAAACAGCAAAGCCAATCACCGTGATTTTAAAAGCTGTTGGGGACTACAAACGCACGGATCAATAAAACGAAAAAAGTCAAAATGGCTATGCTGTTTCTTTGAAAGAAGAGCGCCGAACAGGGCGGTTTTTCATCCCCAAAAGCCGGTCTCTGTCAGAAATCGCCAGAGCTTCAGAACGCCCGCTCTCAATTGATGCATCTACAATTTGTGCCTGCCACTCGGCAAGTTCTGGGTTAATACAGTAATAAACCCATTGTGCTTCTCGACGCGAACAAACAAGCCCTGCATCCCTCAACGCTGCCATATGCCGAGAAATCTTAGGTTGAGAAATTTCAAGCGCATACACCAGCTCGCAGACACAAAGTTCCTCTTCACCAGAAAGAAGCAACAATGCCCGCACGCGCGTCTCATCACTAAGAGTTTTAAAGGTTAAAATCTGTTCCATCATTTTTTAGTATACACCAATTAACATATACGGTAAAACGTATATGTGTTTAGTTAGATATGCTATTTAAAATTTCAATTCATAGATCATAACAACAAACAGATAAAAATAAAATGGGAGGATAAAATGGTTCTAGAGGTGAAAAACGTTTTATTTCTATGCACAGGCAATTCAGCACGTTCTATCATCGGTGAGGCGGTTATAAACCGAATAGGCAAACCACACTTTAAAGGATACAGTGCTGGCAGCATGCCAAAAGGGGAAGTCCACCCCAATACATCGCAGCTGCTCACCAATCAAAATTTTGATCCCTCACACTACCGCTCAAAAAGCTGGGAAGAGTTCACAGGGCCAGATGCCCCAAAAATGGATTTTGTCTTTACTGTTTGTGACAATGCCGCCAATGAAACCTGTCCTGTGTGGCCAGGCCAACCAATGACAGCCCATTGGGGCGTCCCAGACCCAGCCGCCGCAACAGGCACAGACGCAGAAATCCACTATGCTTTTGCTGATACAATGCGCATGCTCCAACAAAGAATTTCAATCTTCGTAAATCTACCTCTCGCCAGCCTGGACAAATTATCCCTACAAAAAAGCCTGGATGACATCGGGAAGAGTTGATTGTGTGGATGCTTTAGGCCGGTTGCTTGCGGGCAACCCGAAGGCCCAACAAAAAAGGCATCGCCTGTGAACAATTAAAACTCAATATTGAGGTCCGAAGGAGGAGCTCAGCCCATTTCGGGCTGAGTGACATCGCGTAGCGAGAGCGTAGCCCAGCGCGTTGCGACGCTCAGTGCGGTTGCTTGCAGGCAACCTGAAGCACGACTAAAAAAGTAGGCCTGTCGCCTTAGCGACAGAATAGCCCTGAGAGAAATAAAACTTCCCCCCCTCAAGAAACAGGCTTTAAATCTTTCGCGTGAACATAAATCCCGATGCCAATCAGAAGATAGCCAATATAACGAAGGGCCATCACAGCAATGCCTTTATAAACCGCGATCTGAGCATATGCCTTTACATCTACAAACTGTAACAGCACAATATTCACGATAAAATCAAACGAAGAAATCCCAAGCAACACAGTGCCAATGATGAGAAGAAAGGCTGTGTTTTTTTGCGTTTTTTTCAAAATATCCTTCGCTCCAATAATGATCAGCAAAACCGGCCCCATCATCAAAACAAAAAACACCCACATCCCCAAAACACTCGGCAACCCAACCATAGTCCGATCAATCTCCATAAAAAACTCCACACAAAATCTGACACGTAATAAAGCTACATCCCAAATTCATGTCCATTTTAAGAATGAAAGCAAAAGAAAAACGAAGTTTTTAATCCCACCTAGGGGCTTTGAGAAGCGCAGAATATTGAGACATATTTGAGCACCTCAAACACAAACCTTAATCCACCTTCACGGAGAAGGTAGCACGTTCCCGGTCAGGGGTAAGTGCGAACATGGCGTCCCGCTACAGCGGCGCCCGGCACGAGTGCCGCCTGTCGGAGGGCCTGGAGCAGCTTCGCTCCAGAATAGCCCGTGAGACAAAAGAAACGCCCAAACTACGCCGCTTGGGAAGTCCCATCAATAAGCCTAACAATATCCGCCATAATATCATTCAATTGGAAGTCTTTGGGCGTGTAAACCGCAGCCGCTCCAGCAGCTTTAAGAAGCTCTGCATCTTCCGGCGGAATGATGCCGCCAACAACCAATGGAATATCAGAGATGCCAGCCGTCTTCATGCGCTCTAGCACGTCTTTAACAAGCGGCACGTGAGAGCCTGAAAGGATAGACAATCCGATGGCGTGCACGCCTTCTTCCAATGCAGCGTTAACGATCTGCGCTGGCGTTAAACGAATGCCTTCATAAACAACTTCCATGCCCGCATCACGCGCCCGCACAGCAATTTGCTCCGCGCCGTTAGAGTGCCCATCAAGGCCAGGCTTACCAACAAGGAACTTAATCCGGCGGCCAAGTTTATCTGATACGGCATCTACTGTAGCCCGCACTTCAGAGAGACCAGAAGCATCAACATTCGCCGCTTTACCAACGCCAGTAGGCGCGCGGTATTCACCAAACACTTCACGCAAGCAGTTGCCCCATTCACCCGTCGTCACACCAGCTTTCGCAGCGGCAATCGACGGCTCCATAATATTGCGCCCCTCTTGCGCTGCAGATTTTAAATCAGCAACAGCTGCATCACAAGCAGCCTGGTCACGATCAGAGCGCCATTGTTGCAAACGCTCAATTTGCTCTTGCTCAACCCAATCAGGAATGGTGAGAATGCCACCATCAGCACCTTGCGCCAGCGGGCTTGGCTCGCTCTCTGTCCATTTGTTCACACCAACAACAACCTGATCTCCAAGCTCAATGTCGCGCAAACGCGCTGTGTTACTCTCAACCAGTTTTTGCTTCATGTAAGAGCTCTCAACCGCAGCAACAGCGCCGCCCATTTCTTCAATGCGCGCCAGCTCATCACGGGCCTCAGCTTTTAGCTCTTCAACCTTGCGGTCAATCTCAACTGAGCCATCAAAGATGTCAGCATATTCAAGCAAGTCTGTCTCATACGCCATAATCTGCTGCATACGAATTGACCATTGCTGATCAAACGGACGCGGCAAGCCCAGCGCTTCGTTCCACGCAGGCAATTGAACAGCTCTGGCTCTTGCATTTTTCGAGAGAACAACAGCCAGCATTTCAATCAAAATACGATAAACATTATTTTCTGGTTGCGGCTCAGTGAGCCCAAGTGAGTTCACCTGCACACCATAACGAAAGCGGCGGAATTTAGGATCTTCAACGCCATAACGCTCACGCGTAATCTCATCCCACAAATCAACAAAGGCGCGCATCTTCGATAATTCAGTTACAAAACGCATGCCCGCATTCACAAAGAAAGAGATCCGTCCAACAACAGCTGGAAAATCTTGCGTCTCAACTTCACCAGAGGCCTTCACCATATCCAATACAGCAATACCCGTTGCAAGAGCAAAAGCAAGCTCCTGGACAGGCGTCGCCCCAGCTTCTTGCAGGTGATAAGAACAGACATTCGTCGGGTTCCATTTCGGCACTTCTTTGTAAGAATATGTGATCACATCCTTGATCAAACGCATAGATGGCTCCGGCGGGAAAACATACGTCCCGCGCGAAAGGTATTCTTTAATAATATCATTTTGAACAGTGCCTGAGAGTTTCGCTCTGTCAGCGCCCTGGTCCTCAGCTGTTGCAATATAAAGAGAGAGCAACCACCCAGCCGTCGCATTAATCGTCATCGAGGTATTCATATTCTCTAGAGGGATACCATCGAAAAGCGTGCGCATATCACCAATATGAGAGATCGGCACCCCAACCTTACCCACTTCACCTTTTGCCAGCGCATGATCGCTGTCATAACCAGTTTGTGTTGGCAGATCGAAAGCAACTGAAAGACCCGTTTGGCCTTTGGCCAAATTATTCCGATAAAGCTCATTTGAAGCTGTCGCCGTTGAGTGGCCAGCATAGGTACGAAATAACCATGGGCGGTCTTTGGGACGATCTTTTTTAGGGGTATCAGTCATAAATTCACTCTCTCATCAAAATGTTCAGGCCAGATATACCGTACCTAAAATAAAAAATCGAGCGCGCCAAGCGAGAAAATTCTTCATCTTTTAGCCAAAAAACAATAAGAGACACCAATTTATTCCCATTTTGAGGAAAAGAGGTCCTCTACTACCTAAATGAGCTATTGATAGAACGAAATTTTAACCATGTTTTGGGGGAACTTATTTAATAAAATCAAGTGATGATGCCGCCTAATCGAAAAGTACAATGAAGTAATTATTCATAATACAATGGAGTAACGGGCATGACTTGGATTTTACTTGGGTTTATATCATTAGCGGTGGGTTTATATCTTTTTTCCAAGAAAGCTCCTGAAACGAACAAAACACAAGATGAAGGTGCCAAGAAACCCTCAAAAATATCTCCAAAATTATTAGGTGCTGCTCTCATCATTTTTAGCATCTTCTCTCTAGCCTCAACATCTTTTGTAAATATTGACGCTAACCGTGTTGGTCACCTGAAAAGAATTTATGCTTTCGAAGAATTACCCGAAGGCCGCATCATTGCCCTGGATGGCCAAAAAGGCCCCCAAGCTCGCATCCTCGGCCCCGGCTTTCACTTCAGCCCTTTTATCCGTGTTTTATATGATGTCGAACAATACCCAACTATCAAAATCCCTGAAGGCAGCTATGGTGAAATCACCTCTCTTGATGGCGCGCCAATGCCAGACGGGATGTTCATCGCCCCAGCCATTCCAGATGATAAAATCTCAGCCATGTTGGACGCGAAAACATACCTACAAAAAGGCGGACATCGCGGCCCTCAAGAAACAGTATTAAAACCGGGTAGCTATCGTATTAATCGATATTTATTTGATGTTGAAGTTTCCAAAAGCACCAAGGCAACAATTATACCCGCCGGTCATGTTGGTGTTGTAAAATCCAATGTTAAAAAACCCGGCATCAATTGCATCTCTGAAAAAGTATCAGCATCAACCATTGCAAGCGGCGCCCTTTCGGTGCCACTCGTAACCAAAGGTTGTGTTGGCATCTGGAAGGAACCTCTTTTTCCTGGCGCCTACTATCTCAACCACAAAGCTTATGAAGTTTCACTCGTCGATACCCGCGTTCAAACATGGGAATATAAAGGCGGCTATACCAAACGCCACATCGACCTCTCTGTTGACCAGCAAGGCAACATCCAACAAAACAAGCGCAATACAAAAGAAGTTATCCCAGAGCACGCAGCTGACCGCGCAGTATTTGTAAAAGTTGAAGGCTGGGACATCCCGGTTGAACTCAGAGCTCTTGTTCAAGTTAGTCCGGAAAATGCCCCCGTGGTTATTGGCTCAGTTGGTGGTCTCGATCAAATCGAAGATCGCATTTTAACACCCGCCATTCGCTCTATCGTACGTAACGTAGCCGGTTCTAATGTCCGCCTACCTCAAAAAAATGAAGATGGGACTGTCAGCTATATTGTCAGACCAACCAAAGTATTGGATTTCATTGAAAACAGAGAAGCTATTGAAACAACGATTGAAAGCCTTATTAAAATAGAAGGCAGAAAAGCCGGCGTAGAGATCAGAGAAATTCGCATTGGCGAACCCGCTATTCCACCTGAGTTACTCTTATCCCGTCTACGCGTTCAACTAGCTGATCAACTTTCATTAGCTTACGCCAGAGAAACAAGTGCACAACAGAAACGCATTGAAACAGAACAAGCCAGGGCTACTGCAAACGAACAACCAAGGCTTGTCCAATCCCAAATCGCCGTTAAAGTCGCCAACCAAAGAGAGTTAGAGCGAGCAGCTCTAGGTCGCGCAGAACGAGAATTCTTAGAAGAATTGGCAAGAGGTCAAAGTGCACAAGCAAATGTACTTGGTAAAGACCGCGTCACCAGCCTGCAAGCCCTAGATAAAGTTCTATCAACCTTAGAAAACAAACCAGAGCTTGTTAGTCTAATCAGCCGCTTGGTCCCTCATACTGTTGTCTCAAGTGAAAATGGTGGAGGGCTAGCCGGCGCAGCTGCCATCTTCAGTAGTTTCATGAACAAAAAAGATGAAAGCCTTAACTTACCACCAAAACAATAACACGGTTACTGGTAAGTAAACTGAAGCGTAACTAAAAAAGCGCGGTTGCTAGTGGGCATTTGAAGCATAAAGGTCACAACTAAAGCACCACCTCGAAGCTAAATAAAACCTCGCATATACCTCTCAAAATTTAAGCTGGTATATTGCGAGGTTTTTTTCCTCGACCTGACCCACCTGACTTAGGTTTGTTATTTTTATCAGTCTTGTTTTCAGACCCAATTTGTTTTTGCGAATGTCCTCCAGAAAGTTTTTCCAAAATTTCAGGAGACATAACAATTTGAGTATGCGGGTAAGGAATGGAAATATTCGCCTCATCAAGGGCCAATTTAACTTTTCTCGTTAAATCAAAATTCAAATCCCAATAAGTAGATCGGTCTGTCCAGGCTCGAATTTCCAAATCAACAGAACTTGCCCCTAAAGCACGCACAACAACTAATGGCTCTGGTGAGCGATGCACCCGACCATCATCAAGCAAAACCTGCATCAGCACATCACGCGCTTTATCCATATCAGCATCATATGAAATACCAACCTGCATATCAAAACGGCGGCGCGGTAAGCGGCTATAATTGGTAATGGTATTCGACCATAAAATCGAATTCGGCACCGCAATAAACAAACCCTGCACAGTATGCATGCGGGTCATGAACAACCCTGTTTCATCAACAGTACCACCAACGTCTCCCGCTTCAATATAATCCCCTTTTCTAAAGGGCCGGATGACCAACAACATGATGCCAGCTGCTACATTTTGCAGGGTGCCCTGCAGAGCCAAACCAATGGCCAGGCCAGCTGCACCAAGAACAGCAAGAAAAGAAGTTGTCTCAATGCCAAAATTAGCAAGCGCCATGACAATAGTGAGAAAAATAATCGCATAACGCACAGTCTGCGCAAGCATTGGCACAAGGGTTTGATCAACCCCTTTAATCGAACCAAATTGATTTCGAATAGCAGCCGCTGCCAAACGAGCAAGAATGAAACCAGCAATAACCAAAGTAGCCGCAATGCCAATTTTAATAGAAAGCGAAAATGTTTTTTCAGCTGCGACCTCAGCAAGCTGAGCTACTTCATTAACATTCACTTTTTCAGAAACTTTTTCGACAATGGAAACCAAAATCAAAACCTTTTAAAATATGACGCAAAACCAGTTTGTTGTAATTAAACCCGATCGCCCTACAAAAGCGAAAACCACGATGGAACAATCTATTTTTATTTATTTTGAACTTCAAGCTCAACATCTAACGAAGATAAAAAACGAACAACTTCTTCAACAAGAGGATGTTCATAAAGATCATTATGACCAGCCCCTGGTATAACTTTCATCTCTTTTGGCTGGACAGCAGCACTAAAAAGATCCTTACCAAATTCTAGCGGTATCACTTGATCATCATCACCGTGAATAACCAATAATGGCATAGCAATATTCGCAATATGCCTGTCAGACTCAAATCGATCCCTTAAAAAAGGCCGCACCCTCAAATAAGGATAGCGTGTTTGCGCGACGGCTGTAACAGAAGACATAGGCGCTTCAAGCACTAAAGCTTTCGCTTCAACCCGCGCTGCCAATTGCGTCGCGACAGATGAGCCAATCGATTCTCCATAAATCACAATTTGCTGTTCACCAATTTTTGCCACATCACGCAAATAATCATAAGCAACAAAAGCATCCTTCACAAAAGCCTCTTCAGAAGGTTTACCTTCACTGCCACCAAACCCACGATAGCCAAGCATAAACACTCCATAACCCTGCGCCATAAGCTGCCGGAATTTTTCTTCTCTATTAGCAACATTGCCGCCATTACCATGAAAAAATAAAAACGTAGGCTTATTCGCAGCAGCTTTCGCATACCAGCTATAAAGCTTCAACCCATCTTTACTCTTCAAGACAACTTCATTAATGCCCTTAAGCTCAATATCATCCGGAGAAACATAAGTTGGGTCAGGTGAGAACACCAACTTTCTTTGTAGAAAAAATAAGGCAAGCGCAATCCCCATATAAAGCGAAAACAGCGCCAAAACGATTTTCCATAACCACCAACTCATAAATCATCCCTCAATTGAACTGATCTGAAGTAACAAAACTTTATTTATCTTTTATCGAACGGATCGGATTTAGCCAAGTCACCATGACAAAAGATATAATCATTAACAAATACCAAGATCCAAGTTTGCCGAGTGAAACCATCTGCCACCCGTTTGCCTGATTAGGATATTGCCAGGCTTGTGCTAACGTGCCGATTTGCTCACCAAACCAAATAAAAATCGCAACCAAAAGAAACCCAAACAACAAAGGCATCCAATAATGGTTGCGATCAACCCTAAAATAAACCCGTGTTTTAAAATATATGAGGCCGAGTGCAACAAACAAGCCCCAGCGAATATCAGGCAAATAATGATGAGTAAAGAAATTTAAATAGATAAGAACTGCAATCACATTGGTTTGCCATAAAGGTGGGTATCCTTCAAACCGAAAATCAAACGCCCGCCAAACTCTAGCCATATACGAGCCAACAGCTGAATACATAAACCCAGAAAATAAAGGCACACCACCTATGTAAAACAAACTATTTTCAGGATACACCCAAGATCCCATCGATGTTTTAAATACTTCCATAACCGTCCCAACAATATGAAACAGTAAAATAATCTTAGCTTCTTCCCATGTCTCAAGCTTAAATAATATAAGCCCTCCCTGAATAGTGAGAGCTGCCAGAAACAAAAAATCATAACGATGTAAAAAATCGGAACCTGGATACCAATAACGAGACATCAAAATAAATCCAAGCAACAGCCCACCAAACAAAGCGGCCCAAGCTTGCTTCATCCCAAAAAGTACAAACTCAAAGAGTGCAAATCCAATTTTACTTTTTTGCGCTTTTTCTCTTAGAGTTTCGAAAAACTCAGGGCGCTTAATGATATATTTAAATCCTGCCATTGGTTCCCACATAATTTATCTTTACGAAATGAACTATGTTCACAAAAACCTTGCAGAAATTAAGACAGACGAAACAAGACAAAGGAAATAAGACAAAACAAAGCCGCCATCGAGCAATTCCGACAGCGGCTTTAAACTTTTCAACTACATTGGTTATAACCAAAAACAGTCAATATAGTAAGTATACAGTCTAGCTAGCTAGAGAGATTTAACGATATCTTCTGTCATTTTCTTCGCATCGCCAAGAAGCATCATTGTGTTATCGCGGTAAAACAATGTGTTATCAATACCAGCATAACCAGAAGCAAGTGAGCGTTTGTTAAACATCACAGTGCCCGCTTTCCAAACTTCAAGAACCGGCATGCCGTAAATTGGAGATTGCGGATCTTCAAGCGCTGCTGGGTTTGTCACGTCATTCGCACCAATAACATAAACAACGTCAGCCTGAGCAAAATCACTGTTGATATCTTCAAGCTCGAACACTTCATCATAAGGCACATTCGCTTCAGCAAGCAGAACGTTCATATGACCAGGCATACGACCAGCAACTGGATGAATAGCATAAGCCACATCAACACCAGCTGCTTTCAGCTCATCACCCATCTCACGAAGCGCGTGCTGAGCTTGCGCCACCGCCATACCATAACCAGGCACGATGATAACTTTACCAGCATTTTTCATAATGAACCCAGCGTCATCAGCTGAGCCTTGCTTAACAGTGCGCTGAACACCATCATCTGTAGCAGGCCCGGCAGCTTCACCACCAAAACCACCAAGAATAACCGAAATGAAAGAGCGGTTCATACCCTTACACATAATGTAAGAAAGAATAGCACCTGATGAGCCAACCAAGGCACCAGTAATAATCAAGGCAGCATTACCAAGCGTAAAGCCAATACCAGCAGCAGCCCAACCAGAATATGAGTTAAGCATCGATACAACAACTGGCATATCAGCGCCGCCAATTGGAATGATAATCAACACACCAAAGATAAAGGCCGTGATTACAAGAGCCCAGAAGGTAAATTCTGTTTGACCAACAATCAGCATGTAAATGAGATAAATCATACCAAGGAAAAGCGCGATATTAATGAAATGACGACCAGGCAGCATAATCGGTGCGCCAGACATACGGCCATCAAGCTTAGCAAAAGCAATCACTGAGCCTGTAAATGTAATGGCACCAATTGCAGCACCAAGAGACATCTCAACAAGACTAGCTGCATTGATATTTCCAAACTGACCAATCCCAAAAGCTTCAGGCGCATAGTAAGCAGCTGCAGCCACAAACACAGCAGCCAAACCAACAAGACTATGGAACGCTGCAACAAGTTGCGGCATAGCTGTCATTGGAATTTTCTTAGCAATAATAGCGCCGATTAAACCACCAATACCAAGACCAGCGAAAATCATCAGCCAGGACATATTAGCAATTGAAGGAGCAGCAGCCAAAGTTGTAAGAATGGCAATGGTCATACCGGCCATACCAAAGAGGTTACCCTGGCGAGATGAAGCTGGGCTAGATAGACCTTGAAGGCTTAAAATAAAAAGCACACCCGAAGCCAAATAAAGACAAGCAATTAGATCTGGAGACATAAAATTAATCCTCTAAACGCACCCATGCAAACAATGGCAAGGAGCGCAAAATAAAAAACATCTAAACAAACAGATTAAGTCTGTTAGCGTTCCTTTTTCTTATACATGGCCAACATGCGCTGTGTCACAAGGAAGCCACCAAAGATATTGATCGCCGCCATGACTAGCGCTAGAAACCCAAAAATATTTGCAGCACCAATACCATTGCTATCAACAGCAACAGCCAAAAGCGCACCCACAACAATCACAGACGAAATCGCGTTAGTCACAGCCATCAACGGTGTATGAAGCGCAGGCGTCACAGCCCAAACCACAAAATAACCAACAAAAATCGCCATCACAAAAATTGCGAAAAGGTAAGTAAATGAGCTCACTTCAGACCCAGCGCCAGCGGCATAGGCTGAACTCGTGCTCAACATCAAAGCTCCAAAACAACTTACTAAAACTTTCAATACTGTCTTAGTCATTAGCTTGTCTCCCCTGTTAATCTAGGATGAACAATTTTACCATCATTGGTCACCAAAGTACCCTGAATGATTTCATCCTCAAAATCGATTTTCAAACCCTCTTCCTTGTCAATCATAAGAGCCAAGAAGTTATAAAGGTTTTTCGCATATAGGCTGGTTGCGTTGCCCGCAAGAGCACCAGGAATATTAAGCGGCCCCATAATAAGAACGCCATTTTCATTCACAATCTCACCAGGTTTCGCCAAATCGCAGTTACCACCACGCTCAACCGCCATATCATAAATAATAGAGCCAGTTCCCATAGAGCGAACCATCTCAGCACTAATCAATTTAGGAGCTGGGCGCCCAGGTATGAGCGCTGTTGTAATAACAATGTCTTGGTTCTTAATATGGTTGGCAACAAGCTCAGCTTGCTCACGCTTATAGTCATCAGACATTTCTTTAGCGTAACCACCAGATGTTTCAGCCTCTTTAAACTCATCGTTCTCAACCGCGATGAATTTACCGCCAAGGCTTTCAACTTGCTCTTTAGCAGCAGGTCGCACATCTGTTGCTGTAACAATAGCACCAAGACGCTTAGCCGTTGCAATCGCTTGCAAGCCAGCAACACCTGCACCCATAACAAAAACTTTCGCAGGTGGCACTGTGCCAGCCGCCGTCATCATCATCGGCATCGCTTGGGTAAAGTGAGCTGCTGAATCAATCACCGCTTTATAACCAGCAAGGTTAGATTGCGACGAAAGCACATCCATAGATTGAGCACGCGTAATCCGTGGCATAAACTCCATAGAAAATGCTTTAATTTTCTTAGCAGCTAGTGCCTCGATGCCAGAAACCTCATCATGTGGATTTAAGATTGCTGCAACAACAGTCCCCTCACCCATGAGATCAATTTCTTCCTGAGTAGGCCGCATAACCTTCAAAACAACATCAGCGCCAGAGAGTGTATCTGATAAAGACCCTGCAATAGAGGCTCCCATCTCTTCATAATCAGCGTCTAAAATATTAGACGGTACACCAGCACCAGCTTGAATACGAACATCACACCCAAGGGCAACATATTTTTTCACCGTCTCAGGTGAGATCGCAGCACGTGGCTCGCCTACACCTTCAACAGGAACGGCAATAGTAACCATCACCGGCTCCATTCTTTAGTTAAATTAAAAAATCAATTCGTCTATGAAAATAAGTTCTAAATGCAACCACAATCAAAAGAACGAACGCAAAGTCTCAATCACCGACAACAGAAAAACTGTCACCAAGTCAAAAAAATAACAAATTCTAGAGTTTAAATGGCCCCGTATTAAACGAGAAAAAACGCCATTCCAGCTAAAAGCGCAATAAGTGCGACCGTGCAATAAATTGTCGCTTTAATAAATCCACTATAAGTACGCTCATGTTCTGCGTAATCCATAGCCGGATGGCCATTAGACGTATCAATGCTCATTCTACAACCCTCTATTTTTATTTTTACATTTTCTCAAAAGTCGATTTAGTCTTATGAAACATAAATAACTTGTTTCACAAAATACAACTTATAAGCCTCACAAGCTCAATTTATAAAAACATATAATCAAACGTGAGTTCAAATGAAATCGCCCATTATGTATATTATACGTCAATCATACGCGATAATAATAGACAAGTCCCCTTTTTTAATCATCTGAAGGCCATTTCGCAAGCCTTAGCCTGCTACAAAATAACGCAGATAGAGCCAAAATGACTTAGAACTTTAGCCTAGTTTTTACCTATAAACGGTAATTTTAGCGTTTGAGATAAATTACAAGCCCAAAATTTATGCACTTCATCATGCCTGATCCAACTGTTCTAGCTCATCAATCATGGTTTCAATCACCGACAAACCTCGATCCCAAAAAGAGGGATCCGTTGCATCAAGTCCAAAGGGTGCAAGCAATTCTTTATGGTGCTTTGTTCCACCAGCGCTAAGCATCTCAAAATATTTCTCTTGGAAGCCATCTGAAGCATCAGCGTAAACTGCATAAAGTGAATTCACCAAACAATCACCAAAAGCATAAGCATAAACATAAAATGGCGCATGAATAAAATGAGGAACATAACTCCAATATGTCCCATACCCTTCGCTCAAACGAATGGCCGGGCCCAAGCTCTCACCTTGAACATCTAACCAAAACTCATTCAACTGCTCAGCCGTTAGCTCTCCATCCCGCCGAGCTTCATGAACTTTTCGCTCAAAACAATAAAACGCAATTTGCCGAACAACAGTGTTGATCATGTCTTCAACTTTAGCCGCCAACAGAGATTGCCGCTCGACATCATTTTGTGCTTTTTTCAATTGAGCTTGGAAAGTAAGCATCTCACCAAACACACTTGCCGTTTCAGCTAAGGTTAAAGGTGTTGGCGCCATCAATGCCCCCTGTTTACCAGCCAAAACCTGGTGAACACCGTGGCCTAATTCATGCGCAAGCGTTTGAACATCTCGTGGCTTACCTTGATAATTAATAAGAACAAACGGATGCGCACTTGGCACTGTCGGATGAGAAAAAGCACCTTGCGCCTTGCCTGGGCGAAGCGGTGCATCAATCCAGTTATTATCAAAAAATTTCTGGGCTATATCTTTCATCTCAGGAGCAAAACCATGATAGGCAGAAAGAACAGTATCTTGTGCCTCTGCCCAAGGGATGCTTCGTTGACTATCATTGGGCAAAGGTGCATTCCTGTCCCAATAGTCCATCACTTCAACACCAAGCCATTTTGCTTTTAGGCTGTAATAACGGTGAGAAATCCGATCATATTTCGAACGAACTGAAGAAACTAAAGCATCAACCACTTCCCGTTCAACCCGATTTGAAAGATGCCGACTATCTGCCACATCCTCAAATTTACGCCACCTATCTGCAATTTCTTTATCTTTAGCTAAAGTATTCGTAATCTGCGTAAACAGACGTTTTTCTTTATTTAATACCGTTTCAATTGACGCCGCCGCCACTCGCCTCTTTTCACCATCCGGAGATTGCAATAAGTTTAGGGTAGGCTCAAGCGCCAAAGTATCATCGCCAACTTCAAACCGAAGAGATGTCATCGTTTCATTAAAAAGCCGTGACCAGGCCCCTCGCCCAACAACAGACTTATCGTGAAATAATTTCTCCAAATCATCAGAAAGCTGGTAAGGGCGCTCATAAAGCAAGTCATCAATCCACGGCTTGTAATGGGCAAGCTCTTCATTATTGAGCAAAGTCGCAATTTGGCTTTCTTCAAGGCGATTAAATTCCAAACCAAAAAACAATAAGTTAGAACTAATCGACGTAATCTGTTCCATAAGATCACCATGCAGCTTCGCATGAACCGGGTTTTCATTATCACTGGAATATAAAAGCTGACCATAAGAAGCAATCCGCCCCAACTTATCATTTAATGCCTCATACCGACGTATGGCTTTAGCAAGTTGTGCCCCCCCATCTTCACGTGAAGCGATATCAGCAATCTTGCCTTGAAAATCACTTTGGAAAGAAACAGCATCTTGTTGAGATTGTTTCAAATCATCCTTTAATTGAGAAGACTCTGGCCCTTCATAAAGGTCCGTCAAATCCCATTCAGGCATTGCGCCTAACTGGGCACCACCTTCATCAACCGTCTCAGATGCCACTCCATATACAGCGCCACAAGAAGAGAGACCTACTGCCACCGAACTTTCATCAAATAAGTGGTTAGATGCCGTATCATACAATCCAAACTTTTTAGAATTCACGCTCATTCATCCTTGAATCAAAATTATTTTTTAGAAAATTCACCTTAGATTAGGTGACCTGGAAACTTTAACAAGTTGTGCCCAATAGGCATTTAAACTTAAAAATTTGCTGTGATTTGCCCCATTCTAACCCATGAAGAAAATTTCCACCATCCATAGAAATCGGAAAATTTTACCCAGTTCGATCAAAAATCAGTCAAAAATAAACTTCTTATTTACTCTTATTGTCCAACATGAACGAAGTAATGTTGAGTAATGACCTTTTTTACCCGGTTCAAGAAATAAATTAGTTTATCTCATTTCAGTCTTTCAAAAGATAAGCTTTAAGAAATTTATTTCAATAAAATCCTGAGGAACCAAGGTCACTAGAGTAAAGAGTAGAGTGATAGAGTATGCCGCAATGCGTTCTTATTGTAGACGATGATCCTGCGCAACGCAGAATCTTGTGCGAAGCCATCAAACGCCTCGGGTTTGAAACAAAAGTTGCAGATGGTGGCAAACAAGCCATCAGCATCATGGAAAGTTCCGAGAAAGAGCAAATATCGCTCATTCTGTTAGATTTGGTCATGCCAGATATCGACGGACATGCCGTTCTAGAACATCTTAAAAAAATCAATGCAAGCCAACCAGTTATTGTACAAACAGCAAATGGAAGCATCGACATTGCCATTGCCGCAATGCGTGCAGGTGCCTCTGATTTTGTTGTAAAACCGGTAAGCTTGGAGCGCTTAGAAGTTTCATTGAAAAATGCTATGAAAATCGAAGCTCTAACAGTTGAAATCTCTCGCATTAAGCGCAAAAACGAAGGCACAATGACCTTCGACAATCTTATTTCATCTGGTAAAAATTTAAGTCGCGTCATTGAATTAGGACGCCGCGCCGCAAGCTCAAACATTCCGGTTCTCATCGAAGGTGAAAGTGGTGTTGGTAAAGAAATGATCGCTCGCGCCGTACAAGGTGAAAGTGAGCGCCAAGGTAAACCATTTATCACAGTCAACTGTGGTGCCATTCCAGAAAACCTTATTGAAAGCATTCTCTTTGGTCATGAAAAAGGGGCATTCACAGGAGCAACAGAAAAACGAACCGGTAAATTTGAAGAAGCCAACGGCGGCACCCTCTTCCTAGATGAAGTCGGAGAACTCCCACTGGACGCTCAAGTAAAATTATTGCGCGCGTTACAAGAAGGTGAAGTAGACCCAGTTGGCGCAAAACGCCCTGTAAAAGTTGACTTCCGCCTGATCTCAGCCACCAATAAAGACATGATCAAATTGGTCAAAGAAGGTAAGTTCAGAGAAGATCTCTATTACCGCTTAAACGTCTTCCCAATTATGGTACCTCCATTGAACCAACGTATCGAAGATGTCGCAGATCTTGCAAACCACTTCATCGTTCGTTTCGCAAGTGAAGAAGGCAAAAAAATAACCGGTCTTGACCCTCAAGCCCTCAAGCTCCTACAGAGTTATGATTGGCCAGGTAATGTCCGCCAACTGGAAAATACAATCTTCCGCGCTGTGGTTCTGGCAGATACGCCAATTCTTACAATCAATGAATTCCCTCAAATCGCCTCTCATGTTGAAGGCTTTGAGCTAGAAATACCATCACTACCAGCGACACCTGAAAGTGATAGCTCTGTTTACACAGGCCCGGCAATGATTGGTGAAGAAGAAGAAGCACCGCAAATGGTCGCCATGCAAGAAACAAACACAGGTCATCCGCCTGTGGGTATTCGTGTCATGACTGACGCCGGCGACATAAGAGCTTTAGAAGCTGTAGAAGCTGATATGATCCGCTTAGCCCTAGGGCGCTATAGAGGTCACATGACTGATATTGCAAAACATTTAGGCATCGGCAGATCAACTCTATATCGAAAAATGAGAGAAATCGGCTTGCAACCAAAAACCAATGAAAGCTAAAATTATTTGACTTAGAAAAAGAGCCATTTATTACATTTTTTTAATTTGTATATGCGCTCTTTTCTATGTCACATTTACAACAGGTTATATGAGAAGAGAAAGAACCAGTGAATAGCGTAAAGTTTGCCCCTTTCACTCTTTTTGCTCTCAGCATATACTCTGTCACAAATTAACGGGTAAAATGCGAAAAAATAACGAGCAATCAAACATTTGAATTGAAAAATACAAATGTTATCAAACAGATATCCAGATCTCTAAAAAAAATAAACTCTTCCATCTTAATTTACACCAAATAGGAAGATTATTATATGAGATCAGATATCTAAAATTTGACACGATTTATTGAACGAAAAAATCTTTAAATACGTCAAAGCTTGTATAGAATTAACGATCAAGGAAGACTTGAAGGTTAAATTGATCTCGCAAACCAACTAAATAAGATTTGAATAGAATGTAATGCACCTCTACATCACAAGGTGTAATACACAAAATTACGATAGAAGTTGAGGACAAAATTCATGGGAAAAGCAGTATTCATGACGAAAGCCATAATCCTGATCAAAGCATCCTTAATAGCGTCCTTAGTCATCAATAGTTCTCTACTAAAAGCTGCTGAGCCTGAAGGCCCAGACATGCTCATCACATTAGAGGATGCTCTTGAGCATCACTTGATTTTAAAAATCAAGACAAGCCTCAAAGGCAAAACAGCCTATGACAAACAAATCCGCAAAGATCTAACTAAATTCTATCAAAATCGAGATCGCAAACCAATTTGGTTTGAGAATGATAAACTCACCAAACAAGCCCATTTAATCATCAAAGAAATTAAAAATGGCGCTGAATATGGTATGAATGTTAGCGACATCAAATTTCCGTCCGATACTTCAATCGAAGGAACTTCAGAGCAAAAAGCAAATGCTGAGCTAATGATGTCACGTGCGGTTCTTGAATATGCAAGACGGGCAAAAGGCGGCCAATTGATCCCTCAACAGATCAGTCGAGCGCTAGATAATAAACCAGAATATTTAGAACCAATCACAGTTTTAAATGCTGTTTCAAATTCATCAGATTTAAAAGAAACACTTAAGGGCTTTCACCCAAAACACGAACAATTTTGGGCTTTAAAAGAGCAATTAGATCTTCTTAGAAACGCAACTGGTTCAGTGAAACCAATTGTTAAAATTCCGGCTGGCCGTGTCATTCGCCCCTTTGATCGCCACCCTCACATCGCTCTACTTAGAAAGAGATTAAATGTCATTGTCCCAACTAAAAATGGCAAAGCTCTCTATCCTGAAGATAGCTACGACAGCGATCTCATCAAAGCCGTCAAAAAGTTTCAGGCAGCAAACAACATTCGCGCAACGGGCATCATAAATAAAACGACCAGAGCACGGATGAATAAAGGAAAACCAAACCGTGAAGCTCAAATTCTAGCCAATATGGAGAGGTGGCGGTGGGTCCCAACAGAATTTGGCAACTATCATGTCCGTGTGAATATTCCTGAATATCTTGTTCGCGTGGTAAAGAATGAAAAAATTATTCATCAAGAACGCGTTGTAACTGGTAAAATCAAACACGCAACACCAAGCTTTTCTGATGTAATGGAAACCGTTGTCTTAAATCCTTATTGGAATGTGCCACAATCAATCATTTGGAACGAAATGAACGGTGTTGCACCAAAAGGCTATGAGGGTCGTGTCGTCAATGGCCGTGTATTCATTCGACAACCCCCAGGTCCACGAAATGCATTGGGCCGTGTAAAATTCTTATTTCCAAACAAACACAGCGTTTACTTGCACGATACGCCATCTAAAAGTCTTTTCAAACGTACAAGGCGGGCATTTAGCCACGGATGTATAAGAGTACGCGATCCATTAAAATTAGCTGAAGTCATACTTGCTAGTGAAGGCTTTAACCGCAAAGCAATCAACGCACGCGTTGCAGCGCGTAGAAACCTACATATACCTTTAAAGACAAAAGTTCCTGTGCACCTTACCTACTTCACCATGTGGGTTAATGATGATGGAAAAGTGAACTATTTTAATGACATTTACAGACATGACAGAAAGGTCATAGCTGCATTAAATGGTCGTCCTCTCGGGTTAGAGCCAAGACAAAGAATTAATAAACGCCCGAAAGTTGTGAAAAAGAAACCGAAAAAAACAAACAATTTCTATACATTGTTCTTTAACTAAGATCGTTCTTCTAAGCCACAAAACTTTAAGAAATTAAAGGCCTTTCAATATGCCCGCGATAATAGAGTTACGTCATGACTATGAGACAACACCTGACAAACTCTGGAAAGTTGCAACAGATTGGGAATGCCTGGAACAAGCCATGAAAGGCTTGATCAAATTTTATGGCTTGCCGAAAACTGAAATCTATCAGGGACAAGAAATAGCCGCTGAATTCTCTTTATTTGGTATCTTACCAAAATCACCATGGACAATGAAAGTCCTTGAATATAACCCTGATGAGCGAAGAATAAGAAGCCATGAATATGGTGGCCCTGTCGAACAGTGGAACCACACCCTCACAATTGAAAAAACTGAAACAGGTGCTTGCTTAAAAGATCACATCATTGTGGACGCTGGCAAGCTAACCCCCATCTACAAACAATGGGGGAGTTTCATGTATAACTATCGCCATAAGCCCCGTCTAGAAATGCTCAAACAATTCTAAACACGCACGCGCACACCAGCAGTTCGTCGCTCTAATAAAACTTCTTTTCTAAATCGAAAGAGTTTTGCTGGCCGCCCACCGGTTTGGCTAGACATTTTACCACTCGGCACAACCAGTCCACCATTTTCAACAAGGCGGCGAAAATTCTGCTTATGTAATAAATTGCCCGAAATCCCTTCAACTGATTGCTGCAATTCCAAAAGAGTAAAGTTTTCTGGCATCAAGTCAAAAATCACAGGTCGGTATTTGATTTTGGCTCTAATTCGGCTCATCGCTGTTGCCAAAATCCGCCGGTGATCCAATATCATCGGTTCCCCCAAACGAGGGAGGTCCTCCCAGTCTAACGCAGCTGACCGGCCATCACGCTTGGCCTCAAATAACAAACCAGCCTCATAAAGAAGTTCATAGCGATCCAAAACTTTTTCTTCATCAAAAACAGAACCATTCAAACCAAAACAAATATTCACTCGCTCAGTTGCCCGCCTTTGCAAAGCAACAGTTGAGCGCTTACCCGCCCAAATCATTAATCGAGGTATAATCTCAGCCTGAATTATTTCAGGTGCTCCATTTCGTTGGTCTTCCCAGGGAAAAGAACGATACCAATTCCGCCATATAGCAGCCGATGAACCACTATTAATAACACTATCAATCATACGAGTAAGTGCTAAATAACCAATAGAGACAACATGTAATTCACCAGATTCTAAAGCCGTCACACGTCCTCGATCACCAAAAGTATAAAGCTGCTCAACATAGCTCACATCAAGCCCGGTTTGCTCCCGAACAAAGCCACGCACCCCAATTTCCATAGTTCGGTGAACAAGCGGATCAAACGGGCCAAATGGCAAACCATCATGACTTTCATCTTGGCTTAAAACAGTCAAAATATGAGGATCATTTTCTTCGAGCGAAACAATGGCCGCGTTCAAACCAATTTCAATGACACTCTTTTTGTCCGTTTTATTCATAAACACCCTTTAGGTAAAACTGTTTAAGTTCGTTTATTTAAACCGAACAGGCATTGAAAAAACAGCCCCTTCAAAAGCCATTTCACCCTGGCCAATCATTTGAACAGCATCGCTCATGCGCCCCCCACGGCCCATAATATCATCTGCCAAACCAACTAACTTCGCATTCGGCGTCGCTGTCGGGCTGGCCTTTCGTAAAGCTTCTGCAATCTCTGTTTCTGGCACACCATCATTTAAACGGCACAAACTAATAAATACACCCGCAGTTGAGCGACTAACCCCAGCCCAACAATGAACCAACATAGAGTGCTGCAAATCCCAATCATCAATAAAATCAATCAGTCGTTGAACATGACGCTCGCTAGGAAGCACCAATCCATCACGTGGCTCAGAAATATCATTCATTGCTAGTTTTAAATGCTGGTGATCTTCAAGCATTGAAGGCGTTTCAATCATAGTGTCTTTATTAATGATAGAAACCAAGCGGCCGATATTATGAGTTTCAATAGCAGGCAAGACTTGCCCCAAAGGCCCACCAAAAATACGCGCAGTATATTCAGAACTCTCATTAGTGTGTACAGCACTTGGTTCATTAGACATATATTTTGGATCCTTCAAAACAGTTATTTATCTAACTTTAAATCATAAAAAGAAAAAAATACTAATCAAACCTAATAAATTTAACTCTCATTCAATTGATAAAAGCGTTCTAAAAATTTAGCCTGTGCATCACGAACAGAAAGAGCCTCCAGAGAAGTAATCCAATTGTTAAAATCACCATCGATTGATTCAGGCGCTGAAAAATAAACTGTTGCTTCATCGTTAGAAAATCCAGCCAAATAAATCGCCTCATAAAAGGCAGAAATTTCATCAGCTCGTTTAATGAAACGCTGAACTTCATCAGTTAGATCTGAAGCAATGCCAAACCGTTGATGAATGGCATCAAGAATTTTCAATTCAAAAACTTTGTAATCCGCGCCAATTGCCGCCTTAAAAGGGCTGATCAAATCTCCAATGACATATTCAGGAGCGTCATGCAAAAGAGCACCCATTTGCCAGGAGGCTGGTGCATCTGGTTTCAGTTTTAAAAGAATATCCGTGACAAAAAGAGAGTGTTCCGCAACAGAAAAAGCATGCGGCCCAGACGTTTGCCCATTCCACCTGGCAACCCGTGCTAATCCATGCGCAATATCTTCAATTTCAATATCTGAACTTTTTGGGTTTAGTAAATCCAACCGGCGCCCGGAAAGCATTCTCTGCCAAGCCCGAACAGGTTTTTTAGGAAGTTCACCCATCACTTAACTCTTCCAGAAAAATCTATTTTTTTACCAAGCTCTACGCAAATCTTATGACGAGGACAATCAACCAGGTGGTCATTCACCATTCCCATTGCTTGCATATGAGCATAAACCGTTGTAGGACCAACAAACTTAAAGCCTTGCCGTTTCAGCTCTTTAGATAGCTTAGTGCTAAGTTCCGTCTTTCCTGGAACATCTTTCATAGATTTAAAATTATTCTGCTGAGGTGTCCCATTTACAGCATCCCAAAAAAACGCTGAAAGTCCGGGCCCTTTTTCCTGCATCTCTAAAAAAGCGCGAGCATTATGAACCGCAGCTTCAATTTTCAATCGGTTCCGAATAATACCCGTATCAGCCATCAAAGCTTCAATCTTTTTTGGCTTATATTTCACTATTTTTTCCGCATCAAACCCATCAAAAGCTTTTCGAAAATTCTCTCTTTTTCTCAAAATAGTGATCCATGACAAACCAGATTGAAACCCCTCTAACAGAAGTTTTTCAAACAATGCACGATCAGAAGTTTCCGGCACACCCCACTCTTCATCATGATACTCAATATATAAAGGGTCATCTCCCGCCCAGGAACAACGTGTCATACATCACCTTAAGTTAAATCGTCTTTGTTAAACAAAATCATATGAAGCCCATGATGGTATAGTCAAAGTGACCAAAATACCGTCAGCGTTTATTTTATCCCCAATATTCAATGCTTTCCCGGCTCTGTCTAAACGGACCAAAGCAAGCCCGTCTTTTCCGAGCCGTGAACCAAGCACACCGATTAAAGAAGTTTCTGTTCGAATTTCAGCACCGCTTTCCGGCAACTCTTCTTCACTTTTTACGCAAACAATCCGTTTGCGTACAGTGCTCCGATGCTGCATGCGTGAGACGACCTCTTGCCCCACATAACACCCCTTTGAAAAATCAACCCCGTCAATAAGGTCATAACAAGCTTCATGAGGAAACGTATTTCCAAGAGCATAGTCATGCCCACCTTCAGGAATGCCAATGGTAAGACGCGCAGCTAAATAATCATCTGGCGAACAAGCCTCCAAACCATCACAAAAGTCTGTCATATGATCAACTGAAACAATAGCACGCTGCCCTAATTCAGATGAACGAGGATCAGGGTATAACACAGCCTCAGGGGTAACCAACTCACAATTTTCAGCCAACCAGAAAACCATATGTGTTTCTGATAAATTCGAAATATCGACATTAGCCCTCAGTTTATAAAGGCTAAACTTCTTATAAAGTTCA
This sequence comes from Methyloligella sp., assembly GCA_021604645.1. GTDB lineage: Bacteria > Pseudomonadota > Alphaproteobacteria > Rhizobiales > HXMU1428-3 > HXMU1428-3. Next base: position 165,359 of record BQJJ01000008.1, read on the forward strand.
TCAAGCCCGCCCTTAGCCATTTCGAGAAAATAACCATTTTCAGTCGGTACAATAAAAAATTCATAATTTATTTTACCCTGCGGTGTTAACAGAGCAGCAAATAGAGAGCCTTTTTCTTTTATTTTTTCCAAATCATTAGTAATCAGCCCTTGCAAAAATTCCCCTGCATCTGGCCCGGTAACCTCCAAAACAGCGCGATCTAATAACGCTACAAACTTCGTCATTTTTAATTCCAATCCAAAGCACAACCCAACCATAATCAAATCTGAGGTCAGAAAATTGTGCGCAAAAAACCAGAGCAGTCAACAAATTCAGTTCAAATGCTATATGCTCCAGTGAATGAATAAGCCACAATTATAAAATTAATGTCTTTCAAGATAACGATAATAAAAAGACGAATAACATCAAAAACTTGAAAACATTTTGTTAACTAAGAACTTTTAGTGCATACCCTCAAAAAGTGCACTGATTAAACACCTGACAGTCCTCAACTTTATATATAAACTCATATCAAGAGTTACAAGACGTGGAGACGTGAAGACAAATCAAAAGCCATTGAAAGACCAATGGAATAAAGACGTCTAATTTCACGTTCAATTTCTATGAAACGGAGTATACACAAATGAACTTTGATCTAGTCATCAAAAGTGGTGAAGTGGTCAATCAAGATGGAATAGGCCAGGCCGATATCGGCATTAAAGATGGTAAAATTACATCTCTAGGTGATCTAAGCCAAGCATCGGCAGATAAAACCATCTCAGCAACCGGCCTCACCATTCTTCCTGGTGTCGTAGACAGCCAAGTTCATTTCAGAGAACCCGGCAATGAACATAAAGAAGACCTGGAAACAGGCAGCCGTGCTGCCGTTATGGGCGGTGTAACATCTGTGTTTGAAATGCCAAACACCTCACCTCTCACAACTTGTCCAAACACACTGGCAGATAAAATCAACCGCGCCCGTCATCGTATGTTTTGCGATTTCGCCTTTTATGTTGGCGGCACAAGAGAAAATACCAATGACCTCCCAGACCTTGAACGTTTAGAAGGCGCTGCAGGCATCAAAGTTTTCATTGGCTCATCCACTGGTAATTTATTGGTTGATGATGAAGAAAGCTTGAAAAAAATCCTTTCCAAAATCAACCGCCGCGCGGCATTCCACTCAGAAGATGAAGCCCGTTTGATTGAGCGCATGGATGTTCGCCGTACAAATGATCCATCAAGCCATCCAGAATGGCGCGATGAAATCGCAGCCATGAAGTCAACCAAAATGCTGGTCGAAGCGGCCAGAGAAGCTGGCAAACGCATTCACGTCCTCCATATTTCAACAGCTGAGGAAATTGAATATCTAGCTCATCATAAAGATGTCGCCTCAGTAGAGCTAACACCACAACATCTCAGCCTTTCAGCTCCAGATGTATATGAGAGATTAGGCACCTATGCACAAATGAACCCACCGTTGCGAGAGGCACGCCACGCGAAAGCTCTCTGGCAAGGCCTTCAAAACGGTGTTGCTGATGTACTCGGCTCAGATCATGCCCCACACACAAGAGAAGAAAAAGAAAAACCATACCCGGAAAGCCCATCCGGCATGACTGGTGTCCAAACCCTAGTTCCAATCATGTTAGATCATGTTAACAACGGGAAGTTAAGCTTAGAGCGCTTTGTTGATCTGACATCCCACGGACCAAACAGGCTTTTCGGCATGGCCACAAAGGGACGTATCGCAGTTGGTATGGACGCCGATTTGACCATAGTCGATATGAATCAAACCAGAACTATCACGAATGACTGGATTGTAAGCAAAAGCCAATGGACACCTTATGACGGCCAAACCGTCAAAGGCTGGCCCAAAGGCACAATCATCCGCGGCCACCGTGTCATGTGGGAAGACGAAATCATCGGCACCGCCATTGGTGAACCCGTGAAGTTCAGTGAAGCACTTTAATTCCATTCACTAACGAGAATGTGATGATAATCTGAAACATAGAGGCTGGTTTTTTCGGTAAGTTTATATTTAACTTAAACTCATGATTAAACCAGTCTCACAGTTTCTTCACATCTCAAACCTCTTAGTCTCAAGAGTAGCACTTCTCTATTTCAAAACCCTCTTTATAAATGCTCTTAGTTGTTTTTTTCTCTTTTTTAGTATTCTTAGCTCTCAACCAGCTCAATCACAGCTCAATAAACAGTCAATTATTGACCCAGCCAATCAAGCCAAGTTTCGAACCAGCCATATGCCATACACGGCATTTGATAAACTCAATCACACAATTTTAAAAATTGATAACGCGACATTAAAAGTCGGCTTTGCCCCTGGCAAACTTGATCTTTCAAATCAGCAAATACTCAACTGGATCACAAATTCAGCTGAAGTCGTTTCAAAATATTACGGCCAATTCCCCGTAAATGACGCAAGGGTATTAATCGTGCCCGCACAAGGCAAAGGCGTTAAAACAGGGCAAGCCTTTGGCTATAGAGGCGCAGCCATACGTGTTTTTGTTGGAGAGAAAAGTGATTTAAATGATTTGAAAAAAGACTGGATCGCCATTCATGAAATGATCCACCTGGCACTGCCAAACACTCATCAGCGTCACCTTTGGTTAGCCGAAGGTTTATCCGTCTATGTAGAATCAATCTCTCGCGCTCAAGCTGGGCAACTAAGTGAGGCCTTCGTCTGGAACGGCTTTATGAAAAGTATGCCCTTTGGCCTGCCCAAAGAAGGAGACAAAGGGTTAGATTACACCCACACATGGGGACGCACTTATTGGGGTGGTGCTATATTTTGCTTACTCGCTGATATAGAAATTCGTCAACAAACTAACAATAAAATGGGCCTGCAAGATGCTCTAATTGGCCTCATTAAAAAAGGCGGCAACAATGAAAGAATTTGGTCTATCTCAGAAATTTTAGAAGCAACAGATTACGCCACCGGTAAAAAAGCGGTCTATGAGCAATATATGAAAATGTACAACACACCCATGAAACCAGACTTAGAGAAAATATGGAAAGACTTAGGTGTTACAAAACTAAACGGCAAAATCGTTCTTGATAACAACGCACCCCTTGCAAAAATCCGACAAGCCATTTTTACACCAAGAAATAATCAGTAAATTTTCAATTATCCAATCCTATTTTCTAAAAAACATATTGATTTGTTCACCATTTCTAACTCATTATGAAATCAAAGAATTATTCAATAAATTAATTAACCAGAACCACTATCTAACCTATTATTTTTATTATTATATTTTAAGCCCTTTAAAAAAGCTGGAGTACAATTGATGAAAATTAGACAACTCCTATATATCTCTTCACAATCAAAAAAACTGAACATCAATGATGTAAGACAAATCGTCAGAAAATCTCAAAAAAGAAACAAGCAACACAATGTAACTGGTTTATTGCTCTATTACGAAGGTTGTTTTTGTCAGGTAATAGAAGGATATCCAAAAGATATTGAGGTCATTTTTGATTATATTTCTAACGATCATAAACATAGAAGTCTCATTACTTTACAAGATGACTTTGTCGATCAAAGAGCTTTTAAAGAATGGACTATGGCTTTTCAAAATATAAATCATGACGAACTCACTCAAAATGATATTGAAGAAATAAAAGCCTACATAAGTGAAAAATTTAACCTAAACGAAAATGCAAATAATTTTATCCCAATTATGCTTCACTCATTTATCTACCATCATACAAGTGATTTAACCTTACAAAAAATGTTTAAATTTTCATCCGGTTTAAGTTCAGAAGCACTCTGATTGAATATTATGCACGATCACCATCTTCTATATAGTTTTCGTAGATGCCCCTACGCCATGCGCGCAAGACTAGGTCTCACCTCAGCGAACATTAAAGTTGAACTCCGAGAAATTGTGTTGCGCAACAAACCCGCTCACATGATCGAGCTCAGCCCCAAAGCAACAGTACCGGTCCTGCGATTAAAAACCGGTGAGGTGATTGACGAAAGTTTGGATATTGCCATTTGGGCCCTAAAACAAAATGACCCAAAAAATTTACTCTCCCCCAAAAATCAGTCTTTTGAAGATATGCAAAAACTTATCCAAGAGAACGATGGCCCCTTTAAGCACCATCTTGATCACACCAAATATTCGGTAAGATACCCAGAAGACAATAAAGAAGATCATATAAAAAAAGCCAGTGAGTTTTTATTAAAATTAAACGACCGCCTTTCAACCCAAAACTATCTTTTTGGGAATGAGCGCTCTTTAGCCGACATCACCATTGCTCCCTTTGTTCGCCAATTCGCGAACATCGACCGCAACTGGTTTGACAGCCAGCCGTGGCCTCATTTGATCAAATGGCTCAATGAATTTATTGAAAGCGAACTGTTTCTTTCAATCATGGAGAAATACGCCCCCTGGCAAGAGGGCGATGAAATCACATGGTTTCCTGAAAAAACTTAAAGCTTACTAGTAGCGAATAAGCAAAGTACCCAAACCAATCAAAGTGAGGAACTTAAACGCTTCAAGAACACCATAGAACTTTCTATGGAAAGTGTTGGGCAAAGGTCGATTATGCTCATAATCATCAACCTTGTTATAGATGATCGGCTTAAGATAATAACGCTGCAAAAACAAGCAAATGAGCACAAGACCAAACACAAACCACAAATAAGGACCAACCTCAGAAAGTACCATAGTGCCTGTGATGATCGCTAAGAACAAAGCTTCAAATATAAAGAACAAAGTAAAAGTAGCATGACCAATTTCCTGAGCCGTCGCATGCTCTAAATTTGGCGCGTTATATTTCGCTGGTGTCGCGATAAAACTATGCCCCAAAATCGCGCCCGCCCAAACAAACGGCAATGCATATGGCACAGTTGTAATATAACGATGCGGAATCTCTTCCAAATAACTTAAAAATTCCATCTCAATTCCCCCATGAAATCTAACCAATTAGATTGAAAGCCCAAATATTTAGGCCGATTATTACCTTTACAAGTTCCGACAAAACTAACACTGATTTATATCAATATAACAAAAAAAGGGACACAAAACTGCATCCCTTTATCTAGACCTAACTTACTAACATTACGATGAACACCAGGCAGAAAATGCCACCCGCTCATTCACATCCAATAATTTATAGAATACTTCCTGTACGAAGAAGGAGTTCAACTCGTCCAGAGCTGAGGGACATGGCGTAGCCCGGCGTACAAGATCAGCCTGAACGGAGCGAAGCGAGTACGGAAGCTGATCACAAGAAAAGCGCCGCACGCCAGAGGGCCCGCTGATTTAGCAGCGCGGTTGCTTGTGGGCAACCTGAAGCGCCACTAAAAAAGTAATAGCCCGTGAGAGAAAATCAACGTTCAAAGCGCTTGAATTTGATCTTAGCTGGATTGATTGAATCTTCACCAAGGCGACGTTTTTTGTCTTCTTCATATTCAGCAAAGTTGCCTTCAAACCATTCCACATGACTATCACCCTCAAAGGCCATAATATGTGTCGCAATACGATCAAGGAAGAAACGATCGTGAGAAATAACCACAGCGCAGCCAGGGAAATCTTCCAAAGCTGATTCAAGGCTAGACAATGTTTCAACATCCAAATCGTTGGTCGGTTCGTCGAGGAGGAGCACGTTGCCGCCTTTTTTAAGCATCTTTGCCAAATGCACCCGGTTACGTTCACCACCAGAAAGATTACCAACCTTCTTTTGTTGATCACCTTTCTTAAAGTTAAACCAACTCACATATGCACGCGACGGAACTTCTCGGTTACCAAGCATCAGTTGATCAAGACCATCTGATATCTCTTCCCAAACATTTTTATTGTCATCTAATGTGTCACGAGATTGGTCAACATAACCAAGCTGAACCGTATCACCTAAACGGATCGAGCCACCATCTGGCTCTTCTTCACCAGTAATCATTTTAAACGTTGTGGTCTTACCAGCACCGTTCGGCCCGATAACACCAACAATACCACCAGGCGGCAAACGGAAAGAAAGGTTATCAATTAATAAGCGGTCCTCAAAGCCTTTAGTCAGGTTCTCAGCTTCAATCACAACACCGCCAAGACGCTCACCCACAGGAATAGAGATTTGCGTAGGTGCCAATTTCACGTGATCAGCTTTGTTCGCCAAGTCTTCATAAGATTTAATCCGTGCTTTAGATTTGGCCTGACGCGCTTTCGGGCTAGATCTGATCCAATCAAGTTCACGAGAGAGTGCCCGCTTCTTCGAGTCATCCTCTCGAGCTTCTTGCTCTAAGCGTTTTTGTTTTTGCTCGAGCCAGGAAGAATAGTTCCCCTCATAAGGAATGCCGCGTCCACGATCGATCTCTAAAGTCCAGGTTGTCATTTGATCAAGGAAGTAACGATCGTGAGTAATCATAATCACGGTGCCAGGGTAGTCCTGCAAATATTTCTGCAACCAGGCAACGGTTTCAGCATCAAGGTGGTTGGTTGGTTCGTCAAGCAGTAGCATATCAGGCTTAGAGAGAAGCAACTTACAAAGCGCCACCCGGCGGCGCTCACCACCAGAAAGTGTGCTTACATCCGCATCATCCTCAGGACAATGAAGTGCACCCATAGCTTGGCTCACTTGGCTCTCCAGGTCCCACAAATTTTGAGCATCAATCTCATCTTGCAAGCGCGCCATTTCATCAGCGGTTTCTTCTGAATATTCAAGCGCCAGCTCATTATACCGATCAAGAATAGCCTGCTTCTCGGCAACGCCATCCATCACATTCCCGCGCACATCCTTAGCATCATCAAGCTCAGGTTCTTGGGCTAAATACCCAACTTTAATGCCGTCAGCCGGCTTTGCTTCACCAGTAAACTCTTTGTCAACACCAGCCAAAATCTTTAGAAAAGTTGATTTACCAGCGCCATTAACACCAACAACACCAATTTTCACGCCAGGCAAAAATGACAGTGTAATATTGTCAAATAAGGGCTTACCCCCGGCAAATGCCTTGGACAGCTTATAACAAGTAAACACATATTGCGGGGTGCTCATGAAAATTTAACCTCAAAGATAGTGTGAAAATAAGAATAAGAGTGTTTAGACCAATGCTTTCATGGCGTAAACCCCTATTCGTCGCTGAAAAAGCCCGAATGACAACAAGAAAACGACCCAATCCCTTAACTGCCATATAAACAATAAATACATATGTTAAAGACCAAAAGTGACATTCATTAACGAAAAACTTCGAATTAACCTCTATGGTATCGAACTTGCGAAAAAGTTAGATAATTCAGTGTTGAATGCATGCAGAAGAAAGTTTTGTCTTAAAAAAATACAAAACTAAGATCAAAGCTATAAATACAATTCTTTTTGTATCATTTTGAATTAAGTAAAGTCCTATTAAGTGTGAGTAAAAAAATGAACTTTAAATCCCTCCTTGAAAAATGCGCTCTGATAGTTGGCTCACTCCTCTTTTGTTTTGTTATTTTTGAATTTATTGTTTTTAAATACATTTTGAACACATCCGATAACATTCCAAATGTATCTATAAATAATATCGTTCGCTTCGAGCCAAACACAAAAGCTCGCCTCTATGAGCCAGATGGCACCTCTCAAACTATTGAGATTAATGCACAGGGCTGGAATTCAACAAAAAAAAGCTACAAAGAAGAAAAAACTGAGGGCACAATGCGCATTGCAGTCATCGGGGATAGTTACGTCCAAGCCTCAGCTGTAAATGTTCCTGAAGCCTTTGCAGAAGTCATTGAGCAAGAGCTAAATAAAAAGGGACAGAAAACAGAAGTCTATCGCTTCGGCATTGATGGCGCCCCGCTCACCCAGTATTTATATATGCTGCGCAATGAAGTTTTAAAATACAAACCAGAAATCGTTGTTGTTCAACTCATCCATAATGACTTTGATGAAAGCTACCGCTTTCTTTATGGGCGCTATTCTTCAAGCTTCATGAAAGTAAATCTTGAAGGAGACAGCATCAAAGAAGTTAACCCTGCACCTTACAAACCAGGCTGGGTGGATACATTTAAACAATACCGCACCTTTAGATACATCTATTATCAAACAGGGCTATCTGTTTACATTCGCCGCCTAATAAACCTCACCAAAGGTGAAGAAGAAACAACCAAAGCTCCAAAGCATGGATTTGTTCAATCCGCCATTGATGTACGCAACATAACTGAACTGGACAAAATCAGGAAAGCAACAAATTACACATTAAGTGAAATAAAAAAGCTCTCTGAAAAGCACAAATTTAAGCTTCTGGTAACCATGGATACAGTTAGAGAAGCAGTTTATACCGGCAATCCAATTGAAGAATATGAAGCAAATCAACTCAACATCATTGCCAAAGAAGCAACAGACAAACTTAACATTCCATTTCTGGATTTAAAAAATTCACTGACCAAACACTACAAGGAAAACAAAAAGAAATTTGAATTTCCATGGGATTGGCATTGGAACAAGTTAGGGAATGAAGTCGTTGGAAAAGCGATTGCCAAAGATATTGAACTTCAATTTCTAAAATAAAAGAAATAGAAACTTCTTTCATGTAAGACACGATCAATAGTTTTAAGTACTGGAATAAAAATGTCTAAAGATTTCCATGAATCATATGTTGATGAACACCCGGATATGCCATCAGAGCGAGGCACAGGCTTTGTATTCGCAGTTGTCGCAGCAATCATCAGTTTAATCATATTTTACTACAACGATTATACCATCACTAACGGCTTCTATTTCGCTCTAGGCTTTTCAGCCCTATTTGCTGGTCTTGCCCAATTTGCACCAGATATCTTACGCCCGCTAAATATTCTCTGGTTCAAATTCTCAATGTTGCTTTTCAAAATAATGAACCCGGTGATCATGTTTCTTTTATTCGTCGTCGTGATTGTCCCTGCAGGTCTTATCATGCAATTAAAAAGAGATCCCTTGCGCCGCAAAGTTGATAAGAGCGCAAAAACCTACTGGATTGAAAAAGAGCCAGAAGCCTCAACCCGTTCAATGAAAAATCAGTTTTAAAATTACCTAACAAAGAGGAAAGCTATGAAAAGCTTCATCAAAGAAATTTTTGCTTACATGAGCGCCCGTAAAAAATGGTGGTTGTTCCCCATTTTGGTCATCATGGTATCAATTGGTGCCCTATTGGTCTTAGCCAAAGGCTCAGCCATTGCACCCTTTATTTACACTATTTTTTAAAAATAGCGCCTAACATTGAGAGGAGAGCTCTCTCCTCAAACTTTATCTTTGTTCATAAAAGATGCTTTAACTCATCTTTTATGAACAACTAAACTAAGAGTTACAAAGATGCGTATTTTAGGTATTTCAGCTTTTTATCATGACAGCGCAGCCGCTCTAATTGAGAACGGTGCCATCATCGCAGCCGCACAGGAAGAACGCTTTACTCGTAAAAAGCACGATCCAGGTTTTCCAAAAGAAGCAATTGAATATTGCCTAAAAGAAGCTGGCCTTACTCTAAGTGATGTTGATCATGTTGTTTTCTTTGAAAAACCATTCATCAAATTTGAGCGCCTGCTAGAAACGTACCTGGCCAGTGCACCAGCAGGTTTTCAAAGTTTTAAAATGGCCATACCGGTTTGGATCAAAGATAAGTTATTCCAAAAAGGCAACTTGATTGAACTCCTGGAAGAGTTTGAAAACGCCAATGAAGGTACGAGTGAAATCGAAGATAAATTGCTTTTCGCAGAACATCATCAAAGTCACGCCGCCTCAGCTTTCTTCCCATCTCCTTTTGAAGAAGCCATCATTCTAACAATGGATGGCGTTGGTGAATGGGCCACAGCATCAGTCGCCATTGGCCGCGGTAATGAACTGACAACCGTAAAAGAAATTCAATTCCCTCATTCATTGGGGCTTCTCTATTCCGCCATGACCTATTACACTGGCTTTCGTGTAAATTCTGGTGAATATAAAGTCATGGGTCTCGCCCCATATGGCGAGCCTAAATATGCTGATTTGATTAAAAACAATCTGATCGATATCAAAGAAGACGGCAGCTTCTGGCTTGATCAAAGCTATTTCAATTATGCCACTGGCCTCACAATGACATCATCGAAATTCCATGATTTATTCGGCGCACCGCCACGCACATCAGAAGATCAAATCACTCAGCGTGAAATGGATCTAGCTGCATCAGTGCAAGCCGTGACAGAAGAAGTCATGTTAAAAATGACAGAAAGTCTTGCAAAAGAATACGGCATCAAAAATCTTTGTCTTGCAGGCGGTGTCGCTCTCAATTGCGTTGCAAACGGGAAAGTCATTCGCGCTGGCAGTTTTGACAATGTCTGGGTCCAGCCAGCTGCTGGTGACGCCGGCGGAGCCTTAGGTGCAGCACTCGCTGCCCACTACATTGAGAAAAAACAACCACGCACAGTTGGTTCAAATATGGACGCCATGAAGGGCAGCTATTTAGGTCCTGAATATGAGCAAAGTGATATTGAAACACGTCTGACGAAAGCCGGTGCTGTTTTTGAAGTTTTAACTGATGAAACAGTCATGACCGAGACGGCCAAATGTCTCGAAGATGGTCACGCTGTTGGTTGGTTCCAGGGCAGAATGGAATTCGGCCCAAGAGCTTTAGGAGGACGTTCAATTCTAGGAGACCCTCGTAATCCTGAAATGCAAAAAACGCTCAATTTAAAAATTAAATATCGTGAAAGTTTCCGCCCCTTCGCTCCCTCAATCATCAGCGATGAAGTCTCTAATTATTTTGAGCACGAAGGCACAAGCCCTTACATGCTGGTCGTCGCTCCTGTAAAAGAAGAGCACCGCAAAGACACATCGAAAGAGGATGTTGGTCTATTCGGTATTGAGAAATTGAACATTCCTCGTTCAACCATCCCGGCAATCACACATGTGGATTATTCTGCACGAATTCAAACCGTACATGAAGAAACCAATCCACGTTATCATGCCCTCATCTCAGCCTTTAAAAAACAAACCGGCTGCCCAATTGTTGTGAACACAAGTTTTAACGTACGCGGCGAGCCCATCGTCAACACCCCGGAAGATGCCTTCCATTGCTTCATGGGGACCGAGATGGACACACTGGTTGTCGGCAATTGCCTCATGCGCAAACCAGCCCAAGATCAATCTCTAGCCGAAGACTACAAAGACAAATTCGATCTTGATTAATCACTATAATTTTTAACAAAATTCTATTGTCGTGATAAAGAGAATCATGATTCGCGATATACGAAGAAGGAGTTCAGCCCCTTCAGGCCAAAGGATACGACACCTGAGGCGTCTTGCACCTTGCATTTTACAGTGCGGTTGCTAGTGGGCAACCTGAAGCTAATCGAGAAATTTCTTATACGATGAAGGAGTTATACTCGTCTAGAGTATTAGGACATGGCGCAGCCCGGCGCGTTGCGCCGCACCTCGTAGGCTCAAGCGCTTTAGCAGTGCGGTTGCTGGTGGGCAACCTGAAGCGCAACTAAAAATTCATAGCCGTGAGAGAGAGAACCAAAACCTCTAACCTTCTTGCTCGCTTTGCCCATTGGCTACACGCCCAGCTGAGAGGCTATCTTTATAATGATCCCGGTACTGCTTCATGAACACATCTAATGTGTTGATAGCGGCAATATCTTTAGCAAGTTTTTTATAAACCTCACCATTTTTATTCACCGGCTTGGTCACCACTATGAAAGCGCTGGCATCAGTGCTATTCACCATCTTATTGTAAAATTTCTTACGCAGTCGGGAAAGCGCAAATGCATCTTCAGCTAAAGAATATGAAATAGCCGCCCGTAAAACATCTTTGCGCTCATAGGGCTGTAAAACATCGCTGCGGTTCCAACTGGTCCCAAGTAATTTCTCTAACTGTTCACCAGACTTCCCCCATTGCCGGGCATTCCAATAAGCATCAGCCTTCATACGCTCAATCTCAGCACCATCCATCCGATTAAGAATATCAATCGCACCATCAACACGCCCCATCTCGCTTAATGAGCGTGCTTCTAAAACATCACGTGCCCGTTTCACACGGTCTGGCAAATTAGGTTGCCGGGTGCGACCAATTGTTTGCAAAGCAAGTACTGGTTTTCTGTTCATCAAATGAACCATAGCAAGTTTCGCCGCCACTTGACTTCGAGCAGCACCATGAACACGCTTTGTCACTTGGTGATCAAGCAATTCAGCTGCATGGTCTAATAAATCCACATCAATCAAACGATCAGCAAGCATGCGGATCATTTCATCACCGGACCGGCCAACAGGCGTTAATTCTTTAAAGTCATAAAACAAGCTCAAAGCTTCAATCGGACGCAACTTGGTTTTTCTATTCTGTAAAAATAATGATTTGAAAACTTTCGCCATATCATCTTGAATTTTCAAAGCACTATCATCAGTTGGAAAAGCTTTCACTGCTTGTTTCATATTTCCAAATGCTAAACGATAATCCCCTTTGTTCGCGTAAAGGTTAGAAAGCATAGAGAGCATTTGCACCTCTGTGCTATCACCGCGCCACATCAATTGCATGCCTTCAAGCTCAGAAATCGCTTGTTTCATGTTAATTTTTTTATTCTCTAAATTGAGTTTTACAATATCAACCTTAGCTTGCGCTGCAATTGGTTCAACTTCAGACTGCGCCACAAGATTTAACAAATTCAACGCGTCTTCAGTCTCACCCATATTGGCAAGATACTGGCCGTTTAATAGCATGGCTTCAACATCGATAGAATCTTGACCACTCTCGCGTGGCACTGCTTTTAAATATTCATTCATCAAAGCAAAGTTTTGTAAATTCTTGGCGGCTTTCGCAGCAGCTAAACTAAATCGAGCCCGTTGTAAATCCGGATAATGCCGCATTACATCCTGACCATTGCGAAATTGGCGCATCGCATCTGACCACTGCTCAAGCATCAACTTTGCCATACCACGCCATAAAGACGCATGTTCATTACTATGCAAACCACTAATTGCAAGAGATGATAAAGCATCTTGTGGTCGGCGCATCATCACATTAGCCGCAGCTTGTAAGACCCTTAATTCAGGTTCATTCTGTCGCTCTGGCGCCTCAAAAGTAAGGCGCTGTAACATACCCAAAGCTTCAGGTGCCAATTCATTCGCTATTAAAAAGCGAGCATAGTCACGTCGTGCCTTATAGCGCTCTTCAGCTTCTGCCACAGCTATACGACTTTCAAAATTTCCCATTTGATCAACAAAAGAACCGTTACCAGCAGATTGCCAATCATCAAAATTTATAAACCCAAGTTTAGACCGCTTCTTTTTAAGTTTTTTTCCAGCGCGTTTCGCTTGAAGAGGGACCGTATCATCAGAAAGGTGCAATCCAGCATGGCGCGTAATCACCACTTCCTGAAAACCAACTCGAATTTCAACATCATCTGTTTTAGGGGAAATAGCAACACCTTGTGCCGTACCAAAAGCACTAAACTCAACCAACTCTTGTGGCTTCATTAATTGCTCAACAGGTGGGTAACTTGTGACCAAACCAATACGATCACCAATAGTCTCATCCCGGAGCCAATAGATATGACTTGGCTGTTGCAAAGAAATACTGACATATCGTTTGTTTTCTGCATTCACTTTCCGGCGCAACCGCAATGATTGGGCTTTTGCAGAGACCATATCACCAATTTTAGCCGTCCAGATGAAATTGTCATATTCAAAAGCAAACAGTTGAGGCTCTGTTAGCTTGATCAATATTAACTGACCATTATTCAAACGTGTTTTCCGAATGTCTTTTATAAAACGCGAGCCTTTTTTCATCACCCCAGAAAGGTCGAGCGGCTTAAAACTATCAAATAAAATCCAAACTGTTTCCCCGCGAATAAACCCCGCAGCTGCCACCGCCTCTTCAAAACGAAAAGAAATTTCAGTATGATCTGATGTATCTTTTACATAAACACTCTCAAAATTCTGAGCCGCTTTTTTCTCCGGAGAAAGAGCTGGAAAAGCCTTATCTCCCTCACGGCGTTTCACTTGAGGTTGAAACTCTGAAACAATCGCACCTGATTTTGCTTTAACACCTGGCAAACCAACACTTTCAGCATCATCGCCATACATACTCAAGTCAAATTTATCAGGATTAAAATCAGAGTAAGTTGAGCGCACCATACTGATGGTCTCTTGCTCACCAGTAAATTCATTCATCTTCTTAGGGGCTTCAGAAGAAAGAATTTGAACATCCTCTCGCCCAACAACATTTCCGTCATTATCAACGACATTTTTTTCAAGTTTTTTTAATTGCTTGGAAAGAGCCACATCTGAAGGTGAAATATCAACCACATAATCTTCACCTTCACGATACCCACGAACATTCGATTGAGCAGGAAGTTTTAAAGTAACAATAGTAGCGGTTTCAGAAGACACAGAAGTGATGTTCAATAAATTTTTCGGCAAATCATGCTTCACACGGCCAACATCAAGTTTTACCGGTTCACCAAAGGTAAGCTGAACAGAATCTCCTTTTCGCTCCATCTTTGAAGTAACAAATTTATTCCAGTCAAAAACAAGGCGAGTAAAAGTCGGCAATGCGCCAACACGAATGCGTGCTGTAAAAACTTCTTTAGCTTTCTTTTTTTGTAATAACCGTGCTTGGTTAGCAGCCTCAATTTCAGCTGCCCGCTTAGCAATCGCACGCAAAACATCTTGTGGTAAATTGGGAGGCATCCCCTTCCATTTTCGTCCAAGGATATCAATGAAAACTTGGCTGCCCGCTTCCATGATATTCACTTTAAAGCTATCCGAAAAAGCAAGGCGAAAGGCATGACCATCAGGGTCAACTCGTGCAACGCTGATATAATTCGGCATCTTCCGAATAAGATCATCTAAATTAAGATCAACAGATTCCTTAAATTTAAAAACAAGTATCGTATCATCAACAGAACTTTCATAAGCTGGCAATCGATCAAAATTCAAAACAAGTCTGGCAAAGCCACGCTTTTCAGAAGCATCTGTTTGAACTTTGAGCCCTGCAGCCGACACACTGCCATATGAGAGAGAGAGACAAGCACAAAAAATTAGAGAGCGGATGATAGGTGATATAATAGGCTTCTTTTGAATAGAAGATAGAAAGGAAAAACGCGCAAGTAAAAGGGATAGATCACCAAAGGTGTATCCATAAAATAACTCTGAACCTTTTTGAGGTTTACTCAAAGAGATCCTTGAAGTTAAAAATGTCTTAAACTCACCCATACGCACTCCTTGCAGATAAAGTTTTAAAACTTTATCGGGCATCATTCAGCCTTCTTCGAACTGAAATATTGCTAATAGTGTGGCAGCGTTTCCTTAAAAACCTCTTTAATAATTAGGTAAAATTTCCAAACAAAGCACTCAAACAGCAAATCCAATGCATAATTCGCTCATTTTTTGCTGTTTGAATTAGTAAAAACCTAAATTATTGATTTTTTTCAGCTGGCTTATCATCCTGAACAGAAGGCAATTCATCAGTTTTCACAGCATCATTTGCCGCAACCATCTGATCTTTTTTAACAAGCATCAAAGTAAGCTCTCTCGCCTTTTCAGGATTCATTTTCGCTAAAATTTGAGAGCTAGCAGCTGCTTTCATTGATCGCATCAAATCAACCAAAATCGGCATTTTTAATCCATTGAAAATACGAGCCGCTTCTTTTGGCTTCATTGATGTATAGATCTTAACTAACCGTAGATATTGTTCATCATTTAAAACATCTTGTTTTTTAAGTTTTCTTTGTATTCTGGCTTCAAGTTTTTTCAATTGTTGAATGCGTTCATCAATCTGTCGTTCAGCAGCTTTTAATAAGTTTTCTTTCAAACCTAAGTCAGCTTCACGTTTATTCAGTTGCTTTCGCCTTTGAGCCAAGCTCTCAAGCAAATCGAGTTCAGATGAAGAAGATTTAACTTTCGTCTCTTCTACATTGTCTGGCTTTAACTGATTTGGCCCCTGATTTTGAGCCACCTTTTTCTCTTTATTAGCATCCTTGTCAGCCGCGTTCTGAGTTGATTTAGAACCTTCTTTATTTTCAGGCCCTTTAGAATTTTCTTCTGTTTTGGTCTTTTCCTTGGCTGCAGTAGTATCTTTCTTCGCTGCCTCTTGAGCATTCAAAGAAACTGAGCCCGTAAGCACAGACCCACTGTCGTCAAAAATAAAAGCTGCACTTTTTAAAAAGAGCAAACACGTGCAAGCAAATACAACCAATTGTAATAATCTAAAATTATTCATGACCCAGTGTCTTTCTATTCTGCTCAACAAATCTCTGCTCGTTTTGAACTGTCATTTGCTGTTGCCCTACTTGTTGATGACCTGCTTGCGGTTGAGTGTGGTACGCTGTTTGAGGTAGAGCTTGCTCTTGCAAACTTGAAGGGGCCAGACTCTCTTGACCAAATCCTAGTTTTTGGCGTCTTAGTTGTTTTGAGATTTCCATCTGGTCCGAGGTCACTTGAGCCGGGTGCAGATGGTTCTGCATTGACTTCAAAGCCTGAATATCAACCTCTGAGAATTTTTTTGCGATATCACGCAGCTCTTTACTTTTTTCAAGATTAATACGTAAATCTTCACTCGTATGCCGCGCCGCTTCCATCTGCCCAGCAATCTGCCCTTCAACATGAAGAGCCGTTCGGCGCATTTCACTAATGGCTTTTTCAGCCCGCTCGGAAGAACGATTTAACTCACCAATAACTTGCCGTATTCCACTTTGGTCAGTGCGTAATGCCGTGAGTTTAGAGTTCACAATAAAACAATAGCTAATCGTCACAACAAGCAACATAACCATTATCAGCTCTATAACGACACTTAATGTTGATCCTATCATAGCCTTATCCTTGCTCAGTCAGGAGTGGTTCTGGTGCCATAACAGGTTCTTCCAGTCCTCCTTTTAATTTTAAGGCCATTTTTCCGTTTGATTGCCCCACAAAACCTTTTGAAAGGTTGATGCCACTACTGCGCAACTGTACCGGGTCACTCGCACTACACGTCATCGGTAGCGTCTGACCAACTTCTAAATTCATAATCTTGTGTAAAGGCACTTCAAATTCGTCAAGGACAACATCAAGAGGCACCTCTGTGTTCCAAATTTCATTCGCTAAATGGCCTTCCCAAATTGGGTCCCGACCAAATTTTTCCCCCATAAACCCTTGCAACAATAAATGACGAATAGGCTCAAGGGTTGAGTAAGGTAGCAAAATTTCAACGCGGCCACCTCGGTCTTCCATATCAATACGCAAACGCACAACAATCGCTGCATTCGCAGGACGCGCAATCGTCGCAAACCGTGGGTTTGTCTCAAGGCGCTCTAATTCAAATTTAACAGGGTAAAGCGGTTGGAAGGCCGTTTCAGAATCTTTAAGAATAACTTCAACCATACGAGAAACAAGCGTTGTTTCAATCGTCGTATAAGGGCGACCTTCTACCCGAACAGCAGGCGAACTACGCCCCCCTAGCAAAATATCAACGATCCCATAAATCAATCCAGAATCAATCGTGATCAGGGCAAGATTATCCCACTGCACAGCCCGGTATACAGCAAGCATCGCCGGCAAAGGAATTGAGTTTAAATAATCTCCAAACCGCATAGAGCTAATCGTATCAAGACTTACTTCCACATTATCAGACGTAAAGTTTCGAAGAGATGTTGTTAGCAACCGTACAAGACGATCATAAACAACCTCAAGCATCGGCAGTCTCTCGTAAGAGACCATGGCAGAATTAATAATTGCACGAAGTCCACTCGTGTCATTTAAAGAACGTTCGTCAAGATCAAAACCTAAAAGGTTATCAATCTCATCTTGATTGAGAATTCGCTCACTACCACCCTGATCACCTTCTCCGTCTTCTTCAGGATCACCAACCATAGCTGCCCATTGGGCCGCCATATCACTATCAAGGCCATCAAGAGCTTCTTCATCAACTTCATCAGTATCATCAAGCGCAGCACCCCACGCTGCGGCCATAGCATCCTGATCTAGATCTTCATCTGACATAAGAGTTAAGTCCTACTGAACGATAATTTCTTTAAATAAAATGCGGTTAACCCGGCTCGGATGAACCGCCAAATTAATGCGCTTTAGTAATTCTTCTTTTAATCGATAAATCCCTTGTGAGCCTTCAAGATCTTGCGCCCGAAGTTCACGCAAATAAACCTGAAACAAATCAAGCACACGAGGAAGATTAGGTTGCATCGCCTCAGCAACAGAAACATCCGCAACTTCCAATGCAATTTTCATTTTTAAATAATGAGCCCGTTGTTCCTTGCTACTCAAATTCACAACCATCTCAGGCAGCTCATGGTAATAAGCTGGTTTTGCTGGCGGCGGTGCGTTCTCTGTTAATTCAGTGTCTTCTTCGCCGCCACCAATGAGACCCATCATTGACGCACCAAAATATCCACCACCACCCAAAAGCAATAAAGCCACTGGTGCTATTATAAAGAGTAACTTACTTTTTTTCTTCGGCTCACCCTCTTCACCAACCTCTTCCTCAGAGTTTTCATCATCCGCTTCGGCCATTTTTTCGCAACCAACCCCTTAAGACATATAGAAGAATCACCGCGCAAAGCGGCTCCAATCTTAGTTCTATCCCCATTAGTGTTAATGAAAAGTTGCCAAATCTTAAAAAGAGGAAATATCTGCCCAGTCAATTTTGCCGGCCTCCCAGAATTGCATAACAACAAAAAACACTAACACACTGTTTTTATTAAATAATTTTTCTGGCACGCTCCATGCATTAACCTTAACAACACACAACCCGGCAAATTTTGCTGAGTTAACAATTAAGTTAATTGTTAAAAGTTTTAAGGAATGAACACATGGACAACGCTATTCGGATCGGCTTATCCAGACAAATGGCACTTCAAACAAGAATGAATGTCATCGCGAACAACCTTGCGAATATTAATACAGCAGGTTTTAAACGTGACACAGTTCACTTAGAAGAATTTCGCATGCCAGTCGCTCAAATGACTGAACTTTCTGGCAGAGATAAAGCCCTTTCTTATGTCCATGACCGCGCTGTCCTCAACAATATGAGCGCAGGCTCAATGAAACAAAGCGGTAATGAACTTGACGTCGCCATCAATGGTAAAGGCTGGTTCAGTGTTCAAACACCAGATGGGGAACGCTACACCCGCAATGGTGAGTTCAAACTCAATAATGCAGGCACCCTGGTTACCAATGCTGGTTATCCTGTTCTTGGGTCTGGCGGTCCAATCACATTCGGACCAAATGAAACTCAAATCACAATCGCTAGAGACGGAACAATTTCTTCAAGTGAAGGAGTGAAAGGGCAAATCCGTATTGTCAGTTTTAATGATGAGCAAAACCTTAATAAAGAAGGGTTCAACCTTTTCAAAACGGAAGAACAACCAACCCCAGTTGTTCAGCCAAATGTCATGCAGGGCATGGTCGAAGGTTCGAACGTACAACCCGTTCTAGAATTAACAAGTATGATTGAAACGACCAGAGCCTACACCAGCCAGGCCAAACTGTTACAAAAAACCGAAGAGCTAAAATCAGAAGCAATGAACAAACTAGCTCAAGTACCAAATTAATAGCGCGGTTACGAGTGGGTAACCTGAAGCGCAACTAAAGCGCAGTCGCTTGTGGGCAACTGAAGCGTCACTAAAATACAGATAAACAGATACCAGTTGGAATCTGAAACGTAAAAATAACTATACGAAGAAGGAGCCCAGTCCATTTCGGACTGGGGGACATGGCGCCAAAGGCGTCCGGTGCAAGTGCCGCCTTTCGAAGGCCTGCAGCTTCAGCTGCAGAATAGCCGTGAGAAAAAATAGCGCGGTTGCTAGTGGGCAACTGAAGCGCAACTGAAAAGAGGATTTGAAATGAAAGCTTTAAGAATAGCCGCTACAGGAATGCAAGCCCAAGAGCTAAACGTCGAAGTTATTTCAAATAACATCGCCAACATGCGCACAACAGGCTTCAAACAAGTGCGCGCTGAATTTCAAGATCTGCTCTATCAGGATATCCGCCGTGTTGGTGCCAACTCTTCAGCAAGTGGCAACATCATCCCAACGGGTGTGCAAGTAGGTTACGGTGTTAAAACCGGTGCAACAGCCCGGATTATGACACAAGGGAATTTACAACAAACCGGTAAAGAACTCGACGTTGCTATTAGAGGTGAAGGCTTCTTTTCAGTTCAAACTCCTGATGGTCAAACGGCCTATACGCGTGACGGTTCTTTTGAACTCGACGCAAACGGCAACCTAGTCACGTTAGATGGTTTCCAAGTCCAACCTAATATCACGGTACCAAACAACGCCCGCTCAATAACCATTAACCGGGAAGGTGAGGTACAAGCCCTCTTAGATACGAGCACCACACCAACCAATCTCGGCCAAATTCAACTTTCTCGTTTTGTAAATAAAGCCGGCCTTCAATCCATAGGTGACAACCTGTATTTAGAGACTCCAGCCAGTGGCACAGCTATTGACGGCACAGCAGACACAGCTGGCTTTGGTTCCATTTCACAAAACTTCCTGGAAAATTCCAATGTAAATGCAGTGTCTGAATTATCAGACCTCATCTCGGCTCAAAGAGCTTACGAAATGAACGCAAAAGTTATCAGCGCATCAGATGAAATGATGCAAGCTAGCGCCAGCATCGTTCGCTAAAACTAACAATATAATAGCCCCGTAACACTTAGAAAGGATAAGAAAATGAAAGCTGCCATTTTAAAGAATTCCAAAAATTGCAATTCAATTAAGGTTTCAAAATCAATGGCCTTGGTTCTCACAACAGTGCTGTCATATATTATTTTTTCTATACCAAACAGTGCCTTTAGTGCCGAAATACTAAAATTAAAAACGAATATCGAAGTCCAAAAAGATGTCGTCACTCTGGGTGATATTTTTGAAAATATGAGTAGATACCGCTCAGAAGCTATTTTCAAAAGCCCTGCTCTTGGCCGGCAAGGAACTGTACGCATCGAACGTCTAATTGAAGCGGCGGAGCGTTATGACTTCACATTCGACACCCCTCTAGATTTGAAAAAAATTAAAATTTCACGCCCTGCTCGTAAAATTAAAGCAGAGACAATCAAAGCTATGATTTTAGAAAAAATTCAAAAAGAAAATGAATATACAAAATCAACAAATCTAAATCATTTTAAAGAAACAAAAACCAAGGTGACTTTCAATCCACCATTAAAAGCGATTATGGTTCCGCTTACTTTTTCCGGTGAGTTGAAATTCAAAAACTTCACATACAATAAATTCCGCGGAACATTTCAAGCAATCATTCAACCCAAGGAAGCCAATAAAAGAAATTTCTTGGAAAAGTTAAACGGCAAAACGCAGACAGTTGTAGTTCATGCGGTGATAAAACGTGGCATTAAAAAAGGTGAAATCATTCACGCATCTGATGTCGAACTCGCAGAATTTTCACCACGCCGTGTACCAAGAAACGCAATCCAAACAAAAAAACAATTGATAGGAATGATTGCAAGCAAGAGACTGCGCGCAGGAAGTATCATCCGTTCATCTGATATCGAAATAAGAAAAATTATTAAGAAAGATCAACTTGTAACCTTAGTGCTGCAAAAACCTGGATTGAGCTTAAAAACTCAAGGCAAAGCCATAACAAGCGCTAGTCTAAATGAAACAATTACAGTCATGAACATCCAGTCAAAAAGAGTAATCCATGGAGTAGTAAAAGGTCCTGGCCTCGTCATGGTTCAAACCAATAACTATGAAATCAAACCATTAAAAACGGCTCAACTAAATTAACGAAACCCTGAAAACATAACGTGAGCGTTCCGCCTTAAAGTGGATTCCGGTTTTAGGAAAAAAGAATGCTCCAGTAATTCATGAGATAGATGAGAGAAGCACATGTTCCGCTCAATGTATAAAGTTAAGTATAAAGTGAAGTTACAAACTTGCGTTAAAGCACTATTGCTCGCACTAATGGCGATAACATCTGCTGGCTGTTCCCATTTCGATAAAATTTCTGAAATTGGGGAAACACCCAAATTATCTGCAATTGAAAGTCCAAAATCAAAACCAGGCTACAAGCCCGTAAGCATGCCAATGCCAGAACCAGAGGCTGTGAGTTACAACCCAAACTCGCTCTGGAGAAATGGCTCCCGCTCTTTCTTTAAAGACCAACGAGCAAGAAAAGTTGGAGATATCATCACAGTAATGATCGAAATAACCGACAAAGCTGAAATAGATAATGAAAGTACAAGAGATAGATCGGGAACAACTTCAGCAGGCATTGATGCCTTAGCGGGTTACAAAGCGGTATTGCAAAGCATCCTTCCTAACTCCGCTGATCCAACAAACCTGGTAAACGTAAACTCATCGCATTCTGACAAAGGTTCAGGAACGGTTGACCGTGAAGAAACACTAACGACCAAAATGGCAGCTGTTGTCATGCAAGAACTACCGAACGGTAACCTTGTCATCGAAGGACGCCAGGAAGTCAGAGTTAATCATGAAATCAGAGAAATCATCGTTGCCGGTGTCATCAGACCTGAAGATGTCAGCTCAATTAACACAATTGACGTATCAAAAATTGCGGAAGCACGGGTCTCTTATGGTGGTAGAGGTCATATAACCAATGTCCAAGCCCCACGATATGGCAACCAGGTACTAGATATCCTTCTCCCATTCTAAAACGCGATTGTATGTGGGCAACTGAAGCACAACTAAAAACTACAGTTGCTAGGCCGCTTGCAGGTGGGAACCTGAAGGTCTTTTAAAAAAATTTAAAAATCTAACGGCCTGACTTTAAATATAAAGTCAGGCCGTTTCTACGAAAACCAACCAAAGTACCAAAAACAAAAATCATCTCAGTAATAATCGGTATTTGACTAATCAGTCAAATATAGATAGATTGCAGAAACTAAGGAAACGAATATATGGGTCGTCCACCAACAAACACCAAGCTAAGATTATTAGAAACCGCTCATGAACTCATCTGGCGCAATTCCTATGGCGCTGTCAGCGTTGATGGAATCTGCGAAAAAGCAAATGTAAAAAAAGGTAGTTTTTATCATTATTTTCCAAGCAAGGCAGATCTTGCTATGGCGTCAATTGATTGGTGGATGACAAACACAATTCCGTTTCTTGATGATATCTTTTCGCCTTCCCGGCACCCCATAGATAGATTCACACTTTTGATAGATTTTATTTATGAAAAACAAGAAGATATGAGAATAGAATTCGGTCAAGTTTGTGGCTGTCCGTTTATAACAATTGGCTCCGAACTCGCCGCTCAAGATGAGATTATCGGCGCTAAAATCAGCGCCATCACACAACAAAAAATGACGTACTATCAAAATGCCCTTCGAGACATGATCGCTATGGGCTTAATTGATGAAAAAACAAATGTGGAATTAAAAGCTGAAGAAATCTACGCTTTTATAACTGGAAATATGATGCTGGCCCGTATCAAGAATGACCTAAAGTTTATGAAAACAAGCTTAAAGCCCTCTTTAATGAATTTAATAGGGGTCAATTTATCGGCAGAAGACTTAAAAAAGTTGACCATATAGTAAACTACTTTACCGGTCAAAATAGAGGAATTAAATCGTGAGTATTTTGAAGAAAACAGCCGGACAACTGCTACCCATGGCATGTGTAAGCCTCGCGCTCGTCTCCTTCTACACAAACACATCAATTGGTGCACAGGAAAAAACTTCCGATAAAAAATCCAAAGCTGTAACGGAAACTAAAAAACCTGCAAAAAAAGCCCCTGCAGCCAAAGCTGCTCCCAAGGGCATGCCCGTAGATGTCACTATTGTGAAGCCTGAAAACATTCAAGTGTGGAGCCAATATTCAGGACGGGTAGTTGCTGTTGATCGCGCTCAATTACGCCCACAAGTAAGCGGCCGGATCACAGAAATCCGTTTTAAGGATGGGCAAAATGTAAATAAAGGCGACATACTCATTGTCATAGACCCACGCCCCTACGAAGCCAATCTAAAACAAGCCCAAGCCACCTTAACAACAGCCAAAACCCAAGTTACTTTAGCTGAAAAAGAATTTAAGCGCGCTAAATCACTGGTGGCCAAAAAAGCAGTATCAGAAAGCATTTTAGACACTCGTAAAAATAATTTCATAGTAGCAAAAGCTAATTTGTTACGAGCAGAAGCTGGTGTCGATACAGCGAAGATCAACATTGATTACGCCTTCGTCAAAGCACCAATTTCTGGCAAAGTAAGCCGAGCTGAAATTACCGAAGGTAACTTGGTTCAAGCTGGAGTAAACGCACCACTTCTCACATCAATCATTTCAAACAAAAAAGTTTATGTTGATTTCGAAGTGGACGAACAAACCTATATCAAAACGGCAAGAGCAACCCCTGAAGGCGCTCTAAATAAAATCCCTGTGAGGGTTAAACTCTCTGAAGGGAATAATCATCAAGCCGGTAATCTACATAGCTTTGACAATCAAATTGATCAGTCAACTGGTACAATCAGAGGGCGCGCATTATTTGAAAACACAGAAAAACTATTGCTACCCGGCATGTCAGTTACCGTTAAAATGGGCGTCTCTAATTCGCAAAACATCAAACAAATTGCCATAACAGAACGCGCCATTGGTACAGACCAAGATAGAAAATTTGTTTATGTCGTCAGCAAGAAAAACACAGCTGAATATAGAGAAGTAACAATAGGAGCAAACATTGATGGGCGCCGCCTCATAACCTCAGGTCTAAAAGAAAACGATGTGGTTATTGTGGAAGGCTTAGCCCGTATCCGGCCAAACATGCCTGTTGCACCAAAGAAAAAATCTCTCAAAACAGCACAAAAATAGAAATAAGCATTTGAAACACAAGTTAAAATCAGATGCTCTAAATATGTTCGCTCAACTTGATTTTTATCATTAGTTCAGCATGAATAAAATGCTTAGAAAGTAAACGTATGAATTTCTCCAGTCACTTTATCGACCGGCCTATTTTTGCCGGTGTTATATCGTTTATTATCTTTTTTCTTGGCCTGATCGCCATGTTCCAACTCCCTATTTCTGAATATCC
Source organism: Methyloligella sp. (assembly GCA_021604645.1). Taxonomy (GTDB): domain Bacteria; phylum Pseudomonadota; class Alphaproteobacteria; order Rhizobiales; family HXMU1428-3; genus HXMU1428-3. The sequence continues at coordinate 190,259 of BQJJ01000008.1, forward strand.
AGAAGTAGCACCTCCCTCTGTCCAGATCACAGCTCAGTTCCCTGGTGCCAATCCAACAGTGATTGCGAAAACAGTCGCAACCCCTCTTGAGGAACAAATCAATGGTGTTGAAAATCTGCTATATATGAATTCACTAGCAACCACAGATGGCCGTCTTTCTATCACTGTAACATTCGCTATCGGTACCGACGTTGACCTGGCCCAACAGCTTGTTCAAAACCGCGTCTCCCAAGCTCTGCCACGTTTGCCTGAAGTAACGCGGCAACTAGGTGTAACTGTTGTCAAAAGTTCTCCAGATCTAACGATGGTTGTCCATCTCACATCGCCTAAAGCCAGATATGACATGCTCTATCTGCGAAATTACGCAACTTTGAACATAAAAGATCAGTTAGGAAAAATCGCAGGGGTTGGCTCTGTTCGCCTATTTGGCTCAGGTGATTATGCAATGCGTATATGGCTCAATCCAAATCGTATCGCTGAACGCGGCATGACGGCTAACGAAGTTGTCACAGCTATACGCAATCAAAATGTTCAGGTCGCAGCAGGCATCATCGGAGGCCCACCTTATAGCCAGAACACACAAATTCAATTGCCAGTGAATGCCCAAGGTCGTTTAAAAGATCCAAAAGAGTTTGAAAAAATCATCATCAAACGAGACGAAAATGGTGTCATCACCAGATTAAGCGATGTTGCTTGGGTCGAGCTTGATGCCCAGACCTATGCACTGCGCTCATTGTTAAATAATAAAGAAGCTGTCGCCATCCCGATTTTTGCACAAGCCGGTGCGAATGCGCTAAACATCTCTGATAATGTGCGCAAAACCATGGCCGAACTGAAAAAGAGATTCCCCGAAGACGTCGATTATACAATTGTCTACGACCCAACAGTTTTTGTGAGAAACTCAATCACCAGCGTGATTAAAACTTTACTAGAAGCCATCGCCCTCGTCGTCATTGTTGTCATTGTCTTCCTTCAAACATGGCGTGCTTCAATCATTCCATTATTGGCAGTGCCCGTTTCAATCGTCGGCACTTTTGCAATCATGTTGCCCTTAGGCTTTTCAATAAATGTGCTCTCTCTCTTTGGCCTCATTTTAGCTGTCGGCATTGTGGTTGATGACGCCATTGTTGTGGTTGAAAATGTTGAGCGAAACATAGAAGACGGCAAAAACCCAAGAGACGCCACGATACAAGCTATGAAAGAGGTAACCGGGCCCATCATAGCAACATCTCTTGTTGTCGCCGGTGTCTTCATTCCTCTTGCTTTCATTAGCGGCCTAACCGGCATGTTCTACAAGCAATTTGCTCTCACCATTGTGATAGCCACATTCATCTCAACTTTAAATTCACTCACACTAAGCCCTGCAATGTCAGCGCTTTTACTAAAAAGCCATGATGCTAAAAAAGATTGGCTAACAAGGTTTATGGATAAAGCTTTTGGTTGGTTTTTTAGACTTTTTAATTGGTCATTTAACAAAGGGCAAAGCGGATACGCAAAAAGTATAAGAGCCTTCGGCATGCGCAAAGGTATTATGATGACCCTTTTCGCCATTTTAGTCGGCGCTACTTATTTCAGTTTCAGTCTGGTCCCACCAGGCTTTGTCCCAGCACAAGATAAAAAATATCTCATTTCATTCGCACAGCTCCCAGCTGGCGCCACACTAGACCGCACTCAAAACGTCATGAAAAAGATGGCTGAAATCGCCATGAAAGAAAAAGGCGTCGCAAATGCAGTCCAATTCCCCGGTCTTTCTGTGAACGGTTTTGTTAATTCCTCAAGCGCTGGCATCATGTTCATCCCGCTTGATGACTTTGAAGATAGGAGAGACAAAAGCTTAAGTGCCGGTGCCATCGCACAAAGGCTACAAGGACAGTTTAACAATATCGATAAAGCGTTTATTGCTATTTTCCCGCCCCCTCCAGTGAGAGGGCTCGGCACAACAGGTGGCTTTAAACTTCAAATTCAGGATAGAGGCAATCTCGGTTATCAAGCGCTAGATAATGCCGTGAAAGAAGTCATGGGCAAAGCGTGGCAAAACCCAGCACTATCGCGCGTTTACTCAAACTACAATGTCAACGTTCCTCAATTATTTGCTGATTTAGATCGCACCAAGGCCCAGCAGCTTGGCATCCCAATCAATGAAATTTTCAGAACGATGCAAATCTATCTCGGCTCTATCTATGTTAATGATTTTAATCAGTTTGGCCGCACCTATCAGGTCATTGCGCAAGCTGATAAACCCTACAGAGCAACAGCAAAAGATATTTTGAGTTTAAAAACCAAAAATGCTGAAGGAAAAATGATCCCTCTAGGTTCAGTGATGAAAGTCAGTGAAACTTTTGGCCCTGATACAGCCTCAAGATATAATGCGTTTCGTGCCGCTGACTTAAACGGCAACCCTGGCCCTGGCTATTCATCCGGTCAGGCCCAAGAAGCCATCACAAAAATCTTAAATGAAACCTTGCCCCAAGGTCTCAGCTTTGAATGGACAGAGCTGACGTACCAGCAAATTTTGGCAGGCAACACGGCCATCTTTATTTTCCCATTATGTATCTTTTTAGTGTTCCTCATTTTAGCCGCCCAATATGAGAGTTTAACACAGCCACTAGCTGTGATCCTCATTGTCCCCATGAGCATTCTCTCAGCTATCTTGGGCGTTTATATCAGTGGCGGAGACAATAATATCTTCACACAAATTAGTCTTTTTGTACTGGCCGCTCTTGCGTGCAAAAATGCAATTCTCATCGTTGAATTTGCAAATGAATTAGAGAATGAGGGGCTAACTCCCCTAAAAGCTGCAGTGGAAGCAAGCCGCTTGCGGTTACGTCCCATTCTCATGACTTCTTTTGCATTCATCATGGGAGTGCTCCCTCTTGTACTAAGTGAGGGCGCCGGTTCAGAAATGCGCCAAGCAATCGGAGTGGCCGTATTCTCCGGTATGCTTGGCGTAACCTTCTTCGGTCTAATCTTCACACCTGTATTTTATGTTTTATTGCGGGAGTTTGAAATAAAATTAGTTGGTAAAAAAGAAGGTCAATCTAATCAATCAATTTCCGAAGCGGCAGAATAATCAGGATAAAGTTTTAAATGCCATAGGTTAAAACTATGGTGTTTGAAAGCCGATTTGTTGCAAAAATGATGTGCACATAGAAAACAGAGTTTTTTCACTCGCCCCGCCTTTAGAAAAAAGAGAGAAGCCACTAAGAAACGCCATAACCAAATTCGCAGTGGTTTCAGCATCAGTATCCTTAGGCAATTCTTTTTGCCGTACAGCTTGATTAATAAGCCGGACAATTACAGCTCGTTTCTCTTCCATCAAATTCGCCAGCTCTTGCCCCACAACTGTGTCATCACCAGCCAGCTCAGCAAAACAATTGACTGTAAAACATCCCCGTTTTTTCTCTTCACTTGCCCGCAATTTCGCAGCATGAGCAAACACCTGATAAAAAACAGGCCCAACCGGTTCACCATCTTTCACTTTGGTAAATAATACATCTGGTGTTGAACTAGAATAATTCTGAAGCGCTTCAAAAAACAAAGCTTCCTTACTTTTAAAACTATTATAAAGGCTAGCTCGTGTCAGGCCAGTCGCTGTTGCAATCTCATTGAACGATAAGTCCCGATAGCCCCGATCCCAAAATAAATGCATAACTTTTTCAATAAGTTGATCACGATCAAAACTACGTGGTCGACCAGCACTTCGTTTATCATCCTCTAAAGATGTCATTCATAATTCCTCAATAGTCCATTTCTGAATAAGCAACTTACCATAACAATTTTTTTATACAAACCTGTATAATATAATTGACAGCACTAATTTTATACAGCACTGTATATTTAATTTTATACAGATGTGAATAAATTTAGTCAAAGGACAAAAATCATGTCACTTAATCAAGATATTCAAAATACGATTAGCAATTTTAGAGAAAATTTCCCCCCAGAACTCTCAGCCCTTATCGAACAGGGAGCCGGAGAAATAAGTGCGCTAGAAATTCTAGAAGTCGCCCTTAAAAAAAATGACAAAGCCCCAGACTTCACCTTAGATGACAGAAAAGGCCAATCGCACTCCCTCTCCTCATACCTGTCAAAGGGCCCATTGGTCATCACCTTTTACCGTGGTGCCTGGTGCCCCTATTGCAACCTACAACTTGCTGCCTACAACGCACACTTAAATGAAATCAATCAGGCTGGTGGCACTCTGGTCGCCGTCACTCAAGAAACAGCAGACGGCATCCCAACTTTCAAAGAGTCAGGTGTACCAGACGAATTAAAAGCTTCAATTGTAGAAGATCCTGATTTTGATGTATTACATGACCCAGATAACAAACTTGGCAAACAATTCGGTTTGGAATTTAAATTACCAGAAGCACATATCAAACTTTTTGAATTAATGAATTTTGATATTGAAAAAGCAAATGGCAACGCAAACTACACCTTCTCAGATCCAGCCACATATATCATCGGAACTGACGGCCTGATTAAATGGGCTTTTGTGCCAAATAATTATCGCAAACGCGCAAACCCAGAAGAAATCATCAATCAACTCAAAGCTCTTTAGAGACCTCATTTGAAAAACGAAGGATAAATATACATGTCAGCTTTTGTCATTGCCCAAGTCACCGTTAAAGACGGTGAAAAATTCCAGAAATATGCAGAACAGTCAGGCCCAACTTTCGCTCCTTTTGGTGGTGAACTATTCATCAAGGGAAAATTTGCCGGTACATTTACCGGTAATCAAAACCACAATGCGGCTGCCATTATAAAGTTTCCAAATATGGAAAAACTCGACGAGTGGTACAACTCAGCAGCTTATCAAAATATCATCCCTCTTCGAAATGAAGCGGCAGATATTATCTTCACAAAATACGAAGTTCCAGAAGCTTAAAGGTATCCCATGACAGATCTATTCTCTCCAATTCAATTAGGCGATTATCAATTGCCTAATAGGGTTTTTATGGCGCCATTAACACGAGCACGGTCATTGGCTGGTGGTGTTCCAAAAGCTGGCTTAAAAGCTGAATATTATAGCGAGCGTGCAAGCGCTGGTTTAATTATAGCTGAAGCAACTGCTATCTCTCCAATGGGATTGGGCTGGTTAAACACATCAGGCATTTGGAATGAAGCCCAGCAAGAGGCATGGACCCCGGTAACAGACGCAGTCCATGAAAAAAACGGTCATATTTTTATACAACTTTGGCACATGGGAGCAATTGTAACCCCAGATTTTATTGAAGGGAAGCAACCTCTTTCCGCCTCCAATGTGCAACTTGAAGGTGAACTAAGAACACCAAATGATCGCAAACAAAAATTGGTTGAACCTAAAGCCATGACCATCACTGATATAAGTCAAGCACAAGATGAATTTGTAAACGCAGCAAAAAAATCTATTGCAGCTGGTTTTGATGGTGTTGAAATTCATGCCGCAAACGGATTTCTAATTGATCAGTTTATTCGTGACAAAACAAACAAACGAAAAGATCAATATGGCGGTACAATCGAAAATCGAGTTCGTTTCTGCCTGGAAGTTGTTGAAAAAATCAGTAAAGAAATCGGCTCTGGTAAAGTCGGCATTCGCATATCACCAACCAATACGGTCTGGGGTATAAAAGATTCTGATTATTTAAAAACATTTAGCTATCTTGTAAAACAGCTCAATGACTATGACCTGGCCTACTTACACATTCTGGAGCCAAAACCAAACAGCGACCATTTCATTGAAACAATTGATTACATCACACCAAAACTAAGAGAGCTTTATCAAGGGATCATCATCGCCAATGGTGGGTATACAAAAGAAACAGCAATTCTGTCTATTCAGTCAAATGAAGCAGACGCAATTGCTTTTGGTAGCTCCTTTATTGCCAATCCTGATCTTGTCGAACGGTTTATGAAAAATGCTCACCTAAATGAGCCAGCTGATGACAGCTTGTATTATAGCAATGATGCAGAAGGTTACACAAAATACCCAACTTTAGAAAAGCTTCGCAAAACCGCTTAATTTTATCCAAACTAAGCCTGACACCTCGCCCTGTTTCCTTTGAAAAACCATCTAAGTTGAAACAGGGTTTTTAATTTTCTTTTTTTCGTCTATTTTTACTTTTTAAAACAAGAAAGAAGACAACCCTTTCTACATCAAAAATAGAGAACAATTTTGCAGACAAAAAGAAACTATGGTCTTTTATACGCCATCACTTGCATTCTTCTTTGGAGTTTTATCCCGGTTGTGTCTCGATTTGGTCAAGCAAATCTGGATAACTTCCAATTTCTATTTTGGTCAAACAGTCTATCACTCCTGGTCGTTGGCCTTTTTTGGTTCTTTCAAAAAAACTCAAACCCTCCGCAATCATTGCTCCCAAAACAATTTTTATACGTTTTGTTTTTAGGTTTTTTAGGCTGCACTTTTTATTATCTATGTCTCTATTTCGGATATGCCAACGGCAATGGCCTCGAAGTTCTCGTCATCCAATATTGTTGGCCACTCATAATGATAGTTCTATCAGCTATACTATTGAAAGAGCGCTTATCATTGCTTTCCTATGGAGCTGTCATAGCTGGTTTCTGCGGCATACTTTTGGTCCTCACCAAAGGAAATATCTCCGAGCTAAAATTCTCGAACCTAACTGTTGCACTTATCGTTCTACTTGGTGCTTTTTCTTTTGCTCTTTTTTCAGTTCTTAGTAAAAAATTTAAAGGCGAGCCTTACACAATAACCACTCTGTTATTCCTTGGAGGATTAATAACCTCAACAATTTCGCTTTTCATTTTTTCAAAATTCGCATGGCCTACTCAAGATGAATTAATTCCTGTCATTATCAATGGTGCATTCATTAATGGCATTTCATATATTTTTTGGTTGAAAGCTCTTGAAAAAATTAAAGCGTCTACCGCCGCCACTCTTGTTTTTCTCGCACCCGTTCTATCATCTATATGGATAGTTTTGTTTTTCAAAGAGCCCTTTTACATCTCGTACGCAATCGGTCTATCACTCGTAATCGTTGCAGGCTTGATAACAGTCAAAAACCAATAAACAAATCAATCCCCCCAAAAAAAACGCCAGACCAATTTATGCATAGAAGCGTAAATCTGATCTGGCGATTTAGAAAAAACATAGCGTGTCACCTAAAAGTGGATTCCGGTTTTAGGAAAATGACACGCTTTAAACATAGACCCAGCTAAAA